>NZ_CP180591.1:0-5514 GCF_047782825.1 Stenotrophomonas maltophilia | reverse complement strand
GGCAGGCGCGCAGGCGTCGATCAGGAAGGGCGTTGCAGGGTCCACGCTAAGGGGGCAATTGTTAGCGTCCTGCGTTTTCCGGTGATGCCGGCGTGAGGTCCGCGGCGGCGGGCGTCACGCCGGCACTGCAGCGGTCAGTGGCCGCGGGGGTTGAGGTACAGGCGTGCGCCATCCGATTCGCGGCGGCCCGACCAGCGCCCACCGCCGGACGGGCGGAAGCGGCCGATCACCTTGTTGTTGGTATCGGTCAGCAGCAGTTGGCTGCCCGACAGCAGCCAGCGGTTGACCGAGAAGAAATCATCCGGGCAGCCGGCCGGCACCCATGCGCCGTAGCCACCAAACCACTGGCTGTCCTTCAGGGTGATGGTGCAGCTGTTGCCGCTCTCCTGGCCCAGGGTCCAGTCGCCGAACATATCGCTGTCGCGCACCGACCAGCCGCCGTGATGACCGTCATTGCCCCAGTCGTCGCCGCTGTCGTCACGGCGGCCGATCTCGATGTCGACGCCTGAACTGTGGCTGCGCGATTCGGAATGCGAACTGCCACTGCTGTTGGTCTCGGTACTCGTCGAGCCGAAATTACCGAAGTTCGAGTCGCCCTGGTCCTTGCCCGAGGTGTCGTCCTGGGTCGATCCGGTGGTGGTCTGGGTGGTCTGCGTGGTCTGTGACGTGCTGCTGGACTGGGTGCTGATGTCGGCCTGCCCGAAGCCGATCGATGCGTCCTGGGCCAGGCTGGTTGCGGGAAGGGCGAGGCTGTAGATCGCCAGCAGGCCCAGATGCGGGAAGACGTTCGCCATCGTGGAATCCTCGTTGGGGACAGCGGAAACCGCAGGTCGTGGGTGCCGACGGCCCCCCGCGCTGGCGGAGCATAGTCCCGGCCGGGGCCGCCCGGCGTGATGGCCATGTGCAGGGCCGGCAGGCTGCGCCAAGCGGCGTGAAGGGCCCGGTGCGGCGCTACACTCGGGCTCCATCCCCCTGCGTGGCTGCCCCCGATGTCCGCAGCTGATCCTAGCCCGGCCCTGCAGCAGCGGGCATTGGAAGAGTGCAGCCTGATCGCTTCGGCGCTGCCGGCAGCGGTTGCCCATGCACCGCATGCGTCCATCCATGCAGCGCGCAAGGCGATCCGCCGGTTGCGCGCCCTGTTGGGCCTGCTGGAGGGTACGGCGCTGGCGCTGGCGCTGGACGCGACCGACCAGCGGCTGCAACGACTGGGCGACAGCCTGTCGGACCTGCGCGATGCGCATGTGGTGCTGCAGGCTGCGGCCCTGCTGCAGGACCGACATGCCGGCGAGGCCTGGCCGACGATCATCGACGGACTCACACGGCGGCGCGATCGTCTGCTGCAGCAGGCACTGCAGCGCGACCCCGGATTCCGCAGGCGGCTGCGCAGCGTGGCGCAGGTCCAGGCGGCACTGTCCGCGCAGTCGCGGCGGCAGGTCCGCCGCAGCACGCTGCGTGCGAATCTGCAACGCAGCCATCGCCGCGTGCGCAAGGCCGCCCGGCGTGCCGAGGTGGGCGGGAATGCCGAGGCGCTGCATCGCTGGCGAAGACGGGTCAGGCGCCTGCGCATGCAGGTTGAACTGGGGCATGGCCTGCACCTGCATCTGCATGCCGCCGCTCTGCAGACCGGCAAGCAGGA
Source organism: Stenotrophomonas maltophilia (assembly GCF_047782825.1). Classification (GTDB taxonomy): domain Bacteria; phylum Pseudomonadota; class Gammaproteobacteria; order Xanthomonadales; family Xanthomonadaceae; genus Stenotrophomonas. The sequence continues at coordinate 3,878 of NZ_CP180591.1, read as the reverse complement.
CGCGCGGGAACTGCACCGGCTCAGCGACGCGCTGGGTGAGCAGCAGGATCTGCGGCTGCTGCACAACCTGGTGAAGGCCATGCCGGCGGCGGCCGGCAAGGACGTGGTGCTGGCACAGGTGCGGCAGGTGGCCACGGCCGGGTCCGCCTGATAATCGGCCCTGCTATCCTGTACTGCGCTTGCCGGGGACCCGCGTCCGCCGGACTGAAGGCGCGGCCACGGAGGCACGATTGAGCAGCATCCAGCACACCTACCGCTATCTGCAGCCATCGGCGCTGCATGACGGCAGCGCGCCGCGCCTTGCCCTGGCGACCAGTGATGGCCAGGCCCACCCGCATTTCTTCGAAGGCCGGCTGCTGCAGCCGCGGTTGATCGCCGAGCTGCTGGCTGCCGTTCACCTGGTGGTCGGCAGCCGCTTCTTCACCCCGCCGGGCATGCTGGAACGCCTGCTGGCACTGGCCGACCCGGTGGTCACCAGCGGTGGTGGCCTGCTGCGCTTCGAAGGCTTTTCCGCGTGCTGCAGTGCCTACATCCGTGCGGATCTGCTACCGGACGCCTACGAAGGCGAGGTGCTGGGCAAGGGCACCACCAACGTCGACTTCAATGCGCCGATGCGTGCGGTGCTGGCACGCGTGCGCGACGGTGCGGACCTGCACCTGTCGGTAGGCCGCGAGGCGCTGGAACTACGCGCCAGCGACGAAGCGATCGTCGAACGCAAGGTGCCGCTGCCGGTCCGCTGGCTGCGTGGCATGGTGGAAGTACAGGCCTACCAGGCAGCAATGCAGCCGTCTTTCCAGGTGCCTGCGCTGGACCTGGTGCGCCTGCTGCGCAGCCTGCCCAGAGCCGGTACCCGGCGAACGCCGTTGTGGGTTGCGCCGGCCAGCACCGGGCTGGGCGGGTGCGGGGGGGCCCCGCGGACCTTCCCGAACGGCCGCGCGCCGGGGTCACCCTACCGCCGCCGGGCGGCGGTACGCGGTTTCCATTGTTGCCGAAACCCCCACGCGCCCGGCACCCGCGCAACCCAGGGGGCCTTGCCTTTGGGGGGAACCCAATCAGTCCTGCGGGTTTGGGTCCCCCGCGTGCCCGCGCGCCCGGACAGGCCGGCGCGGCCGGCCTGCCGGTAAGGGAGAAAGAAACCCGGGTTCCTCAGGACGGCAACGGGGCCTGGGCCCGGGACCCTTTGGGGCCCCTTTGCCCCCGCCCGCCAAACCGGATGCCCGCCGCCGGTCCCAACCCTTTAAACCCCCGCCGGGGCGTCCCCCGGCGGGTTCGGCAGGCCACCCTCCGGAACTGGGGGCAGGCCGCCCCCGGCCGGGAAAGGGGTCCCGGGCCCGGGCGGCCCTACCGCGGGCCCGGGAAAGGCCCTGCACCGGGCCTGCCGCGAAGGGGTGGCCCCACGGGCTCGGGCTGGGCGCCCCGCGCAGGCCGCCGGTGGGGTGGCCGGGAAACCCCCCGGCGGGGGACCGGCTCGGCCCGGGCGCGACTCTGGGGCCCCGCACCCCCCAGAAACCCCGGGGGAGCAGCGATGGTGGCGCACTCACCGGGCCGTGCGGCCCCGTCGGCCGCCCGCAGGCCGCACGGGCCCCCGCCGGCGGGGCCGACACCGGCCCCAAGTCCACCGGTGCCGCCCAGCGCCCGGGCCCCTGCGGGAGGCCCCCGGCCCCCCCCCCGGCCAGGCTGGGCCCGGCCGGGCCCGGGCCGGCCCGTCGGGACGCGTGGCGCCGGTTGGAACCCGCCCGTCCCGCCCGCCGAGGGCATGCGGGGCCGGGCCCTGGCCGTGTGGGCCGGGCCCTTGAACTGCGGGGTGGATCAGTGGGCCACCCCGGCGGGGGCGCCGATCGGTTACGGTTGCCGCGCTGTGGGGCGGTGATCGTGGGGAAAGGCCGCGGGGTGCGGCCGGGTGGGTTTCCCGGCGGCGCCCGCCACTTTCCCCCGCGGACGTGAGTGGCCGGTGAACGGCCCCTGGCCGCCGGGGCGCCCGCGCTGAAAGGGTTCGGCGGCCCCCGCCGTGCGCTGCCTGGGAGCCGGTGGCACTTCCCGCCGCGCATGCCACGGCCGGGGCGGCAGGGCACGCGAGCACCGCCCCTACGGCGCCCGCTCGCTGGGGGGGTTCACATTCCGGTGCCAGGGCGAGCCGGGTGACACCTCGGCGCCGCGGGAAGGGGTCCAAAAAACCCCCGGTTTCCCCCCCCCCTGACCTCTTCGGGTGCCCGCGCCTGCCCGGTTTGGGGCCCCCATTTGGCCTTGGCGCCGGGGGGGGCGTTGCCCCTCTTCGTCAACGGGCCCGGCGCCCACCGCGCGGGCGCGGCCGGCGCCCGCGCAGGTGGTTGGACCGCTCCCCCGGGGTTTCGGCCCGGCCTGGAGGTGGGGGTTCCCCGGGGGTTATACCACCCGCCGCGCGGCTTCCCGGGGTCATCACCACCCAGGCACGCCGCGATGCGGCCGGGGCCGCCGCCGGGGTTAAAGGGGCGCCACCAGGGGTCGCCGGCGGCCGGGTTTGGTGATTTCGGGGGGCCACAGACCAGGCAGGCCCAGGGTTCGGCTTCCAGTTGCTCGAGGCGGTGCAGGTAGCGGCGGTTGTGGCACAGGGTGAGGGGATCCTTCTGTGACAGCTCGCGCAGGCGTGCCTCCTGCAGCCGCAGAGCGGTCACGTCCTGCGCATGGCCCAGCACGAACGGGGGATGCGCTTCGCTGTCCAGCACGTTGTGGTAGGCCCAGTAGCGGCGGGTGCCATCGGCAGCGATCAGTTCGATCACCCCGGCGTCGGTGTGGTTGGCTTCAATCCGTTTCAGGTAGGCCCTGAACGCCTCGCGTTTCTCGGGCGGCATCAGGTCGCACAGGCTGCGGCCGACCATCTGGCTTTCCGGGAAGCCCAGCGACTGCACTGCCGCCGGATTGACCGAGGTCAGGGTGCCATCGAGCGTGTGCGTGCAGATCAGGCCCAGGCTGTAATGGAACAGGCGGCGATAGCGGACCTCGCTGGCTTCCAGCGCATCCAGCACGGCGCGCTCATCGGTGATGTCCTGGATGGCACCGACCAGGCGCGGGCGGCCTTCGACCTGCTGGCGGCTGCCGACCACCCGCGTCCAGATGGCGCGTCCATCGGCGGTGGTCATCGGCAGCTGTACTTCCCACGGCGTGCCTGCTTCGACGCAGCGCTGCACCGATGCCTCGATGATCGCGCGGCTGTCCTCGCGGTAGAACGACAGCGCGTTGTCCAGTGTGGGTTGGTAAGCCGCACGTACACCGTGGATCTGTTTGGTTTCGCGCGTCCAGCGCACTTCGTTGCTGGTCAGGTCCAGTTCCCAGCCGCCCACCTTGGCCGCGGTGTTCGTGCGTTCCAGGAAATCCTCGCTGCGCTTCAGTTCGCGGTGCAGTGCCTGCGCCTGGTCCACCTTCTGCATCAGTGCTGCGCGTTGTTCCAGCACCTGGGTGGTGACCCGGCCCAGATGCACCATCAGCTCACGCTGGGAAGGCGACAGCACGCCCGGCAACGTGTCCAGCAGGCACAGCGTGCCGATGCGGGCGCCATGCGCAGTACCCAGCGGAATGCCGGCGTAGTGGCGGATGCGCGGCCCGCCGGTGACCAGTGGATTGCTGGCGAAGCGCGGGTCCTGGTGCGCATCGGGAATTTCCAGCAGCGTGTCCTGCTCGATGGCGTGGGTGCAGAAGGAAATGTTGCGCGGCGTTTCACGCGTATCGGGCAGGCCGATGTTGGCCTTGAACCACTGCCGGTGCTCGGCGACGATGGAAATGAGCCCCATCGGCATGCCGGTGGCCGCGCGCGCGGCAGCGACGATGGCGTCGAAGACCGGCTCGGGCGGGGTATCAAGAACCCCCAGGCGTTCGATTTCGCAAAGACGGGAAGCTTCATCCAT
>NZ_CP180590.1:0-5986 GCF_047782825.1 Stenotrophomonas maltophilia | reverse complement strand
GGCGTACTCCCAGGTCCCGGCCGCGGGGCGAACCGTCGGGGGGTTTCAGGCCCTTGCGCGGTTTGGGGCCCCGCCAGGCGCCAAAAGGGCCAGTCGGGCGCGGGCCCGGGCGACCCACGCGTGGCCACAATCCCCTTTGGCCCCGGCGATCTGGACCGGCGTGTCCGGCGCAGCTGGGTCACTGCGCCGCAGGGTTGGGCCTTTTGGGGCCCGCAGGCCCCCCCCCCGGGTGGGGGCCCCCCCCCGCCGGGCCCCGCCCCCCCGGCCCAGGTAGCCCGATGGGGTAACAGGCGGGGACGCCGGCGGCGGCGGCCCGGGGCAGGGGGACCACGCCAGGGTGGGCGGGCGGGAGCCCGGGGACCGCTGGCGACCCAGCAGGCCCCGAGAAACACGGGCGGGGGGGGAACGGCGGCCCCCCGTGCCCCACGCCCCCGGGGGCACCCACCACGCCGTAGGGGACCCGCCAGCCCCGGGGGGATGACCGCCCCCACCGTTGTGATCGGCACCTCTCCTGGCGGGGGCTCCGCGCACCTCCCTTTTGGCGTCCTCCCCGCGGGGGTCGTCCGCCGGCCCCCGCGGGGGGGGGGGATCGGCGGCCTGGGGCCCCGTTCTTCCCCGAAAATTCCCGGCGGGGACCCCGGGACTGGTCCAGCCCCCCCGGGTCCGGGGGGGCCCGGCCCCCGCCACCCTGCCCGGGGCCCGCGGGCCCCGGGCCCCCGCGGCCGCCGCTGGCCGGCCCCAGGCCTGGGCCGGTCCCGCGCCCTGCCCCAGCCGGAAACCCCGCACGGGCGCCTCGGGGCAAAAAAAGGGGGGTTTGGGGGGGGGGGGCCGGCCCCCCGGCGCCTGGGGGGTGCGGCCTCACCTGGCCGGGGGCCGCTTTCTGGCGGCGCGCCCGTGGGGGGTCGCGGCGGCGGGGGCCCGGGTGCGGAAACCGCGTACCGGGAAGGGGCTTGTGTAATGGGCGCACCGGGCATCGTGGGCCCCAAAACCCCCGGGCCGCCCCGGGGCGCAGAAAACCCCCCCCCCTTGGCACGTGGGCCCCTGCCAGCGGCCGCAGGCGGCCCCCCCCCCCCCCCCGCCGAGGCCTCAGGACCCCCGGCCCTTTGGATACGCCACGGGCTGGGGGCAACAGCAGCGAGCCGCCGCCGTCCGCCGATTCGCCCTACCGCGGGCTGATTGTCGGAGACGACCGCGCCCAGGCCCTGGTCGCGCAGAGCGTGCTGCAGGGCGCCGGCAGGCAGGCGGTGGTGCTGTCCGACGCCGATGGCGTGCAGCAGGCGATCCGCGACCAGCATCCCGACCTGATCCTGATGGACCTGCACCTGCCGGGCCTGGACGGCATGCGGCTGACCGCGATGACCCGCCAGCAGCCGGGCATGCAGCTGCTGCCGATCGTATTCCTCAGCGGCGACCCCGACCCGGAACGCCAGTTCGAAGTGCTCGACAGTGGCGCCGACGATTACCTGAGCAAGCCGATCCGCCCGCGCCACCTGATCGCGGCCGTGGCCAACCGCATCCGCCGCGCGCGCGCGCAGGCCGCCACCCTGCCCGGCGCCAGCGGCGCGCCCGCCACCAGCAACCCGGAAACCGGCCTGCCCACGCGCCACCACGTCCTGCAGCAGCTCAACACGGCGCTGGCCCACCGCGACCGCGGCGGCGTCTTCTTCGTGGAAATCTCCAGCGCGCTCGGCCTGCGCGAGCGCTACGGCTACGCCGCCTTCGAACGGCTGATGGTGCAGGCCGGGCAGGGTCTGGCCGAGGCCGGCCATCCGCACCTGCTCGCGCGCCTGAACGACAACAGCTTCCTGCTGCTGGCCCGCGATGCCGACGAGGACAGCCTGGACGCGATCGCCGCTGCACTGCGCGAGCAGCTGTCCGCGCGTGCGTTCGTGATCCGCGACGATGAATCGGTGCACCTGCGTGGCGTGGTCGGCTATGCGCCGCTGTCGCCAGGCTTCGACGATGCCTCCAGCGCGCTGGAAGCCATTGAACGCACCACCCTGCAGGCGCGACTGCTCAGTGCCGGTGTGGCCGGCCACGTGCATCGCCAGGCGGTGACCGGGCAGGAACATCTGGCTCTGCTGGAAGGCCAACTGGAACTGGCCTACCAGCCCATCGTGGCGGTGGCCGGCGGCGGCAGCGCGCAGTACCAGCTGCTGCTGCGCCTGCGCCAGGCCGATGGCACGGTGCTGACTGCCGGCCAGGTGATTCCGGCGGCCGAAGCGGCTGGACGCATCGCCGATCTGGACCAGCAGGTGCTGGAACATGCGATGGGCCTGCTGGACCTGTACCGCCACGCCACCCAGCCGCTGAACCTGTTCGTCTCGCAGTCACTGCGTACCCTGCAGCGCGATGCCTTCGCCGATTGGCTGCTGGAATCGCTGCAGCAGCGCGACCTGCCCGGCAGCGCACTGGTGATCGACGTGCGCCTGCCCGATGCGCTCATCCACACCGTGCCGCTGCAGCAGTTCTGCCAGCGCATGGCCAGCGTGGGCGTGCGCTTCTGCCTGAGCCAGTTCGAGCCCGGCGGTGAAGCCGATGCCCTGCTGACCCAGCTGCCGCTGTCGTTCGTGCGCATGGCCGCGCGTTTTTCCAGGCCTCCGCGGAAACCGGGGGGGGCCCCGGGTGACAGGATGGGGCCCGCAGCCGGCCAGCAGTCCGCCGGGCCGGGGTCGGGAGGCGCGGGCCCGGAACTGGCCCCCGCAGCGGCGCAGGGCTGGCCGCGCGTGCCGCTGCGCCGCCCCGGCGCCGGGGCCGCGGGCAGCCTGCGTGGCCAAGCGGCCGCCGAGGCGGCCGCGCGGCCAAGGGGGGAATTCCTGGACCCTAGCCACGGATCCGTACCCGCCGGATCCTGCCGACTGGACCTGTCGCCGCGGCCCGGGGGATGCCGCGGCAGTGCCCGGGGCCCCCGCCTCCCCGGGCCCTTCGCAGCAGCGCCGCATCGCGTGCATCCCGGATTTCGCGGCTGGAACGCAGGCGCGGAAAGGGATCCCAGTTCCCTCGCGAACGCTGGCGGCGGGTCAGCTGCTGCAGCGCCCGCGGTCACCGGCGGGGCCGCCCGAACAGCACCCCGTGCAGCAGCCAGGCCAGCAGGCCCATCAGCAGCAGCGACGGAATGATCGCCAGCGCCACGCCGGCCGGCCCCTGCCATGCCCGCCCACCGTGCGCGTCCAGCCAGCCCAGCCAGCGCCGGAAGCCGTCGAAACGGCGCAGCGAGGCAGCAGCAGCCGGGGCGACATGGCCCAGGGCCAGTGCGACCAACACGGCGACCAGGGTGGTGAACATCGGCAGGTCTCCCTACGAACAAGCGTTCGGCGCCGCTACCTTACCTGTCGCAGCGGCACCCTCAGCGGTGAACCTGACTGTAACCCGCTGCGTGTTCAGGTGGCGGCAATGCTGGCTGCACCACGCGTGCGTGCAGCCGCTGCCCTCAGCCCTGCTGCTGGCGGTACCAGTGCTCGATCAGGCCCCGCGAGATCGAGATCGGCGGCGACAGGCGGATGCCTTCGCCATCGTCCTCGACATCACGCGCCAGTGCCGCACCCACTTCATCGGCAGTGAACCAGCGCGCATCTTCCAGTTCGCCATCCACGGTGGGCACGTCGTCCTGCGCCTGCGCACGGAACCCCACCATCAACGCGCCGGGGAAGGGCCACGGCTGCGAGCCCAGGTACTGACAGGAGGTCACCCGCACCTTGCTTTCCTCGTGAACCTCGCGCACCACGGTCTGTTCGAAGGTCTCGCCGGGTTCGACGAAGCCGGCCAGCACCGAGTAGCGGCGCGGCGCCCAGTTGGACTGGCGTCCCAGCAGCAGCCTGCCCTGGTTTTCCACGGCTACGATCACCGCCGGGTCGACCCGCGGGTAATGCTCGGTGGAACACTGCGGGCAGCGGCCGACGAAACCGCCGCGGGCGAAGGCCACCGCGCCACCGCAGACACCGCAGAAGCGGGTGCGCGAGTGCCAGTAGGACATGCCGCGGGCGTAGCTGAAGGCGGTGGCATCGGCCACGGTCCACAGCAGTGCGGCCTGGCGCAGGTCGAGCCGGCGCGGTGCGGTCTGGGTGACGTTGGCGGCTTCGACCGAGAACCAGGCCTGGCCGGCACGCAGGCCCAGGAAAATGGCCGCGCCGGGCCCACCGCCGATATCGGCGCCGGTCAGCGCCAGTGGCTGGTCGTCGTCACCGGTGAAGGCGGTGCCGTCCTGGTCCAGGACAAGAATGCGCGCATCCGGCCACAGGCGCGCCAGTGCATCGGCATCGTCGCGCAGGGCATCGGCGCGCTCCAGCGGCTCGGCCACGAAGGCGAAACCGGAAAGCGGCGAAGGAGTATTGAGCACCCGACAAGCCTGCCGCCAATCGCTGCAGGTGGCAAGGTCGGCGATGTGCGTAGTCTGCCGGTGTCGCGCGCAGGCACCGCGTATCCACGCATGGCGTGGATCTACTGGATGTGGGCAGGCACCGCGTATCCACGCATGGCGTGGATCTCTGAATGCGGGCAGGCCCCGCGTATCCACGCATGGCGTGGATCTACTGATGCGGGCAGACACCGCGTATCCACGCATGGCGTGGATCTACTGGATGCGGGCAGGCACCGCGTATCCACGCATGGCGTGGATCTACCGGATGCGGGCAGGCACCGCGTATCCACGCATGGCGTGGATCTACTGGATGCGGGCAGGCACCGCGTATCCACGCATGGCGTGGATCTACCGGATGCGGGCAGGCACCGCGTATCCACGCATGGCGTGGATCTACTGGATGCAGGCAGCGGATGCCCGCGCCCGGCAGTTACATGCTGAAGCTGCTGCCGCAGCCGCAGGTGGTCTTCGCATTCGGGTTGCGGATCACGAACTGCGCACCGGTCAGGCTTTCGGTGTAATCCACCTCGGCGCCCATCAGGTACTGCAGGCTGAGCGGGTCGACCAGCAGGGTAACGCCGCTGGTCTGCACCGCCAGGTCATCCTCGGCGCGGTTCTCGTCGAACTCGAAACCGTACTGGAAGCCCGACCAGCCACCGCCTTCGATGTACACGCGCAGGGACAGGTCGGGGTTGCCCTCGTCCTGGATCAGTTCCTTCACCTTGGCCGCGGCCGATTCGGTGAAGTTCAGCGGCCGCTCCAGCGACTGGTAGTCGGGAGCGGCGGCCGGCGTGGCGCCGGGCAGGGAAACTAGCGTGCTCATGCCGTCAGCATGGGGGCGCCGGGGATGGCTTTCAAGCCATCGCCTCGGCCAGCTTGCGGCGTGCGGCATTGCCACCCTTGCCTTCACCCTCGGCCTCGGCCTCGCCTTCCGGTGCCGGCAGGGCCGCAACCGGGCTGCTGGCGTGGATCAGGCGGCCATTCAGCTGGGCACCGGCGTTCATTTCCACCACCTGGTAGTGGACGTTGCCGTTCACCCGGGCGCTCGGGGTCAGTTCGACCTTTTCGGTGGCATGCACGTCGCCGTCCAGGCGTCCGCTGATGACCACCACGTGGGCGCGGATCTCCCCTTCGATCACGCCGTGCTCGGCGAGCGTCAGGGTCGCCGCGCTGGCGCCTTCCTGGGCGATCACCTTGCCATGGATGCGGCCTTCCACGTACAGGCCGCCACTGAATTCCACATCACCGCGGATCACCACCTGGTTGCCGATCAGGGCATCCACCACCAGTTGGCCATCACGGCTGGATTTGCTGCTTCCAAACATCTGCCTACTCCCCTTTGCTGGCCGGTGCGCCGGCCTGTTTCCAGTCGAATACCTGCGTGGTGCCCCCCGCACCACTACCCAATGTCACCCGCACCCGTTGCGGGGTGAAGTCAGCCGGCAGCATCACGCTGCCGGTGAGTTGCTGGAAGTACCGGAACGAGTAGTCCTGCCCCGGTACCTTGCTGCGCTGGTGCAACTCATCCCAGCTGATGGTGGCCAGCTTGCCGTTCTTGACGCCTTCAACGGTGAAACGCATCTGCCCCTGGCTGATCGCCCCGCGGTTGAGGTTCTGGGTCAGCACCAC
>NZ_CP180589.1:3327500-4739859 GCF_047782825.1 Stenotrophomonas maltophilia | reverse complement strand
GGCCGCCCGCGCGCGCAATTCAAGCTGCTGAGCAGCAGCAAGATTCTGAGCCGCAGCTGCCTTGTCCGCGATCATCGCCGCGTTGGCGGCCGCGACTCGCGCGAGAAGCGCCTTCACCAGGGGGCCAGAGGCAAGTGCGGCGGACGCAATGGCTACCGTCTGGAGATTGTTTCCGAGGATGCCAATGCCTGCAGCAAGAGCCTGGGACGCGCCAGTGGCGTCATCCGCGCGGCCGATCATCTCCGAAAGGTTGGTATTGAGCAGCGTCAGCGACTGCCCCACGGTCGCGTCCATCTTCCCGAACGCTTCGTCAACGGCGCCCGCCTGGCGCTGAAGGGCATTAATGACCTGATCTGCAGTCAGCTTCCCAGCCTGCCCCAGTTCGCGCAGTTTGCCCATTGGGACGTTCAGCCCCCTGGCGATTTCCTGGGCGAGAGCTGGGGCGCCTTCCAGCACCGAGTTCAGCTCCTCGCCGCGCAATGCGCCAGATGCGAACGCCTGGCCAAGTTGAACTAGAGCCCCCTCCGCAGCAGAGGCGCTGCTGCCACTGATAACAAGTGTCTTGCTGATCGTCTCAACGACGCGCGCCAAGCCGGCGCCGGACAGCCCCAGCGCGTCCTGGTTCATTGCGATGCGCTGGTAGAGCTCGGCAGTTGCCCCCAACGGCTGACGTGTTGCTTTCGCGACCTGGATAACGTCTTGTTGCGCTGCAACGAATGACGCCTGGTCCTTGGTCACCAGGCGAAGTCGGTTGTTCAGGTTGGTCCATTCGTCAGCTTTACCGATAACTGCCTTTACAGCGGCCAGCGCCGAAGTCATTCCTACGGCTTCAAACGCCACACGGCGAAAGCCCGCAGAGACCTCATCAGCACCACGACGGGTAGCTTCCGACATGGACGACTGAATGGACTCCATGTCGCGCTTAACTACACGCGCGGCCTTCCCACTGTCTCGTTCGAAGGAGCCGGACTTCAGCAGCAGGTCTACGGTAAGGGTGTAAAGGCTCATCCCGTCGTCCATAAAAAAAGCCCGCACATGGCGGGCCGACATAAAAAAAACCGCCCTTGTGGGCGGCTCCTAGTAGCAATCGATCATTCGTTTGCGGGTCTTCGAATCACTTCGTCATTGATCATCAGCTCCTTCAGGAAGTGACCATCCAGTGACATAGTGCATCGCGCATTGGCGTCGATGTTTGCTCCGAATCCGTTCATGAGCGTTAATCCATCTCCATGCGTCCACTGGACGACAATCTGACCGTTCGCCTGGCCGACTGAAGTTGGATCAGGGATCTTCGCAGATGATGGATTCTTGACAGACTCCTTGACCCATTGCTGACAGTTCTTGCTCGCCTCGCGGAAAGCACGCTGCTCGGGCGAAATCCCGCCGCATGACACGACGAGCATCCCGGAGGCCAGCAAGATGGTGGCCGTTGCAAGGGCCATTGGGTTTCTCATTGCGATCCTCGCATCAGTGTTCCCTGCGGATTCTCGCACTCTCCCTCGGTCCCAACAAACGGCTATGCCGGAACCTCCTCAAACTCGATGTACCCCGAGAAGTACTGCCGGCTAATGTTCTCGGAAGTGGGCAACTGCGTCGGGTATCCGTAGAGCGCAGACCGTGCCGCGAGCTGCGGATCAAATGCCTTGGTCGCCATATCCCGGTACTGCGGCACAACGCAGGAGCGGCGACGGCCAGCCAGCGCCGTGCCGATCGTCTCCCAGTCCGTTCCGTTCAAGCCGCCGCCGCGCACAACGTCCGTGGCCCGGCCTGACAGGTTGCAGGTCAGCCTGCGGTAGAGCGCGCCAGGCACGGTATTGACCTGCCCGCCCTTCGTCCTGGTGTGGGCGCTGGTGTCGATCGTGGCAACACCCCAGCCGTCGCTGATACCCACGTCCACGGCTTGGAAGATGGCAATCTCGCCGATATCGACGTTGGTCACGGTGGTGTCGATTTCCACGGACACCGTCGCAACGGGCATCGAAGCCTGCGGAAAGAGCCATGCGCACACGTTTCCGTCAGGGAGCCGCGTGGTTGTGCCAAGGGCGCCCGCAGCGCGCACCGCCACGCCCGCCGGGACGTTCAGCCCCAGCACCGCCACTATTCCAGGCACGACAGCCTGGGCAAGCGTCACAGTGACGGACAGGGCGCCCGTCCGTCGAATCCGGCTGGCGCGCCCCGGCTTGCCGTCGAACAGCGCGGCGCCCTGATCGCTGCTGAGCCATGTTCCACCGGCCAGCGTCACGGTCACCGCTGCCGGCATTCCATATCCGATAAGCACTCTCTCACCCCCACAAGGTCAGCACCACATCACCCGTGGCTGGGTTTCTCTCAACTCGGCGCACCAGCACCGGTTTGCCGTCGGCCAGGCCGTACCGGCTGTAGTACAACCGGCCGATCTGCCCGGGCAGCGGCGCAAGCTGCTGATCACCGCGGACGGTGACCTGGTAGAAGAAGCGCTGCCGCTGGTAGATGGCTACCACCCGGTCGATTTCGGCCTGAGCGTCGGCGGCTCGCCAGAACAGCGAGATCACGGGATCTGCCGCCTCGGCTCGGCGGTAGTGAGCGTCCAGCGGCCCAGCCGCGAACACCTGACCGCGATACAAGGCTGTCAGCTCATCACGCCGCGCCTGGGGAACGTCGACCACGTCTGTGACCAGGTCCGACGCACCCAAGGCTTGGGCATTCGGCCTGTACGCCATGCGGCGGGTCAGGTTGGGCGCTTCATCCGGTACGCCCACCAAGTCGCTGGCCATATGGTCGTCGGTAAGCTCGAACGCCGGCAGGCCCTCGTAGCTCTCCGGCGCCACTACCCGGACGAACCGCAGCACCCCCGTCGCATCCTGGTAGCACCCGGTTCCGTAGCTGGGCAGGATCGCGTTGAGCGCATCGCGGCCGGTGATCGACGTTCCCGCGTAGTACCCGACCCCCGCGTAGCCGGTGGCGGCGTCGATAGCCGCGCAGTCGGCTGCCGACCACGCCCCCATGCCCAGGCGCCCCATGATCTCGGCGACGGCCAGAGACAGCGTTGCGGGCGCCATACCGGCGCCCACGCTGGACAGGTCAACCACCACTGGCATCACCGGTGGAGACTTCATCAGCAGCTGCTGGTGATCCGGCGCAACTTCAAACGTCCCCGGCTCCATCAGGTCGCCGCGGTCCATTACCGCATCGACATAGACCGGGCCATCGGCCAGGAACATCGAGGTGGCATCCGAGTTACCTCCGGCGGCCGGCACGCTCGCCACGGCGCCGATCACTACCGGCTGTGGCTTCCATGCCAGTGACGCGACATTGGGCAGGAAGACGCCGCGGTTGATGGGCTGGGCCAGATAGTCGTGCGCGTCCCGCAGGTGGAGGGTCTTGCTGCCGTCGTCGTTGATCTCGATTTGGTCGATGGCGCAACGGAACACCGGAGCCGCGTCGGCGAGCATGGCAGTTTCATCAACCAGCAGGATCTGGACCGAAGCGCCAGAGCCGCCTGAGAGCGCGAGACCATCAAGCATGCCCTCGGCATCTGCCACGACGCACTCTGCCGCTGCCGTTTGCGCGACGGGGTCACCGCCCCACGGCCAGAAACTCAATTCCTGCACAAGGGTCACGCCCTCGGCGACCAACCCTTCATAGCGGGCGTTTGCCGGGCTATCGCCAGGCGCAGAAAGCCAGTCGGCATCGGCCAGCCGTGTCACCGCGGCCTGGGCCTGATCCAGCCTCCACCCGGCGACCGCCGCATCGCTCCGCGCCCCCCACTGTCCTGCGTTCACCGCCAGGCACAGCCCGCCGGCCTTGGTTGCAGCCAGGGATGCAGCAAAGTGCAGCGGACCGGCCAGCAGCAGGTCTCGCTGGTGGACCAGCGAGCCGTTGAGATAGAGGTGCAGCCGGGACGGGCTCCCGAAGGACACCCGCATCCCGACGATATCGCCGTGCTGCACCAGCGGGAGGCCCGTGGCGATGGCGCCGATGCCTTGGATCAGCCGGCCTGTTGCCAGCTCCCAGCCGATGCCCTCCCCGTTTGTGCCCGGTGCCTGGTTCAGTGGCGCAGCCGGCGTGACGAACCCGACCACAGCGGAAAGGTCGTCATCGCCCCACAAGGCGAATTCAACGCCCACAACGCCGGCAATCAGAGCGAAGTCCGATCGCGCGCACCGGTTGAGATCGGCCGCGGCCGTCGTTGCGAGGGTGAGCCCCCCATCTCGGGCGGCGAGCAACGGTCCGATGGGAAGCGCAGCGAAGCGCCCGAAGGTGTCGGCCATGGGTCATCCAAGAGAATCAAACCAGTCCTCTGCCTCGTCCTCGTCGGATCGTGGCGCAAGGGCGTCAAGGTAGTGCTGCATGCCACGCTTGGTGCCGCCTTGGCTGTGTGCAGCGGTGATGTAGGCGATGAAGGCAGCGGGCTTCAGGTGCAGGCTGACCGGGTCGATGGGGTTGCGCTTGTGGAACTCCCACCATTCCAGGAACTCGCGACGCGACATTGTCGCCCGCAGTTCCGACACCGGCCGGTGCAGGTGGCCGGCGAGGACCTTCCAGAACCAGTCCTCGCCACGCTGCCTTAGTCGTTTCCCGCGTCGACCTGGGCCTGAGCGGCCTCTTCGCCGAAGCCAGAATGCTTCATGGCAACCCGCTGCAGCTCTGCCGCCACCAGCGGTTTCAGCTGTGCGGCCTGGGTCACGTTCATCACGGGCTTGCCGTCTTCGTCGCAGATGGCCGCCGCGATCAGCTTGGCGCGGTCGCCTTCACTCCACAGCTTGCGGAACTCCACATCCGGCAGCTCGCGCACGTGGAACTGCGCCTTATCACCATTGGGCAGGGTGATCGTGTCGGCGTGCACATCCTTCGAAGCGAACATGCCCAGGCTGGTGAACGACTGCAGGATGCTCACGCGCTGCTGCGGCTGGGTTTCGGGAGTGTCGTTGGTCTTGCTCATTGGCCGTTTCCTTGAATGGCGACAGGGCGCGCGGGCCGCGCACGGCTAACACGCGGAGGATCCGCGCGCCCTGCCAAAGAGAAGGCCCACCGAAGTGGGCCGAAAGAGAGAGCGCCGTTGTGGCGGTCAGGGCGTCGGGCGGTGCGTTTCGACTGCGCCGGAGCCACGGATGGTCATCGTGGCCTTCCACACATCGTTGTCGGCCACCGTCACCGCGAAGTTCTGCACGAAGCCGTTGAACTGCTTCGACACAACCGTCGTCGGCGGGGTGATGACACCATCGACCGCCACCGGCTTGGCCGCGCCCGCCGTTTCGCTGGCCGGCGCGGTGACCAGGAAGTTGACCACCGCGCCAGTGCGGTGCAGTTCCTCCAGCGCCTCGGAATCGACGGAGTCATAGATCACCTCGATGCTCGTGCTGCCGGTCGCCTTGCGTCCAGCGACGAACTGATCCCAGTCGTCATCGAAGTCCGAGATATCGATTTCCGACGCCTGGCCATCAGGGAAGCCGACCGAACGGACACGGGTCACCTTGATGACCTCCGCCGCGCCGATGGCGATGAACAGCTGGGTGTGCTTCGACTTGAGTACCTGTCCCATAGGGGTTTCCTTGCGTTGTGCCCGTCGCCGGGCATGAAAAAAGCCCCTTGCGGGGCCGGTGGATTGCCGTTGTCTGGATCAGCGCAGCTGCAGCAGCCGCACGTCGAATGAAATGCCCATTGCGTCGGTGTCATCGCTGTCGGGCGTGGGGTTGTGCGACTCGATGCTGCCCACGCGCTCGATCACATCCCGGATGGCGACGGCAACGCCGTTGGCCTGGCTGAGGCTCTCGCCCCAAACGGTCAAGCGGACCCGCCAGCCGTCCGCCGGCGGCGGCTCAGAAAGCATCGCGGTGGGCGAGCCACCGACAACTTCCCACGTCGCGTACGGGAGCGGCGTGTCCTGGGGCGCGCTGCCCAGGAACAAGCGGGCGGGGTCGCCGAGCACCTGCCGGACCGTCGCATCGTCTTCCAGCAGCGATTGGATCAGAGGAACCATCATCGCCAGCCCTCCTCCCTCAGCTGCTTGTCGAGCGCGGCCCGGGTCTCATCGATGATCACCTGCGCCGCCTCGGGCCCTTTCGCTTCGCCGGCCGGTGTCAGGAACGGCGAGGCCCGCTGCTTTTTGGTGCCGAATTCGAGGAACCGCCAGTAGTAGGCCCAGCCGCGGTCAACGTAGGATTTCCCTGCTCGACCACGTCGCTTGTTGCGCTTGGTGTTGGCGTACTTGCGTCGGCGACCGGACTTTACCCCCACCGTGAAGTACTCCCCGTCCTTGCCCACGCCTGCGCGGGACCTGCTTTGCGAGTTGGCTCGTCGCGTGATGATCTGGCTGGCCAAAAACCCCGACGCCTTCGGCGCACGGCGCCTCGCATCGTCGCGGATGACATTGCCACCCTTTCGCATACCAGCTCGGACCGCACTTCCCTGAACGGCCCTGGGTGCCTCCCGCAGCGATCGCAGCAAGCCGGCCAAGCCTTGGATCGATACCTGCTCAGCCATTGGTCAACCCCGCTACGGCGATGATTGCCATCTCGCTACGGTCGTTATTGGGCGCGATGCTCTTGATATCGAACACGCGACCGCGGAACACGATCCGCCATTGAGGGTCGACTTGCCGTGGGCGAATATCGAACCTTACTTGCTCGCGGTAGCGGTCGGCGCCGGCAGCCACGGCCTCGGTGGTGGCCGCAAGGTTGTTGGTGGCCTTGGCCCACACGGACACAACCTCAGCCCATACCGGCTTGTCTTGGCCGCCGAGCGGATCGCGCGCAATGGTCTTCCGCTCGAAGCGGATGCGATTCTGCAGATCGCCGTCCTGAAGCGTCATGGCATCATCACCCTTCGATATGGGCGCAGGAGGCTCTTGGCGCCGTTGGGAAGCTCTACCGCTTGGGCGCCCACAACCACGTCGGAGCGGTTCGCGTAGAGATGGCCAATCGTCAGCAGTACGGCCGTGACGATGCTGGGATTGACGACCACGCCATGGATGCAGGCCTCCGCCTCTGCACTGGCCTCGCCGAAAGCAACGTTGGCAAGGCGGATCGCCGCGGTTCGCTCCTCTCGGTTCTCGATGAACACTGCGTCAGCCAGCGCCTGGTCACGCGCTATTGCCGCTGCCCTTACCGCCGCTGGGTAGCCGGCTCGCGCCTGAGCCAGCGTGTCCGAGCTCTCGTAGATCCTACGATTGAGGTATGCCTGCGCTGCGTCCACAGCACCGCAAACCGCAGCCTGCAACTGCTCTTCGGGGTAGTCGGCCTCGACTCGCACATGCGAGCGGGCCTGTGCGAGCGAGACGATGGGCATGTCAGTCCTTCTTCCCTTCGGCCAGTGCTGCGGCCAGCTTTTCGGCACCCCAGCGCTTATCGAACGGAATCCCTGCCGCCTCCAGCTGGACGATCAGGGACGCCTTGTCGCCGCCTGCCTGCTGCTTGTTGGCGGTCTCGTCGGTCTCGGCAATCAGGCCCTGCACCGTCTCAGCGATTGCCATCTCCCGGGCTTCTTCGCTCTGCTCGTTCCAGGCTTCAACCGTCAGGCCCGAAGCCGCATGCGCCTTGCTGACCACATCGCCGAGCGACAGTTCGCTTCCGTCGGCGAACTCAAAACGCGACGGCTGCAGGCTGGACCCCAACAGCGTCAGCGGCGGCGGGGCGTCAGCGATCAGGCTCAGCGCGCCCACCGACAGTGCACCGGCCTCCAGCTCGGGCGGACAGTCATCGCCGGCAGTGAACTGGATGGGATAGATCTGGCCTTCCGGAACCCCACGGAAGGGCTTGATGAACTTTGCCATTGCGGCTCCTCGAACACGGGATTGAAGCCGGGCGGCGCGAGGCCGCCCGACGGGTGGGTGATCAGGCCGCAGCCGCGATCTTGAGGGCGCGCATCGGCTCCGGGTTGTGCACACCGCCGCCCACACGCTTGGTCGTGTAGAACATGACGTAGGGCTTGTTGGTGTACGGGTCGCGCAGCACACGCACGCCCTTGCGGTCGTACACGGTGTAGGTCTGCTTGAAGTCACCGAACAGCGCGGCAATCGCGTTTGCCGCAACGTCCGGCGTGGCCGCCACGTCCTGCACGGCGAAGCCGGCCAGGGTGGACGGCTGACCGGCTACCAGCGACGGCTGCCACAGGTAGTTGCCCTGCGCGTCCTTCAGCTTGCGCACCACGCCCTGGGTCTTGCGGTTCATCGCGAACTTGGCGCCAGCGGTGAAGGCGGACGGCAGGTCGTAGACCAGATCCAGGATGCTGTCGCCATTGATGCCGGCTGCAACACCGCTGTTCACGGCCTTGATGGCGCCGAACGGGTGCTTGGCGGCGTTGGCGCCACCTTCCACGTAGGTCAGGATACCGAAGGGCTTGTTAGCACCGTCGCCGGACCAGAAGGCAGTGCCTTCCTGCTTGGCGAACTCGGTTTCCACTTCGCCAGCCAGCCATGCTTCCAGGTCGATCTCGGCGTCATCCAGCAACTGCTGGGTGGCGGCCGGATTGGCGTAGATCTCGCCCCAGCCGAAGCCCAGCGACGCGAACTGGGCCGTACCCGTCTGCGGACGCGGAGCGGCTTCACCCACCCAGCCCGATGCAGTGCCCCCCATGTTGAACAGCTTGGTCAGGCCTGCACCCGAGCAGGGCTGGACCGTGGCGAGCTGACGCATGTCCGACAGGATGACCAGGCGGTCCGTGATGGTGCGATCCCACTCGACCGGGGCCAGATAGCCGCCCTCGTTGTCGGCGCCCTTGTTCAGCGCTGCCTGCACTTCACCCTTGCGGAAGTGGGCACGGAACGATTCGGTGTACTCGGCATCAGCGACACCACTGCCGGCGCTACCGCCGCCCATCTGGAACGCGGCCATCTGGGTGTTGGCTTGGTCGACCGCAGCCTGCAGGCGGGTGATGTCGGCATTGATGTTGTCGACCTTCAGGGCCTGCAGTGCATCGGCGCTGCCCTTCTTGATCTCCTCCAGTTGCTTGGTGTGTTCAGCCTTGAAGTCGGCAAACGCCTTGTTCAGGCTATCCACCAGCGCCTTCACCTCGGGCTGGCTGCCGTCGGCACGCACGGAAACGAGGCCACGCGGAACGCGGCCGTGGGTGTTCATATTCATTGTTGGGCCTCTTAGCCTTTGATGTTGTCGAGAAGGCCCTGCAGCAGGGCCGTGGTTTCACTGCCGCCAGCGCTCGGCATGGCAGAGTCGGCAGCGCTCGGCTTGCCGTTGAACAGCGATTTGAGGGTGTCGCGTCGCATGGATCGGGAGTGGCCAGCCTTGGCCATGGCGGCTTCCACCAGGGCGAGCGCCTTGCGGCCGCCCGATGCCTGCTTGGCATCCTTCGTGGCGGCGGCCCCGTCGAGCAGGCCATCGGCAAAGCCATCTTCCACGGCCTGGGCGGCGCCGATCCACGTTTCCTCGTCCATCATGCGAGCCGCTTCCGCCTCGGTGATACCCGAGCGAGCGGCGTAGACCTTTGCCATGGCAGCGTCGAAGGGCTCCAGCAGCTTTGCCGCGTCCGCCATGTCGTGCCGGTTGCCGATGGCCACCGCCCACGCGTTGTGGATCATCAGGAACGCCCCGTCGCCCATCAGGATCTCATCGCCGGCCATGGCGATAACCGATGCGGCCGACGCAGCCAGCCCCATCACCTGGACCGTCACGCGTCCCTGGTGCTCGCGCAGCAGGTTGTAGATCGCCACGCCCTCGAAGAAGTCACCGCCGGGGGAGTTGACGTTTACCACCACATCCTTGCTGCCAATCGCACGAAGGGCGGCGCTGATCCGCTTGGCGGTAACGCCCGTGCCCTCCCAGTTCTCGCCGATCGAATCGTAGATGGAGATGCTGTTTGCGTCGTTGCCGGCAGCGCGTACTTCCGGCTCCCAGCGTTCCAGCGCGTCGGGCCGCATATCGAACTGGGCGGCGCCGAGCCGTCGCTCGGCACGGATTTCAGGCAGCTGCCGGAGGCTCATCGCTCTTTCCCTTCTGTGTCATGGGGTTGATCAGGTCGTTGGCGCCTGGCTGGTCCGATTCGGGGTAATCCAGCAGGTCGCGGATCTCGTTCTGCGTGTGGAACGGCTTGGTGCCACCGGAGCCGAGGGCGGCCTTGAAGAATTCGGCCTGATCCTTGAGCGTTCCGCGCATCAGCGCCCGCACGTTGAACTTCGGCTGGAATCGCTCCAGGTCGCGCTCTGGAATAAGCGACCGCGCCACCGCCTGTTCCCAGTTGGTGAAGTGCTCCAGCATCGTGTACTGCAGGAAGAAGATGCCCAACTGCTCGATGCCAGTGCCCCAGCTGGTATCACTCAGGAACAGCAGCGGCCGGGGAACGCCGTAGAGCCTGGCCACTTCCTCCACCTGGGCATTCCGGTTCTCGACGTGCTGCGCTTCCTGCGCCGTGCTGCCGAACTTGTTGGCCTTGGCTCCCTCTTCCAACAGCATCCATTTCTGTGCTGCTGCAGCGCCGGCATACTCGGTCTCCAGCGATCCGCGCATGCGGCCGTAGGCGATCTCGCTTAGCGCGTTCGGCACTTCGATAGCACCACCCGCCATGTTGCCGGTTTCGAAGATGCGGCTCGCAGCTCGCTCCGCATCCAGCGCCAGGCGAATTGCCCGGTCGGCCAGTTTCATCCTCGACAAGCTGGTGACACCGTCCACGGAGATATCGCGGACGTGCAGGACCTCTTCCTGCTTGAGCACCACCTCGCCGCGCTTTTTGCTGTTGAAGCGGTAGATCATCCGCCAGTCGTCGCCAAGCTCGGCGCGCACCGCGGGCGAGTCCAACGGGATGAGATGGATGGGTCGGCCTGCTGACCACACGATCCGTGCGTAGGCGTCACCGTGGCGCTGCCGGGCCAGCTCCATCTGCCGCTTGAACTCCAACGGCGTTTGCCACGGGTTCGGCTTGACCTTGAGCAGGCGGTGCGCAGGGTGCTCGGTGGCTATCCGTTTTTTCCCGCCAGACTCGATCAGGTTCAGCGGCAGCATGCCGATGGTCCCGCAGATCAGAGACAGGCAGCGGAGCACCGCCATGTTGCGCAGCTGGTAGCCACCACCGCCCTGCCCGCTCTGCGCCCGGATGAACTCCAGCAGCGCCGGGTCATCCATCCCCGTGAACTGGCCAGCCTCAGCCCGTGCGCCTTGGGGCGCCGCCGGCGGCGGATTCCAGATCCGGTCCAGCGACTTGATATCTTCTTCGTTGAACCTGGACATTGCATTTCCTATAGGAATCGGATGCCCCGCTGCTCATAGACAGAGGCAGGCGCGACCGATGAATGTGCGGAGCCGAAAGCCATCACGACCGCTACCGCGGCGTCGATCTTGTTGACGGACCGTGCCTTGGACAGCCAACGGTTTTCCCACTTATCGCTTTCGATGACGGCCGACATGATTGCCGACACCAGCACGGGGTTCCCGAGCAAGCGGACGCGACCTTCCAGCAGTGCTTCTTCGAACAATCGGAGGGATCGAGGCATCCACAGGCCTTCCGGCGCCGGCTTACCTGCGGCAGCGGCGGCTTTTACTGCCGCCTCTGTTGGCTTGCCCTTCTTCAGGCCACCCTGCGGGTGCTCAACGAACGAAACCGAAAGGCCCAGTTCTTTGACTTCCTCTTCGAACTGGCGGAACGCGTACCGGTCGTAGGCGACTTGGGCAATTTCAAAGTCCCGGTCGTACTCGGCTACCGTTTGCGCGACGTGCCGGTAGCTGATCGTCTGGCCCTGTGGCGCGTGCAGGTGGCCCTTGGCAATCCAGGTGCCATACGGAAGCTTGTCGCGCAGCTCGCGGGCCTTGACCGTATCGCCTGGGGTCCACGCCTCTACCCACGCGTCAAACGTTGGCTTGCAGACCAGCGTCTTCTTGCCCTCGACCTCGACCAGCACCTCCTTCGCGCCGGTCTCCACTACCGCGCCGAGTGCCGTAATGTCGCGGTTCTGAGACAGGTCCAGCCCGAGATGGAGGCGCTTGCCATGGTGCTGGGATGTGTCAAACGACTGCAGGGCCGGCTCGAGCGTCTCGCGGCTGAGCCACGCCTGGTCAGCGTCCGTCCACATGCAGAAGTTGAGCCGCAGGATCTCGTTGAGCTTGCTGGGAATCTGCTTGGCCAGGTCAACCCGGGCCTTTAGGTATTCCTCCGTGATCGTGATACCCAGCATCGGGTTGGCCTTCAACCAGCAACGCGGATCCTCCAGCGGGTCATCGCCCTCATCCAACCCGCACACGAACGAGAACGTGCGGTCATCGATGGGCTCACCGATGAAGGTTGGATCGTTGACCGCCTCCGTATGGCCGGCTGCAACCTTTACCGCGTGCTCGTGTTCGGCCCATGCAACGCTGTTCCGGTCACTACCCGAGTTGGTGATCATGAAAAGCAGCGGCGAACGACGGAACTTAAACCCGTTCTCCATCATTTCGATGATCTTGCCGTCCGCCATCTCGTGCACTTCGTCGGCCAGGACAAAGTGCGGGCGGTAGCCGGAACCCGTTTTGCCAACGTCGCGGGACGCTGGCCGGAAGTAGCTCTGCGACTTGTGGTGGGCGATGTTGTATTCCTTGCCCTCACCGCCTGAGAACTCCAGCCGTTTCTTCAACGCCGGCGAAGCCTTGACCATCTTGACCGCATCGCGGAACAGGATGCCCGCCTGATCCTTATGCGAGGCCACCGCGTACACCTGGGCGCCGGCTTCCTGATCTGCGCAGAGCCCGATCAGCGCGATACCGCCCGCCATAGGCGACTTGCCGTTGCCCTTGCCTTCCTCGATGTATGCACGCCGAAAGCGGCGCGTGCCGTCCGCCTGTTTCCAACCGAATAGGCTGCCGATCTTGAATGCCTGGCTGGGGTGCAGCTTGAACGGCTTTCCTTCGAACTGCCCCTCACTGAGTCGCAACACGTCTTCGAAGAATGCGATCTTCTTGTCTGCAGCTTCGCGGTCGAAGTAAAGGCCCCGCTCGTGGGCGTCCTCAAGGTCTTTCAGGTGCCGCCGGCAAGCATTGCGCACGTGCGGGCCTGCAACGATCCTGCCTTCCACTACTGCCAGCGGATACTCGCTGGTCCGGCAGTCAGAAATGCTTGTCGTCCGGGTCTTCGTCTTCGCCTGGGCCATGATTCACTTTCGTCTCATCCACCGGCGTGGCACCGAGCTTCGACAGGAGCGAGCCCAGTGCCTGCATCGCCGAAACACCCATCTCCGGGTCAGTCGCCATTCGCGCGGCGAGGATGCACACCTGGCGCAGCAGCAGCCGGTGACCGGCGTGCAGCCAAGGCATGTTCTCGACCTGCTCTTTCCAGACGGCGACCTGTTCTTTGGTCATTCCCTTGTAGGGAGCGCCGATGGCTTTTGGCCCCTTCGGCGTCTTTCGATTTCGATGCCGCTGCGGGTTCTTTGCCGCAGCACCGGACACTGCCGCTTTTGCTGCTGGAGTGCGGGGATTCGCCATGGTTCACCGTCTGAATCGCTCACTGAACAAAGCAATGCTTGTTCAGGAATGGGGGTCGTCTTTCCAACTGTGGATGCGTGCGTTTGGGGGGGCGCACGTATCGCTGGCAAATCGACCCAAACTTTTTCGCCCCCCGTTCAGGTTTCTGTGGATAACCTGTGCATATGCATGCCGCCTACTTCGGCCGCGCGGGGCCCTGCCGTGGCGCCACCAAGGGCCATCCATCGGCGTCGCAACCGACCAGAACGTGTTCTGTGTTGCCGAAGCCGCCATCCTCCCGTGCGGTCTTCCTGCTGTGACAGCTGACGCACAGCGTCCGAAGGTTCTCCGGGGAGTTGTTGTTCGGATCGCCGTCCGCGTGGTCGACGTGGGCCTGCCCCTTGCCGGCGCACAACACGCCACAGCCCTGCTCCTGGCACCGGTACAGGTCGCGCAGCAGGATGGTTTCCCGCAGCGCGCGCCATGCCCTGCTGTTCGTTGGTAACGCGCGCTTAGCTTGGCGATTGCCTGCCAGGCCGGCCATCAGTACGGGTTCCCGTCCAGGTCGACGCGCTCCGGCTCGGCACCCTCGTCCTGCACCGGTGCGCCTGCCTCCTCGCCCAACAAGAGGGCCACCGCCTGGACAAGCAGACCGACATGCGTTGCCAGCTCGGCCATCTGCTTGCCCTGCTGCTCGATGATCCCGACCAGGCGATCGATGCGAGCGTCTGTGCTGCCATCGATGCGCGCGGCCAAGGCGGTGACTGCTGCAGCGCGCGCAGCCTGCTCAGCGGCCAGTGCTGCCGCCAGCTCTTCAATCTGTGGAACGTCCATCAGCAACCCTCGTCGTTCGCAGTACCAAGCCGCGGCGTATCCATCCCTCGACCCGTTCCCAGTCCGGTTCCATGCCCGTCGTCCTGGCAAACCACACCACCGCGGCCAAGTAGCACCGCAGCCACCAGCGCATGCGGACGGTAGCCGTCACTGCTCCAGCCATCAGAACTCCTCCACTGCCCAGCCGCCGCCGTCCCGCTTGGCCTTGACCTTCACCGCGATGAAGCGGAACGGATACATGGACGCGGCGATCTTGATCTTGGCCCTTGCATCGTCCTGCCAATGGCCCTTCACCTCGTGGCACTCCATGACGCCGTCGGCTGCCATGACCGCAAAGTCCGGGGTGTAGAACGTGTTGTCCGCCAGACGTAGCTTCAGGCCCTCGAAGCGGTGCCATTGGATTTCGCCGGCAGCCTGCAGCGCGCTCAGCCGCGAGGCATACGCCGCCTCGGTCTTGTTCATCTCGCCGGCCTTCAACCGGCCCAGCGCCAGCATCCGGCCGTTCATTGCGTCACCGGCTGCCGGTCAGCAGCGATCACCGCTTGGCAGGCTCGGACATGGTCTTCGGCGTCGGTGACGATTCGAACAGCAGCTCCGACAACCTCTGGACGTAGTTCGGCGCGCGCATCACGTTCGACGGCGCCGGCGGCAGCTTCGGACAGGCGAGCGGTGTGGCAGGTGGCGAGGTCGTCGCGCAGGCGGAGATTGCCGCTGCGCAGGCCAGCCACAACAGCAGCAGGGACGGCCTCGGCCGCAGTCCGGTCTTCTTCATGCTTGGCTCCAATGTCGGCCAGCTGCAGGGCTGTGCTCTGCTCGGTGGCGCGGGTCTTATTCACCTGGTCGGCGACTGCCTCAGCGCCGGCCGCGCGTTGCTGGGCGGCTACACCCTCAGATCGGTCACCGCGCCATGCCCAGCCAGCGCCGAACATTGCTGCGGACCAAACGACGAATGCGACGATGGCAATAACGATGCGATTCATGACCGCCCCTCGCACATCCGACGCTCAGCCGCTCGACGGTTCACCAGGCCCTGCACGCGTTTCCCACCTGCATAGACCCACCGGTCTAGCTCTGCGCACCAGGCTGAGGCGGGTCGCCCGCTGTTGATGTTGCGCACCAGCGAAGAGCCACAGGCTGCGGTGGTCCCGACGTTGTAGGACCAGCTCAGCAGTGCTGCCCACTCGTGCTGTTCCAGCGGGACATGGATGCAGGCCTGTATGCCGGTGAGGTACTCGCCCAGGCGGCTGTTGAGCCGCGCAGCACACTCCGCCTCGGTGTAGTACGCCTTGTCCGGCTTGTCCGTATCGCCGTAGCAGTACGTCGCGACACCGACCATGTCGATGTAGGGCGTCGGTGCATAGCCCTCGCGCGGCTTGACCAGCACAGCGGCGGACAGGGCAATAACGGCTGCGACAGTCCCGCCGATGATTTTCGCCTTCATGCCTGCGCCCTCTGCCGCCACTCGCGGACCCAGCGCCACCCGAGGTAAGCGATCTGGCCAACGAGATAAACGATGGTCAACACCACCACCACGCGGTCTAGATCCGCGCCCGCAGCGACGGCGCCGGCGACGGTTACCGGCGGTGCGGCTTTGGCCACGGCACCGGCCGCAGTGCTGATGATCTCGTCCATCATGGTGGCCCCGTGACTTGTCCGGTTCGGCATAAGCCCCTCCCGGTTGATGGGTGCCCGCCCCTAGCGCCGGCTGGGCACGAGAGTTTGTCCGGCTGGGACGCGGGCAAAGAAAAAGCCCCGGCTGGGCCGGGGCTTGCGATTGGATGGTGGCAAGATTGCCGCCTATTTCGATGACCTAGGAAGTCATCGTTACGCCGTCATCGTGAGCGCCTTGCTGAACTGCCGTGCAGCGCGCGCCTCGGCCGCGCGGAAGTTGGCAAGCATCCACTCATAGACCGGCCGCCAGAACCGGCTGTAGGCCGACCAATCCGCCCCGATGGCGCCGGCGCGCTTTCGGCCGCTCAAGGGCTCGCAGCCACTCCCGCCGCAGTCTCCGCAGTTCACTACACCTGCGCCCGCCGGATCTGGAACAACCTTCCTGCCGCCGCAACGCTCGCACTCGCATGCCCCGACCATCTCCGCGATCACCGCCCCAGCCAGAACCCCAAGCTGCTCCATCGTGTTGTTCGGCCATGCCGCAGCGCGCGCGTCATCCAGCGCTGCCTCTGCGCGGCGCAGCTCGCGCCGCTGCCCGTCTGTGACCATGCCGCCGCACCAGCCCATGCTGGCCTTGGCGATACCAAACTCCGTGCGGGCATCGGCCAGCTCGTGCATCTGGCGGGTGAATTCGGGCGCGACCAGTGAGACAACCGCCTGGCGCAGCTGCTCGCGCCTCCGCTGACCACTCTCCGGCCACCACAGCGCCTCCAGCAGCTCACGGCCAAGACCGTCCGGCACATAGGCCAGCGCGGCGAGGATCTCCTCGGTGGACGGGCCACCTACGCTCCCGTCAAAACTCATGGTCCTTGGCCCTGTGCGGCTGGACAGCAGCTCGCGCGCGTTATTCATGCCTTTCCCCTTGTTCGTTCTCGTCGGTTGATTTCGAGGCGCAGCACGCGTGATCGGCGCAGCGCTTGCTCGGCCGCCCTACGCAGGCCCGGGGGCGTCCAGGCCCGGTTCCATCGCATTTCGGCTACCCCTGCTGGACGCCGGTCAGCAGCCCCAGCGCCTTCTCGTCATAGCGGGTCAGGTCCATCCAGCCAGCTTGTTCCCCATCCGTCGCAGAGCCCGCGACCTTTCTGCCGGGCTCGGGACCACCCGTGATGCGCATCACGACCTGTCCACCCGGCCGGCGTTTGTCATGGACGCAAGGCCGGGACAGGACTTGTCCTGCGGGCCACTACGCTGCCCGCCCTGACTGGCCGCGCAGCGACTAGAATCGCCTCTTTCTTCAAGGAGAGATTGCTGTGGCGAGAGAGCCCGTACGTTGGATCAACGTTGTTCTGATGTGGACCTGCATAGCGATTGGGTTTGTTTCCGCCTACGCGCTCGCTCTCTATCCCGTGCGCATCTGGGTGGACAAAGAGGCTGGGCAAATATGGCCAGCTTGGGTGCAGGCGGTCGGTAGCATCGCCGCGATCATAGCTGCCGCACTCATTGCCAGGTGGCAACGGCGTTCGGAAATGCAACAGAAGGAGCTTGAAGAACTCGCCAAAGCCAGAAGTATGGCGTCCTTTCTGTACAAGGATTTCTCGCGCTGGGCCGAGAAAGCCGAGGATGTCGAGGGTCCAGTAGTCATGTTCGGTGTGGACGGGTACACCATTCCCCAGACCATCTATGACCATATGCGTGATCTGCATGTTATCGGGCCTATCGCATCGGAAGCGGCTACGAAAGCAATTGGGGCATCCTTGATGGCCCGGAAAATCGGACGAAGTGGAAATGACGGAGTTAAGCGGTACTTGAAGGATCAAGAGTCCGTCGATCGCTACAACGCTCAGCTTCTGCAAATTCGTAGCAGCTGCGCCAACGTTCTTGATCAGTTCGATATCCTCTTGGGCATTCCAGATCGGGCCAGCTTTGATTGCGAGAACTCCGATATTTCGTTTCATTGAAAGCCCGGCGTCACATGCCTCGTCCAGTGCAAGATTTTGGCAGGCAGACCTTTCCCGCCGGATTGCCGGTCGGCGCTTTCCAGATTGCAGGGCTTTAAACGTCAGCGCGGCGGTCCGAATGTCGGATCTGCTCACACTACCTGCTCCCAGCCACACGTCAGGCGCTGCACCTGCCCGCCGCGTGCCTCGAACTGCTCCACCGTCTCGACCTGGCCATCGGCGAGCACACGTGCATTGGCTCGCTTGGGCCGGGACACCGTGTTGTGGTCCATCCGCCGCTCCCTGGGCGCGATCTGAGGGTTCAACCTCGGTGCCAGTTTCTTCGTTGTCTTCATGCTGCCGCCCTCAGTTCGTTGATGTAGGTCTGGTTTGCAATCAGCTCGTCGTCGGAGCCGTACGTCTCGTGGAAGGTCCGCGAGCCATCCAGCAGGCTCGGGCCGTAGATCTGTCGCATCGATGCGAAGGTGTTCCCCTCCATCGGTATGCGGCGGTGGTGCCATACGCAGAGCGCGAAACCGAAGAAGTGGCCGCGCCGACGGTTCCCGCTCTTGGCGTGGTTGTAGTCGCAGCCGTAGACCACCAACTCCGCTTCCAGCAGTTGTTGCTCCAGCAGTGCTAGGCAGGCCATGCACGGCCCGGTCTTTGCCAGCTCGATCCGGATCGACTCTTCCTTCGTCGGCGGCGGTGCCTTCGACCACATCAGCGCTTCTTCCTCGTCGTGGTGCGGCGTGCCGCGCTCAGTTCCTGGTCCCGCTTGTCCCAACCGGCCCTCCAGCGCTGCTGACGCCTCACCCCGTCCTGGCCCATCTCGTAACGCGGGGCCGATGCCCGGTCGCGGCACGATTCGCGCGCCCAGCGGCCGGCCTGCTCGGCCTGCGCCAGCTCCGCCTCAGTAACCATCGAAGTTCAGCTCCGCGGCGGCCCGCTCCATCGCAGCGCGCGCCAACTCGCGATCGCGGACCGGCCGAACGCCGTGCTTCTCCTGTTCGATTGCCAGCAACGGCTCCGGCACGGGCTTGCCGTCCACCACATGGCGCACCGCGCGTTCGTAGGCCTCGCTCAGCATCTGGCGCTGCTGGAACCCGCTGTCTGCGCTGGCGTAGACGTGCAGGTCCAGCATCGAGCGCACCAGCACCGTGAACCCGCTCTGCGGTCGCCCCGGCGCCATCTCCCGCTCCACAGCGGTCATGACCGGAATGTCCAAGCACATCGCCAAGAACCGGCCCGGGTTCGGCGGCCACTCCCTGCCCTCGCTCAGGCAACAGGCCATGCCCCGTGCATGCAGCGCGCGGCTTCGCCCCTTGAGCACCTGAAACCAGGTGTTGCCCGCGATGGTCAGAACACCCGCCTTGTTCACCGGTGCCACGCCGTTCTGCCGCTCCCAGGTGCCCGGAAACATCGAGCCCATCTGCTTCCAGAACGTGAACAGGTAATCGCCTACCTCCTCGCTGAGGGGCTCAGCGGACGACGTTGAAATCTCCGTCGATGACCTCTCCGGCATCGCCGCCAAGCCCGCCACCACCGCCTTGGCCCCGTCTACCGGCGAGGAACTGCTGGTGGAGCTGATCGGTGCGGCCGGCAGAACCGACGTGATGGCTTGCATTGGAACCTCCATTGGTTCGGGAGTTGGTCGGAATGTCGCGCTCCAGCCATGCGGCTTCGAAGCCCTGCCAGTTGCGGGTGCAGCACTTCGCCAGGCACTGATCGACGGTGAATCCCATGGCCGCAGCCAGATGCAGCTCGCGGCCAAAGCTCTCCAGCACGGTTGGCGTGACCGGTGCGCGGCGCTGGCGGCGGAGGTGGAGCCAGTCACCAAGGACCTGCGGCGAAGGCGCGTTGGGCCAGGTCGAGAAATCGAGATCCACCGCAGCGACGGCGGGCGCGCTAGCGCGCTTCTTTGCTTTTGGTGGTTCTACTGATGGATCTATGGTGGTTTGGGTGACACGGGTGTCACCCGTCTCTGCCTCATTTGTCACCCGTCCCTTACCCGTGGTGTCACCCGTCCGTGCCTGATTTGTCACCCGTGACAAGTTGTCACCCGTGGGGTTGAGTGACCCGCGCACGATCGCGGCGGCGTTGAGCTGGTATTGACGCGTCATCCCGGGCTTTCCACCCAGCGAATTGCCCACCACGGAGAGCCACCCAGCTTCGATCAGTGTGTGTAGAACCCGCTTGGCATTGCGCTCGCTCATCGACGCGCGGATAGCCACCGCCTTGACGGACGGATGCAGGCTGGCGCCCTCATCGTTCGCCCAGTCACACAGGGCCAGGAGCACCAGCTTTGGCGACGCTGGCAGGTCAAGACGCCATGCGGCTGTCATCAGGGAAATGCTCATGGATCAGACCGCCATCGGATACGTCTGGCCCGGCGCAACGGCCCACCAGGTGCATGCGCTGCGGCGGCTCACCGCGCAGGGCTTCTTCGGGCCACGCCACACCAGGCCCTCTTCCGCCAGTTCTGGCAGCCGACGAGCAAGCATGTAGCGGTCGAGGTTCGTTCGCTGAGCCAGCTCATTGCTGGTCAGCCCCGACGCCAGCTTTACCGCCGCGAGCGCAACGGCTTGCTGGTCGGCCTGGAGGCCACTGTCGACCACGTGACGTGCGGCTTCGTGACTGGTGGTGGGGTCGGTGGAGCGAGCGGGATGGTTCATCGGGCCATCTCCAGCCCCATGGCGCGGATGACGGCCTTGCGGAAGGTCAGAGCGCTGATGACCATGTCATCGCACTCGTTGATGATCTTGTGCCCGTGGGGACGGTCCTTTTCATCAATCACACCGTCGGCAACCGCAGGGCTGATTGCGGCACACAAGTCACCGAAATCCTTCATCAGCTGGCCGACGCCGGTCGTATCGGCTGACGTTTCGATGGCGTCCATGCGGATCGGCAGGATGCCGCGGCGCCTTGCAAGCTCACGCTCACAACTGCTGCGGTACGGCTCCGGCAGGCTCAGCACCCACGCGTCTTCCAGATCGGCGGGCAGAGTCTTCACCACGCCGTCGAGGTAGCGGCCCAGGATCTGCCCGTTGTGCTTCTTGTCCGCGTCACCGTCACCGCCGAGCGTGATGCGGAACGGAACCTCACGGTCGTCCTCGCCCAGCAGCGACAGGTAGGTATCGGCCACCGCCATCGCAAAACTGCGGCGGTTGGAGCCCGTGTCGCGCAGCATCTGCTCGGTGAATCCGTAGATCACCGTCTGGCGCTTGGGCAGGAAATGGGGCTTGGGCTTCATGACAGGCTCTCAGGGGCGGCGCACGATGGGCGCCATGGAGATCAACAACTCACGGACGACGGGCGTCGCCCTCCTTGCGTTACGCTGGCGTTTCCACACGAACAGCCCGCAAGGAGGGCGACATGGAAACCGAACTGAGGAACAGCCTGCTCATCGGAGTGAGTACCCTGGAAGCCATCACTGCTGTGCTCGTGAGGCACGCCAAGGCAACCATTCCGAACTTCGAACAGGAGGTCCTCGACATGCTCAAAGCGGGCACGCCGAACTCGGAGCCGGTGACTGCCGCTGCGGTGGAAGCTCGTTTGAAGGAGTTCCTGGCGATTCGCTGAGACGCGACACCCGGAATCGGTCCGCGAGGAAGGTACTTTTCTGCAGCCCTTCGATTCCGTTGGCCATGGCGGCATCAGTTGCCGCCATGGTTGTCCGCTCCGTTGCCAGTGCAGCAACCATCTGGCGTCCAACTGCCTGCGCTACCTCCCGCTCTTCCAACTCCGCCAGCGACGGCTGGTTCAACCAGTCCCTCAGCCACAGCCGGGGGTTCCACTTGTCGGACACGAGCATTTCAGGCCACCTCAATTGGGGCGATGCGGTCTGCATCGGGATCGTCATTTGCCGGCTTGGCCGGCTCCTGCTGCTCGGTGTGCCCAAGCAGTTGCAGCACCTGCGGCAGGGCCGGGACCATGTCCTCATCCGCCCAGGCGCTCACTTCTTCCACAGGCAGCTGCAGAACCTTGGCCAGCTGCTTATCAGTGCTCAGACCCAGCTTGGCGCGCAGCGCGCGTTTACTGATTCGGCCGACGACCGGCCCCGTGACCGCCGCCGAGCATTCCGGCGCGGCTCGTTTTGCGTACAGCTTCAACAACGCCAGAGCTGCGGCCGCTCGAGGCGACTGTGAGCGCCCAGACGCGAGATCACCGACCGTCGATCCGGCTGAGCCAATCGCCTCGCCGATCTGGGCATACGTCATGCCCCCCGACTGAAGCTCCCCAATGATGCACGCCCATGATTTGTCCATACCGGCCACACTACGGTATTCCGTAGCATGCAGTCAACGGCATTCCGTTACGGCATTCCGTTCAAATACCAAAATGGAGACCATTGGCAGCAGAATTCGCGCCGAGCGCGAGGCGCGCGGGATTAGCCGTGCCGAACTGGCGAAGTTCGCCGGCATTGCCTCGACAACCCTTTCCAACCTTGAACTGGGCCTGTCAAAGTCCAGCACGGCCTTGCACAAGATCGCCTCCCGCCTTGGCGTCCACGCGGACTGGCTGGAAAGCGGCAAAGGTCCGAAGACCATAGAAGATCGTTCTGTCGCACCGTTCTCGGAGACTGAGACGCCTCCCGGCTATGTTCGCTTCGACTTGTTTGAAGGGAGTGCGGGGATGGGAGCAGGGATGGTCAACCAGGACTACCCGGAGGTAGTGAAGACCATCGAGGTCGCCGAATGGGAAGTCCGCAGGAAGCTCGGCTACCTGCCCCAGCCTGGCCGTATCCAGCTCATCACTGGTAGGGGGCCCTCTATGCGGCCCAAGCTGGAAGACGGCGACATTGTGTGGATCGACACAAGCTGCGACTACTTCGACGGCGACGACTACTACCTGATCAACATAGGTGGCGAGACGCAGATCAAGATGCTGCAGAAGCGCGGCGATGGGCTCTATGTGGTCAGCGTCAACACGGACTTCCCCGCCTATCGGCCAGATCCTGGCGATGTGAGCATCCTCGGCAAGGCCCTGATCCACGCAGGTCTGCGAAAGTTCTAAGTTGCGTCCCAAATTGGGACAAAGAAGGAGCCCCGCATAGCGGGGCTTTTTCGTTCCGATGGTCACGCTCAATTCGGTCAAAGATGAACCGAATTCCGTATGTTCAGAATCCACTACGGAATTCCGTTTGACACCCCAATACGGAATTCCGTAGTCTTGCTCCGTCGCCCAACACCACCCCATCCCGGGGCCGGGCGCAGGAGATCAACCATGGCCACTCTGGCCCTCAACACCGAAACCGCGCCCGGCACCGCCAAGGCTGACACGGTCAGCGGGAAGGTCGTCCAGAACTTCGGCGCCGCCCGGATCTACTACACCGCCGACGAGGCAACCGCTGCAGCGCGCGCCCTGATCGCCGCTGCCCAGCAGCTGCGCGGCGAAAGCCAGGACGCCGCCGCATGAGCGCCGTCATCGCCAACCACTCCCCCGTACAGCGCGCGGCAGCCGCCGCCGGCATCGTGCGCCGCGCCGCTGGACGCTGGGGCGTGCGCCCCGAGCTGGTGCGCTATGTGGCCGGTCACGCAGCCGCCGGTGTCCTCCTGCACGGCCAGAGCGTTGCGGGTGCAGTTGCTGCAGCGCGTCTCGATGCGCGCGCCCAAGGCGGTGCTGCATGAGCCGCCAGTATCGCGACGATCATCCGGCTCTGGACACTCATCTCTCGGCGCTGGAAGGCGCGGCAATGGACGCATTTGACGCCGGCTGGGACGCATACCCGCCAGGTGCGCGCTGCATCGTTCGCTCGCAACGCTATGGCCACCCACCCGTCGAACGAGAGGCGTTGATCGTTAGCACCACGGTCCACCTGCACCTCAGCTGCAACGGAAAGCCGTGGGCGTCGATCAATGTGCGCACCAAGAACCTGAAAACCGGCAAGTACCGAGTTTTCTACCCATCGGTCGAAGTCGCCGGCAAGCCCAGCATCCGCGTAGAAGGCGGTGCCGCATGACCGCCACCGTGCAGACCATCGTCCTGCCCTGCGGCGACGACGCCCAGCGACACAACCCGAATGAGGCCCGTCCGTTCACCGGGTTCCGTATCGGTCCGCTGTTCTGCCACCACGCAATCAGCGATGACGAGTCGCTGCTGCTGGCGGGGCAAGGCGAGGCGGACTACGGCGACTGGGGCATCACCCACCTCCCGAGCGGCGCATCTATCCAGCGCGCGATCCCGAGCCATTTCCGTGCCATCTGGCTGGCTCGCCAGCTTCTGGCGATCCCAGGAATGGACGGCGATTCAGCCCCGCAGGTGCGGGCGGCGGTCGCGGATCAGATGGCGGCTATCAACGTCCTCCGTGGCGATGCAGTGAGCGGCGACTGCCAAGGCGCATGCGTCAGCGGGTTCGGCCTGTACCAAGGAGACGACTTGCCGTGACCGACCCCGACTTCTTCGCCGCCATGGCCGTCGGCATCCCGCCCATCACCCCGCCAGGAGCAATCACCATGACTCAGCTGAAAGCCTTCTACGTCGATGACATGCCGACGATCTACGCCGCCGCGACGGCCGAGGAAGCGGCGCGCCTGTATGAGTTCGACTTAGGCGAGGCCTGCGAAGACGGCTACCCCTACCTGGTCACCGACGCCGAACTGGACAAGC
The DNA here is from genome assembly GCF_047782825.1 of Stenotrophomonas maltophilia. Lineage (GTDB taxonomy): Bacteria > Pseudomonadota > Gammaproteobacteria > Xanthomonadales > Xanthomonadaceae > Stenotrophomonas. The sequence continues at coordinate 4,715,516 of NZ_CP180589.1, read as the reverse complement.
CGGTTCCGGAGACCGACGAGGACGAGCAGCCGACCGGCGTAATGACCACCATGCGCGCGTGGTTGGCTGACGCCACCCCGGGCCACCTGTGCGGGGTCGAGTGATGCGCCACCTGGCCCTGCCCTTCTACTGCGCCGTCATCGTCGGACTGCTGCTGGCGATGCTCGCGCGCGCCATCTACACCGGCGCCGCGTCGTTCCTCCCGCCCTTCTCCGCTGGAGTCGTCTTCTTCACCTGGTGCGGCCTGCGCGACCTGGTGCGGAACTGGCCCGCCTTCCGCGAGGAAATGCGACAGCGCGCGGCCGAACGACAGCGCGCGCCGCTTTCCGCAGACGACACCCACTGAGCAACCGCCCGCCCGGGGCAACCGGGCTCCGCGCCGGCCGGACTTCCACAAGTCGGCTACCCACTTCCGCCATTGATCGAGAGCAGCCATGACCGCTTCCGTCGTTGTCGATTTCCACCACGAACCCGAGTTCCCCAAGTTGGACAACGGCGAGCGCCCACGGATCGAACTGATCCGCGAACAGGTCGCCGGCTACGTCGAGGGCTACACCGTAGCCAAGGGGCACAAGCCCGCCAGCATCGTTCTGCAGGCTTCGGACCTCATGCACTGCCAGCGCAGGGTCCGGGCCCGCATGCAGAAGCCCCACCGCGACCAGGCAAAGGCCGAGTGGCAGGAGCGCCGCAAAGCCGGATCGAAGGAGCGTTGGCGCGACGCCAAGCCCGAGCCCGTCGCGTTGGACGGCATGACCTGGTGCGGCATCCCCATTGAGGGCGTCGGCTACAGCCGCCACCGCGCGGTCGACAAGGCCTGATCCATGGCGAAGTCCGCGCAGCTGGACATTTTCGATGACGACCCCGGGCGCGAAGCACGCGCCTGGCGGATCCAAGCCGAAGAGGCGCTGCGTGCCTTCCAGTTCCCCGACGCGGTGCGATTGGACCGGTACGCCTACTACGTCGCCAGGGCCGAGGAACTCGAACAGCGAGCAGGCAGAACTGCTCCGTCGACACCCACGCTTTCAACAGTGCGCCCAGGCGGGTGCATTCAACTTCCAAAGGACGAACGCTGATGACCAGCGAGCAGAGCTACAACACAGGCGGCATTGAACTGACCGCGTGCCAGCTGCACGAAGCACTGTTGATGGCAGGGACACCGGAGCTGGGTGTGCCATTCGAAGATCGCGGCCGCGTCCGCATTTTCCAGAGCGAAACAGGACACAGCGGGCCTGGCCTGTACTGCGAGTGCGTTGATGTGGAGGAAGAGGGCTGCATCCTGTTGGATGGAACCTCTCCGGCCATCGCCCCGTCCGCGCAGGCCGGCCACACCTTCCAGGCTGGCGTGGCCGAATGGATGGGCGAGTGCTTCCTGCCATCGCTCTACAGCAACATGACCGAGCGTGGCGACCGCCTGCTGGAAGAGGTGTTGGAGCTGCTGCAGGCCCATGGCTACGACAAGAGGCGCGTGGCCACGCTGGTCGACTACGTGTTCGGTCGCCCGGTCGGCGAGCCCGCACAGGAAGTCGGCGGCGTCATGGTCACCTTGGCCGGCTACTGCTGGGTGGCGGGGCTGGACATGCACGCAAATGGCCAGGCCGAACTGGATCGCATCAATCAGCCCGATGTGATGGCAAGGATCCGGGCGAAGCAGGAGGCCAAGAACGCGCTGCACTTCGATACCCCGCTGCCGGGAGATCTCGCCGCCGCCGAAGACTGGCCGCGCGAGGGCGACCTGGTTCGATACGGCGACGGCTCGTCCGCGCTCGCAATCCGCCTTGGACCGCATGCCGGTGGCTGGCATGGCTATCAGTGCTGCGGTGGCTACACCTTCTTTACCAAGGCATACAGGCCCAGCCGCGCCGATATGGACACGTGGCTGGACTGCGCCAAGTACCGCGACGAGCGCACGAAGATGGCAGACAACCGCGTCGCGCACGAGATGTATCTGCTCGACAGCCAGGCGCTGGGCAATGGCTAAGCCGACCATCCGCACGTCCACCTCCGCCCTGGTGCAGGTCACCGTGGAGGTCCGCGCCGGTTCCTGGGGCGAGGGCTGCCAGTTGGACCAGGTGTATCGGCAGGCAGCCGCAAGCGCACTCGCCGAACTGCATGGCGCCCTAGACAAGCGCGGGATCCGCGTCGTGGGCGTGGCGTCCATCAAGGCGATCACCACCGACACGGCGGTGCGCAATGGCTGACGTCTACAACTACCGCGAGATGCGACCAGCTGTGCTAGGTCTTTGGCATCGCAACAAGGGCTTTCATCAAGGACAGCTCTGCTCGATCAATCATCGCCAGAGCCTCGCGAAGTGCCTCATCTATGGTGCCAAACATCAGTTCCCAGTTGCGGTCGCCTTCTGGAACCGCAAGAACCTCCGCGCCAGTTTGAAAGTGTCGAACCGATTCCATCGCACGTGCCAGCGTAGCCGCAAGATCGAGGTCCACAGCCGGCCACTTACTCATATCAAGCTCTCTCCTCGTGAGAACGTCGAGAGACCTGGCCTTCGCCAAGAGTTCCATTCGAGCAGACTCTTCCCGTTGGAGAAGCTCTTGCGCGGCCCACGCAGCCCCTTCCTCCTCGTGAAGTGGGAATCGCTCTCGGATGGAGGCCAACTTGACAAGGACAGTAAGTACGTCCCCTCGATAGGCGAGCGCGAAAAGTGCATTCGCTTTTCGTCTGATCAACAGTCGTTGCACGGATGGAGCAAAAATCGCCGTGAAAACCGCCGCAACGGTTCCTATTGCTGCCCAAGCATTCCAGTTCACGGCACATGTTTCACCAAGCCACCAGCACTGACTTATTCCATCCAACACACCCATTCAGGCTCCTCCCTTTGGATTGAGCTGCATTCTGCCATGCGGGTGAATCAGACGGAGGCCAACCATGGCTGACCAGCTGCTCACCGCTGCACAGGCGAAGCACACCGCGCGGGTATTCATCACGGAATGCCGCGCACGCCGGCTCGGCCTCGGCTTCTGGTTCGCCTTCCGCGCAGCACAGCGCGCGCGCATGCGCGCCTCTGCACCTGCGCCACTGCCGGCAGCGCCTGCCACGCCGGCTCGGCCGCTCCAACAGGATCTGTTCGCATGAACGCTCTAGCGCTTCCGCTCGGCCTCAAGCTCGCCCAGCACAGCTGCCAAGCCCTGATTGCTGGCGGTCGCTCGGTCATGCCGGGTCGCCCCAGGCTCACCAGCCTGCAGCCAAACCTCGGCGCGCTTCCCCAACACCAGGTTTGCCGCTTCCAGCACCACCAAGTGCCGAGTGTTCCTCTGCCCCATGGCCAGCCGCGGGCCGAACACGGACAGCAGGCTTGCGCCGGGCGCCTTCAAAAGCTGCGCCGAATCACCCTCCAGGTGCTCACCGTGGTGAACCTGCCTGGCCAGTGCATCCAGCAGATCGGCCAGCGACCGATCAGCGCCTGGGGCCATCGCGGCCCGTATCTGCTGACGCTGCCGCAGCGTCGTCGGCTTCTTCGCCAAAACCAAGTCCTGCACCGCAGCGCTCTGTCGAAGAACGCCAGCCTCAGCCTTGGCCCGAAGCCACAACTCCGCATGCGTCGAGTTCGCATATTGACTCATGCACCCCAGTGTATCGCCGCAACTTGCCCCAATTGCAACGGAGCTGACACATGACACAGAAGCAGATCAGCCATCCCGAAGGCCTGCCCAACTGCGCCGCCGGCCACCGCGCGCGCCACATCCACGACCTGCGCGGCCCCGCCGCCGGTGGTGGTCACCTGGTCGAATGCTGCTGCAGGTCGACCAGCAAGAAGGCAGACGCCGAGGCGACACTGGCCGAGTGGCGGCGGATCAACAGGCCGGCGCGGAGCACGCGCACAGCATCAGCGCCAGCAGTCGTCGACAACGTGGTGCAGTTCAAGCTCGGACTGGCGGAAGAATCGCCACAGATGCAGCGCGCGGCGGGAGGCGGCCATGGGTGCAGCTGAAAAACTCGCCGGGCCACCGACGATCGGGGCGGTGATTTTTGAAGGTATCACCGTCACCGACGGCGAAGGCCGTCCTGCCCAACTCGCAGTAATCGATAGTCGCGGCCACGTTATTGCTGCCGGCCCTGAAGTGGCAAAGGCCGCATGGGCTGCATCGGTCGAGGCGTACCGCAATCACCTGCGCGGACATGGGCATCTGCGAGCATTGCGGAAGCCATGACCCTAGGGACGTGTCACCAGCTGGACGACACTATCCCGCCTAATGCGTGCCGTCAGGATGAGGACCGCCGCAGCAGAAATGAAAAGCATGTGGCCTGACATGAGTTCCTTGGGCGGGTTGTCATCCCATTCCGGCGAGGACTCAAGCTTGACGCAAAGCCCATGCACACTTGGCGATTCAAACGAAACATGGATCTCATGGGCAAACTCGTTGCGGATCTTTCGGATCCGCTCTAGGTCGTGAAACTCCACGCTAGTGATCAAGCCAAGAGCGTGCGCAGCCGCGATTTTTGACGAAAACGTACCGAACGGCGCATTGAAGCCATCGAGGAGTTTCTTGCTACCAGGGTTTGGTGCCAGGAACGCCCGGAGCAGCCCTTCAAGCAACGAATCCAAGATGGACGCTGCAGTGAGCACAGCGCCGCGAGGACTCTCTGCATTCAGCACAGAGAACCAACTTTGAAATTCACCCAGGTACAGCGAGGTTGGCTGTTCGGGCTGAGCGTCTGTGGCTTGCGACATGACCAGCATCCATGCGGAAAGTGAGCACTAAGCCTATCAGTGTCGGGGGTGCATCGCAGCTAGCGGACAGTATAGGTTCTCAGTTCTCCCGGAGCCCTTCGAGCCATGAAGTATCCTTCAGCGAACTTTGGAGCAGCCGCGATGATTGGTGGTTCGATGGTGATGTCTAAGGCCATAGGACCAAACCACTAGCACCGACTAGTCGAGGCGAGCAGCCATCTAGATCAAGGTCTTTCAACTCCACAACCTTTATTGGCGAGAGGATCTCCCCAGTCTTCGCATCAAAGCTCTTCAGAATCAGGCTTCCGCCGTGAACATCCGCCACGAAGCGATCCGCCAAGCAAAGTCGCGAAGTGTAGCTACGTTCCACTCGGTAACCGAGTCCTGCAAAGATGGTCGCCATCCAAAGCAGAAGTGCAACCCCTCCGATGGACTTCCACGGCAGACGGGAAGCCAGTCGCTCAAACTTAGTTCTTAACGGTACGGACTGAACTTCTGGCTTGGCTGTTCCCTGCTCTTCGCCTAGTAGGCTGTGATCGCCATCATTGGCTGCACCATCACTCGGTTCATCAGCGTAGGCCTCACCCCCTTGGCGAGCAACAGCGGCCCTGAACCTTTCCATCGCCTCAGCGTTGATCCGGTCGAACCTCTCCAAGTCCGCACGCGCGCGTTCGGCAACACGCCGTATGCTGTAGACAACATAGGTCGCTACGGTAGTACCCGCGAGGGAAGTGAGACTTGCAAGAAGATCCATCTGTATGGCTTCGGGGGATCCGAAAGCAACAGAAAATTGTGGCAGCTTCTGCAACCAAAGTCCGATTGGAAGCGCGAGAAAAACCGCGGTAGCTAGCAATGCCGCGAAGATCTTTTCTTTCACGCCCCTACTGGCGCTGTACTTCCACATCCATATTGTCAAACCGACCAGTGTCGCGGAAAGAGCGCCGACGGCCGCTCCACCTGCCAAGAGTCGATTCAGCGACAGGTCGATGAAATCAGGTGCGACCCTCAGAAAATAGTATCGACCACGCTCATACGCGTAGACCCCGAGGAAAACGACAGCTGGTGCTACCGCGACGATGTACGCGTCCCTTCGATGTAAATCCAAGCTCCCAGCCCCCTGTTTGCAGGTTGGCAACTCTACACATTGAGCTGGGCTTAAAGAAGCCAAACCTCATCGCGAAGTATATTTCATCGAACCTTCGGGCAGCCAAGGCTGACGAAGCCGACTTTGGGGTTCAGCTGGGACATGGAATCGCGGGACTCTGGGGGCCTGGGCCCCTGCCGGCATGGCAGGGGGACCTGGGGGCCGGGGCCTGAAAGGGCGCCAGTATACCGGGGTTGGCGGCCTCGCTCTGAATGGCCAGCCGCCCGATGGCGCACAGCCGCAGACACCCCGCTAACCCGGCCAGCGTCGACAATGCAGGCCTGTCCCCTGCAACGAGGTACCCGACGATGTCCGAATGGATCACCCTGGATACGCATCATGGCCCGGTCCGCGCCTGGCAGGCCCTGCCCGAAGGCACCCCGCGCGCCGGCCTGGTGGTGGTGCAGGAGATCTTCGGCGCCAACCCGCATATCCGCAGCGTGGCCGAACGCTACGCCGCCGAAGGCTATGCCGTGCTGGCGCCGTCGTTCTTCGATCTGGTGGACGGCGCCGAGGCCGATCCCGATGCCCTGCCCTATACCCCCGAAGGCGTGAAGGATGGCCTGCAGCGGGTCAACGCGCTGGGCATGGAAAAGGCGCTGGAAGTGGTACGTGCCGCCGCCACCCGGCTGGCCCCGTACGGCAAGGTCGGCACGGTCGGCTACTGCTGGGGCGGCAGCGTGGCCCTGCTGGCGGCGATGCGCCTGGGCCTGCCCTCGGCCAGCTATTACGGCGGCCGCAACGTCCAGTTCCTGGATGAAACGCCCAAGGCCCCGGTGATCTTCCACTTCGGCGCCCAGGACAAGAGCATCCCGCCGGAGGCCGTGCAGGCCCACCGCGAGAAGCTGCCGCAGATGGCCACCTACGTCTACCCGGCCGACCACGCCTTCAACCGGGACGTCGGACATGCGTATGATCCAGACAGCGCCACCCTGGCGCTGCAACGCACCCTGGACTTCTTCACGGAGCATCTTGGATGAGCGATTTCGAACTTGATTCACGCCTGGCCACCGACAGCGTGCTGGTGGCTGAAGGACCGTTGTCGCAAGTGCGGTTGATGAACGACGAACGATTCCCCTGGCTGGTCCTGGTGCCGCGTCTGGCCGGGGTGACCGAGTGGATCGAGCTGGACGGCGAACAGCAGGACAAGCTGCGCACCGAACTCAACCGCGCCTGCAAGGCCCTGAAGGGCTCGGACGGGGTGGAGAAGATCAACATCGGTGCGCTGGGCAACATCGTGCGCCAGTTGCATTTCCACGTGATCGGCCGCCACGATGGCGACCCGGCCTGGCCGGGCCCGGTCTGGGGCAGCGGGCCGGCGCACCGCTACGACGCGTCCGCGCTGGACCAGCATGTCGCCTACTGGAAGGAACGGCTAGGATATCCGGCCCATCCCTGAGCCTTTGACGACCCGATGCGATTCAACCTCGTCGCCGCCATCCTGCTGATCCTGATCGGCTTGTTCATGCTCGCCAGCAACCTGGGCTGGACGCACCTGAATGTTTCCAGGCTGTTCCTGACCTGGTGGCCGGTCGGCCTGGTCGGTGTCGGAATCGCCATGTTGTTCGGACGCGGCAAATAAGCAAAGGCGGCGCAAGCGCCGCCTTTGCCAACGGTGCACCGCCGGGCCACGCCCGGCGCCAGCCTCAGGTGCGCGGCAGGGTCACGCCGGTCTGGCCCTGGTACTTGCCGCCGCGGTCCTTGTACGAGGTCTCGCAGACATCGTCGGCCGCGGCCTGGAAGAACAGCATCTGGGCCACGCCTTCGTTGGCGTAGATGCGCGCCGGCAGCGGCGTGGTGTTGCTGAATTCCAGGGTCACGTGGCCTTCCCACTCCGGTTCCAGCGGGGTCACGTTGACGATGATGCCGCAGCGCGCATAGGTGCTCTTGCCCAGACACACCACCAGGGTATCGCGCGGGATGCGGAAGTACTCCACCGTGCGTGCCAGCGCGAAGCTGTTGGGCGGGATGATGCACTCATCGCCGACGATGTCCACGAAGCTGCCCGGATCGAAGTGCTTCGGGTCGACGATGGTCGAGTTGATGTTGGTGAACACCTTGAACTCGCGCGAGCAGCGCACGTCGTAACCGTAGCTGGAGGTGCCGTAGCTGACGATGCGCTGGCCGTTGGCCTGCTTCACCTGCCCGGCCTCGAACGGCTCGATCATGCCGTGCTGTTCGGACATACGGCGGATCCAACGGTCACTCTTGATGCTCATGCTCTGTCCTGGGTACAAGGGGGCGCGGGGATTCTAGCAGGGGGCCGGGCAGCGACGCCGCAGCCCCGCCGCCGAGCCGCCGTCAGAGAAGCGAGGACAGGATCGGAATCGAGGCCCGCGGACGCTTGCCGGTTTCCTCGATCAACCGCTGCGCGGCCTGGCGGTACGCCTGGGCGGCCACCGAATCGGGCTGGGCCACGGTGATGGGGGTGCCGGCATCGCCCTGTTCACGGATGCCGATCTGCAGCGGCAGCGAGCCCAGCAGCGGCACGCCGTACTGCGCCGCCATGCGCTCGCCACCGCCCTCGCCGAACAGGTGCTCGACATGGCCGCAGTTGCTGCAGGTATGCACGGCCATGTTCTCGACGATCCCCAGCACCGGGATCTCGACCTTCTCGAACATCTTCAGCGCCTTCTTCGCATCCAGCGTGGCGATGTCCTGCGGGGTGGTGACGATCACCGCGCCGGCCAGCGGGATCTTCTGCACCAGGGTCAGCTGGATGTCGCCGGTGCCCGGCGGCAGATCGATCAGCAGGTAGTCCAGGTCGTCCCACAGGGTGTCTTCAAACAGCTGGGTGAGCGCGGCGGTCGCCCGCGGTGCGCGCATGATCAGCGGCGTCTCGTCTTCCACCAGGTAGCCGATGGACATGGTGTCCACGCCGAACGCGCGCATCGGTTCGATGCTCTTGTTGTCCGGGCTTTCCGGGCGCCCGGAAAGGCCGAGCATGGCCGGCACGCTGGGGCCGTAGATGTCCGCATCCAGCACGCCGACACGGGCGCCGGCCTGCTGCAGGGCCACGGCCAGGTTGACGGCCGTGGTCGACTTGCCGACCCCCCCCTTGCCCGAACCGACGGCGATCACGTTGCGGATGCGCGCATGCGGCGTCAGGCCCTTCTGCACCTGGCTGGCATGGGGACGACGGGTCGAACTGTTCACTACGCGCTCCGAAGAGATGGGTGGGGAACCCGACATCATACAAGCTGGACGTAGCCTGACTGAAATTCAGGATTGCTACAGATTCGTGCACAGATTGTTAAGTTCATGTTACGTTCGGTACGCACTGTTTTTGGGCTTGCGGCTGCTTGATGGCCGCTCGAATGGCGCAGGGCGCAGTGCCGAAATTGTTTTTGCTCTCTGAAATGGAACTACATGAAAGTCACTCGCAATACTGCACGTCGCAACTCCCTCGCTGTTGCCTTGATCTCCGCACTGGTCGCCGCCTCGCCGGCAATGGCCCAGGACAAGGCCACCAACCTCGACAAGATCACCGTCACCGGTTCGCTGATCCCGCAGACCCAGGTCGAGACCCAGACCCCGGTCATGACCATCAGCGCTGAAGCCATCCAGTCGCGCGGCTTCAACAGCGTCGCCGAGGTGCTGCAGCAGTCCTCGCTGACCACCGGCGGCATCCAGGGCGGCCAGACCTCCGCTTCGTTCACCCAGGGCGCTGAAGCCGCTGGCATGTTCGGCCTGAATCCGGGGTACACCAAGTACCTGATCAACGGCCGCCCGATGATGTCCTACCCGGCGCTTTACAACGGCGGCGACGCGTTCAACAACATCAGCGGCATTCCGATCGACATCGTCGAGCGCATCGAAGTCCTGCCGGGCGGCCAGTCCTCCCTGTACGGCTCGGACGCGATCGCCGGCGTGGTCAACATCATCCTGAAGGACCACATGGAAGGCGGCAGCCTGTCCGTGCGTGGCGGCACCTACACCGAAGGCGGCGGCAACAGCTTCCGCATCAGCGGTGCCCACGGCTTCTCGGCACTGGATGACCGCTTCAACGCCCTGGTCAACGTGCAGATCGAAAGCAGCAACCCGATCTGGGGTTACCAGCGCGACCTGACCAAGCAGAACAACACCCACGGCTACACCGCGCAGCTGCCGTCGAACGACTTCGCCGTCATCGATGCCAAGACCAACGCGCTGTACATGATGGACCCGAGCAACTGCGCCAACGTGGCCGGCCAGTTCGATGGCACCACCGTGCTGGGCAACCGCCCGACGGGCCAGTCCTGCGGTTCGGTCTACAGCGCCGGCTACAAGACCCTGAAGAACGGCAAGGACAGCGGCCAGTTCTACTCGTCGATGACCTTCGACGTGAATGACAACTTCCAGCTGTTCGCCGACGTGCTGTACAGCAAGGAAAAGACCGAATACACCTCCGGTTCGAACTACCTGTGGTGGGGCACCAAGAGCACCATGGGCGGCTTCTACGACCAGGGCTCGGGCAAGCTGGTGAACCTGCAGCGCGCGTTCGCGCCGGAAGACATCGGCGGCGAAGGCTACAAGGGTATCCTGAACAACGACAAGAGCCGTGCCTACCAGGTTACCCTGGGCGGCAAGGGCGCCGTCGGCGACTGGGACTACAGCGTCAGCTTCACCCGCGGCGAATACCGCCTGGATGAAAGCAAGTTCCAGCGCTTCGGCAACGCCATCAACAGCTACTTCGCCGACAAGGTGCTGGGCCCGCAGCTGGGCACCAAGGATGGCTTCGGCATCTACAACACCAACTGGGGTGCGTTCTACTCGCCGATCGCCCCGGAAGACTTCGCAGGCTTCACCGGCTACACCACCAACCACGCACGCACCTGGCAGAACCTGGCACGCGCGCAGGTCACCAATGGCTCGCTGTTCTCGCTCCCGGGCGGTGACGCAGGCCTGGCCGTGGTCGTCGAAGGCGGCAGCGAAGGTTGGGACTACAGCCCGGACCAGCGCCTGCTGGACGGCGATGTGTGGGGTTCGTCGGCCGTGGCCGGCAATGGCCACCGCAGCAACTACGCGGTGACCAGCGAGCTGCGCATGCCGCTGCTGGAATCGCTGACCGTGACCGCTTCGGGTCGCTACGACGCGTTCAAGATCGCTGACAACACCGTCGACAAGGCCACCTACAGCGTGGGCGTCGAGTTCCGTCCGATCGAAAGCCTGCTGTTCCGCGGCAAGTACGGCACCGCCTTCCGCGCGCCGACCCTGCCCGACGCGTTCCAGGGCCGCAGCGGCTACTACGCTGCCAACTCGACCGACTACTACCGTTGCGGTGAGCTGGGCTACGTGCCGGGCAACACCGACGCCTGCCGCTATGCCGACAGCGTTTCGGTCTATTCCGAGCGTGCCGGCAACCCGGACCTGGAGCCGATCACCGCCGACGTGTGGAACGCGGGCATCGTCTGGGCGCCGATGGCGAACCTGTCGATCTCGGCCGACTACTACAACTGGAAGATCGAGAACGAAGTCGATACGGCCAGCACCGACCAGCTGCTGCTGGCCGAGTACTACTGCCGCAACGGCCTGCCGAACGGCTCCTCGGCAACCTGCCAGAACGTGGCTGACTGGGTCACCCGTGATTCGGCCGGCAACCTGAGCTCGCTGTACACCCCGAAGATGAACGTGGCCCGCCAGAACCTGCAGGCCGTGACCGTCGGCTTCAAGTACCTGCAGGACATCGGCCGCTTCGGTTCGCTGCAGCTGTCGGGCAACTACACCAACATGCTGAAGCGTGAAGTGCAGGCGCAGCCGGGCGAGGACTTCCAGGACCTGCTGGGCAACCCGAAGGCCATGTGGAACTACGACAGCTACGCCAAGGTGCGTTCGGACGCGTCGCTGGCCTGGTCGCTGGACAAGTGGACCACCACCCTTTACGCCAACTACATCGGCCACACCCCGAACTACCTGGCTGGCCTGAACGGCTACGAGTACACCCACGGTGCGTCGGGCTACAAGGCAGGCAAGTGGGGTTCGTACACCACCTACAACCTGAGCGTGAACTACCGCGTGCAGGATGACCTGACCCTGTCGCTGATGGTCAACAACGTGTTCAACAAGATGCCCGAGCAGCAGGCTCACAGCTACCAGGGCACCTCCGGCACGCCGTTCAACAACTACCTGTACAACGTCTACGGCCGCGCCGTGTACGTGCAGGCCAAGTACGACTTCGGCAAGTAATCCCGTCGTTTTCCGGGTGTGATTCCGGAACAGGGCCCCGCTTCGGCGGGGCCCTTTTTTTATGTCCGGCGCTGCGGACAAAATGGCCGACCATCTCGATTGTTAAATACCCATTCATTTATTTCATATTCATTCCGCCAGATTCGGCAAAGTCGTACCAATATCGCAAGTTGTTGTTTCAGCGACATTTTTCATTAACTTTTCATGTACGACTTGGCATTCATTACAAGCACGCGCAAAACAAGTTAAGCCTGTGTTACGTTCGCCAAATGCCGCCACCTGCCCCCGCATGGCCGCTGAAAGGAATTAGGGGTTCCCAGGAAAGGGAATACGCGTCAGTCACGATCACACGGAGTAATCGCATGTCTCGTAATGGTTTCCGGTTCTCGCGCCACCCGCTCGCCCGTGCCGTCATCGGCGGCCTCATCCTCGCCAGCAGCAGCGCCGTCGCGCTGGCCCAGGACGCTTCTCCGACCGAACTGGGGCGGGTCACCGTCACCGGCTCGCTGATCCCGCAGACGCAGATCGAAAACCAGACGCCGGTCCTGACCGTCACGGCCGAGGACATCCAGACGCGCGGCTTCACCAGCGTGGCCGAAGTGCTGCAGCAGAACTCGCTCACCACCGGCGGCCTGCAGGGTGGCCAGACCTCGGCCTCGTTCACCCAGGGCGCCGAAGCCTCGGGCATGTTCGGCCTGAGCCCGAGCTACACCAAGTACCTCATCAACGGCCGCCCGATGATGTCCTACCCTGCCCTTTACAACGGCAGCGACACCTTCAACAACCTCAGCGGCATCCCGATCGACATCGTCGACCGCATCGAGATCCTGCCGGGCGGCCAGTCGTCGCTGTACGGTTCGGACGCGATCGCCGGCGTGGTCAACATCATCCTGAAGGAACGCATGGATGGCGGCGTGATCAACATCCGTGGCGGCGCCTACACCGAAGGTGGCGGCAACGATTTCCGCTTCAGCGGCGCACGTGGCTTCAATGCCCTGGATGACCGCTTCCACGCACTGGTCAACGTGCAGTACGAAAAGAGCAGCCCGATCTGGGGCTACCAGCGCGACCTGACCAAGCAGAACAACACCGAAGGCTACTCGCCGCAGGTACCGCCGAACGATTTCCTGGTCTACCTGCCGGCCAAGCAGAACACCTACGTGATGAAGGACCCGAGCCGCTGCGCCAACGTGGCCAGCCAGTTCGGCGGCACCACCGTGCTGGGCACCCGTGCCGCCGGTGAGTCCTGCGGTTCACCCTTCAGCTCCGGCTACAAGACGCTGAAGAACGGCAAGGAAAGCAGCCAGATCTATTCGTCGATGACCTTCGACGTCAACGACAACTTCCAGCTGTTCGCCGATGCGCTCTACAGCCTGGAGGAAGTGCAGTACACCGCCGGTTCCAGCTACGCATTCTGGGGCAGCAACGTGGGCTTCGGCCCGGTGGTCGACCAGGCCAGCGGTGACTACATCTACCTGCAGCGCGCGTTCGCGCCGGAAGACATCAGCGGTGCCGGCTATCGCGACATCATGAGCACCGACCGCAACAAGGCCTACCAGGTCACCCTGGGCGGCCGCGGCAACGCCGGCAACTGGGATTACAGCGCCAGCTTCAGCCGTGGCGAGTACAAGCTGACCGAACGCAGCTTCGCGCGCTGGGCCGATCCGATCGACAACTACTTTGCAACGCACGTGCTGGGCCCGGAGCTGGGCGTCGACGACGACGGCTACAGCATCTACAACCCGAACTGGGCCGCGTTCTACTCGCCGCTGCCGGCCGGCGATTTCCAGACCTTCACCGGCTTCACCTACAACAAGAGCCGCACCTGGCAGAACCTGGGCCGTGCGCAGGTGACCAACAGCTCGCTGTTCAAGCTGCCCGGCGGTGACGCCGGCCTGGCGATCGTGGCCGAAGCCGGCAGCGAAGGCTGGGACTACGCGCCCGATGCACGCCTGCTCAATGGCGAGGTGTGGGGCACCACTGCCGTGTCCGGTGCCGGCCACCGCAGCAACTACGCGCTGACCAGCGAACTGCGCATGCCACTGCTGGAATCGCTGACCGTGACCGCCTCCGGCCGCTACGACGCGTTCAAGATCGCCGAGTCGACGGTGGACAAGGCCACCTACAGCATCGGCGTCGAGTTCCGTCCGATCGACAGCCTGCTGTTCCGTGGCAAGTACGGCACCGCCTTCCGTGCGCCCAGCCTGTCCGACGCCTTCCAGGGTCGCAGCGGCTACTACGCCAACGGTTCGATCGACTACTACCGCTGCGGCCAGCTGGGCTACGCGCCCAGCGATACCGTCGGCTGCGCCTACGCCAATGAATCGGTGTACGGCGAACAGTCGGGCAACCCGGACCTGCAGGCCATCACCGCCGATGTGTGGAACGCCGGCATCGTGTGGGCACCGATGAACAACCTGTCGGTGTCGGTGGACTACTACAACTGGAAGATCAAGAACGAGGTCAACACCCTCAGTTCCGACCAGCTGCTGCTGGCCGAGTACTACTGCCGCAACGGCCAGACCAACAACACCTCGGCCAGCTGCCAGAACGTCAACGACTGGATCACCCGCGACGGCACCGGTGCGCTGGACCAGATCTACACGCCGAAGATGAACATCGCCAGCCAGAACCTGCAGGCGGTCACGGCCAGCTTCAAGTACGTGCAGGACATCGGCCGCTTCGGTGCGCTGCAGTTCTCCAGCAACTACACCAACATGCTCAAGCGCGAACTGCAGCCGCAGCCGGGCGATGAGTACCTGGACCTGCTGCGCGACCCGTACGCGATGTATGTCTACGACCAGTTCGCCAAGGTGCGTGCCGACGGTGCGATCGGCTGGGCCAAGGACAAGTGGACCACCACGATGTACTTCAACTACATCGGCCGTACGCCCAACAACATGGCCTACCTGGGCAAGGGCTACGACTACGTGCACTCCTCCGGCTACAAGGCCGGCAAGTGGGGCTCGTACACCACCTACAACCTCAGCGTGAACTACCAGGCGATGGACAACCTGACCCTGTCGCTGATGGTCAACAACGTGTTCAACAAGATGCCCGACGGCCAGGCCCACAGCTACGCGGGCAACGTGGGTGCGCCGTACAACAGCGGCATCTACAACCCGTACGGCCGCGCCGTGTACGTACAGGCCAAGTACGAATTCGGCAAGAAGTAAGTGCTGCAACGATGAACAGGAGGCCCCGCTTCGGCGGGGCCTTTTTTTTGCTCTTCCGGGACATGAAAGGCCCGGATGTCTCATTAATGAAAGACACCGGATTTCCACCGGAGTTTATGCAAGCCCATGAATTTGAAGGATTATTTCATGATCGACAAACAGGCTTTCGCATCGGCATCTTTTGAAACATTTCAAAACATATGGGTTATGCGGCTGATTTGAAACGCATTTTCCAGGGCATGCGGCTGCGGGCATGTGACACCCGCGTGTTGATCCCGTTAACACCGTGTTACGGTCCGGATGAATGGATTGCAACTGAACGAACAGTGAAGCCGTCACGGAGGACGCAGCCAAGACTCTGCACATACGGGGATCCTCCATGTCTCGCCAACGCTCCACGCTTTCGCGCCACCCGCTGACCCTCGCCCTGCTCGGCACCCTGCTGGCCACCGGCACCGCCCTGGCCCAGGACAACGCACCCACCCAGCTTGACCGTGTCACCGTGACCGGCTCGCTGATCCCGCAGACCGAGATCGAGAACCACACTCCGGTCCTGACCGTCACCGCCGAAGACATCCAGACCCGCGGCTTCACCAGCGTGGCCGATGTCCTGCAGCAGTCCTCGCTGTCCACCGGCGGCCTGCAGGGCGGCCAGACCTCGGCGTCGTTCACCCAGGGTGCCGAAGCGGCCGGCATGTTCGGGCTCAGCCCGGGCTACACCAAGTACCTGATCAACGGCCGCCCGATGCTCTCGTATCCGGCGCTGTACAACGGCAGCGACACCTTCAACAACATCAGCGGCATCCCGATCGACATCGTCGAGCGCATCGAGATCCTGCCCGGTGGCCAGTCCTCGCTGTACGGTTCGGACGCCATCGCCGGCGTGGTCAACATCATCCTGAAGGAACGCATGGATGGCGGCGTGCTGAACATCCGCGGCGGCGCCTACAGCGAAGGGGGCGGCAACAGCTTCCGCTTCAGCGGCGCCCGCGGGTTCAATTCCAAGGACGACCGCTTCAATGCGCTGGTCAACGTGCAGTACGAAAAGACCAGCCCGATCTGGGGTTACCAGCGTGATCTGACCAAGGTCAACAATCCCGATGGCTACAGCCCGCAGTACGTGTCCAACGACTTCCTGGTGCTGCTGCCGGCCAACAGCAACCGCTACGCGATGATGGATCCGAACCTGTGCGCCAACGTGGCCGGGCAGTTCGGTGGCACCACCGTGCTCGGCACCCGGCCGACCGGCCAGGCCTGCGGTTCGGTGTACGGCACCGGCTACAAGACCATCAAGAACGGCAAGGAAAGCGGTCAGATCTACAGCTCGGCCACCTTCGACGTGAACGACAACTTCCAGCTGTTCGGCGATGCGCTGTACAGCCTGGAAGAGGTGAAGTACGCGACCGGTTCGGGCTACACCTGGTGGGGCACCTCCTCCGGCTGGGGCCGTTTCTACGACCAGGACAGCGGCCAGTACATGAACCTGCAGCGCGTGTTCGCGCCGGAGGACATCGGTGGCGGTGGTTACCGCGACATCATGAACACCGACCGCAACAAGGCCTATCAGGTCACCCTGGGCGGCCGCGGCACCGCCGGCAACTGGGACTACAGCGCCAGCTTCACCCGCGGCGAATACAAGCTGACCGAACGCAACTTCGTGCGCTGGAACGACCCGATCAACGACTACTTCGAGCAGCGCGTGCTGGGCCCGGTGTTGGGCACCACCAGCACCGGCTACGACATCTACAGCCCGGACTGGGAAGCCTTCTACTCGCCGCTGCCCAGCGGTGATTTCCAGAGCTTCACCGGCTACACCTACAGCCAGAGCCGCACCTGGCAGAACCTGCTGCGTGCCCAGGTCACCAACGGTTCGCTGTTCAAGCTGCCCGGTGGCGATGCCGGCTTCGCGGTGGTGGTTGAAGGGGGCAGCGAAGGCTGGGACTACACCCCCGATGCACGCCTGGTCGATGGCAGCGTGTGGGGCACCACTGCGGTGTCTGGCGCCGGCCACCGCAGCAGCTACGCGGTGACCACCGAGCTGCGCATGCCGCTGCTGGATACGCTGACAGTGACTGGCTCGGGCCGCTATGACGCCTTCAAGATCGGCAGCGGCACCATCGACAAGGCCACCTACAGCGTGGGCGTGGAGTTCCGTCCGGTGGAAAGCCTGCTGTTCCGCGGCAAGTACGGCACCGCCTTCCGCGCGCCGACCCTGTCCGATGCGTTCCAGGGCGTCAGCGGCTACTACGCCAACGGTGCCACCGACTACTACCGCTGCGGCCAGCTGGGCTACGACCCGGCCAACACCACCGGCTGCCCGTATGACAGCACCTCGGTGTTCGGCACCCAGTCCGGCAACCCGGACCTGCAGCCGATCACCGCCGATGTCTGGAACGCGGGCATCGTCTGGGCGCCGATCAACAACCTGTCGGTGTCGGTGGACTACTACAACTGGAAGATCAAGAACGAGGTCAACACGCTCAGCTCCGACCAGCTGCTGCTGGCCGAGTACTACTGCCGCAACGGCCAGACCAACAACACCTCGGCCAGCTGCCAGAACGTTGATGACTGGATCACCCGCGACGCCTCGGGCGTGCTTGATGAGATCTACACCCCGAAGATGAACGTTGCGCGCCAGAACCTGGAAGCGTTGACCGCCAGCTTCAAGTACGTGCAGGACCTGGGCCGCTTCGGCTCGCTGCAGTTCGCCGGCAACTACACCGACATGCTCAAGCGCGAACTGCAGCCGCAGCCGGGCGACGAGTACCTGGACCTGCTGCGTGATCCGTACGCGATGTGGGTGTACGACTCCTACGCCAAGGTGCGCGCCGATGGTTCGATCGGCTGGGCCAAGGACAAGTGGACCACCACCCTGTATGCCAACTACATCGGCAAGACGCCGAACTACATGGCCTACCTGGGCAACGGCTACGACTACGTCCATTCGTCCGGCTACAAGGCTGGCAAGTGGGGTTCGTACACCACCTACAACCTGAGCGTGAACTACCGCGCGATGGACAACCTGACCCTGTCGCTGATGGTCAACAACGTGTTCAACAAGCTGCCTGACAACCAGCGCTACAGCTTCGCCGGCACCAGCGGCCAGCCGTACAACAACTACCTGTACAGCGCCTACGGCCGCGCGGTCTACGTGCAGGCCAAGTATGAGTTCGGCGCCAAGTAAGCGCCCTGCACGTGCGTTCCACGGGACCCCGCTTCGGCGGGGTCTTTTTTTTGCGAGCGGGGCCCTGCCACCAGGAAAACATACGTTAGTTCAACAACTTACGAACAACACCCCTGAAAAACAGCTGGAAAAACCACTTTGCCGATCATGTCTTTATGACTTGATGATGAACACTTGACTGGCCGAGTTAAGCTCGTGTTAATCTCAGGTCATCGGCTCGTGAAGCCGGTAATCGTGAACCAGTTCACTTTTCAAGGGGCACATTGACGCCACCCGGGCACGACGCCCGAGGACGCCAGGTGCGAACGGAATGAATTCAAGGGGATTCCACTCATGACGCATCGGAAGCTGCTCGGCCGCAACCCGCTGAGCTTCGCACTGGCTTCGGCCCTGGTTGTCTCGGTCGCCGCACCTGCCTTCGCCCAGGACGCCGGCGGCCAGGAACAGACCGCTGGCCACAGCGGCACCACCACCCAGCTGGACAAGGTCACGGTCACCGGTTCGCGCATCAAGCGCGCCGAGGTCGAAGGCCCGGCACCGGTGGTCGTGGTGACTTCGCAGGACATCGAAAAGCAGGGTTTCAACACCGTCTATGACGCGCTGACCACCCTCAGCCAGTTCACCGGCTCGGTGCAGAACGAACTGTCCTCGGGCAGCTTCACCCAGAACGCCAGCTTCCTGAACCTGCGCGGCCTCGGCCCGGGTTACCAGCTGGTGCTGATCAACGGCCGCCGCGCCACCGACTACCCGCTGCCGTACAACGGCCAGTCCAACGCGGTGAACCTGGCCAACATCCCGGCCGCGGCGATCGACCGCATCGAAGTCCTGTCCGGCGGCGCGTCGGCCATCTATGGTTCGGACGCGGTGGCCGGTGTGGTCAACGTGATCATGAAGACCAATTTCGAAGGCGACACCATCACCCTGCGCGGCGGCACCACCACCCGCGGCGGCGGTGACTCCGGCCGCCTGCAGTGGGTGGGCGGCAAGACCGGCAGCAACTGGAGCCTGACCTACGCCTTCGAGGCCATGGAACGCGAGGCGATCTACGCCAGCCAGCGCAAGTTCATGGATTCCTACCGCGACGATCCGTCGGTGGATCCGGCCGACGCCACCGCGGTGGAAGCGGTGCGCTTCACCGTCAACCGCGGCGCGGGTGCGATCCGCGAATGGCCGGCACCGGGTGGACTGGATGAGGTCTGCGGCCGCTTCGCCGACTTCGAAACCTACAAGTCCGCACCGACCGTTGCCGCGCCCAACCGCTGCGGCTACTTCGGCTATCCGGCCACGCAGTCGATCCGCAATTCCGACAGCACCCAGTCGGGCTACCTGTACGGCACCTACGATTTCAACGGCGGCCTGCAGGCCTGGGGCCAGCTGAGCGCGTCGCGTTCGGAAGCCAAGCTGGCCGGCGCCACCCGCTTCTTCGCCAGCGGCGGCGCCCTGGGCATCACCAACCACTACGATCCGCAGTTCGGTGGCACCGTCGGTAACGTGCAGCGCATCCTGACCCCGTCGGAAGTGGGCAACATCGGTGCACAGAACAACTACGTCGAAAAGTCGCTGGACGTGGCCTTCGGCCTGCGCGGCAACATCGCCAACAAGTTCGACTGGGATGCCACCCTGTCGCACTCGCGCTACAGCGCCGATGACAACTTCAACTGGCCGGTGGCCAGCCGCGTGCGCGACTTCTTCTACGGTCCGCAGCTGGGCACCCGCCCGAACGGCCTGCCGATCTACCGTCTGAACGTCGATCGCCTGATGAACCCGCTGACCCCGGAGCAGGTTGCTTCGTTCAGCGACAAGTTCTCCAGCACCGCCGATTCGCAGTCCTCGCAGGCCATCTTCGGCATCAGCGGTGACCTGTTCGAACTGCCGGCCGGCCCGCTGGCCATGGCCGGCGTGCTGGAAGCTGCCCGCCAGAAGTACGACATCTCGCCGGACTTCCGCATGGAACAGGACTACACCGGCACCGGCGGCCCGCTGGGCCGTACCGCCACCGGCGGCGGCGGCGAGCGCAACCGCTACGCGGCGGGCCTGGAGTTCAGCGTGCCGATCTTCAGCACCCTGAAGGCCAACCTGGCCGGTCGCTACGACAAGTACGACGACGCCAGCTCGGTCGACGGTGCCGCCACCTGGATGGCCGGCCTGGAGTACCGCCCGGTACAGAGCCTGCTGCTGCGTGCCACCCACGCCACCAGCTTCCGCGCACCGGACATGCACTACATCTTCGCCCAGCCGTCGGGCTTCTTCCTCAACGGCGCGCTGGACGAATACCGCTGCCGTCGTGATGGCCTCAACCCGCTGAGCAACACCGACTGCGGCTCGGGCACCGACTACACCTACTCCATCCAGGGCGACCGCCAGGGCAACCGCAACCTGAAGGAAGAAACCGGCAAGTCCACCACCGTCGGCTTCGTCTGGGACGTGATGGACCAGATGTCGCTGAGCGTGGACTACTACAACATCGAGCTGGAAGGTGCGGTCAAGGACATCGCCTTCGGTTACCTGATGCGCAATGAAGCCGACTGCCGCCTGGGCCGCACCCGCGACGGCGCACCGGTGGATGGCACCTCGGCCGCGTGCGATTACTTCCGCAGCCTGGTCGGCCGCGATGGCATCAACCCGACCACCGGTGAAGACGAGTACGTGGTCGATTACCACTCGGTGCCGTTCAACCAGGCCAACCAGAAGACCTCCGGCCTGGACGTGGCCTGGAAGTACAAGATCGACACCGACCGCTGGGGCAACTTCGACCTGGGCCTGAACTGGACCCACGTGCTGAAGCTGGAAGACCAGGAGTTCCCGGGCAGCGGCACGCGCAACGTGCGTGACCACAAGCAGTTCTTCAACTTCCGCAGCCGCATCAACTGGACCGCCAGCTGGGAACGCGACGACTGGGGTGCCACCGTGTACGGCTACCGCTGGGGTTCGCTGCCGAACTGGGCTGAAACCGGCCGCATCGGCTCCTACGTGATCTGGAACGCCAACATCCAGAAGAAGATCACCAACAAGGCCACCATCGGCCTGTACGTGAACAACGTCTTCGACGAACTGGCGCCCAAGGACGATACCTACAACACCTATCCGTTCTTCTTCTACAACTACAGCGCGATCGGTCGCGAGATCTTCGTGCAGTTCGAGTACAAGCTGAACTGATCGTTCCAGGCTGCAACGGAGAGCCCGGCCCTGCCGGGCTCTTCGCGTTGCAGGGCACCCATTGCCCCCATTTCCGGAGAATGCGTATGAAGCGCATGTTGTCCCTCCTCGCGCTGGCGATCGCGGCGGCTGCACCGTCCGCCCACGCCGCCGCCCCCCAGCAGCCGGTCAAGGATTTCGTCGGCCATGCCACCTACGGCACGGTGAAGATCTCACCCAACGGCGAGTACCTGGCCATCACCGTCGACCAGGGCGACCAGGACGTGCTGACGGTCATCCGCACCAGCGACCTGAAGCCGGTCAAGGTGCACGCGCTACCGGACAAGAAGAGCATCGGCTCGTTCTACTGGACCAGCCCCGACCGCCTGCTGTTCAACGCGGTGAAGAAGCTGGGCGGCTACGCCTCGCCGATGTCCACCGGCGAGTGGTATGCGGTCAACGCCGACGGCAGCCAGGCGCGCCCGCTGATCTACTACGGCACCCGCGATGCCACCCAGCGCGGCAAGGAAGTCGGCCGCGAGAGTTTCTCGCTGCTGGACACGCTGAAGAACGACGACCAGAACGTGATCATGCAGGTCACCTCGGCGCGCTCGTCCGAGGGCGGCAACACCGAGATCGTGCGCATGGACACCACCAGCGGCCGCCGTACCTCGCTGGGTCGTGCGCCCAAGGAAAACTGCAGCATCGCCCTGGATGCAGCCAAGGATCCGCGTTTCGCCATCTGCAGCTCCAGCCGCAACGAAGAAGGCGAGTACGAAGAGCGCAGCGAGCTGTACCGCCGCGACGGCAGCGGCTGGACCCTGCTCAATGCGTCCAAGGCTGATGGCAAGCACCTGGACGTGATCACCACCACCAACACCGGCACCGTCTACGCCACCGAGAACGATGGCAAGGCACCGGCCGCGGTCGGCATCCTCGACACCGCCAGCGGCACCTTCAAGTCACTGTTCCAGGACCCGGTGGCCGAGGTATCCAACTACATCTGGTCCACCGACGAAAGCACCCTGATCGGCGTGGTGACCGAAGCCGGTGCGCCGGCCGTGAAGCTGATCAACGAGGACCACCCCGATGCCGAGCTGTACGCCTCGCTGGCGGCGGCGTTCGAAGGGCAGATGGTCGATTTCTCCAGCTACACCCAGGATGGCCGCAGGATCATCGTCAGCGTGTACAGCGACAACAATCCCGGCGAGCTGTACCTGTACGACCGTGACACCGGCAAGGCCCGCTTCCTGATGTCGCGCCGGCCGCAGATCGACAAGAAGAACATGGCGTCGATCAAGCCGTTCAGCATCACCACCCGCGATGGCCGCAAGGTGTTCGGCTACCTGACCCTGCCCAACGGGTCCAACGGGCGCAACCTGCCGCTGGTGGTCAACCCCCACGGCGGCCCGATCGGCCCGCGCGACAACTGGGGCTTCAATCCGGAAGCGCAGCTGTTCGCCAACCGCGGCTACGCCACCCTGCAGGTCAACTTCCGTGGCTCGTCCGGCTACGGCAAGGCCTTCGAGGATGCCGGCCACCGGCAGTGGGACCAGGGCATCCAGAACGACATCCTGGAAGCCACCCACTGGGCCATCGACAACGGCTACGCCAACCGCGACCGCATCTGCATCTACGGCGGCAGCTTCGGTGGCTACTCGGCGCTGATGGCGCCGATCCGCGAGCCAGGGCTGTTCAAGTGCGCCTTCGGCTATGTGGGCGTCTACGATATCGACATGCTGTTCAAGAAGGGCGACATCCCGCAGCGCGAATCGGGCCTGCGCTTCCTTCGCCGCACCCACGGCACCGAACGCGCCGACTGGAACCGTGCTTCGCCGGCATTGCGCGCGGCCGAGGTGAAGATCCCGGTGTACTTGGCCGCCGGCGCGCGTGACGTACGTGCCGTACCGGAGCAGACTGAGCTGATGAACAAGGCGTTGATCGCCGCCGGCAACACGCCCGAGGGCATGATCATCCAGAGCGGGGAAATGCACGGCTTCTATGGCGAAGACGCGCGGGTCAACCTGTATACGGAAATGCTGAAGTTCTTCGACCGCCACATCGGTGCCGGCGGCGGCAACGCCTCCAGCCCCTGAGCCTGGCATTGCCGGGCGGGCGCTGCCCGCCCGGTCCTCACCACGCACCTTTGGAAACCGCAGATGAAATACCCGCAATGGATGGCGACCGGGGCCCTGCTGGCCGGACTGCTGATGTGCACGAACGCGCTGGCGAACGATCCGGCCCCGCCCGATCCCACCCAGGACAAGCTGATGATCACCGCCGGCTTCCTCAACGGCCATCCGGATCTGCGCTTCCGGCTGCTGGCGCTGGAGAAGTACAAGGCCGGCAAGCGTGAGGACGCGCTGCGCTTCTTCCAGTACGCCGCCCAGTACGCCGACAAGCCATCGCAGGCGATGGTGGCCGAGATGCTGTGGAACGGCGATGGCACGGCCCAGGACCGCGCGCTGGCCTATGCCTGGATGGACCTGGCCGCCGAACGTGGCTACGAAGGCTTCCTGGAAATGCGCGAACGCTACTGGAAGCAGCTGGATGAAGGCGAACGCGCGCGTGCGGTGAGCGAAGGCGAAGCCATCTACGCCCGTTACGGCGATGCCGCCGCGCAGCCGCGCATCGCTGCGGTGCTGCGCCGTGAGCGGCGTGCCACGACTGGCAGCCGTACCGGCTTCACCGGCACCCTGCGCATCATCGTGCCCGGCCCGGCCGGTCCGCAGGAAATCGACGGCTCCAAGTTCTACGACGAGCGCTACTGGGACCCGGCGCGCTACCAGGCCTGGCACGACTCGGTCTGGAAGAAGCCGCGGATCGGCTCGGTCAACGTGGGCGGCGTCGAGCAGCTGCCGAAGGACGCCGCTGCCTCGCGCATTCCCGAAGTGAAGCCGCAGGGCGAACTGCCCGAACCGGACGCGGGCACCGAGATGCCCACCCTGCAGGACGGACCGGTCAAACCCTGACCGCGCCCTGCCTGCGGCTGAACGCGCAGGACAGGCCACAGGACAACGAAGGCCCCCAGGCGCCCGCCCGGGGGCCTTTTTCGTGCAAAGGCAACCGCCACTTTGCGCAAAGTTGACCTTAACAGCCCATTCAGCATCTGCTGCGCGATCTCGACGGATCTATCACAACTGAGACCAAGTGACTGTATTTGTTGCAATTTGATGTAGCGAAACCATACGCCTTATGTCAAACCGTGACGGAAACATGCATTTCTCGTTAAGTGCATGTTAGGTTCGAGTCAAGTCAGGACGACATCTGAACATCAACATAACAACTGCATGGAAGCGAGAGCATTTTGTCCACTAGGGGGATTCACTCGATGACGCACCACCGCACTCCCGGCCGCCACCCGCTGACCAACGCCCTGCTGGTCGGTCTGATGATGGCCGCTGCTGGCCCGACCCTGGCCCAGGAAGCCAGCTCCGGTTCCAACCCGATCGACCTGGATCGCGTCAGCGTGACCGGCTCGCGCATCGCGCGTACCGGCTTCGTGACCCCCTCCCCGGTCACCGCCATCACCGCCGAGGAAATCCGCGCCACCGGTGCGAACAACATCGGCGACCTGATGACCCGCCTGCCGGCACTGACCCCGACCTATACCCTGGGCAACTCGACCCGCTTCATCGGCACCGCCGGCGTGGGCCTGATGGACCTGCGTGGCATGGGCACCTCGCGCACCCTGGTGCTGGTCAATGGCCGCCGCCACGTCGGCGCGACCTCCGGCTCCTCGGCGGTGGACGTCAACACCATTCCGGTGGAATGGATCGAGCGCGTGGAAGTGATCACCGGTGGTGCCTCGGCCGTGTACGGCGCCGACGCCGTGGCCGGCGTGGTCAACTTCATCATGAAGAAGTCCTTCGACGGCGCCGAAGTGCGCGGTCAGACCGGCATGGCCAGCGAAGGCGGCTTCAACCGTTCCTTCATCAGCGCCTCGGCCGGCACCGACTTCGCCGGTGGCCGCGGCAACGCTGCCGTCGCCCTGGAATACAGCAAGCAGGACCGTTTCGTCCGCACCGACCGTGCCATCGGCAACGAGTTCCTGGTGTCGGTGCGCAACCCGAACTACGACAACACCAAGCCGTCCAGCGAAAGCAACCCGGAAACGATCCTGTCCGGCCCGGGCGGCAACCACTCGATCTCCTTCGGCGGTACCTTCAACATCGGTACCTTCAACCCGAACAATTCGGCCACCTGGGGCAACCGCTACCAGTTCAACCCGGACGGCACCTTCCGCAAGCAGCGCTATGACGGCACCGTGGTCAGCGCGACCAGCTGCGTGGACTGTGACTTCGCCGACCTGAACTCGGTTGCCGACCTGCAGCCGAAGTTCGACCGCAAGAGCATCAACACGGTCGTCAACTTCGACCTGACCGACAACCACCGCCTGTACTTCGAAGGCAAGTACACCGAAACGGTGTCCGACTTCCTGGCACAGCCGTCGTTCGACCAGACCCTGCGCATCCAGCGCGACAACGCCTACGTGTCGCCGGAACTGCGCGCGCTGATGACCAGTGCCGGCCTGAGCCAGCTGACCCTGAGCCGCTTCAACGTCGACGCCGGCCAGCGTGGTGAACACGTGGAGCGCAACACCCAGCGCTTCGTGCTGGGCGTGGAAGGCAACCTGACCGAGAACTGGACCTACGACGTTTACGGCAACTGGGGCCAGAGCGAAGTCAAGCGCTGGAACCTCAACAACCGCATCAACGAGCGTTGGCAGGCTGGCCTGGATACCGTGGTCAACCCGGCCAACGGCCAGATCGTCTGCCGCACCACCCTGAACCCGAACGCGACCAACCCCAACAACGGCAACCGCGTGTACTCGCAGTTCGCCCGCGAAGGCTGCGTGCCGTTCTCGGTGTTCGGCAACGGCGCGGTGACCCAGGCCGCGCGTGACTGGATGAACGTCGATTCGTTCAACTACTCGCGCCTGCAGCAGTCGGTGTTCAGCGCATCGCTGGCCAACGGCTCGCTGTTCAGCCTGCCGGCCGGTGACGTCGGCGTGGCCGGTGGTGTCGAGTACCGCCGCGAGAAGAGCCGCGAAATCACCGATCCGCTGGCCGCACAGGGCCTGACCTTCCTCAACGCCATCCCCAACCGCATGGGCAAGTACGACGTGCGCGAGGCCTTCGTTGAAACCACCGTGCCGCTGCTGGCCGACATCCCGGGCATCTACAACCTGACCCTGGACGCCGCAGGCCGCTGGTCGGACTACAGCAGCATCGGCAAGACCACCACCTGGAAGGTGGGCCTGGACTGGACCATCATTCCGTCGCTGCGTGCCCGCGGTACCCTGTCGCAGGCAGTGCGCGCACCGAGCATCGGTGAGCTGTACAACCCGCAGAGCGAAAACTTCGCCACGGTCAACGACCCCTGCAACTATCTGGCCACCAACCCGAACCGCCCGAACACCGCAGCGGACCCGGCACTGCGCCAGGCCAACTGCTCGGCACTGGGCGTGCCGGTCGGCTGGGTCGACACCTACACCGCCACCCGCCCGGGCGTCAGCGGCGGCAATCCGGACCTGAAGCCGGAACGCGCTCGCAGCTTCACCTATGGCCTGGTCTGGCAGCCTGATTTCCTGCAGGGCTTCGGCATGTCCATCGACTACTGGTGGATCAGCCTGAAGGACGCCATCGGTGCGGTGACCGCGCAAACCAATGCAACCCGTTGCGTGGATTCGCCGGGGGGCATCAACAACAGCTTCTGCGGCTTCATCGAACGCGCACCGGTGGGCGGCAAGACCGATGCTGGCGGCCGTACCTTCCCGGAATACTCGATCAGCCGCTGGGTTGCACTGAACGAGAACCTGGCCCGCTCGCGTCGCGTCGGCGTCGATCTGGAAATGGACTACCGCTTCAAGCTGGCCGAGGGTGACACCGTCATCCGCCTGGTGGGCACCCGTCTGCTGCAGTCGCGCGAGTGGGCCTTCCAGGCCTTCCCGAACGAATACGACGAGAACGTCACTTGGGTGACCGATCCGCGCTGGCGTGGCCAGTTGCAGACCAAGTACTCGCTGGGCCAGTGGCGCGCGTCGTGGGACATGACCTACGTCGGCCCGAACCTGCGCGTGCAGCCGAAGAGCTACCAGGCCAACCCGGGCCAGACCAGCCCGATCCGCAACGGCTCGTACACCTACCACAACTTCCAGTTCGGCTACCGCTTCCCGGGTGACAAGATCGACGTCTACATGGGCATCGACAACGCCTTCGACAAGGATCCGCCGGTGAACTACTTCGGCTCCGACGTCGGTTCGGCGATGTACGACAACGTCGGCCGTTACATGTACATGGGCGCCAGCTACAAGTTCTGATCCATCCAGAACCGCAACACCCCGACAGACCCGGCTTTTGCCGGGTCTGTCTTTTTCCGGCCCCGGCCCGGCCCCCTTGCGCCCGGCCATGACCTTCGACACCCTTGCAGCACGGGCCGGCGGCGTATTGTTCGGCCCACGGCCGTCCCGGCGGCTCTTCCCTGACTCACTCGGCCTGGAGGCCATTCAAGTGACCCGTACTCCCAAGATCGTGCTGCTGACCCTGGCCGTTTCGGCCGCGCTGGTCGGCTGCGGCAAGACCGAAACCCCGGCAAAGGATGCCGCCGCCTCCACGCCGGCCGCCACCGAACAGGCCACCGACTACAAGCTGGACGAGAGCAAGCTGCCGGCCTACAACGCCTTCCTGGCCAGCGATCTGGACAGCAAGCTGGATGCCTGTGGCGCCTTCGGCGACTACGTGAACGGCAAGTGGCTGGCCGCCAACGAAATTCCGGGCGACCGCACCAGCTGGGGCGCCTTCACCATCCTCGACGAGCGTTCGGTAGCGGTGCAGCACCAGCTGGCCGAGCAGGTCGCCCAGGTCAAGAGCCCGAGCCACATCGAGAAGATCGTCGGCGACCTGTGGGCCACCGGCATGGACGAAGCCAAGATCAACGCCCAGGGCATCGAGCCGCTGAAGGCCGACCTGACCGCGATCGACGGCCTGCAGGACAAGGCGGCCATCGCCGACTACCTGCGCACCAGCGCTGCCAAGGGTGACAACATCCTGTTCGGCTTCGGCGCCGAAGCCGACTTCAAGAACTCGGCCGTGAACATGGCCTACGCCAGCCAGGGCGGCCTGGGCCTGCCGGACACCACCTACTACACCGACGCCAAGAACGCCGACAAGCTGAAGGCCTACCAGGCGCACGTCGCCAAGGTGCTGGAACTGTCCGGCGTGGCCGCCGCCGATGCCGCCAAGCAGGCTGAGGACGTGGTCAAGTTCGAGACCCGCCTGGCCAAGGCGTCCAAGTCGCGCGTCGAGCTGTCGCGCAACGTGGAACTGTTCTACAACCCGGTCACCCTGGCCGACGCCGACAAGCTGACCCCGAACTTCAGCTGGACCGAGTTCTTCAAGTCGCAGGGCGTGGCCGCGCCGGAGAAGTTCTCGCTGGCCATGCCGGCCTTCCATGAAGAAGTGAGCAAGGCGCTGGCCGACACCGATGCGTCGGTGTGGCGTGCCTACCTGCGCTTCCACACCGTGGACAGCGCCTCGCCGTACCTGGCCGATGCCTTCGTGCAGGAGAACTACGAGTTCTACGGCAAGACCCTGAACGGCCAGAAGGAACAGAAGCCGCGCTGGAAGCGCGTGCTGGGCACCATCGAAAACGATGCCGGCGAGGCCTTCGGCCAGCTCTACGTGAAGGTTGCCTTCTCGCCGGAAGCCAAGGCGAAGATGGAAGAGCTGGTGAAGAACCTGGCCGCGTCGCTGAAGGAACGCATCCAGGGCCTGAGCTGGATGAGCGAGGAGACGAAGGCCAAGGCCATCGCCAAGTGGGAAACCTTCACCCCGAAGATCGGCTACCCGGACAAGTGGCGTGACTGGTCGGGCCTGGAAACCCAGCGCGACAGCTACCTGGGCAACGTGCGCGCAGCCAATGCGTTCAACTACAAGTTCAACCTGTCCAAGATCGGCAAGCCGGTGGACAAGACCGAGTGGGGCATGACCCCGCAGACGGTCAACGCCTACTACAACCCGCTGCAGAACGAGATCGTGTTCCCGGCCGCCATCCTGCAGCCGCCGTTCTTCGACCCGAAGGCCGACGACGCGCTGAACTACGGCGGCATCGGTGCGGTGATCGGCCATGAAATGACCCACGGTTACGATGACCAGGGTGCACGCTTCGGGCCGACCGGCAACATGGAAGACTGGTGGACCCCGGCTGACAAGAAGAACTTCGAAGGCCTGACCGGCAAGCTGGTCAAGCAGTTCGACCAGTACAAGGTGGATGGCCAGGCCGTGAACGGCCACCTGACCCTGGGCGAGAACATCGCCGACCTGGGTGGCCTGGCCACGGCCTACGATGCACTGCAGAAGGCCACCGCCGGCAAGGAAGACCCGAAGGTCGACGGCTTCACCCGTGACCAGCGCTTCTTCTTCAACTGGGCCACCGTGTGGCGCACCAAGTACACCCCGGAAAACGCCAAGGTCCGCCTGGCGACCGACCCGCACGCCCCGGCGCAGTTCCGTGCCATGGGCGCACCGTCGAACCTGCCGACCTTCGCGGCCGCCTTCCAGTGCAAGGCTGGCGCCCCGATGGCCCGCAGCGGCGACCAGCAGGTGGTGATCTGGTAAGCCACGGCTGAGGCCAAGGTGAACCTTCAAAGGCCCGGGATTTCCCGGGCCTTTGTTTTTGATGGCGCCGGGCCATGCCCGGCGGAAGCCGCGTGACGCGTGCATCCCGTGCCCATGCCTCACCATCCAGCAGCGCCGGGCCATGCCCGGCGGAAGCCGCGTGACGCGTGCATCCCGTGCCCATGCCTCACCATCCAGTAGCGCCGGGCCATGCCCGGCGGAAGCCGCGTGACGCGTGCATCCCGTGCCCATGCCTCACCATCCAGTAGCGCCGGGCCATGCCCGGCGGAAGCCGCGTGACGCGTGCATCCCGTGCCCATGCCTCACCATCCGGTAGCGCCGGGCCATGCCCGGCGGAAGCCGCGTGACGCGTGCATCCCGTGCCCATGCCTCACATCCAGTAGCGCCGGGCCATGCCCGGCGGAAGCCGCGTGACGCGTGCATCCCGTGCCCATGCCTCACCATCCAGTAGCGCCGGGCCATGCCCGGCGGAAGCCGCGTGACGCGTGCATCCCGTGCCCATGCATGGCTTGCTATAGTTCGCCCGCCCTCAATCCATCACGGATTCGTTCTACATGCCCAACTTCCGTCCGCTTGCCGTCGCCCTGGGCATCAGCCTGGCGACCCTGGTCCCGACCCACGATGCGTTCGCCGCCGCCAAGAAGAAGGCCGCGCGCGCCCCGGCTGTCAGCACCCAGTGCAGCGATTTCTACGACGCCACCAACGCCGGCTGGCTGAAGGCCAACCCGGCACCGCAGACCGGCGCGGCCACCGCGCTGGGCCAGCTGGTCGACCGCAGCCGCCAGCAGCAGCGTGAACTGCTGGACGCCTCGATGAAGGCGCCGCAGGGCAACGTGCAGAAGCTGCTGGGCGACTTCTGGGCCAGCGGCCTGGACGAAGCCGCCGTGGAAGCCGATGGCTCCAATCCGATCGCCCCGCTGCTGACCCGCATCAACGCGATCAAGAAGGCCAAGGATGTGCCGGCCTCGATCGCCGCGCTGCACCAGGTCGGCATCCCGGTGGCCTTCAACTTCGGCCCGGACGTGGACCTGAAGGCGCTGGACCGCCATATCGGCTACTTCATGCAGGGCGGCATGGGCCTGCCCGATCCGGCGTTCTACACCCGCACCGACGCCGACACCGTGGCCCTGATGGGCCGCTACCGCAACTACGTCAAGCAGATCCTGGCCCTGACCGGCACCCCGGCGGCCAAGCTGGATGCCGAATCGCAGTCGGTGATCGAACTGGAAACCGAGCTGGCCCGCAACGCGCAGTCGCTGGCCGGCATCAACAACCCGTTCAACAACTACGCGCCGATCTCGACCAAGGATCTGAACAGCCGCTACCGCAACCTGCAGCTGGACGCCTTCCTGAAGGCGCAGGGCGTCAGCGACGACCTGGTGTCGCTGGCCGACCCGGGCCTGTTCAAGCAGCTCGACAGCATGGTCACCAAGCTCAAGCCGGACCAGTGGAAGGCCTACCTGCGCTGGCGCGTGGGCGATTCGATGGCGCCCTACCTGTCCAAGGCCTACCGCGACGCCGAGTTCGAATTCCGCGGCCGCGTGCTGCGCGGCGAAACCCTGCCGCCGCAGCGCTGGGAAAGCGTGCTGGACGCCATCAACGTGGCCGCCGGCCCGATGGTCGGCCGCGAGTATGCCGCGCGTTACCTGTCGGCCGAAGACCGCCGCCAGGCGGCATGGATCGTCGACAAGGTGCGTGAAGTGCAGATCGACGCGGTGAAGAACAGCACCTGGATGAGCGCCGAGGCCAAGACCGAAGCGCAGGCCAAGCTGGCCGCGCTGAAGATCGAAATCGGCACCCCGCTGCGCGACCTGGACTACAGCGTGCAGCCGATGGGCCGTGGCTCGTTCGGCGGCAACATGCTGATTGCTTCGACCTGGCGCCACCGCGAGGAAATGAAGCGCATCGGCAAGGGCAACGCCGACCGCCGCTGGGACGTGCTGCCGCAGCAGCCGTCGCTGGCCTATGACCTGGCGCAGAACCGCCTGATCGTCACCGCCGCGATCCTGCAGGGCCCGGTGTTCAATGCCAAGGCCGATGCCGCCGACAAGTTCGGCAGCTTCGGTGGCCTGGTCGGCCACGAACTGACCCGCGCCATCGATGCCAAGGGTGCCCTGGTGGACGCCAAGGGCGAACTGCGCAGCTGGTGGACCCCGGCCGACAAGACCGCCTGGACCCTGCTCGGCACCCGCGTGGCCACCCAGTACGGCGCCTACGAGTTCCCGGGCGTGAAGGGTGCCAAGGTCAACGGTACCCTGACCCAGGAAGAGAACCTGGCCGACATCGCCGGCCTGGAACTGGCCTGGGCGGCCTACACCGCACAGGAGCCGAAGGCCAAGCCGGCACAGCAGCAGGGCTTCTTCCGCGCCTGGGCGGCCCTGTGGCCGCAGCAGCTGTCGCCGAACGAGGCCGCACGCCGCCTGACCGCCGACATCCGTGCGCCGGGCCGCTGGCGCACCAATGGGCCGCTGTCCAACCTGCCGGCCTTCGGTGCGACCTTCAGCTGCAAGGCCGGCCAGCCGATGCAGCGCACCGACGCCGAGCAGATCAAGGTCTGGCGCTGAGGTCTGATGATCCTGGTTTGATGAGAGGGCGCCTTCGGGCGCCCTCTCTGCTTCCTGATGCGTCATCCACGCATGGCGTGGCTCTACTGCATCGAGATCGATGCCCCTCACGTCGGCTGCTTCTGCTGGAGCGCTGGAAAAAAGGGCCCTGACGGATCAGGGCCAAGCAAACCCGTGCGGAGAGAGAGAGCCGCTGTTCGCGCAGGTCAGAAGTCGTACGACGCACTCAGGCGCACCGTCCGCGGTGGTGTGAAGTAGCTGCCCATGCCGTAAAGGTTGGAGACGGTGTCCGGTCCGGTCTGGTACTTGGCCGTCGACTGCAGCTGGCGCCGCTGGTTGAGCACGTTGAAGACGTTCAGGCCCAGGCCCAGCCGATTGTCAGCAAACCCGGGGCGGTACATCACGCCCATGTCCAGCTGCGCCGTCCACGGCTGCCGGCCCGCGTCGCCGGGACGCGAAGGCTTGCCGTTGCAGTAGTGGTAGGCCGAGCCGTAACCATTGAGAGGATCGCTCTGGTCACTGCCGTAGTAGCCCAGGCAGTTTTTCGGCATGCCCGACATCACCCGCACCGTCGCAGACGCGGTCCATCCGTCATTGATCTGGTAGGCGCCGAACGCCTTGATCTGGTGCCGCCGATCGTTGGCCAGGTAGCCACCGGCGTACTCCATCAACGCCGCCGCATCCCAGTCCTGGGTCTTCGACACATCGCTCTGGCCGATATCCGACCTCACCTGCCCTTCGGTGTTGCCGAAGCTGCGCGACCAGGTGTAGTCCAGGCGGCCGTACCAGCCGTCGGACATCGGATGCTCGATGAAAACATCCAGCGCGACATACTGACGCTTCGCCTTCTTGCCGTCGTAGCCCCAATCCGTCGAACTCATGCTGACCGGCGTGTAGCCGGAGCCATCACGGTGCCGCAGCTGGAACGTGTTGGTCCCGCCCGGATTGAAGATCACGCAACCGGGCAGATCGAAGGTGTCGGCATCCAGCCCCATGCCTGCCAGTCGGTCGACGAAACGGTCGGCATCGCAGGTATCGTCAATGGCCGACTGCAGCTTGCGGTAGGTGACCTTGGCACCACTGTTCCAGCGGCTGCCCAGGGTTTTCTCTAAGCCCAGGATCAGCTCGTCCTGGTACTGCGATTTCAGGTCGGTCGGCGCCACCGCCAGCGGATCGGGTGCCTGCCCGTATTCGCCATTGGCCGACACCGGACCCGGCCCCAGCGGCGTCAAACCGGTCGGATTGCCGTTGGCATCGATGCCGGTATAGGTGAAGTACTCACGCGTGTACGTCGATGCGGAAGCACCACGGATGGCCACACTGTTGGGCAGTGCCAGATAGTAGCGGCCCAGGTTGGCGAACAGCTTCAACGAGGCGTTACCGAATACATCCCAGCTGGCGCCCAAGCGTGGCGCCCACTGGTCGCCGCTCTCCACGTAAGCGCGGCCATCGCTGTTGAAGTTGGTGAAGCGGTCGTTGCGCAGGCCGAGGGTCAGCAGCCAGTCGGGCGTCAGCTGCCAGCGATCCTCCAGGTAGTAGGCCCGCTGCTTGACCGACATGCTGGTGGTGGTGGAGAAAATGTACTTCTGCACGAAATAGCCATTTCCTCCCGGCGGTGCAATGCCGAAGCCCGGGCTGGGCGACGCGCCGGGATTGCCGCGGGAATAGATCCAGGCATGGCCGGGGCCGGTCATGGATTGGCCCTCGTTGTTGGCCCGATAGGTCATGTTATCGACGCCAGCGGTCAACTCGTGGTTGCCGACGCGGTACTGCAGGTCCATGCGCAGCCCATGCGTCGTGCTGCCAGCATCAGGTGCCTTGCTGTAGAGATCCGGCTGGTCGTTGCGGATCGGCCTACCGCCATTCAACGCGGGATCCTGGTTGCCGGCGCCACTGATGTAGGGGTTGCCCGAGTTCAGCGGATTGAACTCAAGGTTGCTGGTGCGGGCGCGCCCCCACACGGTACTGAAGGTCAGCGCGTCGTTGAGGTAACCGGTGTACTTGAAGATGTCGACGTCGGTGGTCGATTTGCTGATGTTGGGGAAGGTGCCGGTGCGATCCCCCTCGGCCAATGTCTGGTAGTCGAACTCCCGGTAGTAGCCGCCGGTACGATCCGTGTCCTGGAAGCGCGTGTATTCCAGCGTATTGTTGTCGTTGATGTTCCAGTCGATCTTGCCGTAGAACTTCGGCGTATCCGCGCGGTAGTGGTTGCGCACCTGCTGCGCGGCGGCCTCGTTGGCGGTTGCAACCCCCTCGCGACGGTTCGACTCGGCGGCAAGGTGGATGAACAGCCTGTCCTCAATCAACGGGCCACTGACATAGCCGCTATAGGTAGTCGTGGTGGACTTGTCACCGCGCCGGTAGCGATACAGCGTGCCCGGCTTGCCCTCGTTCTCGTAGGCATACCCCTCCGGCAGGGTCATGTCCGGGTAGTTCACCGATGCCGGTGACTCGGCCAGCCCGGCCGGCGACCAGGTGACCTGCGCGCCGAACCGCCACGCGTTGGTGCCACGCTTGCCGACCTGGTTGATGACGCCACCGGTGGAACGGCCATACGCCGCGCCATAGCCGCCGGTGAAGGTTTCCTGCTGGTCGATGGAGCCGTACGGCAGACTGATGCCACCCAAGTAGTTGAGTGGATTGGTGACGTTGAAGCCATTGAGGTAGTACGCGTTCTCGGTGACGCTGGAGCCGCCGAACGAGAGGACCGAGCGGGACCCGTTGGAGAAGGCGCCGCTGCCGGCCACCACGCCTGGTGCCAGCAGCGCGATGGACTCAGCGCTGCGCCCCAGCGGCAGCACGTCCAGCTGCTCGGAGGTGATGACCGACTTGGAGACGGTGTGGCTCAGATCGATCTTCGGCAGGTTCGCCGCGGTGACATTGACTGCTTCCAGGGTTGTGGCCGGGCCATGTGCAGCGAAGCTCACTTCGGTACCGCTGCCCACGCGCAGCTGTACGTCATCGCGCTGTTCGAGGATGCGCCCGTCGCGCTGCAGGCTGATGCTGTAGCGACCCACCGGCAGCGCGCCGAAGCTGTAGCGTCCCTGCGCATCGACGGCGACCGTCCGCTTCAGGCCGCTGTCGCTCTGGGCGACGACGGTCGCGCCTTCGGAACCGGCGGCGGCGCCATGCAGCGTGCCGGTGGTGCTCTGCGCAGCGACGCTGCCGATGATGGAAAACAATACTGCTGAAAGCGCGCTGCGCTTCAGCACACGATGGGCGGATGCAAATGCCATGAAGCTCTCTCCGGTGATGGGACTGCCGGAGGGTTATAGGCACGGCTCAGGCGTGCGAGGCAGTGCTGCAACCGGTGATGAATCTGGCGGAATACGTCACTATGCAATGTCCGGCGTAGACCAGACCCTACGCCATGCGCTTGAAAATCCTTAGGATTCAGCAGGTCATGCGGCCACTCGCATCGCTGCCCAGACCGCCTCACGACAGGTGAAATACGTCACCCAGGAATCGGCGACGCGCAGCGGGTAGTGTCTGAAGCGACAGCGCACCATTCCGATTCCGACATGCCCGCTGCAGGCACGCGGCGACGGACGTCACGCCGGCTGCAGCGTGCCCCGGTAATGCACGATGCGCCCGACCAGCGGCGCGCCGATTTCCACATCGAACACGAACTGCCCGTCCACGTCGTACTCAAAGCTGTTGTCGCCAGGCAGCAGCGCGCGTGGCAGCGGAATGCCCAGCACCGACCAGCGCCGTGGCATCAACTGCAGGCGCCCGCCGCCCACCACCAGCGCAAGGCCGACCGAGACCGCGCCAAACCGCTCGACCAGCAGCGCCTCATCACGACCACGGCCCTCGGTCTGCAGTGATGAAAAGCGGTGGCCACCGAAGCTGCGCGTCCAGCGTTCACCGCCGGCCTCGGCGCTGAACTCCACGCTGACCGGCACATCATCGGCCGCCGCCGGGAAGCCGAACAGCCTGCCCAACAGCCGCGACAGCAGGCCGGTGCCCCGCTCCACCCGCGCGCGCCCCTGCCAACGCCGTGCCGCCCCCGGTGCATGCAGGGCCTGCAGGCTGGCGGGCAGCTGCGCATAGGCATCCCCCAGCACGCGCTGGTACAGACTGGCGCCGGGCATGTCACGGCGGAAACCGGTGTGGATGGTGCGGCCTTCGAACAGGCGGTCGTAGTCGCTCAGCTCCAGCGCATGCGTGGCCGGCCGCGCACCGGGTGCCGGGCGTTCACCGGCCAGCTGCTTGCGGATCAGGCCCTCGATCGCCATCGACGGAATGTACGGGCCATCATCGGCCTCGGCCAGCAGATGCCAGCTCTGCTGCATCGGCACGCCATCGCGCAGGCCGGTGGCACGCACGATCATGCCCCCACGGTGTTCACCGAACTTCATCAGGTTCAGCACGGTGTAGAACAGGCGCGAGAGCGGCTCCAGCGATGGCAGGCGCAGGTGCTGGCGCGCCTTGGCCAGCAGGTTGAGGATGCGGTGCAGGAGCTCCGGCACCGGGCCGGCCCCCATCCAGATATCGGTCAGGGTCGGGTGTTCGCGCGGCAGCACCCGCAGGTCGGGCACATCCACCAGCGAAAAATGCAGGTTGCGCAGCGGAATACGGCCTGGCACGGCCACGGTGAAGCGCCGGCTTTCGGCCAGGCCGATGCCATGGCCATCGCGCCCACCGCGGCGCAGCCTGACCGGCGCCCCGGCATAGCCGACCACTGCCCGCATCACGTTCAAGCCAATGCCCGCGAAGGGCGACGGCGCGATGCCGCCTTCAATCGTGACGATGTCCATGCGTGCCGCCATGGCCCGCAGGACCGCGCCGGTGAGCACCGGGAAGCTGCTGACCCCGGACAGCACATAGATGCCGGCCGCCTTGGCCTGCGCGTCGTACTGCGATACGCCGAACACGAAGTCAGCACCATCGGCGAAATCCAGGTAATCAATGCCGGCCGCGATGCAGGCTTCGATCGCGGCATAGCCGTCCGCGCCGTATTCCTGGAACGGTCCGGACGCATCGACCACCAGGTCGGGCCGCTCGGCCTGCAGCGCCGGCGCCAGCTGCTGCCGGTCCAGCTGCAACGGCCGCAGCGTGGACTGGCCACGGTAGCCGTTACAGAACGCCTGCGCCGATGCCAGGGTACGCCCGGCCACCAGCAGCTCCAGCTCCGGCAGGTCCGCCAACAGGCGGATCAGCCGCCCACCAAACACCCCATATCCACCCAGGATCAGGATCTTCACGCTTCGTCCTTGTCGTGCTGCCGTTGTCGGGAACTGCTTTCCCCCTGTACCTGCCATCGTAGCGCGCCCCTGCGCTGCAGCACGATGCCGCATTAACACCGCCCGTGCTATCGCTGCGCCTTCGTCCGCTGCGGAGCCTGGCCATGGCCCACAAGAACACCATCTGCGTGTGGTACGACAAGGATGCACTGGAGGCTGCCACCTTCTACGCCAACACCTTTCCCGACAGCGCGGTGACCGCTGTCCACCATGCCCCTGGCGATTACCCGGCGGGCAAGGAAGGCGCCGTGCTGACCGTCGAGTTCACCGTCTGCGGCGTTGCCTGCGTCGGCCTCAACGGCGGGCCGGCGTTCAAGCACAACGAAGCGTTTTCCTTCCAGATCCAGACCGAAGACCAGGCCGAGACCGACCGCCTGTGGAATGCCATCGTCGGCAACGGCGGGCAGGAAAGCGACTGCGGCTGGTGCAAGGACCGTTGGGGCGTGTCCTGGCAGATCAGCCCACGCATGTTGATCGAAGCGGTGACCAGCAAGGACAAGGCACTGGCCAGCCGCGCCTTCAAGGCGATGATGCCGATGAAGAAGATCGACATCGCCACCATCGAAGCGGCGATCGCCCGCGCATGAGCGACTGGGACGCGATCATCGTGGGCGGCGGCCACAACGGCCTGGTCTGCGCCGCGTACCTGGCCCGGGCCGGCCGCAGGGTGCTGGTGCTGGAACGGCGCGGCGTGCTGGGCGGCGCGGCGGTCACCGAGGAATTCCATCCCGGCTTCCGCAACTCGGTCGCCTCCTACACCGTGTCCCTGCTGCAGCCGAAGGTGATCGAGGACCTGCAGCTGCACGCGCACGGGCTGCGCATCGTCAACCGCCCGGCCAACAACTTCCTGCCGCTGGACGATGGTCGCTACCTGCTGTCCGCACCGGGTCGCACCCAGGCCGAGGTTGCGAAGTTTTCCGCGCGTGATGCGCAGCGGCTGCCCGAATACGAAGCGCGCCTGGAGATCTTCGCTGACGTGCTGCGCGCATGGGCGTTGCGCGCACCGCCGGACCTGGGCGTGGCCTGTGGTTGGCGTGCCCTGCCTGCGCTGTGGCAGATGGGGAAGCTCGGCCGCGAACTGGCCACGCTGGATGCTTCGCTGCGGCAGGAGCTGCTGGACCTGTTCACCCTGTCGGCCGCCGAATACCTGGACCGCTGGTTCGAGAGCGCACCGATCAAGGCGCTGTTCGGTTTCGACGGCATTGTCGGCAACTACGCCAGTCCCTATACACCGGGCAGTGCCTACGTACTGCTGCACCACGTGTTCGGCCAGTGCAACGGGGTGAAGGGCGCCTG
Organism: Stenotrophomonas maltophilia; assembly: GCF_047782825.1. Taxonomy (GTDB): domain Bacteria; phylum Pseudomonadota; class Gammaproteobacteria; order Xanthomonadales; family Xanthomonadaceae; genus Stenotrophomonas. The sequence continues at coordinate 4,676,279 of NZ_CP180589.1, read as the reverse complement.
GGGCCATGCGATCGGTGGCATGGGTGCGATCAGCCAGGCCATCGCCTCGGCCGCACGCCAGGCCGGTGCAGAACTGCGTGTAGATGCGCCGGTGCAACGGCTGCAGATCGAAGACGGACGCGCGGTGGGCGTGGTGCTGGGCGATGGGCAGACCCTGCGCGCGCGTGCGGTGATCGCCAACGTCAATCCGAAGCTGCTGTACGAGCAGCTGCTGGAACCGGCGCAGGTGCCCGCCCCCACGCGCGAACGCATGGCGCAGTGGCGCTGCGGCTCGGGTACCTTCCGGATGAACGTGGCGCTGTCGCGGCTGCCGGCGTTCCGCGCCCTGCCCGGCCCCGGCGATCACCTCAGTGCCGGCATCATCATGGCGCCCAGCCTGGACTACATGGATCGCGCCTGGCTGGATGCGCGACGCGATGGCTGGTCGCGCGAACCGATCGTGGAAATGCTGATTCCCAGCACGCTGGACGATTCACTGGCGCCGCCCGGACAACACGTGGCCAGCCTGTTCTGCCAGCACGTGGCCCCGGTGCTGCCCGAGGGCCGCCACTGGGATGATCATCGGGAGACAGTGGCCGACCTGATGATCGCCACGGTCGAGCGGCATGCGCCGGGCTTCAGCGCCAGCGTGCTCGGCCGCCAGGTGCTGTCACCGCTGGACCTGGAGCGCACCTTCGGCCTCATCGGCGGCGACATCTTCCACGGCGCGCTCAGTGCCAACCAGTTGTTCTCGGCCCGGCCGATGATGGGCCAGGCCGGTTATCGGGGTGCGCTGCCGGGGCTGTACCTGTGTGGTTCGGGGACCCATCCCGGCGGTGGCGTGACCGGTGCACCGGGACACAATGCAGCGCAGGTGGTGCTGCAGGATCTGTAGATCCACGCTGTGCGTGGATGCGCGCAGCGCGCCTCACTTCACGCTGCGCAGGTGGTTCGGGCGCTTCGGCGGGCCGGGCGGGCGGCGCTTATTGAACGGCGACTGCCCGCGCCAGTAGCGGATCAGCAGCCAGCCGAACAGCATGCCGCCCAGATGTGCGAAGTGGGCCACGCCCGGCTGCCAGCCGGTCATGCCCAGCACCAGTTCACCCACGCCGAACAGGATCACGAACGTACGCGCCTTCATCGGAATGGGCGGGAACAGCAGCATCACCCGCTGGTTCGGGAACAGCATGCCGTAGGCCAGCAGCAGGCCGAACACACCACCGGACGCGCCCAGCACCGTGGCCGGGTTTTCCAGCAGCGTGCCCACCAGCAACTGGCAGACACCGGCACCGGCCACGCACACCAGGTAGTACAACAGGAAACGCTTCTCGCCCCAGGTCTGCTCCAGCGGCGCGCCGAACATGAAGACGGCCAGCATGTTGAAGAACAGGTGGCCGAAGCTGCCATGCAGGAAGCCGTAGGTGAGCAGCTGCCACGGCTGGAAGTTGCCACCGGGCGAGAACGCATCGAAGCCCGGCTGCCACGGCTGCAGCATGAACGGTTCGAAGGTCTGCATGCCCAGCAGGAAAGGCTGCTGCAGCAGGAACAGGACCGCGTTGGCGATCAGCAGGGCCTTGGTGACGGTTGGCAGTCGCGGGAACATGGGAATACCGGCATGGAACGGCCTCCATCATAGCCGCAGCACCGCGACAGGGAAGCGACCACCGGGCCCCGCCCGTTCAGTCGCTGGCAGTGATCAGCCCGGGCCCCAGACCGCCGCATCCAAGGCAGCGGCCGGATCGATGGCGGGCATGCGCACCCGGCCGTTTTCCACTACCACCCCTTCGGCGCGCAGCCGCTGCGACTGCTCGCGCCAGCCGGCAGAGCCCTCGGCCATGGCGATGCGCCCGTCCGAACGCAGCACGCGGTGCCAGGGCAGGTCAGGATCGTCGTTCTGGCCCAGGATGCGCGCGGTCAGCCGCGCACGCCCGGGCAGGCCGGCGCGCATGGCCACCTGGCCATAACCCAGGACCTGCCCCGGTGGGATGGCGCGGATCACCGCCAGGATGCGCGACCGCGCCTGTTCCGGCGTCAGCGCCGCAGGCGGGTCACCAGCAGTACGCCGATCAGCACCAGCACGGTGCCGGCGACCTGCGCCGGCCCCATCGGCTCGTCGAGCAACCATAGACTCATCACGATGGTGGAAACCGGACCCAGCATACCCACCTGCGCGGCCAGCGACGAGCCGACACGCTGCACCGCCAGCATGATCGCCAGCACCGGCAGCACGGTGCACACGGTGGCGTTGACCAGCGACAGCCATTGCACCGGTGCCGGCGCCTGCCACAGCAGCGGCAGCGGATGGGTGACGCTGAAATGCAGCAGCACCAGCACGCTGGCCACGCAACTGGCGTAGGCGGTGAGCCGCACCGCGCCGATGCGGGCCACCACCTGGCCACTGCCGAACAGGTACAGCGCGTAGCTGAGCGCGCTGCCCAGTACCAGCAGGCTGCCGATGATGATCTGCCCGCCTTCGCGCTGCAGGTCATGGCCGAAGGCCAGCAGCACGCCCAGGTAGCTCAGCACCAGCGCGCCGATCTGCCAGCGGCCCGGCCGCTGCCGCGCCAGCAGCACGTTGATCAGCAGCACCAGGGTCGGGTTCAAATACAGGATCAGCCGTTCCAGGGTCACGCTGATGTACTGCAGGCCCTGGAAATCGAGCAGGCTGGACAGGTAGTAACCGGTGAAGCCCAGCCACAGCACGCGGGCGCGGTCGGCCCAGGACAGCGGTTCGGCACGCCGCGCGGCCCATATCGCCATCAGTACGAACAGCGGCAGCGCCATCACCATGCGCAGGGCCAGCAGCGTGGTGGCATCCACGCCATGGCGCAGGCCCAGCTTGACGATGATGGCCTTGCCGGACGCCGCGATGGCGCCGACGGCAGCCAGGCCGATACCCCCCAGGGCGATGCGAGGGGAAGCAGTGGCGATGCGGTGGGAGGGGCTGGACATCATGACGACGGCGGGCCGCGCATGGCGGCCACGGGGTATGTGGGGACGCCCATTGTCGCATGCGGGGGCGGCCGGCCCCTGTAGAGCCGAGCCGACGCTCGGCTTCGCGGTGCCGGGGCGGAGACAGCCGAGCATGGGCTCGGCTCTACAGACAGACGCAGTCGAGCATGGCTCGACTCTACAAAAAGCGCAGGTCAGCGCATCAGCACCACTTCCTCGGCCGAGGTCGGGTGGATGGCCACGGTGTCATCGAACTGGGCCTTGGTCGCGCCCATCTTCACCACCACCGCGAACCCCTGCAGGATCTCATCGGCCGCCTCGCCGAGCAGGTGGATGCCCACCACGCGCTCTTCCGCTCCCGCGCACACCATCTTGAACAGGCTGCGCTGGGTACCGTTGGCCAACGCCTGCAGCATCGGGCGGAAACGGCTGTGGTAGACCGTCACCTGGTCGAAGCAGGCGCGGGCATCCTCTTCGCTCATGCCCACGGCGCCCAGCGGCGGGTGCGAGAACACCACGCTGGCCACGTTGCTGTAATCCATCTTCGCGTCCGGCCGGCCACCAAACAGCCGGTCCATCAGGCGCCGCGCTGCCGCCACGGCCACCGGCGTCAGGCCCACTTTGCCGGCGATGTCTCCCACCGCGTGCACGCTGGGCACCGCCGTGGTCTGCCACTCATCCACCTGCACCTGTTGGTGTTCGCCAATGCCGATACCCAGCGCCTCCAGGCCCAGGTCGCGGCTGTTGCCACGGCGGCCGGTGGCGAAGAACACCGCGTCGAACACGCTGTCCAGCGGGCCATCGTGGCCGAAGGCGCGCACGTGTCCGCCATCGCGCTGCAGTTCGCGCAGGCGGTAGTCGAAATGGATGCGTACGCCCTGCTGGCGCAGGTTTTCGGCCAACTGCCCGGTCAACTCGTAATCGAAGCGGTCCAGCAGGCGCTTGCCGCGCACCAGCAGGCGCACCTTGCTGCCCAGCGACTGCAGCAGGCCGGCCAGTTCCACGGCGATGTAGCCGCCGCCGATGATCGCCACTTCGGCCGGGGCCGCGCGCAGGTCGAAGAAATCATCGGAGACCAGGCCCAGCTCGGCGCCGGGAATGTCCGGGCGCTGCGGGTGCGCACCGGTGGCGATGAGGATGTGCTCGGCGCTGTAACGCACGCCATCGCTGCAGGCCACGGTATGGGCATCGAGCAGATGGCCGCGCGCAGGAATGCGCACCACGCCGGTTTCATCCAGGCGCTTGGTGTAGCTGGTGTGGATGTTGCTGATGTAGGCCTGGCGGTGGATCACCAGTTCCTTCCATGACAGCGCCGGGCGCGCCGGAACATCGAACCCCATCGCGCTGGCCAGGCCGATGCGCTCGTGCAGATCGGCCGCCAGCCACATCGCCTTCTTCGGCACACAACCGACATTGACGCAGGTGCCGCCCAGTTCCCCCGGCTCCAGCAGGGCCACGCGCTTGCCATGCTGCGCAGCGCGGATCGCACCGGCCAGGCCGGCGGAACCGCCGCCAAGGACGATCAGGTCGTAGTCAAAGGATGCAGTGCTCATCGGAATCGCTCGAATGAAGGGAGAAACGTAGATCCGCGCCATGCATGGATGGCGCCGCTGCCGCAAGCGAGCATGCCATGGGGGCCAGGCAGCGCAACGTGAGCGGCGGGGGCAGGATTCAGCCCTGCCCCGCCTCGCGGCGCATGGGCGGCCATTGCCGGTAGGTCATCGCCCGCCACAGCCACTCCATCGGGCCAAAGCGGAAACGCCGCAGCCACAGATGCGAGACCCACACCTGCAGGGTGAACAGCAGCAGGGCCAGCAGCAGCTGCCACGCACGCGGCAGCACATCGAACCAGCCCAGCCCGTAGTGATAGAACAGCCACGTGCAGACCAGCGACTGCGCAAGATAGTGGGTCAACGCCATGCGGCCCGCCGGTGCCAGCCATCCCAGCCGCGCGCGCCAATGCACCACCCAGGCCAGGTAGCCCAGGCACATCGGCACCGCGCCCAGCGTTACCAGGGCCATCGCTGCAGTGGTCGGCAGGGTGTAGATGCCCGGCACCAGATAGGGCTTCCAGACCACGCCGGCCAGGGTGACCAGCAGGCCCAGCGGCAGCGCGACCCAGCGCAGGCTCGCGTACAGGCGCGGGAAGCGCTCGGGCGTGGCCAACGCACCGCTGCCGGCGAACCAGCTGCCGATCAGGAACATGCCCAGCACTTCAGGGCCGGTGATCACCACCGCGCCCAGCGATGAGCCGAATTCGTGCAGGCGCTGGAGGTTGCCCTGCGTCCAGGTGCCCTGCCCGTACACCTGGCGCTGCTGGGCAATGGCCTGCTGTGCATCGGCCAGCATCTGCTGCAGGTCCGCTGGCGCGGCCAGGGACACCATCGCGCCGATCAGCAGCATCATCATCACGCCGGTCACGTAGACGCTGCCGCCCATCCACGGCAGCCAGCTGCGGGGGGCATCCCGGCAGGCCAGCAGGAGCAGCGACACCAGCGCGTACATCACCAGGATGTCGCCGGACCAGACCAGCAGCGCATGGCACAGGCCGATCAGCGCCAGGCCGGCACTGCGGCGCAGGTAGAACGGGGTGAAGTCACGCCGGGCCGCCTCGGCGCGCTGCGCCATCACCGCGAAGCCGGCGCCGAACAGCAGCGAGAACAGGGTGAAGAACTTGCCCTGCACGAAGACATAGACGAAGGCGTCGGCCCAGTAGTCCAGCCCCTGCCAGCGCACGTCGATGCCAGTGAAAGCCAGGTCCAGCGGCCCGCTCAGCGCTTCGATGTTCATCAGCAGGATGCCCAGCAGGGCGAACCCGCGCAGCACGTCCAGCACGGCGATGCGTTCGCCGGAAGCCACCGGCTGCAGGGAAGGAGAAGCGGCGTTCACGGGGCATCCGGCAGGCAGGTCCGTCATTATGCCGCCGGGCCAGACGCCATGCGCGGCCGCGCCGTGTTCCACAAACGCAACGGCCCACCGAAGCGGGCCGTTGCTGCCATCACGATCGCGTTGCGATCAGTGGTGGTGACCACCGTCGCCGTGGACGTGGCCGTGATCGATCTCTTCCTGGCCGGCTTCACGCACGTCGACGATTTCCACGTCGAAGTGCAGGTCCTTGCCGGCCATCGGGTGGTTCAGGTCAACGTCGACCACGCTCATGCCGACCTTCTGCACGGTGACCGCGCGCGGGCCGAAGTTGGTCTGCAGCACGACCTGCTGGCCCGGGACCAGCTTGGTGTTGCCGAAGTGCTTCTTCGGCACGCGCTGGGACAGGCCCTCGCGACGCTCGCCGTAGGCATCGGCCGCCGAGACGTCGACGCTGAAGGTCGCGCCGGCTTCCTTGTCCATCATGGCGTTTTCCAGACCCGGAATGATGTTGCCGTGGCCGATCAGGATCGCCAGCGGCTCGCCGCGGTCCTTGGACGATTCGATCGGCTCCTGGCCGACCTCGGAGACGGTGTAGTGGAAGCGGACAACGCGGTCTTTTTCGATCTTCATGCGCAACTCTGTCTGGATCTGCCGGAGGCAGGCGGGTTGGGGCGGGTTGTCGCCCGGCGGGGACGCCGCCATCATGACGGCCTATCCAAGGTGGCGCATTATCCGGAGATCATGCACATCACGCCAGTTTCGTCCGGCCTGCGCCGGTTCCTCGCGCCCGCCCTGCTGCTGGCCCTGCCCCTGCTGCTGACCGCCTGTGGGGGCGGCAAGGCCACCCGGCCTGCGCCCCCGCCGCCGACGGCGAGCTGGCCCAGCACGGTGCCGGACAACCCCGAAGCCGCCAATTCGGTGCTGATGCGCGCCATCAGCCTGGTCGGCACCCCGTACCGCTACGGCGGCAACACGCCCGATTCCGGCTTCGACTGCAGCGGCCTGGTCGCCTACGTCTACCGCGAAATGCTGGACCTGAAGCTGCCGCGCACCTCGCGCGACCTGGCAGCGGTGCAGGGCCCGAAGATCGATCCGCAGCGTCTGGCCACCGGCGATCTGGTGTTCTTCGGCAGCCGCGGCAGCGTCACCCATGTCGGCATCTATGTCGGCGAAGGGCGTTTTGTTCATGCGCCGAGCACCGGTGGCACCGTGCGCCTGGATTCGCTCAGCGGGCCGTACTGGAAAGACCACTACACAGGAGCGAAACGTGTTCTTCGCTAAGATGAACAGGCGATATGTTCAAAACTGTGATTGGCGTCACTGCTGAAATAACGGATTATTAACGGAATTTTTAACTTATTGACGCTTTTACAGGGCATGATGCCCCATCGTTTTTTTCCTGTGACCGACGCGTGACGACTGACGACCTGCAAGGCCAAGGCCAGACCGCCGCTTCTTCACGTAGTGTCCGCCCGCTGCTGCTCGGCCTGGCGCTGTGCCTCACCAGCCTGCCGGCCTGGTCGCAGAGTGCTCCCGCCCGATCCGACGCACCCCCGGCCCCGGTGGCCGAGACCGCCGTCAAGCCGGCCGCCAAGGCCGAAGCTGCCGCTCCGCAGCGCAGCCGCGCCGATGCCGCCGCCAGCGCCACCCTGGCCGCCCTGCTGCCGCATCTGGCCGCCAACGACACCATTCCGCTGATGGACCGCTCGGCCATGGTCGCCGGCGATCTCAGCCGCCTGCTTGCCAACTACGACACCAGCAGCGTCGCCAACGGCAGCGCCGTCGGCAATGCCGCCGACAACGGCAAGGTGCAGTCCCTGCTGCGCCGCGCGATGACCCTGCTGGGCACCCCCTACCGGTGGGGTGGCAGCAACCCGGACAGCGGTTTCGACTGCAGCGGCCTGGTCGGCTACGTGTTCCGTTCGGCCCTGGGCATCGAGCTGCCACGCGTCTCGCGCGAAATGGCCCACGATGACAACGCCGAACTGATCAACGACCGCGCGGCGCTGGCCGCGGGCGATCTGGTCTTCTTCGGCCGCAAGGGCCGCGTCGACCACGTTGGCATCTACGTGGGTGAAGGCCGCTTCCTGCATGCGCCGAGCACCGGCAAGGATGTCCGCGTGGATACCCTGCTGACCGGTTACTGGGGCAACAAGTTCATGCAGGCGCGCCGGGTCGAGCTCTGATTCCAGCCCCCCGCGACCGCACTGGAAAGCCGCTGCCCTGCAGCGGCTTTTTTGTTGTGCGTCGTTGGGCGTGGCCGCTGCCGGTCGCCCACTGCGTTGGTGTTTGATGTCACGGTGCGATCCGGCCGCGACCGGCCGCTGCGTGCGGCCATGGCATCCCGGCGTGGGGCGGCACGCGGGCGATGCCCGACCTGATTCCGCCCGCGTTGCCCGGATGCTTGGGGGAAGGCATGGCGGCGAGCCTGCAGGTTCCATCACGCTGCGTGATCTGGTTCGGCCAGCCCCTGGCAGCCGAGCGCAATGCGCTGGCCGCCGCTGGCTGGCAGCTGCGCGCCGTCAGCCCCTGCCCGGCCATGGCCATCGGCCTGCGCGGCCGCGACCATCTGGTGGCGGTGGTGGATCTTCGCCATCTGGACGCGGACGCCCTGCACCTGCTGCTGCCGTGGATCGAGCAGCACCACCACCTGCCGTGGCTGGCGGTGCTGCCGGTCGGCCTGGGCGCTCCACCACCCAGCTGGGCATCACTGCTGCATGCCTGCCATGACCAGTTCACCCTGCCGTTGGAGCTGCAGGACCTGCTGACGGCCATGCACCGCCAGTGCGACGACGAACCGGCGTTGCCGGCCGCCGTGCGCGATGGTGGTGGCCTGCCCTCCCTGATCGGTGACAGCCCCGCACTGCTGACCGTACGCGCCGCCCTGCACAAGTTCGCCCCGGTCGAGCTGCCGGTACTGGTCACCGGCGAAACCGGCACCGGCAAGGAACTGGCCGCGCAGGCGCTGCATGCGCTGTCCGGGCGCGCCGGACGGCCCTTCCTTGCGGTCAACTGCGGCGCCATTCCAGCCAACCTGGTGCAGTCCGAACTGTTCGGCCACGAGCGCGGCGCCTTCACCGGCGCAGCGCAGCGCCGTGTGGGCCTGTTCGAAGCCGCCCATGGCGGTACGGTGTTCCTGGACGAAGTGGGCGACCTGCCCGCCGACGCCCAGACCAGCCTGCTGCGCGTGCTGCAGGAAGGCACCCTGGAACGGGTGGGCAGCAACCAACCGTTGCGGGTGGATGTGCGCGTCCTGGCCGCCACCCATGTCGACCTGGAACAGGCCGTCGCCCAGGGGCGCTTCCGCCGTGACCTGTATTACCGCCTCAACGTGCTGCGCCTGCCGATGCCCCCGTTGCGGGAGCGCGGCAGTGATGTGCTGCTGCTGGCCGACCACTTCCTGCGCAGCTTCCGCCAGCGTCATCCCGGCCGCGCCCGTGGTTTCGATCCCGCCGCCCGCCAGGCCATGCGTCGCTTCGACTGGCCGGGCAACGTGCGCGAGCTGCTGAACCGGGTGCAGCGCGCGGCGATCGTTGGCGAAGCCGAGCTGATCAGCGCCACCGACCTGGATCTGGCCGAAGCAGCGCTTCCCTCCCCCCGCGCCCTGCTGCAGGATGCACGCGGCCAGGTCGAGCGGGATGTGCTGCTGCAGGCGTTGAAGCAGAACGGCTACAACGTGTCGGCGTGCGCGCGGCACATGCAGGTGTCGCGGGTGACGGTGTATCGGTTGTGCCGCAAGCATCATCTGGAGCTGCCACCGGAGCGGTAGTGCCGGGCGCTGCCCGGCAGCCGGTCACGTGCGCCCACGTCGGGTAGTGCCGGGCGCTGCCCGGCAGCCGTTTTCCGCGACCGCGGAGGGGTGTCGCTTTCTTTGCTCGTGCAAAGAAAGTAACCAAAGAAACACGCCGCCGTCTGCGAGCCGCCGTGCTGCGCACGCCGGTGCCCTGCGCTGCTCGGCGAACCGGGGGACGGCGCGGAACTCGCTGCGCTCAGACACCCGCGCCTCTCCGCCCCCGGCTCCCCTGCGGTGCTCGGCTCGCTTCAAGGCGGACCCAAATCAACGGCAAAGGCGCGTGCTTCGTTTGTCATCGCGATTTGCCGCTGCTTTGCACGCGTTCTGAAGAAACACTCCGCCGTCTGCGAGCCGCCGTGCTGCGCACGCCGGTGCCCTGCGCTCCTCGGTGAACCAGGGGACGGCGCGGAGCTCGCTGCGCTCAGACACCCGCGCCTCTTCGTCCCTGGTTCCCCTGCGGTGCTCGGCTCGCTTCAAGGCGGACCCAGGTCAAAGTCAACGGCAGGCGCTTTGTTTGTCATCACTGCGATGCAGGCACTGGCGGCTGTGGCATTTGATCTTTCCGCCTTGTAGCGAGCCGAGCACCGGAGGTCCGGCGAGGGCAAAGAGGCGCGGGTGTCTGAGCGCAGCGAGTTCCGCGCCGTCCCTCGACGTACCCAGGAGCGCAGGGTACCGGCGCGCAGCGCCGGCTCGCGGATGGCGGAGCGTTTCTTTGGTTACTTTCTTTGCGCGCAAAGAAAGTGACACCCCTCCGCGGTCGCGGAAAACGGCCGCCGGGCAGCGCCCGGCACTCCCCTGCCGGAGCACCACCGCAAAAAAGAACGCCGGGCATGACCCGGCGCCACCGATGCATGATCATCGCAATCGGCTACAACATGTATGGCACCTTGAACGACAGCGTGAAGTCCGGCGCGTCCGGGGTCAGCCCGATCCCCAGCAGCGTCACCATCGTCGCGTGCTGGTTCAACGCATACGTCACACCCAGGTTCAACGACGCCGCGTTGGCATCACTGCCGATCACCTTCACCCATTGCCCGCCCTGGAAGCGGGTGGATGCGCGGGCGCTGATCTTGTCGCTGAAGGAAATGCTCAGGCTGGTGCGCTCGTTGAATGCGAACGCCACGCCCGCGCCGAAGTACACCGACCCTCCCAGCTTCACGTCACCCGGGTTGACCGTGTCCGGATTGCTGTCGATATCGTCGAAGCCACGCGGGAAGGAATGGATGTAACCGGCATTGGCGAACAGGATCGCCGGGTCGGCGGTCTTGACCATCGACACGCCCAGGTTGGCCTGCCACACGCCGTTGCCGGTGGGCTGTTCGCGCGGCACGGCGAAGCGGATGTAGTCGTCGTCATCGCGCTCGATCACCTTCCAGTCCAGGCCATAGGGCGCGCGGCCGGTGGGTGCGGTGACGCCGCCGGTCAGCACCGTTTCCGGGCGCCAGCCGCGTTCGCCGAAGAGGCGGTAATTGGCGCTCAGGCTGACATCGCCCAGACCGTTGCCGTTGGTCTCTTCCTGGGCGATGGCCGCCGCAGCACCGCCGGCGCCGCCCTTCTGGTAGACCGTGCGCCGTGCCAGGTAAGGCACGTCCATGTTCAGCGTCAGGTTCGGGCTGACACCCCAGCGCGCGGCCAGGTTGTAGGTAAGTGAATCGGATTCGACGTTCTCGATGGCGATGTTGCCAAGGAAGATCGCGTCCAGCGCCAGGAAGCCGTTGAGGGTGAGCTGCTTGCGGTCGTAGCGGGCGTAGGTGAGGCTGTTTTCCAGGGTGAACCTGCGCGAGAACAGCGCGGCCTGCTGCTGCTTCACATCGTCCACGCTGCGCCGCGCTTCCTGCTTGGCCTGCTGGGCTTCGGCGGCCGTGCTGGCATACCCCTCACTACTGGGTGGCACGGCCGCCGCAGCAGCCGGTGCCAGCGGTGCCGCCGGCGCGGTACTGCCGCCGGCGCGTCCGCTCAGCCGCGCCTGCATGGCCTGCACCTGCATGTCGAGCTCGCGCAGGCGGCGTACTTCCTGTGCGTAGTTGGCCTTCAGCTGTTCGAGCTGGGTGATCAGTGCCTGGACGTCGGCACCGTCCTTGGCCTGCGCTGCCGGTTCCTGGGCGAAGGCGTTGGCCGCCAGCGCCGCCAGCGCCAGCGGGGTCAGCCGCAAATAGGTGTGCATGTCATTGGCCTGCGTTGTCGTTCCATCCCCCTTGACCGGGCCGTGTTACTGGCCCGGGCCCATGCCGCGGTTCAGCGCGATCGCCTGGGCCACGTTCTGGCTCAGGGGGGCGTTGCTCGCCACGGTGCTGCGTACCAGTTCCAGCTGCAGCCGGTTGCTGGCGATCTGGCCATCACCGGACAGGGCGATGCCCTGGCCGACGCTGCCATTGCGGATCCATTGCTGGACCATGCCCTGCCCATCGACCTGCAGCAGCAGGCGTGCCTGGTTGCCATCGAGCACCACGCTGGCGCTGGCGCCGCCCTGCTGCATCTGGGCGATGCGGTTGCCATCGTCGGTGGCGGTGGGCACCGCGCCATCACGCACGGTCAGCGTGGTCACGTTGCGTGCGGTGTTGCCATCACCGGCCACCTGCACCGCCTGCACCAGGCCGGTGGCATTGGCCAGGCCGCTGCTGTCGATGCTGCGCCCGCTGGTGGTGGGCAACGGTGCATCGGCCGTGGTGACCTGCACGTGCGGCTGGAAGGTGAGCCGTGGCGAGCCCCCCTGGCGGAAGTCCATGCCCAGGGTGAGTGCGCCCTGCACGGCGCTGCCGTTGGCGCCCTGCCACTGCGAGATCATGGTCACCCCGAACCACGCCACGTTGTTGCCGCCCACGGTGTAGCGGCCACGCATCTGGTTCAGTTCGGGATCGGGTATTTCCTTCAGTCCACGCCCCGGCGCGCCCTCGGCCGCCCAGGCGGGCAGCACCGGCAACAGCAGCAGCGTGGCGATCAACAAGCGTCGGTACAGCATGATCGAACCTCCTTCAGAACAGGTCGGCATGGCTGAAGCCGAAGTCGACCAGTTCGGCATCGGTGATCGGGCCCTGCCGCGCATACAGGGCGCGCGCACTGGGCCGTTCGCTGGGTTGCAGAAGTACGGTGTTGCGATCGAAGTCGGTGCCGATCACGACGAAAACAGCACGGGACGGCCACGCTTCGGTGAACTCGGCCAGCGACAGGCTGCGGTTGCCGAGGATGGGGTCGGCCACTTCGACGATGCCGCCACGGACCTGCTTGAGCACCACGAAATGACGGAAGCCACGCACGTCCATCAGCACCAGCCCGGGCACGCGCAACGTGCGAAGCCGGGTTTCATCGATGCGGTAGCCGCGCCCGCGCATGCCCAGTGATTCGACATAGCGCTTGATGTCCAGCAGCGAGAAGCCGCGTTCCTTCACCAGTTGCGGGTCGGATACGCCCATCATTCCCTCGATCACCGTCGCTTCGTTGGTGTCCAGGTGGTAGGCGTAACGCAGGATCGTGGCCAGTGCGGCCGCGCCGCAGCTGTAATCGGTGTGTTGCCGCACCAGGTTGCGGTAGCGCCGCTCCTGCATGCTTTCCACCTTCTGCTGCATCAGCGCGCCGTTGGGCAGCACGCCAGTGAAGGCGACGTCGCCCGCCCATGCGTGGGCACTGCCCAGCAACAGCAGGCAGGACAGCAGGCGGATCCAGCAGCGGTGTGCGGCCATGGTGCCCTCCAGCGGAAGGAAGGAGCCCCTGCCCCAAGGGGGAGGAGGAGCAGGGGCTCCCGGGGGAACCCGGCCATTGGCGGATGGCCGGGCTTGTTGCACTCAACGCAGCATCGCTGCGAAAGCGGTCACGCCAGGAGTTACTCGCCGCCGCCGGTGCCGCCACCGCCACCGGTGCTCGGCTGTGCCACGGCCAAGGCCAGGCTGTTGGCCTGCAGGTTGCCGGTGCCGGAGGCCACGTTCACGCCGATGTTGCCCGAGGCGCCGGAGAACGCACTGCCCGACAGCGCCGAGGTGTTGGTCGCATCCACGTTCACCCAGCGGGTGGTGGTGACCGTGCCGCTCAGGCTGGCGTACAGGTCGGCAATGCCCAGCTCGACGAACTGGCTGGTGCCGCTTTCACGTGTATCGAAGCCAAGGCCACCCACTCCCGGGCGGTTCGGGTTCATCGTTGCGTTCTGGATCTGGTTGTCCAGATCGATGTGGCCGGTGCTGTTGCCATCCGGGTGCGGCAGGTCACCATCCCAGGTATCGAGATAGTAGTTGGCCATCTGGTAGGCGTTGCCACTGCCACGGTAGGTGCCAGCACCGGCCGCCAGGGTCAGGCCGCTGACTTCGCCGCTCATTCCGACCTGCACCGTGTCGGTGTAGGACTTCACGTAGCCGGCGTTGGCGACGGTGTTGCCGCTGGACACCTGGTTGGAGCTGATGCTGGACTGGGCCATCGCGCTGGTGGCCACCGATGCAGCGAGCGCGTTCTTCTGCTCGTTGTTGTTGCCCGAGGCGATGTTCACGCCGATGTTGCCCGATGCGCCGCTGAAGGCATTGCCACCCAGGCCGGCGGCGTTGGTCACGCCCGAGTTCATGGTGGTGTTGCCCATGCCGGACTGGTTGACGAACACCTCGGCGTCGGCCATGCCGAAGCTGAAGGAGGCGTCGGCGGCGGACAGCGATGCCGCGTTGTCCTGCGCGTTGTTGTCGCCGGCCACGACGTTGAAGCCGAGGTTGCCGGAGGCACCGGAACCGACGTCGTCGGCGATCGAGGCGCTGTTGGTGACCAGGCTGTTGGCGGCGGTGTTGTGACTGATCGACTGGCGGTTGTCGATGACCGCGATGGCCGCCGAATCCAGGTCGATGTTGCCGGTGATGGTCGGATCGCCGGAGAAGTTCACGTCACTGCTCAGGCGCAGGTCCTTTTCCAGGTTCACGTCGACGCCGTGGTTGTTCTTTTCCTTGCGCTCGTCGGCCTGGATGTTGCTGTTCTTCTGTACCTGCTCGTTGACGTTGACCGTGCGGGTGCGGGTCACGTTGGAGCTGTCGGTGTTGTTGCGTACCGTGGTGTGCGTGCGGGTCCAGTTGCGCGCGTCGTTCACGGTGTTGTTGTGGGTGTCGTTGCGGGTCTCGGTCACGACATGGTTGTGGTTGATGTTCGCGTTGGCATTCTGGTTGTCCCAGCCATTGGCCGCGGCAGCGGTCGAGGCAGTGGCGATTGCCATGGCGAGCAAGGTCTTTTTCACGGTCGCTTTCATGGTGCCCTCTCTCTCATCAGTGATACATCGGGTGGTGGGTGGTACTCACGGGTTGCCCTGTACGACCAGGCCCAGCACATTGGCCGTGTCGTTGCGGGCTCCCGCGATCTGATTGAGTTGCAGGACACCGTCGAAGCCCCGCAGTGCCGTGGCGGAAACGCCGACACTGCGAATACCCGCCGCAACACCGTCGCCGGCGTCGCCCTGCCCCCCTGCTGACGCGATGTCCGACGACGCCAATGCCGCGTCGTCCGACTCGCGTATGCCTTGCCGGGCCAGCGTCGCGCTGACGACGTTGAGCGTCGTGTTGGCGATGCCGCTGGTCTGGTTGATCGATGCGATGCCACTGGCGCCGGACAGCGCCTGGCCTTCGATATGCGCGCTGGCCTGCAGTGGCCCGGACAGCACCACATCGCCGCGGCGCTGCTGGCGTGCAGCGATGGCCACGTTGGCCTGGTCGCCGGTGGCCATGCCCTGCAGGTTGGCCTGGATGTTCAGGTCGCCAGCCGCCTGGTTGATGGCGATGGCACCGCTGGCGCCGGACAGCGCGCGGTCGCCGATGCGGGCCACATCCAGGTAGGCAAGCATGCCGCTGTAGTCGTCGGCCCAGGCCAGTGCCGGCGCCGCAGCCAGCACCACCAGCAACAACGGGCCACGCAGTGCGCGCTTCACTTGCCACCTGCCTGCGCCGGCGCGCCCAGCGGGAACTGCGCCAGCGCGCCGCGTACCGTATCGCCGATGCCACGGGTGGTGTTGCCGACCGCGCCCAGCGGGCCACTCATCGCGCCACCCAGGCCGTTGCCGCCGATCGCCCCATCGCTGGAGCGGCCCAGGGTGCCACCCAGCGCCTGCTGGGTGACCCGTTCAACGGTGGTGCCACCGGGCCCGGCCACATGTGCGGTCTGCCCCGCGCCAAGCCCGGCATAGTCGTCATCGCTCAGTTCGTCCATGCCACTGGAGCCGCCACCGCTGCCGAGGGCAGTGGCGATCTCGCGCTGCGGTTTCGGATCGGCGATCAACGCCATGCCGGGCGGCGCCATGCGATAGGCCGGGCGCGCGGCCACATCACGCAGCAGGACGATTTCGCCCGGCTGCGGCTTCACCCCCTGCCGCGCGCCGGACGCGGCGGCGAGCATGGGGCAACCCAGGGCCAGCAGCAGCGCCAGCTGCCGGACCGACGAACCGAGATGGGTGGTGCTGCTGTCCATGCCGCTCTCCCGTTGCGTATGCGCAGGGACAGAGCAGCTTCCGTGCCAACTTCCGGAAGACGGCGCAACAAGCGTTTGCGGGCGATTCAGTGTGCCCGGCTGCTGCCGGGGTGTTACAGCCGCGTGCGGATTCCGTTTGCCTTAACGTGCAGAAAACAACGTGGCACAACGCCGCGCGGGCGCTGTATCAGCAGTGTTACAGGTGCTGATACAGCCCGTTGCAGTGCCGCTTCAGCTACGCGGCGGGGTCGGATCGGGATCGTCCAGGCCCACGTTGGTGGACGGGTTGTCATACACCGCCTGGTCGAGCAGGCCGGTCTCCTTGGCCACCAGCACCGGCACCAGCATCTGCCCGGTCACGTTCGTCATCGTGCGCATCATGTCCAGGATGCGGTCGATCGCGTACAGGTAACCGATGGTTTCCAGCGGCAGGTTGGCCGCGCTCAGCACCACCGTGGCCATGATCACCGCGGTGCCCGGCACGCCCGCGGTACCGAAGCTGCCCAGCACCGAGGCGATCAGCACCACCACGTACTGTTCCGGGGTGAGCGGCACGCCGCTGTACTGGGCGATGAACACCGCGCACAGCGCCGGATAGATCGCACCACAGCCGTCCATCTTGATGCTGGCGCCCAGCGGCACCGCAAACGAACCGTAGTCCTTGTTCACGCCCAGGTTGTGGGTGATCGAGCGCAGCGCGACCGGCATCGCGGCGAAGCTGGACGAGCTGACGAACGCCACCTGCATGCCCGGTGCGGCGCCGCGGAAGAACTTCAGCGGGTTCAGGCCATGCGACAGCAGCAGCGCACTGTAGACCACCACGATGTGCAGCGCGCAGGCCACGTACAGGGCCAGCACGAAGTGGCCCAGCGGCAGCAGCTTTTCGAAGCCGTAGCTGCCAACCAGGCCGGCGATCAGGCCGAACGTACCGATCGGGGTGACTTCCAGCACGAAGCGGGTCACCTGAATCATGATGTCGCTCATCTGGCCGACCAGCTTGCGCGCCTCGGTCACCTTTTCGCCCAGCTTGACGATGGCAAAGCCCACCAGGCCGGCGAAGAAGATGACCGGCAGGATGGAGCCACGGCCCGCCGCCAGCACGGTCTCGCCGGCCGCATTGACCTTGGTGCCGATGCCCGACAACGCGTAGAACACGTTGGAGGGCACCACGTCCAGCAGCACCTGCACCACGCTGGGCACTTCGCGCGGCACGTAGTTGTTGGCCATCGACAGCTGCAGGCCACCGGCGCCGGGCTGCAGCACGGTACCCACGCCCAGGCCCACGCATACCGCCAGCGCAGCGGTGATCACGAACCACAGGAAGGTACGGCCGCTGAGGGCGGCCACCGACTTCTGGCCGTGCAGCGAGGAGATCGCGTTGATGACCGCGAAGAACACCAGCGGTACGGCGATCATCTTGATGAGGGTGACGTACAGCTCACCGAGCGGGCCGAACCAGGTTTCAGCGGCCGGGCCAAGCGCCCAGCCGGCCAGCGCGCCGAGCACGAAGCCACCGACCACGCGCTGCCAGAATGGAATCCGCAGCCAGGCAGAGACCAGTTTCATAGGCAATCCAGAGGGGGAAGGAAGGGATGCTGGCACGATAGCCCAAGCGGACCGGCGGTACGACCGCCCCACCGGCAAACTGTGTGTCATCGGCGTGCATTGCAGGGTTGGGCATAATGAACGCCCCGTTACACTTTGTGAGATCCCAGCGTCCATGCGTCGTTCCGTCTCCCTGTTGGCCGCCTGCGCCACCACCCTGCTGCTGGGCGCCTGCGCCAGCACTGCTCCCACTTCCGCCCCGGCCGGCCTGAAGGTTGCCGTTGATCCCGTCGCCCACCCGGCCGGCGAGACCCCGCAGTGGTGGTACCGCAGCGGCGCCGCCCAGGCGGCCGCCAACGGCGCGATGGCCGGCAAGGCGAAAAACGTCATCCTGTTCCTCGGCGACGGCATGAGCCTGACCACCGTGGCCGCCTCGCGCATCTACGAAGGCCAGCAGAAGGGCGATTCGGGCGAAGAGAACCTGCTGTCCTGGGAACGCTTCCCGGCCACGGCGTTCAGCAAGACCTACAACACCGATTCGCAGACCCCGGATTCGGCCGGCACCATGACCGCCATCACCACCGGCGTGAAGACCCACATGGGTGCGATCGGCGTCAGCGCAGGTACCCGTACCGACTGCGCCGACAGCCTGTCCAAGGGCCTGCTGACCTGGCTGCAGCTGGCCGACAGCGCCGGCCTGGCCACCGGCATCGTGTCCACCGCGCGCCTGACCCACGCCACCCCGGCCGCCACCTACGCGCATTCGCCCGAGCGCAATTGGGAAAACGACACCGACCTGACCGACGCGGCCAAGGCCGCCGGCTGCAAGGACATCGCCCAGCAGCTGCTGTCGACCTCGCGCTACGGCCGTGGCCCGCTGGTCGCCCTTGGCGGCGGCCGCGGTGAATTCACCACCGTGGAAGAGCGCGACCCCGAGTACGACGACAAGGTCGGCCAGCGCCTGGACGGGCGCAGCCTGGTGCAGGAATGGCAGCAGGCGCACCCGCAGGGTGCCTATGTGTGGAACAGCAAGCAGCTGGCCGCGGCCGCCAGCGCACCGGCCATTCTTGGCCTGTTCGAGCCGGACCACATGCGTTACGAATACGAGCGCCCGCAGGACCCGGCCGGCGAGCCGAGCCTGGCCGAGCTGACCGCTGCCGCGATCAAGAACCTGTCCCAGCACCAGGAAGGCTACGTGCTGATGATCGAAGGCGCGCGCATCGACCACGCCAACCACAGCGGCAACGCCTACCGTGCCCTGACCGAAACCGTCGCCCTGTCCGACGCGGTGCGCGTGGCCAATGAACTGACCTCGGCCGACGACACCCTGATCATCGTCACCGCCGACCATTCGCATACGCTGAACTTCGTCGGCTACCCGGCACGCGGCAACCCGATCCTGGGCAAGGTGAAGGACAAGGGCGGCGAAGACGGCGCCGGCAAGCTGGATTACGCACTGGACGGCAACGGCCAGCCCTACACCACCCTGAGCTACGCCAACGGCCCGGGCCACACCGGCACCAGCAACCAGCAGCCGGCCGGCCCCAAGCGCTACCCGCACAACCCGAGCAGCTTCGAGCCGGCCAACGGCCGCCCGAACCTGCACGACGTGGACACCGAGCACCCCGATTACATGCAGGAAGCGCTGGTGCCGATGAAGTCCGAATCGCACGGTGGCGAGGACGTGGGCATCTGGGCACGCGGCCCGGGCAGCAAGGCGATCCGCGGCACGCTGGAACAGAACGCGATCTACCACATGATCGTGCAGGCCACCCCGGCCCTGCGCGAGCGCCTGTGCCAGGCCGGCACCTGCGACGACAAGGGCGTGCCGGTGCAGCTGCCGGCGCCGACTGCGTTCGAACGCCAGGTCCAGGCCAAGTGACCGCACGGTCCGCAGGCCTGCGTTCGGCCAGCGGCCGCCTTGCGCGGTCGCTGGTGTTGTGCGGCCTGCTGGCCGGTGGTCCTGCGCTGGCGCAGGCACCGGCCTGCAAGCTGCTGACCGACGAACACGGGCTGTGGCCCCTGCCCGGCTGCGAGGTGGTCGACCACCGGCCGCAGATCAGCGCCGACACGCTGAGGGACCTGAACTACGACGACCACGGGCTGGCCGTGGTGTATGCCGACCAGGGTTTCCATTACGTGGACCGCAGGGGCCGCAGCCTGCCGGTGCTGACGTGGGACAACGGTCCGGAGACGCCGCAGGAAGGCCTGCTGCGTGGCCGGGTGGGTGATCGGGTGGGTTATTTCGACCTGAAGTTCCGGCGGGTGATTGCGGCGACGTTCGATTTCGCGTGGCCGTTCCAGGAGGGTGTGGCGGAAGTCTGCAATGGCTGCCGGCGTGGCACGCCCGATGACGATGGGCATACGCCGATGGAAGGCGGAGAGTGGTTCCGGATCGACCGCTCGGGTCGTCGGGTGAAGTAGGTTTTTTCGGCAGGGCTGCGCCCTGCACCTGCAGAAGCCGGAGCACAATCAAAAGCGGCTCTGGTTTTCTGTGTGTTGGGCGGGGCGGTGTGGGTGGGCAGGACACGCCGTAAACCCATCCCTGGGGGCTCGTAGGCGCCATCCATGGCGCCTGCGGTCCTGCCCACCCACACCGCCCCACCCCCGACAGATTCCCGGTGGCCAGTAGATCCACGCCATGCGTGGATGAAATCTGTCAGATTTCGAATGAATTCATCCACGCATGGCGTGGCTCTACTGTGTCGACCAAGGTCGACACCCACCAAGGCAGAACGCCCTTCCGACAGATCGCGGCAATCTGTCGAAGGCGGAGTGGGTCCGGTTGAGGGGGCGTGAGCCGCATGGATGCGGCGACCGAGCTTACAGGGACGTACTTGCAGCGTCCCCCTCAACCGGACCCACCCCGCCATCCCACGGAATGCCAGCTTTTGACGTTGACGTTGACGTTGCCGGCCAGCGGCCGGCACTACCGCGGGTGCAGGGCGCAGCCCTGCCGGGCAACCCTATACTTCCCGCCGTGAGTACCTTCCCCTCTCTGGTCGCGCTGCAAACCCCGCTGCTGGTCGCCTACAGCGGCGGCTTGGATTCAACCGTGCTGCTGCACTGGCTGTGGCGCTGCACGCAGGCCACCGGCACGCCGCTGCGCGCGGTGCATGTGCACCACGGCCTGCAGGCCAGCGCCGATGCCTGGGTGCAGCACTGCCAGCAGCAGTGCGATGCGCTGGGCATCGAACTGGCCGTGCATCGCGTGCAGGTCGATACCGGCGCGGGCCTGGGCCTGGAAGCCGCGGCGCGACAGGCGCGGCGGGCGGCGTTCAGCGCTGAACTGCGCGAGGGCGAAACCCTGGCCCTGGCCCAGCATCAGGACGACCAGGCCGAAACCTTCCTGCTGCGCGCGCTGCGTGCGTCGGGCATTGATGGCCTGGCGGCAATGAGCGATGACAGCGCGCTGCACGGCCATCGCCTGTGGCGGCCGCTGCTGCACACCGCACGCGGTGCGCTGCACGACTACGCGCGTGCGCAAGCGCTGCGCTGGATCGAAGACCCCAGCAACCACAGCGACGATGCCGACCGCAATTTCCTGCGCCTGCACGTCCTGCCGCTGCTGCGCCAGCGCTGGCCGCACGCGGCGGCGGCGCTGGCCGGCAGTGCCGGGCACTGCGCGCAGACCCGGGCGCTGCTGGACGAGGAGGATGCTGAACTGATCGCGCATCTGGAAGTCGCCCCGCGCGTGCTGTCGCTGGAACTGCTGCGCCAGGTGTCGCCGGCGCGCGCTGCGCGTGTGCTGCGTGCCTGGGTGCGCGCGCACGGCGCCGCACCGCTGCCGGCCACTGTGCTGCAGCAGCTGCAGCAGGAACTGCTGGGCGCGGCCAGCGACCGCCAGGCGCGGGTGCGCTGGCACGACCACGCCATCCAGCAGTGGCGCGACCATGCCTACCTGCTGCCCGCCGTACTGCCCGCGCTGCCAGGCAATTGGCAGGTGGACTGGGATGGACGTGCACCGCTGGCGCTGCCCGACGGTGGCCAGCTGCGGCTGCTGGGCGGGGCAGGTTTCACCCCGCCGCTGCAGGTGCGTGCGCGGCAGGGGGGGGAACGCATCCTGCTGCCGGGCCGCAACCATTCACATGCGTTGAAGGACTGCCTGCAGCGCGAACATCTGGCGCCGTGGCGGCGTGCGCAGTTACCGCTGCTGTTCCAGGACGGGCAGCTGATGGCCGCCGCCGACGTGGTGCTGTCCGCGCCGCTGCAGGCCTGGCTGCAGGCCCACCATGCGCAGTTGCAGTGGCGCCCGGGCGGCTGGTGAATTGACCCCCGCGCGCCTGCCGTCCACACTTGTCGCATGGCCAAGAAGTCCCCCGAAAACGCCTCCCCCGTTGCCCAGTTCGAACATTCGCTCGAATCGCTGGAACAGCTGGTGGAGCAGATGGAAACCGGCGAGCTGAGCCTGGAAGCCTCGCTCAGTGCTTACGAACGTGGCGTCGGTCTGTACCGCCAGTGCCAGCAGGCGCTGGAGCAGGCCGAACTGCGCGTGCGACTGCTCAGCGATCCCGCCCAGCCCGACACCGCCGAACCCTTCGATCCGCCCAGCCATGACGGCTGAGTCGCAGTTCGCGCGCTGGCGCGACCGTATCGAAAGCCAGCTCGACGCCGCCCTGCCCTCGCCGGCGGACGCACCGCAGCGCCTGCACCAGGCGATGCGCTATTCGGTGCTGGGGGGCGGCAAGCGCATGCGCCCGCTGCTGGTCTATGCCAGCGGCCAGGTGTTCGGCGCGCCGCTGGACCAGCTCGATGCCGCGGCGATGGCCGTGGAAATGATCCATGCCTACTCGCTGGTGCATGACGACCTGCCGGCGATGGACGACGACGCCCTGCGTCGTGGCAAGCCCACCACCCATATCGCCTTCGACGAAGCCACCGCGATCCTCGCCGGCGATGCCCTGCAGACCCGTGCCTTCGGCCTGCTGGCCGATGCACCGCTGCCGGCCGGCCTGCGCGTGGCCTGCCTGCAGACCCTGGCCCACGCCTCCGGTGCCGCCGGCATGTGTGGCGGCCAGGCCCTGGACATCGATGCCACCGGCCAGCAGCAGTCGCTGGCAGCGCTGAGCCGCATGCATGCCATGAAGACCGGCGCGCTGATCCGCGCGGCGGTGCGCATGGGCGCGCTGTGCGGCCAGGCCCACGAACCGCAGCTGGCCCAGCTGGACGCCTTCGCCGATGCACTCGGCCTGGCCTTCCAGGTGCGCGATGACATCCTCGATGTGGAAGCCAGCTCCGAACAGCTGGGCAAGACCGCCGGCAAGGACCAGGCCCAGGACAAGAGCACCTTCCCCGCCCTGCTGGGCATGGACGGCGCCAAGGCCCACCTCGGGGAACTGGCGGCGCGCATGCAGGCGGCGCTGGCCGGGTATGGCGAAGAGGCCGACGCGCTGCGCGCGCTGGCGACGCTGGCGGTGGAGCGCGATCACTGATCGCGCCTGCCGGGCAATGCCCGGCGCTTCCGTACGCCGCAAATGGAAACGCCCGGCAATGCCGGGCGTTTCTTTCTGCGTCGTTGATCGTTGCCGCTTACTTGATCAGGCGCAGGGCGAACGGGTAGCGGTAGGCTTCGCCGTTGTTGGCCTTCACTGCAGCGATGATGCTGAAGACCAGGCTGACCAGGCCGACAACCGGGGCCAGGATCGCACCGATCACCACGATGGTCAGGATGATGCAGATCAGCATGGCGATGCTGATGGTGATCTGGAAGTTCAGGGCTTCCTTGGCCTGGTCGGTGACGAAGGCCTTGCCTGCGTCGTCCTTGTTGATCAGCCAGATGATCAGTGCACCGATGAAACCGGTGAAGATGCCCAGCAGGTGCGCAGCCAGCGCCATGGTGCGCTGGTCGGACGGCACGTTGGCCGCTGCCGGCACGTTTTCGAAATCGCTCACGACAAAACTCCTTTTTTTTGGGTGGTCTGGACCGACCGGCTCCGGGCCGGCCGCGTCAGGCGCGCATAGCTTACGCCATCAATGGCATCAATCATTACCGGCGATGGTCATCCGCCCCACCAGGATCGAACCGGTGCGGATATGCGAGCGGGGGTCGACGTCGTTGCCCACCGCTTCGATGGCGCTGAACATCTCCCGCAGGTTGCCGGCGATGGTGATGCCGTCCACCGGGTACTGGATTTCCCCGTTCTCCACCCGGAAGCCGCCGGCCCCGCGCGAATAGTCGCCGGTCACCCCGTTCACGCCCTGCCCCATCAGCTCGGTCACCAGCAGGCCATCGCCCATCTGCCCCGCGATCTCCTGCAGGGAGCCCGCGTTGGCGGCCAGCTGCAGGTTGTGCACGCCACCGGCATTGGCGGTGGTCTGCAGGCCCAGCCTGCGTGCCGAATAGCTGCCCAGCACGTAGCGCTGCAGCACGCCGTCACGGACCAGCGCCGAGGCGCGGGTCGCCACGCCGTCGCCATCGAAGGCCGCCGAACGCAGGCCACGGCGCAGGTGCGGCAGCTCCTCGATCTGCATCCAATCCGGGAATAGGCGCTGGCCAACGCTGTCCAGCAGGAAACTGGCCTGGCGGTACAGGGCGCCGCCGGACACCGCCGACAGCAGGTGACCGACCAGGCTGCGTGCCACTTCCGGGGCGAACAGCACCGGCATGCTGGAAGTGGGCAGCGAACGCGGCTGCAGGCGGGCCACGGTGCGCTCGGCCGCGCGGCGGCCGACGCTGTCGGCTGCTTCCAGGTCCTGCCTGGCCAGGGCGCTGGTGTACCAGCCGTCGCGCTGCATGCCGTCGCCGCTGCCGGCGATCAGAGCGCAGCCGATCGAATGATGGGTACCGCGCTCACGGCCGATGAAACCATGCGAGTTGGCATACACCGACACGCTCTGCATGCTCGACACGGAGGCGCCGTCGGAATTGCGAATCTGTGCATCGGCTTGCCGGCCCGCAGCCTCGCAGGCCAGGGCCAGGTCCACCGCCTCGTCGGCCTGCAGCGCCCAGGGGTGCCAGCTGTCCAGGTCCGGGAAGTCACGGGCCATCAGCGCGGCCTCGGCCAGGCCGGCGGCCGGGTCATCCTCGGTATGGCGGGCGATCGCGCAGGCCTGCTCGACGGTGGCCGCCAAGCTCGCCTCGTTCAGGTCGGCGGTACTGGCACTGCCCTTGCGCTGGCCGAAGTACACGGTCACCGCAATGCCGCGGTCGCGGGTGGACTGTACGGTCTCCACTTCGCCGAGGCGGACATTGACCTCCAGGCCACGGTCCTCGCTGCAGCTGACTTCGGCCTGGCTGGCACCCAGCGCGCGGGCGCGCTCCAGCAGCTGCTGGGAAAGGTCGGCCAGGCGTTCCAGGCGGGCCGGGCTGTCGTCGCCGGAAGCCACTTCAGGGGCGATCACGTTCAATGCTTTATCCTGTGCGGGTTGGGCCCGGCATCACGCCGGGCGACTTTTTTTGAAATCAGGTAGGGACGATGCGCGGACGCGACGAAGAAACCGGTGAATTCCACGACAAGAGCCGCAGCCAGAACCGGCGCGACGCGCTCGACGTGCTGGCCCTGGGCGAAAAGCTGGTGTCGCTGACCCCGGCCCAGCTGGCGCGCCTGCCTGTCCCGGAAGACCTGCTGCCGCATATCGCCGAGTGCAAGCGGATCACCGCCCACATCGCCCACAAGCGGCAGCTGGCGTTCCTGGCCAAGCACATGCGCCGCGAGGAAGACGCCACGCTGGACGCGATCCGCGATGCGCTGGACGCCAACAGTGAAACCGGCCGCCGCGAGGTGGCGATGATGCACCGCGCCGAAGACTGGCGCGAGCGCCTGCTGACCGACGGTGACAAGGCGCTGGCTGCCCTGCTGGATGACTACCCGCAGGCCGACCGCCAGCAGCTGCGCACCCTGGTGCGCAACGCGCAGGCCGAGAAGGCGAAGAACAAGCCGCCGCGCGCCTACCGCGAGATCTTCCAGGTGCTGCGCACGCTGATGCTGCCGGCCGCGCTGGGCCTGAAGGCCGCGGCCGATGAGGCCGACGACGTCCAGACCGACGAAGCCGACGAGGACTGAGTCCCCGCCGGCCCGGGCGGTGGCGCTGGCCATCGCCCGGCTCAGGCCTGGGTACCGCCGACGGTGATGCCCTCGATCAGCAGCGACGGCTGGCCCACGCCCACCGGAACGCTCTGGCCATCCTTGCCGCAGATGCCCACGCCCTCGTCCAGGGCCAGGTCGTTGCCGACCATGCGTACCTTCTGCATGGTTTCCGGGCCATTGCCGATCAGGGTCGCGCCCTTCACCGGCGCGGTGATCCGGCCATCCTCGATCAGGTAGGCCTCGGTGGCCGAGAACACATACTTGCCACTGGTGATGTCGACCTGGCCGCCGCCGAAGTTGACCGCGTACAGGCCCTTCTTCACCGAACGGATCATTTCCTGCGGGTCGTGCTGGCCGGCACGCATGTAGGTGTTGGTCATGCGCGGCATGGTCATGTGCGCGAACGATTCGCGGCGGCCATTGCCGGTCGGCGCCACGCCCATCAGCCGCGCGTTGAGCGAATCCTGCATGTAGCCGACCAGGATGCCGTCCTCGATCAGCGTGGTGCACTGGCTCGGGTGGCCCTCGTCATCGATGTTGAGCGAGCCACGGCGGCCGTCCAGGGTGCCGTCATCGACGATGGTCACGCCGGGGGCGGCCACGCGCTCGCCGATGCGGCCGGCATACACGCTGGTGCCCTTGCGGTTGAAGTCGCCTTCCAGGCCGTGGCCCACCGCTTCATGCAGCAGCACGCCGGGCCAGCCCGGGCCGAGCACCACCGGCATCACGCCGGCCGGCGCCGGTACGGCGTCCAGGTTCACCAGTGCCTGGCGCAGCGCCTCGCGGGCGAAGGCTTCAGGGCGGCCATCGGCGAACAGTTCGGCATAGCCATAGCGGCCACCGCCGCCGGCATAGCCCGATTCACGGCGGCCGTTCTGCTCGACGATCACCTGCACGTTCAAGCGCACCAGCGGGCGCACATCGGCACCCAGCACGCCGTCGGTGCGGGCCACCAGCACGGTGTCCACGCCGCCGGACAGGCTGACCATCACCTGCTTCACGCGCGGGTCGGCCGCACGCAGGTAGCCGTCCAGGCGCTTGAGTACTTCGACCTTGGCCTCGTTGCCCAGGCTGTCGATCGGGTCCAGGGTCGGGTACAGCGCGCGCGCGTTGCCACGCAGCAGCGAGCGCCCGGCCTGGGCGCCGCCCTCGCGCGAGATGGCGCGGGCCGACTGCGCGGCGGTCAGCAGCGCGTCGGCATGGATGTCATCGGAATAGGCGAAGCCGGTCTTCTCGCCGGCGATCGCGCGCACGCCCACGCCTTGTTCGATGGAATGGGCGCCGTCCTTGACGATGCCGTCCTCCACGCTCCAGCTTTCGCGCCGGGCATGCTGGAAGTACAGGTCGCCGAAGTCCACGCCGGGGCCAAGCAGCTGGCCGAAGGTGCGCTCCAGGCCGGCGGTGTCCAGGCCACCGGGGCGCAGCAGGCGGTCCTGGGCAAGCGTCAGTGCGTTATCAGTCATGGTCTTGATCTGGGGGTCTGGAGGCGGCCAGGCAAGGCCGCCTGATGAACAGGGGCCGCGACGCTCAACGCGGGCGCGGCAGGTCGGTGACGGTGGGCGGCACGCCCGGGGCCGGGGCCGGCGCGCGCGGCGGCGCCGGGGCACGGTCGCGGCTGCGCTCGATCACTTCCACCTTGGGCTCTTTCCACGGGCCGGTCACCCGGTAGGTACGCGCGCCGATCTCGCCCAGCGGCTTGGACAATACCGCATTGGTGGCCGCGCCCAGGGCAGCGCCCACCGGGCCACCGGCCACCGCACCGACCACCGTCAGCAGGTTGCCCGCGCGCGGGTTCACGTCGATGGTCTGGTCGAACTGCTGCTGACGCAGGTCGGTCTGGCCGCGGATGGTGATGTTCGCCGCCGGGCCTTCGATCAGCACCTTGTCGGTGCGCGCCATGCCATCGGCGAACTGCATGCCGCCTTCGATATGGTTGAAGGCGAAGCCCTTGGAGAAGAAATCGCGGAAATCGAACATCAGCCGTCGCGGCAGCTGGGCCACGCTGAGCAGGCCGAGCACGCGACCCGCGCCGGGATCCAGTTCCAACAGCTGGCCGTTGCGCGCATCGATGTCCAGCGTGCCCTGCAGGTTGCCCAGCTGGAAATCCGACGGTCCGCCGGCCCAGGCCGCCTGCAGCTGCGCCTGGCCGGAGCCGCCGCGCAGCTGGCCGGCGTAATCCAGGTTCTGCATCAGCCCGCCCAGGTCTTCGCTGCGCACCTGCGCGGTCAGTTCGGTGCGTGCGCCCGCGCCCTTGCCCAGCCAGCGGCCGGTGATGTCGATCTCCTGGTCCGGCGCACGGAACCGCAGCTCGTCCACGTTCAGGCCGTTGCCCAGCGGTCGCGTGCGCAGCACGGCCTGGCCCAGCACCACCTTGCCGAACTTCAGGTCGGCGATGTCCA
Source organism: Stenotrophomonas maltophilia (assembly GCF_047782825.1). Taxonomy (GTDB): domain Bacteria; phylum Pseudomonadota; class Gammaproteobacteria; order Xanthomonadales; family Xanthomonadaceae; genus Stenotrophomonas. The sequence continues at coordinate 4,648,302 of NZ_CP180589.1, read as the reverse complement.
GTGCGAACGGCGGCAGCTTGGCCGGGTCCATGTCATTGGCCCCGGTCTGCGGCCGGGCGGCTGCAGGTGCGGCCGCCGTGCCCGCGGCCGGCGCTGACGATTGCCAGTGCACGCGGTCGAGCTGGCCACTGATGGTGCCGCCATCGGCGTTGGGCACGCTCAGGCGGCCGGCCAGCGACGGGCCGTCCATGCGCACGTCCAAGGCCTGCGGCCCCGGGTGCAGCTGCAACCGGGTCTTTTCGAAGATGCCACCGATCAGCATCAGCCTGTCGACCTGCACATCCACCGTGCGCAGCGGCATCGGGTCGCCATCGCCGCCCGCGCCACGGGCCAGGCCGATCCATTCCAGCGCGTCCAGGGTCGGGCTGCGGCCGTTGACGGCCAGGCCATTGGGCGGTGGCTCGCGGTCGACGCGATCACTGCCCAGGGTCACCTGCACGCCGGTCTGGTTGTTGTGGCTGCGCGCGGCCAGCGCCAGCCGCTGGCCGAACGCCACATCGATGCGCCCATCGCCCATCGGCAGCTGCGCGGCCACCGTGGTCGCCAGCGGATCGCTGGCCGGCTTGTCCAGCGGCGCCGGCAGGTCCAGGCGGGTACCGACCAGATCCGAACGCAGGCGCAGCTCGCTGGGCGGGGCCGGTGCGCCGGGCGCCACCTTGGGCAGGTTCACCGCGATGGTCCAGGCCGACGTGCCGTGGATATAGGGTTTGAGCCAGGCCATTTCCGGAGCGCGGTCCAGCAGCACGCCGGCATCCAGGCTGGCGGCCAGCTCCGATTCGAAGGCCAGCTTGGGGTCACGTACATCGCCGCCGGCGCGCAGGCTCAGCCGGCCGTCCTGGCCCAGGTGGCGCACGGCCAGATCTTCGGCCGCGAAGCCGCCGTTGCTGTAGCGCGCCTGCCCGCGCATGGCATCGAATTCCAGCTGGAAGCGCTTTTCCACCAGCTTCACCCCGGCCAGGTCCACCGTGCCCTGCAGGTGGCCGCCCCCTTCGTCGTGGTGCAGCGGTTGCAGCAGGTCGAAATGCACGTTGGCCGGCCCACTGGCCACCAGGTTGTCCAGGGTTTCGCCGTATTCCTTGTGCAGGCTGCTCTGCCGCAGCATCGCCAGCAGGCGCCCCGCCTCGCTCTGGCTGTCGGCGCGCACGTACAGCGGCTGCTGGCCGAAATCGGGAATGCCGGCCTCGAACTTCTGCACCGCCACGCCGGCCAGGTCACCCCGGCCCTGCATGTGGAAACCGGGGCCGATGAAGGCGACATCGGCATCCACCTGACTCATCAGCGGCCAGTCGTGCTGGAAGCGGATATCGCCATTGCTGATGTGGCCGGTGGCCTCGAAGCGGCCATCGTTGTTGTCGAAGGGCCAGTCGTCCAGGTCGCCGCTGACCAGGCCGATGCCGCCACGCACCTCGCCGCCGGCCAAGGCCATGTCCAGCCAGTCGGTGGCGCCCTTGCTCATCTTGGAATGGATCCAGAAGCGCTTGGCGGCGGTCATCGGCACATCGTCCAGCTTGGCCGCCAGCTGCAGCCAGGGCCGGGTGCCATCGCCCTGGAACCAGGCCGTGCCGCGCACGTCGGCCGCGTAATCGGTACCTTCCACGCGCATGGCCGGGGTGCCGATGCGCCAGCCGCCACCTTCGTCGCGCCAGCCCACCACCTGCCCGGCCAGGTGCAGGTCGTGACGCACGCCGAAGCCGGTCGGCCAGTCGAACTGCAGCTCGCGCTGCGCCTGCAACTGCAGACTGAAGCCATTGGCATCGCCTTCGAAACGGCCGGCCAGGCCGCGCATGCCCGGCGCATCGCCCACGCTGGCAAAGCCCAGCGACTGCAGTTCGCCCTGCGCCCACAGCGGGCCATCGCGCTCGCCGCGCACCTGTAGCGCCTGCACGTCCAGCTGCGGCTTGGACAGGTACAGCCAGCGGCGCAGGCCTGCATCCAGGCGATCGCTCAACGCCAGCGCGCGCAGCGCGGTGCCGGCCTGGACCGTGCCACTGCTGATCCTCAGCTGTTTGCCGACCTGCACCTGCAGGCCATCCATCTGCTGCTCGCCGGCCTCGCCCTGCAGCCGCAGCCGCGGCACCTGCAAGGCCCAGCCGTCGCCCTGCCGCTGCCAGCGCAGGCGCGCCTGCAGGCGCTGCAGCTGCAGATTCGGCGTGGCCACACCCGGCATCGGCGCCCCCTCGATGCGCACCTGCCGAAGATCCGAATCGGTGGTCAGGGCCACCGGCGCGAAATCACGCAGGGTCAGCCACAGATTGAGCTCGCCCTTGCCCTCGCGCAGGCGCATGCCACCGGCCGCCAGCAGCGGCGACCAGGCCTGGAAATCGACCGGATCGGCGCCCAGCCAGGCCTGGCCGTTGCCGCGCCGGCGGTCCAGGTCCAGCACCGCGGTCAGCGGCAGTGCATCGGTTTTTGCCCAGGCACGCACGCCCACCCGCAGGCGGTCGCCATCCACGCGCAGGCGCAGGTCGATGCGTGGCAGCGTGGCGTCCACGCCCAGGGCTGGTGCACGCACGCTCAGGCGGCCACCGATCACCTGCAGTTCGCCCAGCCGGCGCAGCGCATCCAGCGGATCACCGCCGCTGCTGGACTGCGGCAGCCCACGCACCGTCCAGCGGCCATCAGGGCCCTGTTCCAGGTCCAGCGCCAGGCCGCGCAGGCGCAGTTCGGTCAACGACCGGCCGGGCAGCAGCCCGCTGTACATCGACACCAGTACTTCAGCCTCGCCGATGGCCAGGCCCTGGCCGGCGCCGATGCGCAGGCCCTTGAGCTGCAGCAGCGGGCCACGCCGGGTCCAGGCGGTATCCAGGCGATCAAAGCGCACCGGCTGGCCGGCGCGTTCGCTCAGCCACGCCGCGATGGCCTCGGGGTGGCGTTCGGCCAGCGGCAGCAGCTGGCTGAGCGTGCCCACCAGCACGGCCAGTACAACCAGCCCGACCGCGCACACGGCGATGAAATGACGGCGGATCCTTCGCAGTCGCAGGCGCGGCGGCGCGCTCATCGGCCTCGGCCGGCGTACTGCCGGCGTGGATCAGAGCAGAACGACATCGAACTGTTCCTGCAGGTACTGCTCATCGGCCTGGAAGCGGATGCTCTTGCCTAGGAACTCTTCCAGCTCGGCCACCGCCGCCGATTCCTCGTCGGTGATGCGCGCCACGACCTTGGTCGAGGCGATCACCAGCAGGCGCGCCGCTTCGAACTGGCGCACCGCGCGGGTGATCTCGCGGAAGATCTCGTAGGTCACCGTTTCGGTGGTCTTGATCGAACCACGCCCGCTGCACTGCGGGCAGGTTTCCGACAGCTGCCGTTCCAGGCTTTCGACGGTGCGCTTGCGGGTCATTTCCACCAGGCCCAGCGGCGAGAAGTCGTACACCGTGGTCTTGGCATGGTCGCGGGCCAACGCCTTTTCCAGCGTGCGCAGTACCTGGCGGCGGTGCTCGGCATCATCCATGTCGATGAAGTCGATGATGATGATGCCGCCCAGGTTGCGCAGGCGCAGCTGCCGGGCCACCGCCTGCGCGGCCTCCAGGTTGGTGCGGAACACGGTCTCTTCCAGATTGCGCTGGCCGAGGAACGAACCGGTGTTCACATCGATGGTGGTCATCGCCTCGGTCTGGTCGATGACCAGGTAGCCACCGGACTTCAGCGGCACCTGCTTGTCCAGCGCACGGCCGATCTCGTCCTCCACCCCGAACATGTCGAAGATGGGGCGGTCGCCCGAATACAGCTCCAGCTTCTCGGCCAGCACCGGCATGTACTTGGCCACGAAAGCCTGCAGCTGGGCAAAGGTTTCCTTCGAATCGACCTTCACCTTGTCCACGTCCTTGCGGATCAGGTCGCGCACCGAGCGCAGCGGCAGGCTCAGGTCTTCATAGATGTTGCTGCACGAGGGTGCCTCGCGGCCGCGGCGCTCGACCACGTTCCAGACCCGCGACAGGTAGGCCACGTCCTCGGCGATGGCCTCGGCCGGCTGCCCTTCGGCATTGGTGCGCACGATGTAGCCGTAGCCGCCATGCTGGGCCGACAGCTCGGTCACCAGCGCCTTCAGCCGGGCACGCTCGCCCTCATCCTCGATGCGGGCCGACACGCCCACCACCTTGGACTGCGGCAGCAGCACCATGTAACGCGAGGGAATGCTGATCTGGGTGGTCAGGCGCGCGCCCTTGGTCCCGATCGGGTCCTTCACCACCTGCACCACGATGTCCTGGCCATCCCGCAGCAGCTCGACGATGGGCACGCTGGACGGCGGCGGCAGGGTGGTGTTCTCGGTATCGGCGCTGGCCACCGGGGCCGGCCGCACCACGTCGTTGGCATGCAGGAACGCGGCGCGTTCCAGGCCGACCTCGACGAAGGCCGCCTGCATGCCGGGCATGACCCGCTGCACCTTGCCCTTGTAGATGTTGCCGACCACACCGCGGCGCCAGCCGCGCTCGATGTGCAGTTCCTGCAGCATGCCGTTCTCGATCACCGCGACCCGGGTCTCGCGCGGGGTCACATTGACCAGGATTTCCTCAGACATCGGCAGCCTCCCTGGCGGCATCGGCAATGGGGGCCGGCACGCCGCAGCGCGCCAGCAGACGATCGGTGTGAAGCAGCGGCAACCCCATCACGCCGGAGTAGCTGCCGGAAAGGTGTTCGATCCAGCGCTCGGCCCCGCCCTGGATGGCGTACGCCCCGGCCTTGTCCAGCGGCTCGCCGCTGGCCACGTAGGCGGCGATGTCGGCCGCGCTGATCGCGGCAAAGGTGACCTCGGAAACGACCAGCTCGCTGTCCAGCCCCTCAGCGCCCACCACCACCACGGCGGTCATCACCTGGTGGGTGCGCCCGGCCAGGCGGGCGAGCATGGCCCGCGCGTCGGCCGCGTCGGCCGGCTTGCCGAACACTTCGCCATCGAGCACGACCTCGGTATCCGAGCCCAGTACCCGCGCCTGCGGGTCGTCGGCCAGGACCCGGGACAGCCCGGCGCGCGCCTTGTCGGCAGCGACCCGGCGGACATACTGTTCGGCGCTTTCGGCGGCCGCACGCTGCTCGGGCACCTCCAGGTCGAGGGCCTGGAAGGGGCGTCCGAGTCGGGCCAGCAGCTGGTTGCGTCGGGGGGAGCGGGAAGCGAGATAGAGCATCGGCACAGCATAACCTGAGGCCGCTGCCTGAATCGTCGGCAACCCGTTCCCGAAGGTCTGCAACCCCGAATGGACTCACAGCGCGTTCATCGCTACGACACCACCCTCACGGCACAACAAGGAGATCCCATGCGCCGCACCGCCCCCCCGCTGCTGCTTGCCCTGTCCCTCGCTCTTGGAGCCTCGATGACCGCCCACGCCGCCCCGTCGTCGCCGTCGATCGCCGCCCCGGCCGAAGGCACCCTGCTGAACATCTCGGCCAATGCCGAAGCCACCCGCGTGCCGGACGTGGCCACCCTGTCGGCCGGCGTGGTCACCCAGGCCGCCGATGGCAACAGCGCCATGCGCCAGAACGCCCAGCAGATGGACAAGGTGCTGGCCGCGATCAAGGCCGCCGGCATTGCCGAGCGCGACGTGCAGACCAGCGGGGTCAGCCTCAACCCGCAATACCGCTACGCCGACAACGAAGCGCCGAAGATCACCGGCTACCAGGCCAGCAACACGGTCAGCCTGAAGGTGCGCGACATCGCCAAGCTCGGCAAGGTGCTCGATGCGCTGGCCGCGCAGGGCGCCAACCAGATCAACGGCCCACAGTTCGAGATCGACCAGCCCGAACCGGTCTATGACGAAGCCCGCCTGGCCGCCCTGAAGAAGGCCCAGGCCCGTGCCCAGACCTATGCGAAGTCGCTGGGGCTGCAGGTGCGCCGCATCGTCAGCATTTCCGAGAACAGCAACGGCGGCTTCCGCCCGATGCCGATGATGCGGGCCATGGCCGCCGGCGCGGCGATGGACAAGGCCACCCCGGTCGCCCCGGGTGAATCGACCGTCTCGGTCAACCTGGACGTGGTGTTCGAACTGGGCCACTGACCGCGGGCGCTGCCCGCCCCTGAACGCGGCGCCCCCTGGGGCGCCGTTTTCATTTGCGGGCAGCCGGCTGGGCCGTGCAGATGAAGCCCAGCCCAACGGCATGGCCCCTGCCTCTAGGCAGTGGCCGGGGCCCGGCGCTAATGATTGACTGCCAGCCGCGTGCGGCAACCCCGATGGCGGCCCTGGTGCGTTGAGGACTTCGTCACTGGCATGGAGGTGGACCATGGTTCGTACGTATCCCGTTGTACCGCTGCAGTTCGATCCCGCCCGCGTTGCCGCCTGGAGCGCGGCCATCGCCCTGCACCTGCTGGCCTTCCTGTTGCTGCTGATCCCGGCAACCTACCAGGCCGTTACCGCACTGCCCCGCGACAACACCGAAGTAAGGCTGATCCCCAAGGAGGAACCGAAACCGCCGGAGCCGACCCCGGTGCCGCCGGAGCTGGTCCAGGTGAAGGTCGACCCCAAGCCGAAGACCACGCCGATGGTCGTCCCGCCGCTGCCCACCCCCACCGCTACGCTGGAAGAGGCCCAGGGCATCATCCTGCCGGCGGCCGAACCCACCGCGGTGCAGGCCACCCCGGCCCTGGAGCCCGGCACGCCGGTCACCGGCGCGCAGCTGCAGTACCGCAGCGCCCCGCCGCCGGCCTACCCGGTACCGGCCCTGCGCAACCACGAGCAGGGCACCGTCCTGCTGCGGGTGGAGGTCGACCCCAGCGGCCAGCCGGTGAACGTCAGCATCGAGCGCAGCAGCGGCTCGCGCAGCCTGGACCAAGCCGCCCGCCAGCAGGTCCTGCGGCACTGGCGCTTCGTCCCGGCCGAGCGTGACGGCACCGCCGTGCCGGCCATCGGCATGGTGCCGGTGCAGTTCTCCCTGCCCGATTGAGCCCCCCGCCGGCCCGGTGCCATGCCGGGCCGGCCCCTGCTGGAGGGGTCAGGTCAAGGCCGTTCACGCCAAAACCTTTCGCCCCAGTCCAAATTTCGTTACGAATTAAGTAAATCTTCACGCCTCCGTCACCTGCCAGAAACCTAGATTGACGCGTCCCGGGACACACCGGTGACCGCCCTCAATGCTCGAGTTTTCCAGTCAGGAGAGAAGCTGTGAAACACCCGATCCAACGGCCCGCCAGCCGCCGCCAAAACCACCTGGCAACGTCCATCACCCATATCCTCGCCGGCAGCGCCATGCTGCTGGTCGGCGCCGTGGCTTCCTCCTCTGCGTTCGCACAGGAACAGGCCACCAACCTTGACCGGATCACCGTTACCGGTTCGAACATTCCGCGCACCAACACCGAAACGCCGTCGCCGGTGCAGGTGGTGACCCGCCAGGAAATCGATCGCACCGGCAAGACCACGGTGGCCGAATACCTGCAGACGCTGACCGCCGACGGCGCCGGCTCCATTCCCAAGACCTTCGGCAACGGCTTCGCCGGTGGCGGCGCGGGCATTTCGCTGCGCGGCCTCGGTGCCGGTTCGACCCTGGTGCTGTTGAACGGCCGCCGCATGGCGACCTACGGCCTGGCCGATGACGGCCAGAAGGTGTTCACCGACCTCAGCACCATTCCGCTCGACGCCGTCGAACGCGTGGAAGTGCTGAAGGACGGCGCCTCGGCCATCTACGGCTCCGACGCCATCGCCGGCGTGGTCAACATCATCCTGCGCAGCGACTTCCAGGGCGCGATCCTGCGTGGTTCCTACGGCGTGTCCGGTGATGGTGATGGCGATGCCAAGAAGGCCACGCTGACCGCCGGTACCGGCGACCTGGCCAGCGATGGCTGGAACGCGTTCTTCAGCCTGGACGTCGGCAAGTCCGACGCCATCAAGATCAGCGACCGCAAGAACCGCAAGTGGATCGGCACCGGCGATATCCGTCGCTGGGGCTACGACGCTGCGGATGCGCAGTTCCTGGGCGGCGCCTACCTGTCCGGCGGCACCGCCGGCGGCACCGGCCCGAACGGTTCGGTGTTCGACAACACCGGCCACCTGGTCGCCCTGCCGGGCTGTGCCGGCGTGAGTACCATTCCGGGGCAGACCGATGCCACCGCGCAGGCGCAGGGTTGCCTGTGGGATCCGGCGCAGCAGTACCGCGACCTGAGCCCGGAAGAGAAGTACGTCAACGTGTTCGGCCGTGCCAGCTTCGCCTTCGGTGAAGGCGGCGAGGTCTACACCGAGATCGGCTACTCGAAGAAGGAAACCATCTTCAGCAACACCCCGTCCGGCGTGTCCGGCGGCTGGGGCTACCCCGGCGGCCCGGTCAACGCCAACAGCGGCCCGGGTGCCACCCAGCTGTATGCCGGCCACCCGGACAACCCGCTGCCCTACGCTGCGCGCCTGCGCTACAGCGCCTGGGACGTGGGCCCGCGCGTGACCAACAACACCAACGAGTTCAACCGCTTCCTGGTGGGCGTGAAGGGCAACTGGGGTGAGTGGAGCTACGACACCGCCTACCTGCATTCGGGCACCGACCTGGTCAACAAGCGTACCGGCTTCCTGAACTACGACGCCGTGCGCTGCGTGCTGGGCAACCCGGCCTGCCCGTACGGCACCTGGCGCATCGGCGACAACGCGTCGCAGACGCCGCAGTCGGTGTACGACGCGATCAGCCCGACCATCAGCGCCCGCGCCAAGTCCAGCCTGGACATGTTCGACTTCACCATCTCGCGCAGCCTGATGGACCTGAAGGGCGGCCCGCTGGGCCTGGCGTTCGGTACCGAGTGGCGCAAGACCAGCAACAGCCTGACCCCGCAGACCTTCACCGACGTCGGCCAGATCATCGGTCTGGGCTACTCGGCCTATGACGGCACCCAGAACGTGTACGCCGGCTACGCCGAACTGTCCGCGCCGGTGCTGGAATCGTTGGAACTGTCCGGCGCCGTGCGTTACGACAAGTACGAAAGCGGTGAAGGCAAGGCCACGCCGAAGCTGGGCGTGAAGTGGACCCCGGCCGACTGGATCGCCCTGCGCGCCAGTTACGCCGAAGGCTTCCGCGCGCCGAACCCGGCCGAAAACGGTGACGGTGGCCTGGCTGCCTTCTCCAACGCCCGCGATCCGGTGCGCTGCGCCATCGATCCGGCCAACGAGTGCACCGCGCGCTCGGTGGCGATCATCACCCGCCCGAACAAGGACCTGAAGCCGGAAGAGTCCAAGAGCTACTCGGTGGGTATCGTGCTGCAGCCGACCTCCACCACCTCGCTGACCGTTGACGCCTGGGAAATCAAGCGCACCAACGAAATCGCCCAGGGCAGCACCGCTGACGCGATCGCCGCCGGCAACGTGCTGCGTGATGCCAACAACATCGGCGGCGTGGCCAACAGCGGCACCATCCTGGCGGTCAACACCGCGTACGTGAACGCCAACTCCTCGCGTGTCCGCGGTATCGACACCGACGTGCGCCAGACCTTCGACCTGGGTCCGGGCCAGCTGGAGATGGACCTGCAGTGGAGCCACATCCTGAAGTTCGAGCGTACCGAGGGTGACACCACCGTCGACTACGTCGGTACCCACGGCAACTGCGATGTGACCAACTGCATCGGCACCCCGCAGGACAAGATCAACTTCGGCACCACCTGGAAGCAGGGGCCGTGGAGCGTCAGCGGCGTGGTCAACTACATCGACAGCATGGAGAACAAGGATCGCCGCGGTGGCGACTACCTGGCCTTCTACGAAGACGGTACGCCGGTGAAGAAGATCTCCTCCTTCACCACCTTCGACCTGTCCGGCCGCTGGAACATCACCGACGCCTTCGAACTGAACGCATCGGTGCAGAACGTGTTCGACCGCATCGCCCCGCTCGACCCGAGCACCTACGGCGCGGTCAACTACAACCCGCTGCACTTCAGCGGCGCGATCGGCCGTTACTTCACCGTCGGCGCCAAGTACACCTTCAACTGATCCACGAAGGTTCTGCACCTGCAAAGGCCCGGGCATCCGCCCGGGCCTTTGCTTTTGCTGGAACGGTAGAGTCGAGCCTGCGCGCGGCGGGTCGTCCACCGCCGCCGAACATGGGTTCGGCCCTACAAAGGCGCGGGCAACATGCCGATATCGCGCATCCACCGTTCGGCCAGGTGTGGCCATTCCGCCACCGGCGCGTCCTTCACCCGCAGGCCGAAGGCATGGCCACCACGCGCGAACAGGTGCATCTCCACCGGTACCCGCGCGTCGATCAGCGCGCGGTAGTAGGCCAGTGATTCGCGCACGTCATCGGTGGCGTCATCGGTAGCCTGCACGATGAACGTCGGCGGCACTGCGTCATCCACGGCAATGTCATCGACCAGGGACAGGCCGTGTGCATGCCCCGCCCACAGATGCCCGGAATACATCACCATCGCGAAATCCGGGCGGCTCGGCTGCGCATCCGCAGCATCGACCGGACTGTAGCTGCGCTGTGCGTGCGTGCTCAGTCCGGCGACCACATGGCCGCCGGCCGAAAAACCGATCACCCCCACCCGCTTCGGATTGATGCCCCAGCGCCCGGCCTGCGAACGCAGCAGGCCCATCGCGCGCTGAGCATCCTGCAGCGCCATCGGCACGGCAGGAATATCGCGGCAGTTGCAGTCCGGGTCCCAGTTGGGTCCGGATGCCGGTACGCGGTACTTCAGCAGCGCGCAGGTAATGCCCTGCGCGGTCAACCAGTCACAGATCTCGCTGCCCTCCAGGTCCATCGCCAACACACGGTAGCCTCCGCCGGGCACGACCATCACCGCGGCACCGTTGCCGCCGTCCTTCGCGGGAAACACGGTCAACGTCGGCAGTGCCACGTTCTGCAGCATCGCCCAGCGTTCGCCGCTGCCTTTGGACGTTGCGTCGCGGACCTGTTCGGGGCCTTTCAGTTTCGGCGGTGCCATCACCTTGCCATCCGGCCACAGTGGCATTTCCGTGGTGCCCTGCGGCGGCTGCCACGTGGCCGGTGCCGCCATTGCAGCGAAGGGAAGCAACGCAAGCACCATCGGAACCGCCACGGCAAACGCACGCATGTCCAACCTCCGTATTGATGGACGTGGAGTGTAGAGCCGGGCCTGCCCGGCTGCATGCACCCTCAGCTTTCGACCAGCACCCGCTCGCCGGTCACCTGCCATCCAGACCGCGTGCGCAGCAGAAGGTACAGGCTGTGCCTGCCGTGACGCGCGCCTTGCGCGAAGGCGACGAACATCAGTGCCTGGCGGCCATCGACCGATACCACCGGCTGCGCGATCCACATCAGGCCAGCACTGTGCGGGTAGGTGCGATGGAAGCCTGCCCAGTCCGGCCAGTCGGACACCTGGGCGAGGGTCGCGCTGGATACCGGCACCACACCCGCAAGCGCAGGCAGTTCCAGCTCAGCGGCGACCGCGTTGTGGTCATGCAATGCGCGCCGCAGCGATGCGGGTGCGAACGCATCGAACGCCGCGGCTCCCACATCCGTATCGATGCGGTAATCACAGGTGCTGGCCGCGTTGCAGGCGGTACGGTCCAGCAGGACCACCGGCGCCGGCCTGCCGCCCCCTGTGCCGCGCGTGGCCAGCCTGCCCTGTGCGATCACCCCCTGCAGCAGTGCCGCCGTCTCCATCGCTGTGGCCACGCGCGGCGCGGCAGGACGGCGAAGACGTGACTTGCTCACAGCCAGACAAGGCTGCACAGGCAACCCACGCCATCAACAACACACGAAGGCTTTGCATCGGGCATTCCATGCCGTGGGCCAGGCCATGATCATCGCCGCACGCAACGCAAAAAAAAACCTGCATCTCGCGATGCAGGTTTTTCAAGGTGGCGCCCGAAGTTGGACTCGAACCAACGACCCCCTGATTAACAGTCAAGTGCTCTAACCGGCTGAGCTATTCGGGCAGACGACCAGTATAACCACTCTTCACGCGCGATGGTAGGGGTGATTGGCAATCATTGCCGCAGCGCGATACAGCTGCTCGGCCACCACCAACCGCACCAGCATGTGCGGCAGGGTCAACGGGCCGATCGACCACTTCTCGTCCGCCAGCGCGGACACTTCCGGCGAATGCCCTTCCGGGCCGCCGATCAGGAATGCCAGGTCCCTGCCCTGCCCGCGCCAGTGTTCCAGGCGCTGGGCCAGCTGTTCGGAGCTGAGCTGGCGGCCCGGCACATCCAGCGCGACGACATAGGCATTCTTCGGCAGCGCAGCGATCACCCGCTTGCCTTCGTCCTCGGTGGCACGGCGCGCATCGCGGCCCTTGCCGCGCAGGCCAGGTTCGATTTCCACCAGTTCGAACGGCAGCCAATGCGACAGCCGCTTCTGGTATTCGGCGAAGCCCTGCGCGACCCAGCTGGGTGCGCGTTCACCGGTGGCGATCAGGCGGGCTTTCATCAACGGTTCTCCAAAACGTCGACGGCGCCATCGGCGCCGTCGAAGGGGTGCATCAACGCGTGGCTCAGGCCACTTCGTCGTCGCTGGGCGGCGGCTGGTCGCCGACCGTCCACAGGCGCTCGAGGGCGTAGAACTCGCGCACGCGCGGCAGCATGACGTGGACGATGATGTCGCCCAGGTCGACCAGCACCCACTCGGCTTCGCGCTCGCCTTCCACGCCCAGCGGCATCACGTCGATGTTCTTGGCGAAGCGCACGACTTCATCGGCGATCGACTTGACGTGGCGGGTCGAGGTGCCCGAAACGACGATCATGTAGTCGGCAACGCTGGACCGGCCGCGCACGTCGATCTCGACCAGGTCCTTGGCCTTCAGGTCTTCGGTGGCTTGGCGGACGCTGGCCAGCAGCTGCGGCACGGAGGGCGGCGGGCTGGGCAGATCGACCTTGATGGTCTGGGGCTGGGTCTGGTTGCTCAAAGTGGATCGACTCGATAAACGTAGGGGCGATTATACGGGCTGGGCGCGCTTGCGCCATTCACGGTGTACCGGGGCGGTACAGGCCCTGCCCGGCCACGTAGTCGGCCACGGCCGGTGGCAGCATGGCCCGCCATGGCCCGGCGGCGGCAATCTGGCTGCGCACGGCACTGGCCGATTCCTCGCGCAGCGGGTGGTGCAGGCGCAGGACACGTCCTGCGGGCGCGGCGAACAGGGCCTGCTCGCTGTCGGCCCAGCGCCCTTCCAGGGCCTGGCCCAGCTCGCCCGCGACCGCCGCCCGCAGGGGGCTGCCGGGGCGCTCGGCCACGATGAAGTGGGCCAGCCCGAACAGCGCCTGCCATTCATGCCAGCTGGACAGGGCCAGCAGGCTGTCGGCGCCGACCAGCCAGGCCAGCGGCCGGCTCGGCCCCAGTTCGCCACGCAGTTCGCGCAGGGTATCGACGGTGTAGGACGGGCGGCCGGGATGGCGGGCGGCGCGATCCAGCTCGCGCCGGTCCAGCAGCAGGCCCGGCTCGTCACCAATGGCCAGCGACAGCATGCGGCAGCGCTGCTCGGCAGTGGCGCCGGGGGCAGCACGATGCGGCGGATCGGCCGCCGGCAGCATGCGCACGGCCACCTGCAGTTCGTCGCGTGCGGCACGCGCGATGGCCAGATGGCCCAGGTGCACCGGATCGAAGGTGCCCCCGTAGTAGATCCGCAGGCTCATCACTCAGGCCCGCGCGAGCAGGCGCACGGCACGGGCTTCAGCCACGGCCACCAGCAGGCGTTCCAGGGCCAGCCAGGCGTCACCGTCGGCGCGCCCCTTGGCGATGCGGTCGACCAGACCGGCCTCGGCCACGAAACGTTCCCAGCGCTTGCCTTCCGGGTGCCGCTGCAGCGCGCGCTTGTAAGGCGCCTGCCGCGATTCCCAGATGCCGCGCGATTTCATCTCGGCGGCCAGATTGCCCCCCCGGGCCTGTACCCGCGCCAAGGCGGCACCGGCCAGCAGCTCGCGGATCACGATCGGCATCAGCGCGGCCACGGCCTCGCCTTCGCCGCGCAGGCCGGCCAGCATGCGCAGCACGGCCTGGGGCTGGCCGGAGAAGGTCGCCTCGACCAGACGGAACACGTCGTAGCGCGCGGCGTCCGCCACCAGCGACTCCATGCGCTCCACATCCAGCGCCTGGCCATCGGCCAGCAGCGCCAGCTTGTCGATCTCCTGGGCCGCGGCCAGCAGGTTGCCTTCCACGCGTTCGGCCAGGCGCTGCACCGCTGCGCCATCGGCACGCAGGCCCTTGCTGCGCAGGCGGCGCTCGATCCAGTCCGGCAGTTCGTGCGGCTTGATCGCCCAGGCCACCGACAGCACGCCGACGCGGTTCACCGCCTCGGCCCACTTGCCCTGGTGTGCCTTGCTCCATTCGTTGGCGGTGATCATCAGGATCACGTCCGGCGCCGGATTGGCGCAGAACTGGCTGATCACCTCGGCCCCTTCCTTGCCTGGCTTGCCGTTGGGCAGGCGCACTTCCACCAGGCGCCGCGCACTGAACAGGCTGGGCGCGTTGAAGCTGGCGTCGAGCTGGTTCCAGTCGAAATCACGGCCGTCGGCGTCGAAAACCTCGCGTTCGTCGATGCCGGCGGCGCGGGCGCGGGCGCGCACCGCATCGGCGGCCTCCAGCACGCGCAGGGTTTCCGGGCCGGCGATCAGGTATACCGGCGCCAGCGCGGTGTCACCGCTCTGGCTGGCCAGCTGCTCCGGTCGCAGTTCCATCGTCTACGGCAGCTCAGGGCTTGACCGGTGCCGGCACGGCCGCCGGCTCGCCATCCACCGGCTGGGCCGGCTTCGGCGCGGACAGGCTGCCGCCCCGCTCCAGCTCGGCACGCACCACGCTGTCGATGCGGCGGATGATCGAGGCGGACATTTCCCGGCGCAGTTCGTTGGCCAGGATCTCGCGTTCGGTGGTGGTACCGGTGGCGTCGGTCGGCGGCGACACGTAGTCGCGCGACAGTTCGATCACCTGCTGCGGCACCAGCTCGCTGCCGTCTTCGCGGCGGAAGATGAAGATGACCGCATAGCGCAGGCTGTATTCCTGCGCACGGCCCTGTGCATCGATGGCGATGGGCAGGTCACCCCAGCGCTCGGACAGCACCTGCAGCTGTGCTGCCGGGTCCTTGCTGTCCTCATCGGCCAGCTTCGCACCGGACGCCAGCAGGCTGCGGTTCAACAGTTTGACCAGCTCGCTGTAGGGCGCGGTGGACACCACCTTCACCGGCGCGGTGTCGGTCGGCAGCATCAACTTGTTGCGCAGGTGGAAGCCACAGCCGGCAAGGCCGAGGACAAGAACGAGGGCAAGCAGAATTCGGGTCATGGGAACAGTCTGGCGGAGCCGGGCGATCACGGCAACAGACAGCGTGCCCGAGGACGCGTGAACGCAGGGCCATCGGCACGTGGCCGTGGCATGGCGACAACGCACCGGCCGCCAGGGCGGCGGCCGGTGCCGGGTGCATCAGGCAGCGACGATGTTCACGATCTTGCCGGGGACGATGATGATCTTGCGCACCGTCAGGCCTTCCAGGAACTTGGCGGTGTTCGGCTCGGCCAGGGCCAGTGCCTCGACCTGTTCGCGCGGGGCATCGGCAGCCACCTCGATCGTGCCACGCAGCTTGCCGTTGACCTGCACGGCCAGGGTCAGCGCATCACGCACCAGCGCGCCGCTGTCGGCCTGCGGGAACGGCTGGTCTTCCAGCAGGGTCTGGCCATGGCCCAGCACCTGCCACAGGGTGTGGCTGGCGTGCGGGGTGATCGGGTTGAGCAGCAGCACCACGGCCTGCAGCGCTTCCTGGCGCACCGCACGACCCTGCTCGCTGGCATCGTCGAACTTGGCCAGCGCGTTCATCAGTTCCATCACCGCGGCAATGGCGGTGTTGAAGCTGTGGCGGCGGCCGTAGTCGTCGCCCACCTTGCCGATGGTCTCGTGGGTCTTGCGGCGCAGCGCCTTCTGGTTGGCGTCCAGCGCGGATACGTCCAGCGCCGGGGCCACACCTTCAGCGGCGTGCTTGTGCACCTGTGCCCACAGGCGGCGCAGGAACCGGGCCATGCCTTCGACGCCGGCTTCGTTCCACTCCAGCGACTGTTCCGGCGGCGCGGCGAACATCGAGAACAGGCGCACGGTGTCGGCGCCGTACTTGCCGACCATCGCCTGCGGGTCCACGCCGTTGTTCTTCGACTTGGACATCTTCTCGGTGCCACCGACCACCACCGGCTGGCCGTCGGCGATCAACGTGGCGCCGGTGATGCGGCCGCGCTCGTCGCGCTGCACGTCCACGTCGGCCGGGTTGATCCAGTCCTTCGAGCCATCCGGGTTCGGGCGATAGTAGGTTTCGGCGATCACCATGCCCTGGCACAGCAGGTTGCGCGCCGGTTCGTTGCTGTCCACCATCCGCGCGTCACGCAGCAGCTTGTGGTAGAAGCGGAAATACATCAGGTGCAGGATCGCGTGCTCGATGCCACCGATGTACTGGTCCACCGGCAGCCAGTAGTTGCCGCGCTTGTCGACGGCATCACGGGCACCCGGCGAGGTGTAGCGGGCGTAGTACCAGCTCGACTCCATGAAGGTGTCGAAGGTGTCGGTCTCGCGCTCGGCCGCGCCGCCGCAGTCCGGGCAGGTGGTCTTGCGCCATTCCGGGTCGGTCTTGATCGGCGAACCGGTGCCCGAGAACGCCACGTCCTCCGGCAGCACCACCGGCAGCTGTTCTTCCGGCACCGGCACCGCGCCGCACTTGGCGCAGTAGATCACCGGAATCGGGCAGCCCCAGTAACGCTGGCGGCTCACGCCCCAGTCGCGCAGGCGGTAGTTCACGCGGCGCTGGCCCTGGGCCTTGCGCTCGAAGCGTTCGGCCAGCGCTTCGAAGGCGCCCTGGAAATCCAGGCCATCGAATTCGGCCGAGTTGACCAGTTCGGTCTGGCGGCTCTTGTCGCTGTACCAGTCCTGCCAGCGGGTGGCGTCCCAGCTGCGCTCATCGTCGTTGCGCGCATCCTTCAGGGCGATGACCTGCACGATCGGCAGACCGTACTTGTTGGCCACCTCGTTGTCGCGCTGGTCGTGGCCGGGAACGGCCATCACCGCGCCGGTGCCGTAGCCCATCAGCACGAAGTTGGCGACCCACACCGGCACCTGTTCGCCGGTGACCGGATGGATGGCGCGCAGGCCGGTATCCATGCCGCGCTTTTCCTGGGTTTCCAGTTCGGCTTCGGACACGCCGCCCTGCTTCAGGTCGGCCAGCAGTGCAGCCAGTTCCGGGTTGTTCTTCGCCGCGTGCAGCGCCAGCGGGTGCTCGGCGGCAATCGATACGAAGGTCACGCCCATCACCGTGTCCGGGCGGGTGGTGAACACGCGCAGCGGATCCAGCGCGCCGCCATCGACGTCACGCACGTCGAACTGGATTTCCAGGCCTTCGGAACGGCCGATCCAGTTGCGCTGCATGGTCTTGACCGATTCCGGCCAGCCGTCCAGCTCGTCCAGGCCGTCCAGCAGTTCCTGGGCGTAATCGGTGATGCGCAGGAACCACTGCGGGATCTCGCGCTTTTCCACCAGCGCGCCGGAACGCCAGCCGCGGCCGTCGATCACCTGCTCGTTGGCCAGCACGGTCTGGTCGACCGGGTCCCAGTTCACCACCGCATTGCGGCGGTAGGCCAGGCCCTTGCGCATCAAGCGGGTGAACATGCGCTGCTCGTGGACGTAGTAGTCCGGGCGGCAGGTGGCGAACTCGCGCGACCAGTCGATGGCGTAGCCCAGCGACTTCAGCTGGGTGCGCATGTGGTCGATGTTCTTGTAGGTCCACGCCGCCGGCGCGGTCTTGTTCTTGATCGCGGCGTTTTCCGCCGGCAGCCCGAACGCGTCCCAGCCCATCGGCTGCAGCACGTTGTGGCCGGTCATGCGCTTGTAGCGGCTGATCACGTCGCCGATCGTGTAGTTGCGCACGTGGCCCATGTGCAGCGCACCGGACGGGTACGGAAGCATCGACAGGCAGTAGTACTTCGGCTTGTCCGAGGTTTCGTCGACCTCGAAGGCACGGGTGGCGTCCCAGAAGCTCTGGGCGGCGGATTCAACCTGCTGCGGGTCGTAGGCGATGGGTTCAGCGCTGGTCATGGAACACGCGGATGCGGCGGCAAAGCGGTACAGCGTACCGCAGTGCGGCAAACGTCTCCAATCCTGCCCCGCAAAGCCCCGTACGACGGTCGCCGGGCGCCGGTCTCAGCGCGCGCGCGACAGCGGCAGGACGCCCGCCAGCCAGACCGCCCAGCAGGCAAAGGCCAGCCGCTGCGCCGTCGGCGCGGGCAGCGCGCCCTGCAGGACGAACGCGGCCAGGCCGGCCAGCACGCCACAGGCCAGGGCCAGCCCACCCAGCGCCCGCCCCTGCGGCGCGCGCAGACGGCCGGCCGCCAGCATCAGCGTGCCGACCACGAAGCCCAGCACCCAGATCATCCAGGCGCTGGCGTGCAGCTGGCTGGCACGCCCATGCAGGTCGTCCACGTCCAGCGGCAGCAGGCCCATGGCCGCAAAGGCCAGGCCCGCCAGCACCAGCATCTGGCTGCCAACCCGTGCCGGCCAGCCCGCGCCCACCGGCAGGTGCCGGCGCAGGCGCTCGGCCACGATGGCCGCCAGCAGCCCCGGCAGCACCAGCCCCAGCAGGTTGAAGGCCAGCGCATGCGGCACGCCCTGCGCGCCCAGCAGGGCCACCGGATGGCGGGCCTGCGCATAGCCGTCCAGCCCGGCCCCGAAGCCGGCCACGGCCAGCACGAACAGCAAGGCGGCCAGCAGCCCCAACCAACGATCAAGCCAGAGCACGGACATCGCGCCGTTCCACCTGTAATGAATGACCTGCGCATTGTCGCCGCCCCGCAGGCGGGCCGCCAACCCGCAGCGCACACGGCCGCCGGGTGTGAGCGCAGGGTTGAGACCGACACGGATCGACACCATAGAATCGGTCTCCAGTTTCCAGGCGATACCTCCCCCATGACCGAAACGACGACACACGTATTCGACGCCACCACCGCGACCTTCGAAGCCGAAGTCCTGCAGAAGTCGCTGCAGACCCCGGTGCTGGTGGATTTCTGGGCAACCTGGTGCGGCCCGTGCAAGACCCTGGGCCCGATGCTGGAAAAGCTGGCGGCCGAGTACAACGGCGCCTTCGAGCTGGCCAAGGTCGATGTCGACGCCGAGCAGCAGATCGCCGCCGCCTTCCAGATCCGCTCGGTGCCCACCGTGTTCCTGGTCAAGGGCGGCCAGCTGGTGGACGGTTTCCCCGGTGCCATCCCCGAAGGCCAGCTGCGTGAGTTCCTGGCCCAGCACGGCATCGTGCCGGCCGACATCGGCGACACGGTGGCCGAAGACGAAGCGCCGCTGGACCCGCAGGCGCAGGTGGACGTGCTGCGTGCGCAGATTGCCGCCGAGCCGGACAAGGACGAGCTGAAGCTGGACCTGGCCCTGGCCCTGCTGCAGGTGGGTGGCGTGGACGAGGCCGGCACGCTGATCGACGCCCTGCCCGCCAACCTGGCCACCGATGACCGCGCCGTGCGCGCCCGCGCCCGCCTGGCCTTCGCCACCGCGCTGAAGGATGCGCCCTCGGCTGACGCCCTGGACGCGCGCATCGCGGCCGATGGCAAAGACCTGCAGGCCCGCCACCTGCGCGGCGTGCAGCTGCTGCTGGGCGGCCACGACGAGGCCGCGCTGGAACAGTTCCTGGAGATGCTGCGGATCGACCGCACCTTCGCCGAAGGGCTGCCGCGCAAAGTGCTGATCGATGCCTTCAACGTCATCACCGACGAGGACCTGGTCGGTCGCTACCGCCGCAGGATGGCCTCGCTGCTGTTCTGAACGTGACCGGCACTCGTTCAGAAACCCTGCACTGAACGCGGGCAATAATGCGCCCGGTGGCGGCCGTGCGGCCGCCACGATCCGTTCGGGGGGATGAGGTCGGGGCCATGGGGTCTTGCAGCTGCACCCCCGCATAGCCGGGACCGCATTCCGTGACCGTAGGCCGTTCACCGTCTTTCATCGCACGCTTCTTCGCAGCACTGCTGTGCGCCCTGGCCCTGCTGCCGGGCGTGGCCGCCTCGCAGGACTGGAACTACCGGGTCCGCCCCGGCGACACCCTGTGGGACCTGGGCGGGGTGTACCTGAAAGCCGATGTGCCGTGGCAGCAGCTGCAGCAGCACAACCGCATCGACAACCCCTACCGCCTGCCGCCCGGCCAGCTGCTGCGTTTCCCGATCAGCTGGCTGCGGGTGGAGCCGGCCCCGGCCCGGGTACTGGCGGTACGCGGCAAGGTCGAACTGGCCGCCGCTGACGGCAGCGCCAACCGCGCCCTGCAGGCCGGTGAACAGCTGCACATCGGCGATACCGTGCAGACCGCCGGTGATGCCAGCGCCACGCTCGAATTCGCCGATGCCTCGCGCCTGCAGCTGCGCGAGCACTCGCGCCTGCGCCTGGACCAGCTGAGCCGATACGGCCATACCGGCATGGTCGACACCCGCATGCGCCTGCAGCAGGGCCGCGCCAGCAACCGTGTCACGCCGGCGCGCGGCCCCGCCTCGCGTTACATCATCGATGCGCCCTCGGCCACCAGCAGCGTGCGCGGCACGGTGTTCCGGGTAAGTGCCGGCGGCAGCACCCAGGGTGGGAGCCCGCAGATCGGCGCCACCGAAGTACTGGAAGGCAAGGTGCAGGTTGGCAACACGCATGGCCAGCGCCTGGTGCGCCCGGGCCAGGCCAGCCGCAGCAGCACCGCCGATGCAGCGCCCGAAGCGGCGTCCACCCTGTTGCCGGCCCCGCGGCTGCTGGCCGATGCCAGCCGGCTGGCACCGCTGCCGTCGATGCTGGCCTGGGAGCCGGTCGCCGGTGCAGACCATTACCGGATTGAAGTGGTGCAGGCGGCCACGCCGGAAATCCTGCTGTTTGCTGCCACTACCGCCGACACCCGGCTGACCATTGGCGACCTGCCGGCCGGCGCCCTGCGCCTGCTGCTGCGCGCGGTCGATGCGCAGGGCGTGGAGGGCCTGGATGCCAGCGCCGATTTCCTGTTGAGCGACCAGCCCCCGCCGCCGCTGACCGTCTCGCCCCTGCACGCCCAGGCGGTCAACAGCGACCGCCCGCGGTTCCGCTGGAGCCAGGCCCCGGGGGCCAGCAGCAGCGTGCTGCAGATCGCCGATGAACCGATGTTCCTGCAGCCGCTGCAGGAACAGGCCGCCACCGGCACCGACCTGCGCCTGGCCACGCCGTTGCCGCCCGGCCAGTACTTCTGGCGCGTGGCCTCGCGCGATGGCCAGGGCCACCAGGGCCCTTATGGCCAAGCACTGCCGCTGCAGCTGACCGACGAACCGGTCGACCCGGCCCTGCTGCCGCCCGAAGCCGCCGACGGTGAACTGACCCTGCGCTGGCAGGCCGGCAGCGCTGGCCAGCGTTACCGCGTGCAGGTCGACCGCCGCGGCGATTTCAGCGCTCCACTGGTCGATGAAACGCTGGACCAGCCGCAGGTGAGCTTCAAGCGGCCCTGGAGCGGCACCCTGCACATCCGCGTGCAGTACATCGATGACGACGGCCACGCCGGCCCGTTCTCGCCGGCCCAGCAGGTCAAGCTGCCCTGCCGCCTGTGCTACGGCGCCGGCGGTGGCGCCCTGCTGCTCTGGCTGCTGCTGTGAGGCGCTCGCCCCTGCCCTGGTCGCAACGGATCCTGCTGGCCCTGCTGGCCGGCATCGGCACGGTCGTGGCCAGCCATGGCCAGTGGCTGTGGCGGCAGGATGAAGCCGCCTACGACCTGATGGTGGGCGACTGGGACTACCGTCCCGACCCCAGCGTGCTGATCGTGGCCATCGATGAAGGCAGCCTGCAGCGCATCGGCCAGTGGCCGTGGCCGCGTTCGGTGCACGCGCGCCTGCTGGACCGGCTGACCGATGCCGGCGCCGAACGCGTGGCGCTGGACCTGATGCTGTCCGAGCCGGACCGCCGCGACGCGCGCCAGGACGCGGAACTTGCAGCGGCAATCCGCCGCAACGGCCGCGTGGTGCTGCCGGTGCTGGCGGCGCCGGCCGCAGGCGACCGCATGGCCGAAGAACTGCTGCCGATTCCGCTGATTGCCGCCAGCGCCGCCGCCATCGGTCACAGCGATGTGGAAGTGGACGGCGATGGCGTGGCGCGCGGCGTGTACCTGCGCGCCGGCATCGGCCAGGCGCACTGGCCGGCGCTGGGCATGGCCCTGGCCGGCGTCTCGCCCGAGCGCGTGCATGGCCTGCCCGACCCGGATCCCGAGCTGGATTCGCCCTACCAGTGGCGTCGCGATGATTACGTGCGCGTGCGCTACGTCGGCCCGCCCGAACGCCTGCCGCAGGTGTCCTATGCTGACGTGCTCGATGGCCAGGTCGATGCCTCGCTGCTGCACGGCCGGCGCATCGTGGTGGGCATGACCGCCAGCGGCATCGCCCTGCGCGTACTCACCCCCACCACCCGCGAATACTGGATGAGTGGCAGCGAGTACCAGGCCAACATCGCCTCGATGCTGCTGCAGGACAAGCAGATCCACGTACTGCCGCGCGGCTGGCAGGACGTGCTGTCCGGGCTGATGGTGGCGCTGTGCGTGGTGCTGCTGGGCCTGCGACTGCCCTGGGTGGCCGCCCTGTGCTCGCTGCCGCTTGCGCCCCTGCTCAGCTGGCTGCTGCTGCGCGGCGGCAGCCTGTGGTGGGCGCCGGCCAGCGCCCTGCTGGGCGTGCTGCTGGTGCTGACGGTCTGGGCGCTGTGGCGGATCTCCGCCTGGCACCGCCAGGCCAACCGCGATGCCCTGACCGGGCTGGGCAACCGCCTGCGCTTCGAGCAGTCGCTGCAGCAGGAGTGCGATGCGGCCCGGCGCAGCGGCAAGCCGCTGAGCCTGGCCTTGATCGACGTGGACCATTTCAAGCACCACAACGACCGCCACGGCCACCAGGTGGGTGACCGCGTGCTGGGCGACGTTGCGCGCCTGATCAACGCCCATGCCCGGCGGCCGCGCGACATGGCCGCCCGCTACGGCGGCGACGAGTTCGCCCTGGTGCTCCCGGACACCCCCGCCGACGGCGCCCGCCAGGTGGTCGAGGACCTGATTGCCTGCGTCCGCGCCCTGCCCGCACCGGGCGACGGCAGCGGCGCGGCCATCACCCTCACCATCGGCGTCTACACCCGCGTGCCGGACGGCAGCCTGCAGCCCCACCATTTCGTCGAAGGCGCCGACGCCGCGCTGTACCGCGCCAAGGACAACGGCCGCGACGGGTATGTGATCGACGCCCCTCCCTCATCGTAGCGTCGAGCTTGCTCGATTGCCCCGTATCGTCTGGCCGTAGAGTCGAGCTTGCTCGACTGACCTTCGCTACAACAACGGCCAACAACACCAACCCTGCGGATAATCCCCCAGCCGGCAGGCCAACCCCGCTCGCACCGGGTTGCCCAACACATACATGACCTGATGGCGCACATCGCGCTCGTCACGGATCCAGTGATCGTAGTAGCCGCGCTGCCAGACCGCCTGATGCCTGCCCAACCGGGCATTGAGAGCAATCGCCGCCCGCGATTTCAGGGACTGCACGCAGCGGCCCAGTGTCCCTTCACGCAACTGCATGACCCAATGAAAGTGATCCGGCATGACCACCCAGGCAAATGACCGGGTCAGCCCCCTGCTGTCACTGCCTCTGAACTGTGAAATGAGTAGTTCTGCACAGGCCGGGTCTGCAAAGACGGCGCGACGGCCGGCCACCACGCTGGTGATGACGTAGAAGTGGCCGACGGTTGAGGCACGGTGACGCAGAAGCGCGGGACTGGGCATGCCCCCAGCGTGGCTGCTCTTGAGGTCGGCCGCTCTAGGGGAAGACGGAATCTGCCGTCCGTAGAGTCGAGCTTGCTCGACTGGATTTTTCTGACACCGTGCGCAGAGCAGTCGAGCAAGCTCGACTCTACGACCATGGGACCCGGTTATGGCAGTCGAGCAAGCTCGACTTTACGGCCATGGGACCCGGCTATGGCAGTGGGCAAGCTCGACGCTACGGGTTTGGGCGGGGTTCAACATACGCATGCGAATGGTTAGACTCGAGGCCTCGCCCCTGCGCCCCGCCCCCGCATGAAAGCCAGCACCTTCCGCCTCGGCATCAACCTGTGGCCGCCGTTCCTGTTCACCGGCATCCATGTCACCCGCATCACCCCGGACTACCGTCAGATCGAGGTGGAGCTGCGGCTGCGGCCGTGGAACCGCAACTACGTGGGCACCCATTTCGGCGGCAGCCTGTTCGCCATGACCGATCCGTTCTGGATGCTGGGCCTGCTGCATACCCTGGGCCGCGACTACTACGTGTGGGACCGGGCCGGTGCCATCGAATTCCTCAAGCCCGGCCGCGGCACCGTGCGCACCGCCTTCCATATCGACGAGGCGGTGCTGGATGAACTGCGCGCCGAAGCGGCCAACGGCGAAAAGGTGCTGCGCTGGTTCAGCAACGACGTGGTCGACGCGGCCGGTGAGGTGGTCGCACGCGTGCGCAAGCAGGTCTACGTGCGCTTGAAGCCGCACGCACGCGGCAGCGCCGCCTGAGCTACAACGGCACCGACAACATCGGGTCGGCCTTGGCATCGAGGCTGCGGCTCCGCCGTGGCACCTGCAGGCGCGTGCCATCGGCCGACAGCACCGGTGTGCGCGTGGCCGAACGCCATTGCGCCGGCAACCGGGCCAGCGCCTGCGCCGGCCCTTCCGGCTGCTGCCGCAGCCAGCGCTGCGCGCCCAGCAGGCGCAGCCATGCCGCAGTGTCCTGGCTGCGCGCAGCGTAGTCCTGGTAGGCCGGGCCGGAGATGTCACTCAGCGTGCAGCCCACCACGTTGGCCAGGCAGCCGATGTCCCAGCCTTCGCCCACGAAGGTGGCGACCGGCTGGTCGGCCTCCAGCGCCGCAGTGGAACCCGCACCGCAGGCCCAACCGAAATGGGTGGCGATCCGGCCCAGCGTTTTCGCGCGGTCCAGCATCAGGCTGCTGAAGCGCTCCTGCAGGGAGCTGTCGATCGCGCTCCTGTTCAACGCGAACTCGCCCTGCATGGCCCGGCACAGGCTCTGTTCGGCGGCGGCCATCGGCTGCAGCGCATGTTCGCAGGCCGGCGGCAGCGCGTGGTCCGGCGGCAGCTCGGCCAGCATGTCGGCCAGCAGCTGCGCGTTGGTGCGCACCATCGCAGCGCCGATCATGCTGTCGATGAGAGTGTTGCCATCGCGCATCAGGCGCCTGCCCAGCTGCACCGAACGGCAGCTGCCAGCCAGCGCGGCAGGAACATCGCCCTGCACGAAGGCCAGCGCATGCGCACCGCTGCCATCCATCAGGGTCTGGTAGCGCGGCATCGGGAAGAGTCCGGAGGCACCGTCGGGCGTGAACGGGCTATCGAAACGATCACCGTTCGCCAGCGCATCCAGGCGTTCATGCAGGCCGTCATGTCCGGCGTGCGCGGCACGGAACCGCGAAGTCTCCGCGCGCACCCTGGCCAGGCAGCTCTCGCCGGTGGACCGGCAGTAGCCCTGGTTGTCCACCTTCACCGCCGGGTGATCGGCGGCCAGCACCGAAATGTCCATGTCCGGCGCGGTGCGCGCCTGCCAGCGCCGCACATCCTCGGCCAGCGCAGCCTCGCGTTGGGCCGGGTCCAGCCCCTCGAAGGGCAGCGTCCACAGCAACGCGAAATCATTCTTTCCCTGCAGCGGCCGCACGTCTTCCAGCAGGCGCACCTGCTCGCGCTGGGCAGCCGGCAGCGGCCACAGCCGCGACACCGTCCACGCCAGCACTCCCACTGCAACCAGGCCGAGCAGGCCCCACCCCAATCCGCGCAGAATCCTCAACACAGCATCCCTTCCCTGTCGGCCCCACCGTCCAGCGCAGCAGCGTAATCCAGCGCCAGCGACCGCTACAATGCGCCCATGTCGCTCGAAGCCCCCACCCTGGTTCCCCGCCCCTCCCTGCAGCGCCTGTTCCTGACCGGCCTGCTGACCCTGCTGCCGATCTGGCTGACCTGGGTCGTGGTCAAGTTCGTGTTCGTGCTGCTGTCGGGCATTTCCAGCCCGCTGGTGGTGCCGCTGTCCGAACAGATCGCGACCAGTTTCCCGCATTACCTGGGCTGGGTCCGCGCCGAGTGGATCCAGGACACCATCGCCCTGCTGGCCACCCTGCTGGTGATCCTGGCCGTGGGCGTTGCCAGCCGCCGCGTGGTCGGCCAGCGCCTGCTGCGCTGGGTCGGCGCCATCATCAAGCGCATTCCGCTGGCCAGCATCATCTACGACAGCGCCAAGAAGCTGCTGGACATGCTGCAGACCGAACCGGGCAGCACCCAGCGCGTGGTGCTGATCGACTTCCCGCACCGTGACATGAAGTCGGTCGGCCTGGTCACCCGGGTCATCAAGGAACAGGGCACCGACCGCGAACTGGCTGCGGTGTATGTGCCGACCACCCCCAACCCGACCTCGGGTTACCTGGAAATCGTGCCGGTGGAACTGCTCACCCCCACCGACTGGACCGTCGACCAGGCGATGAGCTTCATCATTTCCGGTGGTGCGGTGGCTCCGGCCAGCGTGCCGTTCACCCGCGCCGGCGAACGCGCCGAGTGACCGGCACCCCGGCCACGCCGCACGCGCGGCCACTGCAGGACCGTGCGGTCCTGTTGTTCATCGTGCTGGCTGCGTTCTTCTGCGGCAACGCGGTGCTGGCCGAACTGATCGGGGTGAAGATCTTCGCCCTGGAAGACACCCTCGGCATCGACCCGCTGAACTGGAACCTGTTCGGCCAGACCGGCTCGCTCAGCTTCACCGCCGGTACGCTGCTGTGGCCGGTGGTGTTCATCATGACCGACACCATCAACGAGTTCTTCGGCAAGCGCGGGGTGCGTTTCATCTCGTGGCTGGCGGTGGTGCTGATCGGCTACGGCTTCCTGTTCGCGTTCGCGGCCATCTCGCTGGCCCCGGCCAGCTGGTGGGTCACCTCGATGGATGCGCACGGCGTGCCGGATTACCAGGCGGCGTTCGCGGCGGTATTCGGCCAAGGCATGTGGACCATCGCCGGTTCACTGGTGGCCTTCCTGGTCGGCCAGCTGATCGATGTGGCGGTGTTCCATCGCATCCGCCAGGCCACCGGCGAACGCCACGTGTGGCTGCGCGCCACCGGCTCGACCGCCGTGTCGCAGCTGGTGGACAGCTTCGTGGTGATCTGGATCGCTTTCGTGCTGGGCCCGCAGAAATGGCCGACCTCGCTGTTCCTGGCCGTCAGCAGCGTCAATTACGTGTACAAGATGGCCTTCGCCATTGCCCTGATCCCCTTGCTGTACCTGATGCGGCGTGCAATCACCCGCTACCTGGGCGAACAGCGCGCGGCCGATCTGCGCGCCGCCGCTGCGGCTGACTGAACCCCCAGCGCCGGCAAGCTGACTGCGCCTTCACGCTGGCCGTACGCGCGCGGATCGTGCAAGCTCCACGGTCTGTGTTCCACGGAAGCTCCTGATGCCGTATCCCACCCGCGCCCTGGCCGCCGCCATCGCCGCGTTGTTCCTATTCAGTGCCGTGCCGTCGGCCGAAGCAGCGAAGAAGAAGGCCAGCCGCCCCGCCGCCGCGCAGACCCGGCAGGCCGCCAAGCCGAAGGCCAGGCCCGCGCGTGCCACGCCGGCACGTGGCAGCACTGCACGCCGCGCCGCCGCCCGTCCGGTCGCCCCGGCCCGCGCCGTACCCAAGCAGGTGCAGCTGGAGCGCCTGTACGACGAATACTGGGAAGCCTCGATGCGGTTGAACCCGCTGCAGGCCACCTTCCAGGGCGATACCCGCTACAACGACCAGCTGCCCAACATCCTGTCCGCCGCCTGGCGCCAGCAGTCGCACGACTTCACGACCGAATGGCTGGGCAAGGTCGAGAAGGTCGGCAGTGACGGCCTGCAGGGCCAGGACCTGCTCAGCTACGAGATCTTCGTGCGCGATGCCCGCGCCTCGCTGGCCGCAGAGCGCTACCCCAGCTGGATGATGCCGATCAGCCAGTACTACAACATCGGCAGCATCATGGCGATTCTCGGCGCCGGCGCCGGTGCGCAGCCCTTCAACACGGTGAAGGACTACGACACCTGGTCACGCCGTTCGCTGGGCATCCCCGACCTGTTCAACCAGGCCATCGACAACATGCGCCAGGGCATGAAGGCCGGCGTGGTGCAGCCGCGCGACCTGATGGAAAAGGTGCTGCCGCAGCTGGATGCGGTGATCACCCCCAGCGCCGAAGAGAGCATCTTCTGGTCGCCGATCCGCACCATGCCCAGCGATATCCCGGCCGAGGAAAAGGCGCGCATCAGCGCTGAATACAAGCGCATGATCGAACTGCGCATCATGCCGGCCTACCGTGCCCTGCGCGGCTTCATCGCCACCGAATACCTGCCGGCCACCCGTGCCAGCAGCGGCCTGGGCGGCCTGCCCAACGGCCAGGACTGGTACGCCAACCTGATCGTGCAGACCACCGCCAGCGACCAGACGCCCGCGCAGCTGCATGCCCTGGGCGAACAGCGCGTGCAGGAACTGAGCGCGCAGATTGCCGCCGTGATGAAGGACAACAAGTTGCGCGGTTCGCAGAGCAAGCTGCTGAAGAGCATGCGCAGCGACCGCCAGTTCCAGTACGGCGATGGCGAAGCCCTGCTCAACCGCTACCGCCAGGTGCAGCAGCAGGTCTCCATGCGCCTGCCGCAGGTGCTGGACACGCTGCCCAAGGCCACGCTGGAGATCCGCGCGGTGGACCCCGAGCGCGCGATGACCGCCGCAGCCGCCGCGTATCAGCCCGGCCCGGCAAACCAGCCGGGCGTGCTGGCGGTGAACACCCGCGACCTGCCCAGCCGCAAGCGCTGGAGCGTGCCGGTGCAATACCTGCATGAAGGCATTCCCGGCCACCACGTGCAGCTGGGCCTGCAGCAGGAGCTGGCCAAGCTGCCGCGCTTCCGCCGCCAGGGTGGCGACGTCGCCTTCATCGAAGGCTGGGGCCTGTATGCCGAAACCCTGGGCGAGGAACTGGGCGCCTACAACGATCCCTACGACCGCATCGGCTACCTCTATTCGCGCCTGGTGCGCGCCGCCCGCGTGGTGGCCGACACCGGCGTGCATGCACAGGGCTGGAGCAAGCAGCAGGCGGTGAGCTACCTGCAGAAGTCGGTGGACATGAGCGCCGACGATGCCAACGCGGAAGTGGAACGGATCATGGCCCAGCCCGGCCAAGCGCTGTCCAACGTGGCCGGCCTGACCCGCATCATCGCCCTGCGTGACAAGGCCAAGGCCAGCCAGGGCGCCGCGTTCGATCTGCGCCGCTTCCATGCCGAAGTGCTGAAGGACGGCTCGATGCCGCTGGACGTGCTGGACCACAAGGTCGAGCGCTGGCTGGCGCAGCCGGCCGCAGCGGCCACGCCGGCACCCTGACCGCTGCCGGGCCAGCATGCGCGCCGCCCCTGCCCTGTTCGCCGCACTGCTGGCCCTGCTGCCGCCGACCGCTTCGGCGGCGGCAGCGGTCGCACCACCCGACACCGGCATTGACGGCCTGATGCAGGCCTACGATGGCCAGGTACCGGGTGCCGCCGTGCTGGTGCTGCTCGACGGCCGGCCGGTGTTCCGCCGCGGCTACGGCCTGGCCGTGGTCGAAGATGCCACCGCCGTCACCGCAGCCAGCAATTTCCGCCTGGCCTCGATCAGCAAGCAGTTCACCGCCGCAGCGGTGCTGCTGCTGGTGGAGGACGGCCGCCTGGCACTGGACCAGCCCGCCCACCGCTGGCTGCCCGAACTGCCCCCTGCCGCTGCAACCATCACCCTGCGCCAGCTGCTGTCCCACACCAGCGGCCTGTTGGATTACGAAGACCTGATGGACCCGGCCGACACCCGCCAGGTGCACGACGCTGACGTACTGGCCCTGCTGGCGCGGCAGGACCGCGTGAACTTCACCCCTGGTACGCGGTACCGCTACAGCAACAGCGGTTATGCGCTGCTGGCACTGATTGTGGAACGCGCCTCGGGCATCGATTACGCAAGCTTCCTGCAGCAGCGCATCTTCGCCCCGCTGGGCATGGCCCATAGCGTGGCCCACCAGGACGGCGTGGACGCCATCGCCGCGCGCGCCTACGGCTACAGCTGGATCGACGGGCACTGGCAACGCACCGACCAGAGCACCACCAGCGCCGTGCTGGGCGACGGCGGCATCTATGCCTCGCTGGACGACCTGGCCCGCTGGGACGCCGCGCTGTACGACAACCGCCTGTTGTCGGCGGCATCGCGGCGGGCGATGTTCAGCCCGGCCACCGCCACGCCCGAGCCGGACGTACCGCACTACGGTTTCGGCTGGCGCCTGAACGGTCGCGCGCAATGGCACAGCGGCGAAAGCATCGGCTTCCGCAACGTCATCCTGCGCTATCCCGACAAGCACCTGACCGTGATCGTGCTGAGCAACCGCAACGCCCCTGAACCCTATCCGCTGGCGCTGAAGATCGCCCAGCGCTGGCTGGACACCCTGCAATGAACGACCCCACCGCCCTGCTGGGCATCCATCACGCCGCACTGATCTGCAGCGATTACACCCGCTCCAGGGACTTCTACGTGCGCATTCTTGGCCTGCGCGTACTGGCGGAGAACCACCGCCCCGCGCGTGATTCGTGGAAGCTGGACCTGGCCCTGCCCGACGGAGGCCAGCTGGAGCTGTTCTCCTTCCCCGCCCCGCCCCCACGCCCCAGCCGCCCCGAGGCCCAGGGCCTGCGCCACCTCGCCTTCCGCGTCGCCAAGCTGGAACCGTTCATCCAGCGCCTGGCCGACCACGGCGTGGCCTGCGAACCCATCCGCGTGGACGAATACACCGGCGCCCGCTTCACCTTCTTCGCCGACCCCGACGACCTGCCGCTGGAGCTGTACCAAGTCGGTTGATCCGGCCCCGTGCCGACCAACGGTCGGCACCCACCATGGGCAGCGGGAAACTGTCAGAGGTGGGGCGGTGTGGGCTTGCAGGACCGCAGGCGCCATGGACGGGTTTACGGCGTGTCCTGCAAGCCCACACCGCCCCGCCATCCCACGGAAAGCCCGCTGTTGCTGTTGCTCTTGCTGTTGCTTCTGCAGGTGCAGGGCTGCAAGCCCTGCAAAGCCCCCCCCCTTCCCCATACCCCGCCGAATGGGTATACAGTCGCCCTGTACCGGCAACGTGCCGGAATGAACCCTGGGAGGGGACCATGCGCAAGACCTTCAAGACCCTGTTGCTGGCACTGCCGCTGTGCCTGGCCGCCCTGTCGGCCCAAGCCGCCGACAGCGCCGCCGGCCGCTGGAAGACCATCGACGACAAGACCGGCAAGGTGAAGTCGATCGTCGAGATCAGCCAGGCCGCCAACGGCGCGCTGACCGGCAAGGTGGTCGAGATCCTGCACTCGGACAAGGGTCCCAATCCGATCTGCGACGGCTGCGAAGGCGCCAACAAGAACAAGCCGGTGAAGGGCATGACCATCCTGTGGAACCTGTCGCAGGACAAGGGCAGCCACAGCAAGTGGTCCGGCGGCACCATCCTCGACCCGGCCAACGGCAAGACCTACAAGTCCAAGCTGGAACTGCAGCCGGGCGGCGGCAAGCTGGACGTGTCCGGCTGCATCGCCTTCATCTGCCGCACCCAGACCTGGGTCCGCGAGTAACGCCTCCGGCCAGCGCAGCACCTCCGTGACCCGGCCCCGGCCGGGTCACCTCGTTGCAGGCATGCGATAATCTGCGGTTCCCCTCGGCTGCACCCCGCGACCATGACCCGTACCGCGCTCGTCACCACCGCCCTGCCCTACGCCAACGGCCCCCTGCACCTGGGCCATCTGGTCGGCTACATCCAGGCTGACATCTGGGTGCGCGCGCGGCGAATGAGCGGCGGCAAGGCCTGGTTCGTCTGCGCCGACGACACCCACGGCACGCCGATCATGCTGGCGGCGGAAAAGGCCGGGGTCACCCCGGAAGCCTTCATCGCCAACATCCAGGCCGGCCATGAGCGCGACTTCGCCGCCTTCGGCGTGGCCTTCGACCACTACGACTCGACCAATTCGGCGGCCAACAAGGCGCTGACCGAGCAGTTCTACCTGAAGCTGGAAGCGGCCGGCCACATCAGCCGTCGCTCGGTGGCGCAGTTCTACGACCCGGCCAAGGGCATGTTCCTGCCCGACCGCTACATCAAGGGCATCTGCCCGAACTGCGGCAGCGCCGACCAGTACGGCGACAACTGCGAAGTCTGCGGCGCCACCTACAACCCGACCGACCTGAAGGATCCGAAGTCGGTGATCTCCGGCGCCACGCCGGAGATCCGCGATTCGGAACATTTCTTCTTCGAGGTCGGCCGTTTCGAAGGCTTCCTGCGCACCTGGCTGGCCGGCGACGTCGCCCTGCCGGGTGTGAAAGCCAAGCTGATGGAATGGCTGGACGCTGACGGCGGCCTGCGCGCATGGGACATCTCGCGCGATGCGCCATACTTCGGTTTCGAGATCCCGGGCCAGCCGGGCAAGTACTTCTACGTCTGGCTGGACGCGCCGATCGGCTACCTGTCCAGCTTCCAGACCCTGTGCGGCAAGCTCGGCGAAGACTTCGAATCGCACCTGCGCGAAGGCACCAGCACCGAACTGCACCACTTCATCGGCAAGGACATCGTCAACTTCCACGGCCTGTTCTGGCCGGCGGTGCTGAACGGTACCGGCCACCGCGCGCCGACCCGCCTGCACGTCAACGGCTACCTGATGGTCGACGGCGCGAAGATGAGCAAGTCGCGCGGCACCTTCGTGATGGCGCGCACCTTCCTCGACGCCGGCCTGGAGCCGGAAGCCCTGCGTTACTACTACGCGGCCAAGACCAGCGGCGGCGTGGACGACCTCGACCTGAACCTGGGCGACTTCGTGGCGCGCGTGAATGCCGACCTGGTCGGCAAGTTCGTCAACCTGGCCAGCCGCTGCGCCGGCTTCATCAGCAAGCGCTTCGACGGCCTGCTGGCCGCACAGCTGCCCGACGCCGCGCAGTACCAGCGCTTCGTCGATGGCCTGGCACCGATCCGTGAAGCCTACGAGCGCAACGACCCGGCCGCCGCCATCCGCCTGACCATGACCCTGGCCGACGAAGCCAACCGCTACATCGACGAGGTCAAGCCGTGGGTCATCGCCAAGCAGGAAGGCGCCGACGCGCAGCTGCAGGCAGTGTGCAGCCAGGGCCTGAACCTGTTCCGCGTGCTGGTCACCGCACTGAAGCCGGTGCTGCCGGCCACCGCCGTGCAGGCCGAGGCCTTCCTGGCCGCACCGGTGAATGACTGGACCGCACTGGCACAGCCGCTGCTGGGCCACCGCATTGCCGAATACACCCCGCTGTTCACCCGTATCGACCCGAAGAAGATTGACGCCATGATCGACGCCTCCAAGGACACCCTGCAGCCGGCCGCCGCTGCCGCCCCTGCCGCGAAGACCGAAGCCGCCAAGCCGGCCGCCCCGGCCCCGGCCAAGGACGCAGCGAACAGCGCCGACGCACCGGCCACCATCGGCATCGATGATTTCGCCAAGCTCGATCTGCGCATCGGCAAGGTGCTGGTGTGCGAGTTCGTGGAAGGCTCGGACAAGCTGCTGCGCTTCGAACTGGACGCCGGCGACCTGGGCAAGCGCCAGATATTCTCCGGCATCCGCGGCAGCTACGGCGAACCGGAAGCTCTGGTCGGCCGCAGCGTGGTGTTCATCGCCAACCTGGCCCCGCGCAAGATGCGCTTCGGCCTGAGCGAAGGCATGATCCTGTCGGCCGGTTTCGACGGCGGCGCACTGGCGCTGCTGGACGCCGACAGCGGCGCACTGCCGGGCATGCCGGTCCGCTGATGCCTTGTGGGCGCGGTCACCGCCGCGCCCCTCCACGCAGACCGCCACGGAAGGCATCGCCATGGGAGAGAGCAGGATGGAGCTGGCGCTGTTCGATTTCGACCACACCGTCACCACCTGCGATACCTATGGCCGCTTCCTGCGCCGCGTGGCCACGCCCGAACAGCTGGCGCGCGCGTGGTGGAAGGTCGGCCCCTGGCTGCTGGCCTACCGCCTGCGGATCATTTCAGCCGAACGCATCCGCGCGCGGGTGACCCGGCTGACATTCAGCGAACGCCACGCCGATGACATCACCACGCTGGCCACCGGCTTTGCCCGCGAGTTCCTGCCCGATGTGATCCGACCGGAAATGCTGGAGCAGATCCGCTGGCACAAGGAGCAGCAGCACACCGTGGTGATCGTGTCCGGTTCGCTGGACCTGTACCTGCGGCCGTGGTGCGAACAACTGGGCCTGCAGCTGATCTGCAACCGACTGGAAAGCCAGGATGGCCGCCTGACCGGGCGCTACGCGGGCGGCGACTGCGGCCCGCGCAAGGTCGAGCACATCCGCCGCCAGTTCGATCTGTCGCGCTACCTGCGCATCCACGCCTACGGCGACAGTTACGAAGACCGCCCGATGCTGGCCCTCGCCCATGAGCGCTGGTACCGCGGAAAACCCCTGAAGTGATTCCAACGCGCAGCCTTCGCCACGCATGAGCCTGATCCCGCCCCTGACCGAACGCCTGGACCGCTTGCTGCCGCAGACCCAATGCGGGCAATGCGGTTACGACGGCTGCCGCCCGTATGCGCAGGCCATGGCGCGCGGTGAAGTTGGCGTGGACCGCTGCCCGCCGGGGGGCGATGCCGGCGCGCGGGCCCTGGCCCAGGTGCTGGGCGTACCCGCCGTGCCGTTCGACCGCATGCGCGGCGAACACAAGGCCGCACAGGTCGCCGTCATCATTGAAGCCGACTGCATCGGTTGCACCAAATGCATCCAGGCCTGCCCCGTGGACGCCATCGTCGGCGGCGCCAAGTACATGCACACGGTGATTGCCGATCTGTGCACCGGCTGCGAGCTGTGCATCCCGCCGTGCCCGGTGGACTGCATCGACCTGGTGCAGCTGTAACGGCCTGTGCCGGGGTCGGATCCCTTTCCAGAGGAAAGGGCTCTGACCCCGCTTCATGCAATCCCGGCTTACGGCACCGCCGCCGTGATCACGATCTCGACCTTCCACTCGGCATGCGCCAGCTTCGCCTCGAACGTCGCACGGGCCGGCGTCGCACCGTCCACCACCCACTCATCCCACGCCTTGTTCATGCCATCGAAATCGGCAATGTCGGCGAGGAACACCTCTGCGCGCAGTACGTGCTGGCGATCACTGGCCACCAGCGCCAGCAGTTTGTCGATCTCCGCCAGCACCTGCCGGGTCTGCCCGGTGATGTCCTGGCTGGTGTCTTCCGGAATCTGGCCGGAAAGGTAGGCGACCTTGTTGTGAACGGTCATCTCGGACATGCGCGGTCCGACGTCGTAACGCTCCATCATGGGCGTGGCTCCTGCGGGTGGACAGGCCTTCATTCTCACCCAGCGCGGGCCGGAAATGTGTACCGGTCGCGGTTGTTCAATGCCGCCAATCGCCGCACAGCGCCGGTGCTGGTCAAATGCCGGCGACAGGCGCACGATGCGCCACGTTCACGTTGACACCACCCTCGCCCCAGCTGACGCACCCTTGCGCCGATGACCCAAGCCCCCGACCCCGCCACCGCTTCCTCCACGCCAGCCTGGAAGCGGGTCCTGACCATCGTCATCCCGCTGCTGATCCTGGCACTGGCCCTGCACGGCCTGGCCAATGAATTCGACGAGCATGGCTACCGCGCCATCCGCGAGGCCTTCCACAACCTCACCGGCGCGCAGATCGCACTGACCGTCCTGCTCGGCCTGGCCAGCTACGCCTGCCTGATCGGCTTCGATGCCATCGGCCTGCGCCGCAGCGGCATCCGTGTGCATCCCGCACGCGTGGGCATCACCGCCTTCCTCGCCCACACGCTGGGCCAGACCGTCGGTTTTGCGGCCCTGACCGGCGGTGCGGTGCGCCTGCGCGGCTATCGCAGCGCGGGCCTGGATCTGGCCCAGATCGGCCAGGTGGTGCTGATGAGCACGCTGGGCTTCATCTTCGGCGCCTGGCTGCTGATCGGCATTGCGCTGTGCATGGAACCGGCCGCCGCTGCGCTGGCCCTGCCGTTGGACCCGGCTGCGGTGCGCGTGGTCGGCATCGTGGCCCTGCTGGCCTATGCGGCCACCGTGCTGCTGGTTGGCCGTGAAGGTCGCCAGTTCAACATCTTCGGCCACGGCCTGTGGCTGCCTGATCGCCGCACCATGCTGGGCGTCACCGCGCTCAGCGTGGTCGAGCTGGTGCTGGCCAGTGCCGCGTTCTACGTGCTGCTGCCCGATTCCACGCCCACCGGCCTGCCTGGCTTCGTCGGTCTTTATCTGGTGGCCGTGCTGGCCGGCCTGGTGTCCACGGTGCCGGCGGGCCTGGGCGTGTTCGAGTGGAGCCTGCTGAAGCTGCTGCCGCAGGTGGCACCGGCCGCCGTGCTCGCCGCCGCGCTGATCTACCGCGTTACCTATTACGTGCTGCCGCTGCTGCTGGCGACCCTGCTGGCCCTGGCGCCGGCGCTGCGGCAGCCGCTGCAGGCCAGTGCCGGCGCCACCCGTGCCGGCTGGCACGCACTGCGCCCGTGGCTGCCGCAGATCATCGCGCTGGCCGCCTTCAGCATCGGTGCCGCGCTGGTCATCGACGGCACCCTGCCCACCCCACGTCGCCATCTGCTGAACGCCTCGCTGCCGATCCTGGAAACCTCGCACCTGATCGGCAGCCTGGGGGGCGTAGCCCTGCTGCTGATCGGCCAGGGCCTGGCCCGGCGCAGCCATGCCGCATGGATGCTGGCCATGGCCGTGTGCGTGATCACACCACTGCCGCTGTGGCTGCGCGGTGGGCAGCCGCTCATCGCCGTGTCCGCGCTGCTGGTGGCGATGGCACTGTGGGCCGCCCGCCGCGAGTTCTACCGCCAGGGCGCGCTGCTGGATGAAGCCTGGTCGTGGCCGTGGCTGCGCAACCTCGGCCTGGTGCTGGTGGCGGTCACCTGGCTGCTGTTCTTCACCTACAGCCATGTCGAATACCAGAACGAGCTGTGGTGGCAGTTCGCGGTGTCGGGCAATGCGCCGCGTGCACTGCGCGCGTTGCTGGTGGTGGCCATCGCCCTGGTCATGTTCGGCCTGGCGCGCCTGCTGCACAGCACGCGCAGCCCGTTGCCGGCCGCCGACAATGCCACGCTGCAGGCGCTGGCACCGGTGCTGGCTGGCGCCACCGATACCCAGGCCTGCCTGGTGCTGACCGCCGACAAGGCGGTGCTGCGCGATGAAGCGCAGCAGGGCTTCGTGATGATGCAGCGCTACGGTGGCTCACTGATCGCGATGGGCGACCCGGTGGGCCCGCCGGACGTCGCACGCGCGCTGATCTGGCGCTTCCGCGAGGAAGCCGATCGTCTGGGCCTGCGCCCGGTGTTCTACCAGGTGGGCGAAGCCTACTGGCAGACCTACCTGGACCTGGGCCTGGGGCTGGTGAAGCTGGGCGAAGAAGCGATGGTGCCGCTGCACGACTTCGGCCTGGAAGGGCGCGAACGCGCCGACCTGCGCCAGGCCTGGAACCGCGGCAAGCGCAGCGGGCTGTCGTTCCGCGTGGCGCCGGTGGAAGAGATTCCCAGCCTGCTGCCGCGGTTGCATGCCATTTCCAACGCGTGGCTGGATGACAAGGCCGGCGACGAAAAGGGTTTCTCGCTGGGCAGCTACGATCCCGATTACCTGGTGCGCTTCCCGGTGGCCCTGGTTGAAGCCGAAGGGCAGATCGTGGCCTTCGCCAACCTGTGGCAGGCCCCTGCTGGCGCCGAGCTGTCGGTGGACCTGATGCGCCACGTCAACGAGGCGCCGAAGGGCACGATGGATTTCCTCTTCATCGAACTGTTCCTGTGGGGGCGTGCACAGGGCTATGCGCGTTTCTCGCTGGGCATGGCACCGCTGTCCGGGCTGGCCCAGCATCGCCTGGCCGGGCGCTGGAACCGGCTGGCAGGCCTGCTGGCACGGCATGGCGAACGCTTCTATGGATTCAGCGGCCTGCGCCGCTTCAAATCGAAGTTCGACCCGCAGTGGCGCCCCCGCTACCTGGCGGCCCCCGGCGGCATGCACCTGCCGGCCGCGCTGCTGGACGCCACGCGATTGATCTCGCTGGATCCGCGGCGCGGGTGATCGGGGGGGGGGCGCCGGGCATGGCCCGGCGCAACCGTGCGGCTTACACGCCGCCCTTGAGAATCACCTCGGCCAGGCGATCGTAATCACCGTTGAAGTGATGGTCGCCCGGCAGCTTCACCTTCTTTACGCCCTCGCTGGCCGGCAGGTCCGGACACAGTGCGTCGTCATCCTTCTCGCCATACACGCACAAGGTCTTCGCAGCCGGCAGCTTGGCCACTTCCGGGGCGATCGGCTGGCCACCGCCCCCACCGCCCAACCAGTTGGTGACGTGGAATTCGAAATCGGCCTTCCTGCCCACCGACAGCAGCGCGATGCGCTCCAGCCCGTCACGCGTGGCGGCATCGAGCTGGTTGATGGTTGCCGGCAACACGTCGGCACCCTGCGAGAAACCGATCAGCATCACCTTGTCGCGGTGCCACTGCTGGCGGTAGTGGTCGATGATCTTCTGCAGGTCCTCTGCAAAACCCTTCGGCGTGCGCTCGCTCCAGAAGTAGCGCAACGAATCGATACCGACCACGGCTACCCCATGTTCGCTGAGCGAAGACGCCACATCCTTGTCCAGACCGGCCCAGCCGCCATCGCCGGAAACGAATATCGCCAGCGTGTCACCGTTGCCGGCAGCCGGCACTTCCACCACCGGCAACCCCTTCAGTACCGCAGGCGGCGGCGCCAGGCTGACGCCGGCCTGCGCCCCCACCACGCGCGCGGCAGCCACCAGGCCCGGCGACGCATCGCCGCGGGCGCTGCGCTTGAACTCACGCGCCATCGCAACCTGCTGCACGAACGCACTGGCAAGGCCGGCCTTGCAACCCTGGTCGCCGGCCGCGCTCAGCCACGGGAAATTCAGTTCGGTCGGCTGCAGCCGGTTGTGCTTCACGCCATCGCCGCAGACCATGCGCTCGTGCGTGTGGTCCGGGCAGAAGCCGGTGGTCAGCAGGCCGGCAAACACATGGGTGTCGGCCTGCGCCGCTAGCGAATAGGCCAGTTCGGCGCCCTCGCCATCACCGCCTACCAGCGGCAGGTGGTAGCCCGGCAACTGCAGGTAGGCCTGCAGCCAGCGCGAGAAATTCTCGACGTCGCCGGCGCCGAACGAACAGGTCGGATCGCCTTCACGTTTGAGCACGCCACGCAGGTGGGCGATGTCCACCGCCGCCACCAGCGCACCATCGGCACGCAGGGCCTCGATCGGCAGCCGGCTGGTATCGCCCCCCGCAGTGGGTTCATGGAACCAGATGACCACCCGTTGCGGAGTGCCCGCCGGCATGTGCACCGGAATCTGCTCGAACCGCCCGTGGCTGAACTGCTGCACGCTCGCCGCTGCCATCGCCGGCAGCGCGGCCAGCGCCAGCACCACACCCATTGCCCTGCCCAGCCCCGCACGCTTCATATCGCATCCCCGGTGGAATGCGCACACGATACGCCGCCACCGCGTGCACGGCACGTACCGGTGCAGGCCGTTGGGGTTTCAGTCGGATGCGATGCGGCGGCCGCGCCAGTACAGCACCACCGCCAGCCACAGCAGCCAGCCGACGATCACCACGATCACCAGTTTCTGGCCCAGGCCACGCGGCGGGCCCGCGCGCCACAGCACATGCAGCCACAACAGGGCGAAGGCCAACCACGCCCAGCCCCACAGCAGGGCCGCACTGCGCTGCCAGCCCGGCTCGCGGCGCAGGTACCACGCCTGCAGCAGCATGCCCACGCTGGCGCACAGGAAGGCAGTGTTGGCCGCCAGGCCGTGTACCAGCGGCGCGACCAAGGGCGCTGCATCGGGCAGCCAGCTGTCACCGATGGATACGGTGGCCAGGCCAAGGGCCGCCACAGTGAACAGCAGCGGTGCCGCCGCGCTGCGCCGCGGCCCCACGCTATGCCGGTACAGCGCGATGCCCAGCACTGCGATGGACAGGGCCAGCAGGCAATAGGCGCCGCGCAGGGCCAATCCCCACGGGCCGTGCAGGTACAGGCTCAGTGTGGCCTGCACCCAGTCCAGGTCAGCGCGCGCGAACTGGGTCCACACGGCGGTGGCAAGGAACAGCAGCAGGGCCACCACCGCCAGCGCGGCTGCGGGGCGCGCAGGTGTCACGGCGTGGCCTGCGGATGGCGGGCCTGCCACTCGGCCAGCGCCTTGCGGTAGCGCTGCAGCTCTTCGCTGTACAGGTCCAGCACGCACAGTGGGCAACCACTTCCACAGCACTCGTTGGGGCCGGGTTCTTCCGGCGGCAGCGGGCGCGGATCGGGGTCAGGCAGCGGCTGGGGAACGGGTACGGGGTCGGTCACGGGTGGGCACGGCGTTGCGGTCGGTCAGGCCCCCAGTGTAACGGCCCGGCTCAGGCCCCCAGCTGCCGGCGCAGGTTGGCACGGGCCGCCGCATCCAGACGCTGGTGGAAGAACTCACTGAGAAAAATGCGCGGCGCGCGCAGCAGCCCCTGCAGGAAGCGACGGCGGCCGGCGCGGTACAGGAAGCCCGGCACCACGCCCTGGTATTCCTCGGCCACGCCGCGATCGTAGGCGGCAAACACCGGCTCGGGCGCGGCCAGGATGGCCATGTCGCAATCCAGGAACAGGGCCGCTTCGGCATCCACATCGTCCGGCCCCAGCTCGCCATGGCGCGCGGTCAGCAGGATCAGCTTCTCGACCCGCGCTGCATCCACCCCGGCCAGCGCGGGTGCATGCGCGATGGCCTGCAGTGCCAGCGCGGCCGAGCGCGCCTCGTTGTCCTTGCGGCCGGCCTGGTAGATGGCATCGTGGTAGAGCACGGCCAGGTAGACCTCGGCGGGCTGCTGCCAGCCGGGGCCATCGGCCACCTCCTGGCAGTGCTGCAGCACCGCGCGCACGTGGCCGAAGTGGTGGTAGGCACGCGGCGGCGTGGCATAGGCATCCTGCAGCGTCTGCCACTGCGCCGGAGCAAGCGGGATCGGGGCGAAGTCCATGCAGCGATCATCCTGCCAGCGACCGCGCCGGGCAAGCTGGACAATTTTTCACCAGCCACTCACATCGCTTGCGGGGCAAGGCTGCGATGCGGTTGTCCACAGCTTTGTCGAGGGCTGGTCCACACCACGTGTGGATGAACCGGTGACCGACCGGCGGTAGATGCGGGGCCCTTGCCGCGGGTCTACACTGCCGCCAGGCGGGAGCGCCCGCCGTCGCCGGGAACCGCCATGCGCCGTCTTGCCGCTTGCTTCCTTGCCCCGCTGCTGGCGATTGCCGGCACGCCCATCGCCCAGGCCCAGGAGCCGCCACCGCCGGCCCCCTATGTGGCGCCTGCCAAACCGCCCAGCGTGGCCACCGTGCCAACACCGGAACAGGTGCTGGCCATTCCGCCGCAACTGCGGCAGATGCTGCAGAAACAGGTGATCGCCCGCCACAACGCGCGCGAACAGCGTCTGCAGGCGCTGGTCGAAATGATCTTCGGTGCGCAGGCACTGGACCTGCAGTACGACCCCAACGCGACCTACACCGTATCGGAGATCTGGCAGAACCGGCGCGCCAACTGCCTGGCCTTCACCCTGCTGTTCGTGACCCTGGCCCGCGAGGCACGCATCCAGGCGCGCGTGCAGGAAGTGGACCGGGTGGTGTCCTGGTACCAGGACCAGAACCAGGGCGTGGTCTACAGCGTGGGCCACGTCAACGTGGGCGTGCTGGTGGAGGGCCGCAACGGCACCGTCGATCTGGACCGCAACATCCTGTACGACCGCCGCGGGCCGCATCCGATTACCGGTGAGCGGGCGCTGGCGCACTTCTACAACAACCGCGGCGCCGAACGCATGGCGGTGGGCGACCTGGTGGGCGCGCGTGCGTTCTTCGATGCGGCACTGGCCCAGGATGCGGATTTTTCGGCCACCTGGAACAACCTGGGCGTGCTCGACAGCCGCCAGGGCGATCTGGCCGGCGCACGTGCATCGCTGGAAAAAGCGCTGCGCGTGGACGACCGCCAGGACGCGGCGTTGACCAACGCCAGCGTGCTGTACCGCCGCCTGGGCCTACCTGCCCAGGCGCAGGCACTGGAACAGCGACTGCAG
The DNA here is from genome assembly GCF_047782825.1 of Stenotrophomonas maltophilia. Lineage (GTDB taxonomy): Bacteria > Pseudomonadota > Gammaproteobacteria > Xanthomonadales > Xanthomonadaceae > Stenotrophomonas. The sequence continues at coordinate 4,606,358 of NZ_CP180589.1, read as the reverse complement.
TCGGTGCAGCGGGTGGATCCCTTCGTGCAGTACATGCAGGGCGCAGCGGCCGAGCGTCGTGGCGATCTGGCCACGGCCATCCGCTACTACCGGCGCGCGGTGCAGCTGTATGACAACGCGCACCAGTTCCATTTCGGGCTGGCGCGCGCGTATTTCCTCAGTGGCCAGGTGGCTCGTGCCGACCGCGAACTGCTGCGCGCGCGGTCGCTGGGTGGAACCACCGAACAGGCGCGCTATCAGGCCAAGCTGGACAGCCTGGCGCGCCTGCGCACCCAGCAGCAGGCGCGGCGCTGAAGGCGATCAGGCCTTCTTGAGGAAGCAGGTCTTCAGCACCAGCCCCTTGATCTTGTCCGAGTTGCCTTCGATGTGTTCGGCATCGTCCTCGACCAGGCGGATGTTGCGGATGACGGTGCCCTGCTTGAGCGGGATGGAGGAGCCCTTGACCTTCAGGTCCTTGATGACGGTGACCGTGTCGCCGGCCTGCAGGGTATTGCCGTTGCTGTCACGCACGACCAGCGTCGAACCGGCGCCCTCCTCGGCGGTCCATTCGAAACCGCAGTCGGCGCAGATCCACAGCGCGCCATCGGCATAGGTGTTTTCCAGGGTGCACTGCGGGCAAGCGGGAGCGGACGACATCAGCAAGTACCTCAAAATGAATCAACAACCGCCATTGTAACCGGCTGCTGGTTCTGCTCATTTTTCCGGTGTGGCGCCTCCGTGTCATGGCCCCTCGCCTCTCGACAGTTTCCCGCGCCGGCGGCCGGAAAAATCAAAAGCCTGGGCTGCGGCGTTGCTGTCTGTTTCCGCGGCGCGGGGAACTGTCATGGCGGCGTGGGGAGGGGCGGACGGGACCGTAGGCGCCAAGGACGGCGCCTACGAGCTACATGGACGTATTTACCGCGTGTCCCGTCCGCCCCTCCCCGCGCCGCCCGAGCGGTCCAAGGAGGCGCTGAACCCACCCGAAGCCAACAGGAACTTGCAGGAAGGCCCGAACTGCAGCAGAGTGCGCGGCCCCCGCCCGCCCCCGGATCCTCACCATGCGCCTCGGCATCGACTTCGGTACCAGCAACTCCGCCGCCGCCATCGTCCGTGATGGGCACCTGCTGCCGATCCGCTTCGGCGACGCCGAACAGTTCCGCACCAGCGTGTATTTCCCCGGCGTGGTGCCCGACCCGGACGACTTCCAGCTCGACGCCGGCCAGGAACACGAACTGCAGCAGATGATCGACAGCGCCGCCCGTGCCGCCCGCGCCGCCGGCCAGGAACGCACCCCGCAGGCGCTGCGCCGAGAAGCCCTGCGCGCCCTGCGCCGCGAATGGATGGAAGCCCGCGCCGGCAAGGAGCGCAGCGCCAACGACCTGCTGCAGAACGCCATCTACGGCGATGACGCCCTGGAAGCCTATTTCGAGGAACACGAAGGCAACCTGGTGCAGAGCCCCAAGTCGATGCTCGGCTACAACCTGCACCCCCGCGCCAGGCAGACCATCACCGGTATCGCCGCGCACATCCTCGAACATATCCGCCTGACCGCCAGTGCCCAGCTCGGCCAGCCCCTGCGCGCGGCCCTGCTCGGCCGCCCGGTGCAGTTCCGCAGCTCGATCGGCGCGGCCGGCAATGACCAGGCCCTGGAGATCCTGCGCGAGGCCGCCACCCAGGCTGGCTTCGACCAGATCGATTTCCTCGAGGAACCGGCCGCAGCGGCCATGCACTACCACGCTGAAAGCCGCGAACGGCACCAGGCGGTCATCGTCGACATCGGCGGCGGCACCACCGACATCGCCCACGCCGAAGTCGGCGGCGATGCGCCGCCGCGCATCCACCGCGCCTGGGGCATCGCCCGCGGCGGTACCGATATCGACCTGTCGCTGAGCCTGTCCAGCTACATGCCGCTGTTCGGCCGTGGCATCACCCGCGTGCCCGCGCACCACTACGTGGAAGCGGCCACCGTGCAGGACATGACCCGCCAGCGCGACTTCCGCCAGCACAAGTACGACCACGTGGACGACCCGTGGGGTGCGCGCCTGCAGGCCCTGCAGGACACCGGCAACACCGCGCGCCTGTACCGCGATGTGGAACGCGCCAAGATCGCCCTGAGCAGCACCGACAGCCATCGCAGCACGCTGGACTACATCGCACGCGACCTGCACGCCGACAGCAGTGCCGAGGGCCTGGCCACGGCCGCCTCCGGCTACCTGGCACAGATCCACGAACTGCTGGCCCAGGTGCGCAGCGATATCGGTGGCGACCCCGATGCGGTGTTCCTGACCGGCGGCATGTCCCGCGCCGGCTACCTGCGGCAGGCCGCGGCCGAGGCCTTCCCGGGCGCCCGCATGGTCCACGGCGAGCCCTCGCTGGGCGTGGTCCAGGGCCTGGCGCTCGCGGCAGCCAGCCGGGATTAACAAAACGTTACGCGGAGTTTGCTACCCTCGGTAGGCTTGATACAGGCCCTACCTTCCGCCGGCTGCGCCGGTGTGTGCACCCCGGGTATGGCCCGGCCCGTTCTGCGGGCCTTGCGGCCATGCCTTCTGGCTCGTTCATGGTCCGCGTACTACCCGAGCCGCCATCGAGACCCGCTTTGGGCACCCGCCAGGCCCCTGTGGCCGCACAATCCGAGCAAGCCCCTGCACCCATCGACTGCCGCCGTTGTGACGCAGTCTGTTGCCGGTTGCCAGTGCTGCTGCAGGCCGGCGATGACGTGCCCCGCCAGTATACCTCGCGCGACAGGCACGGCCGTGCCGTGATGGCGCGCAATGACGAGGGCTGGTGCGCGGCGATCGATCCCTATCACCTGCGCTGCACGATCTATTCGCAGCGCCCGGCGATCTGCCGCCAGTTCTCGATGGGCGGCGATGACTGCCGCCGCGAGCGGCAGGATTACCTGCGCCAGGCTGATGCCTGGGCGCTTTCCTCCCCTTCCACCTGACAGGAGCAACCATGCCCCGCAAGGCAAAGACCCCCGCGAAGGCTACCAACAGCATCCGCAGCGAACGCAAGGGCGCGGCCGCCAGCACCACGGTCAGCAGCGATTCGATTGCGTCCGATCTGGCCGCGTTCCGCAAGAGCGGTGGCAAGATCGAAGTGCTTGGCACCACCTGGTCGCTGAAGAAAGCCAGCTGACCCACCCTGTCCGCGGCGGCGTTGCCGCCGCGGCCTGCCGGGCCGCGCTCAGCGGTCCAGGCTCACCCGTACACTGCCCGAATGCGACTGGATGCGGATGTCACCATCGCCGCCACCCAGCTTCGTATCCAGATGGCTGCCCGGGCCATAGCGTGGCCGCTCCACGCTGCCGGCATCACTGTTGATCGATCCGCTGAAGCTGTTCACCGACAGCTGGGCCGACACCTTCACCGGCAACCGCAGGTTCACCGAGGCACTGACCGATTCGACGCTGATGCGACCGCCCGGCGCCAGACCGCTGGTGGCCAGGTCGATGCCGCCCGATACGGTTTCCACCGCCAGGCGCTGGATGCGACCTGCGTCCACCCCGACCCGGCCGGACACGGTCTGCGCGCCGATATCCCCCGACACCCCACCGCCGGCCTCGATCCGGCCACTGACCGTGTTCACGTCCAGGCGCGGCGTCTGCAGCCTGGCGATCACATTGCCACTGACCGTATTGAGCTTGCTGTCGCCACTGCGGCCGGCGGCGCTCAGGTTGCCGCTGACCGTATCGGCCTGCAGGCGTCGCACATCGATGCCACTGATGTCCTGGTTGGCACTGACCGTGCTCAGCAGCAGTTCCGAAGAGCGCGGCACGTTCAGCACCAGGGTGGCACCACCATTGTTGTTGCGGCGCGGATATTCCACTTCCCAGCGCACACGGTTGGCGCTCTTTTCCTGGCGCAGCTGCAGACCATCGCTGAGGCTGCCGGTCAACTGCACTTCATTGCGGTCCCAGCCGCGCACGGTGACCTTGCCGGCCACGTTGCTCAGCTCGATGCGGCCGCCGCTGGCCAGCGTGTGGCGTTCATCGACACGGGTATCGGCCAGTGCCAGCGACGGCATCAGCAGCATGGCTGCGCAGCAGGTAAAAAAGGTTCGCATCGGGGTCTCCTCAGGTTGTCAGTCCGGCAGCGGCGGCCTGCGCCGCCTGCCGGGTCAGTTCCAGCCGCAGCGCATAGGTGCGCTTGAGCTGTCCAAGCAGGTGCGGCGCACGCGGGTCCTGCGCCAGTGCCGCACGGATCTCTGCCGCGCTTTCATCCAGTTCGTGCAGCGCCGGTTGCCACTGCGGTGCGCGGCCATCGGGCAGCGATGCCACCGCCTGCCGGTACTGCTCGGTCATCTGTGCGGCCTGCAGCTGCAGCATGGACGGAGCCGGCGCCGCCACCGGCGCATGGCGCCAGGGTGCGACGGCATACACCGCCAGGCTGGCGGCCAACGCCGCACCTGCCGGCAACCACCAGCGCGGCCGCCCACGCCGTGGCAGGGCCACCACGTTGTCGGCTGCGGCAGGTTCCGCCGCAGACTCGCGTGGCGGCAACCGTGCCGCCAGGCGTGCCCATCCGTCGGCGGGGGGCATGCGCTCGCCGGGCAGGGAGCGCAGCCGTGCCTGCAGCGCGTCATCGGGCGTGTGATCGGGTTCGTGCGTACTCATGTCATGTCTCCCAGACGCACGCGCAGCAAGCCACGCGCACGGTGCAACTGTGCTTTGGAACTGCCGACGGCCATCTGCAGCTGCTCGGCGATTTCCTGGTGTTTCCAGCCCTCTATGTCGTGCAGCACCAGCACCGCACGGGCGCGCGGTGGCAGCGTTGCCAGCGCACGTTCCAGATCGCGTTCGGTACCGGCGCAGCGATCATGCACGGCCAGTTCCTGCAGCCCGCCATCGACATCGTCCAGGCTGTCGTGGTCCTGCCCGGCGCCACGCCCGCGCAGTTCCATCAGCGCCGCATTGACCCCCAGCCGGTGCAGCCAGGTGGACAGGCTGCTTTCAAAACGGAACCCCGGCAGCGCCTTCCAGGCCTGCAGGAAGGCTTCCTGCAGCGCATCCTCGGCGCGGGCCTGCTGGCCACCGCACAGGCGCCAGAGCACGGCGAACACCCGCGGCGAATGGCGCCGGTACAGCTGTTCGTAGGCACCCATGTCACCGGCGGCCGCGGCCCGCACCAAAGCGGATTCATCGACGGCGTCGTTGGCGGCGGGCAGCGCGGGCATGGTGGTGTCGAGCATATCGCTTGGATGCGGCCACCTGCGAAAAGGTTTAAGGCCGATCAGCGGCCCTGTGCCGGGGCTGCGTTGCAACCTTTTCGGCCGCCGCTGCATCCATGCCATGACCGTCCTGATACGACCGCCCGGAGCCCGCCCATGTCCAGCCCCTCCTGTGCCGCCCTGCTGGTGATCGTCACCTGCGCCGTGCTGCAGACCCTGGGCCTGTCCCTGCAGCTGCGCACCGACAGCAGCGGGGCCTGCCTGCAGCAGCACCGGCAGGAGCTGCTGTGCCTGGCCTGGTCGCCCCCGGTCGAAACCCCGGCACGCGCCGGGTAACATCAAGACCCGTTCCTGCCCCTGCTGTCGCCCCATGATGTTGTCATTGAAGGATCACCTGCCGGCCTGGAGCCATCCCTGGCTGGACTACGCAGGCATCGCCCTGCAGATCGTGCTGGTCCTGGTTGTTGCCTGGCTGCTGCGGGTACTGGCCCGCCGCCTGATCCGCCGCTTCGCCGAGCACTACACGCTGCCGCCGGAAATGGCGATGGGCGCGCGCCGGATCAGCAGTTTCGTGGTGTATTTCAGCGCCCTGCTGTACATCCTCAGCCTGCTGGGCGCATCGCCGTCGGTACTGTGGACGGCCTTCACCGGGTTTGCCGCAGTGGGCGCGGTGGCGTTCTTCGCGGCATGGAGCGTGCTGTCGAACATTTTCTGCACGCTGTTGATCTTCACCACCCGCCCGTTCCGCCTGCACGACTACATCGAGGTGCTGGAGAACGGCGAGAAGCCGGGCCTGAAGGGCCGGGTGATCGACGTGAACCTGATCTACACCACGCTGCAGGAAACCGGCGACGGGCACGAGGGCACGGTGCTGCAGCTGCCGAACAACCTGTTCTTCCAGCGCACGGTACGGCGCTGGCGCGATCCCTCGCACGCGCCGGGTGGGATCCAGGGCGACGGCTGAGGGTGGTTTTTCCTTGCAGGGCTGCGCCCTGCACCCGCCAAGCCACGTCAACGTCAAAAGCTGGCTTTCCGTGGGTTGGCGGGGTGGGTCCGGTTGAGGGGGACGCCGTACCCCCCTCCGGGGTCCGGCCCAGCCGCTGGCGGCTGTGCGTTCGGGCGCTTGCGAAGCAGTGCTTCGCAAGCAAAGCGCCCTCACCCATGGGGGCTTGGTCGCGGCTTGCGCGTGTGCGCTGTCCTGCGCACACGGCAAGACCGGGGTTGGGCATCCTGCCCAACCCGCCCGAGGCATGCCTCGGGCCCATGCCGCTCACACCCCCTCAACCGGGCCCACCCCGCCTTCGACAGACTTCCGCGATCTGTCGGAACACGGGGTCGGATCCCGTTGCTGCCCAACGGGCTCTGACCCCAGATCTATTTCGATATCTGACAGATTTCATCCACGCATGGCGTGGATCTACTGGCCGGGATCCGACCTTAGATGAAATTCGATATCTGACAGATGTGCCGACCAACGGTCGGCATCCACCAACAGCGCACGGAATCTGTCGGGGGTGGGGCGGTGTGGGTGGGCAGGACCGCAGGCGCCATGGATGGCGCCTACGAGCCCCCAGGGACGGGTTTACGGCGTGTCCTGTCCGCCCACACCGCCCCGCCCAACCAGCAGAAAACCAGAGCCGCCTTTGACGTTGACGTTGACGTTGCTTCTGCAGGTGCAGGGCGCAGCCCTGCAATAACACCCCTACCTGAGCTGGCTGTCCTTGCTGCCGCGCCGGTTGTAGCCGGCATGCGCCTGCTCTTCGTCGTCCAGCGCCTGCTGGCAGGCCACGCACAGCCGTACACCGGGCACGGCCTCACGCCGCGCCAACGGAATCGGCGCGTCGCATTCCTCACAGTGTTCCAGACCCGGTCCTTCGCGCAGCTGGCGCCGCGCGCGGGCGATCGCATCGTCCACGGTGGCGTCGATCTGGTCCTGGACCGCGCCGTCTCCTGCCCAACCGGTGGCCATGGCCATTCTCCGCTGGTGTGTCGCCTGATATGGGGACGATACACCGCGCCGCAAACGGCAGCGCCGGGCCAGGCCCGGCTGGCGTCGCCGCCGGTTCAGCCGCGCCTTACCAGACCAGGTCGTCGGGTACCTGGAACTGGGCGTAGTAGGCGTCGTCTTCGGCGTTGCCGGTGGAGATCTCGGCCGTCGAGCCCGGCTGGCCGTGGTCGACGATGATCGCTTCGGGGCTGCGCTCGCGTACCTTCTCGGCCGCGGCGCGCGGCAGCAGGGCGTAGCTGTCGCCGTGAGCGACAATGACCAGCACGCCCACCGACAGCGCCTTGCGCAGCTTGGGGTCGATCAGCAGCGTGCGGATCGCCGCGCCATCGCTGAAGCGGTATTCGTCATCGCCCTTGTGGGGCACGGCGTGGGCCGTGATGATCTGCTTCGCCTGCGCCTTCTGTTCAGCCAGCCGGGCCTGGGCGTTGCGCTCGGCGGCCAGCGCGCGGTCGCGCTCGACCTTCTCGGCGCGGGCGCGTTCAGCTTCTCGCTGGACCTCGGCGGACGTCGACTCGGCCTTGCCCTGGCGGGCCTTGGCCTGCGCGCTCGCGGCAGCGCTGGCCTGCGACTTCTTGGCCAGGCCGGCCTTGAGCAATTGTTCCTGCAGCGCGTTGGGCTTTGCCATGGTCGATGCGTACCGCGTGTAATCTTGGATGCCCCATTCTACCGATGCCCCGCCGCCCCTGCATGGCAGTCCTGAAGTACCTCACCGGCTATCCCGAACCCCTGGTCGCCCAGGTCAGCGAACTGCTGGCCCAGGGCAAGCTCGGCCCCTGGCTGCAGCAGCGCTACCCCGACCCGCACGAGGTGCGCAGCGACCGCCAGCTGTACGACTACACCCAGGAGCTGAAGGACCGTTACCTGCGCAAATCGGTGCCGCTGAACAAGGTCTGCTACGACAACACGCTGGAAGTCATCAAGCACGCGCTGGGCACGCATACCGCCATTTCGCGCGTGCATGGCAGCCGACTGAAGGCCAGCCGCGAGATCCGAATCGCCACCGTGTTCCGCCAGGCGCCGGCGGCGTTCCTGCGCATGATCGTGGTGCATGAACTGGCCCACCTGAAGGAAGCCGACCACAACAAGGCCTTCTACCAGCTGTGCCAGCACATGGAGCCGGAGTACCTGCAGCTGGAGTTCGATACCCGCCTGTACCTGACCGAGCTGGCCAACCGCAGCCAGCGCTGACCGCCCGCAGCAGCTACACTGCGCGCCCACTGCCCGACCTGCCTGCCATGGAACCGATCCGTCTCGACAAACGCCTGTCCGCCCTGCTCGGCATCCCGCGCGGCGAAGCGCGTCGCTACATCGAAGGCGGCTGGGTCAGCGTCGACGGCGAGGTGGTCGAACAGCCGCAGCGCCCGGTCGATGAAAGCGCTGTGATCGTGGTGGCCGAACAGGCCGAGGACAGCAAGGCCGAGCGGGTCACCATGCTGCTGCACAAACCGGCCGGCCTGGCCGCCGAAGCGCTGTGCGCGCTGGTCAGCAGCGCCACCCGCAGCGAACTCGATGCCAGCGACATCCGTCCGCTGCAGCGCCATTTCCATGGGCTGCAGCTGGCGGCATCGCTGCCGGCCGCCGACAGTGGCCTGGTGGTGGTCAGCCAGGACCCGGCGACACTGGCCCATCTGCAGCGCAACCTGGGCCGTACCGAACAGGAATACCTGGTGGAAGTGGCCGAAGGTGGCCCCGAGCGTGGGCCGTGGCTGATGGCGCGGCTGCAGCAGGAAGCCGGTGGTGCCAAGGTCAGCTGGCAGAGCGAGCAGCGCCTGCGTTTCGCCGGCAAGGGGCTGACCGCCAAGGGCTTGAGGACGGCAGTGGCCACCGCCGGCCTGCAGGTGAGCGCCGTGCGCCGCCTGCGCGTGGGCCGCGTGGCGCTGGGCCCGCTGCCGCCGGGACAGTGGCGCTACCTGGGCAGCGACGAGCGGTTCTGAGACTGCAGGGTCGGATCCCGTGCCGCAGGCATGGGCTCTGACCCCTTCCACGCATGGCGTGACGTTGCCTTGAATGCCATCCCCGCATGGCGTGGATCTACTAGCATGGCGGGCATGAGCACGCCCAAGCCTTTGTGGCGACGCCTGCTGCGCGTCGTTGCGATCCTCATCGCTGCCTTGCTGCTGCTGGTGCTGTCCGGCCTGCTGCTGGCCGACCACCTGACGCCGCAGGCGCATGGCCAGGCATCGCAGGTGCTGCCGCTGCAGCCCGCGCAGACCGCCATCGACCGGCAGCTGGTGCCCGAACAGGACGCCCGCCCCGGGCAGAGCGGCGTGGCCTTCCTCAGTGACGGCATGGATGCGTTCGCCGCCCGCGCGATGATCACCGAACAGGCCGGCCGCAGCCTGGACCTGCAGTACTACATCTGGCACGACGACCTGGTCGGCCACCTGATGGCCAAGGCGCTGTACGACGCGGCCCAGCGCGGCGTGCGCGTGCGCATCCTGCTCGATGACATGAACGCCAAGGACAAGGATGCGCTGATGATGGCGCTCGATGCGCACCCCAACATCGAGATCCGCCTGTACAACCCGTTCCGCAACCGCGGCGGCATCGCGCGCACGCTGGAACTGATCCAGCGTGCCTTCAGCGTGAACCACCGCATGCACAACAAGAGCTGGATCGCCGATGGCCGGGTGGCCATCGTCGGTGGCCGCAACATCGGCGAGGAGTACTTCAGTGCCCGCAACGATGTGAACTTCCAGGACCTGGACCTGGTGGTGGCCGGCCCGGCAGTGCAGCAGGCCAACCAGATATTCGACGACTACTGGAACAGCAGCGCGGCCATCCCGATCGCTGCGCTGTCCACCTACACCGATGTGCAGCTGCGCCGGCTGGTGCGGCAGTCCGATCTGGATGCGCTGCATGCCCGGGCGCAGCCCTACCTGCAGCGCGTGGCCCGCTCACGCCAGCTGCGCCAGCCCAGCCCGGAACCCCTGCACTGGAGCGCCGGCGTGCGCATCCTGTCCGACCCGCCGATGAAGCACCGCGATGATGCGCGTGGCACCTGGCTGGTCAGCGCGCTGGTCGCGCAGCTGCAATCGGCTCGCCACAGTGCGCTGCTGGTATCGCCGTATTTCGTGCCGGGCCAGGAAGGGTTGGACGGTTTGTCCGGCATGGCCGCGCGCGGCGTGCAGGTGGGCGTGGTGACCAATTCGCTGGCGGCCAACGATGTCGCGGCCGTACACGGTGGCTACATGGGCTACCGGGTGCCGCTGCTGAAGGCCGGCGTGCAGCTGTACGAGCTGAAGGCGCATGGCGATCCGGGCGAATCCAGCCTGTTCGGCAGCAGCGGCGCCAGCCTGCACACCAAGGCCTTCGTGGTGGACGACCGCCGCGGCTTCGTCGGTTCGTTCAACCTCGACCCGCGCTCGGCCTACGTCAACACCGAAATGGGCGTGCTGTTCGACGACCCGGTGCTGGGCGCGACGCTGCGCGATGAGTACCTGCGCCTGGCCGATCCGCAGCACAGCTGGTGGCTGGCACGCGGGCCCGGCGATGAACTGCGCTGGCTGGAACGGCAACCCCCACCACACTGGGTCCGTGCCGAACCGGGCAGCAGCCTGGGCAAGCGCTGGACCGCGCGGGTGATCAGCTGGCTGCCGGTGGAATCGCAGCTGTAGCGGTTACGGCGCGGCCTCGGCGTGGCCGTCCTGCATCGCCTCATCCAGCGTTTCCACGTTGCGCCCATGCAGGCGCCGCCAGATCCAGCGCAATGCGTGCGGCGGTGCGGACGGCAGCTGTTCCAGCAGGGCCAGCATCCGCCCTTGGCTGGCATGCCCGTGCCGGCACAGCAGGCTGGCTGCGGCAGCGGCACTGCCCAGCCTCAGGCTGTCGGCCAGCGCGCCTTCGGCATCGCCAGCCAGTGCCTGGTGCACCGGTTCGGGAAGGTCCCAGGCGGCCGCCACCCGCTGGGCCAGCGGCAGCGACCAGCGCTGCAGCAGGTCCAGCGCCAGGGCCGGCTCCACGGTCTCGCCACGCGCCTGGGCCTCCTGCAGCAGCTGCCGCATCACCAGCGCCGCGCCCAGCCCCTGTACCAGCCCCAGCCACTGCGCGGCGAAGGCATCGCCGAAGGTAACCGTGCGTGCGTGGTCGGCAGCTGCGCGCGAGGCCAGCAGCGCGTGCTCCCAGATGATCGCGCTGAACTGCGGGAACACCTCGCACTGCACCTGCATGACCGGCTGCACCAGCACCGCGCTGATGATCTGCCGCACGCCTTCGGTGCCGACCAGGGTGACCGCCCGTTGCAGGCTTTCCACCGGGCGCTCGTGCACCTTGTAGGCGGGGCTGTTGGCGATGCGCAGCAGATTGCCGGTCAGCACCGGGTCCTGGCCGATGATGGCGGCCATCACCCGCGCCGAAGCGACGTCGTCATTGACCGTCTGGATCAGCTGCGGCAGCAGCTGCGGTCGCCGCGGCAGCTGCCGGGTCGCCCAGTCGCGGTCCTGCAGGGCGCGGTCGACCGCCTCGCCCAGCGGCGACGGGATGGCCTGGCCCGCTTCACCGGCCAGCCGCGGGTACAGCGCCAGCGCATGCAGGCCGCGCTGCAGGTGCGCGGCGACCTCGGCCGGCGGCAGCGCCTCGCCCTGCAGGCTGGCCGCCGCAGCGGCCACCGCCTGCCGGGGTGCGGCCACCAGGCGTGACGGTGCCGCCCCGGTCACCCGGGACAACCAGCCCGCCAGCGTTCGCCACCAGGCCTGGATCATCGTGGCCCGCCCTGTCGTTGCCATCCTGCTGCCACTGCCTGCACCTGGGCCTTCTTCACATCGGCGACCTGCCATCCCGCAGCATCGGCCGCACTTTCATCTTCTTTAACCCCGGGTGCCCTGTTGTGCACGGCACATGCCGGGGGAATGGACTAGAATGGCGCCGCGCGACCCGTCCCCCAGCCATGACGACGTCGCTTTTTTTGTTTTGGGACCCTACCGTTCATTGGCAGTTCGCTGCAGTTCGCTGCTGATCGCGCCATCGGAGACGCCATGCTATTCGAAACCCTCGCCACCACCGGCCACGAACAGGTGGTGTTCTGCCACAACCAGGATGCCGGCCTGCAGGCGATCATCGCCATCCACAACACCACCCTGGGCCCGGCCCTGGGCGGCGTGCGCATGCGCCCCTACGCCAGCACCGATGAGGCGCTGGCCGACGTGCTGCGGCTGAGCCGGACGATGACGTACAAGAACGCGCTGGCCGGGCTGAATGTCGGTGGCGGCAAGGCGGTGATCATCGGCGACCCGAAGGTGGACAAGACCGAGGTGCTGTTCCGTGCCTTCGGCCGCTATGTCGATTCGCTGGGCGGGCGCTACATCACCGCCGAGGACGTCGGCACCGACGTCAACGACATGGAGAACATCTATCTGGAAAGCCAGTTCGTGACCGGTGTGCACCAGGTCCATGGCGGTTCCGGCGATCCGGCGCCCTTCACTGCCTACGGCGCGCTGCAGGCGCTGATGGCGGCGCTGCGTTTCAAGTTCGGCCACGAGGAAGTGGGCAAGACCAGCATCGCCGTGCAGGGTCTGGGCCATATCGGCATGGAGCTGGTGAAGCTGCTGCGTGACCGCGGCGCCAAGCTCTATGTGACCGATCTGGACAGCGCCCTGGTCGATCGCGCGGTCAGCGATTTCGGCGCCGAAGCGGTCAAGCCGGATGAGATCCACGAGGTCAACGCCGACGTGTTCGCACCGTGCGCGCTGGAAAGCGCGATCAATGCCGACACCCTGCCGCGCATCAAGGCCAAGATCATCTGCGGCACCGCCAACAACCAGCTGTCCAGCCTGGAGATCGGCGATGAACTGCATGCGCGCGGCATCCTCTACGCGCCCGACTATGCGGTCAACGCCGGTGGCGTGATGAACGTGTCGCTGGAGATCGACGGCTACAACCGCGAACGCGCGATGCGCCTGATCCGCAGCATCTACCACAACCTGACGCGCATCTTCGAACTGTCCCAGCGCGAGAACATCGCGCCGCAGCGTGCGGCCGACCGCATTGCCGAAGCACGCATCCTGTCCATCGGCAAGCTGAAGATGCCGCTGGGCCGCAGCACCCCGCGCCTGGGCAACCTGCGCGGCGGCTGATCCGCCCGGAAAAGGACACAGGGAATGCCGGCCAGCGGCCGGCACTACCGGGTAGTGCCGGCCGCTGGCCGGCAAACCTAGATCAGAACGCGGCGCTGTAGCGCAGCGCGACCTGGCGCAGATCGCCACGCGGGCCGAAGCGCTGGTCATAGCCGAACCCCAGCCGGGTGTTGCGGCTCAACCACGATTCCACCGACACGCCGAACAGGCCACCCGAACGCGTGGGCTGCAGGCCCGCCATCGGCGCCCAGGCATCAATGCCGACAAAGCTGGCGTCCTGGTCCATGCCCTGGCTGTTCAGCAGCTGCTGCCACTCGGCGTAGCCGCGCAGCGACCACGTGCCCCACTGGCGTTCGGCCCGCACGCCGGCCAATGCCTGGCTGCGGCTGCTGATGCCGCCCTGCGTGCGCAGGCCGAAACCGAGGCCGCCCTGTTCGCTGAAGCGGTCGCTGTCCACGCGCGCATAGTCGGCACCGATATAGGGCGTCAGTGCGGCACGCGCCGAACCGAAGCGGTAGCCGGTTTCCACGCTGGCGGTGCTGAAACTGCCACCGTAACGCGCATTCACACCGTACTGGCCCGCCCCCAGCAGCAGCTGGCGGTCGATCTCGCGGGTGAACTGGCCGGCACCTACCTGGCCCAGCGCATAGGCACCGCGGCTGCTCCAGCCGGCATACAGCTGCGCCTGCGACTGGCGGTCACGGCCGCGTTCGCCGCCCCAGCTGCTGTTGCTGTGGCTGCGCAGTTCGCCAAAGGCGAAGCCGAGCACGCCATTGCCCGCCATCGCGAAGTCCTGGCCCATCATCCAGCCGCGGGTATCGGTGCCGCTGGCCGAGAAGCTGCCCTGCCCTGCATCACCCAGCGCGTTCTGCCAGGCGCCGCCCAGGCGCGGTGCGCCCTGTACCTGGCCGAAGCGGGCCGACAGCGCGCGGCGGCTCAGGTCGATGCTGTCGAAGGTGGCCGCTGCGGCCAGCGCATGCGCCTTGCCGGACAGGCTTTCCAGGCTCTGCTGCAGGGCCTGGTTGCCCTGCACCTGCTGCAGCGCGCCGGCACCACCGGCGAAGCTGGCCGAACCGGCGCCGGCGTCGAGCCCCTCGAAGGCCGATTCCACCCGCAGCGCGGACGCCAGCGCCGCGCTGTTCGCACGTGCCTGCGTGGCAGCCAGGGTCACGTTGATGCGGTCAGTGGTGAGGGTGACATCGTTGGCGGTGTGCGACAGCGTGGTCTGTATCAGCGTGCCTGCCGTAAGGCTGTCGGTGATGCCATCGAACGTGCCGATGACGCCCTGGTTGGCATGCAGCACGGTCTGGGTGCGCCCATCGGCGGCCACGTAACCGCTGACGATGCTGTTGATGTGCACCACGCCGCCCTGCAGGGTGGCGGTGCCGGTGACATTGAGCGGGCTGGAACCCAGCGCGATCATCAGCCGTGAACCGGCACGCTGGATGTAGTTGCCGTCGATGGTGGCGCTGGTATTGGCATCGCGCACGATCACGTTGGCACCGTTGTCGACGTTGCCCTTGACCCGGCTGGTGCCGGGCAGGAACTGCAGCGCAGCCTCACCGGCCACACCCAGCGGCGGCAGGATGGTCACGTTGGAAGTGATCGAGCCGCCATCGCGCAGGACCAGCGTGCCCTGTTCGATGCGCGTATCACCGGTATAGGTGTTGGTGCCCGACAGGCCCAGCGCACCGTTGCCCTGCTTGATCAGGCCACCGCTGCCACTGATGTTGTTGCTCCACACCGAATTGAGGCCCAGCTGGGACACGTTGACCGTGGTATTGCCCCAGTCGAACTTCGCCGGGCCGTTGATGGCCTTGGCGATGTTGAGCAGGCCATAGCCGAAGGTGCTGTCCACGCCGGGCGCGCCCAGGTCGGTGGCGGTGCCCAGCAGGGTCTGCCGCACCAGGTCGTTGCTGAAATACGGGTACTTCTGCCACACCAGCGCGGCCGCACCGGACACCAGCGGCGCGGCGAAGGACGTGCCGTAATTCCACAGGTAGGTATCGCCGGAGGGGTACTGCGGATTGACGAACACCGCCGCACCGGGCGCTGCCAGGCAGTAGCTGGCAGCCACGCCGCAGGCATTGGCATAAGTGGCCAGCTTGCTCGGGTCGGTCGAGTCCACGGCGGTCACCGCCAGCCAGCCGCGCTCCAGGTCGGCCGCCGGGCGCGTACCGCCGGCACCGGCCTGGCTGGGCAGCGCGGCCATGCTGGACGGGTTGGCCTTGGACTCGTTGCCGGTGGCAAACACCACCAGGCCATTGTTGCCGAGGATGAAGGGGCGGTACTCGTCGGCGATGGGCGCAGTGGCGGAGGTGTTGGTCCAGTACAGGCCACCCCACGAGTTGTTCATCACCTTCACGCCCTGGTTGATCAGGTCCTGGTGGACCCCTGCCAGGCCGAGCGCGCCGGTCACTTCGTTGCCGTTGCCCGAGCCATCGTCGGTGGGCCGGGTATCGCTGATGATCCGGGCCGAGACGATCTGCGCATTCGGCGCGATGCCGCCGGGCCAGGAACCGAATGCCTTGCCGGCGGCCAGTTCGGCCACCGCGGTGCCGTGGCCGACCACGTCATCGATGTTGAGGTTGTTGGTGCGTGGATCGACGTAGCTGAGGTTGGCCGCGACGCGCCCGGTCAGCGTCGGGTGACCACGCATCACGCCGGAATCGACGATGCCGATGCGCACGCCGGTGCCATCCAGGCCCGCGGTGCGCGCCGCACCGGCCTGGGTGATGGCCAGGTGCGCGTCGATGGCCGGCTCCAGCGGCTTGGTGGGTGTGACCGGGGGTGTGGTCGGCGGCGTCGTGGGCGGCGTGGTCGGGGGCGGGTCGATACGGACGTTGCCGCCGCCTCCACCGCCGCCGCATGCCGTCAATGCCACTGCCAGCGCCGATCCCAGGATCGACCTTGCCATCGTCTTACGTTCCATCGTTTCCTTCCCATGAACGTTGGCCTGCCGCAACCCCTGCAGGCATCCAGGGCTGCCCAGCGGCAGCCACCGCCGACCCTCTATACTGGGGCCGACCCCCACGCAGTCTGCCGGGAAACGGTGCCGCTTCCAACAATCGCCGTCTCCTTTCCGAACATTGCTTACGCATCAACGAGATTGCCATGTCCAACATCGTCATCGCCGCCGCCAAGCGCACTGCCATCGGCTCCTTCCTCGGCCAGTTCAACGGCGTGCCCACCCCCACCCTGGGCGCGGCCGCCATCGCCGCCGCCCTTGAGCAGTCGGGGGTTCCGGCCAGCGACGTGTCCGAAGTCCTGATGGGCTGCGTGCTGCCGGCCAACCTGGGCCAGGCCCCGGCCCGCCAGGCCGCGATCGCCGCCGGCATCCCGCTGTCGGCCGGTGCCACCACGCTGAACAAGGTGTGCGGCTCGGGCATGAAGACCATCATGCTGGGCCATGACCTGATCAAGGCCGGTTCGGCCAAGGTGGTGGTCGCCGGCGGCATGGAATCGATGTCCAACGCCCCGCACATGCTGCCCAATTCGCGCACCGGCAACCGCTTCGGCAACTTCCAGGCGGTGGACCACATGGCCCACGACGGCCTGGTCAACGCCTATGACGGCAAGGCCATGGGCGAGTTCGCCGAATGCGCGGTGGACAAGTACCAGTTCACCCGTGAGGAACAGGACGCCTACGCCATCGAATCGGTGCGCCGCGCCCAGGCCGCGCAGGCCAATGGCGCCTTCGCCGACGAGATCGTCGCGGTGAAGGTCGCCACCCGCAAGGGTGAAGTCGAGTTCGCCACCGACGAACAGCCGGGCCGCTCGGACATCGCCAAGATCCCGACCCTGCGCCCCGCGTTCAAGAAGGACGGCAGCGTGACCGCCGCCAGTTCGTCCAGCATTTCCGATGGCGCTGCCGCCGTGGTCCTGCTGACCGAAGAGGACGCCAACGCACGCGGCATCACCCCGCTGGCGCGCATCGTCGCCCACGCGACCCATTCGCAGGAGCCGGAGTGGTTCACCACCGCACCGATCGGCGCGCTGCACACGCTGCTGGAAAAGACCGGCTGGTCGCTGGACCAGGTCGACCTGTTCGAAATCAACGAAGCCTTCGCCGTGGTGGCGATGGCGCCGATGCGTGAACTGGGCATCCCGCATGACAAGTTGAACGTGAATGGCGGTGCCTGCGCACTGGGCCATCCGATCGGCGCGTCCGGCGCCCGTCTGGTGGTGACCCTGGTCAACGCCTTGCGCACGCACGGCGGCAAGCGCGGCATTGCCACCCTCTGCATCGGCGGCGGCGAAGCAACTGCAATCGCCATCGAATTGATCTGAAAGGAATTAACGCTGATTTCGCAAAAATGAATGCGGGATCGCTTGACAGCCAAACTTGGCTTGTCATCATGTTGTCGGCGCGCAGTTGCGCGTTGCCTAATTCAACGACGAGGATTTACACAATGAGCATCAACAAGCTGCTGGTCGCTATGTCCCTGGCTCTGGCCCTGGCCGCCTGCTCGAAGCAGGAAGCTGCCCAGGACGCCGCTGCTTCGGCCAACGAAGCCGCCACCGAAGCCCAGGCTGCTGCCGACCAGGCCGCCGCTGCTGGCGCCCAGACCGCCGACGCTGCCCAGCAGGCCGCTGACACCGCCGCCACCGCTGCTGACGCTTCGACCGAAGCTGCTGCCCAGGCTGGCGCTGCTGCCACCGACGCTGCTGCCGGCGCTGCTGCCGACGCTGCCAAGGCTGCCGAAGGCACCGCCGACAAGGCCAAGGACGCTGCTGAAGAAGCCAAGAAGTAATAACTTCTTTCTTCACGCTGTTCTGGAAAAGCCGCTGGTTCGCCAGCGGCTTTTTCTTTGCCTTGCGGCCACGACCGGGCCTTCACGACGGCATGAATAGGCTGGCGTCCCCATCCATTGCAGTGCAGGAGACCGCCATGAAGATCCGTCCGCTGACCACCACCGTACTGGCCGCCTCCCTGCTGATGGCCCTGGCCGCCTGCAAGGGCCCGGAAGCCGAACAGGCCAAGCAGGATGCCGCCCAGGCCGCCGACAGCGCCGGCGCCGCCGCCCGCGAAGCCGTGGACAAGGCCGCAGCCGCCACCCGCGACGCCGCCGACAAGACCGCCGAAGCCTCCGAACACGCCGCCGCCGACACCCAGCGCGCGCTGGACAACGCCGCCGACGCCACCGCCAACGCCGCCGACCAGGCCAAGGCCGCCGCCACCGATGCCGCTGCCCACGCCAGCGACGCCACCGCCACCGCCGCGCAGAAGGTTGCCGACAAGGCCCGCGACGTCGCCGCCGACGCCAAGGCGAACGCCGCCAAGGAAGAAGCCAAGCACTGACGCGCCGCTCGCCGGGCATGGCCCGGCGCTACCGCCACAGCCGAGCATGGGCTCGGCTCTACAGGAAAAGCCGCGGCAATGCCGCGGCTTTTCTGCTTCTGCTCTTCTGTTGATTCCGTGGTGGACGCGCGCGCAGACCGTCCGCGGCCGGGGCGTGTGGGTTCGCGGGACCGCAGGCGCCATGGATGGCGCCTACGAGCCCGCAGGGACGGGTTCACGGCGTGTCCCGCGAACCCACACGCCCCGGCAGCACACAGGAATCCAAGCGCACAACCCCACGAGGGGCTCCGCCGTTGGCCGCCTACTGCGGCAGCGCCCGCGCCATCATCGCCCCCACATCCGCCCCCGCCGGCAGCGTCCCGAACACCAGCCCGTGCTCCCCCTGCAGGCGGCTGCGCACAAACACCTCCGCCATCGGGCTGCCCGCCCGCAGCAGCAACGCCGCCTGCAGCAACAGCACCGTGCGTTCGCAGAACATGCGCGCCTGCGATTCATCCGGCACCGGCCCCGCCGTCCAGCGCTGCAGCGCCGCCGCATACCCGGCATCCCGACCGGCCACCGACTCCAGTTCGGCCCGCAGCGCCGCCAGCGCCTCCGGCTCGCGCGCCAGTGCGCGCAGCACGTCCAGGCACTGGATGTTGCCGCTGCCTTCCCAGATCGAATTCAATGGCGCCTGCCGGTACAGCCGCGGCAGCATCGACTCTTCCACGTAGCCGGCGCCGCCCAGGCATTCCTGTGCTTCGTTGACGAAGGCCGCCGCGCGCTTGCACACCCAGTATTTGCCCAGCGCCGTACCCAGCCGCGCCAGCGCCGCTTCGGCCGGATCGCTGCCGGCACGGTCGACCGCGCGCGCGATGCGCATCGCCAGGGTCGTGGCCGCTTCCGATTCCAGCGCCAGATCGGCCAGCACATTGGCCATCAGCGCATGTTCCACCAGCGGCTTGCCGAACGTGCGCCGGTGCCGTGCGTGGTGCAGGGCCTGCGCCAGTGCCATGCGCATTTCCGCCGCCGCGCCCAGCATGCAGTCCAGCCGGGTCATCATCACCATGCCGATGATGGTGGCCACGCCGCGCCCTTCCTCGCCTACCCGCCATGCCTGCGCGCCGCAGAATTCCACTTCGCTGGATGCGTTGGCCCAGTCGCCCAGCTTGTCCTTCAAGCGCATCAGGCGGAACGCATTGCGATCCCCATCGGCCAGGCGACGCGGCATCAACAGGCAGGTCAGGCCGGCCGGGGCCTGCGCAAGCACCAGGAAGCCATCGCACATCGGCGCGGAAAAGAACCACTTGTGGCCGACCAGCCGGTAGCGCTCGCCATCGATCGGCTCGGCCCGGGTGCTGTTGGCACGCACATCCGAACCGCCCTGTTTTTCGGTCATGCCCATGCCCAGGGTGATGCCGGCCTTGTCCGCCACCGGCACATCACGCGGGTCGTACACCGGGGCAGCCGCCTTGCGCGCCCATTCGGCCAGATGCGGCTGGGTGTGCAGCACCGCCACCGCCGCGTGGGTCATCGTCAGCGGGCAGCTGGTGCCCGCCTCGGCCTGGTGGTGCAGGTAGCTCAACGCCGCACGCGCCACATGCGCGCCGGGCTGCGGTTCGTGCCATGACAGGCCGGCCACGCCATGCTCTTTGGCCGTCTGCATCAGCTGGTGGTAGGCCGGATGGAATTCCACCGTGTCGATACGGTGGCCCTGCGCATCATGCGTACGCAGGCGCGGGCGATCACGGTTGGCGTCAAAGCCCAGCCGGTACAGCTCGTTGCCTGCCAGCGCGCCATACACCGCCAGGCGCGAGCTGAAACCGCCGCCGCCCTCGCGCTGCACCGATCCGGCCAGGGCCACATCGTCGGTCCATAGATGGCGGCCGGCGAACGGCGGCGGCTGGTTGAGCACCACATGGGTTTCAAAGGGCGCGCTGCTGAAGCTCGGTCCGTTCATCGGTTCCATCCTGCCGACAGGGAGACTGCCGCCCGATTGTGCAGCATCACCTGCCAAGCCCGCGTTCAGGCCGGTTCTCACCCCCTGCACGAGCGCCGCGCCACAGTGCAGGCATGGCAGTCAACGACGATCTGGTGGTGCTCCGGCCCGAGGGGCTGTATTGCCCGGCGGGCGATTTCCACATCGACCCGTGGCGGCCCGTGCCACGTGCGGTCATCACCCACGGCCACGGCGACCACGCACGGCCGGGCATGGGCCAATACCACTGCAGCACCGGCAGCGCGCCGATCCTGCGCTGGCGCCTGGGCGAGGTGCCGCTGCAGGTGCACGCCGAAGGCGATCGCTTCACCCTGGGCCGTGTGCAGGTATCGCTGCATCCGGCTGGCCATGTCCTGGGTTCATCGCAGGTGCGCATCGACGATGGCGAACAGGTCTGGGTGGCGTCAGGCGACTACAAGCGCCAGCCCGACCCCACCTGCGCGCCGTTCGAAGTGGTGCCCTGCGATACCTTCATCACCGAAGCCACGTTCGCCCTGCCGATCTACCGCTGGCCCGATACCGCAGCGGTGGCCGCCGAGATCGTGGCCTGGCGGCAGGAGTGCGCGCAGCGCGGCGAAGCCGCCGTACTGCTCTGCTACGCGCTGGGCAAGGCGCAGCGGGTACTGGCCGAACTTCGCCCGCTGGATGATTCGCCGGCCTGGCTGCACGGCGCCATCGCCAATGGCGTAGCGGTGTACCGCGACGCAGGCATCCCGATGCTGGAAACGCTGACCGTGGCCGAACAGGGCCGCCAGCCGGACGCCGCCGGCAAACTGATCCTCGCACCGCCCTCGGCGGCCGGCACGCCGTGGCTGCGCCGCTTCGGCCGCCACCAGCTCGGGTTCGCCTCGGGCTGGATGCAGCTGCGCGGCAACCGCCGCCGGCGCAATGTCGACCGTGGCTTCGTGGTGTCCGACCACGCCGACTGGCCCGCCCTGCTGCAGACCATCGAACAGACCGGCGCGACCCGGGTGATCGCCACCCATGGCAACACCGATGCGCTGATTCCCTTCCTGCGCGAACAGGGCGTGGCCGCCGAAGCCTTCCGCACCGATTTCGGGAGCGAGGAATGAAGGCCTTCGCTGCGCTTTACCAGCGCCTGGACCGCAGCACCGCCACGCTGGACAAGCGCGCGGCGCTGGTTGATTACTTCCGCCATGCACGCGCGCACGATGCGGCGTGGGCGCTGTACCTGCTCAGCGGCGGCAAGGTGGGCGGCGCACGCCGCAGGATCGCCGCCAGCGGCGAACTGCGCGCCTGGGTGAGTGAAGAATCCGCGCTGCCGCCGTGGCTGGTGGACGACAGCTACACACAGGTGGGTGACCTGGCCGAAACGCTGACCCTGCTGCTGGATGATCCGGCGCAGCCTGCGCCGGACCGGCCGTTGGCCGACTGGATCGAACAGCATCTGCTGGCCGTGGCCAACCAGCCTGAAGCGGAGCGTCGCGCGGCGGTGGTTGCCGGCTGGCGGCAACTGCCTGCCCGCGAGCGGCTGGTGTTCAACAAGCTGCTGACCGGCGCGCTGCGCGTGGGCGTGTCGCAGCGCCTGGTGCAGCAGGCCTTGGCCGAATGGTCGGGGCTGGATATCGCGCGCATCGCCCAGCGCATGCTGGGCGAGTGGGTGCCCTCGCCCGGCCTGCTGGCCCAGCTGCTGTCGGCTGAGGAACTGCCGCAGGACCGGCAGCAGCCCTACCCGTTCTTCCTGGCCTCGCCATTGGAGGCTGCGCCCGCTGAACGCCTGGGCGATATCGCAGCGTGGCTGCTGGAATGGAAGTGGGATGGCATCCGCCTGCAGCTGCTGCGGCGGCGCGGCGAAGTGGCTCTGTGGTCGCGTGGCGAAGAACGCCTGGATGGCCGCTTCCCGGAAATCGAACAGGCTGCGGCGCCCCTGCCCGATGGCTGCGTGATCGACGGTGAACTGCTGGCCTGGGACGTGGCCGACAACCTGCCGCGCGCGTTCGCCGCACTGCAGACCCGCATCCAGCGCCGCAAGCCCGGCGCTGCCACGCTGCGCAATACGCCAGTGCGCGTGCTGGCCTACGACCTGCTGGAACACGACGGCCAGGACCTGCGTGCGCATCCGCTGCAGCAACGTCGCGCACAGCTGGCCGCGCTGCTCGGCGCGCTGGACGACCCGCGCATCCAGCTGTCGCCGGAGGTGCCGGCCGACGATTGGGCGCACGCCGCGCAGCTGCGTGATGCTGCCCGCGAACGCGGCGTGGAAGGCCTGATGCTCAAGCGCCGCGATTCGGTCTACCAGGCCGGCCGCCGCCGTGGCGACTGGTGGAAATGGAAGGTCGACCCGCTCACCATCGATGCGGTGCTGCTGTATGCACAGGCCGGCCACGGGCGGCGCAGCACGCTGTATACCGATTACACCTTCGGTGTCTGGGATGGCGACACCCTGGTGCCGGTGGCCAAGGCCTATTCCGGCCTGGACGACAAGGAAATACTGGAACTGGACCGCTGGATCCGCGCCAACACCCGCGAACGCTTCGGGCCGGTGCGCAGTGTGCGCGCCGAGCAGGTCTTCGAACTCGGCTTCGAGGCAGTCAACCGCAGTACACGGCACAAATCAGGCATTGCCGTGCGCTTCCCACGCATCCTGCGCTGGCGCCGCGACAAGCCGGCCGCCGAGGCCGACCTGCTGGCCACCCTGCAGGCACAGGCGCGATGAGGCGCAGCGACGCGCTGCGGCGCTTGCAGGCCTGGTTCGATGCCCGTGGCTGGAAGCCGCTGCCGTTCCAGCGCGCGATGTGGCGGCACTACCTGGCCGGTGGATCGGGCCTGCTGCATACGCCCACCGGCAGCGGCAAGACCCTGGCGATGTTCGGCGGGCCGTTGCTGCAGGCGATGATCGATCCGCCGCCGGCGCCGCCACGCGCCAACGCCGTGCGCCCGTTGCAGGTGCTGTGGGTCACCCCGCTGCGTGCGCTGGCCAGCGACACCGCGCGTGCCCTGCAGGCCCCCATCGAGGGCCTGGGCCTGGGCTGGAAGGTGGGCCTGCGCAGTGGTGACGCCAGCAGCCGCGAGCGGCGCCTGGCGCGCGAGGGGCGGATCGATGTGCTGGTGACCACGCCCGAATCGCTGGCCCTGCTGCTGAGTTACCCCGATACGCTGGCGCGCATGCGCCAGCTGCGCTGCGTGGTGGTGGACGAATGGCACGAACTGCTGGGCAGCAAGCGCGGCGTGCTGCTGCAGCTGAACCTGGCACTGCTGCGCGATGCCGCACCGGCACTGCAGCTGTGGGGCCTGTCGGCCACGCTGGGCAACCTGCAGCAGGCCTGCGATGTGTTGCTGCCCGGCCGTACCGATGCGCTGCAGGTGCAGGGCGCGCGGCAGCGGCCGGTGGCGGTGCACAGCCTGCTGCCGGCCAGCGGCGAGCGCTTTCCCTGGGCCGGGCATCTGGGCCTGGCGCAGCTGCCACGCGTGCTGGAGTCGCTGCTGGCGGCACGCAGCAGCCTGTTGTTCACCAACACCCGCGCCCAGGCCGAGCTGTGGCACCAGGCACTGGCCGCGGTATGGCCGGAAGACGCGCACACCCTCGCCCTGCACCACGGCTCGCTGGATCCCGTGCTGCGCCAGCAGGTGGAAGACGGGCTGCGCGCCGGCACGCTGCGCTGCGTGGTGGTCACCTCCAGCCTGGACCTGGGCGTGGACTTCCCCGAAGTGGAACAGGTACTGCAGCTGGGCAGCCCGAAGGGCGTGGCGCGCCTGCGCCAGCGTGCCGGGCGCGCACGGCACCGTCCCGGTGCGAGCGGCAGCGTACTGTGCGTACCGACCCACGCGCTGGAACTGGCCGAGTACGCTGCCGTGCGCCGCGCACTGCGCGAGGGCGTGACCGAGCCGCGCACGCCGCCCACGCTGTCGCTGGACGTGCTGGCCCAGCATGCAGTCAGCCGTGCACTGGCCGGTGGCTTCCAGGCCGATGCCCTGCTGGCCCAGGTGCGCCGCACGCATGCCTTCGCCGGCCTGCAGGACGCGCAGTGGCAGGCGGTGCTCGAGTTCATCGTGCAGGGTGGACGCGCGCTGGCGCAGTACCCGGAATACCACAAGGTGGTGCTGGACGAGGATGGCCAGTACCGCATGCATGATCGCCGGCAAGCGCTGCGCCACCGCCTGTCCATCGGCACCATCAGCAGCGATGGCAGCGTGCGCGTGCAGTTCCTGCGCGGCGGCGGCCTGGGTGCGGTGGAAGAACAGTTCGCCAGCCGCCTGCGCCGCGGTGATCGTTTCCAGTTCGCTGGCCGCCTGCTGGAACTGGTGCAGCTGCGCGACATGACCGCCTACGTGCGCCTGGCACGCGGCAGTGGCGATGGTGTGGTGCCGCGCTGGCAGGGCGGGCAGCTGCCGCTGTCGACGGCACTGGGGCACGCGCTGGAAGCGGTGCTGTCCGGGCGCGACGACAGTGCAGAGAGCCGCTGGCTGGCCCCGCTGCTGGCCCTGCAGGACACGCTGTCGGCGCGGCCGGGTGCTGGCCATCTGCTGGTGGAACAGGTGCGCCGGCGCGAGGGCCAGTTCCTGTTCGTCTACCCTTTCGCCGGCCGCCATGTGCACGAAGCCCTGGCCGCCCTGCTGTCGTTGCGCTGCGCGCGCCTGCAGCGCAACAGCATCGGCTATGCGGTCAACGACCATGGGCTGGTGCTGGCGCCGGCGCAGGCCATCGAACTGGATGCCGACGGCTGGCGCAGCCTGTTCGACCCCACCCATCTGCTGGACGACCTGCGCGCGGCGGTGAACCTGGGCGAGCTCGCGCGCCGCCAGTTCCGCGGGATCGCACGCGTGGCCGGCCTGCTGGTGCCCAGCCTGCCCGGTGGCATGCCACGCTCGCTGCGCCAGCTGCAGGCATCGGCGGGCCTGCTGTACGACGTGCTGCGCGAGCACGACCCCGGCCATCTGCTGCTGGCACAGGCCGAACATGAAGTCCTCACCGATGCACTCGACCTGCCCGGGCTGCAGCAGGCGTTGCAGCACATCGCCACGCAGGCGCTGCTGCTGCAGCAGCCGGCCTCACTCACGCCGCTGGGCTTCCCGCTGTGGGCCGAGCGCCTGCGTGGGCAGTTCAGCAACGAAGACTGGCGCACCCGCGTGCAGCGCGCGGCCGAGCAGCTGGAGCGCCGCCATGGCCGCTGAACTGCCGGTGCTGCTGGGCGGCGAGCCGATGCAGCTGCTCGGCGCGCGTGCCCTGTTCTGGCCAGCGCGGCGCGCCCTGCTGATCGCCGATCTGCACCTGGGCAAGGCCGATGTGTTCCGGCGCGCGGGCATCGCCCTGCCCAGCGGCGGTACCCAGGAGGATCTGCAGCGCCTGCAGACGCTTCTGCAGCAGCATGACTGCGCCGAACTCTGGATCCTGGGCGACATCCTGCATGGCCCCGCGCACCGCGCCGCATGGCATCGGCAGTGGCTGGGCTGGCGTGAGCAGCACCCCACACTGGATGTGCATGTGGTGCGCGGTAATCATGATCTGCAGCTGCCGCATGCAGCACTGCAGGTGGAGATCCACGATCCGCTGCGGCTGGGACCGTTCCTGCTGTGCCACGAACCGCAACGCGTTGCGGACGCGCATGTCATCGCCGGCCACATCCATCCGCAGCTGGCGCTGCCGCCGCTGCGCCGGCGTTTTCCCGCGTTCTGGCTGCGCGAAGGATCCACCGTGCTGCCGGCATTTTCGGCATTCACCGCCGGCGTGGTGCCAGCGCGGGTCGCGGGTGAGCGGTGGGTGGCCTGCGTGGAAAACGAACTGGTACCGCTGCCGCCGCGCTAGTTCAGGCCGGGCGTGCCAGCAGCTCGGGCATCACCCGGAAATCGACACTGCCCTCGTCGCCACGCCGTGGCAGGGCCTGGATGGCCACCAGCATCTCACGTGCGCAGGCACGGATGCGGGCGTGATGCGCCGGCGCCGCGTGGCTGATCAGGCTGCCGACATGGAACTCGAATACATCTTCCAGTACGTCGGGCTGGTCCTCGTGAAGCATCTGCAGCAGACCGCGCAGCTTGCAGATTTCCGATTCCAGCTCTTCGACCGCGAACAACATGGCGTCCTCCTCATTTCCTGCGGCGCATCCGGGCCGCAACAGGCCGCGACGGCGCCGCCGCCCGGCCACGCGCGATGTTCGATCACGGAAAGGAAAACGGGCGACGCACCGATGGCGTGCTCCCCTCTTCTCGCATAAACGAGGTGAGGTGTTCGTTAATCGCCGTGACGGCAGGGTTCACGCACGCACGGGAATCGCGGTGATCGGCGCCGCAGCGGGGGTCTGTGAAAGCGCTTGGATGAAGTCCGGTTGCAGGGGCAATGCGCCGAACCAGCCATGCTGGATTCCGCTGAGCACGCGCAGCATGTGGCCGCGCCCACCCGGCATCTTTCCCATCGGCCCGAGCAGTACATCCCGCGCCTTGGCCCAGACATCGCGGTCGGACTGGAACAGCGGCGTCAGCCAGCGGCTCCAGCGCTGGTATACCGCCACATGGGCGCGGCGCTGCGCCTGGTAGGCCTGCAGCGCCGGCTCGCCCGCGCCATGCGTACGCAGCGCGTCACGCAGCGCCAGTGCATCGAGCAGGGCCATGTTCACGCCCTGCCCCAGCTGCGGACTCATCGCGTGCGCGGCATCACCGGCCAGTACCAGCCGGCCGTGGTGCCAGCGCTTCATCACCGCATCGCGGTACACCGCCCGCGCCAGCTGGCCGGCGTCCTGCAGGTGCGCGAAGCGCGCGCTGGCCTGCGGCCACAGCGCATGCAGCTCATCCAGCCACGGCGCCATGCCATCGGTCTGCCAGCGCTCGAAATCGGCGCGCGGCAGGCTCCAGAAAAAGCTCAGCCGCGGAATGTCATCGCCCGGACGCGTGCCCACCGGCAGCAGGCCGATCATCTTGCGTGCGGCCACGTAGCGCTGTCGCAGTTCCTGCGCGTGCGGCCAGTCTTCGGCCGGCAGCAGGCACCACAGCGCGCCCCACGGGTAGACGCGGTCCAGGGCCATGCCGTCCTCCACCCCGCCGCGCAGCGTCGATGCCGCACCGTCGGCGGCCACCACCAGATCGAACGGCCCGTGCTGGCGCCCCTCGCTGTCGCGCAGCCGCCCCTGTGCGGTGTCCACCGAGGTGATGGTGGTGCCGACGTGCAGCTGGCCGGCCCCTTCACGGGCCTGGTCCAGCAGGGTGAACAGCGCCCCGCGCTGCATGCCCAGCCCGTGCAGGCGCGCATCCAGCCCGCTGTAGCCCATGTCCATCACCGCCCGTTCGCAGGGCGTATCGCCATACAGGCGGTGCACCGGCGCCGCATGCGCGCGCACCGGGTCGAGCAGGCCCATCTGCCACAGCACCTGCAGGCCACTGGGCTGCAGCAGGAACCCCGCCCCCACCGGCCCGGGCGTGGGCACCCGTTCGAAGATGTCCACTTCGTGGCCATCACGGGTGAGCAGGACGGCCAATGCCTGGCCAGCGGTGCCGTAGCCGATCACGGCGATGCGCAGTCGTTCCTTCATGCCCGCATTGTGCCCGAGCCGGATTGCCAATGGAGAGGGGCCAGCGCGAAGGGCATCCACGCATGGCGTGGCTCTACTGCGCAAAAAAAAACCCCGCCGAAGCGGGGTTTTCAACGCACTGTCGAGTGGATCACTCGGCCGGCGTGATGTTCGAAGCCTGCGCACCCTTCGGGCCCTGGGTCACGTCATAGGTGACACGCTGGCCTTCCTGCAGGCTGCGGAAGCCCTTGGAGTTGATGGCGGAGAAGTGCGCGAACACGTCGGCGCTGCCATCCTCCGGCGAGATGAAGCCAAATCCCTTGGCGTCGTTGAACCACTTGACGGTACCGTTCGGCATGTTAATGCGAGACCTTTGCAATGAATGGGTGGTGTACGCTGAACCCGCGTACCGGCTGAGTATGCAAAGCTTGCCCGGCGATGACAATCACCCCCGCGCCAATTCGCCGACCAGTTCCGGAAGTCCGTTGCCCGCCGCCTGCACATTGGCCAGCACTTCGGCCATCGTGATCTCCTCCCCGTCGCCACAGCCGGCCGCCCAGTTCGCCACGATCGCCAGGCAGGCGTAATCCAGCCCCAGCTCCCGTGCCAGCGCGGCTTCGGGCATGCCGGTCATGCCCACCAGGTCGCAGCCATCGCGGCGCATGCGGGCGATTTCGGCGATGGTTTCCAGGCGCGGGCCCTGGGTAGCGCCGTAGCAGCCACCATCGTGCACCTTCACACCGGTCACCTTCGCCGCTGCCAGGATCTTGCTGCGCAGCATCGGCGTGTAGGGGTGGCCGAAGTCGACGTGCACCACGTCGGTACCCTCTTCTTCACAGATCGTGCTGATCCGGCCCCAGGTGTAATCGATTACCTGGTCTGGGCAGGCCAGCACGCGCGGACCAAAGTCGTCACCGATGCCGCCCACCGTGTTCAGCGCCAGCACCCGCTGCGCGCCCAACTGCTGCAGCGCGGCCAGGTTGGCCCGGTAGTTGATCTTGTGCGGCGGCAGCGAGTGGCCTTCACCGTGGCGGGCCAGGAAGGCCACGCGATGGCCGAGCAGCGTGCCCACGCGCACCGGGCCGGACGGGCGGCCGAAACGGGTGTCGACCTCGTGCGTCTGCACGTCGTCGAGTTTGGCCAGGTTGTAGACACCGGTGCCGCCAATCACGGC
The DNA here is from genome assembly GCF_047782825.1 of Stenotrophomonas maltophilia. GTDB lineage: Bacteria > Pseudomonadota > Gammaproteobacteria > Xanthomonadales > Xanthomonadaceae > Stenotrophomonas. Next base: position 4,577,217 of record NZ_CP180589.1, on the reverse strand, counting down.
CAGGGCGATCTGTTGCATGCAAAGCACTCCAGGAAAAGACGAACGCCGGCACCCGAGGATGCCGGCGTGGGACAGGACGGGCCGCAGGCGGCCGCGCCGTTATTCCTTCATCGCGTAGATGGCCGGCACGCAGCGCAGGGTCTCGTTGACGTCCATGCCGAAGCCGAACACGTAGCGGTCCGGCAGTTCGATGCCGGCGTAGTCGGCGGTGACGTCCGGCAGCGCGCGGTCGTGCTTCTTCACCGTCATCGCGGCGATGCGCACGTCGGTCGCGCCCTGTTCCAGGCACCAGGTGCGCACGCCCTGCAGGGTGTAGCCCTCGTCCAGGATGTCATCGACCAGCAGCACGCGGCGGCCGAACAGCGCGGTGGCCGGCTTGTGCTTCCAGACCAGGTCGCCACCGGTGGTTTCACCGCGGTAGCGGGTGGCGTGCAGGTAATCGAACTGCACGTCCTGGCCGCGCGCGCCCAGTTCCAGCGCCAGCTGGCCGGCGAACGGCAGGGCACCGTGCATGATGGACAGGAACAGCGGCACCTCGCCCTCGTAGTCGCGCGCGATCGCGTCGGCGATGCTGGCGATGGCCTTGTCGATGGTGGGACGGTCGACCAGCAGGTCGGCCTGGGCCAGGGCCTGGGAAATGGTGAGGTTCGGCATCAGACGGTTCTTCCAAGGGTGTGGAGCAGACGGGATTGGGTGTCGCCATGGCGGGTGTCGGCCAGCAGGCCATCCCAGCCAAGCGCGCCGCGGCCGAGCAGGCCCAGCAGCGCGGCGGTATTGAGGGTGCGGCCCTGCACGGCATGCAGGGCTTCATCGACCAGTTCGGGGTGGCAGACCAGGACCACATCGCAGCCGGCGTCCAGGTGTGCGTGCACGCGTGCCGGCACACCGCCGGCGCTGTGCGACGCAGCCATGCCGATGTCATCGGAAAACACCACGCCACGGAAGCCGAGCTCGCCACGCAGGATGTCCTGGATCCAGCGCGGCGAATAGCCGGCCGGCTCCGGCGCGACCTGCGGGTAGATCACGTGGGCCATCATCACTGCATCGGCACCGGCGGCAATGCCGGCACTGAACGGGACCAGGTCCTGCGCACGCAGCTCATCCAGCGCGCGCGGGTCGATGGCGGTATCGACGTGGGTGTCTTCCAGCACCGTGCCGTGGCCGGGGAAGTGCTTGAGGGTGGCGGCCATGCCCACGGCATGCATGCCCCGCACGTAGGCGGCGGTGAAGGCGGCCACCACCTGCGGGTCTTCGCTGAAGGCACGGTTGCCGATGGCGCGGTTGCCGCGACCGAGGTCGACCACCGGGGCGAAACTGAGGTCCACGCCGCTGGCGCGCACTTCGCTGGCCATCAGCCAGGCGTGCTGCTCGGCCAGGGCCAGGGCCTGCTGCCGGTCGCTGGCGTACAGCGCGCCGATGTCCTGCAGCGGCGGCAGCTCGCTGAACCCCTCGCGGAAACGCTGCACGCGGCCGCCTTCCTGGTCCACGCAGATCAGCTGCGGGCGCGGGGCGGCGGCACGGATGGCCGCACTCAGATCGGTCACCTGCTGGCGCGAGGCGAAGTTGCGCTTGAACAGCACCACCCCGGCCACGGCGTCGTGCTGCAGCCAGTCGCGTTCCTGGTCGGTCAGTTCAGTGCCGGCAACGCCGATCAGAAGCATGGTCGATCTCCACAACAAGCGCCCGCATGGCGCAGTGCCGCATTGTCGCAGAACCGGCCGGAAGGCGCAGGCTTCGGGGCGAAAGCAGCCGCGGGCCAGAGCCCCTGCGGGGATCTCACCCGGGGTCGGATCCCCGCAGGGGCTCCGACCCCAGCCCGCTCAGACGGCGCAGCCGTCCGGGCCGCAGGCCTGGTCCCCGGCGGCCGCCGTGGGCGCACCCTGCTCGGCAGCGATCTGGCGCAGGGCCTGGGCGAAGGCTTCCGGCGGCTGCGCGCCGGAAATGGCCCAGCGGCCGTCAATGACGAAGGTCGGCACCGAGGAGATACCCAGCGCGTGGGCCTGGGCGAGCTTGGCTTCCACCTCGGCCAGGCCGCGATCGGAGGCCAGCATCTGCGCGATCTCGCCACCATCCAGGCCGCCGGCCACGCCCGCCTTCACCAGCACCGCGGTGTCGGCCAGGTTCTGGCCATGCTCGAAGTGGGCGCGGAACAGGGCTTCCCCCACCGCGTCCTGCACGCCGTGCTCGCCGGCCAGCCACAGCACCCGGTGCGCCGGCAGCGTGGTCACCCGCACCTGGCCCTGGTTGAAGTCCATCGGCAGGCCTTCGGCGCGCGCAGTGGTCTGGGTCTGGCCCAGGATCTGCTCGGTACGCTCGGCGCCACCAAACTTGGCCGCGTACGCCTGGCGCAGCGGTACCGGGGTGTCACCGGCATCCGGATCCAGCTGGAACGGCTGCCACTGGATGTCCAGTTCAGGCGCCTCGGCGCCCAGCAACTGCACGCCCTGCCGGAATCGATGCTTGCCGATCCAGCACCAGGGGCAGACCACGTCGGAATAGATATCGATTTTCATCCGAATGACATGGGGACCGTCGCGGACGAAAAAAGGGGGCTCACCACTGTGAATACGGGTGACTGGCCAAGGCGACGTTGTAGTAGCGGGTGTCGTCGGTCACTTCCTCGCCCACCCAGTCCGGCACGTCGATGGCCTGGTCGGCGCTGTCCAGTTCCACTTCGGCCACGACCAGGCCGGCGTTGTCGCCCAGGAACTCATCCACTTCCCAGGTCAGGCCGGCGTGCTCGACCAGATGCCGGCGCTTGTCGATCAACCCGCCCACGCACAGCGCGAGCAGGTCGCGCGCGTCCTGCACCGGAATCGGGTAGTCGAATTCCTGGCGGGTATGGCCGATGGTGCGCGATTTCAGGTTCAGCGCGGCGTGGTCGCCTTCGATGCGCACGCGCACCGAGGCGTTCTGCGTGCCACGATCCAGCGCGCCCATGTCGTTGATGTAGCCCTGCGCCATCGGGATCACCGTGTGCGCGGCAGTGCGCCAGCCATCGCGGGTGACGAGGAATTTGCGTTCGATTTCGATGCCCATGCCGGCATTATGCGCGATCGGTGTGACCGTCCCGCCACTGCGGGCGGCCCAGGCCACCTACAATGGCGCTCCCTCCTGCATGGATGCCGGTCGATGCGCCGTCTGCTGCTGTTGCTGCTCTGCTGCCCACCCGCCTTGGCCACGGCCACGGCCATGCCCGACCTGGAACAGGTGCAGGCGGCCATGGCGGCGCAGCTGGAAACGGAACTGCAGGGCAAGCGCGTCGGCACCGTGATGGCAGCGGCCATGTTCGCGCCGCGCCTGAACGCCCTGCCCTGGTGCGCGCCGGCCAGCGACGGTGCCGTCGACTGCAGCGTGGGCTACCAGCGCGGCATGGACCAGCGCCACCGGATGATGCGGCTGTCACCGCAGGGCGACGGTTGGCGCGTGGAGACCACGCGGCTGGCAGCACCGGAACCGCCCACCCACGAACTGGCCCCGCAGCTTCAGGCCCGCATCGAGGACCTCATTGCCGAAGGCAGCGACGCTTCCGAGCGCGCGGCCCTGCGTGCGGATTTCGATGGCATGCGCCTGACCGGCCTGAACGGCTGCGAGCTGGACCAGGCCAACGGGCAACTGCGCTGCGCCCTGCGCCTGGCCTTCGACAGCGGCCACGACGGCCAGCTGACCGTGGGCCTGCAGCGGGTGGGCGACCAGTGGCGCCTGAACCCGCTGCCGGTGAACTGACTCAGCGCTTTTCGAACACCGCGATGCTTTCCACGTGCGCGGTGTGCGGGAACATGTCCATGGCACCGGCGCTGACCAGGGTGAAACCCTGCTCGTTGACCAGGTAGCCGGCATCGCGGGCCAGCGAGCCCGGGTGGCAGCTGACATAGACGATGCGCTTGAACTGCTTCAGCGGCAGCTGCTGCAGCACTTCGATGGCCCCCGAACGCGGCGGGTCCAGCAGCAGCTTGTCGAAGCCCTGGCGCATCCACGACGTGTTGCGCTGGTCCTGGGTCAGGTCGGCACTGAAGAACTGCGCATTGGCCAGGCCGTTGCGCTCGGCGTTTTCGCGGGCACGCGCGACCAGGCCGGCGTCGCCTTCCACGCCCACCACTTCGCGCACACGGCGGGCCAGCGGCAGGGTGAAGTTGCCCAGGCCGCAGAACAGGTCCAGCACGCGCTCGTCTTCACCCGGCTCCAGCAGGTCCAGGGCGTGGGCGATCATCTTTTCATTGAGCTTGGCGTTGACCTGGATGAAGTCCAGCGGGCGGAACGCCAGTTCGACATCCCACGGCGCCAGCCGGAACGACAGCGGCACGTCCTGCCCGTCCAGCGGCTGCACGGTGTCTACGCCACCGGACTGCAGGTAGATCACGAAACCATGCTGCTGGCCGAAGGCGGCCCAGGCGGTACGATCCGCATCGCTCAGCGGCTGCAGGTGGCGCACGGTCAGGACCACGGCCTGGTCGCCAGCGATGAACTCGATCTGCGGGATGTCGCGTTTGCCATCCAGCGACTCGATGAAGGTCGACAGCGCCTCGACCTTGGTGCCGATTTCCGGGATCACGGTCAGGCACTGGCTGAGATCGGCGACGAAGCGCGGGTCCTGCTCGCGGAAGCCGACCAGGGTCTTGTCCTTCTTCTCCACCCGGCGCACCGAGAAACGGCCCTTGCGGCGGTAGCCCCAGCTCTCACCGACCAGCGGCGGCAGCACGCTGCCCGGCTTCACATGGCCGATGCGTTCGAGGTTGTCCATCAGCACGCGCTGCTTGGCGACGATCTGCTGGTCCTCGTCCAGGTGCTGCAGCACGCAGCCGGCGCAGGTGCCGAAGTGCGGGCACTTGGGCGTCACGCGCTGCGGCGAGGCCTGCAGCACTTCGACGGTGCGGGCCTCGTCGAAATGGCGGCTGCGGGCGGTCTGTTCGGCCCGCACCACTTCGCCCGGCAGGGCGCCGCTGACGAAGGTGACCTTGCCGCCTTCGCCTTCACGGCGGGCGACGCCACGACCATCATGGCTGAGGTCGAGGATCTCGGTCTGGAACGGGGTACGGTCGATGCGGGAGCGGGATCGGGCCACGTGGCAACAGGCTGCGGGCAAAAATGGGGGCGTATTGTCGCAGATCCTGGCCGAGGCGGCCCGATGGCCGCTTGCGCCCGCCGCCGTCGTGCTTGATGATGGACCCAGCTGACATGGAGGCAGCCCTGATGCAGATGACCCCGCGGGCCAGCCGGCCACGCTTCCTGCTTGTCGAGGACGACATCATCAGCCGTGGTTTTTTCAAAGCGGCGTTGGAAACGTTACCAGCGGATGTGGACACCGCTGACTCACTTGCCAGTGCATTGGAGCGCGCCGAACCCGGCGCCCATGATCTGTGGCTGATCGACGTCAACCTGCCTGATGGCAATGGCGCCCAGCTGCTGCGCGAACTGCGCCGCTCGCACCCGGACACCCCTGCCCTGGCGCACACCGCCGACGGTGATGTGGGCATCCACGCGCGCCTGCGCGAGGCGGGCTTCAGCGACACCCTGGTCAAGCCACTGGGCCGTGACCAGCTGCTGAAGGCGGTCCGCCGCGCCCTGGTCAACAGCCCGGGCGGCACCGCCCTGCCGCCGGCCGCGGTCGAGCTGGTGGTGGAGGACTGGGATGAAACCGCAGCCCTGGCCGCGCTGAATGGCCAGCGCAACCACCTCATCGCTCTGCGCGAGCTGTTCCTGGCCGAGCTGCCAGGGGTACGCGATGCGGTCGAGCAGGCGGTGGACCAGCATGACGAACCGACCCTGCGCAGCCAGCTGCACCGGCTGCAGGCCAGTTGCGGGTTTGTGGGGGCGGCGCGGTTGGCGCGGGCGGTGCGGCAGCTGCATCACGCGCCGGAGTCGGTGCCGGCGCAGGCCGGGTTCCGGGCGGCGGTGGCGGCGCTCCTGCACTGAGGGCGTGTTCGGCAGGGCTTGCAGCCCTGCACCCGCCGAAGCGTTCAAGCCAGAGCCAAGATCAAAAGCGGCTCTGGTTTTCTGTTTATTGGGCGGGGCGGTGTGGGCTTGCAGGACACGCCGTAAACCCTTCCATGGGGGCTCGTAGGCGCCATCCATGGCGCCTGCGGTCCTGCCCACCCACACCGCCCCGCCTTCGACAGCTGGCCGGTGGCCGGTGGCCAGTAGATCCACGCCATGCGTGGATGAAATTCATCAGATATCGAAATTCTTCCGGGGTCGGATCCCGTTGCGCAGCAACGGGATCCGACCCCGTGCTCTGACAGATCGCGGAAGTCTGTCGAAGGCGGGGTGGGTCCGGTTGAGGGGGCGTGAGCCGCATGGATGCGGCGACCGAGCTTACAGGGACGTACTTGCAGCGTCCCCCTCAACCGGACCCACCCCGCCATCCCACGGATAGCCAGCTTCAGCCGTTGACGTTGACGTCGCATTGAGCAGGTGCAGGGCTGCAAGCCCTGCCGAACACCCCCTACCTGCGGGGAGTGAGCTGCTCGAGCAGTTCCCAGGATTTGAGGCCCTTGGCCCCCAGGTGATGGGCCAGCACCCGCCGCATCGGCAGACGCAGGCTGGCCAGGTCGGCCGCATCGGGCTCTTCGTCCGCCGCCAGGGCCAGCAGGGCCGAGCCCGTCGCGGCCGAGCGGCGCTCACCGCCGCGCTCGCTCAGCAGACGCTGCGGGCCTTCCTGCGGGTCCAGTTCGTAGCGGGCAGCCGGGTCGATCGGCTGGCCATCGCTGCCGTTGTCCAGGTCGAAACCCAGGCCCAGCGCCGCCAGCAGCTCGCGTTCGAAACGACGCAGGGTCCATGCCAGGCCGGCGCCCACCGCCAGCCGCGCGCGCGCCTCGCCGTAGGCCAGGTACAGCTCCGGCAGCGGGTCCTGGCGCGGGGCCAGGCGCAGGGTCAGTTCACTCAGGTAGAAGCCGGCCAGCATCGCCTGGCCCACCAGCCGTGGTGCGGCGTCCAGTGCTTCGGCGCCGCGCAGCTGGGCCAGTTCGCCCCGTTGCTGGGCGCTGAAACGGATCCACTGCAGCGGCTGCAGGGCGGCGCGCAGCACCTGCCCCTTGGCCGTGGACACGCCACGCGCGAGCAGGCCGATGCGGCCGTGCTCGGCGCTCAGTACCTCCACCAGCAGGCTGGTCTCGCGGTAGGCCCGTGCATGCAGCACGAAGCCGGTGTCGTCCTCGATCAGCATCGAAGCGACCGCCGCCGCTTACTCGTAGCCGAAGGCCTTCAGTGCGGCCTCGTCGTCGGACCAGCCTTCGCGCACGCGCACCCAGGTTTCCAGGAACACCTTGGCCCCGAACAGACGCTCCATCTGCAGGCGGGACTTGGCGCCGATCTCCTTCAGGCGGGCACCGCCCTTGCCGATCACGATGGCCTTCTGGCCTTCGCGCTCGACCCAGATCACCGCGCCGATGCGCAGCAGGTTGCCGTCTTCGGTGAAACGCTCGATCTCCACCGTGGTGGCATACGGCAGCTCCTCGCCCAGCTGGCGCATCAACTGCTCGCGCACCAGTTCGCCGGCCAGGAAGCGCTGGCTGCGGTCGGTGATCTCGTCCTCGCCGAACATCGGCGGGGCTTCCGGCAGCAGGGCCAGCACGTCACGGACCAGGGCTTCCAGGCCGTTGCGCTTCTGCGCCGAGATCGGGTGCACGGACGAGAAGTCGCGGCCTTCGGTCACCTGCTGCAGGAACGGCAGCAGCGCGCCCTTGTCCTTCAGGCGGTCGATCTTGTTGACCACCAGCACCACCGGAATGCCGGCGTCGCGCAGCACGTTGAAGGCCAGGCTGTCTTCCTCGTCCCAGCGGCCGGCTTCGATCACCAGCAGGCCGGCATCGACGCCTTCCAGCGAACCGCGCGCGGCGCGGTTCATCACCCGGTTCATCGCCCGCTTCTGCACCTTGTGCAGGCCGGGGGTGTCAACCAGCACCAGCTGGCCTTCCGGGTAGGTGGCGATGCCCAGCAGGCGATGGCGCGTGGTCTGCGGGCGGTTGGAGACGATGCTGACCTTGGCACCGACCAGGGCATTGGTCAGGGTCGACTTGCCCACGTTCGGGCGGCCGATGACGGCCACGCTGCCGCAATGATGGGGAGTTTGTTCGCTCACTTGGAATCCAGTTGTTCTAGGACGGCTGCAGCCGCCTGTTGTTCGGCAAGCCGGCGCGAGGGGCCTTCGCCCTCGGTGCTGGCAACCGGGTCCGCTACGTTGCAGCGTACCCGGAAGTGTTTGGCGTGGTCGTCACCGGATTCTGACACCAGTTCGTACTGCGGCAACGCCTTCTGTCGGGCCTGCAGCCATTCCTGCAGGCGGGTCTTGGGGTCCTTCTCGGGCCGGCCGGTGGCCGGCAGGGCCTCCATCGAGGCGGCAAACCAGGGCAGCACGACCGCCCGGCAGGCTTCGAAGCCCACATCCAGGTAGATCGCCGCCACCACCGCTTCCACGGCATCGGCCAGGATCGAGTCACGGCGGTGTCCGCCGGACTTCATTTCGCCCGGGCCCAGGGTCAGCCGCTCGCCCAGCTCCAAGCTGCGCCCGATTACCGCCAGCGCGCCTTCACGCACCAGCTCGGCGCGGGCACGGGTCATGGCGCCCTCGTCGGCCTTGGGCCAGCGTTGGTACAACGCCTCGGCCGCCATCATGTTGACGATGCTGTCGCCGAGGAATTCCAGGCGCTCGTTGTGCGGCGCGCCGGCACTGCGATGGGTCAGCGCCTGCTTGAGCAGGGCTGGATCGCTGAAGGTGTGACCGATCAGGTCACCACGTTGGATGAATTTACTGGGCACCGCTACGGATCAGGTCCTGGGAAGATTCGAACTTGCCAACCACGTCCAGGTTGCCGACCAGCGGGCGGCGCACTTCGTAGTTGACGTTGAGGGTCCAGCCATTGTCACGACGGTTGAACTTGACGTCGGCCGGCTTCACGTTTTCCGAGTAGTTCATGTCCAGGCGCTTGAAGAGCAGGGTCTGGATCTGCGCCGGCGCCATGGTGCCGATTTCCGGCTCGTTGGCCAGGCTCTTCATCGCAGAGCGCACGGCGTAGTACTCCTGGTACATCGGGAACAGCTTCATGCCTACATAGAGGAAGAACCCGACCACGATCAGGACCACCAGGAACGAGGTCAGGGTCATGCCACGCTGTGCATTCATCTTCTTCATTGCGTTCTCCCCAGATACGCGAGTGGATGTGATGTCAGTTGATGCCCGAACCGATCCGCGACGGCTCGAAGCCATCCTTGCAGAACCAGCCCGAGCAGTTCAGCCAGATCAGGAAGGCCTTGCCGCGCAGGTTCTCTTCCGGCAGCAGGCCCCAGAACCGGCCGTCGTCGCTGTTGTCGCGATTGTCGCCCATCACCAGATATTTGCCAGCCGGCACGGTCCACTGGCCCTGCCCGCGCGGGAACTCGGTCTCCAGCACGGTGTGGGTGCGGCCCGGCAGGTGCTCGACCAGCAGGTTGGCGCCCTCGCCCTGGCCCTTGTGGCCGGCGTAGATGCCCTTGTTGTCGTACTTCAGCGGTTCGCCATTGAGGATGACGCCGTCGCCTTCGAAGACCACGGTGTCGCCCGGCACGCCGATCACGCGCTTGATGAAGTTCTCGCCCTTGGCCGGGTCGTTGTCGCTGCGGCCGGGGTAATGGAACACCACCACGTCGCCACGCGACGGCTCGCCCACCGGCACGAACTTGGTGTTGCTGATCGGCAGGCGCAGGCCATAGGAGAACTTGTTGACCAGGATGAAATCGCCGATCAGCAGGTTCGGCATCATCGAACTGGACGGGATCTTGTACGGTTCGGCGATGAAGCTGCGCACGATCAGCACGATCGCCAGGACCGGGAAGAACGCACGCGAGTAATCCACCAGTACCGGCTCGGTATCGAGCAGGCCGGCACGCTGGGCGCGGCGCTTGGCGAAGTACAGCTTCTCGCCCAGCAGGATCAGGCCCGAGGCCAGAGTCAGTACGACCAGGAGGATCTCAAACAGTTTCATTCAGGGTCCTTTGCAACGTCACCGGACGAGCGGCCCCGAAGGGCCGCTGCGGGCTTACTTGTTGTCCATCTGCAGCACGGCCAGGAAGGCTTCCTGCGGGATTTCCACGCGGCCGACCTGCTTCATGCGCTTCTTGCCTTCCTTCTGCTTTTCCAGAAGCTTCTTCTTGCGCGAAACGTCGCCACCATAGCACTTGGCCAGCACGTTCTTGCGCATGGCCTTGACCGTGGTACGGGCGATGATCTGCGAGCCGACAGCGGCCTGGATGGCCACGTCGAACTGCTGGCGCGGGATCAGGTCCTTCATCTTCTCGCACAGTTCGCGGCCGCGGCGGTCGGCATGGCTGCGGTGCACGATCAGCGACAGGGCGTCGACCTTGTCACCGTTGATCAGCACGTCCACGCGCACGAACGGGCCGGCATCGAAGCGCACGAAGTGGTAGTCCAGCGAGGCATAGCCACGGCTGACCGACTTCAGCTTGTCGAAGAAGTCCAGCACCACTTCGGCCATCGGCAGCTCGTAGCTGATCTGCACCTGGCTGCCCAGGTAGTTGATGCCGATCTGGCTGCCGCGCTTTTCTTCGCAGAGCTTGATGATGTTGCCGATGTACTCCTCGGGGGTGAGCACGTTGGCGCGGATGATCGGCTCGCGGATCTCTTCGACATGGTTGACCGGCGGCAGTTTGGCCGGGTTGTCCATGTTGACGATGGTGCCGTCGGTCTTCAGGACTTCATAGATCACCGTCGGCGCGGTGCTGATCAGGTCCAGGTTGTATTCGCGTTCCAGGCGTTCCTGCACGATTTCCATGTGCAGCATGCCCAGGAAGCCGCATCGGAAGCCGAAGCCCATCGCCTCGGAGCTTTCCGGCTCGAAACGCAGCGCCGCGTCGTTCAGGCGCAGCTTGTCCAGCGCTTCGCGCAGGTCCGGGTAGTCCTCGGCATCGACCGGGAACAGGCCGGCGAACACGCGCGGCTGCATTTCCTGGAAGCCCGGCAGCGGCTTCGGCGCCGGGTCGGCGGCCAGGGTCAGCGTATCGCCGACCGGCGCACCGTGCACATCCTTGATGCTGGCGGTGACCCAACCCACTTCACCGGCACGCAGCGCCGGCAGCACCTTGCGCTTGGGCGTGAACACGCCGACGTTGTCGACCTGGTGGGTGCGGCCGGTGGACATGACCTGCAGCTTGTCGCCGGCCTTGATCTGGCCCTGCATGACGCGCACCAGCGAGACCACGCCCAGGTAGTTGTCGAACCAGGAGTCGATGATCAGCGCCTGCAGCTTGTCGGTATCGCGCGGCACCGGGGCCGGAATGCGATGGACGATGGCTTCCAGCACGTCCTGCACGTTCAGGCCGGTCTTGGCGCTGACCGGCACGGCGTCGGCGGCATCGATGCCGATGACGGCCTCGATTTCGGCCTTGGCGCGCTCGATATCGGCGGTGGGCAGGTCGATCTTGTTGATCACCGGCACCACTTCCAGGCCCTGCTCGACGGCGGTGTAGCAGTTGGCCACCGACTGCGCCTCCACGCCCTGGGCGGCATCGACCACCAGCAGCGCGCCTTCGCAGGCGGCCAGCGAACGGCTGACTTCATAGGAGAAGTCGACGTGGCCGGGGGTATCGATGAAGTTCAGGTGGTAGGTCTGCCCATCCTTGGCCAGGTACGGCAGCGAGACCGACTGGGCCTTGATGGTGATGCCACGCTCGCGCTCGATCGGGTTGGAATCGAGCACCTGCGCTTCCATCTCGCGGGCCTGCAGGCCGCCGCAAAGCTGGATGATGCGGTCGGCCAGCGTGGACTTGCCGTGGTCGACGTGGGCAATGATGGAGAAGTTGCGGATGTTCCGCATCGAATCAGAAGACATAGGTGGCGGCGGCGCGCGGCGTCGTCAGGGTAACGGTCGATTATCGCATGCCGGGGGCCCGGCTGCGAAAACGGCCGCACCGGACCGGGCCCGGAATGGCCGAAGCCCCGCCGGGGCGGGGCTTCGGGGGGATTGTCAGGGCCGCCCGGGGCGGCCATGAAGGCCTTACGCGCCGGCCTTGACCGCCACGAAGGCGCTGTTGCCGTTGTTGGCGCGGACCAGCAGCATCACCACATCGCCCTTCTTGTAGCTGGACAGCGCGCGGTTCAGGGCGTCCACGCTGCCGACCGCGGTACGGCCGACCTGCAGGACGACCATGCCCGGGGACAGGCCGGCGTCGCGGGCGCCTTCTCCCTTGACCCCGGTGATGCGCACGCCCTCGCCCGACTCAAGGCCCAGCTGCTTGCGCTGCGCGGCGGTCAGATCCGTCACGTCCAGGCCCAGCAGCGCATTGGCGCCGGTCTGCGGGGTGGCGTCGGCATTGGCGCCCGATGGGCCGCGGGTGTTGCTCTGGGCGTCCTCGGACAAGGCCGTCAGCGTGGCGCTGAGCTCACGCGGCTTGCCGTCGCGGTAGACCACCAGGGTCACCTTGCTGCCCGGCGCCATGGCACCGATCAGCGGCGGCAGGTCGGACCAGCTGTTGACCGCACTGCCATTGACCGAGCGGATCACGTCACCCAGCTGCACGCCAGCCTTGGCCGCGGCGCTGCCGGGGACGATCTGGTTGACCAGTGCGCCACGGCTGTCGGGCAGGCCCAGGCCCTGCGCCTTCAACGAATCGATCGGTTCAACCACCGCGCCCAGCTGGCCACGGGTGACCTTGCCGGTCTTCTTGATCTGCTCGACCGCGCTCATCGCCAGATCGATCGGGATCGCGAAGCTGATGCCCATGTAGCCGCCGGACGCGGAGAAGATCTGCGAGTTGATGCCGACCACTTCACCGCGGGTATTCAGCAGCGGACCGCCGGAATTGCCCTGGTTGATCGCCACGTCGGTCTGGATGAAGGGCACGTAGCGCTGGTCGGCGCCACCGGTGCTGCGGCCCAGCGCGCTGACAATGCCGGCGGTGACCGAATGGTCGAGGCCGAACGGCGAGCCGATTGCGACAACCCACTGACCCGGCTTGAGGCTGTTGGAGTCGCCCACGCGCACGGTCGGCAGGTTCTTGCCGTCGATCTTCAGCAGGGCCACGTCGTACTGCTGGTCGCTGCCGATCACCTTGGCGGTGAACTCACGGCTGTCGCCCAGCTTGACCTTCACATCACTGGCGTCGGCCACTACGTGGTAGTTGGTCAGCACATAGCCATCGGGCGAGATGATGAAGCCCGAGCCCATGCCACGGCCCTTGATGCTGGGGCCGCCATCCTGCCCACCCGGCCCCTGCCCCGGCATCGGGAAATCCGGCCCGAAGAAGCGGCGGAAGAACTCGGGCATATCGTCGTCACCGCCCATCGGGCCGCGCGAGGCCTGGCGGTTGCTGCGGACGATGGTGGTGTCGACGTTGACCACGCCGGGGCCGACCTGTTCGACCAGGTTGGTGAAATCAGGCAGGCCACTGACCAGCGGCTGCGCCGGTGCGCGCGGGGCGGCGGCGGCCTGCGGCTGGGCGGCAGGCGCGGCGGGCTGGGCACAGGCCACCAGCGGCAGGGTCAGGGCCAGCAGGCCCATGGCCTGCGTGCGGAGTCGGGGAGTCATCGGACGGCAACCTCCGGATCGGATGGAGAGGGGAAGGGAAGCCCCGCCGACGGCGGGGCGTGTGCCCGCACGCGTCAGTCGCGCGGGCGCTGCGACGCCGGCAGGTCGTCCTGCAGGCGTGGCTCGAACGGGTAGAACGCGGCACCGCCGGACGCGGCCGGGAAGCTGGCGTTGAGTGCGCCGCCAGCGGCCGGCGCCAGGCTGGACTTCGGCCAGGGCCGGGCCTGCAGGCTGCCGACATCACCGAATGGCAGGTGCCGGGCGGTGCCGGCCGGCGCCACCGGGGACAGCGGCGTCTGCGCGGCGGCGACCGCACGCTGCGGCGCCTCGTCGCGCTGGGCGACACGTGCGGCCTGCTGGCTGCGGGTGGCACTGGCACGACGGGCATCCTGGCGGCGGCTGGCCGCCATGGCCACGGCGGGCGCGGCGGCCACGGCCATTGCCGCGCCATCCACCGACGCATCGGTCACCGGCGCCGATGCGGGGCCCGGGGCCAGTTCGGCCTGGCTGGCCACCACCTGCGGCGGCAAGGCTTCGCCGGGGCTGGCTTCCTTCAGCTTCTCACCGCCCATGAACAGGGCGACGGCGGCCACCGATGCGGCCAGCGCGGCACCGCCGCCCCAGGCCCGCCAGCCACTGCGGCGTACCGCGCGGCGCGGCTCGGCCTGCGGCGCCGGTTCGGCAGCGATGGCAGCGGCCACGGCGGCGCTGAAGCCTGCCGGCGCCAGCACCGATGCCTGGCCACGCATCACATCGCCCAGCAGCTGCCAGCGTTCCTGGCAGCCGGACAGTTCGGGATCGTGTTCCATGCGGCGCAGCAGGAAGCGGGCCTCATCGGCACCGAGCTCGCCATCGACCAGGGCCGACAGCTGTTCGCGGTGGCGCTGGTCCAGGCGTTGCCCGGCGGGGGATTGGTGGTTCTGCGATTCGTTCAACGGACTGTGGGTCATACGCGGCTCTTCTCACGGGTGGCGCTGCCGATGTCCAGCAGCGGCCGGAGTTCGGTGTCGATCGCCTCGCGCGCCCGGAAGATCCGGGAGCGCACGGTGCCGATCGGACACCCCATCTTCTGCGCGATTTCCTCGTAACTCAGGCCTTCCACCTCGCGCAGGGTGATCGCCGACCGGAGCTCCTCCGGCAGCGCGTTGACGGCCTTCATCACCGTCTGTTCCAGCTCCTGGCGCATCAACTCGCGTTCGGGCGTGTCGGTGTCGCGCAGGCGTGTCCCGGTATCGAACTGCTCGGCGTCGCCGACGTCGATGTCATCGGTCGGCGGGCGTCGATTGTGTGAAGCCAGGTAGTTTTTGGCAGTGTTCACGGCGATCCGATGCAACCAGGTTGAGAACTGGGCATCGCCACGGAAACTCCCGATCGCGCGGTAGGCGCGGATGAAAGTGTCCTGGGCGACGTCCTGACATTCGCTCCAGTCGGCGATGTAGCGACCGACCAGGGCCACGACCCGATGCTGGTACTTGCGTACCAGGACATCGAAGGCCGCGCTCTCGCCGCGCTGCACGCGCCGGACCAGTTCCAGATCCAGCTCCTGTGGTGTTTCAACATCGGCCATGAGGGGCCGCACTCCTGTCAGCCCAACCGACGTCGGGCAATGAGACTGCCAATCCCGGGAAAAGTTCAGTCGCCGATCACCTGGCGCCGCACCAGCTTTTAACCACCGTTCCGCTAGCGTCCCGGTCCGGGGCCATGGATCCGGGGTCGCCACTCCCCAGCTATAGGGATTTGACGCGGGGGAAACAACCTCTGGATCATAGCCGCTTCTCCATACACAACCGGATGGAACGTCCATGCTCTCAGGCTTCGATGGTCTCCGCTTCAGCCACTGGCACCCCGAGATCCGCGATGACGGCGTGGTCGTGCTGTCACTGGATCGTCAGGACAGCAGTGTCAACGCGATGTCGCAGGATGTCCTGCTGGAGCTGGGCGACCTGCTCGAGCGCATCGCCCTGGACCCGCCCAAGGGCGTGGTGATCCAGTCGCTGAAGAAGGCCGGCTTCATTGCCGGGGCGGACCTGAAGGAGTTCCAGGAGTTCGACCGCCGCGGCACCGTGAACGATGCGATCCGCCGCGGCCAGTCCACCTACCAGAAGCTGGCCGAGCTGCCCTGCCCTACCGTGGCCGCCATTCACGGCCACTGCCTGGGCGGCGGTACCGAGCTGGCGCTGGCCTGCCGCTACCGCGTGGCGTCCAATGACAGCAGCACCCGCATCGGCCTGCCGGAAACCCAGCTGGGCATCTTCCCGGGCTGGGGCGGCAGCGCGCGCCTGCCGCAGCTGGTGGGCGCCCCGGCGGCGATGGACATGATGCTGACCGGGCGCACCCTGTCGGCCTCGGCCGCGCGTGGCATCGGCCTGGTCGACAAGGTGGTGGCCCCGGCAGTGGTGCTCGATACCGCCGTAGCGCTGGCGCTGTCCGGCACGACCCGTCCGTTCAAGCAGCGCGCCACTGCTTGGGCGACCAACACCTGGCTGGCGCGCAAGCTGCTGGCCCCGCAGATGGTCAAGCAGGTCGCCCGCAAGGCGAAGAAGGACCAGTACCCGGCGCCTTACGCGCTGATCAGCACTTGGCAGCGCAGCGCCGGCAAGCCGGTGCAGGCGCGCCTGGACGCCGAGCGCCGCGCCGTGGTGAAGCTGGCCAGCACCCCCACCGCGCGCAACCTGATCCGCATCTACTTCCTGACCGAGCGCCTGAAGGGCCTGGGCAGCGGCGATTCCGGCATCCGCCACGTACACGTGGTCGGCGCCGGCGTAATGGGTGGCGACATTGCCGCCTGGGCCGCCTACAAGGGCTTCGAGGTGACCCTGCAGGACCGTGAGCAGCGCTTCATCGACCCGGCCATGGAACGCGCGCAGGCCCTGTTCGCCAAGAAGGTGCGCGACGAGAGCAAGCGCCCGGCGGTGGCCGCACGCCTGCGTGCCGACCTGGAAGGCAACGGCGTGGCCGAGGCCGATCTGGTGATCGAAGCGATCATCGAGAACCCGGAAGCCAAGCGTGCGCTGTACCAGACGCTGGAACCAAAGATGAAGCTGGACGCACTGCTGACCACCAACACCTCGTCGATTCCGCTGGTGGAGCTGCGCGACCACATCCAGCGCCCGGCGCAGTTCGCCGGCCTGCACTACTTCAACCCGGTGGCGCAGATGCCGCTGGTGGAAATCATCCACCACGACGGCATGGCGCCGGAGACCGAACGCCGCCTGGCCGCGTTCTGCAAGGCGCTGGGCAAGTTCCCGGTGCCGGTGGCCGGCAGCCCGGGCTTCCTGGTCAACCGCGTGCTGTTCCCGTACATGCTGGAAGCGGCCACGGCGTACGCCGAGGGCATTCCGGGCCCGGTGATCGACAAGGCGGCGGTGAAGTTCGGCATGCCGATGGGCCCGATCGAGCTGATCGACACCGTGGGCCTGGACGTGGCTGCCGGCGTGGGCCGCGAGCTGGCACCGTTCCTGGGCCTGCAGATTCCGGCGGCGCTGCAGTCGGTCGACCCGGCCAAGCGCGGCAAGAAGGATGGCCAGGGCATCTACACCTGGGAAAACGGCCGGGCGAAGAAGCCGGACGTGGCGCGCGACTACCAGGCCCCGGCGGACCTGGAAGACCGCCTGATCCTGCCGCTGCTGAACGAAGCGGTGGCCTGCCTGCACGAAGGCGTGGTGGCCGATGCGGACCTGCTGGATGCGGGTGTGATCTTCGGTACCGGTTTTGCCCCGTTCCGCGGCGGTCCGATCCAGCACATCCGTGCGGTGGGTGCCGATGCGATCGTCGAGCGGCTGAAGGCTCTGCAGCAGCGCCACGGCGACCGTTTCGCCCCGCGCCCGGGCTGGGACAATCCGGCCCTGCGCGAACCGGTGGTGTGAGTGTGTCGGCCGGGCCTGCGGCCCGGCACCCGCAGAGGCAACAGCAACAGCCGAAGCCAGAGCCGGAGCAACAGCCGGCTCTGGCTTTTCTGTTTGCTGGGCGGGGAGGTGTGGGCTGGCAGGACACGCCGTAAACCCGTCCATGGGGGCTCGTAGGCGCCATCCATGGCGCCTGCGGTCCTGCCAGCCCACACCGCCCCACCCCTGACAGTTTCCCGGTGACGGTGGGTAAACAGCCACTTCATTTGGGATCACTACGAACTGGTGGGTGGCTACCTTGGTAGCCACCAGGAGCGAAGCGACCGGCGTTCGAATTTGATTTTCTTTTTTCTTTTCCGTGGCTGACGCGCACGGAAACCGTCAGGGCCGGGGCGGGTTGGGGGCGCGGGACCGCAGGCGCCATGGATGGCGCCTACGAGCCTCCAGGGACGGATTCACGGCGTGTCCCGCGCCCCCAACCCGCCCCGGCCCAACACGAAATTCGCACCGCCCAGCCACGAGGGGCTGCGCCGTTGGCGGGAACCCCGTCGAGCAAGCTCGACGCTGCGGAACAGGCTGTTACCCGCATGGGGCATGTCCCCGTCACCACCGCATGCCATGCTGGCCACCTTGATCCCTGCCAACGAGAACGCCCGCATGACCACCATCATCGCCCCGCGCGTACACGACATCGGCGGCCTGGAAGTGCGCCGCGCCGTGCCCACCCTGCAGGCCCGCAGCATCGGTTCGTTCGTGTTCGTCGACCAGATGGGGCCGGCTCTCATGCACCCC
This sequence comes from Stenotrophomonas maltophilia, assembly GCF_047782825.1. GTDB lineage: Bacteria > Pseudomonadota > Gammaproteobacteria > Xanthomonadales > Xanthomonadaceae > Stenotrophomonas. Next base: position 4,559,066 of record NZ_CP180589.1, on the reverse strand, counting down.
GGCACCGCCATCGATGTGCGCCCGCACCCGCATATCGGCCTGGCCACCGTCACCTACCTGTGGTCCGGCGCCATCGGCCACCGCGATACGCTGGGCTCGGACCAGGTCATCCGCCCCGGTGATGTGAACTGGATGACCGCCGGCCGCGGCATCGCCCATTCCGAGCGCACGCCAGCGCCGGATCGCGATCACGACAACCCGATCCACGGCATGCAGACCTGGGTTGCGTTGCCGAAGTCGCACGAGGAAATCGAGCCGGCCTTCTACCACCATGCCGCCGCGACCCTGCCCGAGCAGCGCCGCAACGGTGCGTGGCTGCGTGTCATCGCCGGCCGCGCCTACGGCGAGGAATCGCCGGTGAAGGTGTTCGCCGATACCTTGAACGTGGCCATCGATCTCGATCCGGATGCGGAAATCGACATCGACAACGGCCATCGCGAGCGTGCGCTGTACATCCTCGAAGGCCAGGCGCAGCTGGATGGCGTGGATATTCCCGCCCAGCACCTGGTCATCCCCGAAGCCGGCGCCATTGGCCGCCTGCGCGCGAAGACGCCGGTGAAGGCGATGCTGTTCGGTGGCGAGCCGCTGGATGGCCCGCGCCATCTGTGGTGGAACTTCGTGTCCAGCTCCAAGGAACGCATCGAGCAGGCCAAGCACGATTGGGAAGCGGGCCGCTTCGGCACGATTCCGGGGGATGACAAGGAATTCATTCCGCTGCCGCAGTACTGAGGTCGACGGCAGCCGGGACAGCGCGATTCTACGGGACGTATACGCGGCCATCACCCGCCGCACACTTCAATGCGACCGCACGCATCCGCGCGCCTCATTGGAGTGCACGTCATGGGTATGGGTAAACGCTTGGCTGCCGAATTCCTCGGCACGTTCTGGCTTGTCCTGGGGGGTTGCGGCAGCGCGGTGCTGGCGGCCAAGTTCGGCGGCGACGGCAATCCGCTGGGCATCGGTTTCCTGGGCGTGGCGCTGGCCTTCGGCCTGACCGTGGTGACCGGCGCCTATGCGTTCGGTCACGTTTCCGGTGCGCACTTCAATCCTGCGGTCAGCGTCGGCCTGTGGGCCGGTGGCCGTTTTCCGGCCCGCGATCTGGTGCCGTACATCATTGCCCAGTGCGCTGGCGGCCTGCTGGCCGGCTTCATCCTGCTGCAGATCGCGTCCGGTGCCAGCGGTTTCGCCATCGATGGCAGCCAGGCCGGGGCCTTCGCCAGCAACGGCTATGGCGCACTGTCGCCGGGCGGCTACAGCGTGGCGGCGGCCTTCCTGTGCGAAGTCGTGCTGACGGCGGTGTTCCTGGTGGTCATCATGGGCGCCACCCACGGCAAGGCCCCGGCCGGATTTGCGCCGCTGGCCATCGGCCTGGCCCTGACCCTGATCCACCTGATCAGCATCCCGGTCACCAACACCTCGGTGAACCCGGCCCGCTCCACCGCCGTGGCCTTCTTCGCCGGCAGTGGCGCCACCGGCCAGCTGTGGCTGTTCTGGGTCGCCCCGCTGCTGGGCGGCATGATCGGCGGGATCATCTACAAGTGGGTCGGCAGCGACCGCTGAGCCCTGCCCCGGCCATCACGGCTGACACTCAGCCGTGATGGTTACGGTTGTAACCGCAATTTGTGCGATCGCTCACGTTCCGTTAAGGTCGGGTTGACCGTCCGTGCACATGCCGGGCGGGTTGGCATCCGGGGATGGGATGCCACGGCCGCCGGCTCCACCGGCGGCGCCCTACGACACGCCACCTTGGGGGATGCATGAAGTTCGCGCCTGTTGTGTTGTCGAGCCTGCTGTTCGTTGCGGCCCAGGCCGCCGCGCAGGCTCCGGTCGAATGCCCGTCGCTGCCTGCCAGCAGCGGGTTGCAGTGGCAGCAGCAGGCACAGCCCGATTTCGTGGTCTGCCGCGCTGCTACCGAGGATGGCCGCGAAGTACTGAGCCTGATGCTGAGCCAGCGCGATCCGGGCATTCCGCTCAGCCGCGCGCTGCGCCAGGAAAAAGGCAGCTTCGGCGGCGAATCGATGTACTGGTACCAGCCGGACCTGGGCGGCCAGAAGCCACCGGGCTACGCCGAACGGCGCATCTCGGTGGTCAAGCTGGACAAGGGCCGCTACGCGCAGATCGCGCTGTATCCGGGCACGCCGCAGGAACTGGGCAGCCTGCAGCAGCTGGCGCAGGGCATGAGCCTGACCCCGTCAGCCGTGGCCGACGGTCGCTGAGTGAACGCGGGGATGACTGCCTGGCAGCATCCCCGCACATCAACACTGATCGGTAGCGCCGGGCCATGCCCGGCGAACGGGCGCTTGCGCGCGACGCGGGGAAAGCCGCCGGGCATGGCCCGGCGCTACCCCTCAGAAGCGGCCTTCCTGGAAATCGACGAAGGCCTGCATCAGTTCCTGCCGGGTGTTCATCACGAACGGGCCATGGCGCATGACCGGCTCGCGCAGCGGCCGCCCCGCCACCAGGATCAGGCGCGCACCTTCGCTGCCCGCCGACAGGTGCAGCTGCTCGCCGCCGCCCAGCACCGCCATTTCCTGGCGCGCCACGTCGCGTGCGGCGTCCTGTTCGCCCACGGTCACGCCGCCTTCGAACACGTAGGCGAAGGCGTTGTGGCCCTCCGGCAGGGTGTAGGTCCAGGCGCGGTCGGCGTCCAGCTGGATGTCCAGGTACAGCGGATCGGTGGCCGGCTGCGAAATCGGCCCGGACGTGCCGTCGACGGTGCCGGCAATCACCTTCACCTGTACGCCCTCGGCCGGCTGCACCACCGGAATGCGCTCGGGCGCGAATTCCTGGTACTTCGGGTCGGTCATCTTGTCGCGCGCTGGCAGGTTCACCCACAGCTGGAAACCGCGCATCTGCCCGCTTTCCTGCTCCGGCATTTCCGAATGCACAAGGCCGCGGCCTGCGGTCATCCACTGCACGCTGCCCGGGGTCAGCAGGCCCTCGTTGCCATGGTTGTCGCGATGGCGCATGCGCCCGTCGAGCATGTAGGTGACGGTCTCGAAGCCGCGGTGCGGGTGTTCGGGGAAGCCGGCGATGTAGTCCTCGGCACGATCGGTGCCGAACTCATCCAGCAGCAGGAACGGATCCAGGTCGGGCAGCGCGGGGCCGCCGATGACGCGGGTCAGGCGCACGCCGGCACCGTCGGAGGTGGGCATGCCACGGATGGTGCGCTGCACGCGCACCGGCTCGGGAAGGCTCATGGCGACTCCTGTGTGGGGGATGCCAGTGAAGATGGACGCTGCACGCCGCAACGCCAATGGACGGCGCCGCAACCGATTGTTCCATCCCTGGTGTTCGCCGCGCGTCATGTCCGCCGCGCGACGGCGCCTGCGTTGTGTTCGACCAAAGTACTACCGCAGAAAGGTCCCTCACACATTGACCGTGCACAGGTCACGCGGGACTCTTTGAACATCTTTCCGGGAGAGAGCAGCTCATGAAAGGGTTTTCCAAAATAGGCTGGGCGGCCCTCGCCCTGCTTGGCGCATTCTGTCTGGGCACCGTGGCCCTGCGCCGCGGTGAACACATCAACGCACTGTGGATCGTGGTGGCGGCAGTTTCGCTGTACCTGGTGGCCTACCGCTTCTACAGCCTGTTCATCGCCGACAAGGTGATGCAGCTCGATCCGACCCGGGCCACCCCGGCGGTGATCAACAACGATGGCCTGGACTACGTCCCGACCAACAAGCACGTGCTGTTCGGCCACCACTTCGCCGCCATCGCCGGCGCAGGCCCGCTGGTCGGCCCGGTGCTGGCCGCGCAGATGGGCTACCTGCCCGGCCTGCTGTGGCTGGTGGTGGGCGTGGTGCTGGCCGGCGCGGTGCAGGACTTCGTGGTCCTGTTCCTGTCCAGCCGCCGCAACGGCCGTTCGCTGGGCGACCTGGTAAGAGAGGAAATGGGCCAGGTACCCGGCACCATCGCCCTGTTCGGCGCCTTCCTGATCATGATCATCATCCTGGCGGTGCTGGCGATGGTGGTGGTCAAGGCGCTGGCCGAGAGCCCCTGGGGCATGTTCACGGTGATCGCCACAATGCCCATCGCGATCCTGATGGGCGTGTACATGCGCTACATCCGCCCCGGCAAGATCGGTGAGATTTCGGTGGTCGGCCTGGTCCTGCTGCTGGCCGCGATCTGGTTCGGCGGCAAGGTGGCGGCGGACCCGACCTGGGGCCCGGCGTTCACCTTCACCGGCACCCAGATCACCTGGATGCTGATCGGCTACGGTTTCGTCGCCTCGGTGCTGCCGGTGTGGCTGCTGCTGGCCCCGCGCGATTACCTGTCCACCTTCCTGAAGATCGGCACGATCATCGCCCTGGCCATCGGCATCCTGGTGGTCATGCCCGAACTGAAGATGCCGGCACTTACCCAGTTCGCCGCCAGCGGCGACGGCCCGGTGTGGAAGGGCGGCATGTTCCCGTTCCTGTTCATCACCATCGCCTGCGGCGCGGTGTCCGGCTTCCATGCCCTGATCTCCTCGGGCACCACGCCCAAGCTGCTGGCCAATGAAGCGCACATGCGCTACATCGGCTACGGCGGCATGCTGATGGAATCGTTCGTGGCGGTGATGGCACTGGTGGCGGCCTCGATCATCGATCCGGGCATCTACTTCGCGATGAACAGCCCGGCGGCGGTAATCGGAGCCGATGCGGCCTCGGCCGCGCACTTCATCACCAACACGTGGGGCTTCACCATCAGCCCCGAACAGTTGACCGCGACCGCGGCAGCCATCGGTGAACCGACCATCCTGCACCGTGCCGGTGGCGCACCCACGTTGGCAGTCGGCATCGCGCAGATCCTGCACGAAGCGATTCCCAGCAGCAGCGACGCGATGATGGCGTTCTGGTACCACTTCGCGATCCTGTTTGAAGCGCTGTTCATCCTGACCGCGGTCGATGCCGGTACCCGTGCCGGTCGCTTCATGCTGCAGGACCTGCTGGGCAACTTCATCCCGGCGCTGAAGAAGACCGAGTCGTGGACCGCCAACATCATCGGCACCGCCGGCTGCGTGGCGCTGTGGGGCTACCTGCTGTACACCGGCGTGGTCGATCCGTTCGGCGGCATCCAGACGCTGTGGCCGCTGTTCGGCATCTCCAACCAGATGCTGGCCGGTATCGCGCTGATGCTGGGCACGGTGGTGCTGTTCAAGATGAAGCGTGACCGCTATGCGTGGGTGACCGCGGTGCCGGCGGTGTGGCTGCTGATCTGCACCACCTACGCCGGCTTCATCAAGATCTTCGACAGCAACCCGGCGCAGGGCTTCCTGGCGCAGGCGCACAAGTTCCAGGCCGCCATTGCCAGCGACACCATCACCGCGCCGGCCAAGTCGGTGGCGCAGATGAAGCAGATCGTGGTCAACGCCTACGTCAACACCAGCCTGACCGCGCTGTTCCTGCTGGTGGTGGGCGCGGTGCTGGTGTATTCGATCAAGACCATCCTGGCGGCACGCCGCAATCCGCAGCGCACTGACCGCGAGACCCCGTACGTGGCGCTGAAGCCGCATGAAATGGTGGATCTGTGATGAGCACGCAACTGGTTCCCGCTGGCCAGTACCAGGCGCACCGCCGCATCTGGCGGCGCCTGGTGCAGACCGCACGACTGTGCTGTGGAATTCCTGATTACGACAACTACGTCCGGCACATGCTGGAAAAGCATCCGGATCAGGAACCGATGGACTACAAGACGTTTTTCCGCGAGCGGCAGGAAGCGCGGTACGGCGGTCGCAACGGCGGTCGCTGCTGTTGAGGTTCCGGGGTGGGTGCCGGGCTTGCAGCCCGGCGCCCGCAGAGGCCGGAGCAACTGCAACTGCAACTGCAAGAGCGTCGGCTCTGGGTTTCTGTTTGTTTGGCGGGGTGGTGTCGGATTGCGGGGACGCCGCAAGTACGTCCCTGTAGGCTTGGCCGCCGCATCCATGCGGCGGACACCCCGCAATCCGACACCGCCCCACCTTCGACAGATTGCCGGTGACGGCAAGATGCATCCGGGGTCAGATCCGTTTCCTCCGGGAAACGGATCTGACCCCTTTCATGTTCATGGAGACCCATGAAATGCATCCACGCATGGCGTGGATCTACGGAAGCATGACGCCAGGGCAGCTCGCACTCAGCCGTTGGCCATCCACTTCAGGATCAAGCCGGTGACATAGGCCAGGCCGGTACCGGTGGCATAGCCCACCGTGCCCAGCAGCACGCCCACCGGTGCCAACGAAGGGTGGAACGCCGCCGCCACCACAGGGGCCGAAGCGGCTGCGCCGATGTTGCCCTGCGAACCAATGGCAAAGAAAAACAGCGGCGCACGCAGCAGCTTGGCAACGACCCACAGCACCAGAACGTGCGTCGCCATCCAGATCGCGCCCAGCGCGAAAAGCCACGGCCGGTCCAGCAGCGACAGCAGATTCATCTGCATGCCGATGCAGGCGATCAGGAAATACAGGAACACCGTACCCAGCCGCGAGGCACCGGCGGCTTCCAGCCGGCGCGCGCGGGTGAAGCTCAGGCCCAGGCCCATCGTCGTGGCCAGCAGGATCACCCAGACGAACTGGCTGTCCAGGCTGAACTGGCTGGCCCAGCTGACATGGACCTTGAACCAGCCCGCCAGCGGCGCGGCGATGGCATGGGCCAGGCCGACACCCCCCAGCGCAACGCCGACGATGATCATCAGGTCGGTCATGCTGGGAATGCGCGCGTTCTGCGCCTCGTAGGCACTGATGCGTGCCTTCATCTCGTCGATGGCGCGGGTATCGGCACCGTTGCGGGTATCGATCTGCTGCGCGCGGTTGGCCAGGAACAGCAGGATCGCCATCCACAGGCTGGCGCAGGCCACATCGACCACGGCGAACTGGCCGAAGGTGGTCGCATCGGTGCCGAACACTTCGCGCATGGCGACCATGTTGGCGCCGCCGCCGATCCAGCTGCCTGCCAACGCAGCCATGCCGGCCCAGGTATCGCCGGCCACTGTTTCGGGGTGGATCAGCTTCATCACCTGGAAGGACACGATGGCGCCCAGCATGATGCCGGCGGTGCCGGCGCAGAACACGATCAGCAGTTTCGGGCCGAGCTTGGCGATGCCCTTCAGGTCGATCGACAGGGTCAGCAGGACCAGCGCGGCCGGCAGCAGCACGTCACGGGCCACCGGGTTGTACAGCGCGGTGTTGTGGCCATCGATGACACCGGCGGTGTTGTAGATGGCGGGGATGAAGTAGCACAGCAGCAGGGCCGGTACCCAGGCGAAGATCTTCTTCAGCAGGGGCGTGGGGCCACTGGCAGCCCAGAAGATCAGGGCGAGTGTGGCGGCGATCAGGCCCAGGCCAACGATGTCGTTGCTGATCAGGGCAGTAGCGGGTTCGGTCGGCATGGGATCCTCTGTCGATCGAAAGAGCGGTGAAAAAAAAGCGCCGCATGAAGCGGCGCGTTTCGAGATTAACACCGTCTTCACGCCGGGTCATGCTGCGCTGCTTGCGACAAGCGGCGGGGCGTGAGCAGAATCGGCGCACCCGCCACCGGCGCATCCCTGCAGGAGCCCCCATGCAACTCGGTGCTTTTTCGGTCAGCCTGTCAGTGAAGGACCTGGCCACCTCGCGCGCGTTCTACGAGGCGCTGGGCTTTTCGGTGACCGGTGGCGATGCCGCGCAGAACTGGCTGGTGCTGCGCAATGGCGGCATCGTGGTTGGCCTGTTCCAGGGCATGTTCGAGGGCAATCTGCTGACGTTCAATCCAGGCTGGGACCAGCACAGACAGGTACTGGACGATTTCCAGGACGTGCGTGAACTGCAGTCCGAACTGGATGCGCGCGGCGTCGAACTGGCGGTACGTACCGACCCCGATGGCCAGGGCACCGGCTACCTGCAGTTGGCCGATCCCGACGGCAATGTGATCCTGATCGATCAGCATGTGGAGCGGCCAAAGGGGCGGTGACACTGACAGGTCGCGGCCGGCCATCGTGTTTGACGAACGACGTGCCAACCAAGGCTGGCACCTGCAGGGGCGATCGATCAGGCGGGACGCGAGGCACCGAAATCGAGGGTGACCCGCGTGCCTCGCGGCTCGACCGGTTGCAGATGCAGGGTCCAGCCCAGGTGTTCGCACAGGCGTGCGATCAGGTCCAGGCCGATGCCGCCGCGGTCGGCGCGCTCACCGCGTGCCATGCGGGCATGGATGGCGGCGATTTCCTCCGGCGCCATGCCATGGCCGGGATCCTGCAGGGTCAACACCGCGTCGTCGCCCAGGCGCAGCTCGATATGGCCGCGGCCGCTGTTCTCGATGGCGTTGCGCAGCAGGTTGCCGATGGCAGCCTGGACCACGGCCATCGGCGCGATGATGTCCACCGGCGCGGCATGGATGCCGATGCTCAGATCCTTGTCGCCCAGCAGGTGGCGGTGGTCATCGACAATGTCCGGCAGCAGCTGGTCCAGGGCGATGCGCTCGGCACGGGCGGCCAGCCGCGCCGGATCACGGGCCAGCACCAGCAGCAGTTCGATCAACTGCTCCACGCCCTGCGCCGTGCGCAGCACGCGCTGCATCTGCTGGCGCGCACGTTCGGGCAGGCCGGGTTGTTCCAGGGCCAGTTCGGCCGCGCCGGTCATCACCGCGATGGGCGTGCGCAGTTCGTGGCTGGCGGTGCTGATGAACACGCGTTCGCGTTCGACGAACTGCTCGTTGCGGTCCAGGTAGTCGTTCAACGCATCGGCGATGGTGTGCAGCTCGGAACTGCCGCGCGGATCGACCGCCACCCGTTGGCCCTGATCCCCCGGCCGCAGTGCGCCGATGTGCTGGGCCAGCAGACTGAGCGGGCGCACCATGCGCTCCATGCCGAAGGAGGCCATCAGCACGGTGACGAAGATCATGATGATGCCCGCCAGCATCACCCAGCGCGTGGCGAACTGCTCCAGGTCGTGGAAATCGGAGATGTCCAGGGCCAGTGCGACCCGCCCCATGCTGCCCGTGTCGCGCACCATCACCGCCGTTTCGCGTTCGCCGATCATCACCCCGTCATGCAGGCCGGGGTGCAGATGGCGCAGGCTCCCGGGCAGGCTGGCTTCGTCGAAGCGGTACAGGCTGAGGGTGTCCGAATCCTGCCAGTGGTACTGCGGCTCGTGTTCGGTGTGCTCGACGATGCTGTCCAGTTCGGAATTGAGCAGCGCGCGCCAGGCCGCGTGCTCGGCATGTTCATGCACGTAGTTGCCTACGCTGAACACCGCCAGCGAGATCAGCGCCAGGTAACCCAGCAGCCAACCGACCACGCGCCGGTACAGCGGCCCGGGTTTACGCGCCTTCTTCATCGGCCCCGGTTCCTGCAGTGGCGGCGGCCAAGCGGTATCCCACCCGTGGCAGGGTATGGATCAGCTTGTCAGCGAACGGACCATCCACGCTGCGGCGCAGTTCATAGACGTGCGAGCGCAGCAGGTCGCCGTCGGGCGGCTCGTCGCCCCACAGGGCGAATTCCAGCTGCTGGCGGGTGACCGCGCCGGGGCTGGCGCGCATCAGCACTTCCAGCAGCTTGCGGCAGGCCGGGTACAGGTGCAGCGTCTGCCCGGCGCGCTGGGCTTCCAACGTGGCCAGGTCCAGCACCAGGTCGGCCACCTGCAGACGCTTGCGCGGGTTGCGGCCCTGCGCACGCTGCAGCAGGGCCTCCAGCCGCACTTCCAGTTCCGGCAGGGCGAAGGGTTTGGTCAGGTAGTCATCGGCGCCGGCGCGGAACCCGGCAATCTTGTCCGGCAGCTCGTCGCGGGCGGTCAGCATGATCACCGGCACTTCCGAGCCCTGTTCCGAACGCAGGCGGCGCAGTACTTCCGGCCCCTCCATGCGCGGCAGCATCCAGTCCAGGATGACCGCATCGTAGGGATGGCTGCCGGCCAGGTGCAGGCCGGTGATGCCATCGGGGGCCACGTCCAGCACATGCCCGCGCGACTCGAAATAGTCGAACAGGTTGGCCACCAACTGGCGGTTGTCCTCGATCACCAACAGGCGCATGCACGCAACATCCACGGAAGTTCGTACCATGGTAGCGCCGCGCATGTCGGAATGCGGTCGCCCTGCCCCCGCTCCGACGCCTTTCCCACGCCCGCCCTTCCACAATGGCCGTTTTGCTCCCGGAGCCTGCCGTGCCCGTCGCCCTGCCCCGTCGTTGGCTCCTGCCCCTGTTGTGGCTGTTGATCATCACCGGGCTGGCCGCCGGTATCGGCATGCGCCAGCCGCAGCCGCCGGACGAACCGCGCTTCGTGCTGGCCGCCCGCGCCATGGTCCAGAGTGGGGAATGGTTGCTGCCGCACCGCGGCAGTGAGCTGTACGCGGAAAAGCCGCCGGTGTTCATGTGGCTGCAGGCGGTGGCCCACCAGGTGGTCGGCAGCTGGCAGTGGTCGTTCCTGCTGCCCTCGCTGCTGGCCGCCCTGCTCAGCCTGTGGCTTGTGTCGGATCTGGCACGGCGGCTGTGGTCGCCCCGGCATTCCCTGTATGCGGTGGCGGCGCTGTTCTGCACCCTGCAGTTCGGGCTGATGGCCAAGCGCGCACAGATCGACATGGTGCTGGTGGCGATGACCACCGTGGCCCTGTGGGGCCTGCTGCGCCACCTGTGCGAGCGCCGCAACCTGCCTGCACTGTGGCTGGCCGGCTTCGCCGCGGGCCTGGGCACGGTCACCAAGGGCGTGGGCTTCCTGCCGTTGCTGATGGTGCTGCCCTGGTTTGGCTGGTGGCTGTACCAGCGCCACCGCGGGCGTACGGTGGACGGCCCGCACCCGGCCACCCTGCTGTACCTGATTCCCGCCTTCCTGCTGGGCACGGCGGTGTGGCTGGCGCCGCTGGGCTGGGCCCTGCTGCATGAGCCCAGTGCGGCCCTGCAGTCCTACGCCCACGAACTGCTGTTCAAGCAGACCGGCACCCGCTACGCCAATGCCTGGCACCACCGGCAGCCGGTCTGGTACTACCTGCAGGTGATCCTCACCCTGTGGCTGCCGGGCAGCCTGCTGCTGCCGCTGCTGGCCAAGCCCTGGTGGCGCCGCCTGCGCCGCGGCGATCGCCGCCAGTGGCTGCTGCTGGGCTGGGCCGCGCTGGTGCTGCTGTTCTTCACCGCCAGCCCCGGCAAGCGCGAGGTCTATGTGCTGCCGATGCTGCCGGCCATGGCCCTGGCGGTGGCCCCGCTGCTGCCCGGCCTGCTGCGCCGGCTGTGCGTGCGCCGTTACCTGTTTGGCTACAGCGTGGTGTTGATGCTGGCCACCGGCACGCTGGGCGTGATGATGCTGACCGACCACCACTGGGCACAGGCCCAGCTGGCACGCCGTGCGATGCCCGATTCCCTGCTGCCGACGCTGGGCACCGGCCTGCTGACCTTCGCCATCGCCGTGGCCACGCTGGCGATCTGGCTGCGCGTGCGCCGCGCGGCCACGCTGGTGCTGCTGACCCACGGCATGCTGTGGATGCTGTACGGGCTGGTGCTGATCCCCGCACTGGATCCCTACGCGTCGGCGTCGGCATTGATGCACCGCGTCGGCAAGCGGATCGGTCCGGATGCCGAGCTGGCCCTGGTGGCTTGGCGCGAGCAGAACCTGCTGCAGGCCGACCGGCCGGTGCGTGAGTTCGGCTTCAAGCGCCCCTGGGCCGAGCAGTGGCACGACGCCGGCCCCTGGCTGGCCCAGGCACCGGACAGGCGCTGGGTGCTGGTACTGGACAAGGCGATGAGCCCCTGTGTCGACCGCAGCCAGGTCGTCGACATCGGCATTGCGAACCGCAATCGTTGGCAACTGCTTCCCGGTAGCGCCTGGAACGCCGAATGCCATGCGGAACTGACGGGCTCGACCGCAGAAGAAGACTGAACGTTGACCCGCGCCGGGGAATGATTAACCCGGCGCGAACGCGCGTCCGACCCTTCTCCGACATCGAGATGACGAGCATGGCTGCGGATTCCCGAACCGCCCCTTCCGCGCATGCCCGTCCGTCCCCTTGAATCGGTAGCCCCGCTTGCGACATCGCCTTTGGCGTCGCGCTTTGCCGTAACTCACTTCTGGCTGCCTGTCGTAATCGGCCTCGCCGTGTTCACCCCGCTGATGGGGTTCGGCGGCGACCAGTGGGTGGCCGACCACCTGTTCCGCCTGGAAGGTGGCCACTGGGCGCTGCAGGACGCGTGGATCACCCGCTCGGTGGTGCACAAGGCCGGCAAGTGGATGAGCACGGCAGCGGCCCTGGTGGCGATCCTGCTGTGCTTCCATCACTGGCGTGTGGGGCGCGATCGCACCCTGCGGTGGGCGCTGCTTTATGTCGTAATTGCCATGGCGCTGGGCACCGGCGTGATCTCCCTGTTGAAATCGCTGGTGCCGATGGACTGCCCCTGGGACCTGCTGCGTTATGGCGGCCACGCGCCCTTCATCGGCCTGTTCACCACGCGGCCGGAAGGCATGCCGACCCAGGCCTGTTTCCCCGCCGGCCACGCCAGTGCGGGCTATGCGTGGCTGTGTCTGTACTTCTTCGCCCTGCTGTGGCGCCCGGCCTGGCGCTGGGCCGGGCTGTGGATCGGCCTGGGCACCGGCCTGGTGTTCGGCATCAGCCAGCAGCTGCGGGGGGCGCATTTCCTTTCGCATGACGTTGCCACCGCGTTGATATGTTGGCTCATCTCCCTGGGCCTGTATGTCCTGATCCGCCGTCAGCTGGACCGTCCCCGCCGCCAGGAGGCACACGCATGAATGCATCGGTCCAACGTCCCGCGCGCCTGCCGTCGCTGGCCAGCCTTCACCGCTGGCGGCCGCAGCTGACCACCGAAGCCCTGATCGCGCTGACCAGCCTGTTCTTCGCCGTGGCCGGCAACGGCCTGTTCTGGCACAGCGCCATGGCCAGCCACCCGGGCAGCCTGCGCTACGCGCTTTCACTGCTGTTGCTGCTGCTGGGCGCGCACGCGGTGCTGCTGGGCATCCTGGTATGGCGCTGGAACGCCAAGGTGGTGATCAGCGTGCTGCTGCTGGTGACCGCCTTCGCCGCGCACTACATGAGCCAGTACCACATCTACCTGGATGCGGACATGCTGCGCAACGTGCTGGCCACCGACCCGAAGGAAAGCCGAGAGCTGATGACGGTATCGCTGGTGTGGCCGGTGCTGCTGCTGGCCGTGCTGCCGATGCTGCTGGTGTGGCGGGTGGAACTGCGCCGCCGCAGCTGGGGCCGCACGCTGGCCTGGCGCATCGGCTTCCTGCTGGTGGCCGCGGCTACCGCATTGGGCGGTGCGCTGATCTCCTTCCAGGATGTGTCGGCGCTGATGCGCAACCAGCGTGAAGTGCGCTACCTGGCCACCCCGGCCAATGTGCTACTGGGCATGCCGCGTGCACTGCGCAGTGACAACCCGGTGCAGCGTGCGCCGAAGCTGCCGATCGGCACCGATGCCAAGGCCACCCCGCGTGCACCGTCCAGCAAGCCGCGCCTGCTGGTGATCGTCATGGGTGAAACCGTGCGTGCACAGAACTGGGGCCTCAACGGCGGTCGCAACACCACCCCGGAACTGGCCCAGGCGCCGGTGGTCAACTTCCCCGACATGCACTCCTGCGGCACCAGCACCGAGGTATCGCTGCCCTGCCTGTTCTCGCCCTGGGGACGCCACGACTACGACGAGAAGAAGATCCGCGCGCACCAGTCGCTGCTGCACGTGCTGAACCGCGCCGGCGTCACCCCGCTGTGGCGTGACAACCAGTCCGGCTGCAAGGGGGTGTGCGAAGGGCTGGACTTCCAGTCGCTGTCCGACGCGACCACCCCGGGCCTGTGCACCGATGGCCGCTGCATGGATGAAATCCTGCTGCAGGACCTGGCCGCGCAGGTACGCGCCAAGCCGGGCGACCGGGTGGTGGTGCTGCACCAGCTGGGTAACCACGGCCCGGCCTATTTCGAACGCTACCCGGCCGCTTTCGCCCGCTTCAAGCCGACCTGCGACACCCGCGACATCGGCCGCTGCTCGCGCGAAGAGATCACCAACAGCTACGACAACGCGGTGCTGTACACCGACCACTTCCTGAGCAAGACGATTGGCACGCTGCAGGGCCTGCAGGACTACGACACAGCGATGATCTACCTGTCCGACCACGGCGAATCACTGGGCGAGAAGGGCCTGTTCCTGCACGGCGTACCGTATGCGATTGCCCCGGCCGAGCAGACCCGTGTACCGATGACGATGTGGTTCTCGCCGGGCTTTGCCAGCAGCCGCGGGCTGGACGTGCAGTGCGTGCGCAAGCGGTCGGCGGCGTATACCGACCACGACAACCTGTTTCCCTCGGTGCTGGGGTTGATGCAGGTGAAGACGGCGCTGTACGAGCGCGAGCGTGACCTGTTCGCTGGCTGCGAGAGCTGAGGGGTTTGTTCGGCAGGGCTTGCAGCCCTGCACCTGCCGAAGCAACGTCAACGTCAACGTCAAAAGCTGGCATTCCGTGGGTTGGCGGGGGGGGGCCGGTTGAGGGGGACGCTGCAAGTACCTCCATGTAAGCTCGGTCGCCGCATCCATGCGGCTCACGCCCCCTCAACCGGACCCACCCCGCCTTCGACAGACTGCCGCGATCTGTCGGGAATGCTCCTGGGGTCAGATCCGTTTTCCGCGGGAAAACGGATCTGACCCCACAAGTCTGTCGATATCTGATGGATTTCATCCACGCATGGCGTGGATCTACTGGCCACCGGCCAGCTGTCGAAGGCGGGGCGGTGTGGGTGGGCAGGACCGCAGGCGCCATGGATGGCGCCTACGAGCCCCCAAGGATGGGTTTACGGCGTGTCCTGCCCGCCCACACCGCCCCGCCCAACCCACAGAAAACCCGAGTTGCTTTGGCCGTTGCCGTTGCATTGAGCGGGTGCAGGGCGCAGCCCTGCCGAACCTTTGCCACTTGCGGCGGCAACGACTGCCCACTAGCCTTCGGCCGTCGTTCACCACCCAAGGACCGCCCGTGAAACACCGCCATCTCCTGCTGGCCTCGGCTATCGCCGCCGCCACGCTGGCCCTGGTCGCCTGCAAGAAAGAAGCTACCCCCGGTACAGAAGCCGCCGCCCCCAGCGCGCCGGCCGGGGAAACCGCCGACCAGTTCGTCGCCCGCATCAACGCCGAATACAAGGCCGCCTACCCGGAGATGACGTCGGCACAGTGGCTGTCCTCCACCTACATCAACAGCGATTCCGAACGCATCGCCGCCAAGGCCAACGAACGCTCGCTCACCCAGCTCAACAGCTGGATCGAACAGGCCGGCAAGTTCGAAGGCCAGCCGATGAGCGAGGACAGCAAGCGCGCCATCCATCTGCTGAAGCTGATGTCGTCCATGCCGGCGCCGCGTGATCCGGCCAAGCTCGCGCAGCTGACCCAGATCGCTACGCGCATGGAAGGCAGCTACGGCGCGGGCAAGTACTGCACCGATGCCAATGATCCGAACTCCTGCCGCCAGCTGGGCGAGCTGGAACAGGTGCTGGCGCGCAGCCGCGACTACGACAAGCAGCTCGATGCCTGGCAGGGCTGGCACAGCACCACCAAGAGCATGCGTGGCGATTACCAGCAGTTCGTCAGCCTGGTGAACGAAGGCGCCAAGGGCATGGGCTTCGCCGATGCCGGGCAGATGTGGCGCAGCGGTTACGACATGCCGCCGGAACAGATCGGCCCGGAAACCGACCGCCTGTGGGAACAGGTCAAGCCGATGTACGAGCAGCTGCACTGCTACGCACGCGGCAAGCTGGACACGACCTACGGCAAGGACAAGGCCGAAGTGGGCAACGGCCTGATTGCCGCGCACCTGCTGGGCAACATGTGGCAGCAGGACTGGTCCAACCTGTGGGACCAGCTGGAACCCTACCCCGGTGCCGGCAGCCTGGACATCACCGCCGCGCTGGAAAAGCAGTACCAGACCAACCTGAGCGCGGCGCTGGCCAAGGCCGGCAAGGACGCCAGCGTGGCGGCGCAGTACAAGGCGCAGCGCGAAGCCGAACTGCGTACCGCCAAGCAGATGACCGAGCGCGCGCAGGATTTCTACGTGTCGCTGGGCATGCCCTCGCTGCCGCAGACGTACTGGGAACGAACCCAGTTCATCAAGCCCGATGACCGCGACGTGGTCTGCCACGCCAGCGCCTGGGACATGAACATGGAAGGCGATGTGCGCACCAAGATGTGCATCAAGCCGAACGAAGAGAACTTCACCACCATCTACCACGAGCTGGGCCACATCTATTACGACCTGGCCTACAACCCGCTGCCGCCGCTGTTCCAGGGCGGTGCCAACGATGGCTTCCACGAAGCAATCGGCGACACCATCGTGCTGGCGATGACGCCCAAGTACCTCAGCTCGATCGGCCTGGTAGACGCACCGACCGAAAGCCGCGAGGCGGTCATCAACAACCAGATGCGCATGGCGCTGTCGGGGGTGTCGTTCCTGCCGTTCGGCCTGATGATCGACCGCTGGCGCTGGGGCGTGTTCGATGGTTCGATCACCCCGGACAACTACAACAAGGCCTGGTGGGACCTGAAGGCCAAGTACCAGGGCGTGGCCCCGGCCAGCACCCGCGGCGAGGAATTCTTCGATCCGGGCGCCAAGTACCACGTGCCGGGCAACACCCCGTACACCCGCTACTTCCTGGCACGCATCCTGCAGTTCCAGTTCTACAAGGGCCTGTGCGATGCAGCCGGCTACAAGGGTCCGCTGCATGAGTGCACCTTCTACGGCAACAAGGAAGCCGGGCAGAAGTACTGGGCGATGCTGAGCAAGGGCGCCAGCCAGCCGTGGCAGGCCACGCTGAAGGAGCTGACCGGCAGCGACAAGCTCGATGCCGGCCCGATGATCGAGTACTTCAGCCCGGTCAACGAGTGGCTGAAGCAGCAGAACCAGGGCCAGATGTGCGGCTGGCAGGCCAGCGCAGCACCGGCGGCGAGATGAAAGAAGGGGCGGGTCCGCAAGGATCCGCCCCTTTTCCCATGCTGTAGAGCCGAGCCATGCTCGGCTGGTTTGGAATGCAGTCGAGCATGGCTCGACTCTACAGAAGGGCGGGGGTGTCAGTTGTTCTTCTTCGCCGCCATCGCTGCGGCCAGCTCGGCCTTGAATTCCTCAAAGGTCTGGCCCTTCTCCTTGGCTTCGGCCTGCGCGGCATCGCGCAGCGCATCCGAGTACACCAGGCGTACCGGCGTGCCCTTGCGTTCGTGCAGCTCACCTGCCTGCATGATCAGCGCCAGTACCTGCGCGGCACTTTCGCTGTGCCCGGCAATGCGGCCATCCATGCCCAGCACCCACTCGCCGTCGCGGCGGACCACACCGGCCAGCAACGTGCGCTGCGTATCGCGCAGTTCGGCATGCGGCTCCACCGGCGAGGCCTGGGCAGCGGCCTTGTTGGCGGCCTTTTCTTCCTGGCGGCGGCGCTGGTCGCGACGGGTCTTGGAGGTGGTGGACATGGGGGCGGTACCGCTACGAGGGGGCGCAAGGATAGCGCACCCCGCCCACCACACCGCTTCACGGCGCCTCCGGCCGGGCGCCCTCAGTCCAGCACCCGGCCCTGCCGCCAGTAGCCCATGAAGGTGATCGCCCGCCGGTCCAGGCCGCAGGCACCGACCAGGTGGCGGCGGATCGCCATCACCGCACCGGCCTCGCCGGCCACCCAGGCATACAGCGGTCCGGCCACGCTGGCATCGGCCTGCTCCCACAGGATCTGCGCGTCCACGTCGATCTCATCCAGTGCCTCGCCGGCGGCCACGGCCGGTGCGGCCGCCAATCGCGCCTGCACCGCCTGCAGCAGCGGCTGCCCGTGGGCGGCCTGCCCGCGCGGCAGCCACACCAGTTCGGCGCTGGGTGGCGCCTTCAGCGGCAGGGCATCGCCGCCCTGCGCCACTTCCAGCAGGGCCAGCGTGCGCGGCGGATCGGCCAGCGCGGAAAGCGCCTCCAGTATCCCGGCCACCGCCGGCAACGCGGTCTCGTCGGCGACCAGCAGCACCTGCCCGACCCCGGCCGGCGGCTTCCATTCCCAGCCTTCGCTGCTGTCGGCACAGTCGGCGTCCGGAGCCAGCAGCAACACCCGGTCGCCCGGCCGCGCATGCGTGGCCCAGCGTGAAGCCGGGCCGGTCTGCCCGTGCAGGACGAAGTCGACATCGACTTCGCACTGGGCAGCGCGCAACTGGCGGATGGTGTAGGTGCGCATCGGTGGACGCTGCCCATCGGGCAGGGCGCGGTAGCGCGCGTACCAGTCCGCGCCGCGTGGCACGTCCGGCAGGTCCTGCCCGGGCAGGGGAAAGAACACCTTGATCCGCTGGTCAGGCCCTTCGGTCTTCATCCGCGCCACGTCGGCACCGGTGAACACCATGCGGTCCAGGGAAGGGGAAAGAACGCGGCGCTCCTTCAGCGCCACCTCGAACAGGCGGTAGGTCTGCTGCGCAGCCATGCGGGAACCTCGTGCAACGACATCGGATCGGCTGGCTGTCGTGCACTCCTGCACCGGCTGGCTGGAGTCCCCAGCCTAGTGCGGCCGGTGGCGGCCGCAAGGGGTTCGGGCGCGTGCATGCGCCCTACCCCTGCGCGCTGGTCAATGCACCGTGCCGGCTGCCTGTGATGCACGCTCGCGGTGGTGTTCCCAGTACCAGAACACGAAGCCGACAGCGAAGAAGCCGGCCTGGCCCAGTGCCAGATGCAAGGGGCTGGCACTGACCAGCGGCGATACCACGCCGGCCACCACGGTGCTGATCATCAGCTGCACGAAGGCCTGCAGCGACGAGGCCAGGCCACGCTGCTGCGGGTACATGTCCAGCACCGCCAGCGCGAGGATCGGGAAGATCAGCGCCATGCCCATGCCACCCAGGAAGATCGGCAGCACCGCCCACGGCAGCACGAACTGCGGCGCCAGCGCCACATAGCCGACGTTGAGCAGCACCGACAGCGCGCACAGGCAGAAGCCGATGGACACCTGGCGGGTGGGCGTGGTGTGCCCGGCCATGCGCCCGGACAGGAACGAACCGGTGGTCATGCCGCCGATGGTGGGAATGAACAGCCAGGCAAAGCCCCCTTCACCCAGGTGCAGGTGCTGCATGACGAACACCGGCGCCGAGGAGATGTACAGGAAGATGCCGCCGAACCCGATGCTGCCGGCCAGCGCCAGGCGCAGGAAGCGCGGGTTGAAGCCGATGCGCACGTAGTCACGCAGCAGCACGCGCGGCGACAGCGGTACCCGCGCGTGCACCGGATGGGTTTCCGGCAGATAGCGCGCGGTGGCCACCAGCAGCAGCAGCGAGAACACCACCAGGAACCAGAAGATCAGCGGCCAGCCGGCACCGCTGAGCAGGATCCAGCCACCGATGATCGGCGCGATGGCCGGGGCGATGCCGAACAGCATCGACACCTGGCTCATCAGCCGCTGCGCATCGTGGCCGTGGTACAGATCGCGGATGACCGCGCGGCCGACGATCATGCCGACGCCGGCCGACAGGCCCTGCAGCGCGCGGAACGCCAGCAGCGTGGTCAGATCAGTGGACAGCGCACAGCCGACCGACGCCCCGATGAACACCACCAGGCCGCCAAGGATCACCCGCTTGCGGCCCCAGGCATCGGACAACGGCCCGTGTGCCAGGCTCATCAGGCCGTAGAACAGCAGGTAGACGCTGATGGTCTGCTGCACCGCCACTTCATCCACGGCCAGGCGCTGGGCCAGCTGCGGGAAGGCCGGGAAGATGGTATCGATCGAGAACGGGCCGAACATGGCCAGGCCTGCGAGCAGCAGGGCCATGCGACGGGTGGACGGGGCAACAGCGGCGGTCATCGGGAAAGCGTCCGGCAGGGCCATGCGTTACACGCACGGCGGGCGCCGATCCCCTGCAGCAGGGACGGCGCCAGATGAATACGAGAATCCACCCATCATAGGTGGGGAATGCGCGCGATGCCATGCACCGGTGCACAGAACGCACGCCCGGGCCATAGGCCATTCAGGCCTGTGAGGCCGCTCCGGGCCACCGTCTGGCGCCGGCAAGAGGCTATAATCGGCGGGCAACATGGTGGGAGAAGCAGGTCACCGCTGCCGAAGGCGCAACGCCCGTAATCGCTCAGGCCCGATACCACCCGTAACAGAACTCTGGAGAGACCGGTTCGATCCGGCGCCGAAGGGGCACGAAGCTGCGGTCCGCCGCGCTTTTAAACTCTCAGGCAAAAGGACAGAGGGGCGCCCCGCAGACCGCCGACCGGCGGTTTGTGCCCGTGCGTGCGCCCTTTCCTGACGGATCCTTCGCCATGTCCCAGAACACCCCTTCCCTGCGTGAGCTTGAGCATCACTCTGCCTTCGTCGAGCGCCACATCGGCCCCAACGATGCCGAGATCGCGCAGATGCTAGGCGTCATCGGCCACGCCTCGCTGGATGCGATGACCGATGCCATCGTGCCGGCCAAGATCAAGTCGCCGGCACCGCTGGCACTGCCGGAGTCGATCACCGAAGTGCAGGCGCTGGCGAAGATCCGCGCGATCGCCGACAAGAACACCGTGCTGCGCAGCTTCATCGGCCAAGGCTACTACGGTACCCACACGCCGAACGTGATCCTGCGCAACATCCTGGAAAACCCGGCCTGGTACACCGCCTACACCCCGTACCAGGCGGAAATCTCGCAGGGCCGCATGGAAGCGCTGATCAACTTCCAGACCCTGTGCGCCGACCTGACCGGCATGGAAATCGCCAACGCCTCGCTGCTGGACGAAGCTACCGCCGCCGCTGAAGCGATGACCCTGGCCAAGCGTTCGGCCAAGTCGAAGTCGGACACCTTCTTCGTGCACGACGCCGTGCACCCGCAGACCCTGGAACTGCTGCGCACCCGCGCCGAGCCGATGGGCATCGTGCTGCGCGTGGGCACCCCGGCCGAAGCACTGGAAGCCGAAGCCTTCGGCCTGCTGCTGCAGTACCCGGACACCTTCGGCCAGGTGGGCGACTACAAGGCCCTGGTCGATGCCGTGCACGCACGCGGCGGCCTGGTGGCCGTGGCCACCGACCTGCTGGCCCTGACCCTGTTGGCCGCTCCCGGCGAATGGGGCGCGGACATCGTGGTCGGCAACAGCCAGCGTTTCGGCGTGCCCTTCGGTTTCGGCGGCCCGCACGCCGCGTTCATGGCCTGCCGTGATGCCTACAAGCGCTCGATGCCGGGCCGCCTGATCGGCGTCTCCATCGATTCCGAAGGCAACCCGGCCTACCGCCTGACCCTGCAGACCCGCGAGCAGCACATCCGCCGCGAGAAGGCGACCTCCAACATCTGCACCGCGCAGGTGCTGCTGGCCGTGATGGCCTCGATGTACGCCGTCTACCACGGCCCGGAAGGCCTGGCCCGCATCGCCCGCCGCACCCACCGCCTGGCCACGATCCTGGCCGCATCGCTGCGCAACGCCGGCGTGCAGGTGGGTGGCGACTTCTTCGACACCCTGCACATCACCGGCGTGCACGCCGATGAGATCCACGCCAAGGCCCGTGCCGCCGGCTACAACCTGCGCGCGATCGACAGCGACTCGGTCGGCATCAGCCTGGACGAAACCACCACCCGCGCCGACGTGGTTGCGCTGGCTGCGGTGTTCGGTGCCCAGGCCGACGTCGACGCGCTCGATGCCAGCACCGCCGACGCGCTGCCGGCCGGCCTGCTGCGCCAGTCCGCGTTCCTGACCCACCCGGTGTTCAACACCCACCACAGCGAGCACGAACTGCTGCGCTACCTGCGTTCGCTGGCCGACAAGGACCTGGCGATGGACCGCACGATGATCCCGCTGGGCTCGTGCACCATGAAGCTCAACGCCACCGCCGAGATGATCCCGGTGACCTGGCCGGAGTTCTCGCAGATCCATCCGCTGGTGCCGGCCGACCAGGCGCTGGGCTACAAGGAACTGATCGAGACGCTGGAAGCGATGCTGGTCGAATGCACCGGCTACGACGCGGTCAGCCTGCAGCCGAATTCGGGCGCGCAGGGTGAATATGCCGGCCTGCTGGCGATCCGCGCCTACCACCGCTCGCGCGGCGAAGGCCACCGCGACATCTGCCTGATCCCGGATTCGGCGCACGGCACCAACCCGGCCTCGGCACAGATGTGCGGCATGAAGGTGGTGGTGACCAAGACCGATGCCAACGGCAACGTCGATGTCGAAGACATCCGCATCAATGCCGAGAAGTACAGCGACCGCCTGGCCGCGATCATGATCACCTACCCGTCCACGCATGGCGTGTTCGAGGAAGAAGTGGTCGAGATCTGCGAGATCATCCACCAGCACGGCGGCCAGGTGTACACCGACGGCGCCAACATGAACGCCCTGGTGGGCGTGGCCAAGCCGGGCAAGTGGGGTTCGGACGTTTCCCACCTGAACCTGCACAAGACCTTCTGCATCCCGCACGGCGGCGGTGGCCCAGGCGTCGGCCCGTGTGCGGTGAAGGAACACCTGGCACCGTTCCTGCCGGGCAAGCTGGGCGACAACGGCCCGGTCGGCATGGTCAGCGCGGCCAGCTTCGGCAGCGCCTCGATCCTGCCGATCAGCTGGATGTACATCGCCATGATGGGCAGCGAAGGCCTGCGCAAGGCCACCCAGGTGGCCCAGCTCAACGCCAACTACATCGCCAAGCGCCTGGCCCCGCACTTCAAGACCCTGTACACCGGCCGCAACGGGCTGGTGGCGCATGAGTGCATCCTGGACGTGCGCCCGCTGGAGAAGACCAGCGGCATCGGCGCCGAGGACGTGGCCAAGCGCCTGATCGACTTCGGCTTCCATGCCCCGACCCTGAGCTTCCCGGTGGCCGGCACGCTGATGGTCGAGCCGACCGAGAGCGAATCGCTGCACGAGCTGGATCGCTTCATCGACGCGATGATCCAGATCCGCGAGGAAATCCGCGCGATCGAAGACGGCCGCCTGGACCGCGAGGACAACCCGCTGAAGAACGCCCCGCACACTGCCACCGCAGTGACCGCCAGCGAATGGACCCACGCCTACCCGCGTGAACTGGCCGCCTTCCCGCTGCCCAGCCTGAAGCTGCAGAAGTACTGGCCGCCGGTGGCCCGCGTCGACAACGTGTACGGCGACAAGAACGTGATGTGCGCCTGCATCCCGGTCGATGCCTACAAGGACGACGAAATCGAGGCGTAATCCCTCGATGCACCGGTAAACGGAACGGCCCGCGCAAGCGGGCCGTTTTCGTTGTGCCTCACGGGTCGGGCATCTGCCCCAGGCTCAGCTGCCACGACACACCGTAGCGGTCCTGCACCCAGCCGTAGCGGTTGCTGAAATCGTAATCACCCACCGGCATCAGCCAGTGCCCGCCCTCGCCCAGCACGCGCGCCGCACGCTCGAACTGCTCGCTGCCGGCGCATTCCACGAACAGCGACATGGACGGGCTGAAAGTGAAATCGTGCACGTCCAGGCTGTCGAAGCACAGGTAGTGGGTGCCACCCAGCAGGAAAATGGCCTGGCGCACCTGCCCGGGCACGCCCGCGCCCGCACCCTCGGGATGGCGCTGCAGGGCCAGCAGGCGGAAATCGGCGAAGGCTTCGGCGTACAGGGCCATGGCGGCCTCGGCCTGGCCGGTGAACATCAGGAAGGGACGGCTGCGCAGCATGCGGTACTCCTGCTCGACGGGCCGGTGACGGCCCACGCGATCAGGATGGCATGGCGGATGTATGCCTTCTGTAGAGCCGAGCCCATGCTCGGCTGGCGGCCGCAGCCTCTGTAGAGCCGAGCCCATGCTCGGCTGGCGTCTGCGCGAACAGCAGCCGACCGTAGGGTCGGCTCTACAAAGGCAAAGCAACAGCAGCCGACCATAGGGTCGGCTCTACAGAATTACGCTTCGCGCATGCGCCGGGCAATGGCACTGCCGGCGGCGATGGTCGCGGTCAGCGCCACCATCGACAGGAACTGCAGGCGCGTATGCGCTTCGCTCAGCAGCAGGCCGAAGATCAGCGCCAGGATGCCCAGTGCACACACCGTCAGCCACGGGAAGCCCGCCATGCGGAACGGCAGGCGCGTGCCCAGACGATCGGCCCGGCGGCGCAGCACCAGCTGCGACACCAGCGACAGCGTCCACACCAGCAGGCAGGTGGAACCGACGATGTTCAGCAGCACCGGCAGCACCTTGTCCGGGAACAGCAGTTCCATGATGGTGGCAGCGAAGCCGAACAGCACGCTGGCCAGCACGGCAATCACCGGCACCTGGCGCGGGTCGGTCCAGCCCAGCACGGCCGGTGCTTCACGACGCTGGGCCAGCGAATACATCATGCGCGAGGCGCCGTAGAGA
The DNA here is from genome assembly GCF_047782825.1 of Stenotrophomonas maltophilia. Lineage (GTDB taxonomy): Bacteria > Pseudomonadota > Gammaproteobacteria > Xanthomonadales > Xanthomonadaceae > Stenotrophomonas. The sequence continues at coordinate 4,534,878 of NZ_CP180589.1, read as the reverse complement.
TTGGCGTTGAGCGCAGACAGCAGTGCGATCACTGCGATCAGGGTGATGGCCGTGGCTGCGCCCGGAATATTGGCCACGTCCAGCACCGCAGCGAACGGCGACTTCAGCGATTCGCTGGTCCACGGCACCACCGCGATGATCACGCTGAGCGAGCCGATGTAGAACACCAGGATGCGCCAGGCCACGGTGCGGATGGCACGGGCGATGCTGCGCTCGGGGTCTTCGGTCTCGGCTGCCGCCACCGCCACGATCTCGGTGCCCCCAAAGGCGAACACCACCACCAGCAGCGCGGCACCGATGCCGGCCAGGCCCTTCGGTGCGAAGCCACCGTGCTGGGTGAAGTTGCTCAGCCCCGGCGAAGCCACCTGCGGCAGCCAGCCCATCAGCAGAGCGATACCGACAGCGATGAAGGCCAGGATGGCGGCTACCTTCAGGATGGCGAACCAGAATTCAAACTCGCCGAAGTTCTTCACTCCGAGCAGGTTGATGGCGGTGAAGAACAGCATGAAGGCCAGCGCCGCCATCGGTACCGGTATCACCGGCCAGACCGTGGCCAGCAGGCCGGCAGCGCCCACCGCCTCGGCGGCGATCACGATCACCAGCTGCACCCACCACAGCCAGCCCACGGTGGCGCCGGCGGTGGCGCCCATGGCGTCGGCGGCATACACCGAGAACGCACCGCTGGTCGGCTTGGCCGCGGCCATTTCGCCCAGGGCGTTCATGACAATGATCACCAGCGCCCCGGCCACCAGGTAGGACACCAGCACGGCCGGACCGGCCGCCTGCACGCCTACGCCGGACCCCAGGAACAGGCCGGCGCCGATCGCGCTGCCCAGGCCCATCATGATCAGCTGACGCGGCTTGAGCGAATGGCCCAGGCGGGAAGGCGAGGCAGGCGTAACGGGGCTGGCGGGCATCGGCGGGACTGGCGGCGGCTACAGGGGCGTCACCTTACATTGTCCCCCACCTACGGGGATAGGCACAGTGCAGCAGACCGCTCAGGGCAGCATGGCCTCGCCGACCGCGCCACCGGCATACCCCCCGATACGTGCCCGGTAGGCGCGCGGCGAGAAACCGGTTTCAGCCTTGAATTTGCGGGTGAACGCACTCTGGTCGCTGAAGCCGCAGGCCTGGCCGATGCAGGCGATGCTGTCGTCGCCATGCAGTAGGTGCATGGCCATCTGGATGCGCAGCCGGGTCAGCACCTGCTGCGGGGTCATCTGGAACACCTTGCGGAAGCTGCGCTCCAGCTTGGACAGCGAAAAGCCGGTGATGTCCAGCAGGGTCTGCATGCGCACGTTTTCGGCGTAGTGCGCGTTGAGGTGGGCCAGCGCCAGGCGCAGCTGTTCGTACTGGCTGCCCAGGCTGTCCTTCTGGCCCAGGTCGCGGGAAATGCCGATCAGGCCCTGGATGCTGCCGTCCACCAGCAACGGCCGCTTGCAGGTCAGGCACCAGCCCGGTTCGCGATTGGCGAACAGGTGCAGCTCCATCAGGTTCTCGATCACCTCGCCGGACAGCACGCGCGCGTCCTGGTCCACGTAGTCCGCGCTCAGCCCGGTGGGGTAGATCTCGGCAGCGGTGCGGCCGATGACATCCTTGCGCGCACGCAGGCCCAGCCGCCGCAGCATGGTCTGGTTGACGTGGGTATAGCGGCCCTGGCGGTCCTTCATGAAGAACAGCACGTCCGGAATGGCGTCGAACAGGGCTTCGATGTCGGTGGGCTCGACTCGCATGCGGCAAGCATACCCGAGCCCGCTTTTGCCTGTACGTTCACCCGCGGCGGACCGTGGGTTAACGGCCCGGGGGCGACTGTCATGGCCTGCCCCCTCGTATCCCGGAGAACCCCCCGATGGCCGCCAGCAAGCCGACCGGCAAGCGCGCACCCGCCCCGTCCCAGAAGTCCCAGGCCCAGCAGCGCGGCGACGGTGACGAACTGCACCTGCAGGCCGGCGGCACGCATCCGGCCATGACCACCGCACAGGGCATTCCGGTGGCCGACAACCAGAACTCGCTGCGCGAGGGCCCGCGCGGCCCCACCCTGCTGGAGGACTTCATCCTCCGCGAGAAGATCACCCACTTCGACCACGAGCGCATTCCCGAACGCATCGTGCATGCGCGCGGCAGCGCCGCCCATGGTTATTTCGAACTGACCCGTTCGCTGGCGAAGTACACCCGCGCCCGCGTGCTCACTGAAGTCGGCACGAAGACGCCGGTGTTCACCCGCTTCTCCACCGTGGCCGGCGGTGCCGGTTCGGTCGACACCCCGCGCGATGTGCGCGGCTTCGCGGTCAAGTTCTACACGCCGGAAGGCAACTGGGACCTGGTCGGCAACAACATCCCGGTGTTCTTCATCCAGGATGCGATGAAGTTTCCCGACCTCGTGCATGCGGTGAAGATGGAGCCGGACCGTGCGTTCCCGCAGGCCGCCAGCGCGCATGACACGTTCTGGGATTTCATCTCGCTGATGCCCGAATCGATGCACATGATCATGTGGGCGATGAGCGACCGCGCCATACCGCGTTCGCTGCGCATGATGGAAGGCTTCGGCGTGCACAGCTTCCGCCTGTTGAACGAGGCCGGCGAATCCACCTTCGTCAAGTTCCACTGGCGGCCGAAGCTGGGCATCCAGTCCACGGTGTGGGACGAAGCGCTGAAACTTCAGGCGGCCGACAATGATTTCCACCGTCGCGACCTGTTCGAAGCGATCCAGCGCGGCGACTTCCCCGAATGGGAACTGGCCGTGCAGCTGTTCACCGAAGAAGAGGCCCAGGCGTTCCCGTTCGACCATCTGGACCCGACCAAGATCATTCCCGAATCACTGGTGCCACTGAAAGTGATCGGAAAGATGGTGCTGGACCGCTGGCCGGACAATTTCTTCGCTGAAACCGAACAGGTGGCGTTCTGCCCGGCCAACGTGCCGCCAGGCATCGATTTCAGCAACGACCCGCTGCTGCAGGGCCGGCTGTTCTCGTACCTGGACACCCAGCTGATCCGCCTGGGCGGACCCAACTTCCACCAGATTCCGGTCAATGCGCCGAAGTGCCCGTTTGCCAACCACCAGCGCGATGGGCACATGCAGATGCAGGTACCCAAGGGCCGCGTGGCCTACGACCCCAGTTCGCTGGAGGACGACAGCCCTCGCGAGACGCCGGCCGGTTTCCGCAGCCATGCCACGGCCGACGATGGCCGCAAGGGTCGCACGCGCGCGGAAAGCTTCGCCGACCATTACAGCCAGGCACGGATGTTCTTCCGCAGCCTGGAGAAGCCGGAACAGGCGCACCTGGCCTCGGCGCTGGTGTTCGAGCTGTCGAAGGTGGAAACGGAGAAGGTGCGCGTGCGCACCGTCAGCCATCTGCGTAACATCGACGAAGGACTGGCCAAGCGTGTGAGTGACGGCCTGGGCTTGCGCGCCCTGCCCGACCCGGCACCGACGGCAACGCCCGCGAAGGACCTGGCGGCCGCCCCGGAAGTGCGCGTGATCGGCCGCACCAAGCCACTGCTGCAGGGGCGTTGCATCGGCATCCTGTTCGACGAAGGTTCCGATGCACGGGTAATCGCCAGCCTGCGCAAGGCCGCTGAAAAGGCCGGCGCCAGCGTCAAGCTGGTCGCACCGAAAGTCGGTGGCGCCACGCTCAGCGACGGCAAGGTGCAGGCCGCCGATGGACAGCTGGCCGGTACCCCGTCGGTAGTCTTCGACGCGGTGGCGGTAGTGCTGAGTGCCGACGCTGCCAAGGCGTTGGCCAAGGAAGCGGCGGCCGTTGGCTTCGTCAGTGATGCATGGGCACACCTGAAGGCCATCGCCAGCGATGAGGGTGCACAGACGCTGCTGAAAGCCGCCCGCGTCGGCAACGACGCCGGCAACGTCGAGGCCGGAGACAGCAAGGCCTTCCTCACTGCTGCCGCCACCCGCCAGTGGGCGCGCGAGCCGAAGCTGCGCCTGCTGGCCTGACCATCCAAAAGGAGAACGCTCATGCCCCGTGGTGACAAATCCGCCTATACCGAAAAGCAGAAGCGCCAGGCCGAGCACATCGAAGAAAGCGAGCGCGAACGCGGTGCAAGCGAGGGCACCGCCGAGCGCATCGCCTGGGCCACCGTGAACAAGCAGGATGGCGGCGGCAAGCGCAGCGGCAGCGGGCGCAAGGCAACGAAGAAGGTGGCCAGGAAGACAGCTGCAAAGAAGACTTCGGCAAGCAAGGCGCCTGCAAAGAAGGTGGCAAAGACGGCTTCGCGTACCCGCACTAGCGGATGACTCCGGCTACCTCGGCAGCGTGTTGATCCAGAGCACGCGATCAACGCTGCAGCCGGTTCGGCCCGCGCCTGCAGCAGCAGGTGCGGGCCTTCAATGGCGAGGTGCCGCGCGTCGGGCAGCAATGCCTGCAGTTCGCGTACGCTGCGCGGCCACAACAGTCGATCCTGCAGCGCCTGCACATTCAAGGTTGGCGCCTGGATCCTGGACAACAGCGCGCGCACATCAACGCGCAGGGTGGCCGCTGCGCGTTGGCGCAGCACCAACGCCGGCACCTGTGCCAGTGCGTCCTGCAGGTGCTGCTGATTGCTGCGGGTGCGCCAGCGCCCCAGCAGCAGTCGTGCCATCAGTGGCAACGGCGGCATTGGCCAGGCAGGTGCCAGCGCCATGGCGGCGCTGGCGGGCAACGGCACCGGTCGCCGTGCGAAGGTCGTGCACAGCACCAGTCCACGGAGTCCGGGCAGCGGGCCTGCGGCCAGTTCCATCGCTGGCGGGCCGGCGAAGGACTCGGCAAGAAGCACGAACGGCTGCGCAGGCAGCTGCGGCCGTACCGCCTCCGCCAAGGTTGCGTAATCCTGCGCCCCCGTACCGGGCAGTGCCAACGCGCGCGCAGCTCATCCAGGAAGGGCATCGACAGCCAGCCGGTGCCGTCCAGCCCGGGCAACACGACAACCTGCAGTGGCAACGGATCACTCAAGGCAACGCCCTTCGCATGTCCACGGTGGAGGACCTCGAGCATGGCCGAACGGGAGCCAACACGCCATACGCAGACGTACGCAGACGTCCGCGATGACCCGTTCAGACGCCCCCGTTGGCAAACACGAATAAACGGATAGAATCGCCGCCACACGGGTCGCCAGCGGTAGCCCAGGGGATTGAGGAAGTCCGTGCCACGGCACGGAAATTGCATCACGGCAATGGACTTTCGACCGGCAACCCGGCCGACATCGGGAATCTGAAAAGAAGGAACGGCCCACCGGCAGATGCGCGCAGGCGCGATGCGGTGGCTGACATTCGTGGATGGATCAGGGGGATCGCATGTCCGCACCAAACTTTGCCCGTCCGCTGCTGCGGGCGGCACTTCTGCTGTTGCTGTTGGCCGGCATCCTGTCGAGCGCGCAGGCCGCGCCGACCCAGCTGATCTTCAGCAATGCCGGCGGCATCGGCGGCACCTTCGCCGAGGACGGGCAAGGCGGGTCGGTCGATATTCCCGGCCTCACCCTGCAGATATTCCACACCAGCAACGCGGCAGGCACACCTGCTGCAGGCATGACCTGGCAGGACAACACATTCCTTTCAAGCGGCGACCCGTCGTGGAGCGGATTGACCCATACCGACAATGCTGGGCGGTTCGGCATGGCGATACGCTCGACGACCGGCCGGCATTTCGCGATCAGCTCCTTCAAGTACTACAACTGGGGCGAGACGGAGAACACGACGTACATCGTCGAGGCCTATCGCGCCGGTGCCTTGGTGGGCAGCCGCAATTTCTCGACACCGCCGGGCCTGAGCATTCCGCTTACCGTGACCCTGCTGCCGGCCACGTTCGGCGATGTCGATGAAGTACGTATCCGCACGCTCAGCGGCGGCACGAACATCAACAGTACATGGCACTCGATCAACAACCTGATCGTGGAGCCCGCCAACACTGCGCCTACCGATCTGACGCTGAGCAATCCCAGCGTCGGCCAGAGCGCGGGTGCGAACGCGGTGATCGGCACGCTCAGCACGACCGATGCCGATGCCGGTGACACGTTCACCTATGCCCTGGTGAGTGGTGCCGGGGACAGCAACAATGCATCCTTCAACATCAGCGGAAACGCGCTCCGCGCCAACGATGCACGCACGCTTCCGGCAGGCAGCCAGAGCATCCGTGTGCGCAGCACCGACGCTGCCGGCGCCAGCGTCGAGAAGCTCTTCAACCTCACCGTCATCGACGATCTGGCACCTGCCGTTGTCAGCACCGCGCCCACCGGCTCGCCGCCGGCCACCGCCACCAGCGTGAGCTTCGCGGTAACCTTCAGCGAGGTGGTCAACAACGTGACCGCCAACGACTTCACCCTTGGCACCACGGGCAACGCTGCAGGTGCCATCACCGCAATATCGGGCAGTGGCGCCGTCTACAGCGTCGACGTGTCGGGCATTACCGGCAACGGTAGCCTCAAGCTCAATCTCAACAATGGCACCGACATTGTCGACGCAGCCGGCAATGTCGCGGCGGCATACAGCGGAGGCACCGCGCACAACGTCGCCATTCCCACCGCGCCGGATGCCCCGACCATCGGCGCGGCGACCGCTGCCAACGCCCAGGCCACGATCAGCTTCACTGCACCTGCCAACACCGGCGGGTCTGCCATCACCGGCTACACCGTCACCTCCTCGCCGGACAACGTCATTGCTACGGGCTCGGCATCGCCCATCGTCGTCACCGGCCTGACGAACGGCACGGCCTATACCTTCACCGTCACTGCCACCAACGCCATCGGCACCAGCGCGGCGTCCGGCGTATCGAATGCCGTCACACCGAAGGCCACGCAGACCATCACCTTCACCAATCCGGGTGTACAGAACTTCGGCACTACGCCAACGCTGTCGGCCACCAGCAGTTCGAGCTTGCCGGTAAGCTTCAGCTCCGCCACGACCGGGGTCTGCACCATCGCGTCTGGTGGTACCCTGACCTTCGTCTCCGCCGGCAGCTGCACCATCAATGCGGATCAGGCAGGTAATGCCACCTACACGGCCGCAGTGCAGGTGTCGCAGACCTTCACCGTCGCCGCGATCGCACCCGGCGCGCCGACGATCGGCACCGCGACCGCTGGAAACAGCCAGGCATCGGTGACCTTCACTGCGCCGGCCAGCAATGGCGGCGGCAGCATCACCGGGTACACCGTGACCTCCAATCCTGGAGGACTGACCGGCACCGGCAGCAGTTCGCCGATCACCGTTACCGGCCTGACCAACGGCATTGCGTATACCTTCACCGTCACCGCGACCAACAGCGCCGGAACAGGCAGCGCGTCTGCCGCCTCCAATGCCATCACCCCGGCGTCTCCGCAGACGATCACCTTCGCCAACCCGGGCGCGCAGACCTATGGCACCACTCCCACGTTGACGGCAACGTCCACCTCCAGCCTTGCGGTCAGCTTCACCTCGTCGACAACTGCGGTCTGCACCATCACCAGCGGTGGGCAGCTGAGCTTCGTCACCACCGGTACCTGCACGATCAATGCGAACCAGGCCGGAGACAGCACTTACCTGCCGGCATCGCAGGTCAGCCAGTCGTTCACCGTCAATGCGGTGGTACCCGGCGCACCGACCAGCGTGTCCGCCAGCCCGTCGGGCACCGGTCAGGTCAGTGTCACCTTCACCGCTCCGGCCAGTACCGGCGGATCGACGATCAGCGGCTACACGGTCACCGCCTCGCCAGGCGGCGCTACCGGCACGGGTGCAGGTTCTCCCATCACCGTCACCGGCCTGACCGTCGGCCAGTCGTACACGTTCACCGTCACCGCCACCAACAGCGCAGGCACCGGCAGCGCGTCTGCTGCATCCAATGCGGTCACCGCTGCGGATGCGATCGTTGCCAGCCCATCCAGCGCAACGGTGGCCTACGACACTGCAAGCGCTGTGGCACTGACGATCAGCGGCATTCCGACCAGCGTGGTCATCATCGGCAATCCGGCCCATGGCCAGACCGCCGTCAGCGGAACCTCGGTCACCTACACGCCGACAACCGGCTACTACGGCGCGGACAGCTTCAGCTACCAGGCCAGCGACGGCAACACGACCTCGGCCACAGTGACGGTCAGCATCACCGTGTCCCCGCCGACGCTGGTGGCAACGCCCGCCTCGCTGGGCCCGGCAACCGCGGGCACCGCCTACACGCCGACGCTGTCCACCAGTGGTGGCGCGGCGCCGTACAGCTACCAGGTGATCGGAACGCTGCCGCCGGGCCTGTCGCTGAGCCCGGCAGGCGTCTTCAGCGGCGCGCCCACCGCAGCCAACACCTACAGCTTCAGCGTGCGCGTGACCGACAGCAGCACCGGTAGTGGCCCATCCAGCAAGGACACCGCCTACACCCTGGTGGTGAACGCTCCGCAATTGGCGTTTGCACTCTCCAACCTGCCGCAGTCGTCCACGGCCACTGGCTATACGCAGCGCCTGCAGGTCTCCGGTGGTGCCGCGCCGTACAGCTTCGCGGTAAGTGCCGGTGCCCTGCCGACCGGCTTGGCGCTGGCCAGCGATGGCGTGTTCTCCGGCACACCCCAGGGCGCAGGCAACTACGGTTTCACGGTGACAGTCACCGATGCGAACGGCTTCACCGCCAACCAGGCCTATACCCTGCAGGTGCTTGAAGCGGTGCAGCAGATCAGCGCGTTCCTGGCCAACCCCACCGCGCCGGTCTACAGCGAAAATGGCCGCTTCAGCGTTTCCGCCAGCGGCGGCGCGTCCGGCAATGCCATCGTGTTCGCCACCACCACCCCCGCCGTGTGCCGCGTGGACGGCAGCAGCGTGACGATGCTTGCCGCCGGTCGTTGCAGCCTGACCGCCAACCAGGCTGGCAACACGCAGTATCTGGCGGCCACCCCGGCCACGCTGGATGTGGACATCACCGCCGCTGTGCCGGTGCTGCAGTGGCCGCAGGAACTGCACAAGGTGTTCGGCGAGGCCGCCTTCGATCTGGTCGATCCGCAGAGCCCGAGCCGCGGCGCCTTCAGATATGCCAGCAGTGATGCGCGCGTCGCCAGCGTGCAGGGACGCACCGTCACCCTGGTGGGTGAAGGTGTGGCGATCCTCACGGTCACCCAGGCAGCCTCGGGAGGCTACGCAGCAGGCAACGCACAGTTGCGTCTGGTGGTCAGCCTGCGCCCTGACCCGACCCGCGACCCGGGTGTTGTTGCCGGCCTGCAGGCGCAGGTGGATGCCAGCGTGCGCTTCGCCAGTGCACAGCAGTCCAACATCCGCGACCGTCTGCGCCAGGTGCGCGGTGGCAGCAATGCGTCCAGCAACCAGCTGTCACTGAGCTATGCCGCTGGCAACGATCTGCCCAACGTGTCGGTACCGGTGTCCCGGCTGGGTGGCGACGCCCTGCCCGCGTTGCCTGCCGGCTGGGGCATGTGGGCCTCCGGCTCGGCCAGCTACGGTGCCGGGCCGGGCCGTGGTGGCCGGTACGACTTCCGTACCGATGGCCTGACCGTCGGCGTGGACCGCGCCTTCGGCACCCGCTTGCTGTTCGGTGTAGCCGGCAGCTTGGGCCGCAACAACAGCGACATGGAAGACAGCGATGCCCGGGTGAAGTCCGATCAGCGATCGCTGGCGGCCTATGGCCTGTGGCGTGGCGGTGAGCACGTGTTCATCGATGGCATCGTGGCCACCGGCACGCTGGACTTCGATACCCGCCGATGGAGTGCGGACGCCGATGCCTTTGCCCAGGGCAAGCGCGACGGTGACCAGTGGTTCGGTTCGCTGGCCTTCGGCTATGAGCAGCGCCTTGCCGGCACCACGCTGACCGGCTACGGCCGTGTCGAGGCCAGCCGCAGTACGCTGGACAGCTACCGCGAAAACGGCGCCGGCCTGTACGACCTGGTCTACCGCCAGCAGGTGGTGCGCAACAGCGCCGTGGCACTGGGCCTGGAGGGCACGTACCTGTCTGCAGACCCGGAAGCGCGCGTACGTCCGTTCTGGAGCATCGAGTACCGCCAGGCGCTGGACGACAAGGGCGATGCCTACCTGAACTATGCCATCGGGCCGCGCGCGCAGGACTACCAGCTGCGTATGCAGAGCTACAACGACCACGCGCTGTCGATCGCTGCCGGCATGGACGTTCGCCTGCAGCGGGGCTGGTTCATGTCACTGCTGCTGGGCCACGAGCAGACCCGCGGCGCGAGCCGGGCCACCAGCATCGGCCTGCGCCTTGGCTATGGGGCCGCCGGTGCTGCGCAAGGTTCCGATGCGCTGGGCAGCAGCGAGAGCAACGGCAAGCAGCGCTGCAACCCGCGCCGCTGCCCGACGCAGGCGCTCGCCGCACCGCGCTGAGGCGAGAGCACCAGGGAACGCCAGCCCCGGATCCGGGGCTGGCCATGAAGGACGCGGGCAAGCGTGCAGCGTGCCGGGCTTTCCGCCAGCCGTTGCGTTGAAGACATGGCCTGCAGGGCTGCAGCCGCCCTGCATGCACGGGCTGTCAGTCCGGCAGCGCGGTGACCCAGCGAGCCACGACGGCAGCAGCCTGTTCGGTGCGGGCCTGTAGCAGCAGATGCGGGCCCTGCAGGGCGACATGCCGCGCGTCGGGCAGCAGGGCCAGCAGCTCGGCCACGCTGGGCGGCCACAGCAGACGATCCTGGCGTGCCTGCAGGCAAAGCGTGGGCAAGGTGATGCGCGGCAGCAGGGGGCGCACATCCACCTGCAGGGTGACGGCCGCACGTTGCCGCAGCACCCGCGCAGGCACCTCGGCCAGGGACAGGCGCAGGGCCCGCACGTTGTCCGGCGTCCGCCAGCGCCCCAGCAGCAGGCGCGTCAACACTGGCAGCGGCGGTTGCGGCCAGGCCAATGACAGGGCCAGTGCGCTGGCCGCCGGCATCGGCACCGGCCGCCGCGCGAACGTGGTGCTGAGCACCAGCCCACGCAGGCCGGGGGGTGCCTGCGCCGCAATCTGCACGGCCAACGGACCGGCAAACGATTCGGCCAGCAGCACCCAGGGCTGCTGCGGCAGCAGTGGCTGCAGCCAGGCGGCCAATGTGGGATAGTCCTGTGCGCCGTGCAGGGGCAGCGGCAGTGCGTCGGCATCAACGCCGTGCGCGCGCAGGGCATCCAGGAACGGCGCGGACATCCCCACCCCGCCATCCAGGCCGGGCAACATCAGCACACGCGGGCGCAGCGGGGCGGTCAATCGCCCGCCCCGCCCTTGACCACCGGTGCCGCGACGGCGACCGCCTGCAGCTTGCGCACCGCAGCGATCGGAATGGCTTCAGCGCGCCGCTGCTGCGGCCACCAGACGAACAGGAATGCACTGCTGGAGCCGAGCAGGCGGGCGCTACCGGGCAAGGGCGCTGCGTCGCCATTCAACTGCAGGCGGATCACTTCACCGCGGCCCTCGTTGCGGATCTGCTGCCCACGCACCTGCACGTAGTTGGCCGCACCAATGGCCATGAAGGCGGCCACAGCCAAGGTCATCGCGGTCAGCGGCCGCAGTCCCACACCTTCCCAACTGGTCAGCACCGAGCGCGTCAGCACCGCCCGCCAGGCCCAGTTGCGTGCACGCAGCTGTTCAAGCTTGGCCGCGTTGCGCTTGCGCAGCGTTTCCGGCCAGCTCACCACCAGTACCAGCAGCACACCTGCGGCCAGCAGCAGCGCATAGGCTGGGTCGCGGATGCCGGCCACCAGGAAATCGCTGGGCTGCATGTAATCCAGGATCGACAGCTCGAAGCCGCGGTAGAACCAGAAGCTGCACCACAGCCCCAGCAGTGACGCCAGCAGGTAGGCCACGGTGAACAGCAGGGCCGGTTCGCGGCGCATGCGGCGCAGCGCCTGCATCACCGCCGAATCATCATCGCCACGGGTCAGCGGCAGCATCGACCAGTCGGTCGGCACCTCGGCTGGAGGCATGGCGGGCGCGGCCATGCCCTGCATCCGTGGCACATCGCCGTAGGCGCCTTCGGTCTCGTTGCTGTCCATGCTCCCTCCCCCGGTGTCTGCAGCGAGCATCGCCGAAAAAGGGGCCGCGCGGTAGAGTCGAGCTTGCTCGACTGCCTCTGCCACAAGCAGTCGAGCAAGCTCGACTCTACCGGCGCAGCGATCAGGCCGCGCGGGCCACCACGGCGCGCGTCGGGCCGCCCTGCTCGATCTGGAACACCGCAACCGAGGTGGTCAGCGCGTTGGCCTGCTCTTCCAGCGCGCGGCTGGCCGCGGTGGCTTCTTCCACCAGGGCGGCGTTCTGCTGGGTCACTTGGTCCATCTGCACCACCACCTGATTGACCTGTTCGATGCCGGCCGCCTGTTCCTTGCTGGCCGCAGCAATGTCGCTCATCAGCTGGTTGGTCCGCGAGCTGGCCTGGGCCAGACGGGCAATCGCTGCTTCAGACTGCACGGTCACGGCCAGGCCGCTCTGCACCTTGGCGCCCGCGTCTTCGATCAGTTCCTTGATCTCCTTGGCGGCGACGCCGGCACGTTGGGCCAGGGTCCGCACTTCGCTGGCGACCACCGCGAAACCACGGCCCTGTTCGCCGGCACGCGCGGCTTCCACGGCCGCGTTCAGTGCCAGGATGTTGGTCTGGAACGCGATGCCATCGATCACGGTGGAGATTTCCGAGATGCGCGAGGACGACTGGTTGATCTCACCCATCACGGTTGCCATCTGCGCCATCGCCTGCTCGGTCTCGCGCACTGCGGCGCCAGCCGCATGGGCTTCGCTGTCGGCCTGGCGGGCCAGCTCGGCGTTCTGGCGCACGGTAGAGGTCAGTTCCTCCATCGATGCGGCAGCCTCTTCCAGGTTGGCGGCCTGCTGTTCGGTACGGCGCGACAGGTCGTTGTTGCCGGCCGCCAGTTCCTGCGCGGCATTGTTGATGCTGTCGGCCGCCACCTGGATGCCACGGACAATGCCGGTCAGCTGGGCGGTGGTGGTGTTGGCATCGTCACGCATGCGGGCGAACACACCTTCGTACTCACCGTCCATGCGGGCGGTCAGGTTGCCGTGCGAGATCGCACGCAGCACGTCGGAAACATCGGCGATGCTGGCCTGCGAACTGGCCATCATGGCGTTGAGGTGTTCGACCATGGCCCGGTACTGGAACTGGAATGCGGCGGCATCGCCGCGCACGCTGAAGTCACCTGACCCGGCTGCCTGCGCCAGCGTGTCGATCTGCGCGCTGATCGCCATCAGGCTCTGCTTCACCGCAGCCAGGGTGCGGGTCAGCGCGGCCTTCTCGCCCGGATACTCCGGCAGGTCGCGGCTGAGGTCACCAATGGCGTACCGCTGCATGACGTCAGCCATCAGCAGTTCCACCTGCACGTGCGATTCCACCAGGCTGTTGGTGGCCTGCACCATGCGGCCGAAATCACCGGGGAAGGCATCGGCATCCATGCGGTAACGGATCGCACCGGCCTCGTGCTGTTCGGCCATGTGCAGCTGCGCGCCGATGGCGGCCTGCACGCTCTGCCGCACGCTGGCCATGGCTTCACCCAGCTGGGTCAGCTCATCGCGGCCGCCCAGGCGGAATTCCTGGTCAAGCTGGCCCTTGGACAGGCGCTCGGCCAGCTGCACCGCACGCGCCAGCGGACCGGTCATGCTGCGTCCGATCATCACCGACGCGCCAATGCCGACCAGCAGCGCCACGCCACCCAGCACCAGCAGCTGCAGCAGGCTGCGCTCACCCAGGCGGATCGCTTCGGCAGCTGCCTGGCGGCTTTCCTTTTCTTCGAACGCTACGCCTTCGGCCAGCGCCTTGTTCCAGCCATTGGCCGCTTCCTGCACGGGGCCCAGGGTCAGCGTGACCGCGCCGGGGAAATCGCCCTGCTGCATCAGTTCACTGGTCTGCTTGTTGAGCGGGCGGGCAATGGCACGCTTGGCCGCGATCGCTTCGCCCATCGCCTTGCCCTCGGCATTGCCGGGCAGTGCCTGGTAGGCCGTCCAGCTGGCTTCGTAGCGCTTGACCAGATCGGCGATGCGCTGTTCGTCGGCATCGCGTGCGTCGCCCTGGCGGATCAGCATCTCGCGGCGCACGACCATCATCTGGTTGTTGGCGTCGAGCATTTCCGACAGCAGGCGCACCTTGGCCACGCTGACCTCGACCACCTGCTGCATCGCACGCTTCTGCACGGCGGTGGCAGTGGCGCCGGTGGCCACGACGGCAGCAACCAGCAACAGCAGCAGGCCAAAGCCCAGCCCAAGACGCCAGGCAACCCTGACGTTCCTCAAGTAGTTCATGGGGGTATCCAAAACGGGGGGGATGTCGCCTTATCGGCCCCCCGCAGGCGCGTCTTGACCCCGCAAGCCTGAACGCTTCGGTGGCGGTTCACATTGGCCGTTCAGCCTGGCGTGGTATCAGGCTGCAGCGGGCAGGCGCTGGCCAGCCGTGTGGCCAGGTCCTGGCGCAGCGCCGTCAGGGCCACGATGCGGGCGTCGATGTCGGCCAGCTTCTCCCGCAGCGCGGCGGCCAGCAGCGGGCCGGCATCGGCCTGTTCCCATAGCCGGGGCAGGCGCTGGCCGATTTCGGCCAGGGTGAAGCCCAGTTGCTGGGCGGTGCGGATGTAGTGCACCAGCATTGCCGTTTCGGCCGGGTAGTCGCGGTAGCCATTGGCCAGCCGACGCGCGCCGATCAGGCCCTGTTTTTCGTAGAAACGCAGCGCTTCGCGCGACAGCCCGCAGGCCTGCGCCAGTTCTCCAATCTGCATGTCCGGTCCAGAAGGGCTTGACCTTGAAGTTTACTTCAGCCCTGACAGTACGCCCTGTTTCCACGACCAAGGGCTTCCATGCTGATTTCCCGCTATCTCCGTATCGTCCGCGCCAGTGCGGCCTATGACCTGCTGGTCACCCTGCCCTTCGCGCTGCCCTGGACCTTCGCCCCACTGCACGCGGCGTTGGCCTGGCTGGCCCAGGCCTGGCAGTTGCCCGGCCAGGTGCCGGCGCTGGACCCGCTGCACATGCTGCTGGCCAACCTGCTCGGCTCGGTGGTGGTGGTGTGGTCGCTGGCACGCATCCTCGCCCCCACGGTACTGCTGGGCCGGCTGGATGCGGCGGCGCGCGGGATGTTCGCGCTGTGGCAGGTCTACGCCGTGCTGCACGGCGCCAGCGCCATCCTGCTGCTGTTCACCGCCGCGGAGATCGCCTTCGGCGTGCTGCAGAGCGGGCGCATCACGCGTGACGCGACGCGCTGAGACCTGCGCGTACATCCATCGCTCAGCAGGGCGTCAGCGTTTTCACGCGGGCTGGCCGCGGGGTACAGGCATGGTGGGGACGAATCCCGCAGGAGCGTCCCATGCTTTCACCCCGCGTTGCCATGCTTGCGCTGTCGTTGATGGTTACTCCCGCCTTCGCGCAGACCGCACCGGCCGGATTGCCCGAACCCATTGCCGAGCGCGCCGGGCCGGACATCGCTGCGCGTTCGCCGCTGCATGCGCAGGTGCTGCTGGACCGCGCCAATTTCTCGCCGGGGCAGATCGATGGCGAAGTGGGCAGCAACCAGCGTCGCGCGGTGTCCGGCTTCCAGGCCGCGCATGGGTTGAAGGTGACCGGCGAACTGGACGATGCCACCTGGAACGCCCTGCAGGCCGATGCCAACGCGCCGCTGGCCAGCTACACGCTGACCAGCGAAGACGTGGCCGGACCGTTCCAGCCGATTCCGAAGAAGCCGGCCGAGCAGGCCAAGCTGAAAGCGCTGGGCTACAGCAGCGTGGAAGAAGCGCTGGGCGAACGCTTCCATGCATCGCCGGAGCTGTTGAAGGCGCTCAATCCGGGCGTGGACCTGGGCAAGGCCGGCAGCCGCATCCAGGTGCCCAACATCGCGCCGGCACCGCTGCCGAAGGCGGCCAAGGTGGTGGTCGACAAATCCGATTCCACCCTGCAACTGCTGGATGCACAGGGCAAGGTGATCGCGCAGGTGCCGGTATCGTCCGGCAGCCAGCATGACCCGCTGCCGATCGGCGAATGGAAGATCCTCGGCGTGTACCGCGATCCGCCATTCCACTACAACCCGAAGCTGTTCTGGGATGCGCGCAAGGGCGAGAAGAAGGCGACGCTGCCGCCGGGCCCGAACAACCCGGTCGGGCGCGTCTGGATCGACCTGTCCAAGCCGCATTACGGCCTGCACGGCACGCCCGAACCCGGCCATGTGGGCAAGACCGAATCGCACGGCTGCGTGCGCATGACCAACTGGGATGCCGTGCGCGTGGCCGACGCCGTCGATACCTCGGTGCCAGTGCTGATGCAGGAGTGAGCCGATGCGTCTTTCGCAGCTGATCGTGCTGGGTGTGGTGCTGGGGCTGGGCGTGGGCTGGTGGCTGCGCCGTGATGCGGGTGAGCCGGTGGCGGTTGCGTCACCTGCAGCGCAACCTGCGGTGGCCGCGGCACCGCCGGGTGGGGCCGCAACGCAGCGCCTGGACGCTCCGGCTCCGACTGCCGTGCCGCCAAGCAGTGCCACCGGTGTGCCAGCCGGCCTGCTGCTGCCGGTGCAGGGCATCCCGGCCTCGCAGCTGCGCGACACCTTCACCGATGCACGCAGCGAAGGCCGCGTGCACGATGCCATCGACATCATGGCCGACGCCGGCACGCCGGTGCTGGCGGTGGCCGATGGCACGGTGGAAAAACTGTTCGACAGCAAGCGCGGTGGCTTGACGATCTACCAGTTCGAGCCCAGCGGACGCTGGTGCTACTACTACGCGCACCTGCAGCGCTATGCCGATGGCCTGGCCGAAAAGCAGGTGATCACGCGCGGCGAGGTGATCGGTTACGTGGGCAGCACCGGCAATGCCAGCGCCGAGGCCCCGCACCTGCATTTCGAGGTACATGTGCTGGGGCCGGAAAAACAGTGGTGGAAGGGTGAATCGATCAATCCGTATCCGTTGCTCGTGGCGAAGCAAGGCGACCGCTAGGCCGTCCCATTTGCGGTACCGCCTGCTGCCGACAGGTACGACTGCAGCGCGTGTACTTCTGCCATCCACGCTTGCAGTCCGTCGGACTCCTCTTTCAGCTCCCGCAGTTCGCAGTTCTCGGCTTGCACCCGCTGTAGTACGAGGTGGGCCAGCGACAACAGCGCGGGGGATGGCATCTGATTGCAGGCAGCTACCCAAGCCATCAGCTCCTCTTCCTCGGCAATGGCAGCCGTCGGTCGGCCCAGCAGGGCCAGCACTACCTCCACGGCTGCCAGCGCCCTGCCTGCTTCGGGAGCTTCCACGTAGTCGTCGGGATTGATGGCCGCGCTCAGCGCTTCCTCCAGAAGCGATAGATCCGTGCATTCCGTCAGCTCGCAGGCCAGATCGCAGGCGTCATCGTTCTCAAATGAACCGTCTCCCCATGCTCCCATGTGATTGCTCCTCGTTGATTGGCAGATGCCGCGCAGGACACGCGCAGCCTTCCTCCATCATCGTGCAGTCGACAGGGTGCGACTCGCGAAATCCGCACGCAGGGCGACTTCCAGGACGCCAACCATTGGCGCACGGTGCTTCCCGTCCGACCGAGGCCTGTCACACCGTATGGGGCCAAGGCAGAAAACGACAGAAACTCGCGCTGGTCGACGAAGTACGTTCTGCCGATCGGGGGACTGCTATTGAGGGGGGATTGGGGCATTCCTACCCAATATGGGCATGATCCTACCCATATTGGGCATTCACCGGTCAGCCAGGAGTCCGCCGGGCGTGGCCCGGCGCTACCGCGCCCGAGGTCGGCGTTGCCACCTCCGCAGCGCGATGCTGGCCGTCGCCAGTCCGCCACCCGCGATCAGCAACAGCAGCGCCACCGGCTGCCAGAAGAAGAACGGCCACAACCATAGGTAATCCAGGTCGGTCAGCTTCAGCACATCAATCGGCGGCAGCAGTTCCACCGAAGCTTCGCGTCCGGCCAGGGCCGGGTCGACCTCCAGCACGGTCAGCCGCAGCCAGGAACGCCCGCGCGGCAGCGCATCCCCCCGCCCATAGCCGAAGTACGAGGCGGCGAACCTGCTTGGCTTGACCGATGCCAATACACGGATGATGTCCGTGTCTGACGTGCCCGAACGCGTGTCCGCACGGAATTCGTTGTGGTCGGTCGGGGTGTCCGCGCGCAGGCGCACCTCGGGATCGATCGCCGGATCATCACCGTCATCCGCGTAGCGCAGACGCAGGCGCAGCGGATCGTCGATGAAGCGGTAGACCGTAGCTTCCGCCGTCGCGCCGGGGGTCAGCACCAAGGGCAGGGTCTGCGTGCGCGAGGCCAGGTAGTTGGCGGCCGCGCCCAGCACCAGCACAAGGCTGGCCAGGGTCCACAGGCACCACAGCACCCACAGGGTCACCCGTGCCACCGTCACGCCCTTCATGCCGAAGTCTCCGTCATCGCTGCGCTTCCCTGCCGGCTGTGCCGACACATTACCGAAAACGAAAAAGCCCCGCTTGCGCGGGGCTTCTCCTTGCTGCGACGTCGGGCATGGCCCGGCGCTACCGGTCAACCACTCAGGCGAACGGATCCTGCAGGACCATGGTGTGGTCGCGGTCCGGGCCGGTGGAGACGATGCTGATCGGGCAACCGGCCAGCTCTTCAAGCGAACGCAGGTAGGCGCGTGCGGCCGGCGGCAGCTCGTCCCAGTTGGTGATGCCGTGGGTGTTCTCGCTCCAGCCCGGGAACTCCAGGTACACCGGGGTGCAGTCTTCCCAGCCCTGCGCGTCCAGCGGCGCGTATTCGGTGCGCTTGCCGTTGTATTCGTAGGCGATGCAGACCTTCAGCTTTTCCATGCCATCGAGCACGTCCAGCTTGGTGATGCACAGGCCGCTGATGCCGTTGATGGCCACCGCGCGCTTGAGCGCAACGATGTCCATCCAGCCGCAGCGACGCGGGCGACCGGTCGACGCGCCGTACTCGGCGCCGCGGTCACGGATGCCCTGGCCGATTTCATCGTCCAGTTCGGTCGGGAACGGGCCGCCGCCAACGCGGGTGGCGTAGGCCTTGGCGATGCCCAGCACGTAGTCGATGGAATCGGCGCCGACGCCGGCACCGGCCAGCGCACCACCCACGGTGGTGTTGGAGCTGGTGACGTACGGGTAGGTGCCGTGGTCGATGTCCAGCAGTGCGCCCTGCGCGCCTTCGAACAGCACGCGCTTACCCTGCTTGCGCAGGTCGTGCAGGATGCCGGCCACGTCGGACTTCATCGGCTGCACGTATTCGCCGAAGGCCAGGGCTTCGTCGAAGGTCTTCTGGAAGTCGACCGCATCGGTGTTCAGATACTTGGTCAGCACGAAGTTGTGGTAATCCAGCGCGGTGCGCAGCAGCTCTTCCAGCTGCTTGGGGTAATGCAGGTCGGCGATGCGGATGCCGCGGCGCGCCACCTTGTCTTCGTAGGCCGGGCCGATGCCACGGCCGGTGGTGCCGATCGCCTTGCCGCCGGCAGCGCGTTCGCGCGCCTGGTCCAGGGCGATGTGGTACGGCATGATCAGCGGCGCGGCCGGGGAGATCTTCAGGCGCGAACGCACTTCCACGCCGGAGGTTTCCAGCTCGGCGATTTCCTTCTGCAGCGCGGCCGGCGAGATCACCACGCCATTGCCGATCAGGCACAGCGCATCGTCACGCAGGATGCCCGACGGGATCAGGTGCAGGACGGTCTTCTTGCCGTTGATGACCAGCGTGTGGCCGGCATTGTGGCCGCCCTGGAAGCGCACGACGGCGCCGATTTCCTCAGTGAGCAGATCGACGATCTTGCCCTTGCCTTCATCGCCCCACTGGGCACCCAACACTACGACAGACTGACCCATGACGGGCTCCTCGGTTTTGTTGCGGCCATCGGGGCCGCGGACGGGTAAACCGTGGCGGGGCTGGCCAGCACCTGGATGGCGGCTCCAAACGGGGAGCGGCCGGCGATGGAAGGCCCAGACACGGAAAAAGCCGAACGGGGAGGCCCGTCCGGCTTTTGTGCATTATCCGGGTTTCCGGGGTCGGGTGCCACCTTTCCGACGGACGGCTTCACCGGCCGCTCAGGCGCCCATGCTCGGCTGCTGTGCCGCCGCTACACCCGGCCGCCCCTGTGTAGAGCCGAGCCCATGCTCGGCTGCTGTGCCGCCGCTGCGCGGCGCCGCCCGAGCACAGGCTCGGGCGCTACACCCGACCGCGTCGGGTTGCCGGCCAGCGGCCGGCACTACCGGTTCAATGCCGCGCCCACCACAGCAGGCTCAGGCCGGCCAGCAGCACCAGGCCGCCGAAGCTGCGCAGGGCCGGGCTGGGCAGGTCCAGCAGGCGCTCGGCCATGCGCTTCCACGCCAGCGGGGCGACGAACAGCAGCAGGCCTTCCAGCACGGCCACCAGGCAGACGGCCGCGAACAGATCTTTCATGGGGGGGAACTCCGGAAAAAGCACGGGGCCCGGCAGATGCCGGGCCCCGTGGGGTACTGCCCTGCGACCTCAGCGGTCGTTCTTCAGGTACTGCAGGAACGGGTCGTTCTTGTCCAGCACGATCACGCCGTTACCGTCGGTCATGGAGCCACGGTAGGCCTCCAGGCTGCGGTAGAAGGCGTAGAACGACGGATCGGCCGAGCCGGCCTTGCCGTAGATGCGCGCGGCATCGGCATCGCCTTCACCGCGCAGGCGCTGGGCATCGCGCTCGGCTTCGGCGATCAGCACGGTGCTGTCACGGTCGGCCTGGGCACGGATGGTCAGCGACTGCTCCTCGCCTTCTGCGCGCAGCTTGGCTGCTTCCTGCTTGCGCTGGGCGCGCATGCGCTCGTACACATCGTTGATCACCTGGCTGTCGGTGGGCAGATCGACCTGCTTGATGCGCAGGTCGATCATCTGCATGCCCAGGCCGGCCACGGCTTCGTTGATGCCCTTCAGCTGCTCGGCGATCAGCTCGCTGCGGTCACCGGACACCAGCTGCTGCAGGGTGCGCGAGTTGATCTGGTTGCGCAGGGAGTCGGTGATGATCGGGGCCAGGCGGGCATTGGCCACGCGCGGGTCGCCACCGGTGGCACGGAAGTAGTCGCCCACGTTGGAGATGTAGCCGATGGCGAAGAAGTCGACGCTGACGTCCTTCTGTTCGGCGGTGAAGTAGCGCGCCGGTGCAGTGTCCAGCACCTGGAAGCGGCGGTCGAACACGCGCACGGTTTCCACCACCGGCAGCTTGAAGTGCAGGCCCGGCTTGATGTCCGAACGCACCACCTTGCCCAGGTTCAGGACCATGGCGGTCTGGTCCTCGCGGACCACGTAGACCGAGCCCAGCAGGCCCAGCAGGGCCGCCACGGCGACGGCGATCCAGATCGAATTTCTCATCGGCTGCCCTCCTCACGGCCGCTCGGACGCCCGGTCGGGCGGGCCACCGGCCGGCCCGGGTCACGGGAAACTTCCGCTGCGGCACCCGGCAGCGACGGCATCACCACATCCGGGTTCGGCACGGCGGCCGGCGCGGAGGTGCTGGGACGGGTGTCGCCGGTCATCGGCACGTAGATCAGCTGGCGGCCATCGCCACCGATCACCTTGCGGTTCTCGCTCAGCACCTGCTGCACGGTTTCCAGCCACAGGCGCTTGCGGGTCACTTCCGGGGCGTCCTTGTACTGGGCCTGCAGCAGGCTGAAGCGCTGTGCATCACCCTCGGCCTTGGACACCACGGCCTGCTTGTAGCCTTCGGCGGTGGTACGGGCGCGCGAGGCCTGGCCACGGGCTTCCGGCACGACCTTGGCCGCGTAGGCCTGGGCTTCGTTGATCAGGCGTTCCTTGACCTGCTGGGCACCGTTGACTTCGTCGAAGGCCGGCTTGACCTCTTCCGGCGGACGGGCGTCCTGCAGGGTCAGGCCGGTCACGGTCAGGCCGGTCTTGAACGCGCCCAGCAGTGCCTGCAGGCGCTCCTCGGCGGCCACGGCCAGCGGGCCACGGTTGTTCAGCACGGCGTTGAGGTCGGCACGGCCGACTTCCTCGCGCACGGCGCTCTGCGCGGACTGCTCCAGCACACGGTCGGCGTCGACGGTCCCGAACAGGTACTGCTGCGGGTCATCGATGCGGTACTGCACGTTGAGCGAGACGTTGACGATGTTCTCGTCGCGGGTCAGCACCGGCACCTGGATCGAGAAGGTCTTGATCTCGGTGGCGTTGACCTTGGTGACCGATTCGATCGGCCAGGGCAGCTTGAAGTTCGGGCCCGGGGTCAGGATGCGCGAGAACTGGCCGAAGCGCAGCACCACGCCACGCTGCTGTTCGCCGATCAGCTGGAAGCTGGAGAACAGCACCAGCAGCACGACCGCCGCCGCCACCCAACGCAGGATACCCCCGTCGAACAGGTCCTTCAGCGGCCCGGGCAGACCGCCCCAGCCACCACCATTGCCACCGCCGCGCGACCCGAAGGGCCCGCGTCGATTGTCCTCGGGGCCTTGTCCGCCCTTGTTGCCGCCGGGTGTATTCCAGGCCATGCACGCTCCATCTATATGTGGGCTGCGGCGCGGGCCCTTCCCGCGGCGCCAGCCGTGAATCTTCACCGATCATACAAGATGGGGCGGACTGGCAGGTTTGAAAGGGGCCGGTCGGAGTAAGGTGGCGTTTTCCTCGAAGTCAGGCAGCGCCGATGGCCCCCACCACCCCGTTCACCGCCTTCCGTATCGAAAACGACGACGCCGGCTACCGCAGCGGCCTGGTCCAGCTGGGCGTGGACGACCTCAACCCCGGCCAGGTGCTGATCCGCGCCCACTGGTCCTCGGTGAACTACAAGGACGCCCTGGCCGGCACCGGCAAGGGCCGCATCCTGCGCCGCTTCCCGCTGGTGGGCGGGATCGACGTGGCCGGTACGGTGGTGGCCTCCAGCGACCCGGCCTGGCGCGAGGGCGATGCGGTGCTGGCCACCGGCTGCGGCCTCAGCGAGACCCGTGACGGCGGCTACAGCCAGTACGTGCGGCTGGATTCGAGCGCGGTGATCGCCCAGCCGGCCGGGCTGAGCCCGCGCGAGGCCATGGTGATCGGCACCGCCGGCTTCACCGCCGCGCTGGCCCTGCTGCGCCTGCAGGACAACCGGCAGACCCCGGAGCTGGGGCCACTGGCGGTGACCGGCGCCAGCGGCGGCGTGGGTGCGCTGGCCGTGGACATCTTCAGCCGGGCCGGATACGACGTGCATGCGATCAGCGGCAAGCCGGAACAGGCGGCCTTCCTGCGGGCCATCGGCGCGGCCGAGGTGCTGCCGCGCGAGGCGCTGGCCGATACTGCGCCGCTGCAGTCGGCCCGCTTCGGCGGCGGCCTGGACAATGCCGGTGGCCCGATGCTGGCGAGCCTGCTGGCGCAGACCGCGCCTTACGGCAGCGTGGTCAGTGCCGGCCTGGCGGCCAGCCCGAAACTGGAGATGACGGTGATGCCGTACATCCTGCGCGGCGTCTCGCTGTTGGGCGTGTCCTCGGCCAATGCACCGCGCAACCTGCGCGAGGACGTCTGGGCACGACTGGGCGACGCATGGAAGCCGCAGCACCTGGATCGCATCTGCACCGCCGAGGTTGATCTGCCGGGCCTGCCTGCCGTGTTCGAACGCATGCTGGCCGGCGGCTCGCTGGGCCGCACCGTGGTGCGGATCGACTGAACGTCGCAGGCAGGCGACGGACGGCAGCCCGCCTACTCCCACCGGCAATGTGCCCGCACTACACTGCGGGCATTACATGGGGAACAACATGGCACGCATTCTGATCGTCGACGACTCACCGTCGCAGCTGTTGGGGATACAGCGCATCGTCGAAAAGCTCGGGCACCAGATCCTGACCGCCACCGATGGCGCCGCCGGCGTGGAAACCGCCAAGGCCGAGCTGCCCGACCTGGTGCTGATGGATGTGGTGATGCCCAATCTCAACGGCTTCCAGGCCACCCGCACGCTGGCGCGCGACGAAGCCACCCGGCATATCCCGGTGATTCTGGTCACCACCAAGGACCAGGACACCGACCGCATGTGGGGCATGCGCCAGGGCGCCAAGGCCTACATCACCAAGCCGTTCTCGGAAGACGAGCTGTCCGAAGTGCTGGAGCGCGTGTTCGCCGGGCAGGGCTGAGGCGGCTTTTGTAGAGTCGAGCCATGCTCGACTGCTGTTGGCTCTTGTAGAGTCGAGCCATGCTCGACTTGCGCGCGCAGCGCGAAGGGCAGCCGAGCACGGGCTCGGCTCTACATGATGTTGCGCGAACGTCCGCCGGGCGTGGCCCGGCACTACCTTCAGATCGTCTCGCCAAAGGCCTTGGCCAGGTTCCGGTACGCCTTCTTCTGCGCCTCGTCGGTGGCCGCCGGCGCCACGATCTCCAGTTCCACGATCTGGTCGCCATCCGGGTTGCCCGGCAGGCCGCGGCCGCGCAGGCGCAGCTTGCGCCCGGCATCGGAATCGGCCGGAATCTTCAGTTCCACCGCACCGCCCAAGGTCGGCACGCTGATGCTGGTGCCCAGCGCGGCCTGCCACGGGGTGACCGGCAACGTGTGCAGGATGTTGCGGCCATCCACCTCGAACTGCGGGTGGGCGGCGTATTCCACTTCCAGCAGCAGATTGCCGCCATGGCTGCCCTGCCCCGCCAGACGGATCACCTGGCCTGGACGGATGCCCTTGGGCACACGCACATCCAGCTGCTTGCCGTTGACGGTGATGCGCAGGCTGTCCCCGCTGTACGCCGCTTCCAGCGGCACCGACAGCTTGGCCCGGGTATCACGGTTGGGCGCATGCCCCTGGCTGCTGAAGCCCGGGCCGGGGCCCGCGCCCTGCCCGCCGCGCTGGCGCGCGAACAGGCTTTCGAAGAAATCGCTGAAGCCACCGCCGGCACCACCGCCGCCGAAGACCTCCTCGAAATTGAAACCACCGGCACCGCCGTAGTTCGGCGGCACGTTGAATTCCTCGCCGGGGCGGTAGCCCTGGGCGCGCAGCTGGTCATAGGCCGCGCGCTTTTCCGGATCGCGCAGCGCCTCGTAGGCCTCGTTGACCGCCTTGAATTTGTCCTCGGCGCCGGCCTCCTTGCTGACGTCGGGATGATACTTGCGCGCCAGCCGGCGGTAGGCCGTCTTGATCTCCGCCTCACCCGCACTCGGTTCCACCCCCAGGGTGGCGTAGTAATCCTTGAATTCCATCCAGCTACCTCGTTTCGCTTCGGCCGCGCCGGTGGCGCCGCCCCGGGTTCATTCTACGCGCCGGCGATGCTACGCCGCCGCTCGTGCGGCCCCGGTGAGGCCAACTGATCCAGCGCAATGCGCCTGCCATCGCCCTGCCCCAGGCTGTGGCTGGAAGCCCCGGCCGCCAGGTCCCAAGATGGGGCGTGCACGCCGGATTTCCAATGTCTTGACGCCTCCCTCCCATTGGCCCCACTAGCCTGCCCAGCAAGGAGTTCCCATGACCATCCACGTCGGCGACCGTATTCCGGAAGTGACCCTCAAGCGCATCCGCGAGGGCATCGAGACCCTGGACACCCACGCCCTGTTCGATGGGCGCAAGGTGGTCCTGTTCGCCGTGCCCGGCGCCTTCACGCCCACCTGCTCGGCCCGCCACCTGCCGGGCTTCGTTGAGAAGTTCCAGACGTTCCGCCAGCGCGGCATCGATGTCTACTGCCTTGCCGTGAACGACCCGTTCGTGATGAAAGCCTGGGCGGGCGACCAGCACGTGCCCGATGGGCTGCTGATGCTGTCCGACGGCAACGCCGAGCTGACCCATGCACTGGGCCTGGAAATGGATGCCAGCGCCTCGGGCATGGGCATCCGTTCGCGCCGCTTTGCCCTGTACGTGGTCGACGGCGTGGTACGCGCCGCCTGGATCGAGGAACCCGGCCAGTTCGAGGTGTCCTCGGCCGACTACGTGCTGGAGCACCTTCCCACCTGACACCCCACTGCACGAGGAAACGGCCAGCCATGTCCAACAAGCCAGCCAAAGCCAGCAAGACCGCCGCCCGGCCCAGCACACAGGTACCCGGCATCAGTGACCGCAAGACCCTGCGTGACCGCGCGCGCCGCAACATCGAGGACGGTGCGATCACCGACAGCTACAGCGCCGACCGCAAGGTGGTGATCAAGCTGCTCAACGATGCGCTGGCCACCGAGTATGTGTGCGTCCTGCGCTACTACCGGCACTACTTCATGGCCAAGGGCATGCTGGCCGATGCGGTGAAGGCCGAATTCCTCGAGCACGCGCAGCAGGAACAGGCGCATGCCGGCAAGCTGGCCGAGCGCATCGTGCAGCTGGGCGGCGAGCCGGATCTCAACCCGGATACCTTCAGCGCGCGCTCGCACGCCGAGTACAAGGAAGGCAGCGACCTGCGCGACATGGTGCGCGAGAACCTGGTGGCCGAGCGCATCGCCATCGACAGCTACCGCGAGATGATCAACTTCATCGGTGATCGCGATACCACCACCAAGCGCATCCTGGAAGAAATCCTGGCGCAGGAGGAGGAACACGCCGACGAGTTCGCTGACCTGCTGGATGGCTGGATCGGGAAATAGCGGCACCCTGCACTCTGTAGAGCCGAGCCCGCGCTCGGCTGCCTGTTGCACGTCCGCTACAGATGCAGCCGAGCATGGGCTCGGCTCTACAACAGCGAGGCAGACGTCACCGCAGCACCGTGAACCGCACCTGGGTCCAGGCGCCATCGGTGGCCAGCGCGGTCAACGTGTGTGCACCGGGTTCGGCGAATTCGCGCTGCATCAGCTGTGCGCCCTGCGTGCGGGCAATCCAGCGCCCGTCCAGCAGCCAGTCCACCGCCTGTTCGCTGCCCAGCGCCCGCAGCTGCAGGCGCACACCGTGCTGGGCATTGGGCGCACGCGCCAGGGCTGCACCATCGTTGAGCCCATCCACATGCAGGGCCACGCTGGCGTCACGCCCGTCATTCCTGCAATCCGGCGCCAGCGGCGGCAGCTGCGAGGCGTCGCGCGTGGCCTTGGGCAACCACGGTGACAGCAACGCTGGCCAGCGCGCGATCTCGCGCTCCTCTTCCTGGTGCGGGGCGCTGCAATCGGCGGACAGGCGCTGGCCGGTGCGCACATCGGCCACGTAGCGCTGCCGCCCGGGCTGCCAGCGCCGCGCTTCGCGCTCGGGGAAGGTGGGCGGCACGCCGCCATCCAGCAGCCACGCGGTCATCCGCCGCTGGCACAGCGACGCCGGCAACGACTCGGCCAGTTCGCCGGTCGGCCAGCACACATCCGCGCGGCTGACACTGGCCGGCATCGGCGCAGCGGCGGCATCGCCGGGCTGGCGCGGCAGGCTGTCGACCACTTCAAACATCAGCGGCAGCGCGGTGACCGCGCCGTACTGCCCCGGCAGCGGCGTGCCATCAGGCCGCCCCACCCACACGCCCACCGTGTAGTGGCGGGTGCTGCCGATCGCCCAGGCATCGCGGTAGCCATAGCTGGTGCCGGTCTTCCAGGCCACGCGCGGGCGGCCGGCGACATCGAAGGTACCCACGCCGTAACCCGGCCGCGGGTTCGATTCCAGCATCTCGCGCACGATCCAGCTGGCGCCGGGCGAGGCCAGCCTGCGCTCGATCATCGGCTCGTCATCGGTGTAGCGCACGCGGCCGGCGATGCCGTTGCGGTTCAGCGCAGCGAAGGCGCCCACCAGATCTTCCAGGCGTGCACCGGTGCCACCGAGGATCAGCGAAAGATTGGGCGAACTGCCCGGCGGGAAGCGCAACTGGATACCCGCGTGCGAAAGACGCGCGGCGAAGCGTGCCGCGCCCACGCGCTGCAGCAGGTCCACCGCCGGCACATTGAGCGACAGGCGCAGCGCATTGGACGCGCCCACCGGACCGTTGAAAGCTTCATCGAAGTTGCCTGGCCGGTAGTTGCCGAAGCTCTGCGGCGCATCCACGAGCAGGCTCTCCGAATGGATCAGGCCATCATCCAGCGCCATCGCGTACAGGAACGGCTTGAGCGTGGAACCCGGCGACCGCCACGCCTGGACCATGTCCACATGGCCCAGCCGCTGGCGATCACCGAAGGACAGCGTGCCCACGTAGGCACGTGCCTGCAGGGTCTGGTTATCGACCACCAGCAGCGCGGCCGAAGTGCGCTCGGGCAGCGTGGAGAAGTAGCTGGCCACGCGCTCTTCCAGCGTGCGCTGCAGGTCAAGGTCAACGCTGCTCTGGATGCGCGCCTGGCCCGGGTGCGCCGAATGCAGCCGCTGCGCCAGCAGGGCTGCATGCAGCGGGGGACGCAGCGAGCGGGCAACCACGTTCTCGATGCGCGCATCCTCCACCTCGTCCAGCGTCCACACGCCCAGTTCGGCCATGCGCGCCAGTACCTTGTCGCGGGCCTTCTGCGCCGCTTCCGGGTGGCGGTCCGGGCGCAGCCGGCTGGGCGCCTGCGGCAGCACCGCCAGCAACGCAGCTTCGGCATGCGACAGCTGGGTGGCCGGCTTGCCCAGGTAGGCCCAGCTGGCCGCTTCCACGCCCTCAATGGTGCCGCCGTAAGGCGCGCGTTCCAGGTACAGCGCCAGGATCTGCGCCTTGGACAGATGCACTTCCAGCTGCACCGCACGCAGCATCTGCTTGAGCTTGCCCCAGGGCGTGCGCGAATGCGGGTCGAGGATGCGCGCGACCTGCATGGTCAGGGTGGAGCCACCGGACACGATGCGGCCGCCGCGCAGCAGCTGGCCGCCGGCGCGCAGGATCGCCAGCGGGTTGATGCCGGGGTGCTTCCAGAACCAGCGGTCTTCGTAGGTCAGCAGCGCCTGCAGGTACAGCGGCGAAACGCTGTCGGCCGAGGCCGGGTAGCGCCACACGCCATCGGCATCGGCGAAGGCACGCAGCGGGCTGCCATCGGCGGCCACCACCAGGGTGCTGGTATCGCGCTGCTTCGGCAACGGCGGCGGGAAGGCGAAATCCAGTACCAGCAGCAGCAACAGCAGTGCCGCCGTGCCCCAGCGCAGCCAGGGCCACAGCGGTTGCAGCCAGCGCCGCAGGGCTGCGCGCCGGGTCGTCCCGTCCATCTTCATTGCAGCGTGCCGGTAGGACGGGCCGCGCCGTCGCGGCCCGTCCGCGCGGTCACGGCTGGACCACCGTGATCGTGGTCGGGTTGCTGCGGCCCACGCCACGCAGCTGCGGGCGATACATGTCCTCCACCAGCGGCGGCGGCACCGAGTAGGTGCCCGGGGTCACCGCACGCACCAGGTAGAACACGTTGGCCTTGCCGCCACGCGAGAGCTTCAGCGCGGCCACGTAGCGGTCATCGCGGAATTCCTCGTGCTTGGTGTCAGCCGCCGAGCTGCGGTCGCTGATGGTGATGCCATCAACCACCACATCCGCCCACTGCTTGGCATCGCCCAGGTTGAAGTTCTCGATCTCCAGGCCCGCCGGCAGCAGGTCGGTCAGCAGCGCATCGGGCATCTGCGTGTCGGCACTGATGGTGATGCGCACGATCAAGGCTTCGCCTTCCTTCAGCGGACGCGGCGACCACGGCTTGCCATCGGTGCCGAAGTAGCTGCGCTCGACGCCCAGCACGCTGTTGTCCGGTGCCGGGGCCGTGCGCGGGATGCCGGCCACATCGATGCTGGCGAACATCGGCGGCTGGCCCTGCGGGGTGAAGCGCACGCCGCTGGCCAGTTCGCTGGCGGTGAAGTTGCGCCCGAACAGCTTGCGCTCGCCGATCGACTCGCTGTTGCCACCGATTACCAGTTCACCGGCCACCAGTGCCTTCTGGTTGGCCGCCAGGGCCTTGCCGAGGCGGGCGATGGCCACCTGTTCCTGCGTGCTGAGCCACATCCAGCCGGCATTGCGGCGCGCATCCAGGCCACGGCCCAGATCGACCGCACGCGCGTCCCAGGCCGGCTTGGCCAGCTTGTTTTCGTGGGTGAGGGCGATCATCAGCGCGTCATCGCGGATCGCGCTGCCGTAATCGCCGAAGTACGACGGACGCTCGCTGCTGGACTTGGCAAAACCGGCCGCCAGCGCCGCCTGGCCACGCTTGGCGTCGCCCTGCAGCGACAGCGCTATGCCCAAGTGGACCAGCGACAGGCCCCCCACCGCCTTGCCACGCTCGTTGTCGTACAGCGTGCGCAGGGTTCCGAGCGGGGCGCGGTTGACCCGGGCCAGCACGTAGCCCGAGTAGGCCTGGTTGGCGAACTTCAGCTTCTCGCGCTCATCCTGGCCGTAGAACTGGTTGCCGCCGGACAGCAGGTCCTCGCTGAGGCGGTTGAGCGCCTTCTGCAGCACGTTGTCCGGCACGGCGAAGCCGGCATCCTTGGCATCGAGCAGGAACTCGGTGATGTACGGGGTCAGCCACGGGTTCACGTAGCCATCGTCACCCCACATCGAGAAGTTGCCATTGGCTACCTGCATCGACGCCAGCCGCCCGAACGCACCTTCCATGCGCTCGCGCCGGGTCTTGGCATCCAGGCCATCGGCACCCAGCATCGACGAGGTGGCCTGGTCCAGGATCAGCGCGGCGTAGCCCTTGCTGGTGGTCTGTTCGGCACAGCCGTAGGGATAGTTCAGCGCACCCTGCAGGGCACTGGCGAACGGAATCGGCGGCAGCGGGCTGACCAGCAGGCGTGCGTTCACCGATTCGGGCATCAGCCCATCGGTCAGGCCACCGTCCAGGCTGACTGCCGCCAGCGGATCCAGCGTACGCACCTGCGAACGGATCACCTGCGGCCACGCCGCTCGCACCGGCAGCTCGTAGCGGCGGTCGGCCTTGAAGCCGTTGCCATCCACGCGCACCCGCACCTTGGCCACGCTGTTGCCCTCGCGGGCCGACAGCGGGAAGCTCAGGGTGGTCTTGGCATCGGTATTCAACTGCACGCTGCGGCTGCCCTCGCCCAGGTTCAACGGGCCTTCGGTTTCCACCTTCACGTTGAACTGGCCGGGCTTGCCGGTGAAGTTCTGCACGTCCAGGGTCACCGTGCTGCGGTCGCCCGGGGCCAGCACGCGCGGCATGCTGGCTTCGGCCAGGATCGGCGCGCGCACGATGGTTTCCACATCGCGCTTGCCGTACTGGTCATCGCTGTAGACCAGCGCCGATACGCGCAGGGTACCGTTGAAGTCCGGCACCTTCAGGCGGATGCGGGCGTTGCCCTTGGCATCGAGCTGCACCGGGCCGGAGAACAGGTCCACGGTCTGCACGCGCGCGGTCGGTCGCTTGGCCTGCGGCAATGCCTGCAGGGCCATGTCGCCACCGAACTTCAGCTTGCCGTTGCTGCCGTCGAAGCTCTCGATCACCCGGCTGTAGATGTCATAGGCATCGATGCCGAGGCGGCGCTGGGCGAAGAAGTGCGCACCGGCATCGGGCACCGGGAAGCGGGTGATGTTGAGGATGCCCACGTCCACCGCCGAAACAGTGACATGCGCGGTCTTGCCGGCCAGCTGCGGTGCGCTGACCGTCACCGGCAGGTCCTGTTCCGGGCGCATCTGCTTGGGCGCGACCAGGCCCACGGCCACGGTACGGCCCTTGCGGTCCATCGGCACGTGCACCACGCCCACGGCACGGGCCGGGGTGATCTTGCTGGGCGCACTGCCGCCGCGGAACACCAGGGCGGTGATGTAGACGTCGTGGCGCTCCCAGTCAGCGGTGACCGGGATCTTGTAGGTGGCACCGGGCTTGGCGTCGATCTCCTGCACGTACAGCATGCGGTCGGTCTCGACCATCAGGATGCCCTTGCCGGCATGCGGCGGGGTAACCGTCACCTGCAGGGTGTCGCCAGCCTTGTAGCCGGTCTTGTCCAAGCCCAGCTTGACCTTGTCCGGGCGTGCATCCAGGCCGCGGTTGTCATCGCCCCAGCTCCAGCCGGCACGGAACGGATAGCGGCTGGTCAGGCCGGTGGACGGATCGAACACATCCACCCGGTACTCGCCCCACTCCACCGGGAAATCGAAGGCGACCGCACTGCTGCCGGCATCGACGGTGCGGGTTTCCTTATTCTCGAAACGGCGGGTGAAGTCGTAGTCCCAGCGGTTGTCGTTGAAGGTCCAGTGGTAGTCGCGCAGCTCGCGCACCAGGGTGACCTTCAGGCCCTTGGCCGGCTGCGGCTTGCCGGCCGCGTCCACGCGCATCAGCTCGAAGCGCGCGTTGCCGTTGGAATCGGCACCGTCATCGGGGTTGAACAGAGGGCGCACGCCGACCAGTGCATTGGCCGGCCACATGACGCGCTTGAGGGTGCGGGTGACCGTGCGGCCGCCGGTTTCATACAGGCTGCCCGACAGCACCACGGCAATCGGCGCCTTGGCTTTGGCTGCCTCTTCCGGCAGCGCCACGTCTTCGCGCAGCTGGCCATTGGCCGGCAGCGTGGTATCGACCACGTCCTTGGCTTCGCGCGGCAGCTGCAGGGTCGGGTCGCCGAAGAAGTAGCCCGGCAGGTTGTCGACCGGCTTCTGCTCGGCGCTGACCGCCATGCGCGCGGTGAAGCGGTTGCCATCGGCCGGGGCGCCGTACAGATAGGCGCCGTTGGCCTGCAGCCGCAGCTCCTCGCCCGGCTTCAGCGTCTTCTGCGCGCTGTCCAGGTCCAGCTTCATGCGCTCGGGCAGGAATTCCTCGATGCGCAGGGTCATGCCCTGGATCGCTTCCTTGCTGGCCGGGTCGGTGCGGAACTCAACCTGCCAGCGCCCGGTCGGCGCCTCGACGGGAATGGTCTGCTCGAAGTTGATGTAGCCCTGCTCGCCCGGTTCCAGGCGGGTCTCGCGGAAGGTCTTGCCGTCGGGCTGCTTCAGGCGCAGGAACACCGGCTGTGCCTTCACCGGCTTGCCGTCGTTGTCGCGCAGCAGGGCCGACAGGCGCACGGTTTCGCCCGGGCGGTACAGATCGCGGCCGGACCAGGCGTAGACGTCGAACCAGGCGTTGTCACGGCCGGCCACGGCGAATTCGCTCAGGTCCAGTGCGGGCTGGTTGAACGGCAGGAAGCTGGTGTCCTTGCCACTGCTGGCCACCAGCACGTGGGTGGCGTCCAGGGTGTAGTTCAGCAGTGCGTTGCCGTTGCCGTCGGTGCTGCCCTTGAGCACCACTTCGCCCTTGGCGTCGAGCACGCGCAGGTCGACGTTCTTCAGCGCCGCACCGTCCTTCAGGCCGGCGGTGTGGACGAACAGCTTGTCCTTGTAGGCACGGGTATGCAGGCCGATGTCGCTGACCGAGAAGAAGGCGGTATCGAACTCGCCCTCGTAATCGCCGGTGCGCTTGAGCAGGGCGAAGTACAGGCCCGGCTCCTGCAGTTCCTTGATGTCCTGGGTGGGCAGGTAGGTCAGGACCCGCTCGTTCTGCTTGCCGCCCAGGATGAAGCGGTTGACGTAGACCGGCTCGGCCAGCTTGTTGATCGGGCTGCGCTCGTAGTCACTGCTCAGTTCCCAGCTGCCACGGCGGCCGCCGCGCTGGTACTGGCTGAAGAAGGTCGGCAGGTCCTTTTCGCGCACGCGCAGGAACTCGACGTCCACTTCGGGCACGTTCACCGACACCACCGGCAGGCCACGGCTGTCCTTGGCCGGCAGCACGCTGCCCTGCGAGGCGAAGCCGGCCACCGGCTTCAGTTCACCGCTGAACACCTTCTGCTTCAGTTCCTTGCCCAGGCGGCTGCCGTCGGCGGCCAGCAGGTCCGGGGAAACGACCAGGCTGTACTCCTTGCCGGCTTCAACGAAGGGGTAGCGCAGGGTCAGGCCGTCATCGGACAGGGTCCAGCTGCTGTCATCGTTGCCGACCTTTTCCTCGAAGCGCACCAGTTTGTCGAAGTCCTGGGTGCCGACCAGCGGGCGCGAGAACTCCAGCGCCAGCGACAGGCCTTCACTCTTCTGGTCCGGGTAGGCGCGCAGCAGGGTGAATTCCTTCACCTGCTCGGCCTTGGTGGTGATTGCCTCGCCACTGGCCTTGGGCAGCTGCCCGCTGTCGTTGCGGCAGCCGGCCAGGCCCAGCAACAGGCCTCCTGCCAGTACCGCCGCCGCCCATCCCCACCGCTTCCGCCGTGCCGGACCGCTCATGTCGTCACTCCTTGATCGAGGCGGCCATTATAGGCGCGTCGCGTCAAGGTGTTGACGCGGTTTCGGCAAGCACCCCGCCCCTACCCCGGCAGATACAGGTCCACATAGTCGGTCACCGGCATCGCCGCCAGCGCCACCGGGTCCAGCGAGGCCGCCAGGATGCGCTGCTGCTGGGCGGTCGGGAACCGGTGGGCCAGGTGCCGGCGGAACTTGTCCATCAGCAGCGGGATGCCCTCCTCCCGGCGTCGGGCGTGGCCCAGCGGGTACTCCACCAGCACCTCGGGCAGCGGGCTCCCATCGCTGAAGTGCACGGTCAACCCGTTGGCGATGCTGCGCTTGGCCGGGTCCAGGTAATCGGCGCTGAGCTGAGGGTCTTCCTGGCAGACCATCTTCGCCCGCAGTGCGTCGATGCGCGGATCGGCTGCCATGTCGTCCTCGTAGTCCTCGGCCACCAGCCGCCCATGCAGCAGCGCGATGGCGACCATGTACTGCACGCAGTGATCGCGGTCGGCCGGGTTGTGCAGCGGCCCCTGCTTGTCGATGATGCGGATGCAGGCCTCCTGGGTACGGATGTCGATGTGCGCGATGTCATCGACCGTGCGGCCCATCGCACGCAGCTGCGCGTGCAGGATGATGGCCGCCTCCACCGCTGTCTGGCCGTGGAACTCGGCCGGGTAGCTGATCTTGAACAGCACGTTCTCCATCACGTAGCTGCCCAGCGGGCGGCCCAGGACCAACGGCTGGCCATGCATGGAAACGGCTTCGAAGCCCCAGGTCGGCGCGCTCAGCACGCTGGGGTAACCCATCTCGCCACTGGCCGCCATCAGTGCCAGACGCACACCGCGGCTGGTCGCATCCCCGGCCGCCCAGCTCTTGCGCGAGCCGGTGTTGGGCGCATGCCGGTAGGTGCGCAGGGCCTGCCCATCGACCCAGGCCAGCGACAGCGCATTGAGCATGCGCTCACGGTCCAGCCCAAGCAGGTGCGCGACCACCGCCGTGGTGGCCACCTTGACCAGCACCACGTGGTCCAGCCCGACCCGGTTGAACGAATTCTGCAGCGCCAACACGCCCTGGATCTCGTGCGCCTTGATCATCGCCAGCAACACGTCGTGCACGGTCGGTGGGGGACGACGCAGGGCCTGCGCGTTGCGCCCCAGCCAATCGAGGACGGCAAGGATGCCGCCCAGGTTGTCCGATGGATGGCCCCACTCGGCGGCCAGCCAGGTGTCGTTGAAATCGAGCCAGCGCACCATCGCGCCGATGTTGAAGGCGGCCTGCACCGGGTCCAGCGCGTAATGCGTACCGGGCACGCGCGCGCCGTTGACCACGCTGATGCCCGGCACCAGCGGACCGAGCAGCTTGCTGCAGGCGGGGAAGGACAGTGCTTCCAGCCCGCAGCCCAGCGTATCGAGCAGGCAATGGTGCGCGGTCTGGAAGGCCAGCGGTGAGTCGATGCGGGCGTCGCGCACGTAGTCGACGATGTCCAGCAGCAGCGCATCCCACGCTGCACGCTCGTTGGAGGGGGTGTGGCTGCTGGACATCATCCGGACTCCGGTAGCGCCAGGCCACGCCCGGCGGCTCATGGGCGGGCCCTGCTGCACCGCCGGGCATGGCCCGGCGCTGCCGCGATGGTCCCGCGTTACAAGGTGTCGGCCGGCACCCGTACCTTGCCTTCCATCAACACGCGGGCGCTGCGGCTCATGATGGCCTTGGTCACCGTCCACTGGCCGTCAACGCGCCCGGCCTGTGCACCCACGCGCAGGGTGCCGGACGGATGGCCGAAGGTCACCGCCTCGCGTTCACCGCCACCGGCGGCGCGATTGACCAGCGTTCCCGGTATCGCCGCCGCGGTACCGATCGCCACCGCCGCCGTGCCCATCATGGCGTGGTGCAGCTTGCCCATCGACAGCGCGCGCGCGTGCAGATCGATGGCCGATGCCGGAATGGCCTTGCCGCTGGACGATACGTAATCCTGCGCCGGCGCCACGAAGGCCACCTTCGGCGTGTGCTGGCGGGTGGCCGCATCGTCCAGTTTCGAGATCAGCCCCATGCGCAGCGCGCCGTAGGCCCGGATGGTCTCGAACTTCTGCAGCGCCGTCTTGTCTTCGTTGATGGCCGGCTGCAGCTCGGTGCCGGTGTAGCCCAGGTCGGCGGCGTTGAGGAAGATGGTCGGAATGCCCGCGGTGATCATGGTCACCTCGAAGCTGCCCACGCCCGGCACGTCCAGCGTGTCGACCAGATTGCCGGTGGGGAACATCGCACCGCCGTCGCCGTCGTCGGACGGATCGATGAATTCCAGCTGGATCTCGGCCGCCGGGAAGGTCACGCCATCCAGCTCGAAGTCGCCGGTCTCCTGCACTTCGCCATCGCGCATCGGCACGTGGGCGATGATGGTCTTGCCGATGTTGGCCTGCCAGATGCGCACGGTGCACAGGCCGTCACGCGGCACGCGGGCCGGATCGATCAGGCCGTTGGCGATCGCGAACGGGCCGACGGCGGTACTGAGGTTGCCGCAGTTGCCGCTCCAGTCGACGAAGGCAGTGTCGATCGACACCTGGCCGTACAGGTAGTCCACGTCGTGGTCGGGCACCGAGGCGGTGGAGATGATCACGCACTTGCTGGTGCTGGACGTGGCGCCGCCCATGCCGTCGGTCTGCTTGCCATACGGGTCGGGCGAACCGATCACGCGCATCAGCAGTGCATCGCGCGCGGCGCCCGGCACCTGTGCGGCTTCGGGCAGGTCCTGCAGGCGGAAGAACACGCCCTTGCTGGTGCCACCGCGCATGTAGGTGGCGGGAATACGGAGTTGCGGGAGGAAGGTCATGGATGTGTTCCTTGCAAAGAAAGACGGCCCGTTGCCGGGCCGTCGGATGTCTTACGCCACCTTGGCCCCATCCAGGAAGTCCTGGGCGAAGCGCTGCAGCACGCCGCCGGCCTCGTAGATCGCCACTTCCTCGTCGCTGTCCAGGCGGCAGGTGACCGGCACGACCACGTCCTGGCCGTCACGGCGGTGGATGACCAGGGTCAGCTCGGCACGCGGGGTGCGCTCGCCAACCACGTCGAAGGTCTCGGTGCCGTCGATGCCCAGGGTCAGGCGGGTGGTGCCCGGCTTGAACTCCAGCGGCAGCACGCCCATGCCGATCAGGTTGGTGCGGTGGATGCGTTCAAAACCTTCGGCCACGATCGCTTCCACGCCGGCCAGGCGCACGCCCTTGGCGGCCCAGTCACGCGAGCTGCCCTGGCCGTAGTCGGCACCGGCGATGATGATCAGCGGCTGCTTGCGGTCCATGTAGGTCTCGATCGCTTCCCACATGCGCATGACCTTGCCCTCCGGCTCCACGCGCGCCAGTGAGCCCTGCTTCACGCTGCCGTCGTCGTTGCGCACCATCTCGTTGAACAGCTTCGGATTGGCGAACGTGGCGCGCTGCGCGGTCAGGTGGTCACCTCGGTGGGTGGCGTAGGAATTGAAGTCCTCTTCCGGCAGGCCCATCTTCGCCAGGTATTCGCCGGCGGCGCTGGAGGCCATGATCGCGTTGGACGGCGACAGGTGGTCGGTGGTGATGTTGTCCGGCAGCACCGCCAGCGCACGCATGCCAGACAGCGTGCGCTCACCGGCCAGCGCCCCTTCCCAGTACGGCGGGCGGCGGATGTAGGTGCTCTGCGGGCGCCAGTCATACAGCGGGCTGACCGCGGCGCCATGCTCCACGCGCACGTTGAACATCGGGTTGTAGACCTTGCGGAACTGTTCGGGCTTCACCGAAGCCTTCACCACCGCGTCGATCTCAGCGTCGCTCGGCCAGATGTCCTTCAGGCGCACCTCGTTGCCGTCGGCATCCACGCCCAGCACGTCCTTTTCGATATCGAAGCGCACGGTGCCGGCGATGGCGTAGGCGATCACCAGCGGCGGCGAGGCCAGGAAGGCCTGCTTCGCATACGGATGAATGCGGCCATCGAAGTTGCGGTTGCCCGACAGCACGGCCGTGGCGTACAGGTCACGGTCGATGATTTCCTGCTGGATCTTCGGGTCCAGCGCACCGCTCATGCCGTTGCAGGTGGTGCAGGCGAAGGCGACGATGCCGAAGCCGAGCTGCTCCAGGTCCGGCAGCAGGCCGGATTCTTCCAGGTATAGTTGCACGGCCTTCGAGCCCGGTGCCAGCGACGACTTCACCCACGGCTTGCGCTGCAGACCGCGCGCGTTGGCGTTGCGCGCCAGCAGTGCGGCAGCAATGACGTTGCGCGGGTTGGAGGTATTGGTGCAGCTGGTGATGGCGGCAATGATCACCGCGCCATCGGGCATCAGGCCCTGCGCCTGCTCGGCCTTGCCCGCCTCCAGCTTGGCTTCGTCGGCAATACCGCGCTCGGCCAGCTCGGCGGTAGCCACGCGCTTGTGCGGGTTGGACGGGCCGGCCATGTTGCGCACCACAGTGGACAGGTCGAAGCGCAGCACGCGCTCGTACTGCGCGGTAGCCAGGTCATCGGCCCACAGGCCGGTGGTGCGCGCGTAGTTCTCCACCAGCGCCACCTGCGCTTCCTCGCGGCCGGTCAGGCGCAGGTAATCGATGGTCTGCCCATCGATATAGAACATCGCGGCGGTGGCGCCGTATTCGGGGCACATGTTGGAAATGGTGGCGCGGTCACCGATGGTCAGTGCCGCGGCACCCTCGCCGAAGAATTCAAGCCACGCACCGACCACGCGCTCCTTGCGCAGGAACTCGGTCAGGGCCAGCACCACGTCGGTGGCGGTGATGCCCGGCTGCGGGCGGCCGCTCAGTTCCACACCGACGGTGTCGGGCAGGCGCATCCACGAGGCGCGGCCCAGCATCACGTTCTCCGCTTCCAGACCGCCAACACCAATGGCGATCACGCCCAGCGCATCCACGTGCGGGGTGTGGCTGTCGGTGCCCACGCAGGTATCGGGGAAGGCCACGCCGTCCTGCACGTAGACCACCGGGGACATCTTCTCCAGGTTGATCTGGTGCATGATGCCGTTGCCCGGCGGAATCACGTCCACGTTCTGGAACGCCAGCTTGGTCCAGTCGATGAAGTGGAAACGGTCTTCGTTGCGGCGATCTTCGATCGCGCGGTTCTTCTCGAATGCCTGCGGGTCGAAACCACCGCATTCCACCGCCAGTGAGTGATCGACGATCAGCTGCACCGGCACCACCGGATTGACCTTGGCCGGGTCGCCGCCCTTGTCGGCGATCGCATCACGCAGGCCGGCCAGATCCACCAGCGCGGTCTGGCCGAGGATGTCATGGCAGACCACGCGTGCCGGGAACCACGGGAAATCCAGGTCGCGGCGGCGCTCGATCAGCT
The DNA here is from genome assembly GCF_047782825.1 of Stenotrophomonas maltophilia. Lineage (GTDB taxonomy): Bacteria > Pseudomonadota > Gammaproteobacteria > Xanthomonadales > Xanthomonadaceae > Stenotrophomonas. The sequence goes on along the minus strand of NZ_CP180589.1, from coordinate 4,495,789 downwards.
GTGTGAGCGAATCGGTGAGCGTGGCCGGGTCGCAGCGGCGCACCAGGTTCTCGGCCAGCACGCGCGAGGTGTACGGCAACGTGGCGTAGGCGCCGGGCTGGAGCGCGTCGACGGCGGCGCGCGCATCGAAATAGTCCAGCGTGCTGCCGGGGAGGTTCTTGCGGTAATCGGTATTCATGGGCTGGCGGAGTACTTGAGGCGGGCCGGGTGCCGTCGAAGCGGCAACGAAGGCATCCGGCCGGCACGCGGCCGGCCGGATGGGTACAGCAGGTGGATCAGGCGCGCTTGTCGATGGCGACGAACTCGCGGTCTTCCGGGCCGGTGTAGTTGGCACTCGGGCGGATGATCTTGCCGTCGATGCGCTGCTCGACGATGTGCGCGCTCCAGCCGGCGGTGCGGGCGATCACGAACAACGGGGTGAACATCGCGGTCGGTACGCCCATCATGTGGTAGCTGACGGCGCTGAACCAGTCCAGGTTCGGGAACATCTTCTTGATGTCCCACATCACCGTTTCCAGGCGCTCGGCGATGTCGTACATCTTCATGCTGGACTGTTCTTCGGACAGCTCGCGGGCCACGTCCTTGATCACCTTGTTGCGCGGATCGGACACGGTGTAGACCGGGTGGCCGAAGCCGATCACCACTTCCTTGCGCTCGACGCGGGCCTTGATGTCTTCCTCGGCCTCATCGGGGTTGTCGTAGCGCTTCTGCACTTCGAAGGCGACTTCGTTGGCGCCGCCGTGCTTGGGGCCGCGCAGCGCGCCGATGCCACCGCAGATCGCGCTGTACATGTCGCTGCCAGTGCCGGCGATGACGCGGCAGGCGAAGGTGGAGGCGTTGAATTCGTGCTCGGCGTACAGGATCAGCGAGGTGTGCATCGCCTTCACCCACGAATCCTGCGGCTTGTCACCGTGCAGCAGGTGCAGGAAGTGGCCGCCGATGGAGTCGTCGTCGGTTTCCACGTCGATGGCGCGGCCGTTGTGGCTCCAGTGGTACCAGTACAGCAGCATCGAGCCGAGGCAGGCCATCAGCTTGTCGGCGATGTCACGCGCGCCGGGGTGGTTGTGGTCATCCTTTTCCGGCGCCACGCAACCGAGCACGGACACGCCGGTGCGCATCACGTCCATCGGGTGCGCCGACGGCGGCAGTTCTTCCAGCGCGGCCTTCACCGCAGCCGGAATGCCGCGCAGCGACTTCAGCTTGGCCTTGTAGGACACCAGCTCGGCGCGGGTCGGCAGCTTGCCGTGCACCAGCAGGTAGGCGATTTCCTCGAACTCGCTGGTGTTGGCCAGGTCCAGGATGTCGTAGCCACGGTAATGCAGGTCATTGCCGCTGCGGCCCACGCTGCACAGCGCGGTGTTGCCGGCAGCGGTGCCGGACAGGGCGACGGACTTCTTCGGCTTGAAGGTCGGGGTTGCGGTCGTATCGTTCATGTTTTCCCTCCGAAAACTGATGGTGCAGGGTACTGCTTATTTCTTGGCGGCGAACAGTGCATCGAGCTGCTGCTCGAAGGCGTGGTAGCCGATGCGGTCGTACAGCTCTTCACGCGTCTGCATGCTGTCCACCACGTTGCGCTGGTGGCCATCACGGCGCACGGACTGGTAGACGTTCTCGGCGGCCTTGTTGGCGGCTCGGAAGGCCGACAGCGGGAACAGCTGGATGGCCACGCCGGCCGAAGCCAGTTCGTCGCGGCTGAACAGCGGGGTGGCGCCGAACTCGGTGATGTTGGCCAGCACCGGCACCTTCACCGCATCGACGAAGCGGCGGTAGGTATCCAGATCGTAGGCGGCCTCGGCGAAGATGCCGTCGGCACCGGCCTCGACACAGGCGACGGCACGTTCGATGGCCTTGTCCACGCCGTCCACCTGGATGGCATCGGTGCGGGCGATCAGGAAGAAGTCCGGATCGGTCTTGGCATCGGCAGCGGCCTTCACGCGGTCGACCATTTCACCCTGCGAGACGATTTCCTTGCCCGGGCGGTGGCCGCAGCGCTTGGCGCCGACCTGGTCTTCGATGTGGCACGCCGCGGCGCCGGCCTTGATCAGCGACTTCACGGTGCGGGCGATGTTGAACGCGCTCGGGCCGAAGCCGGTGTCGATGTCGACCATCAGCGGCAGGTCGCAGACATCGGTGATGCGGCGCACGTCGATCAGCACGTCTTCCAGGGTGTTGATGCCCAGGTCCGGCAGGCCCAGCGAGCCAGCGGCAACGCCGCCGCCGGACAGGTAGATGGCGCGGAAGCCTGCGCGCTTGGCCAGCAGGGCGTGGTTGGCGTTGATCGCACCGATCACCTGCAGCGGCGATTCGGCAGCCAGCGCCTCGCGGAAGCGGGCACCGGCGGAGAAGGGAGTGGAAGCGGTCATGCGGCAATCCAGGTTGGGAACGGGATACAGGGCGCAAGCACCATGCCAACCTGCAAGCGGTTGATTTCAAAGGCATGACCGCCCTGAAACGATGAAACATATGAAACACTGAAACAGATGTATCATGAAACATCGCCCACCGCTGCCGCTGCCATGTACCTGCCCCGCTCGCCCCTGCGCCATGCCGATGCCGACCCCGGCCGCCCGGTCATCTGGACAGTCAGCGTCTCGCGCCTGACCGGCCTGCTCGGCGATGTCATTCCCGAGTTCGACCGCCGCGCCCGCATCGAGCAGATCAACCTGGGCTTCGAGGAGGCCGTGGAGGTGATCGGCCAGCGCCTGCGCCGCGAGCATTGCGACGTGGTGATTGCCGGCGGCTCCAACGCGGCCTGGCTGCGCGGCCGGCTGGAGCTGCCGCTGGTTCCGATCCAGGCCAACGGCTTCGACCTGATGGAGGCACTGGCGCGTGCGCGCCGCATCGCCAGCCGCATCGGCCTGGTCACCCACGCCAGCGACGTGCCGGTGTTCAGCAATTTCCAGCAGAGCTTCGGGCTGGACATCGAACATCGCCGCTTCGTCACCCGCGAAGATGCGCGCGACTGCATCGCCGATCTGCGCGCCAACGGCATCGAGGTGATCGTCGGCACCGGCATGGCCATCGACCACGCCGAACAGATGGGCCTGCCCGGCGTACTGCTGTACTCGGCCGATTCGGTGCGGCAGGCCTTCGAGCACGCGCTGGAACTGACCCAGGCCCTGGCCCGCTCCGGTGGCAGCCGACCGGCCATGCGCCGCCGCGCCGCACCGCGCAGTGATGCGCATGCCCTGCTGGGCGACAGCGAGCCCATGGCCAGCGTGCGTGCGCAGATTGCGCTGTACGCCCCGCATGAAAGCACCGTACTGGTCACCGGCGAAACCGGCACCGGCAAGGAACTGGTCGCGCGTCAACTGCATGCAGCCAGTGGCCGTCGTGGCCGCTTCGTGGCGCTGAACTGCGGTGCGATCAGCGAATCGCTGCTGGAAGCCGAACTGTTCGGCTACAGCGATGGTGCCTTTACCGGCGCACGCCGGGGCGGCCGCGTCGGCCTGGTCGAAGCCGCCGACGGCGGCACCCTGTTCCTGGATGAGATCGGCGAACTGCCGCTGCCGCTGCAGACCCGCCTGCTGCGGGTGCTGGAAGAACGCGAAGTGCTGCGCGTGGGCGCCACCGAACCGACCCCGGTGGACCTGCGCGTGGTGGCCGCGACCCTGCAGTCACTGGAGCAGCGCGCTGCGGCCGGCAGTTTCCGCCGCGACCTGTACTACCGGCTGGCCGCACTGCGAATCGCCCTGCCCGCGCTGCGCGCACGCCGCAGTGACATCCCGCTGCTGGCGCAGCATTTCTTCCGCCAGCTGCGTGGCATCGATGCGCCGCTGGATGAGGATGCGCTGGCCATATTGTCTGCGGCCGGATGGCCCGGCAATGTGCGCGAACTGCGCAACCTGGTCGATCGCCTGCGCATCCACTGGCAACCCGGCGAAGGATTGATCGGCGCCGCGCGACTGCTGCAACTGGCGCCCGAGCTGATGCGCGAGGGCACCCCTGCCCTGCCGGCGGAAAGCAACGGCAGGCGCCCACCACGCACGCAGCTGGAAGCGCTGCTGCAGGAACACCGCAATGACCGCGAAGGCATGGCCCAGGCGCTGGGCGTGTCGCGCACCACGCTGTGGCGCTGGCTGCGCGCGGAGGGTTTGTAGAGTCGAGCCATGCTCGCGTTCTGTAGAGGCGAGCCATGCTCGACTACAAAACGCCAGTCGAGCATGGCTCGACTCTACAGATGACAGGTCAGCTACGCCGCGCCCAGCGCGCCTCGAAAGCGAACCGGCCACTGCCCACAGCCGCAACCCATGACAGCAGCACACCCAGCGGCACTTCGCTCAGGTAGAAGAACCAGCTCAGCCAATCCGGCACGCTGAGCCCGGCAGGAATGCGCGCGATGCCGTCGGTCAGCGCCGCCACCACGCAGATCGCCGCCAGCAGCAGTGCCGAAGGGCGGCTCAGAAGCCCCAGCACCAGCAGACCACCGGCAATCCATTCAATGGCCCCCAGCACCGGCGCGCTGAACACCGGGAACGGAACGCCCGCATCCACCAGCGTGTGCACCATGCGCTCGCGGCCGGCCTCGGTGAACACCTTGTTCCAGCCGGACACGCTGAACATCACCCCGGCCACGATGCGCGCGGACAACAGCAACAGACCTTCAATACCACCGCGCGGGGATGGCACGGCAAACAGGCAACGCCAGGACGGCATGGCAACTCCGGAACAGGGAACATCGGCCGGAGTGTGCCCAATGACCGCCTGCTCGCAGATGAAGCTGGCCGGTCCATTGGCGACATTGCGTTCCTGACAGAACCACAGGAGTGGAAGGTAGGCCTGATGAACGGTGTCGTGCTTGCTCCCAGGCAGTTCCGCATCCGCGTTCATATCGCGGCCCTGACCATGGCCTGCATGGCGCTGGTGGCGATCCTGCTGATCGGATGGGGATGGATCGCCACCCGCGAGCGGCTGGTGGTCGATGCCGGGCAGCGCGCCGTGCAGGATTCGGCACTGCTGCGCGAACAGGTACGCCTGCAGCTGGCGCCCGCGCAGGCCGCCCTGCGCCAGATCGCCAGCGGGCACCTGCCAGCCACCACCGACGAGGCCAGCCGGCTGCACAGTGTCGGCACGCTGCTGGCGGCCCTGGGCTCCACCCCGCTGGCCGCGTCGGCCTACGTGGCCTACCCCAATGGCGACCTGCTGCTCGCCCGCCGCCTGGCCCAGCCCGGCCTGCGCCAGCAGGTGGGCGCACCGGCAGGCGCGGCCTTCCTGGTGCAGACCATCAGCCAACAGGCCGATGGCACCCGCCTGGGACACTTCCACTATCTGGATGCGGACGCCCGGCTGCTTCAGGCCGCGCCGCGCCCGGACTACGACTTCGATCCACGCACCCGCCCCTGGTACCGCCTGGCCCGCCAGCACCCTCGCGATCTGCAGTTCACCGCGCCCTACCGGTTTGCGACCACGCAGCAGCTGGGCGTGACACTGAGCGAGCAGGCGACCTCGGGCGACGCCGTGGCCGGCATCGACGTGGCACTGGATGACCTGGCCCAGCTGCTGGTGGCATTGCGGGCCACGCCGGGAACGCGGCTGGCGCTGCTGCAGGGCGCGGGCCATGTGGTGGCGTCCACGGCGCCGCTGCAGGGGCCAGGCCGCGACCAAGCCCCCACCCTGGACGCCATCGATGAGCCCCAGCTGCAGCAGCTGCTGGCCGGCCCTCATGCACCGGGAACACCGCGCGTGCTGGACATCGACGGGCAGCAATGGATCGGCCTGCACACCCGGATGGACATCGGCCACGGTGGCAGTTTCGAGCTGATGCAGGCCGTGCCGCTGGACGAACTGTCCGCCGACGCGCGCCGCCGGGCGCTGGACAACATCGCGCTGGGCGTAGGCCTGTCGCTGCTGCTGTTGCCGTTGGGCTGGACGGCTGGCCGCGCCATCGGGCGGCACCTGGGCAGCCTGCAGGCACGCAGCCTGCGCATCGCGCGCTTCGATTTCTCCGGCGGCGCCCTGCCGCGCAGCCATATCCGCGAAGTGAGCGAGCTGTCCCTGGCCATCGAGCACATGGGCCAGACCATCGAAGCCTTCCTGAACCTGACGGAGAAGCTCGCCACCGAGCCCAGGATGGAACAGATGCTGCAGCAGGTGCTGGCCGAGCTGGCCCGTGCCACCCAGTCGAACGGCGCGGCGGTCTATCTGTGGGAGGCCAGCACTTCCTGCATGACCCACACCGCGCGTGCCGGCACCCTGCTCCGGCCGCTGCCAACCACGTTTGCCTACCCGCCACTGCCGGCCCTGCATGTCGAACTGCCGCCGGGCAGCCCGCACCGGCACCTGGACCTGGAACTGCGCGGCCGCCAGGGTGACCTGCAGGGCCTGCTGGCCCTGGAATTCCAGGCCGATGATGCACATTCAAGCGCCGCCTTCGAGCGTTTCGCGCGGCGCCTGTCCGGCATGCTGGCCGTGGCCATCGAAACCCGCCAGCTGGTGGAAGCGCAGCGCCGCCTGTTCGACGCCCTGATCCAGCTGCTGGCCGATGCCATCGATGCGAAGAGCCCGTACACGGGGGGCCACTGCGAGCGCGTGCCGCAGATGACCATCGAGTTCGCCAACCGCCTGGAGGCCACCGAAGAAGGCCGTTACGCCGATTTCCACATGAACGACAACGAACGCGAGGCGTTCCGCCTGGGCGCCTGGCTGCACGACTGCGGCAAGGTGACCAGCCCGGAACACATTGTCGACAAGGCAACCAAGCTGGAAGTCATCCGCAACCGCATCCACGAGGTGCGCCTGCGTTTCGAGATCCTCTGGCGCGACGCCGAACTGGCTGCCGCACGCGGACAGTCGGACACCGCGCAGATGCAGGCGCGCCAGCGGCAGCTGCAGGAGGATTTCGCCTTCGTGGCCACCTGCAACCTGGGCGGTGAGTTCCTGGCCGATGAAGCCATCGCCCGCCTGCACGCCATCGGTGCGCAGACCTGGCAGCGCCACTTCGATGACCGCCTGGGCCTGTCCACTGCGGAACTGCGCCAACTGGAGACGATGCGCCCGCAGGCGCCGCCGCTGCCGGCGGAGACCGCCCTGCTGGCCGATCTTCCCGAACACCGCGTGCACTGGGACGAGGACCGGCCCGCGGTGGAAGCGGGCGACCCGCGCAATACGCTGGGATTCGACATGAAACTACCGCCCTGCCAGCAGGACATCGGCGAACTGCACAACCTCGGCATCCGGCGCGGCACCCTTACCGACGAAGACCGCTTCAAGATCAACGACCACATCGTGCAGACCTACATCATGCTGAAGGATCTGCCCTGGCCGCCGGGGCTGGAACGGGTGCCCGAGCTGGCCGCCACCCACCACGAACGGCTGGATGGCAAGGGCTACCCGCGGCGCCTGCCGGGCGAGCAGCTGGGCGTGCTGGACCGGGTGATGGCCATGTGTGATGTGTTCGAAGCGCTTACCGCCGCGGACCGGCCGTACAAGAAGCCCAAGGCCATGAGCGAGACCCTGAAGATCATGGCCGCGATGTGCAACGAACAGCACCTGGATGCGGACCTGTTCCGCTACTTCCTGCACCAGGGCCTGTGGCGCGACTTCGCCGCGCGCTTCATGACTGCCGGCCAGCAGGATGCAGTGGATGTGGACGCCGTCGATGCGATGCTGGCAGCGCCCGCACCACGGTGATCGAACGCGGCGCCGGGCCTGTCTTACGGATACAGCAGGCGCTTGCTCCAGCGCCCTTCGGCACCGGCTTCATAGCACCAGCGCTCGTGCAGGCGGAACTGCGCGCCGTACCAGAACTCGATCCGGTCGGGCACCACGCGCAGGCCGCTCCAGCCGTCCGGGCGCGGCACGTCCTTGCCTTCGAAACGTGCTTCGACTTCGGCCACGCGCGCATCGAACGCCTCGCGCGTTGCCAGCGTCTGCGACTGCAGCGACGCCCAGGCACCGATCTGGCTCATGCGCGGGCGGCTGGCGAAATAGGCATCGGCTTCGGCATCGGCCACCTGCTCGACGCGGCCTTCGATGCGCACCTGGATGCCGGCTTCGCGCAGGCTGCGCCACAGGAACAGCAGCGCCGCCTGCGGATTGGCCTGCAGCTCCTGGCCCTTGTGGCTGTCCAGGTGGGTGTAGAACACGAAGCCGCGCTCGTCGAAGGCCTTCAGCAGCACCGTGCGCGCGGAGGGGCGGCCCTGCGCGTCGGCGGTCGCCACGGTCATCGCGTTCGGCTCCACCTCGCGGCTCTGCTTGGCCTCGTCGAACAGGGCGGCAAAGGTGGACAGGGCTTCGGCGTACAGGTCGCTCATGGTTCGCTTCTTCTCACACGGATTGGGCTATTGTGGCGGCATGGTTGCTGCTGCGTACATGCCCCAGGTGAAAGGATTCCCGGAAACGCTGGCCGAGCAGGCCTTGGACGATGTGCTGGGCAGCGGCGCCGCAGTGCCAGTATTGGCGATCAGCGGGCTGCAGGGGAGCGGCAAATCGACGCTGGCCGCGCAGGTGGTGGCGCGGGCGAAGGCACGTGGCCTGAACGCGGCGACCCTGTCCATCGACGATGTCTACCTGACCCGCGCACAGCGCCAGCGGCTGGCCCGCCAGGTGCATCCGCTGCTGATCACCCGTGGCCCGCCCGGCACCCACGACCTGCCGCTGGCGCACGCGGTGCTCGACGCGGTGGCCGCACGCCAGCCGCTGGCCCTGCCGCGCTTCGACAAGCTGGCCGACGAACGCCTGCCCCAGGACCAGTGGCCGCAGCTGCAGCAACCGCTGGACCTGCTGGTGTTCGAGGGCTGGTTCCTGGGCACGCCCGCACAGGACGACGCGGCCCTGGACACCCCACTGAACGCACTGGAACGTGAGGCCGACGCCGACGGGCATTGGCGGCGCTGGTGCAACCAGGCCCTGGCCCGCGACTACCCGGCCCTGTGGCAGCGCTGCGACCGCCTGTGGTTCCTGCAGCCGCCGGATTTTTCGGTGGTGCCGCGCTGGCGCTGGCAGCAGGAGCAGAACCTGCAGGCCGCCCAGCCCGGCCGCCACGGCATGAGCCGCCCCCAGCTGGAGCGCTTCGTGCAGTACTACGAACGGGTCAGCCGGCAGGCCCTGCAGGCGCTGCCCACGCTGGCCGACCATGTAGTGGTGCTGGACGGCCAACGCCAGGTGCAGGCGGTGCGCTGAACCCGCCTACTCCACCAGGAAGGTGATGCGCAGGTTGACCCGCCATTCGGTGATTTCGCCGCTGCCATTGGTGACGACCTTGGTTTCGTTCACCCAGGCGCCCTGGATGCCCTTGACCGTCTCGGAAACCTTCTTCAACCCGCTGCGCACGGCATCCTCCACGCTCTTGGGCGAGGAGGCGGTGATTTCGATGACCTTGGCGACCGACATGGCGCGTACTCCGGTTGGCGCGGGAATTCCCGCGGGAACGCCCACCCTGACGTGAAGAACGTAAAGGCCGGGGCACGGAGGTGTTAGCATCAGAGGGCATGAATCCTGCTCCGAACCTGATCCTGATCGGCCCGATGGGCGCCGGCAAAACCTGCATCGGCCGCCGCCTCGCCGAGCGCTTCACGCTGGACTTCGTCGATGTCGACCAGGTCATCGTCGACGCCGCCGGGGCCAGCATTCCCACCCTGTTCGAACACTCCGGCGAAGCCGGCTTCCGCCAGCATGAACGCGAGGCCCTGGCCCGCGTGCTGGAAGGCCAGGGCCAGCTGGTCTCCACCGGCGGTGGCGCGGTGCTCGATGCCGGCAACCGGGCCCTGATCGCCCAGCGCGGCTTCGTGGTCTACCTGCGGGTGAGCGTGGCCGCCCAGCTGGACCGCCTGGCCCGCGACAAGGGCCGGCCGCTGCTGCAGCGCCCGGATCGCGAACAGGTGCTGCATGATCTGGCCGCCGCCCGCGATCCGCTGTACCGCGAACTGGCCGACCTCACCCTCGATACCGACCCGTACACCGCTGCCGACGCCACGGCCCAGCTTGTGGTCAAGCTGGCCACGCAATGGCAGCGCCAGGACCTGACTGCATGACCTCCCCCGCCCTGCTGCAGGTCGCCGTTGGCGGCGACCGCCCCTACACCATCACCATCGGCGCCGGCGCCCAGGCCGACGGCGCTGCGCTGGCCGCGCACGTGCGCGGCCGCCATGTGCTGCTGCTCAGTGACAGCGAAGTGGCGCCGCGCTATCTGCCGGCGCTGAAACAGGCCCTGCTGGCTGCACGCCCCGACCTGATCGTGGGCGAACACGTGCTGGCCGCCGGTGAGGCGTCCAAGACCCTGGCCGAGTTCGGCCGCGCGATCGAAGCCCTGGCCACGCTGGGCGCCACCCGCGATGCCTGCGTGTTCGCCCTGGGCGGCGGCGTGGTCGGCGACCTGGCCGGTTTCGCAGCGGCCTGCTGGATGCGCGGCGTGGACTGCGTGCAGCTGCCGACCACCCTGCTGGCGATGGTCGATTCCTCGGTGGGTGGCAAGACCGCCGTGGATATTCCGGCCGGCAAGAACCTGGTCGGCGCCTTCCATCCGCCGCGCGCGGTGATCGCCGATACCGGCGTACTGGTTACCCTGCCGCCGCGTGAACTGCGCGCGGGCCTGGCCGAAGTGGTGAAGTACGGCGCGCTGGGCGACGCGGTGTTCTTCGAATGGCTGCAGCAGCATGCCGATGCCCTGGTGGCCGGTGATGAAAGCGCGCTGGCCGAGGCGATCGCACGCAGCTGCCGGCACAAGGCCGCCATCGTCGAGCGTGACCCGTTCGAAAAGGGCGAGCGTGCCCTGCTCAACCTGGGCCACACCTTCGGCCATGCCATCGAGACCGAGCAGGGCTATTCGGCCCCGGGCCGCGATGCGCTCAACCATGGCGAAGCCGTGGCCGTGGGCATGGTACTGGCGGCACAGCTGTCCACCCAGCTGGGGCTGGCCGACGATGCCGACCGCGCGCGCCTGCAGGCGCTGCTGGAACGGCTGGGCCTGCCAGTGGCGATCCCCGCCGGGCTGGACCCGCAGGCGCTGCTGGGCCGCATGCGGCTGGACAAGAAGAACGTGGCCGGCCGCCTGCGCCTGGTGCTGTGGCGGGGCATGGGCCGTGCCGAAGTGGTGCCGGACGTGGACGAGGCGGCGGTGCTGAAGGTGCTGTCGGACCGCTGATCCCGGCCGCTGTAGAGCCGAGCCTATGCTCGGCTGTCCCCCGATGACCCGATGAAGCGCAGCCGAGCATGGGCTCGGCTCTACAGGTCCGTGTCGTCCCGGGGCGATACAATCGGGGCCATGCACGTCTACCTGCAACATCCCGATGCCGGTGCGCAGGCACCGCGCTTCCTGCGCCTGAGCCTGCAGCCGGACCTGTTCGGCGGCTGGGAGCTGCTGCGCGAGAGCGGCCGCGTCGGTGGCCGCTCGCAGCTGCGGCGCGAGCTGTTCCTGCAGGCCGACGAAGCCCGCCATGCCTTCGAGAAGGCCCGCGATGCCGAACTGCATCGCGGCTTCCAGATCCTTTCGCACGGCGACTGACGCCGCTGCCAACTTTCGCCCAAGGAATGCCCATCGTGACCAGCCCCCTCCGCAACGATCGCCTGCTGCGCGCCCTGCGCCGCGAACCGGTGGACTGCACGCCCGTCTGGCTGATGCGCCAGGCCGGCCGCTACCTGCCGGAATACCGCGCGACCCGGGCCAAGGCCGGCAGCTTCCTGGCCATGGCCAAGAACCCGGAGATCGCCTGCGAAGTCACCCTGCAGCCGCTGCGCCGCTTTCCGCTGGACGCCGCCATCCTGTTCTCGGACATCCTCACCATTCCCGATGCGATGGGCCTGGAGCTGTACTTCGTCGAAGGCGAGGGCCCCAAGTTCCGCCACCCGGTGCGCGATGAAGCCGCCATCGCCAGGCTGGCGGTGCCGGACATGGAACAGGACCTGGGCTATGTGATGGACGCGGTGCGCCTGATCCGCCGTGAACTGGACGGCCAGGTGCCGCTGATCGGCTTCTCCGGCAGCCCGTGGACGCTGGCCTGCTACATGGTGGAAGGCGGCGGCAGCAAGGATTTCGCGCGCATCAAGGCGATGGCGCTGAACCACCCGCAGGCCCTGCACCGCCTGCTGGAAGTGACCACCGACGCGGTGATCGCCTATCTGGGCGCGCAGCGTGCCGCCGGTGCGCAGGCGCTGCAGGTGTTCGACACCTGGGGCGGCGTGCTGTCGCCGGCCATGTACCGCGAATTCTCGCTGCGCTACCTGCAGCGGATTGCCGAAGGCCTGAAGCGCGGCGAAGGCAGCGAGCGCACGCCGCTGATCCTGTTCGGCAAGGGCACCGGCCTGCATCTGGAAGCGCTGTCGCAGACCGGCGCCGATGCGCTGGGCCTGGACTGGACCCTGGATCTGGACGAGGCCCTGCGCCGCACCGGTGGCCGTGTGGCGCTGCAGGGCAACCTGGACCCGACCACGCTGTACGCCTCGCCCGACGCGATCGCTGCCGCTGCCGCGCGCGTACTGGACACCTATGCCGCCGGCAACGGTGGTTCGCGCGAGGGCCATGTGTTCAACCTGGGCCATGGCATGTCGCCGGACATGGACCCGGCACACGTGCAGGTGCTGGTCGACGCAGTGCACGCGCACAGCCAGCGCTGAACCCTGCCAGCGGTCACGGCGCGGCATTGATCGCGCCGTGACCTGCATTGCGCGATCATGGCGGCCCCACGCTGCACCGGCCCCCACGCCATGTCCGAACCGTCGCCCACCGGCGCGCCCTCGCCCGACACCCCCGCATCCGCTGCCGAATACGCCCGCTTCCGCCCCCTGCTGTGGCTGGTCTCGCTGGCGATCTTCATGCAGATGCTCGATTCGACCATCGTCAACACCGCGCTGCCGGCGATGGCCAGGAGCCTGGGCGAAAGCCCGCTGCAGATGCAGTCGGTGGTGTTCAGCTACGCACTGGCCGTAGCCACCTTCATTCCGGCTTCCGGCTGGATCGCCGACCGCTACGGCACCCGCCGCACCTTCCTGGTAGCGATCATCCTGTTCACCCTCGGCTCGCTGGCCTGTGCCCTGGCCCAGCATCTGCACCAGCTGGTGGGCGCACGCGTACTGCAGGGCATCGGCGGCGCGATGCTGCTGCCGGTCGGCCGCCTGGCGGTGATGCGTTCGGTGCCGCGCGAGGATTTCCTGCGCGCGATGAGTTTCATTGCCATTCCCGCGCTGGTCGGCCCGCTGATCGGCCCGACCCTGGGCGGCTGGCTGGTCGAAATCGCGTCGTGGCACTGGGTGTTCCTGATCAACCTGCCGATCGGCGTGATCGGTTTCATCGCCGCGATGAAGATCATGCCCGACCACTACGCCAGCCACCGTACCCGCTTCGACCTGCGTGGCTACATCATGCTGGCCTTCGCGATGGTGGTGCTGTCGTTGGCGCTGGACGGCATTTCCGGCCTGGGCACACCGCACGCACTGATCATGCTGATGACCGTGGCCGGCCTGGCCGCACTGGTGGGCTACTGGCTGCATGCGGCGAATTCGACGGCACCGCTGTTCTCGCTGGCGTTGTTCCGCGTACCCAGCTACCGCATCGGCATCCTGGGCAATCTGTTTTCGCGCATCGGCAGCAGCGCCATGCCGATGCTGATCCCATTGCTGCTGCAGGTCGGCCTGGGCCTGGGCCCGATGAACGCCGGCCTGATGATGGTGCCCGTAGCCGCTGCCGGCATGGTGTCCAAGAAGCTGGCGGTGAAGCTGGTCGAACAGTACGGCTACCGCCGCGTGCTGATGATCAACACGGTACTGGTGGGCCTGGCGATGGCCAGCTTCATCCTGATGACCCCGGGCCAGCACCTGGCCTGGCGCCTGCTGCAGCTGGCCTTCTTCGGCGCGGTCAATTCGCTGCAGTTCACCGTGATGAACACCGTAACCCTGCGCGACCTGGACCGCGAATTCGCCAGTTCCGGCAACAGCCTGCTGTCGATGGTGATGATGCTGGCCGCCGGTTTCGGCGCCGCAGCCGCGGGCAGCCTGCTGGCCGCGTTCGGCACGCATCTGGAGGGCCACGGCGCGACGGCGGCGCTGCATGCAACGTTCATCTGCGTGGGGGCGATCACGCTGACCTCGACGATGATTTTCTGGCAGCTGCCGGACACGAAGCCGGAACCGCGGCAGGTCGAGTCTGTGGCGGAGTAGGTTTTTTTTGCAGGGCTGCGCCCTGCACCTGCTACAAGCCAGATCAACGTCAACGTCAAAGGCGGCTCTGGTTTTCTGTGTGTTGGGCGGGGCGGTGTGGGTGGGCAGGACACGCCGTAAACCCGTCCCTGGGGGCTCGTAGGCGCCATCCATGACGCCTGCGGTCCTGCCCACCCACACCGCCCCACCCCCGACAGTTTCCCGCGGCGGTTGGTAACGGCGGCTGTTGGTAGGTGTCGACCTTGGTCGACACGATTTTTCTCTCAGATATCGAAATTCATCTGGGGTCGGAGCCCGTTCTCCGACAGATCGCGGAAATCTGTCGAAGGCGGGGTGGGTCCGGTGGCAGGGGCGTGAGCCGCATGGATGCGGCGACCGAGCTTACATGGACGTACTTGCAGCGTCCCCTGCCACCGGACCCACCCCGCCATCCCACGGAAAGCACGCCTTTGACGTTGACGTTGATCCAGCAGGTGCAGGGCTGCAAGCCCTGCAGAAAACCCTACCTACCCAATACGCGTGCGATCGCTTCCACCAGCAGTTCCCCAGTCACCGGCTTGCGCAGGAACCCGCAGATGCCCGCCGCCTGCACCTGCCCCTGCAGGTCCGCATCGGTTCGCGCAGTCACCGCCAGCAGCGGCAATGTGTAGCCCTGGTTGCGCAGGTGCTGGGCCAGTTCGAAGCCACTCAGCCCCGGCAGATCCAGATCCAGCAGGCCAACGTCGAAATCACCCGCGCTGATCTCGCGCAGCGCGGCCAGGGCGTGGCCGGCATGCACCACCTGGTGGCCACGCGAGCCGAGCAGGCCGATCATCACGTCGGCCACCGTGGCGTCGTCCTCCACCAGCAGCACGCGCAGCGAAGGCATGTTCGCCGCCGCGTCGTCACCGCCGTCGGTCTCGTTCGCTTCGCCGGCGGCGCCCTGCTGCAACGGCAGCGGCAGGCTCACTTCGAAACGGGTGCCACTGCCCAGCTGGCTGTCGACGCGGATCCGGCCCTGCATCGCCTGCGCCAGTTCGCGGCAGATCGCCAGGCCCAGGCCGCTGCCGCCGTACTGCGCGGCCGTGCGCGCGCCTTCGGCCTGTTCGAAGCGGCGGAACAGGCGCTGCTGCTGTTCCTGGCTGATGCCCGGGCCGGTGTCGCTCACCTCGAAGTGCAGCCCGCGCGGGCCATCTTCGCAGCGCGCGTGCAAGGTAATGGTGCCGCGGCTGGTGAACTTCACTGCGTTGGACAGCAGGTTCAGCAGGATCTGCCGCACGCGCATCGCATCACCGGTGGCCTGCAGGCCAGCCGGCAGCTGGTTGTCCAGCACGAAGCGCAGGCCCTTCTGCGCCGCCAGCGGCCCCATCAGCGCAGCCAGGTCCTGAAGCAGGCTGTTCAGGGCGAAGGGCTTGGACTGCAGTTCCAGGCGCCCCGATTCGATGCGGGCCAGATCCAGCGCATCGTTCACCAGATGCAGCAGGTGCTCGCCGGCATGCCGGATCGACTGCGTATAGCCGCGCTGCTGTGGGTCCAGCGGTGAGGACAGCAGCAGCTCGCTCATGCCCAGCACGCCGGTCATCGGCGTGCGGATCTCATGGCCCAGGTTGGCCAGGAAGCGGGTCTTGGCCGCCGAGGCCTGTTCGGCCAGTTCCTGCTTGTGCAGGGCCAGCTGATAGGCATGCTTGCGCTGCAGGCGGCGGCGGTACAGCCAGGCGAACCAGCTGGTCAGCAGCAGGGCGATGGACGCCAGCACCAGCAGGCCGGACAGGCTGCGCCACCAAGGCGGCTGCACGTGGAATTCCAGGGTCTGCACCCGCGACCAGACGTGGTCGGCCGAGCGTGCCTGCACTTCCAGCCGGTAGGCGCCCGGCGGCAGGCGCGAGAACAGACGCTCGCCGGCCGGGCCCACTTCCACCCAGTCCGGGTCGTAGCCGGCCAGGCGGTAACGGTAGGTGTTGGACGCCGAATCGGCGAAGGACAGCAGACGCGCGACGATGCGCAGATCGCGGTCACCGTCGGCAATCTGCAACGGCGTGTCGTGGGTCAGGTCCAGCACCTGCTCGTTGCGGCGCACCTCCACCCGTTCGATCACCAGCGGTGCGCGGCGGGTCGAGGGCCGCACCAGTTCGGGGTCGAAGGACACCACGCCGGCCGGCGTGCCGGCCACCATCCGCCCGGAGGCCGTGGCGATCAGCGTGTGTTCGCGGAATTCCTGGCTGGGCAGGCCATCATGCACGCCATACAGGCGCACGCTCTGGCCATCGGCGCCGACGCGGATCAGGCCGCGCGCACTGGTGGCCCATGCCACGCCCTGCGCATCGACCACCAGGCCCGATGCGGAAATGGCCGGATAGCCCTGCTCCGCGCCGACCACGGCCTGCCGCTCCAGGCGGCCATTGCTCCAGCGGTAGCGCGACAGGCGGCCATCCTCGGACAGCCAGACTTCGCCATTGCCCCCCACGTGCATCGCGTACACGGCGGTGGCCGGCGCCCCGGGCACCGGCTGGAAACGCTGCGCTTCCGGCAGCCACTGCAGCAGGCCGCGGCTGCTGGCCAGCCAGATCCGGTCCTGCGGCCCGCATTCCACGTCCAGGTTCAACTGCCCCGACTGCAGACCGCTGTGGCCGTTTTCGAGCTGGCGCCGCAGGTGCCCGTCCAGGTCGCGCTGCTGCAGGCCCGAGGGCAGCATCAGCCACAGGCTGTCGCCATCGCAGGTCATCATCGCTTCGACGGTGCCTTCCATGGTGGCGTCGGCGCCGGCATCGCGTCCCCAGCGACGCATCTCGCCATTGCGCGGGTCGTAGCGCACCAGCGCGTCGGTGGACCCCACCCAGACCCGCCCCCGGCGGTCCTCGCGCACCGAGGTCAGCCAGTGGATGCCGTTGACGAAGGTGCGGTGCTGCTCGATGGTGCCGGTGCGCGGGTCGAAGCGGTCCAGCGCGCCATGGCTGCCGACGGTCCACACCCCGCCATTGGCCGAGGGGCTGGTGCCGAGCACATAGGAATTGCGCAGCGAGGACGGGTCATCCTCCAGCCGCGAGAACACGGCGAACTGCCACCAGCGCGGCAGCAGGTGCCACAGGCCGGCATTGGTGCTGGCCAGCCAGATGCCGCCTTCGCGGTCTTCATAGGCGCCGGTCCAGTTCGGCCGCACCAGGCCGCGGGCGATGGCGCTGTACAGCGGCACGGTCTGGTACTGCCCGTCCACTGCACGGCCCAGCCCGGAACGGGTATCCAGCCAGTGCCCACCCTGCTCGTCGCGCAGCATCATGCCCAGCACCTGTTCGCCGGCCGGCAGCGGCCACGGCGGTGCTTCGAAATGGCCATCCGGGCGGCGCACGGTGGCGCCGGCCAGGCTGCTGATCCACAGGCTGCCATCGGGTTCGGCGGTGAGGCCGTTGATCAGCATGCCCGGCACGAATTCGCTGCTCAGGCGCTCGAAATCGGTGCCGGTCCAGCGCGCCACGCCATGCTTGGTGCCCACCCACAGGCTGCCGTCGGGCAACGTGGCCAGGTAGGGAACCGAGGTGGCGGGAACGCTGCGGGGATTGTCGGCTTCAGGCAGGAAGCGCTGCAGGTGGTCGTTGTTGTCCAGCCGGTAGAGGCCGCCTTCGTGGGTGCCGAACCAGATCGCGCCATCGGGCGTGGCCGCCAGGCTCCACACGGTGTTGCTTCCCATCAACGGCTGGCTGCTGCGGTCGTAGAAGCGCAGCTGGCGGCGGTCGGCCGACATCCTCACCAGGCCGGCATTCTCGGTGCCGATCCACAGCTCGTTCTGGGCATCGACCAGCACCGTCCAGATGCGGTTGTCGCGCAGGCCATCCTCGGAACGCCAGATGCGGTAGTTGCGCCCGTCGTAGCGGGCCAGGCCATCGTTGGTGGCGATCCACAGGTAGCCGTAACGGTCTTCGGCCATGCGGTTGACGGTGTTGGACGGCAAGCCATCGAACACGGTCACCTGGCGCGGGGTTGGCGGCACCGGCTGTGCGGCGGCAGGCACCAGGGCGCACAGGAGGATCAGCAGCAGCGTCGCCGCCCGCAGATACGCCACCGATTGCCTCCTCATGCTGCCTGTAGATGGTGCCCGCGCCACGGGCGTCGGCATGGTAAACCGAAAGTCGCGGTGTTCACGCCGCGCAATGACCGGATCAGACATCCACGTGGCGTTTCGCCCGGGCCTGGATGATCGCTGCCACCAGCAGATCGCCGGTCACCGGCTTGCGCAGGAAACCGTCGAAACCGGCGGCCAGCACCTGCGATTCAGCGTAGGCGTCCGAACGCGCGGTGACCGCCACCAGCGGCAGTTCATAGCCCAGCGCGCGCAGCTGGCGGGCGATGGCGGTGCCATCCAGTGCTGGCAGGTCCAGGTCCAGCAGGCCGACATCGAAGCCATCGGTGGCGATTTCCGACAGCGCGCCCAGGCCGTGCAGCACATGCACCACCTGGTGGCCGCGCGCGCGCAGCAGGCCCGCGATGACCTCGGCCACGGTGGCATCGTCTTCAACCAGCAGGATACGCAGCGCCGGCAGCGTTGGCGTGGCCGCGGCCTCATCCTGTGCCGAGGCAACCTGCTGCGCCCACGGCAGCGGCAGCCGCACACGGAAGCGCGCGCCCTTGCCGGGCTGGCTGTCCACATCGATGCGGCCGCCCATGGCCACCGCCAGTTCCTGGCAGATCGCCAGCCCCAGGCCGCTGCCGCCGTAACGCGACGCCGTGCGCGGCCCGTCGGCCTGCTCGAAGCGGTGGAACAGCCGCCGCTGCTGCTCGGCATTGATGCCCGGGCCACTGTCGCTGACCTCGAAGGTCACTGCGCCGCCTTGGGCATCCAGCTGCGCGCCCAGGCCCACATGGCCGCGTTCGGTGAACTTGATGGCATTGCCCAGCAGGTTCAGCAGGATCTGCCGCACGCGCATCTCGTCGCCACTGACGCAGATCGGCCCGGGCAGCGCATCCTCGCGCTGGAAGGCCAACTGGCGCTGCTGTGCCATCGGCTGCATCAGCGCCTGCACCTGGTCCAGCAGGGTGTTCAGATCGAACGGCCGGATATCCAGCTCCAGCCGGCCCGCTTCGATGCGGGCCAGGTCCAGCGCGTCGTTCACCAACCGCAGCAGATGGCTGCCCGCCTGCTGGATCGAGCCGGCGTAGCTGCGCTGCACCGGATCCAGCTCGGTGGCCAGCAGCAGTTCGCTCATGCCCAGCACGCCGGTCATGGGCGTGCGCACCTCATGGCCCAGGGTGGCCAGGAAGCGGCTCTTGGCCTGCGATGCCTGCTCGGCCAGCTGCTGCTTGTGCACGGTCAGCTGCCATTGCTGCCGCCGCCGCAGCCGCCGGCGGATCGACCAGGCCAGCACCAGCAACAGCAACGAACCCAGCATCACGTAGCCGAAGATGGCCAGGCCGCTGCGCCACCACGGTGGCAGCACCTTCACCTGCAACTGCTTCACCGGCGTCCAGGGGCCGCTGGCGGTGGATGCCTGCACATCGATCGAATAGAGCCCGGCCGGCAGACGCGACAGGGTGCGCTGGCCATCGCCGCCCTGCTCCACCCAGTTCTGGTCGTAGCCTTCCACGCGGAAGCGATAGCGGTTGCCCTGCGGATTGGCGAAGGACAGCAGGCGCGCATCGATCTGCAGATCGCGGTCATCCGGCCCCAGCAGCAGGGTGCCGGTGGCCGGCAGCGGCTGCCAGCCCCGCGCATCGTCGCGGCGCACGCGCACCTGGGCGATGACCAGCTGGGAGGGTGGCAGCGCCACATCCGGCGCGTCGGGGTCGAACCCGACCAGGCCGGTCTGGGTGACCGCCAGCACGCGGCCGTCGGCACCGATGGCGGGCGGGCGCCCGGTGAACTCGGCATCGGGCAGGCCGTCGCGCTCGTTGAACTGCTGCAGGCGGCGCTGCTTCGGGTCCCAGCGCAGCAGACCACGCGGGGTGGTCGCCCACAGCCGGCCGTCGGCGGCCAGCGCCAGCCCGCCCATGCTGATTGGTGGCACGCCGTGGGTCGCGTCCACGCGCTGCACCAGGCGCAGGCTCAGCCCATCCCACTGGTAGCGCTCGAATGCGCCCTGCCGGGCCAGCCACATCTGCTGCGGGTCGATCCACACCAGATCGTAGATGGCCCCCTGGGAGACACCGGGCACGGCGACGAAGCGATCCGCCTGCTCGCGCCAGATCCCCATGTCACTCATCACCCAGGCCTGGCCACGCGCATCGAAGCGGATCTGCTCCACCGGCGCGTCGCCCTCGCCACGCAGCGTGGCCAGATCGAAACTGCGCAGCACGCGACCATCGCCGGCACGCTGCTGCAGGCCCAGGTTCATCACCGACACCCAGACCGTCCCGTCGGGTGCCTGACGCATCAGGTCGATGCGCTGGCGCAGGTCGGCACCGCCGCCGATGGGCCACTCACGCAGGCTGCGGCGGGCCGGGTCATACACGCTGATGCGCCCGGCACGGCCCAGCCACAGCTGCCCGTCGGGCCGCGGCAGCACCGACCAGACCGCGCCACTGCCCAGTTCGCGGTCGCTGGCCAGCAGGCTCAAGGTGCCCTGGCCATCCAGCTTGTAGACGCCATGGGCCGAGCCGACGAAATAGTTGCGGCCATCGGTGCCGGCGCTCAGCAGGTACTGGCTGTCCAACGGGCGACCATCGAGCTGGTACCAGGTGGAAAAGCGTTTCCAGTCCGGGGGCAGGTACGCCAGGCCCTGGGTCAGCAGGGCCACCCACATGCCCCCTTCATGGTCCTGCAGCAGGTCAAGCACACCGCTGTGGGCGGTCAGGAAGCCACTGCCACGATCACCCTCCAGGCGCCGCAGCTGCTGCGCATCGCCACGCAGCAGGCCATCGGACGTACCCGCCCAGTACCCTCCCTGGTGATCGGCCAGCACCACCGCCGAACGCAGATCCGCGCTGTCGGCCCAGGCCGGCCGACTCACCCGGTCCTGCGCATCGATGCGGTACAGGCCATCGTTCTGCGTGCCGACCCAGATGGAACCCTCGGGATCGCGGCTCAAGCGCAGTACGCTGAGCGCGCCCAGTTCGCGTGCCGCCACCGTCTCGAACGCGGTGCCGTTCCAGCGTGCAACGCCGGCCTCGGTACCGACCCACAGACGGCCCTGCCCATCGACCAGGCTGCTGTAGACGGTGTCGCTGGGCAGGCCACCGGGCGCCTGGCGGAACAGGCGCAGGCTGCCGTCTTCTGCGAAACGGCAGATGCCATGGGTGCTGCTGCCCACCCACAGCGCACCTTCGGCATAGGCCAGGGTCCAGAACTGTCCCTGGCAGCCATTGTTGAGGGTGTCGAAAGTCTTGAAGCGCTGGCGGTCGGCGTCCAGCCGGGCCACGCCCTTGCCGTTGATGCCGACCCAGACGCGGTCGCGCGGATCGACCAGCAGGGTTTCGATCTCGTTGCCCGGCAATGACCCCGGCTGTTCCGGATCGTGCTGCCAGACGCGCAGCTCACCGCCGTCATAGCGGGCCAGGCCACCGTCGGTCGCCGCCCAGATGTGCCCCTGGCGATCTTGGGCCAGCGCCACGACCATGCGCGACGGAAGCCCCTCGGCCGCGCCGAAGCGACGCAGGCGCGGTGTTTCGCCGGCCATGTCCAGGCCCGCCGCCGTGGCCGACAACGCCACCAGCAGCAGGCCTGCTGCTGCCAAACCCCGCCAATACCGGCGCCAGCCGCTCTTCATCCTGAACCCCCTGTCCTGCGCCGATTGTCACACAGGGGCGGGGCCATCGCTGCAACAGCCTGTTGCCAGCGGCATTGCCACCACGAACTGTTGCAGCCGTGCACACAACGGCAGGCAGGGGCTGTGCGTATGATCGAGCCACCTTTTACCGGAGCCCGCCACTGATGCGTTCCTGCCTGGCCCTGCTGCCCCTGCTGCTTGCCGCCGCCCCGGCGTGGGCCGGCAACGATGCCTGGCGCATCGACCCGGTGCACACTCGCGTGCTGTTCGCCATCGACCATGCCGGCTACTCGCAGGCGATGGGCACGATCTCCGGCAGCCAGGGCCGCCTGCAGTTCGATGCCGACAACTGGCGCGATGCGAAGCTGGACGTCGAGATTCCGGTATCGCGACTGGACCTGGGCGATGCCAAGTGGAACGAGGCCACGCTGGCACGCAGCCTGCTGGATGGGGAGCGCTTCCCCACCGCACGCTTCGTCTCCACCCAGGTCGATCCGATCGATGACAAGCGCGCCCATGTGGCCGGCACCCTGACCCTGCGCGGGGTCAGCCAGCCGGTGGTGCTGGATGTCACCCTCAATGCCATGAAGCGTTACCCGCTGCCGCCGTTCCGCCGCACCGTCGGCTTCTCTGCCATCACCACCCTGAGCCGGCGCGCGTTCGGCATCACCGCCTGGCCGGGCGTGATCGGCGATGCCGTGCAGGTCAGGATCGAAGCCGAGGCCGCGCTGGACCGCAGTGACAGCCCGGGAACCCCGGACACCGATCCGCACTCCAACAGCACGCCGGCCACCAAGGATCCCTCATGACCGCCAAGAACACCCCTGCCGCCTGGGGTAGTGTCAGCCAGACCCTGCACTGGCTGATCGCCCTGCTGATCCTCGCCCTGGGCGTGGTCGGCCTGACCATGGGCGAACTGCCGAAGACGCCGAAGTACTTCTGGGTCTATACCGCGCACAAGTCGATCGGCATCACCGTGCTGGCGCTGGTGCTGTTCCGCCTCGGCTGGCGCCTGTATGCCGGCGCGCCCAAGCCGGTGCCGGGCGTGCCGAGCTGGCAGGAACGCATCGCCAGTGCCACCCACGTGCTGCTGTACGTGCTGATGTTCGCCATTCCGCTGTCGGGCTGGCTGTACGACTCGGCCAGCGGCCTGCGTCCGTTCCGCTGGTTCGGCCTGGTTGACGTGCCCAAGCTGAGCGGCCCGGACCCGCAGACGGTCGCGGTGTCCCATGCCATCCACGAATACGGTTTCTGGCTGTTGATCGCGGTGGTGCTGGCCCATGCCGGCGCCGCCTTCTACCACCACCTGTTCCAGCGCGATGCCACCCTGTCCCGGATGTTGCCGCGTGGCTGGCTCGCCTCCCCCCAGAAGGACTGACCGATGAACCTGAAACTGACCACCCCGGCCGCCGTGGCCGCCGCCCTGGCCGGCATGCTGGCCACCGCCCCGGTGCTCGCCGCCGAGTACGCGCAGGCCCCTGGTGCCGGATCGATCCTGGTGTTCGCCACCAAGTACGACGGCGAAGTGTTCACCGGCAGCTTCCCGGGCTTTGCCACCAAGCTCAGCTTCGACCCGGCCAACCCGGCGGCCGGTTCGCTGGACGTGGTGATTCCGCTGGCGGGCGCCAAGAGCGGCAACAGCGACCGTGATTCGACCCTGCAGGGTGCGGACTTCTTCAACGTCGGCAAGTTCGCCACCGCGCGTTACACCGCCAAGGGCTTCCGCGCCGTGGGCAAGGATCAGTTCAGTGCCGATGGCACCCTGGAACTGCGCGGCGTCAGCAAGCCGGTCACCCTGACCTTCACTTGGAAGCCGGGCACCCAGCCGGTGCTGACCGGCAAGGCCACGGTCAAGCGGCTGGACTTCGGCGTGGGCGGGGGTGACTGGGCCGACACCAAGACCATCCCGGACGAAACCTCGATCAGCACGATCGTGAAGTTCGACGCGAAATAAGACGGGACTGCCGCCGGGCATGGCCCGGCGCTACCTTGGAACGTTGATGCAGGGTAGCGCCGGGCCATGCCCGGCGGATTCACCCCGCGGCCAGCCAGGCCTGCACGGTGGCCGCATCGAACGGCCAGTCCAGCTCGCGGCCGCTGGCCTCCTCGCGCAGTACCGGCACCCGCGCGCCGTAGCGCGCTTCCAGTGCCGGCAGGTCATCCAGGAACACCGATTCGAACTCCGGCGCCCGCGCCCTGGCCAGCTCGGCCAGGGCCATGTCGCACAGGTGGCAGTCATCACGCTGGAACAGGGTCAACACCGGCTCGGCTCCCTTGGCGGAAATGCTGCGCCGCAGCCATGGAACGGCGGCGCGAACCGCTAGAATAGCGGTCTCTTCCGGTACCCGCAGTACGGCAACCATGGCTGTCAGCACGTTCGACGTTTTCAAGATCGGCATTGGCCCGAGCTCCTCGCACACCGTCGGGCCGATGAAGGCGGCCGAACGCTTCATCCACCGCTGGCTGCTCGATCCGGGCCGGCTGCAGGACGTGGCGCGCATCCGCGCCGATGTCTACGGCTCGCTGGCCCTGACCGGCCGCGGCCATGGCACCGACAAGGCGATCCTGCTGGGCCTGGAAGGCCAGCGCCCGAACCTGATCGACCCGGACATCATTCCGGCCACGCTGGAGCGCATCCGCAGCAGCAAGCGCATCCAGCTGATGGGCCAGCACGAGATCGCCTTCGACGAGAAGCGCGACCTGGGCATGAACAAGCGCCAGAAGCTGCCCTATCACACCAACGGCATGCGCTTCACTGCCTACAACGCCGAGGACGAAGTGATCGCCACCCGCGATTACTACTCCGTTGGCGGCGGCTTCGTGGTCAACCAGGACGACGCTGCCGATGACCGCATCGTGCCCGATGAAACGCCGCTGCCCTACCCGTTCAAGAGCGGCGACGAACTGCTGGCGCAGACCGCGCGCAGCGGCCTGAGCATCGCCCAGTTGATGTTCGAGAACGAGAAGTGCTGGCGCAGCGAAGACGAGATCCGCGCCCAGCTGCGCGAGATCTGGAGCGCGATGCAGTCGTGCGTGGCACGCGGCATCCGCGAGGAAGGCGTGCTGCCGGGCGGCCTGAAGGTCGGCCGTCGTGCACCAGCGCTGTACCGCGAGCTGTCCTCCAAGCCGGAAGCGGCCATGCGCGATCCGTTGACCACGCTGGACTGGGTCAACCTGTACGCACTGGCGGTGAACGAAGAGAACGCTGCCGGTGGCCGCGTGGTCACCGCACCGACCAACGGTGCCGCCGGCGTGCTGCCGGCGGTGCTGCATTACTTCGACCGCTTCTGCCCGGGCGCGAACGAGCAGCGCGTGTTCGACTTCCTGCTGACCTCGGCGGCGATCGGCATCCTGTACAAGGA
Source organism: Stenotrophomonas maltophilia (assembly GCF_047782825.1). Taxonomy (GTDB): domain Bacteria; phylum Pseudomonadota; class Gammaproteobacteria; order Xanthomonadales; family Xanthomonadaceae; genus Stenotrophomonas. The sequence continues at coordinate 4,470,669 of NZ_CP180589.1, read as the reverse complement.
AAACGCCTCGATTTCCGGTGCCGAAGTGGGCTGCCAGGGTGAAGTGGGCGTGGCCTGCTCGATGGCCGCCGGCGGCCTGGTCGCGGCGCTGGGCGGCAACCCCAGCCAGATCGAGAACGCCGCGGAAATCGGCATGGAACACAACCTGGGCCTGACCTGCGATCCGATCGGTGGCCTGGTGCAGATTCCGTGCATCGAGCGCAACGCGATGGGCGCGGTGAAGGCGATCAACGCTTCGCGCATGGCCATGCGTGGCGACGGCAAACACAAGGTGTCGCTGGACAAGGTCATCAAGACCATGCGCGATACCGGCCGTGACATGCAGGACAAGTACAAGGAAACCAGCCGCGGTGGCCTGGCAGTGAATGTCATCGAATGCTGAGTGGTAGCGCCGGGCCCATGCCCGGCTGATGGAGTAGCCGAGCATGGGCTCGGCTCGACACCGCAGGACACCGTCACCGGTTTGCGGCTAGGCTCAGGGTTCACTGTCACGGAGAACCCCATGCGCCTGGTCGCTGCCGCCCTGCTCGCCTGCCTGCCCCTGTCCGCGCTGGCCGCGCCACCGCCCACCTACGGCGCGCGCCTGGAAGGATTCGACTACGGCTATCCGGTGAAGATCTTCGCGCTGGAATCGCAGCGGCAGCCGCTGGAGATGGCCTACCTGGACATCGCGCCGAAGAAGAAGCCTGTGGGCGTGGTGGTGCTGCTGCACGGCAAGAACTTCTGCGCGGCCACCTGGAAGGAAACCATCAAGCCGCTGCTGGCCGCTGGCTACCGGGTAATCGCCCCGGACCAGGTGGGCTTCTGCAAATCCACCAAGCCCGAGCGCTACCAGTACTCGTTCGGCCAACTGGCGGCCAACACCCATGCGCTGCTGCAGCAGCTGCAGCTGGGCGATACGCCGGTGCACCTGGTCGGCCATTCGATGGGCGGCATGCTGGCGGTGCGCTACGCGCTGATGTACCCGCAGGACCTGCGCAGCCTGTCGCTGGTCAATCCGATCGGCCTGGAAGACTGGAAGGCACTGGGCGTTCCCTGGCGCAGCGTGGATGCCTGGTACGCAGGCGAACTGAACGTGAGCTATGACAGCATCCGCCGCTACCAGCTGGACGTGTACTACGACGGCAAGTGGAAGCCGGCCTACGAACCGTGGGCACGCATGCAGTCGGGCATGTACGAGGGCCCGGGCAAGCAAGCCGTGGCCTGGAGCCAGGCGCTGACCTCGGACATGGTGTTCAACCAGCCGGTGGTGCACGAACTGAAGAACCTGCAGGTGCCCACCACCCTGTTCATCGGCCAGAAGGACCGCACCGCGATCGGCCGCGATCAGGCGCCGCCGGAACTGAAGGCCACGCTGGGCAACTACCCGGTGCTGGGCAAGGCCGCCGCCGCGGCCATTCCCGGCGCGACGCTGGTGGAATTCGCCGCACTGGGCCATTCGCCGCAGGTGCAGGACCCCAAGCAGTTCAACGCCGCGTTGTTGAAGGCGTTGAAGGCGCGTTGACCTGCCGGATTCCCCTTGTAGAGCCGAGCCCATGCTCGGCTGATCGCGCAGGGCCGGCTACGTCAAGCGCAGCCGAGCACCGGCTCGGCTCTACGAAGTTTCTGATCCGCCTGGTATGCCGCCAGGCCGTCAACCCACGATGCGCAGCACGTCATCCAGCAGGGCGGCGGCGGTGACTTCGGCGCCGGCGCCCGGCCCCTGGATCAGCAGCGGCTGCTGGCGATAGCGGTCGCTGTGGATGGCCACCCGGTTGTCGGTGCCGGCGCCCTGGGCCAAGGGATGATCCGCCGGCAGTTCGCGCAGGCCCACCTGTGCGCCTTCGCCATCGACACGGCCAACGAAGCGCAGCACCCGGCCGTTGTCGCGGGCCTGCTGCCAGCGCGCCTGCAGCGGCGCGTCCAGCTGCTCCAGTGCGGCCAGTGCAGCCTCCAGCGGCAACGCGGCCAGCGCTTCGGGCACCAGCGAGTCGACCTGCACCTGGCTGGCATCCAGCCCCAGCCCACTGCTGCGCGCCAGGATCAGCAGCTTGCGGCGTACATCCTCGCCGGACAGGTCCAGGCGCGGGTCGGGCTCGGTATAGCCCGCCGCCAATGCTTCGCGCACCGCTGCGGAGAAGGCCGAGCAGCCGTCGTAACGATGGAACAGCCACGCCAGCGAGCCGGACAGCACGCCTTCGATCGCATGGATATGGTCGCCGCCGGCCACCAGCGCGCGCAGGCTGCTCAACAGCGGCAAGCCCGCGCCCACGGTGGCGCTGTCGCCGTAATGAGCACCGCTGTCGGCACAGCTTTCGGCGATGGCCTGCGCGCGCGCCCACTGCGCGCCGCGGCCCAGCTTGTTGGCGGTGACCACGTGCACGCCCCGCGCCAGCCACTGCACATGGCGCGCCGCCACGTCCTCGCTGGCGGTGGCATCGACCACCACGTCGCCGCGCTCCAGTCCTTCGGCGTTGGCCCATGGCGGCGAGCCATGGCCATCACGCGGGGCACGCCGCGCCAGTTCCAGCGGCAGCGCCAGATCGCGGTCGATGGCCAGCGCGGTGCGCGAATTGGCCAGCCACTGCACGCTGGGCAGTTCCAGCCCGCGCGCCTGCAGCGCCTGGTAGCGCTGCACGAAGGCCGAACCAACCGTACCGGTGCCGAGCAGGGCCAGGCGGCCACCGCCCAGCGCAGGAATTTCAGCGGGCAGCGCGCTCATGCATCCACCACCTGTTTGCGGCGCGCGGCCGCATCGATCACCGCTTCGGCGCGCTGCAGGGCCGCGCGCAGATCGGCCAGCAGGTCACGCTCGGCTTCGATGCCCACCGACAGGCGCAGCAGGCCTTCGCTGATACCCGCCGCAGCGCGCGCTTCGGCGCTCATCGCGGCATGGGTCATGGTGGCCGGGTGTGCGACCAGGCTTTCCACACCACCCAGCGACTCGGCCAGGGTGAAGCAGCCCAGGCCATCGACGAAGGCGCGCACCGCGGCATGCGGATCGTCGCCTTCACAATCGGCCAGTTCAAAGGACAGCATGGCGCCGAAGCCGCTCTGCTGGCGCGCGGCGATGGCGTGGCCCGGGTGATCGGCCAGGCCCGGGTAGTACACCCGTGCCACCGCCGGGTGGGCATCCAGCAGGGCGACGATGGACTGCGTGTTTTCCTGGTGCACGCGCAGGCGCGCATCCAGGGTGCGCAGGCCACGCAGGGTCAGGAAGGCATCGAACGGCGAACCGGTCAGGCCCAGCGCGTTGCCCCACCACACCAGCTGCTCGTGCACGGCCGGGTCGCGCGCGATCACCGCGCCGCCAACCACGTCGCTGTGGCCGTTGATGTACTTGGTGGTCGAATGCAGCACCACGTCGGCGCCGAACGACAGCGGCTGCTGCAGGGCCGGCGACAGGAAGGTGTTGTCGACCACCACCTGCGCACCGGCCTTGTGCGCGGCATCGATGACGAAACGTAGATCGGTGATGCGCAGCAGCGGGTTGGACGGCGTCTCGATCAGCACCAGCTTCGGCTGGCTGGCCAGCGCCTGGGCCAGCGCACGCGGATCGGTCAGGTCGGCGGTGACCAGTTCGAAATGGCCCTTCTTCGCCAGTGCGTTGAACAGGCGCCAGCTGCCGCCGTACGCATCGTGCGGCACGACCAGGGTATCGCCCGGCTGCAGCAGTGCGTTCAGCACCAGGTTGATCGCCCCCATGCCGGTGGCGGTGATCACGCCGCCGGCGCCGCCTTCCAGTTCAGCCAGCGCTTCGCCCAGCAGATCGCGGGTGGGGTTGCCGCTGCGGGTGTAGTCGTACTGGCGCTTGTTGCCGAAGCCTTCGAAGCTGAAGTTGGACGACAGCACGATCGGCGGGGTGACCGCACCATGCGCGGTGTCGCGATCGATGCCGGCGCGGACAGCGGCAGTGGTGCGGCTACAGGACGGCTCGTTGGCGTGCAGGCTCATGCGGACTCTCCAGAAGTGCGGAAGGCGGTAGCGAGGATCGCGTCGATGCGATCGGTTTCTTTGAGGAAGGCATCGTGGCCGTAGGGCGAGCGCAGCACGCGCAGGCTGCCACGCGGGCCCAGCCCTTCCACCAGGCCGACCAGATCGGCCAGCGGCACCAGACGGTCGCCTTCCACTGCCACCACCACGGTGGGCGGCAGGATGGCGGCGGGATCCACGCGGTGCAGGTCGATCGATTCGGACAGGCGCAGATACGCGGTCACCGGCGTGCGTGCGACGTACTGCGCACCGGCGGCGTCCAGGTAGTCTTCGGCGGCCACGCGCACGCGGCCATTGACCACTTCCGGCGCGGCGTCGAAGCGCTCGCCGAACTCTTCCGGGGTGCGGTAGCTGAGCATGGCGAACTGGCGGGCCAGGGCCAGGCCGTGGTCTTCGCCACACTGCAGCTGGCCCAGCGCGACGGCACGGCGCTGCAGTGCGCGCCAGGCGGCGGCATAGGGATGCGGGCGGTGCGCGCCGCTGGCCAGGACCAGCTGGCGCACACGTGCGCGGTGCCGGATCGCGAACTGCTGGCCGACCAGGGCGCCATAGGAATAGCCCACGAAGGCCTTCAGCACGCCGATGCCCAGATGGTCCAGCAGCAGCGCCAGCGCATCGGCCTGGTCGGCGGTGTCGATCGGCACATCCAGCGCGCCGTCAGCGCCGATGAAATCAAAGGCCAGCACGCGCAGCTGCTGCGGATCCAGGGCGCGGCCGTTGCCGACCAGGCCTTCGGCCCAGCCCTTTTCGCTGAACTGTGCATTGGAAGCGACGTGGCGATGGGCGGAAATGCCGCCCGCCAGCACCACCACCGGTGCGTTGGCCGGCCCCACCCATTCATAGCGCAGGCGCACCGGGCTGGCCCCGGCGTGGCGCATCGACAGCACCGCGGCGAACTCGCCGCGCTCGGCGTGCACGCGGTCATCGACCGGCACGCTGACGGGGACAAAGGATTCGGGGCGAAGTGCGGTGCTGGTGGCGAAGCTCATGGCGGGATCCGTTTGGGGAATCGGCCATCGAGCCTTCGCGGGGCTCGCGTTCGAGTTGCACCAGCGGTGCACGCTCGAACCATCTTTCGGTGGACGCCACGGTCCCCGCAGGATTTGGCACCTACGCCGACGCTTGCGCGCCTGCGGGCTGCCCCGGCTTCAAAGGGCCTGTCCCTCTGCCGGTCTCGATGGTGGAGCCACGATGCCAGCCCCTTCGGCACATGTCAATCCCTTCATGCGGATAAAGCGATGGAATAAATGAACCGCCATTCCGGGAGGTGCGACCGGTCCCCATGTTCAGGATCCGGTACAGTCCCGGACGCCCTTTCCACTGGACCTGCCGATGCCCCGCCTGCCCTTGTGCTGCCTGCTGCTGCCCCTGCTGGCCAGCGCGACCGCCCATGCCAGCGACTGGCGCCAGGGCTGGGGGCTGGTGCCGCAGGCGGCCCCGACCGGGTCCGCCGCACCGGCGCTGCCGGCCGCACCGATGGCCCAGCTGCGCCTGCAGGCGGTGGGTGAACAGTGGCAGGCACGCATCGACAATCCGCTGGCCGGCCCGTTGCAGGTGGAGCTGCGCGCCGCCCCCGGGCAGTCCATCGAGGGGCTGCCGATGCAGTCGCTGGTCCAGGGCGGCGGCAGCCTGGTGGTCGGCCATCTGCCCGCGCCGGGCGATGGCCGTACGCTGGAAGTGCGTCTGCGCTCGGTGCCGGGCAATCCCGCCGCCCGCGCGGAAGACGTGGCCTACCGGCTGCCGTTCGAAGCACCGCAGCTGCGCGTGGACCAGGCCCCGAATGGCCGTTTCAGCCACCAGGACGAAGAGAACCGCGATGCGGTGGACTTCGCCCTGCCCGAGGCCACCCTGGTGATGGCCGCGCGCGAGGGCACGGTCATGCAGGTGCAGGACGGCTTCCAGGGCAATGGCCAGGACCGCGAACGCGATGCCGGCCGTGCAAACTTCATCCGCATCCTGCACAGCGACGGCAGCATGGCGCTGTACGGCCACCTGCAGGCCGGCGGCATGCGCGTGCGGCCCGGCCAGGCGGTACAGGCCGGGCAACCGATCGGCCTGTCCGGCAACAGCGGCTACAGCACCGCCCCACACCTGCATTTCGTGGTGCAGGTCAACCGCGGCATGGGCCTGCGCTCGGTGCCGGTGCGTATTTTCACCGCGCAGGGCCAGCTGCAGTTCGCCCGCCAGGGCGACGCCGACGGCGGCACCGGGCGCTGAACGGCCCCGGCCGGTATAATCGGGCGCTTATCTCTTTGAAAAGCGCCCCGGGCGGGCGCCACTGCCATGTCCGAAGTCGCCACCGAAGCGTCGCGTCGCCGCACCTTCGCCATCATTTCCCACCCTGACGCCGGCAAGACCACGCTGACCGAAAAGCTGCTGCTGTTCGGAGGCGCGATCCAGATGGCCGGTTCGGTGAAGGGCCGCAAGGCCGCCCGCCACGCGACGTCCGACTGGATGGCGCTGGAAAAGGAGCGCGGCATCTCCGTCACCTCCTCGGTGATGCAGTTCCCGTACGAAGGCAAGATCGTCAACCTGCTCGACACCCCCGGCCACGCCGACTTCGGCGAGGACACCTACCGCGTGCTGACCGCGGTGGACTCGGCGCTGATGGTGATCGACGTGGCCAAGGGCGTGGAAGAACGCACCATCAAGCTGATGGAAGTGTGCCGCCTGCGCGACACCCCCATCATGACCTTCATCAACAAGCTCGACCGCGAGGGCAAGGACCCCATCGAGCTGCTGGATGAAGTGGAAACCGTGCTGGGCATCCAGTGCGCTCCTGTCACCTGGCCGATCGGCATGGGCCAGCGCCTGAAGGGCGTGGTGCACCTGCTGACCGGCGAAGTGCACCTGTACGAACCGGGCCGCAACTTCACCCGCCAGGATTCGACCATTTTCCCGTCCATCGATGCCCCCGGCCTGGCCGAGAAGATCGGCGCGCAGATGCTGGCCGACCTGCGTGATGAACTGGAACTGGTGCAGGGCGCCAGCCACCCGTTCGACCTGGACGCCTACCGCGCCGGCAAGCAGACCCCGGTGTTCTTCGGCTCGGGCGTGAACAACTTCGGCGTGCAGCCGCTGCTGGACTTCTTCGTCGAGCACGCCCCGCCGCCGCAGGCGCGCACCACCACCGGCCGGATCATCGCCCCGGAAGAGAACAAGCTGAGCGGCTTCGTGTTCAAGATCCAGGCCAACATGGATCCGCAGCACCGCGACCGCGTGGCGTTCATGCGCATCTGCTCGGGCCGTTTCAGCGCCGGCATGAAGACCTTCCACGTGCGTACCGGCAAGGACATGAAGCTGGCCAACGCGCTGACCTTCATGGCCAGCGACCGCGAAATCGCCGCTGAAGCGTGGCCGGGCGATGTCATCGGCATCCACAACCACGGCACCATCTCCATCGGCGATACCTTCACCGAAGGCGAAGCAGTCACCTTCACCGGTATTCCCAACTTCGCCCCGGAACTGTTCCGCCGTGCCCGCCTGCGCGATCCGCTCAAGCTGAAGCAGCTGCAGAAGGGCCTGGCCCAGCTGTCCGAAGAGGGTGCGACCCAGTTCTTCCGCCCGCTCACCAGCAACGACCTGATCCTGGGCGCGGTGGGTGTGCTGCAGTTCGACGTGGCGGCCTATCGCCTGAAGGACGAGTACGGCGTGGAAGCCACCTTCGAGCCGGTCAGCGTGACCACCGCGCGTTGGGTCCACTGCAGCAACGAGAAGAAGCTGGAAGAGTTCCGCGAGAAGAATGCGCTGAACCTGGCCCTGGATGCGGCCGGCCACCTGGTCTACCTGGCCCCGACCCGGGTCAACCTGCAGCTGGCGCAGGAACGCGCACCGGACGTGCGCTTCTCGGCCACCCGCGAAGCGGCGCACACCGTCCCGGCGGGCTGATGCAAGGGGGCAGATCCGCGCCCCGGTAGATCCACGCCATGCGTGGATAGGCGCGGATTCATCCACCATACGGGGGCGGGGGTGCAAGCAATCGCCATCGCGGCGATGATAGGGGGGCTGCGGGTCCCCCTCCCCGCGAACCACGTCATCGCCATGTCCTCCACGACTGTTGCTTCCATCCGTGAAGAAATCGCCAGCGCCCTGACCCACGGGCTGGGCGCCGTGTTCGCGCTGGCCGCCAGCGCTGTCCTGATCACCCTGGCCGCCATCTACGGCGACGGCTGGCAGCTGGCCAGCGCCATCGTGTTCGGCATTGCCCTGCTGCTGCTCTACACCGCCTCCACGCTGTACCACGCGATCCAGCACCCCACGGCCAAGGGCCGCCTCAAGGTCTTCGACCACTGCGCGATCTATGTGCTGATTGCCGGCACGTACACGCCCTTCACCCTGATCGGCCTGCGCGGGCCCTGGGGCTGGGGCCTGTTCACCGCCATCTGGGCGCTGGCCCTGGGCGGCGTGGTGTTCAAACTGTTCTATACCGGCCGTTTCAAGGCGCTCTCCACCGGCATCTACATTGCGATGGGCTGGCTGGTGATCGTGGCGATCAAGCCGATGTGGGCCTCCATTGACGGCGGGACGCTGGCCTGGCTGTTCGCCGGTGGCCTGTCCTACACGCTGGGCACGTACTTCTACCACCGCGAATCGATCCCCTATTCGCACGCGATCTGGCATCTGTTCGTGATCGGCGGCAGCGTCTGCCACTTCGTCGCGGTGACCATGCAGGTGCTGTAAACCTGCGGGTGCTGTAAACCCACCGCCCAGCGTGCCCGTGCACGCCAAGCACATGAGCGCTTCGCGCCCTGTCCACCGTGATGGGGCAACCATGGCGGTGTGAATGCCGCCCCTTCCCCCGCCGCGCCGCGCCCTTCGCGCTGGCGATTCCGCCGCCCGGGCCGCCGCGGCCAGCGCTGGCTGGCCGTGCTGGTGTTCCTGCTGGCCGCGCTGCTGATCCTGATCGCGCTGTGGGACTGGAACTGGTTCAAGGGCCCGGTGGAACGGGCGGTCCAGGCCCGCACCGGCCGTGCCCTGCACATCGGCCACCTGGACGTCGACCTGGGCCGGACCAGCACCGTGCGGGCCGATGCGATCACCTTCGCCAATGCGCCCTGGGCCAAGCAGGCCAACATGGCCAGCGCCGACCGGGTCGAGATCGATGTGCGCGTCTGGCCCCTGCTGCGCGGCAGCATCCAGTTGCCCGAGGTACGGTTGACCCGTCCGGACGTGCTGCTGGAAACCGCCCCACGCAAGGGCGAGCCCGGCAACTGGGATTTCCTGCCCAGCAGCAGCGGTGGCAGCACGCTGCAGCTGAAGGGCCTGCGCATTGATGACGGCCGCCTGCAGTTCCTGGATGCGCTGGGCCGCACCGATATCCGTGTGGGCGTGCGCAGTGGCGAACCCAAGCAGGCCGATGCCGCCCCGCCGCTGCTGGTACAGGGCAAGGGCCGCTGGCAGGGCAACCCGTTCACGCTCAGCGGCGGCACCGAATCGCCGCTGCAGCTGACCGACAGCGCCCACCCCTTCCGCATCCATCTGGATGGCCGCGCCGGCGGCACCCACGCCGTGGCCACCGGCACCTTGACCAACCCATTCGCCCTGCAGGTATTCGACCTGCAGTTCGCGCTCAGCGGCCAGGACCTGGCCGATCTATACCCGCTGCTGGGCATCGCCATCCCGCCCTCGCCGCCGTATGCACTGCAGGGCCGGCTCAAGCGTGACCACAACATCTGGCGCTACGACGGCTTCACCGGCAAGGTCGGTGACAGCGACCTTGGTGGCAACCTGCAGTTCGAAGTGGGGCGCGACCGCCCGCGCCTGACCGCCACGCTGGAATCGCGCCGGCTGGACTTCGACGACCTGGCCGGTTTCGTCGGCGCACCGCCGAAGACCGGTGGCGGCGAAACCGCCAACGCCGAACAGAAGGCCGAAGCCGCGCGTCTCGCCGTCAGCGCCAAGGTGCTGCCGGACACGCCGTACAACCTGGGCAAGCTGCGCGCCATGGACGCCGACGTGCGCTGGAAGGCCCACCGCATCAACGCCCCATCGCTGCCGCTGGACGACATGGACGCGCACCTGCTGCTGGATGACGGCGTGCTGCGCCTGGACCCGCTCAACTTCGGTGTCGCCGGCGGTGACATCCGCAGCACCATCCGCATGGATGCGCGGCAGACGCAGATCAGCACCGCACTGAAAGCCCGCGTGCGCGGCGTGCAGCTGGGCCAGCTGTTCCCGGATGCGAAACTGGCCGAGCAGGCCAAGGGCGGCATCAGCGGCCAGATCGACCTGAGCGGCCGCGGCAACTCCATTGCCGCCATGCTGGGCAGCAGCAGCGGCGATGTCGGCGTGGCGATGGGCCGCGGCCACGTGGGCAACCTGGTGATGGAACTGGCCGGCCTGGACATCACCGAATCGCTGAAATTCCTGTTCACCGGCGACCGGCAGATCCCGCTGCGCTGCGCCTTTGCAGACTTCGGCGTCCGCGACGGCCTGATGACCAGCCGCGCGCTGGCGGTGGATACCACTGACACGATCATCATTGGCGAAGGCACCGTAAGCCTGCGCGATGAGCAGCTGGACCTGCTGCTGAAACCGCGGCCGAAGGACAAGAGCATCCTGGTGCTGCGCTCGCCCCTGCGCATCGGCGGTACGTTCAAGGATCCCTCGTTCCGGCCGGACTTCAAGGCGCTGGGTGTACGTGGCGCGGTGGCCTTGGCGCTGGGCAGCATTGCCCCGCCGGCGGCGCTGCTGGCGACGATTGAACTGGGGCCGGGCAAGGATGCCGACTGTGGTGGGCAGTATGCGAAGTAGGTTTACGGCGGTGTTCGCGGCGCCTCTGTTGCTACTGCGTTGAGTGGGGCGGGCAGCCTGGGCAGGACACGCCGTGAACCCATCCTTGAAGTGACCCCCAAAAGTTGGACAGTTGGGGATCAGGCGGCCAGCGCGGCCTGTTCCCGGTACTTTACCGGGCTCAGACCCTTTAGTTTCAGTCGGATACGGTCTTCGTTGTAGTACCGGATGTATTCCACCAGCCCGGCTTCCAAACTTTCGATGCTGTCAAAGGTGTTCAGGTAGAAGAATTCCGACTTCAGCGTCCCGAAGAAGCTCTCCATGGCCGCGTTGTCCAGGCAGTTGCCACGCCGGGACATGCTCTGTTTCAGCGAGTGCGTTGCGAGCTTGTGGCGGTAGTTTTCGTGCTGGTAATGCCAGCCTTGGTCCGAGTGAATCATCGGTCGATCTGCGGGCGAAAGCTTCTTGATCGCTTGATCCAGCATCTCACCCACCAGGTCGAATACTGGTCGACGCTTCATCTTGTAAGTCACGATTTCGCCGTTGTAGAGGTCCATGATCGGCGAAAGATAGAGCTTCATGCCCTGCACCTTGAACTCGGTTACATCGGTCACCCACTTACGATTGGGCATCTCAGCCTCAAACTGGCGGCCCAGGTCGTTGGGAACCACGACATTGGCCGCTCCCTTGAACGCGCGATAGCGCTTGATGCGTACCCGCGACTGCAGGCCCAGCTCGGCCATCAGCCGCTGTACCCGCTTGTGGTTGATGGCCTGGCCCTGATTGGCCAGCTCCAGTGTTATGCGACGGTAGCCGTAGCGCCCTTGGTTCTCGTCGTAGATCGCGCGGATGCGCTCACGCAGCTCCGCCTCGCCCTCATCGGGATGGGCCAAGGCGTTGATCTGGTAATAGAACGTGCTGCGAGAGAGCTCGGCCGCCTCGAGCAACAGCGGCAGTGCGTAGATCTGCCTCAATCCTTGGACGGCTTGCGCTTTGCATCTCGCGCCGCCTGCTCTTCCCGGATCAAGGCATCGAGTTTTTTTAGGTAAGCGGTCTCCGCACGCAGGTAGGCCACTTCCTTGAGGAGCTCATCGCGGCTCATGTCCTCGGCGGGCTTGGACGAGCGGGTCTTTTTCATCGGCTTTTGAGGCGGTAATGGTGGCGGTGCCAACGCTTGGGCACCCCCCTTAGCATACAGCCGCCGCCACAGCCCCACTGCGCCGGCATCGCCAATCTGGAAGTAAGTGGTGGCCTCACGCGCGGACATTCCGTCCTGGCTCATCTTCTCCAGGACCGCAAGTTTGAACTGGAGATCGTAGGACCGCGGTTTGCGGTCAAACCCCGGTCGGCCATGCAGCCGGTAGGTCGCTGCCCACCGCCTCACCGTGGAGAACTCCAGGCCATGGCGGCGGGCAACAGCCTTGACCGATGTGGAGGTGTTGCAGGCCTCTTTAGCCACCTGCAATTTGAAACGAACCTCATATCTGTTCATGTAACCCTCTGGGTTGGATCAGGTGTCCAACTCCAGGGGGTCACTTCACCATGGGGGCTCGTAGGCGCCATTCATGGCGCCTGCGGTCCTGCCCAGGCTGCCCGCCCTACTCCTGACAGTTTCCTGCGCGCGCGGAACAAGAGCGGGAATTCAAAATCAAAAGAAAAAGCAGAATCAACAGCTTTGCCAACGAAGGTTGGCAGCTACCAGGAGCGGGTGATCGGCGCTGAAACGCACCGCGCTCGCGGGAATGTGTGCAGAGGCGGAGGGCATGGCCGTGCAGGACCGTAGGCGCCAAGGGCCCGAGGCATGCCTCGGGCGGGTTGGGCAGGACGCCCAACCCCGGCCTTGCCGAGTGCGCAGGACAGCGCACTCGAGCAAGGCGCCTACGAGCTACATGGACGTATTTACCGCGTGTCCTGCACGGCCATGCCCTCCGCCTCCCCACGCACCAGGAAGGCGCCGCAGTTGCTCTCGATTTGGCCGTTGCCTTTAGCGGGCCGGCGGGCTGCAAGCCCGCCAGCGAAAAAACTCACCCCGCCACGATGTACTGCTGCAACTGATCCAACTCCCGCCGCTGCGCGTCGATCACCGCCTTCACCAGGTCGCCAATCGAAATCACCCCCAGCACCGAACCACCCTCCACCACCGGCAGGTGGCGGATGCGGTAATCAGTCACCAGCTGCAGGCAGTGCTCCACCTGCTCGCCCGGGGATACCGTCACCACCTTGGCCGTCATGATCTCCGACACCGCCGTATCGCGGGAAGAACGATCATGCAGCACGATCTTGCGCGCGTAATCGCGCTCGGAAAGGATGCCGACCAGCCGCGGCCCTTCCATCACCAGCACCGCGCCGATGCCCTTCTGGGCCATCAGCCGGATCGCATCGATCACCGCCGCGCCGGGCGCGACCGCATGTACTTCAGGGGACTTGCCGTCCAACAGTTGCCGTACCGACGTCATCTGCCTGCCCTCCCAGGGTGGGTTGCAGGCCCGAGTCTGCCACGGATGGTGCTAGCCAGGCGTCAACCAGGTACAGCGGCCGCTGCTTGGATTCCTCGTACAGGCGGCCCAGGTATTCGCCGATCAGGCCCAGGGCGATCAGCTGCACGCCGCCCAGGAACAGGATCACCGCCATCATCGTCGGCCAGCCCGCCACCCGGTCGCCGTACAGCGCCGCCTTCACGATCACCCACAGGCCGAACACGAACGCCACCGCTGCCGTCGCCAGGCCGAGGTAGGTCGCCGCCCGCAACGGCACCGTGGAAAAGCCGGTGATGCCTTCCAGCGCGAAATTCCACAACCGCCACAGGCTGAACTTGCTGTTGCCGGCCAACCGCGCATGCCGGTGGTAGGGCACCGACACGCGACGGAAGCCCACCCAGCTGAAGAGCCCTTTCATGAAGCGGTGGCGCTCGCGCATTTCGCGCAGCGCCCCCAGCGCGCGCGGCGACAGCAGGCGGAAATCGCCGGTATCGGCGGGAATCGGTGTCCGCGACAGGCGACCGATCACGCGATAGAACAGCGCCGCGGTGGTGCGCTTGCTCCAGCTTTCGCCATCGCGCACCAGGCGCGTGCCGTAGACGTTGTCATAGCCTTCCCGCCAGCGCGCGACGAACGCCGGCACCAGCTCCGGCGGGTCCTGGCCATCGGCATCGAGGATCATCGCCGCGCCGTCGCGCACCTGGTCCAGGCCCGCGGTCAGCGCGGCTTCCTTGCCGAAGTTGCGCGACAGCCGCAGGGCCGAGACGCGCGGTTCGGCACGGGCCAGGTCTTCGATGACCGCCCAGGTGGCGTCACTGCTGCCGTCATCCACATAGAGGATGTGCCCCTCGACGTGGTCCAGCCCGTCGAGCACAGCACACAGGCGCGGATGCAACTGGGGCAGCGCCAGTTCCTCGTTGTGGGCGGCAATGACGAAAGTGAGGCGTTGGCGTGTCATCGGCGGATTGTACGTCGCTGGCGGGCTTGCAGCCCGCCGGCCCGCCCAGAGCAACGGCAACTGCAGAAGCAGCGCCTTCCTGATACGTGAATGAGGCAGAGGGCATGGCCGTGCAGGACACGCGGTAAATACGTCCATGTAGCTCGTAGGCGCCGTCCCTGGCGCCTACGGTCCTGCACAGCCATGCCCTCCGCCTCTGGACACGTTCCCGCGGGCGCGGTGCGCTTCAATGCCGATCACCCGCTTCTGGCAGGTGCCAACCTTGGTTGGCCCAGCTGTTGATTCTGCTTTTTGCTTCTTTCTTTTGAATTCCCGCTCTCGTTCCGCGCGCGCAGGAAACTGTCCGGAGCCGGAGCAAGGCGGCAGGCAGGACCGTGAGGCGCATGGATGCGCCGACCGAGCCCCGATGGGTGAGGGCGCTTTGCTTGCGAAGCACTGCTTCGCAAGCGCCCGAACGCACAGCCGCCAGCGGCTGGGTCGGACCCCGGAGGGGGGGTTACGGCGTGTCCTGCCTGCCGCCTTGCTCCGGCTCTACGCGCGAGAATGATGCGCCGCGAACGATCCCGAACTACTCGTCCAAGTACCCCGCCCCACCCAGCTGCCGCGCCTGCCGCTGTATCCACGCCGCCCGCCGCTGCACATACGGCCCCGGCTTGGCCGCGTTGTACCGCCGCGGCGCCGGCAACACCGCCGCCAGCCGTGCACTTTCCCCCGGCGCCAGCCGCGCGGCGTCCTTGCCCCAGAATTTCTGCGCCGCCGCCTGCGCGCCGTACACGCCATCGCCGAACTCGGCGATGTTCGCGTACATCTCCAGGATGCGTTCCTTCGGCCAGAACGCTTCGATCAGCACCGTGTACCAGACCTCCAGGCCCTTGCGGACCCAGCTGCGGCCCTGCCACAGGAACAGGTTCTTGGCCACCTGCTGGCTGATCGTGCTGGCGCCACGCAGGCGCCCGCCCTTGGCGTTGTGGTCGCGCGCCTTCTCGATGGCCTGCAGGTCGAAGCCGTTGTGGTCGGGGAAGCGCTGGTCCTCGGCGGCCACCAGCGAGATCGGCAGGCTGGGCGCCATCTGGTCCAGATCGCGCCACTGGTAATGCAGCCGGTAGGACCAGTCGCCCTCGCCCAGTGCCTCGCCATAGCGCCACAGCATCACCGTGGACAGCGGCGGGTCGATGAAGCGCAGCACCAGCACCTGCAGGCAGCTGAAGCCCACGAACAGCACCGGCAGCCACAGCAGCCGCTTCCAGCGCCAGCGCCTGCGGACCGGGGCGGTCGCCACCGCGTCCACCTTGTTCTGTTCTCCCCCTGCCCCCATTACTGGTGCATCCTTCTCATGCCTGGTTGTCGGCGCATTATCCGGCAACCGCCCCTGTTTACGCGCGATGTGAGCCGATGACCGCCCAAACCGATTCCCTGATCCGCTTCCTGCTGCCCGACGCCGGCGTCCGCGGCGTGCACGTGCAACTGCAGGCCACCTGGCAGGAAATCCTGTCCCACGCCGCCTATCCGGACAATGCCGCCGAGCTGCTGGGCGAGGCCTGCGTCGCCTCGGCCCTGTTCACCGGCCACACCAAGGTGGACGGCCGCCTGTCCATCCAGCTGCGCAGCAACACCGGCCTGCGCACCCTGTTTGCCGAATGCACGGCCGCCGGCACCCTGCGCGGCATCGCCCAGCTGGCCGACGGCGCCGACGCGCCGCGTGACCTGTCCAGCCTGGGCAGCGACGCCCTGCTGGCGATCACCATCGAGAACCCGGGCCTGGACCCGCGCGAGCCGCAGCGCTACCAGAGCCTGGTGGCGCTGACCGCGCCGGCGCTGGACGAGGCCTTCGAAGACTACTTCCGCCAGTCCGAGCAGCTGCCGACCCGCCTGCTGCTGGCCGCCGACCGCAACGGCGCGGTGGGGCTGCTGCTGCAGAAGCTGCCGGGCGACGAAGGCGACGACGACGGCTGGGCGCGCGCCAGCGCCCTGTTCGACACGCTGGGCAAGGCCGAACTGCTGGCCACCCCGGCCGAGCAGATGCTGCACCGCCTGTTCCACGAGGAAAAGCCGGAACTGGTGGGCAGCAAGCCGCTGTCCTTCGGCTGCTCGTGCTCGCGCGAACGCGTGGCCTCGATGCTGGTATCGCTGGGCGAGGAAGAAGCCCGGGCCGCCGCCGAAGACACCGGATCGGTGGATGTCCGCTGCGAATTCTGCGGACGTGAGTATCACTTTCCGTTGACGGAGTTCGGCATACTGTTCCACGGTGCCGAGGGGACTGTACCGGCGCCTGAACGGCTTCAGTAAATAGCAGGTCTTGTGTTCTGGGGAGGATCAAGGCTTGTTAAGAATTCATAAACACCCTAGGATCGAGTTCCCGCCCCAGCGGGAACTTCCGTTGATTGTCCCTGTCTGAACTGGTCCGATGCGTACCTTCCTGCGTCTACCGCTGGCCCTGCTGATCGCCCTTGGCGCGATCACGGGCGCGCATGCGCAGAGCAAGGACACCCGCACCGTGATCCCGGTGTGGAACAAGGGCAGCGGCAAGGTCGAGGCCCTGCTGTATCTGGAACCGACCGGTGAACAGGCCGCCGGTGCCCGTTGGCACTTCGGCCGCAATTCGCTGGATGCGGCCTTCGGCCTGTCCTCGGGCGATTCGCTGGGCCTGCTCTGCAACAGCAGCAGCGGGACCAGCATCAGCGGTCTGGCCAGCCATTGCATGCTGGCCAGCCTGGGCGACGAAGACGATGCCATCGGTGCCAACAACCGTCGCTTCACCGGCACGGCTGCCTTGAACCGCGGCAACAACCGCCTGGGCATCACCGCCGGCACCGGCCGCGAGACCCTGCCGGCCTGGCTGGCATCGCCGAACAAGACCCCTGCCCTGCGCGCCGAACAGAACGACCTGACCGTGTTCGCGCAGCGGAACATCGGCCGCGAGGGCTTCGTGTCCATCGCCGGCACCTATGCCAAGGCACGACTGGTGCCGCTGGCTGACGCCTCACCGGCCATCGTCGACCGCTGGGACAGCAAGAGCCTGAGCCTGGGCGCCGGCTACGGCAACTTCACCGGCAGCATCGTCGGCCGCGTGGTCGATGTGCCCGGCAAGCCGGGCAAGTGGGAAGGCCTGGGTATCGGCCTGACCTGGCGCACGCCGTGGTCGGGCCAGCTGACCGTCGGTGCCGAGAACGTGATCAGCCGCGGCAAGAATCCGTTCTCCCCGCGCAACGAAAGCAACGATGACGGCACCGTGCCGTACGTGCGCTACGAGCAGGATCTGTAACCGGCCCAGTGCCGTACGTCACAGCTGCAACCCTCGCAGGGCGCCTCCGGGCGCCCTTCCTGTTTCCGCAGGTAACACGGGGGCGAAACTGGCCGCGATTGATACATATCGAAACACGATGAAATGTATCAACAGAAACGAATTTGATCACAAAACGATAACGAGATCACAGGACCGCGCCAGGCATACCCTGTAAGCCATTGAATCGAAAAGATTCGTCCGGATGTGAAGACAAAGCACATCAAAAATTAACGCAGCTTTAATTTTCGCGGGGGCGCCGTTACTATCGGTTCAGCCTCGCGTTTTTTGGAGCGACTTTTTCCGCTCCGCACGCAGGCAATCACCCAGCCAAGATTTCCTTGGAGAGAGAGAGCCAATGAATTTGAAGTCCAACAAACTGCGCGATGCGGTTGTCATCGCGCTGGTCGCCGGTGCCTCCATCGCGACCGCCCAGGCCCAGGAGGCCACCTCGGGTGCGACCAACCTGGATCGCATCCAGGTCACCGGTTCGCGCATCCGTTCGGTCGACCTGGAAACCCAGCAGCCGGTCCTGACCCTGTCGCGTGAAACGATCCAGCAGACCGGCCGTACCAACGTTGCCGAAGTGCTGCAGCAGATCGCCACCAACGGCGCTGCGATCAACACCCAGTTCAACAACGGTGGTGACGGCTCGGCCGGCGTCGACCTGCGCAACCTGGGTTCCTCGCGCACCCTGGTGCTGGTCAACGGCCGCCGCTGGGTGCAGGCCCTGGACGGTACCGTCGACCTGAACTCGATTCCGACCGCCATCGTCGAGCGCATTGAAGTCCTCAAGGACGGCGCCTCTTCGATCTACGGTTCGGACGCCATCGCCGGCGTGGTCAACATCATCACCCGCGACAACTTCAACGGTGGCGAAGCGCACGTCTACTACGGCCAGTTCAGCAAGGGTGACGGCCAGCGCCAGGCGCTGGATCTGACCCTGGGCAGCAGCAACGACCGCAGCAGCCTGGTGTTCGGCGCCAGCTACGTGAAGGAAAAGGCCGTCATGGCCGGCGCGCGCAAGATCTCGCGTGACCCGGTGTATGGCCTGGGCGCTTCGCAGTACAGCAGCCAGACCTCGTCCGGCGGCCTGTGGGATCTGACCATCGATGGCGTCGGCACTGACGATTACGATGCGTGGAGCGATCTGGCCGGCAGCGATGACGAAGCCACCGCAGACCGTGCCGGCCTTGCCCGTCGCGTGGTCAACGCAGGTGCCGACGGCACCAACCCGAACAATTTCCACAACTACAGCTCTGCCGACGCGTACAACTACGCCAAGGACAACTACCTGCGCACCCCGCAGGAGCGCAAGTCGATCTACATCCAGGGCCGTTACGACCTGACCGATTCGATCGCCCTGCGTACCGACGCGCTGTACAACCAGCGCCTGTCGGCCCAGCAGCTGGCCGGCTACCCGCTGAGCGCGGGCAGCTACCTCGGTGGTGACCAGGGTCTGTTGGCCGACAGCTACTACAACCCGACCCGCCTGACCGACAACCCGCGCGAGCTGAACTGGAACCGCCGCCTGGTCGAGCAGGATCGTTACTACGAACAGGACGTCAAGACCTTCCATTGGTACGGTGGCCTTGAAGGTTCGTTCGAAGTGGCCGGCCGCTACTTCAACTGGGATGCAGGCGCTGCCTACAACGTCACCGACCAGGTCGACACCCAGATCGGCGACGTGAACATGGGCAACCTGTACCAGGCCACCGGTGCGTCCTTCATGGACACCGACGGCGTGGTCAAGTGCGGTGCACCGGGCGCGGTCATCGCCGGCTGCGTGCCGTTCAACCCGTTCACCAGCGCCGGCAACATGCCGCAGGACCAGCTGGACTACATCCTGTTCAACGCCAAGGACAAGTACCAGAACAAGTCCAAGTCGTTCACCGCCAACCTGTCCGGCGACATCGTCGAACTGCCGGGCGGCATGATGGGCTTCGCCGCCGGTGTGGAAAAGCGCAAGGAATCGGGCTACGACATGCCTGACGCCTTCGTGTCGGCCGGCCTGAGCTCGGGCAATGGCCGCCAGCCGACCTCCGGTGCCTACGACCTGACCGACGTCTACCTGGAACTGGCCGTGCCGCTGCTGAAGGACCTGCCGGGCGCCAAGTCGCTGGAATTCAGCGCCGCCACCCGTCGTTCGGACTACAGCAACTTCGGTTCGACGCTGAACAGCAAGTTCGGCTTCAAGTGGAAGCCGATTGAAGACCTGATGGTCCGCGGCAACTGGGCCGAGGGCTTCCGCGCGCCGTCCATTTCCAACCTGTTCGGCGGTGCCGGCGAGTCCTACGACAGCTACGGCGATCCGTGCTCGGTCGGCAGCCCGTACATCGGCAATGCCGCCGTTGCTGCCCGCTGCGCCGCTGCAGGCATCCCGGCCAGCTACCAGCAGCGCGAAGGCTACGGCGGCCAGACTGCATGGCCGTTCGAGTGGAAGTCGAACCCGGAGCTGAGCCCGGAAACCTCGACCTCCAAGAGCCTGGGCATCGTCTACAGCCCGAGCTTCGTGCGCGGCTTCGACGTATCGCTGGACTGGTGGAAGATCAACATCAAGGACGTGATCAGCCGCCCGACCGCCGACTACATGCTCGAGCAGTGCTACGTGCAGGGCAACAACGGCTGGTGTGACGTGCTGGGCAACTCGGGCCTGACCCGCAATTCGCTCGGCCAGATCACCTACATGGCCCGCTACCTGCAGAACCTGGGTGAGCTGGAAGTGGAAGGCTTCGACCTGACCATGCGTTACCAGCTGCCGGATACGCGCTTCGGCTCGTTCTCCTTCGTGTGGGACAGCGTCTACATGAGCAACTACCGCACCAAGGCCACCCCGGAATCGGATTGGGATCCGTCTGAAGTCGGCAGCTACTCCCGCGACACCCCGGTGTGGCGCATCCGCTCGAACCTGACCACCAACTGGACCTATGGTGATTTCGGTGTGAGCTGGACCGTGCGTTACTTCTCGGGCCTGAACGAGAACTGCAAGTTCCCGGGCGTGGCCGAGCTGTGCAGCAACCCGGGCAAGATCGGCCTGGAAGGCCGTGCGGATCCGGAAAACCACCTGGCCGCTACCACCTACCACGACCTGCAGGTGCGCTATAACCTGCCGTGGAACGGTACCGTCTCGGTCGGTCTGACCAACGTGTTCGACAAGGAACCGCCGGTGGCCACCCAGGCCTTCGCCAACTCCTTCGACTACCAGTACGACACCCCGGGGCGCTACATGTACATGGAGTACCGCCAGCGCTTCTGATGGAAGCACGGGTGTAAGTAGCAAAACGCCAGGACGGGGCCCTTCGGGGCCCCGTTTCTGTTGTGCTGCCCGTTGGCTCGGCACCCGGGCAGCGCAAATAAAAAGGCCGCAGCGGGGCTGCGGCCTTCTGCATGTTCCGGCGCGGCGGAGTCAGCCGTTCGGGATCAGCGTTTCGATCAGGTGCTCGACGTAGGCTTCGAAATCCTCGCGCGCCTGCTTGGGCTGCTGCAGCTGCAGCGACAGCTGCAGGAAGCCGACATAGGCCGCATAGGCCAGGCGTGCACGATGGCGCGCATCGGTCGAACTCAGGCCGGCCTGGCGGAAAGACGCAACCAGGTAATCCAGGCGACGCTGCGAAACGCGGTCGATCACCGGCCGCACCATCGGGTGGTCCAGCGCCTTCAGCAGTTCGCTGTAGATGATGTGCGGCTGCACTTCGTGGGCCACCATCTGGAACAGCTGGCGCAGGCGCGCGCGCGGATCGGGAACATCTTCCAGGCTGCCGAACACCTGTTCCTGTTCGAACAGTTCCCAGCGTTCCAGCGCGGCCTGCAGCAGGGCGTCGCGCGATGGGAAGTGCCAGTAGAAGCTGCCCTTGGTCACGCCAAGGCGGCGCGCCAGCGGTTCCACCGCGACGGCACCCACTCCTTGTTCAGCGATCAGGTCGAGGGCCGCCTGGGCCCAGTCTTCGGCACTCAGGCGGCTGTTGCGGCCGGCGCGCGGTTCGCCGGCAGAAGCGTCAGGTTGATTCATGGGCTGATTTAACCATACGGCGGGGTTCGTTGCAGTACGCGGTTTCGGCGGAAACCGACGCAGGGCGGGCCATGGCGGCTTCCGCAATGCACCATACTCCATAGTATTGACTTCCGCTGCCAGCAATCCATACTAGCGAGTATGGTCACGTCCCCTATTCCCGCTGCGTTCCATGATCTGCGCCAGGAGGCGGCCCATGGCGCGCGTCTGGCGGTCACCGCCAGCGACCACGGTCGCCGCGGCCGGGTGTTGTTCGCCCATGGCTTCGGCCAGACCCGGCACGCCTGGAACGCCACCGCGCGGGCGCTGTCGGCCGCGGGCCTGCAGACCCTGGCCTACGATGCGCGCGGCCATGGCGATTCGGACTGGAATGCCGCCGACCTGCCCTACCACGGCGAACAGTTCGCCGATGACCTGATCGTGCTGGCCGGCGAACAGCCGCGGCCGCCGGTGCTGGTCGCCGCATCGATGGGCGGCCTGTTCGGCCTGCTGGCCGAATCGCGCTGGCCGGGCCTGTTCTCGGCCATGGTGCTGGTGGACATCACCCCGCGCTGGGATACCGCTGGCGTCGAACGCATCCTCGCCTTCATGACCGCCCACCCCGATGGCTTCGCGTCGCTGGCCCAGGCCGCCGATATCATCGCCGCGTACATGCCGCACCGCCCGCGCAAGTCCGAGCAGTCGCTGCGTGCGCTGCTGCGCGAGGACGGCCAGGGCCGCTGGCGCTGGCACTGGGACCCGCGCCTGGTGGCCGAACTGGCGCGCGACAGCGAGCAGCACCAGGACGCGCTGGCCGAAGCCGCACGCCAGGTGAAGTGCCCGCTGCTGCTGGTCAGCGGCGGCCGCAGCGATCTGGTCACCCCGCAGACCGTCGCCGAATTCCTGGCACTGGCGCCGCATGCACGCCACGTACAGTTGCCGCAGGCCACGCACATGGTCGCCGGTGATGACAACGACGCCTTTACCGCTACTGTGTTGGACTATCTGGACGTGTTGCCCGCAGCGGATGCTGCAGCTTCGTCCGCCACAAACGAGCACGTCACCGGAGCACGCTCATGAGCATCGTTCTTCCCTTCCTCGCCCTGCTGCTGGCAGGCGCGTTCGTCGCCTACCACCGCATGCGGCTGGTTACCTGGACGCTGATCAGCGTGGCCCTGCTGGCCGCCTGCTGGTTCATTCCCTACGTCAACCAGACCGCCACGATCGTCGCGGCCGCCGTGCTGGCGGTCATCGCCGTGCCGCTGCTGCTGCCGTTCATCCGCAAGCCGCTGCTGACCGGCCCGATGATGAAGGTGTTCCGCAAGGTGCTGCCGCCGCTGTCGCAGACCGAGCGCATCGCCCTGGAAACCGGTTCGGTCGGTTTCGAAGGCGAGCTGTTCACCGGTGATCCGGACTGGAACATCCTGCTGAACTACCCCAAGCCGCAGCTGACCGCCGAAGAACAGGCCTTCCTTGATGGCCCGGTCGAAGAGCTGTGCACCATGGTCAACGACTGGGAAATCACCCACGTCCATGCCGACCTGCCGCCGGAACTGTGGGCCTTCATCAAGAAGAACAAGTTCTTCGGCATGATCATCCCGAAGGAATACGGCGGCCTGGGCTTCTCCGCGCTGGCCCACCACAAGGTCATCCAGAAGCTGGCCTCGGTGTCTTCGGTGGTCAGCTCCACCGTCGGCGTGCCGAACTCGCTGGGCCCGGGTGAACTTCTGGTGCATTACGGCACCCAGGAACAGAAGGACCAGTACCTGCCGCGCCTGGCCGATGGCCGCGAAGTGCCCTGCTTCGGCCTGACCGGCCCGTTCGCCGGCTCCGACGCCACCTCCATTCCCGATTACGGCATTGTCTGCAAGGGCGAGTGGAACGGCGAGCAGGTGCTCGGCGTCAAGCTGACCTTCGACAAGCGCTACATCACCCTGGCCCCGGTCGCTTCGCTGATCGGCCTGGCCTTCCGCATGTACGACCCGGATGGCCTGATCGGCCAGACCCGCGACATCGGCATCACCCTGGGCCTGCTGCCGCGCGATACCGCCGGCGTTGAAATCGGGCGTCGTCACTTCCCGTTGAACTCGACGTTCCAGAACGGCCCGATCCGCGGCAAGGACGTGTTCATTCCGCTGACCCAGCTGATCGGTGGCGCGGCCATGGCCGGCAAGGGCTGGAACATGCTCAACGAGTGCCTGGCCGTGGGCCGCTCGATCACCCTGCCGTCCACCGCCAGTGGCGGTGCCAAGGCGGGTGCCGCCGTGACCGGCGCCTATGCACGCATCCGCAAGCAGTTCGGCCTGTCGGTCGGCCGCTTCGAGGGCGTGGAAGAAGCGCTGGCCCGAATCGGCGGCAAGGCGTACAAGATCAGCGCGCTGTCGCAGGCCACCGCCGCCGCGGTCGACCGTGGCGACGTGCCGTCGGTGCCCTCGGCCATCGCCAAGTACCACTGCACCAACATGAGCCGTGAAGTGATCTCGGACATGATGGACGTGATCGGCGGCAAGGGCATCATCCTGGGCCCGCGCAACTTCGCCGGCCGCAGCTGGCAGGCCGCGCCGATCGCCATCACGGTGGAAGGCGCCAACATCATGACCCGCAGCCTGCTGATCTTCGGCCAGGGTGCGATCCTCTGCCACCCGTGGGTGCTGAAGGAAATGAAGGCCGCGCAGGATCCGGACACCCGTGCCGGCCTGCAGGACTTCGACCGTAGCCTGTTCGGCCACATCCGCTATGGCATCTCCAATGCCGTGCGTTCGTTCTGGTTCGGCCTGACCGGCGCCCGCTTCGGTGCCGCCCCGGGCGACGCCTACACCCGCCGCTACTTCCGCAAGCTGGACCGTTACTCGGCCAACCTGGCGCTGATGGCCGACATCTCGATGATGACCCTCGGCGGCAAGCTGAAGTTCAAGGAATCGCTGTCCGGCCGCCTGGGCGACGTGCTGAGCCACGTCTACATGACCAGCGCCATGCTCAAGCGTTACCACGACGAAGGCGCACCGCAGGCCGACCAGCCGCTGCTGGCCTGGGCCTTCCATGACAGCGTGCACAAGATCGAGGAATCGTTGTCGGCAGCACTGCGCAACTTCCCGATCCGTCCGATCGGCTGGCTGATGTGGGCGCTGATCTTCCCGCTGGGCCGTCGTGCCGAGGCCCCGGGCGACCGTCTGAGCCGGCGCGTTGCCGCCCTGCTGATGGCCCCCAATGAAGCCCGCGACCGTCTGGCCAGTGGCGTGTTCCTGACCCCGTGCGAGAACAACCCGGGTGGCCGCATCAACAGCTACCTGAGCAAGGCGATCATGGCCGAGCCGGTGGAGCGCAAGTTCCTGAAGGCGCTGAAGAGCAAGGGCATCGAGGCGCTGGACTTCAAGGCCCAGCTGGACGAAGCCGTGGCCGAAGGCGTGATCACCCAGGACGAGCGCAGCCTGCTGGAAGAACTGCGCACGCTGACCCTGGACACCATCACCGTGGACGACTTCGACACCCACGAGCTGCGTGCGGCCAGCTACTACGACCGCCAGCACAAGGACCCGCATTCGCAGGCAGCGTGATCGCCTGGAGGACGCGGACATGAAAACGGCGGGCTTCGGCCCGCCGTTTTTGTTTGTTGTAGAGCCGAGCCCATGCTCGGCTGAGGCCGCGGCGGGGAAAAGCAGCCGAGCGTGGGCTCGGCTCTACCAAGCGATTACGCCGGCACGAACCACCACGCCACTGCCGCCAGCAGCGCTGGCACCGACTGGATGAAGAAGATCCGCTTGTTGACGCTCCACGCGCCGTAGCAGCCCGCCACGATCACGCAGCCCAGCGAGAAATTCACCAGCATCGGCAGGTGGTCGAACAGGCCCCAGAAAAGGCCGGCGGCGAGGAAGCCGTTGTACAGCCCCTGGTTGGCCGCCAGCACGCGGGTGATCTCCGCCTTCTGCGGCGTGTTGCGGAACGTCTTCAAGCCCAGCGGGCGGGTCCACAGGAACATTTCCAGCACCAGGAAATAGACGTGCAGCAGTGCGACCAGCAGGGTCAGGGCGAGTGCGATCCAGTACATGGCGGGTTCCTTGGGCAGGTTGATGGGGTGATGGGGTCAGAGCCCTCTCCGTGGGAGAGGCATCCGACCCCGCGACGCTCAGCGGTCGCGCGGCAGTTTCTTTTCTTCGCGCAGTACGCCGAACGCGGCGGCGGTCATGCACGCGGCCACCAGCATGCCGCCGATGAACACCACGTGCGAGCCGAACAGGGACAGCCCCTTGTGCACCCAGGTGAAGCTCAGGTCGGCACCGCGGTAGACCACCGTGTCGATGGCCGCGCCGGCCTTGTAGCGCCACTGGCGGTCGACACGGGTGTAGATGGTTTCGCGTGCCGGCTTGAACAGCGAGAACTCGCTGGCGCGGGTCAGCACCTGCACCACCGCCACCATCATCGGCAGCGGCGAGGCGGCCAGTACCGAGAAGCCAAGCAGGATGGCGAAGGCGGGAATCAGCAGGGCCGGGGCGATGCCGTGGCGCGACAGCAGCCAGCGGGTCAGGCTGAGCTGCAGCAGCAGGGTCAGTGCGTTCACCGCTAGGTCGATGCGCGAGAAGAACGCGGTACTGGCGGCCGGGTCGCTGAACGCAGCGCGCACGATGCTGGCCTGCTGGTTGTACAGCATCGTGCCAACGCCCACGCCGAACACCACCAGCACCGCCAGCCAGCGCAGCAGCGGCTCGCGTGCGATCAGCTTCAGGCCATCAAGCACGCTGCCGCCCATCGGCGTCTCGCCCGACACCAGCTGCTGCTCGCGCTCGCGCAGCACCGCCCAGTGCCGCAGGCGCCAGATGCAGAACAGGCAGACGACCAGGAAACCGGCCGACACCAGCATCAGGTTGGCGATGCCCACGCGCTGTGCCAGCGCACTGGTGATGAGCGGGCCCAGGAAGGCGCCGACGGTACCGGCCGCACCGATGTAGCCATAGTAGGCACGCGCCTGCGTGTTGGAGAACACGTCGGCCATGAAGCTCCAGAACACGGCCACCGCGAACAGGTTGAACACCATCACCCAGAGGAAGAAGGCCATGCCCCGCCCCGGTACGCTGCTGTCGAACAGCGCGTAGAAGCCCAGCAGGGTGACGATGAAGAAGCCATAAACCACCGGCAGGAACACCCGCCGCGGGAAGCGGCTGACCAGCCAGCCATAGACCGGCTGCAGCGCCAGCATGATCACGAACACGCAGGTGAACAGGAACTGCAGGACGAAGTCCTTCAGGGCGATGCCGTGGCTGGCGAACCAGGCAATCAGCACCGGCGGGAACACCGTTTCCAGATCGGCCGAAGCAGCCATCGCCTCGCGCACCGGGCGCAGCACGTAGTAGCCGCTGAGCAGGCAGAAGAAATACAGGAACGACCACCACAGCGCCGGCGATTCGCGCAGCGCTGCGACCAGGCCACGCAGCGGCCCCCTGCCCTGCACCGCGCTCACGCGGCTCCCCTCGCCAGGCAGCGGCGGTTGGATGGCGGCATGGCAGGCTCCGGGGGCAGTGAAGCGCGTACGTTAGCCAATGCTCTGCAACATCGCCAGCACGCATGCCTGTGCCTGCCGCGGGGCACCGCGGCAGCGCGCCGTCATTGACACGTCAGGACACATGGAACGGGCGTCAAAAATCCAACTTTTTCAACGAGATGCGCATTCATCTTCGCTTTGTTTGTGCACAGGCGAAAACCGGCGCTAGAATCACAATCAGCAGTCGCGCACGGGTCCAATTCGATGAAAATGAACAACCTGCGTCGCCCGATCCGTTCGGCGGCCACCGGTTTGCTGGGCATGCTCATGCCCGTTGCCATGTCCACCACCGCGCAGACGCCGCCGGCATTGCCGCCGATGCCGACCAACATCGAATCTGCTGCCGGCCCGACCGTGGCCCACACCCAGCCCGCCGCCTACCGCACCGGCCTGGTGCCGCGCGTGCAGTTGCCGGCGGCTGGATTCAACGTTGCCAACATCGAATCGATGGCGCAGCAGTTGACCTACGGCGAGCGCGTGCCGGGCATGGCGGTGGCCATCGTGCAGGGCGGCCGCGTGCTCAGCGCGCGCGGGTATGGCGTGACCGACGTCAACAACCCGCTGCCGGTCGACGCGCATACCGTGTTCCGCCTGGCATCGCTGTCCAAGGCCTTTGCCGGCACCATGGCCGGCCTGCTGGTCAACGATGGCACCCTGCGCTGGGACAGCAAGGTGACCGACTACGTGCCGGGCTTCCGCCTGAACTCGCCCGAAGCCACCGACCGCCTGACCGTGGCCGATGTGCTCAGCCACCGCGTCGGCCTGCCGTACAACGCCTACGACCGCGACATTGAAGGCAACGCCGAGTACTACACGCTGACCCAGAAGCTGGCCAACACCAGCCTCAAGTGCCTGCCGGGCGACTGCTACGCCTACCAGAACGTGGCCTTCAGCCTGATCGGCGATGTGGTGTACGCCGCCTCCGGCAGCTTCTACGAACAGTCGGTCGAACGCCGCATCTTCAAGCCGCTGGGCATGAACGATGCCAGCCTGGGCCTGGCCGGCATCCAGGCCAGTTCGCGCTGGGCGCGCCCGCATGTGCGCAGCCGCAACGGCTGGGTGTCGCTGACGCCGAAGCCGACCTACTACCGCGTCGCCCCGGCGGCCGGCGTCAATGCCAGCGCCAGCGACATGGCGCAGTGGCTGCTGGCCCATACCGGCCACCGCCCCGACGTGCTGCCGGCGCCGCTGCTGGCCACCCTGCATTCGAGCCTGATCAACACCCCGGGCGAGATGCGTTCGGGCTGGCGCCGCGAGCGCCTGCACTCGGCCGGTTACGCACTGGGCTGGCGTACCTTCGATTACGCCGGACACGACGTGGTGTTCCATGCCGGTGCCGTGCAGGGCTACCGCGGCCTGGTCGCGCTGGTGCCCGAGCGCGACCTGGGCATCGCCATCATGTGGAACGGCGAAAGCGGCCTGCCCAGCGGCCTGCTGCCGACCGTGCTCGATTCGGCCCTGGGCCTGCCCACGCAGCGCTGGCTGGATGTGGACACCGACTTCGGCAGCGACAGCCTGATGGCCGAAGGCGCAACCCCGGCGCAGCAGGACAAGCGCAAGGGCAAGGGCGCCTCGAGCAACCGCGCCGTCGCCTCGCCGCGCTGACCCGGCGGGCTCACGCACTGCACAAAGGGGCGGCCTACGGGCCGCCCTTTTTGTTGGGCGAGCGCGTGGCGTCTGCAATGTCGAGCTTGCTGGCCTGCCCTTTGCGCAATGAAGTCGAGCAAGCTCGACGCTACGGGTCATGTGTAGTCGAGCAGGCTCGATTCGACTGACGGCCCACCACGGCCCATAAAAAAACCCCCTCCCCGCTGGGCAGCCAGGGAAGGGGTTTCAGGGTACGGCTATCGGGAAGTACTTAGATCAGCGGCGCCGGGGTTGCCGGAAGCGCGACCGGAGCGGCCTTCTTCTTGCGGGCGGCCGGCTTGCGCTTGGCAACCTTCTTGGCAGCCTTCTTCGGGGCAGCCTTCTTGGTGGCCTTCTTCGCAGTGGCCTTCTTCGCAGTCGCCTTCTTGGCAGTCTTCTTCACTGCCTTCTTGGCGACCTTCTTTACGGCCTTCTTCGCGGTCTTCTTTGCCGGCTTCTTGGCGACCTTCTTCGCCGCCTTCTTCACTGCCTTCTTGGCAGTAGCCTTCTTGGCGACCTTCTTGACGGCCTTCTTCG
Source organism: Stenotrophomonas maltophilia (assembly GCF_047782825.1). Taxonomy (GTDB): domain Bacteria; phylum Pseudomonadota; class Gammaproteobacteria; order Xanthomonadales; family Xanthomonadaceae; genus Stenotrophomonas. The sequence goes on along the minus strand of NZ_CP180589.1, from coordinate 4,441,566 downwards.
CGGTCTTCTTCGCCGGCTTCTTGGCTACCTTCTTCGCCGCCTTCTTCACTGCCTTCTTCGCAGTGGTCTTCTTGGCGACCTTCTTGGCGACCTTCTTCACGGCCTTCTTGGCGGTCGCCTTCTTCGCGACCTTCTTCACTGCCTTCTTGGCAGCAGCCTTCTTAGCGACCTTCTTCACCGCTTTCTTGGCGGCGGGCTTCTTTTTCGCAGCTTTCTTGGTTGCCATGGGATGGCTCCTCGTCAGTGATAGGGAGTTGAAACGCCCAGGTGGATCAAACCCGCAGGTGCTGCGTGCGGGGACCGCCGGCGCGTCAGGCGCGCCGTTACGGATGCGGCAATGCCCGCCTCGATCGGCGGAGCGGGCATTGGAACGGGAGGTGCCTTGCATTTCTCCGGGGGAAGCGGGGCCATGTCCACCGTCATCAGGATCGCGGTGGTCTTGAAGGGGCTGCTTCGCATCGGACGATTGATTCTGCGCACTCGGTTTGGCAGGCAAGGTCTGCTGAGGCGAAACCTAATCACGGTTTTTTTTACTGTCAACAACCCCCGCGAAAAAATTTCACATCCGCGTCCGCTGGGCCGGCGTCGGCAGCACCGTCGCACGACGTCGCCACACCCCTCTGCAGCGCACCTTCTACGCCACGCGCGTTGCTGGCTTCGCTCGCACACTGAATGAAAAACGCTTGAAATAAGCACTCTGCGTTGATAGGCCATTGTTGGTGGCGCGCAGCACGCCGCCGTGGGCGACGCGTGCCGGCACCTGCGTTCCTGGCACCACAACGGGTCCGCAACAGGGGTGAAAAGTTTTCACATTCGAACGCGCCGGCGCGGGGTGGAAACGCGGATTTGCGCAAAACTGCGCGCGCCTCGGGACGCCGATCCGTGCCGCCTGATGCCATGCCGCGGGCGTGCATCGCACCGGATGTCATGAGCGGGTACGGCGGCCGAAACGAAAACGGCCACCCGAAGGTGGCCGCCTTCGTTCCGGGAAACGACGACTCAGTGGTCTTCGTTTTCCAGCGCTTCGGCGTAGGCGTCCGGATCCAGCAGCTCGTTGAGCTCGTCGGTGCTGGTCAGTTCGACCACGAACATCCAGCCTTCGCCGTAGGCATCTTCGTTGATGGTTTCCGGCTTGTCCGACAGCGCCGAATTGACCTCGACGATCTTGCCGCTGATCGGGCTGTAGACGTCCGAGGCGGCCTTGACCGACTCGACGACGGCGATCTGCTCGCCGGCCTTGGCATCGGCACCGACTTCGGGCAGCTCGACATAGACCAGGTCACCCAGCAGGCCCTGGGCATGGTCGGAAATGCCGACAGTGACGCGGCCATTGCCTTCGACGCGGGCCCACTCGTGGGACTTGAGGAACTTGAGGTCGCCGGGGATCTCGCTCATGGGAACTGCTCCAGGTTTTGCAGGGGGTGGAAAAATCGGGGCTAGTGTAACCAACCGGCCGCCACTGCTGTCAGTGACGACCGGCACGTTCGGATCAGGCGTCGGCCAGCACGCCGGCCTGGGCCTGGCCTTCGCGGACGAAGGGGAACTTGACCACGCGCACCGGCACCTGCCGGCCGCGGATGTCGACGGTGACCTGGCCCAGTTCACCGGCCGGCACGCGCGCGAAGGCGATGCCCTTGGCCAGGGTGGGCGAGAAGGTGCCGGACAGGATCTCACCCTGGCCGCCGGCGGTGGTCACCGCCTGGCCGTGGCGCAGCACGCCCTTCTCGTCCATCACCAGACCGATCATCTGGCGTGCATTGCCGGCGGCCTTCTGCGCCTCCAGCACGTCGCGGCCGATGAAGTCGCGGCCTTCGTCCAGCGACACGGTCCAGGCCAGCGCCGCTTCATAGGGGCTGATCTCTTCGTCCATGTCCTGGCCGTACAGGTTCATGCCGGCTTCCAGGCGCAGGGTGTCACGCGCGCCAAGACCGGCCGGCTTCACGCCCGCCGCCAGCAGACGGTTCCAGAAGGCGACCACCGCGTCCTGCGGCAGCAGGATCTCGAAGCCGTCTTCGCCGGTGTAGCCGGTGCGGGCGACGAACAGTTCGACGCCATCGTCGGCCTTGACCTGCAGGGCGGCGAAGCGGCCGAGCTTGGCCAGTGCCTCGCGGTCGGCTTCGCTGGCCAGGCCAACGACGATGTCGCGTGCCAGCGGCCCCTGCACGGCCAGGATGGCCAGGTCGGGGCGCTGTTCAACGCTGACGCCGAACGGTGCAGCCTGCTCGCGCAGCCAAGCCAGGTCCTTTTCGCGGGTGGAGGCGTTGACGACCATGCGGAAGAAATCGTCGGCCAGGTAGTAGACGATCAGGTCGTCGATGACGCCGCCGCGCGGGTTCAGCATGCACGAGTACAGGGCCTTGCCCGGTACCTTCAGCTTGTCGACGGAGTTGGCCAGCAGCCGGCGCAGGAACGGCTTGACCTGGTCACCCCGCAGGTCGACCACGGTCATGTGGCTGACGTCGAAGACACCGGCTTCGCGGCGCACCAGGTGGTGTTCGTCCAGCTGCGAGCCGTAGTGGATGGGCATGTCCCAGCCCCCGAAATCGACCATCTTGGCGCCGAGGGCGCGGTGGGTATCGTTGAGCAGCGTCTTCTGGGTCATGACCGGTCCGGCAGCAGGGGAAACAAGAACGGCCATTATCCCAGATCGGTCGGCGGCAGGCGTGCCGCAGCGCAGCGGGGGTTTGTGTTTGGCCGGCCTGCGGCCGGCGCCGCATTTCTACAGCCAAGGCGCAGAGCGTAAAGCGCAAAGCCGTAGCGTTTCGGCTCTGGATTCTTTCGGTGTGGGCGGGGCGGTGTGGGGTTGCGGGACACGCCGTGAACCCCGCTCCGCGGTCCGGCCCAGCCGCTGGCGGCTGTGCGTTCGGGCGCTTACGAAGCAGTGCTTCGCAAGCAAAGCGCCCTCACCCATGGGGGCTCGTAGGCGCCTTGCTCGTGTGCGCTGTCCTGCGCACACGGCAAGACCGGGGTTGGGCATCCTGCCCAACCCGCCCGAGGCATGCCTCGGGCCCATAGCGCCTGCGGTCCCTCCACCCCACACCGCCCCACCCTTCCAGATGCCCGGCGACGGACGGAAAGCAAGTGCCAGAGCCAGATCAAAAGCAGATCTGGATGTCGATACATATATAGATAGAGGGGTCGGAGCCCTTTCCTGCGGAAAGGGATCCGACCCCGCGAGCGCAGCGACCGGCTTTTGCTGTTGCTCTTCATTTCTTTTCCGTGGGCTGGACGCGCACGGAAACTGTCGGGGGGCGGGCGGGTGGGCTGTGCAGGGGCGTGAGCCGCATGGATGCGGCGACCGAGCTTACATGGACGTACTTGCAGCGCCCCCTGCACAGCCCACTCGCCCGACCCAACACACAGACCCCGATGCATCAAGCGACCACCCCACGAGGGGCTGCGCCGTTGGCTGGGAAACCCTCAGATCCGCGTAGTCGCCAGGAACCGCTCGCGATCCTGCTGGGTGCGCCGCCGGATCTCCTCCAGCGCCTGGCTCTCGGTCGCTTCCAGCATCGCCTCGAACAGGCGCTGGAAGTGGTAACGCATGGCATTGCGCGCAGCCACCGGGTCGCGCCCGCGCAGGGCCTCGAAGATCGCCATGTGCTCGTCGGCACGGCTGGCGCCGTCATCGTGGCAGACCCGCGCGTACACCTCGGTCACCCGCGGCAGCTCACTGCGCATGCGCCAGATCTGCTGGATGAAGTACTCCACCACCGGGTTGCCCGACAGGCGGGCAATGGTCAGGTGGAAGCGGCGGTCATAATCGCCAGCCTCGTCGTCGGTCAGGTCGCGGCGGCACAACGCTTCGGCCAGCAGCTGCAGTTCGGCAATGCCGGCCTCATCGATATTGCTGGCGGCCAGCGCGGCGGCTTCGGCCTCGAATACCGCGCGGGCAGCAGTCAGGTCGAAGGCGCTGACATCGGGAAGGCCACCGGCGGCCTGCGCCGGACGCGGCTTCACGTACACGCCCGAACCAATGCGGATGGCGATCCAGCCCTGCGCTTCCAGCGCGATCTCGGCTTCGCGCACGGTCACCCGGCTGACACCGAAACGTTCGGCCAGCTCACGCTCGCCCGGCAGGCGCGAGCCCGGCGGGAATTCGCCGTCCTCGATCAGCTTGCGGAGCTTGGCGGCGATGGTCTGGTAGAGGCGGTTGGCGGACATGCGGCTGACCCTTGGCGGTTCCCTCCGGGCCCGTCCCGGGCCACCGTGCACGGTGCGGGTCCGGATGGAGCGACGGCGCGACCACTGGCCGCGCCGCCCTGTTCAGAACTTGTATCGTACACCGAAATACGCACGCCGCCCGTAGGTCACCACTTCACGGAAATTGCCGTAAAGCGGCTGGTACGCCACGCGCGGTTCGTTGGTCAGGTTCATCAGTTCCAGCGACAGCGACAGCTGCTTGCTGACCCGGTAACGCATGCGCAGGTCGACGCTGGTGTTGTCGTCGTAATAGCGGTTCTGCTGCGCGGTATTGCCGGTGAAGTCCTGGTAATAGTGCGAGCGGAACTTGCCGATGGCCTGGATGTTGAAGCGGCCCACATCCCAGTAGATGGAACCGGACAGCACGTGCCGCGAGAAGCCGCTCAAGCCGGCCGGCGGCACGATGGCCGGAATGACCGTGCCATCGGCAGCCAACTGCTCGCCCAGGCGCGAGTCCTGGGTCTGGTAGTCGGCGTCGGCATAGTTGTAGCTGACCTTGAAGCCCAGACCATCGAACGGCTTGGGCAGGTACGACAGGCGATGGGTGGCCGTCAGCTCGAAGCCGGTCAGGGTGCTGTCCTCGTCGGTGGTCACCTGCTGGCGTACCGGTACGGTCACGCTCTGGCCGTCGATGGTGTAGGTTTCCGGCACCAGCGCGGTGGCGGTACCGCCATTGAACTGCTTCCAGTACACCGCGCCGGCCAGCATCGTGTCCGGGTTCGGGTACCACTCCAGCGACAGGTCGCCGTTCCAGGACATCAACGGCTGCGCGGCGGGGTTGCCGCTGGCACTGATGTCGTCCAGCGCGTCGGCCAGGTTGCCGTAGGTGGCATCGCTGCTGACATTGATGGTGCGGCCGGCCCCCAGTGCTGCGATATCCGGGCGCGACATGGCGCGGTAGGCACCCACGCGCAGCAGCAGGTCCGGGCGCAGTTCGAAGGCCGCGTTCAGGCTGGGCAGCAGCTTGTCATTGCCGGCCTTGAAGACCTGGGTGCTGTAGTCGCCGGTCGGCTGCAGGCGGATCGTGCCATCGCCGTTGTCCTCGATCTGCAGGCCGGTGCGCACGCCTTCGGACCGCACATCGGTCTTGATCCAGCGCAGCCCCAGGTTGCCGGTCACCGGCAGCCCGAACAGGGTGCTGCTGAATTCCCCCATCAGGTACAGCGCGCGGGTCTTTTCGGTGATGTCGACGTTGTTGGGATCCTGGAAATCCGGGTCCAGGCCGCTGTCGGTGATACCGCGGAAGGACTGGTACAGGCACATCGGATCGAAGTAGGCCCAGGACGAAATGGTGTTGCCGCTGGCGGCATCCATGAAGTCATCCTGCGGGAACGGTGCACGGCAGGCCTGGTTGGCGGCGATGATCTTTGCCTTGTCGGCGGCGATGCGCGGGTCGTAGTCGGTCACCAGGGTGTTGTCGCGCAGCCGGTAGTCGGCCTGGCTGGCGCGCACGCCGCCCTTGATGCGGGTGAAGAAGCCGGACTCGGGCGTGAAGCTGGCATCGAAACGGCCGGCCTTGATCTTGTGGTCGTTCTCGGTGGCGCTGGAGGTCACCCGCGCCGCGCCGGTATAGGCGCCCCAGTTGTTGGGGTCGAAGTTCGGTGCCAGGGCGATGCTGGGCACCTCGCCATGCCAGTCCCAATCGTAGTCCACGTAGCCGGTGGCGCCACTGCTGATGCCCGGCACCACGGCATTGTTGACGTCGCGCTGGTTGGCGCGCAGGCGGGTCATGCGTTCGCTGTCCAGGCGGTTGGTATGCGAATAGGAAAGGTCGGTGGACAGTTCCCAGGCCGGGGTCGGCCGCAGGATCAGGTTCAGCCCGCCACCGGTGTACTCCTCGCCGCGCCAGTAGCGGTTGGACGTGGAATCGATGGACGTGCTGCCGTGCAGGTGGCGGACGATGCCGTCCTCATCCACCTCGCGCTGGGTGATGCCCCGGCGTGCATTGGACAGGCTCAGGTCGCTGCGGTTCTCGTACCAGTTGCGCTCGGTATGCTCGAAGTCGACATTCACTTCGACCATGTCGTTGGGCCGCCACTGCAGTGCACCGAATTCACTCTGGCGGTCGTTGCGTTCCTGCTTCAGGCGGTAGATGCGGCTGCTGGGCACCAGGTAGTACGGTGCGCCGTTGGCAATGGCCTGTGCGGACACTTCGCTGCAGTTGGCGTTGGTCACGTTCTGCTTGCCATCGCAGGCATACCAGGTAGAGCCGCTGGTGATGCTTTCTTCCGGGTCGGTGCCATCCAGGCGCTGGAAGCCCAGCGAGATGCCCAGCTTCTGGCCATCGCCGAATTCGAACTGATCGATGTAGCTGGCCGTGCCGCGGTAGCCGATGCCATCGTCGTCGCGGTACTTCTTGTCATACTCGGCCCAGCTGCCGCGCAGGTCGAACTGCACCGAGCGCTTGCCGTACTCCAGCGGCTTGACTGTCTCCAGGCCGATGGTTCCGGCCACACCGCCTTCGATGATGTCGGCGCGCTGGGTCTTGTAGATCGCCACCGTATTGATCAGCTCGGCCGGGAACATGTTGAAGTTCACCGAGCGGTCGCCGCTGCCGTTGGTGATCTCGCGGCCGTTGAAGTTGGTGCTGCTGAGGAAGGCGCCCAGGCCACGGATGGAAATTTCCGAGGCGCCGGTCTTGTCGCGGGTCGAGGCCGCACCGGTGAGCGTTTCGATCGCATCGGCCAGCGAGGGGGCCGGCAGGTCGCCGATGTCGTCGGCCGACAGCACGTCGGCAATGACGGTGTCGTCGCGCTTCTTGTTGATCGAACTCTGCATCGATTCGCGGATGCCGGTGACCTGCACCTGGTCCAGCGTGGTGGCGTCCTGCCCGCTGTTGCCGGCGGTGGACTGCGCCTGCACCGCCGGGGCGGCCGACAGCGCGGCAAGCAGGGCCACGACCAGGGGCGTGGGTGACAACGTGCGTACAGCTCCGGCAGTTCGCCGCATGGTTTCCTCCTCCCAAAGGATCGCCTGGACGGCAGGCGTGGGACGCAGCTTCGACACGCCGCCACACAAATGTCAACCAACTGGACTGTATTTTTCTTAATACCTTTGTTTCATACCACTTGGATGCCATTGAATGTGCTGATGCAGCATGACTTTGCGCGAAAGCTGGCTTACAACAAGCCCTGCAAGTGGTATGCACACCCACCCGAAACCGCGGCTCGACCCTTCCCGGAAGGACTTCATGCGCATCGAATCGAATTCGCAACGCCCGTCCAACCTCTATCGCTCACTTTCGCTGGCAACTGGTCTGTCACTTTGCCTGACCACCCAGCCAGCACTGGCCGCCAGCTGGCTGGTCCATGATGCCGCCGAGTTCGCCACCGCCAGCGCTGCGCTGCAGCCGGGCGATGAAATCGTGCTGGCCGATGGCACCTGGACCGACACCCGCCTGCTGCTGAAGGGCCAAGGCACCGAGGCCGCGCCGATCAGCCTGCGCGCGCAGACGCCGGGCAAGGTGATCCTCAGCGGGCGTTCTGACCTGCGCCTGGCCGGCAGCTATCTGCAGGTGTCCCACCTGGTGTTCCGCAACGGCTACACGCCGGGCGACGCGGTGGTGGCCTTCCGCGAATCCAGCAAGGCGGTGGCCAGCCACAGCCGGGTGACCGGCCTGGTCATCGACGACTACACCAACCCCGATGCCAGCGACCAGGACTACTGGGTATCGCTGTACGGCAGCCACAACCGCCTGGACCACAGCCAGCTGCGCGGCAAGACGAATGCCGGGCCGACCGTGGTGGTGGTGCGCGATGCCACCCAGGGCCTGGACAACCAGCACCGCATCGACCACAACTGGTTCGGGCCGCGCCCGCTGCTCGGCGTCAACGGCGGCGAAACGATCCGCGTCGGCACCAGCGATACCTCGCTGAGCGATTCCAACAGCACCGTGGAAAACAACTGGTTCGAAGGCTGCGACGGCGAGACCGAGATCGTCTCCAACAAGTCCGGCGGCAACACCTACCGCGGCAACGTGTTCTACCGCTCCGCCGGTGCGCTGACCCTGCGCCATGGCAACGGCAACCGGGTGATCGACAACGTCTTCCTGGGCGATGACAAGGCCGGCACCGGCGGCGTGCGCATCATCAACGCCGACCAGACTGTCAGCAACAACTACTTCGAGCGCCTGGCCGGTTCCAGCAACCGCTCGGCGCTGGCGATCATGGACGCGCAGGCCGATCCGCCGCTGTCCGGCTATGCGCCGGTGGTCAACGCCACCATCAGCCGCAACACGTTCGTGGATGTGGCGAAGATCAGCTTCGGCGTCGGCCATGACGCGGCCAAGGGCATCGACGTGGCCGCCAGCAACAGCCGCTTCAGCGCCAACCTGATCGTCAACCGCACCAGCGAGAACCCGCCCACCGCCGCCAGTGCGCTGGCCGGCATCGCCTTCAGCGGCAACGTGCAGTCGCCGCAGGCAAGCACGGTATTTCCCAGCGGCGTCGAAAGCCGCAGCGTGACCCTGCAGCAGGCCGCCGGCGGCCTGTGGACGCCCACCCCTGCCCTGCCCGCCAATGGTGCCGATCCGGCTCTGGCGATGACCGCACGCGAGGCCACGGGGGTGGACTGGTATCCCAAGGTGGGCGAGGTTGCCCTGTCCCGCACCAGCACCGGAGTTGATCGATGAGGTTGCAGCCGCTGTTCGTTTCCCTGGCCCTGGCCGTCCCCTTTGCCCTGCTGCCGGCCGCGCCGTTGCTGGCGGCCCCGGCCGCGGCTGCGCGCCAGGCCGATGCCGCACCAGTGCTGGTCACCGCCGCGCAGTGGCAGCAGATGGCCAGCGAAGGCAGCCGCTACCCGTGGTTCGCCAAGGAACAGGCGCGCACGGAAAAGTCGCTGAAGAAGATGATGAAGGCCGGCATCGACGTGCCGGCGCCCAAGGACAAGGGCGGCGGCCGGACCCATGAACAGCACAAGCGCAACTACCAGGCCCTGCTGGCGGCCGGCACCCTGTACCGGCTGACCGGCGACAAGGCCTATGTCGCGTACTCGCGCGACATGCTGCTGCAGTACGCCAAGCTTTACCCCACGCTGGGCCCGCACCCGGAAGGTCGCGGGCAGATTCCCGGCCGCGTGTTCTGGCAGGTGTTGAATGATTCGGTGTGGCTGGTCAACGCCATCCAGGGCTACGACGCGATCCGCGATGCGCTGTCCGCGCAGGACCGGCAGACCATCGAATCGCAGGTGTTCCGGCCGATGGCCGAATTCCTCATCAGCGAGCCGAAGAACTACGACCAGATCCACAACCACGCCACCTGGGCCGTGGCCGCCACCGGCATGACCGGCTACGTGCTGCGCGACCAGGAGCTGGTGGAGAAATCGCTGCGCGGCAGCCGCAAGGACGATCAGTTCGGCTTCCTGCGGCAGATCGACCTGTTGTTCTCGCCCGACGGTTACTACGAGGAAGGCCCCTACTACCAGCGCTATGCCCTGGCGCCGTTCCTGCTGTTCGCCAATGCCATCGAACGCAACGAACCGCAGCGGAAGATATTCGCGCGCCGCGACGGCGTGCTGCTGAAGGCCGTGGATGTGCTGGTGCAGACCAGCTACGACGGCCTGTTCTTCCCGATCAACGATGCGATCCTGGACAAAGGCATCGACACCGAGGAACTGGTGGCTGGCATCGGCATTGCGTATGCGCGTACCGGCGATGACCGCCTGCTGTCGGTGGCTCAGCAGCAGAAACGCCTGCTGCTTTCGCCCGAAGGCCTGCAGGTGGCGCAGGCCCTGGCCGCGAACAAGGCCAAGCCCTTCGACTACCGGCCGATGCTGCTGCGCGACGGCCCTGACGGCGACCGCGGCGGCCTGGCCATCCTGCGCATGAACGGCGAACGCGGCCAGGCGCTGGTGCAGAAGGACACCATGCAGGGAATGGGCCACGGCCATTTCGACAAGCTCAACTGGCTGTTCTACGACAACGGCAACCCGGTGGTGACCGATTACGGTGCAGCACGCTTCCTCAACGTGGAAGCCAAGCGCGGCGGCATCTACCTGGCCGAGAACCGCAGCTGGGCCAAGCAGACCGTGGCCCACAACACGCTGGTGGTGGACGAGCAGAGCCACTTCAAGGGTGACTGGAAGCGCGGCGAGGAACATGCGCCGCAGGTGCGCTTCTTCCAGGCCGATGCCGATACCCAGGTTGCCTCGGCAACGATGCGCGACGCCTACCCCGGCGTGGTGTTCACCCGTACCCAGGCACTGCTGCGCCATCCCGACCTGGGCCTGCCGGTGGTGCTGGACCTGCTGCAGGTGCACGGCGACAAGGCCGCGCGCTACGACCTGCCGCTGCACTTCAACGGCCACATCATCACCACCGGCTTCGAAGCCGAACACTTCCCCGCCCAGCGCCCGGTGCTGGGCAAGGACAACGGCTACCAGCACCTGTGGCTGGACGCACGCAGCAAGCCCGGCAGCGAGCCGCGATCTCTGGCGTGGCTGCTGGATGGGCGTTTCTACACCTACCGCTTCGGCAGTAGTGCGCCGGCACAGGCGCTGCTGGTGGAAAGCGGTGCCAACGACCCCGAATTCAACCTGCGCCGTGAGCCGGCCCTGCTGCAGCGCGTGGAAGGCCAGAAGGACGTGACCTTCTTCAGCGTGCTGGAGCCGCATGGCGAGTACAACGGCACGGCCGAGTACGTGCACGGCGCCGACAGCCGCATCAAGGACATCGTGCGCACCCGTGGCAGCGATGCCGAGGTGATCGAGCTGCGCCTGGCCAGCGGCGCACGCATCGCCCTGGGCGTGGCCGATGACAGTGCCGCCAAGGGCGAGCACAGCGTGACCGTCGACGGCCACGTCTACCGCTGGAATGGCAGCCATGCGCGTATGGACCGCAGCAAGGGTGGCGCGAAATGAACGGGCCTGCGGTGGTGAGCCAGCTGCGCAAGGTGCCGGTGCGGTCGGCCGTGCGCTGGCTGATCGTTGGCCTGATCGCCGTGGCCACGGTCATCAACTACATCGACCGCAACGCACTGGCGGTGATGTGGCCGGAAATCGCCAAGGAAGTGGGCGCGACCAAGGATGACTACGCGCTGCTGGTCACGGTGTTCATGTTGTTCTACGCCGCCGGCCAGTTCCTGTTCGGGCGCCTGTTCGACATGATCGGCACGCGCCTGGGCTTCGCGCTGTCGATCAGCGTGTGGTCGATCTCCATCGCCCTGCATTCGATCACCCATTCGATGTTGTCCTTCAGCCTGGTGCGGGCGATGCTCGGCATCAGCGAGGCCGGTGCGTGGCCGGGCGCGGTGAAGGCCAATGCCGAGTGGTTTCCGGCGCGCGAGCGCGCATTGGCGCAAGGCGTGTTCAACGCGGGTGCGTCGATCGGCGCGATCGTGTCCGCACCGGCCATCGCCGGCCTGTACCTGTGGCTGGGCTGGCGCGGCACCTTCGTGCTGGTCGGTGCCATCGGCTTCCTGTGGCTGCTGCCGTGGCTGTTCGTCTACCGTGCCGGCCCGGACAAGCACCCGTGGGTGAGCGATGCCGAGCGCCGGTTGATCATGGAAGACCAGGCCGGGCAGCAGGACGCGGTGGCACCGAAGGTGAGCGTGCGTGCGCTGCTGGCCCACCGGCAGAGCTGGGGCATGCTGGCCTGCCGCTTCCTGCTGGACCCGATCTGGTGGCTGTTCGTGTCCTGGCTGCCGATCTACCTGGCCGAGACCTTCGGCTTCGACATCAAGCAGATCGGACTGTTTGCCTGGGTGCCGTTCGTCGGCGCGATGCTCGGCAGCCTCAGCGGCGGCTGGCTGTCCGGGCGCCTGATCCGCGGCGGGCACAGCGTGGACCGCGCGCGCAAGCTGTCCATCACCCTGGGCTGCGTGATCATGGCCCCTGCCCTGCTGGGCGCGGTGCTGGCCAACCAGCCGCTGATTGCCGTGCTGGCGATTGCCGCGGTGCTGTTCGGCTTCCAGGTGGCCATCGGCAACATCCAGACCCTGCCCGGTGACCTGTTCGATGGCCGCTCGGTCGGCACGCTGGCCGGCCTGGGTGGCCTGGCCGCGGTGGCCGGCACGCTGATCACCACCTGGCTGGTGCCGGTGCTGACCCGCCATTCCTACGCCCCGATCTTCATCCTCGTCGCCGCGCTGGTGCCGCTGTCGCTGGCCGCGCTGTGGTGGTGGACCGGACCCATCCACAAGCTCGACCGCCGTGGCGGCTGAGCCTGTCTTTTCTCTTCATTCCCCCGCAAACCAAGGAGTTTCCCGCATGTCGTTCCAGGACAAGGTGGCCATCGTCACCGGTGGTGGCCGTGATATCGGCCGTGCCGTCTCGATCAAGCTGGCCGCTGCCGGCGCACGCGTCTGCATCAACTACGCCAACGATGAAGCCAGCGCCAACGAAACACTGGCGCAGATCCAGGCCGCCGGTGGCCAGGCCATCGTGCACCGCGCCGACGTGACCGATGCCGCCGCCGTGGCCGGTCTGGTAGCCGCGACCCAGGCCGCGTTCGGCGAGCGCATCGACCTGCTGGTGAACGTGGCCGGCGGCATGGTGCAGCGCCGCCCGCTGGCCGAGATCGACCCCGCGTTCTTCCACACGGTGATGGATCTGAACCTGACGTCCACCTACCTGACCACCCACGCGGTGGTGCCGCACATGGGCGAAGGCGCGGCCATCGTCAATTTCGCTTCGCAGGCCGGCCGCGATGGCGGTGGCCCTGGCGCGTCGATCTACGCCACGGCCAAGGCCGCGGTGATGACCTTCACCCGCGCCATGGCCAAGGAACTGGGGCCGAAGGGTATCCGCGTGAACGCGCTGTGCTGCGGCATGATCGCCACCCGCTTCCATGATGAATTCACCAAGCCGGAAGTGCGTACCGCCGTGGCCGGCAACACCCCGCTGCGCCGCCAGGGCGTGCCGGATGAAGCGGCCGATGCGGCGGTGTTCCTGGCCTCGGATGCAGCCGCCTTCATCACCGGTGCGAACCTGGACGTCAACGGCGGCACCTACTTCTCCTGACCTGAGCGGACACCTGCCATGCAGCGCTGGATCACCCTGCTTTCGCTGGCCCTCGGCGCTGCCGTGGCTGCCCCCGTCGCCCAGGCCGCTCCGGTCTGGGTCACCGCCTGGACCGCTTCGCCCGCCCCCGACCGCAAGGACGGCAAGCCGGATGCACCGGTGCAGTTCGCTGCACAGACGGTGCGCCAGGACATCCGGGTGGGCAGCCGTGGCCGGGCGCTGCGCCTGCGCATCAGCAACGAGCTGGGCGCTGCGCCGCTGCACGTGGAAGACATCCGCGTGCGACTGAAGGACGGAAGCGCTGCGGCGCTGCCGGTTACTGTCGATGGCCGCCGCGCCATCGACGTACCGGTGGGCGCGGCGCTGCTGAGCGATCCGCTGCCGCTGGCGGTCAACGCGCTGCAGGAGATCAGTGTGACCGCCTGGTTCCCGCAGCCCACACGGCCGGCCGTCCGGCGTACCGTGGTGCGCGCGGTTGAAGGCCAGCAGGACGAGGTGGCCGACAAGGTACGCGTCAGCTACCAGCAGAACGTGTTTTCGGCGGTGCTGGTGCAGCGCGCGGAACGACCGCAGGTGATCGTGGCGCTGGGCGATTCGATCACCGAAGGCGCGACCGCCACGCGCGGATCGTTCAACCAGTGGCCGGAGCGGCTGGCGCAGCGTCTGCAGCAGGCCTGCCCGGACCGTTTCGTGGTGCTCAACCAGGGCATCAGCGGCAACAAGCTGCTGGACCATGGCCGCAGCCACAGCGCACTCTCGCGCCTGGACCGCGATGTGATCGCGGTGGCCGATGCCGATCAGGTCATCCTGTTTGAGGGCATCAATGACATCCGCCACGGCGGCGGCGCGCAGCCGGTTCCCGGCCGCAACGCACCGGACATGCTGCTGGGCTACCGGCAGGTGGCGGCCCGGTTGCACGCGCACGGCATCCGCGCCTACCTGGGCACGCTCACGCCGTTCGGCGGCTCGGAGCGCTACGAGCCGGTCTCGGCCACCACCCGCGCCTCGATCAACCAATGGGCACGCGGCAAGGACAGTGGTTTCGATGGCGTGGTTGACTTCGATGCGGCACTGCGCGATCCGGCGCAGCCCGAATCACTGCCGGCCAACATCACCCGCGATCATCTGCATCCGAACGATGAAGGCTACCGGCGCATGGCCGAAGCGATCGACCTGGAGATGCTGGGGTGCGAACCCCCGCGGTAGGGCGCTTCCGGTAGAGCCGAGCCATGCTCGGCTGCCGTGGTTTCGTAGAGTCGAGCTTGCTCGATTGCCTCTGCCAAAAACAGTCGAGCATGGCTCGACTCTACAGAAGATCAAAAGCAGTCGAGCAAGCTCGACTCTACACACGGAAGGTGCATGATGTAGCCGGTCATCGCCCCGGAGCACGTGCATGTCCCGCTTCGCCAGCTTCCGCGAGTTCTACCCGTTCTACCTGGACGAGCACCGCCACCCGGTCTCACGGCGCCTGCACTTCATCGGCAGTTGTGGCGTACTGCTGCTGGTGGCCGCAGCGCTGCTGCGCGGCCAGCCGATGCTGCTGCTGGCGGCACTGGCGTGCGGCTATGGGTTCGCCTGGGTCGGCCATTTCTTCTTCGAGAAGAACCGCCCGGCCACCTTCCGCCACCCGCTGTACTCGTTCGTCGGCGATTGGGTGATGTTCGCCGACATCCTGCGCGGCCGGATCAGATGGTGACCCGGTTTTTGTAGAGTCGAGCCATGCTCGACTGCTTTTTGCCAAAGCCAAGGCAGTCGAGCATGGCTCGACTCTACAGAGGATCAAAGGCAGTCGGGCATGGCTTGACTCTACAGAAGATCAACGGCAGTCGGGCATCACACCGGCTGGCGTGGCCCGAACATGATCACGGCCATGCCGGCCAGGCACAGTGCGGCGCCCAGCAGGTCCCAGCGGCTGGGGCGGATGCCATCGACCAGCCACAGCCAGAACAGCGCGGTGCCGATGTAGACGCCACCGTAGGCGGCATACACGCGGCCGCTGGCGGTGGGGTGCAGGGTCAGCAGCCAGGCGAACAGCGCCAGGCTGGCCGCGGCCGGCAGCAGCAGCCAGACGCTGCCACCCTTGCGCAGCCACAGCCACGGCAGGTAGCAGCCAACGATCTCGGCCAGTGCGGTCAGCAGGAACAGCCCCAGCGTCTTCACGCCTTCTCCGTCGCCTTGGCGTGCTGCCACAGGGCTTCCTGTGCATCCAGGTCCATCGCCGCCAAGGTGTTGCCCTTGGCTTCGGCCTGCGCTTCCATGGCGCGGAAACGACGCTCGAACTTGTGATTCGCACCGCGCAGGGCCGCACCCAGGTCGATGTCGGCATGGCGGGCCAAGTTGGCGCAGACGAACAGCAGGTCGCCCAGCTCTTCCTGCAGCCGCGCCTTGTTGCCGGCGATGTCGCCGCGCTCGAATTCCTCGCGCAGTTCCTGCAGTTCCTCGGCCGCCTTGTCCAGCACCGGCAGCGGGCCGGGCCAGTCGAAGCCGACCTTGGCCGCGCGCGACTGCAGTTTCACCGCGCGCTGCCATTCGGGCAGCCCACGCGAAATACCAGCCAGTGCCGAGGTGTCCTGGTCGCCCTTGGCGGCACGCTCGGCGCGCTTGATCGCATCCCAGTTGCGCATCACGCCATCGGCATCGTCCACGCTGACGTCGGCGAACACGTGCGGGTGGCGGCGCTGCATCTTGTCGCTGATCGCGCGGGCGACATCGGCGAAGGCGAACGCACCCTGCTCTTCGGCCATGCGCGCATGGAACACCACCTGCAGCAGCAGGTCACCCAGCTCGTCGCACAGGTCATCCAGGTCGCCGCGGTCGATCGCATCGGCGACCTCGTAGGCCTCTTCGATGGTGTACGGGGCGATGGTGGCGAAATTCTGCTCCAGATCCCAGGGACAGCCGCCCTGCGGATCACGCAGGCGCGCCATGATCGCCAGCAGGCGCTCCAGTTCGGTGCTGGCGGCGTTGCCGGCGGTGGGGGTGTCGCTCATGCGGGCTCCAGGGTCAGTCGGACAGCCAGTCGCGCCACGGCAGGCTGGTGTCGCCAAGGGCGATGAAATCGCCATTCAACAGGGTATTGCGGCGGTTGTAGCGGAACGGCTTGCCACTGCTGGCCGAGAGCACCGCACCACCGGCAGCGTGCAGCACGCACTGGCCGGCGGCAGTGTCCCATTCGGAGGTCGGGCCCAGCCGCGGGTACACATCCAGACCGCCTTCGGCGATCCGGCAGAACTTCAGCGATGATCCCTGTGCCACCGTTTCGATCTCGCCCATGCGCTGCAGCAGCGCAATGGTTTCCGGCGAACGGTGCGAACGGCTGGCGGCCACGCGCAACGGCGCGGTGGCAGGCGTGCGGGTGCGCAGCACGGTGTCGTGCAGGCCCTGCCGGCGGTAGGCCAGCTCGCCCCGCATGGCATGCCAGACGATGCCGGTCACCGGGGCCTGGACCACGCCGAAGGCCGGGGCCCCCTGGTAGATCAGGGCGATGTTGACGCTGAATTCGCCATTGCGCTTGACGAATTCGCGGGTGCCATCCAGCGGGTCGACCAGCCAGTAGGCGCCCCAGTGCTGGCGCTGCTCCCACGGCACCACCGGCGATTCTTCCGACAGGATCGGCAGCTCCGGCGTCAGCTGGCGCAGGCCCTGCTCGATCACCCGGTTGGCGGCCAGATCGGCGGCGGTGACCGGGCTGTCGTCCGCTTTCAGGGTCACGTCGAAGCCACTGCCATAGACCTGCATGATCGCCTGCCCGGCTTCCTGGGCGATGGCAATGGCGGTCTCGCGCAGCTCCGTGGTCAACTTGATCATCGTGTTGCCTGCAGCCACTGGCGGGCAATGAACAGCGCCGCCAGCGAGCGCCCTTCCGAAAAATCTTCGCGCAGCATCAGCTGGTCCAGATCGGCCAGCTTCCACGGCACCACTTCCAGCTCTTCCGGTTCATCACCGGCCAGCTTTTCCGGGTACAGGTCGCGGGCCACCACCAGCCAGGACTGGTGGCTCATGTAGGTCGGCGCCAGGGTCATCGCGCGCAGCACATCGACCCGGCGCGCACCGTAGCCGGCCTCTTCCTTCAGTTCGCGGTCGGCCGCCTGTTCGGGGGTCTCACCGGCATCGATGCGGCCCTTGACCAGGCCCAGCTCGTAGCGATGCACGCCGGCCGCGTATTCACGCACCAGCAGTACGGTCTCTTCATCCAGCATCGGGACCACCACCACCGCGCCATGGCCACGACTGACCAGGCGCTCGAAACGGCGGTGTTCACCGTTGGAGAACTCCAGGTCCAGGTGCTGGCGCTGGAAGGGGCCGTTCTCCTCGTCGGTGATCCGGTGGATGATCGGCAGGCGACGGCCGGCGCGGTCGTCGTTCATGCGGAATCTCCGCGGCGGCCGGCGCGGGCGCCGGGGCCGATAGAATGTGCAGGCAGCAACATGTTCATGAGCCCGAAATGCTAGCAGACCCAACCCCCTCCCCGCTGGCCCGGCACTGGCGGGATCGCGACCTGCAGGTGCTGTGGCACCCGTGCACGCAGATGCGCGAGCACCCGGACACCCTGCCCCTGGTGCCGATCGCGCGGGGCCAGGGTGCGTGGCTGATCGACCACGACGGCAACCGTTACCTGGATGCGGTCAGCAGCTGGTGGACCAATCTGTTCGGCCACGCCGAACCGCGCATCGGCGCGGCCATCGCCGCCCAGGCCGGGCAGCTGGAACAGGTGATGCTGGCCGGCTTCAGCCATGAGCCGGCCATCGTGCTGGCCGAGCGCCTGCTGGCCCTGGCACCGCGCCAGGCCGGGCGTGCACCGCTGGCCAAAGTATTCTACGCCGACAACGGTTCGGCGGGCGTGGAAGTGGCGCTGAAGATGGCCTTCCAGTATTTCCAGAATCGCGGCGAACCCAGCCGTACGCGTTTCATCGCCCTGGAAAACGGCTACCACGGCGAAACCCTGGGTGCGCTGGCGCTGGGCGACATCCCGCTGTACCGCCGCGTGTACGCGCCGCTGCTGGCCGAAGGCCTGTTCGCGCCCTCCCCCGATGCCTACCTGGCCGAACCGGGGCAGAGCGCCGCCGACCGCGCACGGCAGGCGGCCGATGGCCTGGCCACCCTGTTCGACCAGCACCCCGGCGAGATCTGCGCGGTGATCCTGGAGCCCCGCCTGCAGTGCGCCGGTGGCATGCGCATGCATGACCCGGTCTACCTGCAGCGCGTGCGCGAACTGTGCGATGCGCACGGCGCATTCATGATCGCCGACGAGATCGCCACCGGCTTTGGCCGCACCGGCACGATGTTCGCCTGCGAACAGGCCGGCGTGATGCCCGACCTGATGTGCCTGTCCAAGGGCCTGACCGGGGGCTTCCTGCCGCTGGCGGCCGTGCTGGCCACGCAGGCGGTCTACGATGCCTTCCTGGACGACTCACGCGAGCGCGCCTTCCTGCACTCGCACAGCTACACCGGCAATCCGCTGGCCTGTGCCGCGGCGCTGGCGACGCTGGACATCTTCCGCGACGAGGACGTGGTTGCCCGCAACCGCGGCATCGCCTCGGTGATGGGCACGCTGGCGGCACCGTTTGCCGACCACCCGCACGTGGCCGATGTGCGCCAGGCCGGCATGGTGGTGGCGTTCGAGCTTTCCCGGGGCGGCGACAAGCGCACCCCGTTCGACCCGGCGCTGCGGCTTGGCCTGCACGCCTACAAGGCCGCGCTGAAGCGCGGCGTGGTGCTGCGCCCGCTGGGCGACGTGCTGTACTGGATGCCACCGTATTGCGTGGATGACGAACAACTGGAGCTGCTGGCACATACCACGCTGGCAGCCATCGACGAGGCGATTGCATGCGCGTGACCCGCTGCCCCATCGACCTGGCGCTGCACAGCGGCCAGACCGTGACCCTGCCGGAAGAGACGGCCAACCACCTGGTGCGGGTGATGCGCCTGCGCGAAGGCGATGCCTGCGTGCTGTTCAATGGCGATGGCCACGACTACAGCGCCACGCTTGTCGTGGCCGGCAAGCGCGAGGTGCAGGTGCGCATCGACGCGGTGCAGGCGGTGGACAACGAATCGCCACTGGCGATCACCCTGCTGCAGGGCATCGCCCGCGGCGAGAAGATGGACCTGATCCTGCAGAAGGCCACCGAACTGGGGGTGAGCGCCATCGTGCCGGTGAATGCCGAGCGCACCGAGGTGAAGCTGGATGCCGCGCGCGCGGAAAAGCGCGTGGCGCACTGGAACAACGTGGTGACCTCGGCCTGCGGCCAGTCCGGGCGGGCGCGCATTCCGCAGGTGGGTTCGCCGTTGTCGCTGGCGCAGGCCGCGGCGGCACTGCCGGCCGACACACTGCGGCTCACCCTGGACCCGCAGGGTGCGCACCGGCTGTCGACGCTGGATTCGGCCCCAGCCGGTGGCATCGTCATCGCGATTGGCCCGGAGGGAGGCTGGTCGCCGCGTGATCGTGACCAGTTGGCGGCGGCGGGCTTCCAGGGGCTGCAGCTGGGGCCGCGCATCCTGCGCACGGAAACCGCAGGCCTGGCCGCGATCGCGGCGCTGCAGGCGCGGCTGGGGGACCTGGGGTAAGGGTACGGACGACCGTGACCGCTGCGCTCGCCGGGCGTGGCCCGGCGGATTTTCAGGCCGCCAGCGAATCCAGCGCGGCTTCCAGTGCGTCCAGGTTCGGCAGCAGGGCGCTCTGCTCGCCCAGCAGCACGCGCATGTGCACGATGTCCGGCAGCGTTTCTTCCGATGCGTCGGCCAGCAGGCCGTCACGCGGCACGGCAATCAGCTGCGGGAAGTTCTGCGTCAGCAGCGCGTAGTACGGGCGCTGTGCGTTGCCGCTGAGCGCCTTGAGCACCACCACCTTGTTATGCCCGCCCACCACCTCATCGCCCAGCCCGGACAGGCGGGCGAAGGACAGCAGCGGCACCTGCCAGCCGTGCCAGGCGATCTGCCCGACCAGCCAGCGCGGCGCATCGGCCACCGGCTCCACCGGCACGCGCGACATCATTTCGGCCACCGTTGCGTTGGGCAGCAGTACGCGCTCGCCACCGGCCTGGATCAGGACGCCACGGATTTCATCGTTGCTGGCATAGCTCATGGCGTCTCTCCGTTGTCCTCGTCCACCGACCAGCGCGCGGCAATCGCCTGCGCCAGTTCCTGCGGTTCACCGGCCACCATGCCGGCGGCGACCACGGCCGTCGCCGCGGCCGGGTCATAGCAGCCTTCGCCCACCTGGCCGGCCACCCAGGCACCGGCGGCGGCCAGGTCCAGGGCCGGGCCGACATGGGCCAGATCGGCACCACTGAGCAGCACCAGGGCGCTGTTTTCGGGCGGCAGCGCGGCAATCGAGATGCCCTGCGGCTCGCTCTGGAAATACAGGCCATCGGCAGCGGCGCTCACGCCGATGTCATCGGCCAGCACATGGACTTCGCCCGGCACGGCACGCTGGCCGGTCTCGGCCAGCTGCACCGGCAACGGCGATACCCGGGCCATCTGCTTGACCAGGTTGCCGTAACGGCCGCCATCCAGGCGCATGTGCACCAGCACCGGCACATCAAGCCCGGTCGGCAGCGCTCCCAGCAGGCGGCGCAGCGCATCGGGGCCACCGATGCCGGCCAGCACCAGCAGCGCACCGGCACCTGCACCAGCGCGTGCACCGGCAGGCAGGTTCGCATCCAGATCGACCAGGCTCAGGTGGCCGGTATCGAAGGACGGCGCGGCTATCCCCTCGTTACGGATGGGTGCGGCGGCAGCCGGCGTATCGGCGGCCTCGTCCACCAGCGACCAGGCGGTGTGATCGAAGGACACCGGCGGCTGCGGCGCAGGCACATCGGCAGGCGGCGCGGGCGCTGCCGGTGGTTCGTCGTGGGTCCGCTCCGCGGTCAGCGCCTGCAGGGCGGCCAGGTGCTGCTCCAGCGACACCGGCTCGGCGAACGTCGGGGACGGTGCAGGCGGCGCGTACAGGCCGTCGGCCGGCACGTCGCCCGCCCAGTCCTGCGCCTGTTCCATATGGGCGTGCAGCACCTCATCCTTCGGCGGCACCGGCGGCGGCGACGGCCGCCCCGGCTCCAGCTGCAGGCTGGGTTCGTCTTCGGCACCGGGCGGCAGCACCTGCTGGTGGCCGTGCAGCTTGGCCGCCAGGTGGCGTCCCCAGCGCTGCGCTTCCCAACCGTCGCGGCGTGCGGCCAGGTCGGCCTCGTCGAACACCAGGGTCAGGCCCGGGGCCGACAACGCCGGCTCCAGGCGCTCCAGCGCTTCCTCGATGGCCGCCTCCAGGGCGATCACCACGAACTGCGGATGGGCATCGCCCAGCGCCTGCGGCTCCAGCGTGGTCGGGTCGTCTTCCAGCACGATCAGCACGTCGGCATGGGCCAGCGCCTCGCGCAGGCGCTCACGCGCTGCGCCAGGGCGGGCCAGCAGGGCAACGGCCGGAACCGGATTGGCATCACTCACGGACACGGGCGATCCCCAGCAGGTCGTACACGTTACGCATCAGGTCCAGCTCCTGGTAAGGCTTGCCCAGGTAGCGCTGCACGCCGATCTCGAAGGCGCGCTGGCGGTGCTTGTCACCGCTGCGCGAGGTGATCATCACGATCGGCACATCCTTGTAGCGCGGGTCGGCACGCATGGCGGTGGCCAGCTCGTAGCCATCCATGCGCGGCATTTCGATGTCCAGCAGCATCAGGTCGGGCACGCGCTCTTCCAGCTGCTCCAGGGCTTCGACGCCGTCGCGGGCGACGCTGACCTCGAAGTTGTGGCGTTCCAGGATGCGGCCGGTGACCTTGCGCATGGTCAGCGAATCGTCGACCACCATCACCAGCGGCACCTGGCGGTCCTGGCGCGGTGCGTTGTCCTGCACAGGCACGGTCGGGTTGGCCAGGTAACGGCGCACCAGCGGGGCCACGTCCAGGATCACCACCACGCGGCCATCGCCGGTGATGGTGGCGCCGTAGATGCCCGGCACCGATGCAATCTGCAGGCCCACCGGCTTCACCACGATTTCGCGGTTGCCCAGCACCTGGTCGATCGCCACGGCGGCGCGCAGGTCGCCGGCGCGGACCAGCAGCAGCGGCACCTGGTCCTGGCCATCGGCGCGTGCCGGGGCCTGGCCGACAAGACTGCCAAGGTCGTACAGCGGGTACTCTTCGCCACCGTAACGGTAGCTGCTGTCGGCCGCTTCGAAACGTTCGCGCGACAGGCGGCCGATACCACTGACCGAAGCAACCGGCACGGCGAAGGTGGTTTCGCCGATCTGCACGAATACCGCCTGGGTCACCGCCAGGGTCTGCGGCAGGCGCAGGGTGAAGCGCACGCCCTGGCCACGCACCGACTGGATGTCGACCGAGCCACCGAGCTGGCGCACTTCATTGCGCACCACGTCCATGCCCACGCCACGGCCAGCCAGCTGGCTGACCTGGTCGGCGGTGGAGAAGCCCGATGCAAAGATCAGGTTGTCCAGTTCCTGTTCCGACGGCGCCGCATCGGTGGCCAGCAGGCCACGGTCGATGGCGCGGCGACGGATCGCCTCACGGTCCAGGCCGGCGCCGTCATCGGCCACTTCCAGCACGATTTCCGAACCTTCGCGGTGCAGGCGGATGGCGATCTCGCCCTCCTCCGGCTTGCCGGCGGCGCGACGCTGTTCCGGTGCTTCCAGGCCGTGGGCCACGGAGTTGCGCAGCATGTGTTCCAGCGGCGCGACCATGCGATCCAGGACGTTGCGGTCCAGTTCGCCATGGGTACCTTCCAGGGTCAGGTGGACCTGCTTGCTGGTGTCCATGCCGGCCTGGCGGACCACACGGCGCAGGCGCGGCACCAGGCCGTCGAACGGCACCATGCGCGCACGCATCAGGCCATCCTGCAGTTCCGAGCTGACGCGCGACTGCTGCTGCAGCAGCGAATCGTACTGGCGCGACAGATCGTCCAGCACGCCCTGCAGGCCGCCAAGGTCGGCTGCCGATTCGTTCAGCGCACGACTGAGCTGCTGCAGGGTGGAGAAGCGGTCCAGTTCCAGCGGATCGAACTTCTGGTCGGCCTGGTCCTGCTCGCGCTGGTAACGGGCGACGATCTGCGCCTCGGTTTCCAGATCGAGTCGGCGCAGCTGGTCGCGCAGTCGCGCATTGGTGCGCTCCAGTTCGCCCATGGCGCCACGGAAGGCGCCGAGCTGCTGTTCCAGGCGCGAACGGTAGATCGCCACTTCACCGGCATGGTTGACCAGGCGATCGAGCAGGTCAGCGCGCACACGCACCTGTTCCTGCTGCGGACGTGCCAGCGGGTCTTCATCCGGCGTGCCTTCCACCGGCAGCGGTGCCGACAGCGGCGCGTCGACCACGGCCAGCGGCGATGCGGCTGCTGGTGCCTCGTCGGCGACGGCCGCGCTGGCGGCAGCCGCGGCTGCGGCCGCAGCCGCAGCGTCGTGGCGGGTGCGCGCTTCAAAGGCGTCCACCAGATCCTGCGCCGGCTCGACCACGCGATGGTCGCCAGTGCGGGTCAGCAGCTGGTGCAGGCGGTCGAAACCGCGCTCCAGCAACTGCACATCACGACGTTCGATTTCGGTGCGGCCCGCCGCCACGGCTTCCAGCAGCGATTCAATGCTGTGGCCCAGATCGCCGATGGCATTGATGCCGGCCATGCGCGCACCGCCCTTGAGCGTGTGCAGATCGCGCTGGAGCCCGGCCACGACTTCGCGGTCCTGCGGTGCATCGCGCAGTTCGCTGATGAGGCCATCGCAATGGTCGAGCAGGTCCTTGCCTTCCTCGACGAAGATGTCCACCAGCTCGCGGTCGTAGATGCTGAAATCCAGCTGTTCGGCTTCGGCCTCTGCTTCGGCTTCGGCTTCGGCCTCTGCTTCAGCTTCGGCCGGCGCGGCTTCGGCGGCAGCCGGTTCGTCTACGACCGGGGCAACAGGCGCAACCACGGTTGCGTCTGCATCCAGATGCTGACCCGGGGCATCTTCCATTTCGAAGAAGCGCACCGGCTCGACAACCTCCACCGTCGCCGGGGACGGCAGGTCGGCGCTCTCTCCTTCACCGACCGCTGCCTCCCCGCCGACGTCCGCATCCTCGGCAAAGGCTTCCGCCTCGCCCGGCGCGAGTTCGCTGGCCTGCAGGCCGAGTACCGGCCACTGGCCGTCGTCGTCCTGCGCCTGTTCTTCATCGATCACGTGCAGGCCGGCCTCGAGCGCGGCTTCCAGCGTGACCGGTTCTGCGAAGCCCGGCACAGCCATTTCATCCTGAACGCTGGAAGCGTCGCTGTCGAGCGCCAACAGCGCGACGTCCTCGTCGATCGTGGTCTCGTACGGGGCCTGCGCCTGCGTATTCAGGTCAATTGCGTCATCAGCCGCAACGATAGCGTCCAGGCGGCGCTCTTCGGGGTCACGGTCGTCGACCGGCAGCGCACTGGCGTCCAGGTAGGGCGACAGATCGTCAGCGCCGGTCAGGTCAGCGATGTCCCCTGCCACCGGCTCCAGCGGCGCGACATCCTCATCTTCGCCCTGCGTGGCGACGGCCTGGTCTTCCGGCAGGGATGCGCCGTCGGCGTCCGACGCTGCCACTTCGGTGGCCACGGCGTCGTGCGCCGCCGGCAGCGTTGCCGCAGCCTCGGGCATCGACGGCCATCCGGCGTCGAAGTAGCGCGACAGATCTTCACCGCCGGTCAGTTCAGCCGTTTCCAGGCCGCTGTCCAGCACCGCTTCGCTGGCCTCGGTCGGCGCCTGCAGCGTGTCAGCCGCGGCCTGCGCGACCATGGCATCGTGTGCGTCGAAATCGGTTTCGGCGGTGGCCTCACGCTCAATCGCGGCCGGTTCTTCGGCAGCGGTGTCGACCACCGGTTCCGGTTCTGCCGGTGCTTCGGCTTCGGGTTCGGCTTCGACTGCGGCATCGGCCACGACTCCAGCTTCAGCTTCCGCTTCGAATTCGTCCTCGTCCTCGTCCTCGTCCTCGTCGTCCATTTCCAGACCGACGATCGGCCAACGCGCTTCGGGCAGCTCTCCCGCCAGCGCCTGCAGGCGCTGCGCAAGTTCGGCATGCGGGGCGATGCGTGGCTGTTCGGCCTGCAGCGCGTCCATCGTCGTGTTGATGGCCTGTGCGGTGGCGTCCAAAGCGGCCACGGCGTCATCGCCCGGCACCGCCTCGGCGGCCAGTGCGCGCTTGATGTACGACTCCGCACCACCGGTAACTGCGGTGATCTCCGGCACTTCGGTCATCGCGAAGGCGCCATTCATGGTGTGCACTGCGCGCAGCAGCGCGTCGTCGACCGGCTGCGGAGCCTGCTGTGCCGAACGCACCCAGGCCTGCAGGGTGGCCTGATGGACTTCCACCTCGGCCTCCAGGATCTCGCGCAGCACGCTGTCGATGTTGGCCGGGGTGCCGATCGGCTCCGGCTCGGCCACAACGATCGACTCGGTGGCAACATCCGCCACCTCGGCCGGCGCCTCGGCCGGCGCCTCGGCAGCCAGCTCGGCCGGTACCAGCGCGGGCGCCGCTGCACCCGGCAGCGGCACGTAGAAGGTTTCCTCGCCAGCAGCAACGCGATCAGCGATGGCCTGCATCGCCTGCAGGTCCACGGTGATGCGCTGGCCGTGGCGCAGTGCGGCGTTCAACTGCGGCAGCGCGGCGTGGGCGTGGTCGACCATGGCCAGCACGGCCGGCGTGGCCGGACGGCTGCCGTCCAGCACGCGGTTGAGCATGCCTTCGATCTTCCAGGCGAACTCGCCCAGGGTGCGCGCACCCACCAGGCGGCCACTGCCCTTCAGGGTGTGGAAGATGCGGCGGATCGGGCGCAGGCGGTCCATGTTGTCCGGCTGCATGCGCCAGGCCGGCAGCAGCGTGCCCAGATTGCCCATTTCGTCGTCGAACTCTTCCAGGAACACCTCGCGGATGTCCTGGTCGATGTTCTCGGCGTCGTCGTCGAAGCCGCCCTCGAAACCGGCGTCCTCCACGGCCACGGCGGCAGCCGTCTCCGCCGGCACGGCCGGAACCGGCGTTGCCTGCGGATTGAAGTCGGCAGCGGCGGCACTGAGTTCGGCGAAGAACTGCGCATCGGCGTCGCTGAAATCGATCGGGGCGATGGTATCGACATCGACCAGCGCCACGGTCGGCGCGGCCACCGGCTCATCGGCCACGGCGACATCGTCAGCGGCAGCAGCCTCGGCCACCTCCAGCGTCTCGACGGTCTGCACGGCATCGGCCGGCACGACCACATCGACGGCCTCGATCACCTCGATGCCATCGGCGAACCCAACAACGTCCGCGTCTGCGCCCACGACCCGGCCGGTGGCCTCGTCGGTCGGCACCGCATCCACGATCTCCAGCACCGGCGGCAGCTGATCCTGCGCTTCGTCCAGGGTCAGCGTTTCCATCGCATCGAGCGACAGCACGTCGTCGGCATTGTCCAGGGCGCTGCTGTCGAAGTGGAACACCACTTCGTCGGCCGGCGCGGCCTGGCCTTCATGCTCGGCGGCCACCGGATCGAACGCCGGTGCGGCGACCACATCCAGCGTATCGACAGCGACCGTGTCGTCCGTCGCGGCAAAGCCGAAGTGCTCGCCCGCCTCTTCCAGCACCAGGGTGTCGTTGTCATCGGCCTGCACGGCAACGACGTCGGACAGGGTCCACTGCGAGGTGGCTTGCCCGTGTTCGGCACCGACCGGATCGAAGCTGACCGGATCGAAGCTGTCGAAGGCCGGTGCACGCTCTTCAGCAGTCGCGGCCGCTTCGTAACCGCCGATCTCCCACTGCGGCACGCTGGGCGCCGGCGCGGTGGATGCGGCAAACAGCAGCGGCGCCGGCTCGGCGGGCGCCTCAATGGCGGCCTGCGGCTCGCTCAGACCACCGAACAGCAGGCGGTTGTCCTCCACCGGTGCGGCCGGCGGCGGATCGAAGGTGAAGTCCGGCAGCGGCACGGGCGCATCGCCCGGGGCCGGCGCAGCGGCCTGCACGGCCATCTCCAGCGGATCCAGCTGCAGCGGCGCGGCGGCCAGGGCCACGGCTTCGCGGGCCACCGGCTGCACCGGTTCCGGCGCGGCCTCGGCGCTGCCACGTTCCGGCAGCGGCCAGTAGCGCAGGGCTTCCAGGCTGCTGCGGGTAATGTCCAGGATGTCCTCGCGCCCCGGGCGGCGGTCGCGCAGGGCTTCCAGGTAGTACTCCAGGCTGGCCATGGCATCGGCCAGCGTGTCCAGCTGGCGGCCACTGGGCACGCGCTGGCGGCCGATCAGTTCGGCTTCGATGTACTGCTGTACGCCACGCAGGTAGTCGGCGGCGGTGCCCAGGTCGAGCATGCGCAACGCACCGGACACGTCGCCCAGAAGGCGCGGTACGTCCTGCAGTTCGGCATGGTTCCAGCTGGTTTCGATGAAGGCGACGAAGTGTTCGCGGGCGGCGGCGAAATTGGCGATGGCCTCATGCGCCAGCACTTCCACCGTGCGCCGGTTCTCCACCGCGCTCGGATCGTCTTCGCCACTGCCACCGGCGCCCAGGTGGGCGACCTGGTCATCCAGCGAGGCATCGACATAGAGCAGTGCGCCGGCGATATCCAGCAGCAGGTCCTCATCGATCTGCTGGCGGCCTTCGACCACGCCCAGCAGCGCATCGCGCTGCTGCGCGACCACGCTGCGGGCGGCGCCCAGGCCCATCATGCCCAGCGTGTCGCCCACGGCGCCCAGCTTGGTCACCTGCTCCTGCAGCTGCTGCGGCGCACCGCCGGTGCGCAGGTGCAGGTCCAGGGCGTCCTTGACCTGCAGCAGTTCTTCCTTCACCGCGTTGCCGACGGTGTCGAGCAGTTCGCGGTTGCGCCCGCTCAGGCTGCCACGGGCGTGGTCCAGCTCGGCTTCGGTGGCGCTGACGCTGTCCGGCGCAAAGGCGAACAGCACGCTGTCATTGACGCCTTCCTCGCCGCGCGCGGCACGGATCTCATTGAGCAGCGGCATCAGCACGATGGGAATATCGCGATGGCCGTTCTGCAGGCGCTCCAGGTAATCGGGCAGCAGCACGCTGCCACGCATCAGGGTCGCGCAGGCTTCATCGCGGTCGACCACCCGGCCTTCGCCGACGGCTACCGCCAGCTGTTCCAGTTCTTCGGCCACCATCGCCGGTGCATACAGCTCGACCATGCGCAGGGTGCCCTGCACCTGGTGCAGGTAGCCGGCGCAGATGCGCATGCGGCTGGCGTCGGCCGGGTCCTCGGCGAAGTACTCGACCTCGTTGCGCACCTGGCGCAGGGTCTCGTCCAGCTCGGGCTTGACCCAGCCCAGCGCCGCATGGCTCATCGCATCGCGCAGGCTGCTCATGGACGCGCTCCGGTCGCCGCCGCGCGGGGGCCGCGCGCATTCTGGCGTGGGGAATGGAAATGCTTCATCGAATGGTTCCTTGCTCGCCGCCCTGCCCGTGTCACGCCGGCAGCTTGAAGTCGGCGACCGAACGACGCAGGTCGGCCGCCAACTGCGCCAGGTGGCCGATCGATTCGGCGGTCTGACCGGCACCCTGCGAGGTCTGGCCGGTGATCTGGCGGATCACGCCCATCGTGCGGGTGATGTCCGATGCCGCAGCGGACTGCTGCTGGGCGGCGATGGAGATGTTCTTGATGAGGGTGTTGAGGGCGTTGGACACGCGCTCGATCTCGGTCAGCGCGGTACCCGCGTCCTCGGCCAGGCGTGCACCGGACACCACTTCAGCGGTGGTCTGCTCCATCGAGGTGACCGCTTCGTTGGTATCGGCCTGAATGGCCTGCACCAGGTTCTCGATGCGTCGGGTCGCACCCGAGGTACGTTCTGCCAGGCGCTGCACTTCGTCGGCCACGACCGCGAAACCGCGGCCCGCTTCACCGGCCGACGCTGCCTGCACGGCCGCGTTCAACGCCAGGATGTTGGTCTGCTCGGAAATGTCGTTGATCAGTTCCACGATCGAGCCGATTTCCTGCGACGACTCGCCCAGGCGCTTGATGCGCTTGGAGGTTTCCTGGATCTGGTCGCGGATCTGGTCCATGCCCTGGATGGTCTCGCGCACCACGCCGGCACCTTCGGCGGCGATGACCACCGAGCGCTGTGCCACGTCGGCCGACTCGGCCGAGTTGCGCGACACCTGTTCGATGCTCGCCGCGATTTCGCCGATGCGATCCGAGGCCGAGGTGATCTGGTTGGCCTGGTGGCCTGCCGCCTCTGCCAGCTGCATGGCCGTAGCCTGGGTTTCCTGGGTGGACAGGGCAACCTTGGCCGAGGTGTCGTTGATGGTCGTCACCAGGTGGCGCAGCTCGTCAACGGCGTAGTTGATGGCGTCTGCGATGGCGCCGGTCATGTCCTCGGTCACCGAGGCCTTCACCGTCAGATCGCCTTCACCCAGCGAGGAGATTTCGTCCAGCAGCCGCATGATCGCCTGCTGGTTGCGGCTGTTGAATTCCACCTGCGTCTGGTAGCGCAGTTCCTGTTCGCGCGAACGGCTGCGCACGCTGGTGGACACGAAGCCGATGATCGCGATCAGCGACAGCGCACCGGACACCACGCCGATCCAGAAGTTGGGGAACAGGCGGGTATCGGACACCGAACCGAACGAGGAGAACGCCTCGAACAGCTTGCGGCTGTCGTCCAGCATGTGTGCCGAGCCCTGGCCCAGCGCGTTGGCGGCGGACTGCGCGGCAAACAGCTGGCGCGAGCTGGCCAGGATGGCGTCGGCGTCCTGCTTCATCGCCTGCCACTTCTGCTGCGACTGTTCCAGCGCGGCCACGGCGGCAGCGCCACGCACGGCGGTGATGCCCAGTTCCTCGTTGCCGTTGCGCAGGCCATCGAGCACCTGCGAGAACACGGTGATGTCGCGCGCCAGTGCATCGCCGGACGTCGCCGCGCCGGTGCCACCGGCGCGCATTTCAGTCACCCGGCGTGCCATCGAACCGGCCACCACCACCTGCTGCAGGGCGCTGTACACCTGCGACGCCGGAGCACCAGATGCGGACATCGCGCGGACCAGCTCGTTCAGCTGGGCCTGCAGGCCCGGCACCGCGCCGGTGAAGTTGTTGGCATTGCCGGCCAGGGCCAGCACCGCCGGTTCGCTGGCCACCAGCTGCCCAGCCTGCTTGCCCAGCGGCGTCCAGGTATCGGCCAGCGTGGAGATGGCCTTGGACACGCCCGGCTCGTTGCCGTAGCGGCCCTGCAGCGTGGACACGTTCTGTTCGATGGCGTTGCGGGTGGCCTTGAAGGCGGTGAACGCCTGCGCGTTGCCGCCCACCGCGTCACGGCCCTGGTTGGCCAGCTGCTGCGACAGCACCTGCAGGTCGGCGGCCTTGGAACCGGCGTCGGCCAGGCGGCTGCCCTGCCAGGTGGACACGCCGGTGTTCAGGCCGAACACGATCATCGACAGGGCGAGCAGGGCCAGCCAGAGGTTGCTGCCGCCCAGCCGCAGCTTGCCGGTCTTGGGGGCGTCCGAAGCAGTACTCATCGTTCAACCTCGATCTTCAATGCAGGGGGCGTTGCCCGGCCTCAGGCCGCGGCTTGCCGGAATTCAGGGGTGCGCGACAGCAACGAGAGCGAGAACACGCCCCAGTCGTGGCCATCGGCATGGAAGGCGTGATCGACGAAATGGCCGTAGCGGCCCTCGGCCAAGGTGCCGGCCTGGACCTGCTGGCCCAGTTCGAAGCTGCGCTGGCCGAACAGTTCATCGATGGTCAGGGCGACGTCGCCGCCGGCCTGGCGCATGATCAGCACGCGCTGGCCTTCCTGCTGCACGGTACGCGCGCCTTCCAGGAAGTACTTCAGGTCGACCACCGGGAACAGGTTGCCGCGCAGGTTGCCCACGCCCAGCAGCCAGGGCTGTGCGCAGGGCACCGGGGTCACCGGCGG
The DNA here is from genome assembly GCF_047782825.1 of Stenotrophomonas maltophilia. Lineage (GTDB taxonomy): Bacteria > Pseudomonadota > Gammaproteobacteria > Xanthomonadales > Xanthomonadaceae > Stenotrophomonas. The sequence continues at coordinate 4,410,605 of NZ_CP180589.1, read as the reverse complement.
CATCGGCACGATTTCCACCACTTCGCGGAAATCGGACACCAGCCGGCGCTGGCCGACGCGGAAGCCGACGCCACGCCACAGGTCCTGGGCGAACTGCCGTTCGGGCAGCTGCACCGCGTGGGACAGGCTGCGCCGTTCATAGGCTTCAAGAATGTCGAAGGGCGAACGCATCAGGCCACCAGTTCGTTGATCCGCGCGATCAGGTCTTCCTCGCGCGGCGGCTTGACGATGTAATCGGCTGCGCCCTGGCGCAGGCCCCAGGCCTTGTCGGTTTCCATCGCCTTGGTGCTGACGATGATGACCGGGATGTGCTTGATGGCCGCGTCGCGGGCCATCGCACGGGTGGCCTGGAAACCGCTCATGCCGGGCAGGACCACGTCCATCAGCACCAGCTGCGGAACCTGGTCACGCACCAGCTGCAGGCCATCTTCGGCGTTGCCCGCTTCCAGCACCTCGTGGCCGGCACGGCGCAGCCACTGGGTGAACACCGCGCGGTCGGTCGGTGAATCCTCGATCAGGACGATACGAGCCATTGTGCCTTTCCCCCCTGGTCAGGCGTTGACGTATGTGCGGATGGCACCCAGCAGTTCTTCACGCGTGAAAGGCTTGGTCAGGTACTGTTCCGAGCCGACGATGCGCCCGCGGGCCTTGTCGAACAGGCCGTCCTTGGAGGACAGCATGATGACCGGGGTCGCCTTGAACAGCTGGTTGCCCTTGATCAGCGCGCAGGTCTGATACCCGTCCAGACGGGGCATCATGATGTCCACGAAGATGATCTGTGGCTGCTGGTCGGCGATCTTGGCCAGGGCCTCGAAGCCATCGGTCGCGGTCACCACCTCGCAGCCTTCGCGCTTGAGCAGTGTTTCCGCAGTCCTGCGGATGGTCTTCGAGTCATCGATGACCATCACCCGGAGTCCTGCGAGCTCCCCGCCCGCAGTCGTGTTTTCAGTCATTGCCTTTCCCCAAGCGCGCGACCCTTCTGTACTGGGGGCCGCTACGAAGGCGTATCTATATCGCACTTTCCGCGCCCGCTTCAAGGGACGCCCACGGGGCTTGGGGTGGCGGCTGGCTGAACGTGACCAGTTTGGCAATGACTGCGCAACCGGGGGACGGACGCAGCGTTGCAGCGCCGCGGGGAGGCGGACGGCGGGCGTTGCCGCTACCATCAACGCCTTGCCTGACAGGTGCACCCATGCCGTTGAACGTCATCGTGGTGATGGACCCCATCGCCCACATCAAGATCGCCAAGGACACCACCTTCGCCATGCTGCTGGAAGCCCAGCGCCGCGGCCATGCCCTGCACTACGTGCGGCCGGGCGGACTGGCCCTGGAAGGCGGGGTGGCCGTGGCCCAGACCGCCCCGCTGCAGGTCCGCGACGACCCGTCCGGCTGGTATGAACTGGGCGCATTCAGCCGCACCGAGTTCGGCCCCGGCCAGATCGTGCTGATGCGCAAGGACCCGCCGGTCGATGCCGAATACGTCTATGACACCCAGGTGCTGGACGTGGCCGCCGCCGCCGGTGCCTGCGTGGTGAACAACCCGCAGGGCCTGCGCGACTACAACGAGAAGCTGGCGGCCCTGCTGTTCCCGCAGTGCTGCCCGCCGACCCTGGTCAGCCGCGATGCCAAGGCCCTGAAGGCCTTCGCCCTGGAACACGGCCAGGCCGTGCTGAAGCCGCTGGACGGCATGGGCGGGCGCTCGATCTTCCGCAGCGGCCAGGGCGATCCGAACCTGAACGTGATCCTGGAGACCCTGACCGACGGCGGCCGCAAGCTGGCGCTGGCCCAGAAGTTCATTCCCGACATCACTGCTGGCGACAAGCGCATCCTGTTGGTGGACGGCGAACCGGTGGACTACTGCCTGGCCCGCATTCCGCAGGGCGACGAGTTCCGCGGCAACCTGGCCGCCGGTGGCCGCGGCGAAGGCCGCCCGCTGAGCGAGCGTGACCGCTGGATTGCCGCCCAGGTGGGCCCGGAAATGAAGCGCCGCGGCATGCGCTTCGTCGGCCTGGATGTGATCGGCGATTACCTGACCGAGGTGAACGTGACCAGCCCGACCTGCGTGCGCGAACTGGACGCACAGTACGGCCTGAACATCGCCGGCACCCTGTTCGATGCGATCGAGGCCGGTCTGCGCTGATGGAAGCCGCACCCGCCGTGCTGCCCCCGCCGCCGCGCGAAACGCAGCGGCTGGGAGCGACCATTGCCCTGTCGGTACTGGTCCACGCCCTGTTGATCCTGGGCGTGGGCTTTGCCGTGAAGGGCGAGGCCCCGCTGGTGCCCACGCTGGAAGTGATTTTCAGCCAGACCCGCACGGCGCTGACGCCGAAGCAGGCCGACTTCCTGGCCGCCGCCAGCCAGGAGGGCGGCGGCGAGCATGACCGCGCACAGCGCCCGCGTGACAACCAGACCGGCATCGTGCCGCAGGCGCAGACCGGGCTGAGCCCGGTGCCGCAGCAACAGCAGTCGGCCGCGCCGGTCCCGCCGCCGCAGGCCCGGGTGGTCAGCAGCCGCAACGGCCAGGACACGGTGGAGCAGGCGCAGACCCGCCCCACTCCGCTGGAGCCGGCACCTGACGCGCCGATGACCGCGCGCGAGCAGCGCGATGCGGAAATGGCCAGGCTGGCGGCCGAAGTGCATCTGCGTTCGGCGCAGTACGCCAAGCGCCCGAACCGCAAGTTCGTTTCGGCCAGCACGCGCGAATATGCCTATGCCAATTACCTGCGCGCGTGGGTGGACCGCGCCGAGCAGGTGGGCAACCTGAACTACCCCGATGAGGCGCGGCAGCGCCGGCTGGGCGGCCAGGTGGTGATCAGCGTGGGCGTTCGCCGCGATGGCAGCGTGGAAAGCAGCCGGATCCTGAAATCCAGCGACACACCGTTGCTGGATGAGGCGGCGCTGCGGGTGATCCAGCTGGCGCAGCCGTTCCCGGCGTTGCCGAAGACGGATGATGGGGTGGATATTCTGCAGGTTACCCGCACGTGGGTGTTTCTGCCGGGTGGCGAACTGCGCGACGACCGGTAGGTTTGTTGCCCGGGCCTGCGGCCCGGGACCCGCTGGACGTCAACATCAACATCAACGTCAAGAACGGCGGTTGGACTGTTGGTCTGGCGGGGCGGTGTGGGCTTGCAGGACACGCCGTAAACCCGTCCATGGGGGCTCGTAGGCGCCATCCATGGCGCCTGCGGTCCTGCAAGCCCACACCGCCCCACCTCTGACAGATCACGGCGCTTCTTCGCCGGTAGGTGTCGAGCTTGCTCGACACACATCCACGCAGCGCGTGGATGCTTTTGATTTTGACTTTGATTTTTCTTTTTTGATTTTCCGTGGCGGACGCGCACGGAAACTGTCAGAGGTCGGGCGGGGTGGGTTCGCGGGGGCGCAGGCGCCATGGATGGCGCCTACGAGCCTTATCTGATGGAGATCTGGCAGCTTAGGTGTCGAGAGCCGGCGTGGGCCGCCGTGCAAGCCTGGATCTCGACGATCGCCATGGAGCTTGGCGCCCACGCCGGAATCTCCCTTGATCCGCCCGAACAGTTGCTGGAGCTGACACTCGCAGTGATAAGACTGGGCAAGCGGGGGAGCTCTCGACCCTTCCAGACTATACGGAGTCCGGTGATGAACGGGATCGGGATTGATGTCAGCAAGCGCCAGCTGGATGTCGGCACGACCGACGGAGAGACCCTGCAGGTCAGCAACAGCCGCTCCGGCTTTTCTGAATTGGATACATGGTTGAAGAGACACGCGGCCAGCCAGATCGTGCTGGAAGCCACCGGTGGCTATGAGCAGCCGGTGCTGGATTTCCTGCACAAGGCCGGTCATCCGGTGGTCCGCGCCAACGCGTTTCGGGCCCGGAAGTTCGCTCAGGGGATGGGCCAGACGGCCAAGACTGATCGGCTGGATGCCTACGCGTTGGCACAGATGGCAGCCCTGGTGAAGCTGCACTCCTATCAGCCGTTGGAGCCTTGGCAACAGAGAATGCGGGAGTTCGTGCGGGCACGTCGGCAGGCGATGGAGGCATTGACCATCGCCCGCCAGCAGCAGGAAATGGTGAGTGATCGTGAGCTTCGTCGCCTGCTGCAGGCCAACATCATCCGGCAGCAGACGCTGGTGGAACGTCTGGGCAAGCAGATTGCCGAGCAGGTTGGTCAGCAGCCGCAACTGAAGATACTGAAGTCGATGAAGGGCGTAGGGCCGGCCCTGCAGGCCGTACTGGCCAGCTATCTGCCCGAACTGGGCAGGATCAGTGGCAAGCGCATCGCCAGCCTGGTCGGGGTGGCCCCGATGTCCCACGACAGCGGCACGATGCGAGGAAAACGAAGTATCAAGGGCGGTAGAGCAGAAATCCGCCAGGTGCTCTACATGGCGGCGATGTCGGCCATGCGCCATGAGCCTCGATTGAGGGATTTCTATCAGTCACTACGGGCCCGCGGCAAGGAAGGCAAAGTGGCCATCGTGGCGGTGATGCGGAAGATGCTGGTGATCCTCAACGCCCGCGTGCGAGACGCTGAAAGCGGACCGATCCCCGCCTGAAGCCAGCTTGCGCGTACGTTTACAGGCTGCGGCCAGCGGCCGGCACTACCGTGCCCGTCTGCCGGAGGGGCCTGAGCCCCTCCAACAACACAGTTGCTCCATGGACGGATTCACGGCGTCCCCTGCGCAACCCACCCGCCCGGCCACGCGCGGCTGTTGCAGTCGACTCTACCTATCCCCCGCCACGAGGGGCTCAGCCGTTGGCTTTCGCCTTCGCCTCGCGGGCGGCCTGCTGCTCGACCAGGGTCAGTGCGACGTTGTCGCGCAGGTACGCCGGCTCCACCTTCTCCGGCGCCATGCCTTCGCCGCGGGCGAACGCCGGTACCGCCAGCGCCAGTACATCCGATGCGCGCGGCAGTGCGGTGGCATCGAAACCACGCAACCCTGCGCCCAGCTGCGCCACCAGCGCGCCGTCGGCGGCACCGAAACCAGTGCCGATACCGTAAGCCTGCAGCCCTTCCGGCAACGCCACTGCTTCCGGCGCACACACGCGCTCGGCGTCGCGGGCCACCGGCAGGCCGTCCACGCGCTCGAAACGCGCCACGTACAGTTCGCCCATGCGCGCGTCGATCGCCGACAGGATCTGCTCTTCCCCGGCCGGCGCGCGCAGCGCCAGCACCTGCAGGGTCGATACAGGCAGCAGCGGGCGGTCCAGCGCCAGGGCGATGCCCTGTGCGATCGCGATCGCCAGGCGCACACCAGTGAAGGCGCCCGGGCCGCGGCTGAGCGCGATGCCGTCCAGCTGGCTGCGGCTGATTCCGGCCTCGGCCAACAGCGCTTCGGCCCAGGGCAGGCTCAGTTCGGCATGCCGGCGCGGGGCGATCTCGAAGCGTTCCAGCACCTGCCCGTCCACATGCAGGGCAACGGAACAGGCTTCGGTGGCGGTTTCAAAGGCGAGCAGTTTCATCGGATCGGGTCAGCACGGATCGGGTCAGAACAGGGGGAACGTGGCGCCGGGGGCCGGTTCCGGGCCCGGCGCGGGGGCCGGGACGGTGGTGGCCGCAGGGGCGCCCGCGGGGGTCCATTGTGGCGCAAAGAAGGCCTGGACATCGGTCAGGCTGCGGGTACGACGGAACGGCGGCAGCGAATCCAGGAACACCCGGCCGTAGCCACGGTTGAGCAGGCGCGGGTCGCACAGCACCAGCACCCCACGGTCGGTCTCGCTGCGGATCAGCCGGCCAACGCCCTGCTTCAGCGCGATCACTGCCTGCGGCAGCTGCTCGTCGCGGAACGGATTGCCCCCCTGGCCACGGATCGCCTCCAGCCGTGCCTCGTACACCGGGTCATCCGGCGCGGCGAACGGCAGCTTGTCGATGACCACCACGCTCAACGCCTCGCCCACCACATCCACGCCCTCGCGGAAGCTGGCCGAGCCGAGCAGCACGCCATTTCCGGAATCGCGGAAGCGCTGCAGCAGGGTCGCGCGCGGCGCCTCGCCCTGCACGAACAGCGGCCACGGCCCGTCACGCAGCGCCTCGGCGGCCTCGCGCAGCGCGCGGTGCGAGGCGAACAGCAGGAACGCTCTGCCCTGCGAGGCCTGCAGCACCGGCCGCAGCGCCTGGATCAGGGCCGTACCGAAGCCGCGCGCAGCCGGATCGGGCAGGTTTTCAGGCAGGTAGCACAGCGCCTGCTCGGGCCAGTTGAACGGACTCGGCTGGACCAGCGTGTGCGGATCCTCCAGGCCCAGGCGGGTGGCGATGTGGTCGAAGCCACCGCCCACGGTCAGCGTGGCCGAGGTGAAGATCCATGCCGCCCGGCTGCGCTCGCGGTGTTCGCGCAAGGGCCCGGATACATCCATCGGCGTGCGCTGGCAGCGGAAGCCACGCGGGGTGAGTTCGTACCAGAGCACGTCGGCGGCGCTGGCCGTTTCGGCCGGATCGGTATCGAAATCCAGCGTAGGCTCGTCGTCGCCCAGCCAACGCCCCAGCCGCGACACCGCTTCGCGGGCGCGTGCATGGCAGGCATCCAGCCCGGCCGCAGCTTCGCGCAGCGGCTGCAGCGCCTGTTCCAGCGCAACCAGATGCGCCATCACCGTATCGAACCCCTCGCGCACCTGCGGCATCGCCAGCGCGCGCCACTGCGTGCCGCGTGACGGCAGTCCTTCCATCGCCGCGCGCAGCCCCAGCAGCGCCTGCTGCAGCTGGTCGACCGGTTCCTGCAGCGCAGACTGCGCACCGCCGACGCCGCGCGCTTCGGCCAGGCAGTCGCGACCCAGTTCCTGCCACGGGCGCATGCCGAAGCCCTCGCCGAAGAACTGCGCGGCCAGTTCAGGCAGCTGGTGCGCTTCGTCGATGACGAAGGCCTGCGCGCCAGGCAGCAGTTCGCCGAAGCCTTCCTGTTTCAGCGCCAGATCGGCCAGCAGCAGGTGGTGGTTGACCACCACCACATCGGCCGCCTGCGCACGTTGCCGCGCGCGTACGACGAAGCAGTCATCCCAGAACGGGCAATCGGTGCCCAGGCAGTTGTCGACGGTGGAGGTAACCATCGGCAGCAGCGGCGAGTCGTCGGCCAGGCCTTCCAGTTCGGCGATGTCACCGGCATCGGAACGGCCCGACCAGGCCAGGATGCGCTGGAACTGCGCGGCCTGTTCGGGGCTGGAAAAGCGCGGCTCGCCGCGGGCCTGCTGCAGGCGGTAACGGCACAGGTAGTTCGCGCGCCCCTTCAGCAAGGCGCTGCGCATGCCCACCCCCAGTGCCTGCCGCACCCGCGGCAGGTCACGGTGGTAGAGCTGGTCCTGCAGTGCGCGGGTGCCGGTGGAAATGATGGTCCGCAGGCCGGACAGCAGCACCGGCACCAGGTAGGCGAAGGTCTTGCCGGTACCGGTACCGGCCTCCGCCAACAGCAGATCGCGCTGCTGCAGCGCATCGGCGATGGCCTCGGTCAGGCGCAGCTGCGCGGGACGCGGGTTGAAGGCATCCAGGTGGGAGGCGAGCGCGCCGCCTTCGCTGAGGGCTTCGCGGCTGGCATGAACGAGGTCGGACATCAGACGGGAAGGATACCCGGCCGGGCGCTGCCCGGCACCCGTTTCAAGCCAGGGCCAGGGCTGGAGCAACAGCAACAGCGTGGTTCATGGCTCTGGGTTGCTGCGTGCTTGGCGGGGCGGGAGGGGCAGGCAGGACACGCCGTAAACCCATTCCTGGGGGGCTCGTTGGCGCCATCCATGGCGCCAGCGGTCCTGCCGGCCCCTCCCGCCTCGCCTTCGACAGTTTCCCGGTGGCGGATGGACATGCTGCGTAGCGTCGAGCTTGCTCGACTGGATTCAGAAGCGGTGGGTCGAACGGAAACAAGAAGGGGTCGGAGCCGTTTTCCTGCGGAAAACGGCTCCGACCCCACGGCGAGTGCGCGCAGCGCGCGACCCGCTTTTGATTCGAGTTTTTCTTTTCCGTGGCTGGACGCACACAGAAACTGTCAGAGGCCGGGCGGGTTGGGTTCGCGGGACCGCAGGCGCCATGGATGGCGCCTACGAGCCCCCAAGGATGGGTTTACGGCGTGTCCCGCGAACCCAACCCGCCCGGCCCAACTCGCATACCCGCAGCCGACCCAGCCACGAGGGGCTGCGCCGTTGGCTGGAAACTCAGTACCGCTTGATCCCCGGCACCGTGCACCCTTCAATCTGCGCATGCGCCGACACGGCATTCTCCTTCTCGCCCCGCGCCAACCGCGCCTGCTCGATGGTCGCCCAGTGCCGGCGGCACAGCGGCCCGGTCTTCGACCCCAGGTCCACCGCCTTGCGCGCGAACGTCTCCGCCTCGGCCCACTGGCCCTGCAGCAGTGCCAGCTCGGCACGTTCCTGCAGCACCGACGGGTCACCGGCCACGATCTGCAACGCCTGGTCCAGGCTGCCAGCCGCCGCCGCCAGGTCGTTGGCCTGGCGCTGCGACTGCGCGGTCTGCCGCAGGTCTTCCACCTGCGAATCACGCAGCGGCTGCACCGACAGTTCCTTGTCGTCCGGACCGGCGGCGGCTTCCACGGCCGCCAGGCGCTGCGCCGGCGTGGTGGTGTCGACCGGCTTGACCACCTGCGGCGCGCTGCTCATGCAGGCCGCCAGGGCCAGGCTGAGGCCGGCAACGGCCAGGGGTTGGTACAGGAATCGAATCGTCATCGGCATCACCGGCTCGGGGGAGGAGTGGCTGCAGCCGGTGCGGCTGCAGGTTCGGCCGGCGGCTCCGGCTTGCGGTCCAGGCCGAACCAGCTGCGCCAGCCACCGCCTTCGCTCTCACCGCCGCCCTGCTCTTCCGGCAGCGGCGCCGGTGCACACGGCGCGTAGGCCGGCGCATAGCCAACCACGAACGGGAAGCGACGCGCGCCGGGGCAACCTTCATCGGTGCTGTTGGTGCCGGTGGCGGCCACCGGTTGCCAGTCCAGGCCCTTGTTGCTGACCTTCAGCGGCGCACTGGGCAGGCGCTGGAAGATGCCCGACCAGACGCGCATGGCGCCGGTGGCGCCGTACAGGCCAGCCTGCTCGTTCTGGTCGTTGCCCATCCAGATCACCGCCAGATGGTCGCCGGTGTAGCCGGCGTACCAGCTGTCGCGGCCATCGTTGGTGGTACCGGTCTTGCCCGCCGGCTGCAGGCGGCCCAGGCCATCGGCATTCAGGCGCTGCGCGGTGCCGCTGGCGACTACCTGCTGCAGGCCGATGCTGATCAGGTTGGCGGCGATCGAGTCGCCTTCCTGCGCCGGTGCCGGGCTCTTGTCATAGCGCTTGAGCAGCTTGCCCTGCGGGTCGAGCACGCCGCGCACGGCGTGCAGCGGCTGGATCTCGCCGCCGGACGCCAGAAACTGGTACAGCTGCGCCATCGCGTACGGGCTCTGGTCGGTCGAGCCGAGGATCACCGCCGGGTTCGCCTCGGCCTTGATACCGGCCAGCACGTGGATCAGGTGGGTGACCCGCTCCGGGCCGACCTGCATGCCCACGCGCACGGTGGCCTGGTTGTAGGAATGGGCCAGCGCGTCGATCAGGCGCACGGTGCCGTGGCTGCGGTTGTCCGCGTTGCCCGGGCTCCAGTTGCGGCCGCGGCCAAGCTGCACGGTGACCGGGGAATCGTCCACCCAGCTGGCCAGCGAGTAGCTGTTGGGCTGGGCCAGTGCCAGCAGATACACGAAGGGCTTGAGCAGCGAGCCGACCGGGCGCTGTGCCTCGATGGCGCGGTTGAAGCCGACCTCGGACACTTCACGGCTGCCGATCACCGCGATCACGTCGCCGTTGTGCACGTCGGTCATCACCATGCCGGCCTGCAGCTCGGGGCGTCGCTTGCTTTCCAGCGACTTGATGGTGCGGGTCACCGCGCCTTCCGCATACGCCTGGGCCGACGGCGACATACCACTCATCACGCTCAGGCCGGCGCCCTGCAGGGCCGATTCGGGATAGTCATGGCCCAACTGGCGGCGCACCAGATCCACGTAGGCCGGGAAGCGGTTGGCCGCCACCAGGCCCGGGCTCTTCGGCACCCCCAGCGGCGCCTTCAGCGCACGCTGGTACTCGGCGTCGTCGATCAGCGCCGATTCGTGCAGCTTGCCCAGCACGAAGTTGCGGCGGTCCAGCGCGCGTTCCGGGTTGCGCCGCGGATCGTAGTAGGACGGGCCCTTGACCAGGCCGATCAGCAGCGCGATGTGCTCGGTATCCAGCGAGGACAGGTCGCGGCCGAACCAGAACTCGGCGCCGGAGGACATGCCGTGGATCGCCTGGCTGCCGCGCTGGCCCAGGTACACCTGGTTCAGATAGGCCTCGAAGATGGTGCGCTTGTCGTAGCGCGCTTCCATGATCAGCGCGTACAGCACTTCGTTGAACTTGCGGGTGATCGTCTGTTCCTTGCCGATGCCCAGCAGGCCACTGCGGGCCAGCTGCTGGGTCAGCGTGGAGGCGCCCTGGCGGCTCTGGCCACCGGAACGGATGGTCACCCACACCGCACGCGCGATGCCGGACAGATCGATGCCGTGGTGGCGGTTGAAGTCCTTGTCCTCCACCGCCTGCAGGCCGGTCACCAGCAGGTCCGGCGCCTCGTTCATGCGAATCAGGCGCCGCTCTTCCTGCTTCTGCCCGTAAAGGGTAGCGATGCGTGCCGGATCCAGCCGCGCGGCCTTCAGTGCCTTGCGGCTGTCGGCATCGCGCAGCGAGGCGATGCTGCCGTCGGACAGCGACAGTTCCACGCGCTTGGCCGCGACGTGTCCGTCGACATCGTTATAGCCACGGCTGGCAATGGTGAAGCGCCCACCCTGCACCGCGTAGGTCGCCGGTTCCTTGCCCTGGCCATCATCGCGGTAGGCCGAGGCCGCCAGTTCGGTCTTCAGCGTGGCCGCGTCCATGGCCTTGCCCGGCGCCAGCACCAGCGGGCGCGCGTAGACACGGGTCGGAATCTGCCAGCGCAGTTCGCCGAAACGCTGGGTCACCTGTTGGTTCAGGTACAGCGTATAGGGGATCAGGAAGCCCAATCCCAGCGCGACCGCCGCCATGCTCCAGGTGATCAGCCGGCGCCGCCACAGCGGTCCGGAGTCCTGCTGGTCGTCGTCGTCGGAATCGTCGATGTCGTCGGAATCGTAGCGTCGGGGCACGGGAATGCAGGTATGTAGGGTCTGGCGAGTCTACCCCAGCCCTTCCCCCAAGACAGGTTCGACCATCCCTCTGTTCAGCGACGGCCCGGCGGCAAGGGGCCGGTCCTGCCCCGCAGGCCATCCCACAGGCCTCTCAACATGAACCGCAGTCGAGCCCAGCGGGGGGCAAGAAACAGACTGTTGCCTACCAGTTTGAGCACCAGCCGCGGAACGTCCTGGGCAATCCACACGCGCGGGGTATAAGCGCGCGCATACAGCAGCACCCGGTTGCGCATGATGAAGTACAGGCGGAACGGCTTGTGCACAATTACGCCATCCGGCTTTGCCCGCGATGGCAGCAGTTCCTCGCCGATACTGTGGCTCATCTGCGCGTCGCAGATGCCATACAAGGCATAGCCACTGCGCTTGGCCCGGAAACACCAGTCCATGTCCAAGTTGTCGATGAACAGGCCTTCGTCCATCGGACCGATTTCCCGCAATGCATCCATCGGTACCAGCGAGCCGGATGTGATCAGGAAATCGCAGGAGATGCGCTGGCCGGGCCCACCGCGCAGCTTGTGGTTGAGCGGGAAACCGAAACGGACGAACGGTGCCAATACGCCGCTACGCGAATCGCGGAACTGCGGCCCGACAGCGGCGACACGCTCAGTGCCGGCCAGTTCGGCCAGCGCTGTCCCCAGCACGTCCACCATGCCGGGCGCCAGCACGCTGTCCTGGTCCATCAGCAGCACGTGATCGAAGCCGAGCGCGTCGGCCTTCTGGTAGGCGCGGTTCAGGGCTGAGCCCAGCCCCACATTGTGCGGCGACGCTATCAGGCTGACGCCGGCCGCATCACCCAACAACGCGGCGACATCGACATCGCCGCTGCCGTTGTCGAACACGACCAGGTGCCCCACCTGCTGCAGCACGCTGTCGACCACCCGCCGCAGCAGCGCTGCGTCTGGACCATAGGTAACGATGACCGCGCAGACGCGGGACGGATCGAAGCCCGCGGGGGAAGCTGCCGCCTGCTGGATCATCGGGTCCACCGCATCTCCGGCAACACGCTCAAGCCGATGGTTACTTCAGATGCTACGCAGGACATGGCCAGACTGGGGAAGTTGGAGCCGCAGGACTATACCCGACTCCCCCCCGCCACGCAGGGTCACCGCCGCCACGCGTCCGCCCCGACCTGCCGCAGGCGCTGCTCGAACGCCGGCAGCTCCGCCAGGTCCGGCTGCAGGCGGCGCGCCTGGGCAACGGCCGATTCGGCGAACGCCACATCGCCCCGGCCCAGGCGCTCGCTGCCGATCGCCAGCCAACGCTGCGCCAGGCGCACCCGCGCCGAAGGAATGCCCGGTGCGGTCGGCGCCAGGGTCTGCCAGGCCTGCAGGCAGGCGCCCGCGGCCTGTACCCGGTTCTGCCGCAGGTTGTCGTCGAAGCAGCGCTGGCTGGCCGGCAGCAGCCGTGCCGCCGCTGCCTTGACCCGCGGGTCACGCGGGGCCAGGGCCTGCGCCTCGCGCAGCGCATCGAATGCGCTGTGCCCCGGTGGACTGATCCACTGCCCGTCGCGCGCGGCACGGTCGATCTGGCGCAGGCGATCGCGCAGCTGGCGTTCGCGCTGGGCGGCGCTCAGTACGGGGTGCTGCAGTGACTGCTGCGCCTGCTGGGCGCGCTGGATGCGCTGCGAGGCCTGCTGCAGCGCCGCCTGCGATGCCCCCAGCGCGGCGGCCCGCGCACGATCCTCTGCGGCCGCCTCGAACCGGAAGTCCGCCGCCTGGCGCTGGCTGCGTGCCAGCAGCGCCTGTGCGGTCTGTTCACGGCCGCGTAGCGCAGTGGCGTCATCCGACGCCACTGTCAGCACCGCCTCGAAGGCGTCGGCGGCCATCTCAAGCCGCTGCTGTTTCAACGCACGCTGGCCCTGCCGCAGGCGCTGGTCGATGGCCTGCGCCAAGGCTTCCTGGCTGGCGGGAAGATCGGCGTGGCCGGCATCGAACTGGCGCGCGCGCTGCAGGATGGCGGCCGCGTCGGCCAGTTCCCCGCGCGCGGCGCGCGCACGGGCCTGCTGCAGCAGGTCACTCAGTGCGTCCTCGCGGCCTTCCAGCGCCGGCAGATGGTCCGGCTGCAGGGCCAGGATGCGCTGGAACAGCGGCAGCGCACTGCTGTCGCCCTCATCCAGGCGCCCGGCCGCGAACGCATTGCGTGCCTGTGCCAGCAGGGCGCCGATCCCTGCACCGGCACTGCGCCGGGCCTGCAGGTCGCGCGCCACGCCATCGGCCTGGCCTTGCGGCACCTGCAGTTCACGGGCCAGCGCCAGCGCCTGCGCGCTGCCCTCCAGATCGCCGGCCTGCAGGCGATCACGCGCCTGCTGCAGCGCGGCTGCACCGGTGCGGGCCAGCCCCTGGCGTGCCTGCATGCGATCACCATCCAGCGCCAGCACGGCCTGGTAACGCTCCCGCGCGCCACTGCCATCGGCAGCGGTCAGCCGCCCGGCGGCCAGCGCGCGGTCGCCCTCGGCCAGCAGCTGTTCGATCTGCGGCTCATCCCAGAACCAGTCGGCCAGCGGCTTGCGCAGCAGTACCAGCGCAACGAACACCACCACGGCCGCCAGCAGCGCCCAACGCCAGACCCGGCGCGCATGGCGCGCCTGTAACCACCACCAGCGGCCTTCGCGGCGAACGCGGTCCAGCGCGGGGTGGTCCGCGCCGTGGCGGCGATGCAGGGGCTCGCGTTCCATGCGTGCAGGGTAGCCGGGGCAGCGTGAAGCTCAGCCCAGACGACGCGCCTCGCTCACGCCCGGCAGGGCATCCAGCTTGCCCAGCAGGTTCGACAACTGACCGTAGTCGCTCACCTTCAGCCGCAGGCGCAGGTGCGCGCGGCCACTGTTGCGGACGTTGTCACTGTGGATGTCGAGCACGTAGGCGTCTTCCTGGGCGATCAGGTTGGTGATGTCCTTCAGCAGCCAGCGGCGGTCGACCGCGCTGACCACCACGTCCACTTCGTAGCCGCCCCCGGCCTGCCCCCATTCCACCGGCAGGATGCGCTGCGGGCTGGTCGCGGACAGCCGCGCCAGCGCTGCGCAGTCTGCACGATGCACGGTGACACCCCGGCTACGGGTCAGGTAGCCGACGATCGGTTCGCCGGCCACCGGCTGGCAGCAGCGCGCCAGCTGCACCAGCAGGTTGCCCACGCCCTGCACGGTGAACTTGGACTTGCCCAGGTTCTCGCGGCGGGCGGTGGGGCGTGGCAGGGCCGGCGCAGGCGCCGGCTGGCTGGCTGCACGCTCGGCTTCCAGCAGCGCGCGGCTGACCTGGTTCGGCCCGGTATCGCCCAGGGCCACCTGGATGTAGAGGTCGTCCACGCTGTCGGCGTGGAATTTCTTCGCGGCGGCGGCCAGGTCCGAATGCTGCAGGCCCAGCCGCTTCAGTTCGCGTTCCAGCAGTTCGCGGCCGGCCTGCACGTTGCGCGCGCGGTCGAGCTTGTGGAACCAGCTGCGCACCTTTTCGCGCGAGCGGTTGCTGGCCAGGAAGCCCAGCGCCGGCATCAGCCAGTCACGGCGTGGGTCGGCCTCCTTCCCCGTCAGGATTTCCACGCGGTCGCCGCTGCGCAGGCGGTAGGTGAGCGGCACGATGCGGCCGTTGACCTTGGCGCCGCGGCAGCGGTGGCCGACCATGGTGTGCACCTGGTAAGCGAAGTCGAGCGGGGTCGCTCCCTGCGGCAGATCCAGCACCTCGTCCTTCGGGCTCAGTGCGTAGACCCGGTCCTCGGTCAGCTCGGCATCGAGCGCCCCGGCCAGTTCGTTGCCCTGCCCGTCCTGCGCCTGCTCCAGCAGCTGGCGCATCCAGGTGATCTTGCGATCGAAGGCCTTTTCCGCGCCCTTGCCGCCTTCCTTGTACTTCCAGTGCGCGGCCACGCCCAGTTCGGCCTGCGCGTGCATGTCGTGGGTACGGATCTGCACTTCGATGGTGCGCCCTTCCGGGCCGACCACGGCGGTATGCAGCGAACGGTAGTCGTTGGCCTTGGGGCGGGCGATGTAATCATCGAACTCGCTGGGCACCGGCGCCCACAGCGCATGCACCACGCCCAGCGCGGCGTAGCAGGCGGCCACGTCATCCACCATCACCCGCACTGCGCGGATGTCGTACAACTGGTCGAAGGCCAGCCGCTTCTTCTGCATCTTCCGCCAGATGCTGTAGATGTGCTTGGGCCGGCCACTCACTTCGGCCTGGATGCCCTGCACGCCCAGTTCGCGCGACAGCACCTTCTTGACGTTCTCCACATAGCGCTCGCGCGCGATGCGGGTCTCGTCCACCTCGCGCGCGATGCGGCGGTAGGTGTCCGGCTCCAGGTGGCGGAACGCCAGGTCTTCCAGCTCCCACTTCAGCTGCCAGATGCCCAGGCGGTTGGCCAGCGGCGCATGGATGTCGCGCGTCAGCTGGGCCAGCGCGCGGCGTTGTTCGTCATCCAGCTTGTCGGCCGCACGCATGCGGGCCAGCTGGCGGGCCAGCAGGATCGGCACCACGCGCAGGTCGCGGATGATCGCCAGCAGCAGGCGGCGCAGGCCTTCGCTGTTGCGCCCGGCCTCGCGGCCGGCGTGCAGTGCCCAGACCGGGTCGGCCGCATCCTGGCCGTCCAGCAGGCCGACCACCGCCGCCTTGTGATTGCCCAGCGGCAGCGCATCCAGGTGCACGCGCAGGCCTGGCAGGTCGAACAGCAGCGCGGCCAGCACCGCGCCGTCGTCGGCCGACAGCATCGCCAGTGCATCCAGGGTGTCGCCCAGCACCGACCAGCTGGCCCGCATCATGTGGTCGGCGTCCGGCGCCTCCCAGTGTTCGCGCAGCGCCTGGCGCAGCGGTGCGGGCAGCACCGCTGCCGAGGGACGGTTCAACAAGGCATCCAGGCCAGGGACGGAAGCGCGGTTCACAGCATCGAGCAGGCAAGACAGAGACCCCTACACTAGCGCCGCCGCCGTTCAGGAACAATCGCCACGGCCGGCACCACCGGGCATGAACACATGCCGCTAAACTCGCAGATACCCTAGGAGAGAGACCTGACATGCCTTCCAGCGCCCTGCGTTCCGTCCGCCCCCGCCTGCTGGCCTGTGCCGCCCTGCTGCTGTGCGTGTCCGCCCCGGCACTGGCCCAGCGCGTGGTCGATAGCGATCTGCAGCAGCAGATGACGCCGGCCGAATTCAAGGCCGCCGGCCTGGACAAGCTGGATGCGACCGAACTGGCCACACTCAACCGCTGGCTGCAGGGCAAGGTCGAAGCAGCCACCACCCAGGCCGTGGCCGCCGTGCGCGAAGAAGCGCGCGAGGAAGGCCGCCAGGAAGTGATCGTCAAGAACCGCGGGTTCTTCGATTTCGGCAGCAGTGAACCGGTCACCGGCGTCCTGCAGGGCGAGTTCCGCGGCTTCGGCCAGGGCCGCGTCTACACCCTGGACAACGGCCAGGTGTGGGAACAGACCGATGCCACCAGCGTGGCCGGCGTGCGCAAGCAGTCGCCCAAGGTCAGCATCAGCCCCGGCGTGATGGGGGTCTGGTACATGAAGGTGGAAGGCGTGAACACCCGCCCGAAGGTGCGCCGCACCAAGTAACGCGGTGACCTTGCTGTAGCGCCGGGCCCACGCCCGGCTGATTGCGATGCATTCAAAAGCAGCCGAGCGTGGGCTCGGCTCTACAGAATCGGATTCACGTCTGGCGCAACGCGGTCACCCGCTGTGCCAGCTTCTTGGCCGAAATGCCGGTGCGCGCCCCCAGTTCCTGGGCGAACAAGGAAACCCGCAGCTCTTCCAGGTCCCAGCGCAATGCCTGCCATTGCGGGCGTTCACGCAGGCCCTGCTCGTCACCGCTGCGCAGCGCGTCCAGGAACGGATGCAGTTCCAGCATGCGTGCCTGGTCGCGCGGTGGATCGCGCTTGGCCCGCTCGGTGCGCAGGATCATCGCCTTCAGGTAGCGCGGGTACTGCGCCAGCGCATCGGCCGGTGTGTCGCGCAGGAAGCCGGGGTGGATCAACCCCGCCAGCTGCGCTTCCATGTCGTCCAGGTTGCCGCGCGCCCAGCCCATCAGCGGTGCTTCCAGCAGCGGCTTCAGTTCGGCCACCAGCGCCAGGATCGTCTCGGCCAGCTTCAGCCGTGACATCGCCTCGCCAAACAGCGCCTTGGCTGCGTGCTCGCGGCGCTGCTCGAACGCCGCCGCATCGCGGATGTCTTCCAGCCCTTCAGCCAGCACCGCGTTCATCGCCGCATCGACCAGATCGCCGCGCAGGCGTTCCTGCGATTCGATGGCTGCGTACAGCAGGCCGGTTTTCGGGGCCACCGGCAGCTGCTTGCGCGCCTGCTTCACCTTCTCGGCCAAGGCAATCTCCAGCAGGCGGCGCACGCCCAGCGGGTGGGCCTCCTGC
The DNA here is from genome assembly GCF_047782825.1 of Stenotrophomonas maltophilia. Taxonomy (GTDB): domain Bacteria; phylum Pseudomonadota; class Gammaproteobacteria; order Xanthomonadales; family Xanthomonadaceae; genus Stenotrophomonas. The sequence goes on along the minus strand of NZ_CP180589.1, from coordinate 4,393,143 downwards.
GCCTGCTGGCGGTCGGCGAAGATGCGCAGCGCAACGCTGTCCCCTTCATCCAGCAGCGCCGGGTAGGCCGGCACGCCGGCTTCGCCGGGCACCTGCAGCGGAATCGGCGTGGCCGGGAAGGTGCGCAGGCCATCGGCCGCCATCTCGCGGCCGGCGCGTGCAGCGAAGGCATCGCCGGCACGGCCTCCGAACTTCGCGCGCAACGCATCTAGGTCACGCGAGGTGGCCAGCACCTTGCCGTGCTCGTCGCGCAGCCGCAGGTTCATGTGCAGGTGCGGTTCGATCGAACCCGGTTCGAAGTCGAGCGCGGTCACCGTCGCACCGGTCGCGCGCGACAGGAAACGCGCCAGCTCGCCGGTGATGGCATCGGCGCTGGGCTGCGGGAACGCCTCGAAGAAGGCGCGGCCGAAATCCGGTGCCGGCACATAGTTGCGGCGCATCGCCTTGGGCAGGCTGCGGATCAGTGCCGAGGCCTTGTCAGCCACGAAGCCCGGCGCCAGCCAGCCCAGCTGCACCGGGTCCAGTGCATTGAGCAGGTGCAGCGGCACGTCCAGGGTCACGCCGTCATCGTCGGCGCCCGGTTCGAAGCGGTAGTGCAGCGGCAGCCGTGCCTGGCCCAGGGCCAGGTACTTCGGGTAACGCTCCTGTTCGCTGCCTTCACCGGGCAGCAGATCGACCAGCGACCAGTGCAGGCCCTTGCGCTGTTCCGGCGCAAGCGCTTTCCACCAGGTCTCCAGGCCAGCGGCCGAATGGATCTGCGGCGGCACCCGGTCCAGGTACCAGCGCGCCTGCCAGTCTTCATCGGCGACGATGCCGGCACGGCGCAGCTTGGCCTCTTCCTCGCGGGCAAGGTCCAGCACCTTCTGGTTGTCGGCCACGAAGCTGGCGCGGGTGTTGATCTCGCCCGTCACCAGCGCCTGCCGCACGAAGATGTCATGCGCCTCGCCGGGTTCGATGCGACCGTAGTGCACCGGCTTCTTCGGCGCCAGCACCAGGCCGAACAGGCTGATCTGCTCGGAGGCCAGCACCTGGCCTTGCGCGCGCGACCAGTGCGGGTCGAAGTGCTTGCGCAGCAGCAGGTGCGGCAGCTCGGCAATCACCCAGTCCGGCTCGATCGCGGCCAGGGTCATGCCCCACACCTTCTGCGTATCCAGCAGGTTGGCCACCAGCAGCCACGGCGGCGGGCGCTTGGACAGCGCCGAACCCGGGAACGGCAGGAAGCGGCGCTGGCGCGGAGCCTGGAAATCGCCCTTCTCGGTGCGGTGGCCGATCTGCGTCGGCAGGCCCGCCACCAGCGCCCGGTGCAGGGTCTGGTAGGCGGCCGTGCGCACGCGTTCGCTGAAACCCCCACCGGCCGGCGCCTGTTCCTTCTGTTCGCGCACGGCCACCGGGGTCGGCGCGGCTTCGGCCTTGCCTTCGCGGGCCAGGCGCGCGACGCGGTGCAGCTGGCCACGGGTGGCCTTCACCGCCGCCGCGTCATCACGCGCCGGCGCTGGCGCACTGCTGCCAGCCAGCAGCGGTGCCATCGAGGCATCGGTGGTTTCTTCCTTCCAGCCCAGTTCATCGCACAGCAGCCGCAGCTGGCGGTGCAGCTCGCGCCACTCGCGCATGCGCAGGAAACCGAGGAAGTGGCGGCCGCACCAGTCGCGCAGCTTGGACTGGGTCAGGTCTTCGTGGGCCTGGCGGTAGCCATCCCACAGGCGCAGCACGCCGACGAATTCCGAACGCCCATCGGCAAACTGCGCATGCGCGCTGTCGGCCGCGCCACGCGCTTCGGGCGGGCGTTCGCGTGGGTCCTGGATGCCCAGGAACGAAGCGATCACCAGCATCGGCCGCAGGCAGCCGGCGGCCTGCGCGGCCACCAGCATGCGCGCCAGCTTCACGTCCACCGGCAGGCGCGCCATCTGCTTGCCAATGGTGGTCATGCGCCGCTCGGCGTCGATCGCGCCCAGCTCGGTCAGCTGCTGCCAGCCATCGGCCACGGCGCGCTCATCCGGGGCCTCCAGGAACGGGAATTCCTCGATGCGGCCCAGGCCCAGCTGCAGCATGCGCAGGATCACCCCAGCCAGGCTGGAGCGGCGGATTTCCGGATCGGTGAACTCCGGCCGCGCCTGGAAATCGGATTCGGCATACAGGCGGTAGCAGATACCTTCGGCGATACGGCCGCAGCGGCCCTTGCGCTGGTTGGCGCTGGCCTGCGAAATCGGCTCGATGTGCAGGCGGTCCAGTTTGTTGCGCGGGCTGTAGCGCTTGACGCGGGCAAAGCCGGGATCGACCACGTAGCGGATGCGCGGCACCGTCAGCGAGGTCTCGGCCACGTTGGTGGCCAGCACGATGCGCCGGTTCGGGCCGGGGTTGAACACCCGGTCCTGGTCCTGGTTGGACAGCCGCGCGTACAGCGGCAGCACCTCGGTGTTGCGGTACTTGCGACGCTCGAGTGACTGGTGCGCATCGCGGATCTCGCGCTCGCCCGGCAGGAAGATCAGCACGTCACCACGCGAATCCAGGCGGGTGATCTCGTCGATGGCCGACACGATGGCATCGTTGACGGTGCGCTCGCCCTGCTCTTCGCCCTCGCCTTCCAGCGCGCGGTAACGCACTTCCACCGGGTAGGTACGGCCTTCCACGCTGATCACCGGCGCATTGTCGAAATGCTGGGCAAAGCGTTCGGTATCGATGGTGGCCGAGGTCACGATCAGCTTCAGGTCCGGGCGCTTGCGCAGCAGCTGCTTCAGGTAGCCCAGCAGGAAGTCGATGTTGAGGCTGCGTTCGTGCGCCTCGTCCACGATGATCGTGTCGTAGTTCGACAGCCAGCGGTCACTGGCGATCTCCGCCAGCAGGATGCCGTCGGTCATGAACTTGATGCGGCTGTCTTCGCTGACCTTGTCGTTGAAGCGCACCTGGTAGCCGACCAGCTGGCCCAGTTCGCTGTGCAGTTCCTGCGCCACGCGGCTGGCCACCGCACGTGCGGCAATCCGTCGCGGCTGGGTGCAGCCGATCATGCCGGCCTGGCCACGGCCCGCAGCCAGGCACAGCTTCGGCAGCTGGGTGGTCTTGCCCGAACCGGTTTCGCCGGCGATCACCACCACCTGGTGGTCGCGGATCAGGCCGATGATCGCCTCGGCTTCACGCGCAATCGGCAGCTGCGGGTCCAGAGTAATGGCCGGCTGTTGTTGCGCCCGCACCTGCCGGCGCTGCACCGACGCCTGCAAGGCCTGCTCGAAGGTAGCGGCCAGCGCCGCATCCTGCGGCTTGGCCTGGCAACGCGAGAGCATTCCCAGCAAACGGCCCCGGTCGCGGCTCATGGCGCCGTCGATGGCGGCACGCTGTTGGCGCAGGCGGGGCGACGGATTTTTATCGATAGCGTTCATCAATCGGTTCGTTCAAAACTTTGAAAGCGACCAGTCATCGAGACTGATTTACTGTGAAGGCCAACGATTCCACAAGGAGGAACCCCATGGCGAAGACCAAGAGCACGACCAAGCCCAAGACCGGCAAGCAGAAGCTTGCAGCAGCGGCACCGTCGGCCCCCAACATCGATATCGGGATCACCCAGGGCGACCGCAAGAAGATTGCCGACGGTCTGTCGCGGTTCCAGGCTGACGCGTTCACGCTCTACCTGAAGACCCACAACTTCCACTGGAACGTGACCGGGTCGATGTTCAACTCGCTGCATACCATGTTCGAGACGCAGTACACCGAGCAGTGGGCCGCCCTGGACGATGTGGCCGAGCGCATCCGCGCACTGGGCTTCAATGCCCCGGGCTCCTACCGGGAATTCGCTGCGCTGACCTCGATCGCCGAGGAGCCGGGCCTGACCGACAGTGCGGACTGGCGTGAAATGGTACGCCAGTTGGTGGTCGCCAACGAAGCGGTCTGCCGTACGGCGCGTGAAGTGCTGGATGTGGCGGCCAAGGGTGACGATGCCCCGACCGAGGATCTGATGACCCAGCGACTGCAGACCCACGAGAAATATGCCTGGATGCTGCGCTCGCTGCTCCAGTAAGGGTTGAGGGGGGCTTCGGCAGGGCTTGCAGCCCTGCACCTGCTTCAAGCCAGAGCGAAAGCAACAGCAGAAGCGGGTTTACTGAGGGTTGGCGGGGTGGGTCCGGTTGAGGGGGACGCCGTAAACCCGTCCATGGGGGCTTGGTCGCGGCATCCATGCCGCTCACACCCCCTCAACCGGACCCACCCCGCCTTCGACAGTTGTCCGCGATCTGCCAGCAAAGCTTGGGGTCGGAGCCCGTTGCTACGCAACGGGCTCCGACCCCATTTCGATTGTCGATATCTGACAGATTTCATCCACGCATGGCGTGGATGGACCCACCTTCACCGGGAAACTGTCGGGGGTGGGGCGGTGTGGGCTTGCAGGACCGCAGGCGCCATGGGCCCGAGGCATGCCTCGGGCGGGTTGGGCAGGATGCCCAACCCCGGTCTTGCCGTGTGCGCAGGACAGCGCACACGAGCAAGGCGCCTACGAGCCCCCATGGGTGAGGGCGCTTTGCTTGCGAAGCACTGCTTCGCAAGCGCCCGAACGCACAGCCGCCAGCGGCTGGGCCGGACCCCGGAGGGGGGGTACGGCGTGTCCTGCAAGCCCACACCGCACCGCCCAACCAGCAGACACCCCAGAGCCGGCTGTTGCCTTTGACGTTGCTCTGGCTGCTAGCAGGTGCAGGGCGCAGCCCTGCCGCCGCCTCCGGGAGGTAAACTAGCCGGATGGCTTCCCGTCCCGCGCACGATCTGCTCCAACGCGTCTTTGGTTACGACGATTTCCGTGGTCCCCAGCAGGACATCGTGGAGCACGTGGCTGCCGGACATGACGCACTTGTCCTGATGCCCACCGGCGGCGGCAAGTCGCTGTGCTACCAGGTCCCGGCCCTGCTGCGTGACGGTTGCGGCATCGTCATCTCCCCGCTCATCGCGCTCATGCAGGACCAGGTCGAAGCCCTGCGCCAGCTCGGCGTGCGCGCTGAATACCTGAACTCGACCCTCGATGGCGAAACCGCCGCGCGCGTCGAGCGCGAGCTGCTCGCCGGCGAACTGGACATGCTCTATGTCGCCCCCGAACGCCTGCTGACCGGTCGCTTCCTGTCGCTGCTCTCGCGCAGCCACATCGCGCTGTTCGCAATCGACGAAGCCCACTGCGTGTCGCAATGGGGTCACGATTTCCGCCCCGAATACCGTCAGCTGACCGTCCTGCACGAGCGCTGGCCGGACATTCCGCGCATCGCCCTGACCGCCACCGCCGACCCGCCTACCCAGCGCGAGATCGCCGAGCGCCTGGACCTGGCCGAGGCCCGCCACTTCGTCAGCTCCTTCGACCGCCCCAACATCCGCTACACCGTGGTGCAGAAGGACAACGCCCGCAAGCAGCTGACCGATTTCCTGCGTGGCCACCGCAGCGAGGCGGGCATCGTCTACTGCATGTCGCGGCGCAAAGTGGAGGAAACCGCTGAATTCCTCTGCGGCCAGGGCTTCAATGCCCTGCCCTACCACGCCGGCCTGCCGCCGGAAGTGCGCGCCAACAACCAGCGTCGCTTCCTGCGCGAAGACGGCATCGTCATGTGCGCCACCATCGCCTTCGGCATGGGCATCGACAAGCCGGACGTGCGCTTCGTGGCGCATACCGACCTGCCCAAGTCGATGGAAGGCTACTATCAGGAAACCGGCCGCGCCGGCCGCGATGGCGAGGCCGCCGAGGCCTGGCTGTGCTACGGCCTGGGCGACGTGGTGCTGCTCAAGCAGATGATCGAGCAGTCCGAGGCCAGCGAGGAGCGTAAACAGCTGGAGCGGTCCAAGCTGGACCACCTGCTGGGCTACTGCGAATCCATGCAGTGCCGGCGCCAGGTGCTGCTGGCCGGTTTCGGCGAAACCTATCCGCAGCCCTGCGGCAACTGCGACAACTGCCTGACCCCGCCGGCCGCTTGGGATGCCACCATCCCCGCGCAGAAGGCCCTGAGCTGTGTCTATCGCAGCGGCCAACGCTTCGGTGTTGGCCACCTGATCGACATCCTGCGCGGCAGCGAGAACGAGAAGATCAAGCAGCAGGGCCACGACAAGCTGAGCACCTACGCCATCGGCCGTGACCTGGATGCACGCACCTGGCGCAGCGTGTTCCGCCAGCTGGTGGCGGCCAGCATGCTGGAAGTGGACAGCGAGGGCCACGGCGGCCTGCGCCTGACCGATGCCAGCCGCGATGTGCTGACCGGGCGCCGCCAGATCAGCATGCGCCGCGATGCCGCCAGCACCACCGGCGGGCGTGAGCGCAGCGCGCAGCGCACCGGCCTGTCGGTGCTGCCGCAGGACCTGGCCCTGTTCAACGCCCTGCGCGGCCTGCGTGCCGAACTGGCGCGGGAGCAGAACGTGCCGGCCTTCGTGATCTTCCACGACAGCACCCTGCGCAACATCGCCGAACAGCGCCCCACCAGCCTGGACGAACTGGCCCGGGTAGGCGGTATCGGCGGCACCAAGCTGAGCCGCTACGGCCCTCGCCTGGTGGAGATCGTGCGCGAGGAAGGGTGACCGTTCGGCCGTCCCGCGCTGCGCGCTGCCTCGCCTGCCGTGGTGCATGCCGTTGTAGAGCCGAGCCCATGCTCGGCTGCCGTTGCCGCAGAAGCAGCCGAGCATGGGCTCGGCTCTACATTGGTGCTGCTCCAACCTTGAACACGCCATTCAGCAAGAAGTGCATCGCGCCCCGCTTGCCGCTAGATTGACGCCCATGTCCCTCGCCTCGACCCTGCTCCGTGTCGTGCTCATGCTCAGCCTGTTGCTCAACGGGCTGAACGCGGCCATGGCCAGCGGACACGAGCAGATGGGCCAGATGGCGCACGCCATGGCGGCCGCAGACGCAGCCGCAGCCGAGGGCGATTGCCACCATCACGCCGGCATGAAGGCCGAGCCCGCCCCGCAGGCTGAAGCCCCGGCCCACGACGCCCACTGCCAGATCAAGGACTGCGTGCGCAGCTGCGCCCAGCACCCCGTGCTGGCAGTGCAGCCGCAACTGTTCCCGGCCGGCCCGGCGCTGTCGCTGGCCCCGCAGCCGATGCCGGCCAATGGCCGCCCGGCACCGCCACTGCCGCCCATTTCACGCCCTCCCATCGGCTGATTCCACGCGAACCGTGCGCGCTGCGCGTACCGCTGCCGGCCAACTGCCGGCGCCTTCCCGTGTCTGGAGTCACCCATGAATACCCGCATTCCCCCCGGCCCGGGCGGCCTGCCCATGCCGTCGCGCCGCCTGTTCGTACAGGGCCTGGCCGCTGGCGGCGTGGTCGCCGGCGCCACCGCCCTCGGCGTGCCGCAGCGCGCGCTGGCCGCTGCCAGCGCCACCCCGCGCCTGGCCGGCGCACCGGCCGTGCTCACCGATACCCGCGTCGAGCTGGCCATCGGCGAGTCGCTGGCCAACTTCACCGGCCGCACCCGCCCGGCGATCACCGTCAACGGCTCGCTGCCCGCCCCCATCCTGCGCTGGCGCGAAGGCCAGACCGTGGACCTGTTCGTGCGCAACACGCTGGACCGCCACCCCACGTCCATCCACTGGCACGGCATCCTGCTGCCGGCCAACATGGACGGCGTGCCCGGCCTCAGCTTCAACGGCATCGGCCCCGGCGAGACCTACCACTACCACTTCCAGCTGAAGCAGTCGGGCACCTACTGGTACCACAGCCATTCGATGTTCCAGGAACAGGCGGGCCTGTATGGCGCGCTGATCATCGACCCGGCCGAACCAGCGCCGTACCACCACGACCGCGAACACGTGGTCCTGCTCTCGGACTGGACCGACATGGATCCGGGCGCGTTGTTCCGGCGCATGAAGAAGCTCGCCGAGCACGACAACTACTACAAGCGCACCCTGCCCGACTTCGTGCGCGACGTACGCCGCGATGGCTGGTCCGCCGCAGTGGCCGACCGTGGCATGTGGGGCCGCATGCGGATGACGCCTACCGACATCTCCGACGTCAACGCCCACACCTACACCTACCTGATGAACGGCACAGCCCCGGCCGGCAACTGGACCGGCGTGTTCCGCAGCGGCGAGAAGGTGCTGCTGCGCTTCATCAACGGCGCCTCGATGACCTACTTCGATGTGCGCATTCCCGGCCTGAAGATGACCGTGGTCGCCGCCGATGGCCAGTACATCCACCCGGTCAGCATCGATGAATTCCGCATCGCCCCGGCCGAAACCTACGATGTGCTGGTGGAGCCGACGGGCCAGGATGCCTTCACCATCTTCTGCCAGGACATGGGCCGTACCGGCTTCGCCGCCGGCACCCTGGCCGTGCGCCACGGCCTGCAGGCTCCGGTGCCGCAGCGCGACCCGCGCCCGCTGCTGACGATGTCAGACATGGGGCATGACATGGGCGGCCATGATATGGGCGGCCATGGTGGCCACGACATGGCCGCGATGAAGGGCATGGAAGGCGGCTGCGGCGCCAGCATGGGCCACGGCGCGCACGCAGACACCGCCAGCAAGGCACCGAAGCACCCGGCCAGCGAACGCAACAACCCGCTGGTGGACATGCAGAGTTCGGCCAGCGAGCCGAAGCTGGATGATCCCGGCATCGGCCTGCGCGACAACGGCCGCCAGGTGCTGACCTACGGCGCCATGCACAGCCTGTTCGAGGACCCCGATGGCCGCGAACCCTGCCGCGAGATCGAGCTGCACCTGACCGGGCACATGGAGAAGTTCGCCTGGTCGTTCGACGGCATTCCCTTCGCCAGCGCCGAACCGCTGCGGCTGAACTACGGCGAGCGCATGCGCATCGTGCTGGTCAACGACACGATGATGCAGCACCCCATCCACCTGCACGGCGTGTGGAGTGACGTGGAAAATGCGAAGGGTGAATTCCAGTTGCGCAAGCACACCGTGGACATGCCGCCGGGCACCCGCCGCAGCTACCGCGTGCGCGCCGATGCGCTCGGCCGCTGGGCCTACCACTGCCATCTGCTGTACCACATGGAAGCGGGGATGATGCGCGAAGTGAGGATTGAAGAATGAGCCGCAGCCTCTCCCGCAGCCTGCTGGCCCTGGGCCTGGCCGCTGCCCTGCCCGCGTTCGCGCAGTCGCATGACGCACATGCCGGGCATGACATGGCCACGCCTGCAAAAGCGCCGGCCGCCCCTTCGAAGATGGACCACTCGAAGATGGACCATGGATCGATGGACCATTCACAGATGGACCATTCACAGATGGATCACTCGACGATGGATCATTCAGCGATGAACCACGCGGCGATGGGCCACAGCGCCACAGCGCCCGATGAGCCCCGCGAACCGATCCCGGTGCCTACCGATGCCGATCGCGCCGCGGCCTTCCCGCCCATCGACCACGGTGCGATGGAACACGCACCGGAGATCAACAGCCTGCTGCTGATCGACCGCCTGGAACAGTGGGACGGAAACAACGCAAGCGGCCAGGCCTGGGAAGCCAGCGGCTGGATCGGTGGCAACATCAACCGGCTATGGCTGCGCAGCGATGGCGAGCGCAGCGACGGCCGCACCGGGTCTTCGTCGCTGGAAGCCTTGTACGGCCGCAGCGTTTCGCCGTGGTGGGATGTGCTGGTGGGCGTGCGCCAGGATTTCCGCCCGGCCGACTCACGCACCTGGGCGGCCATCGGCCTGCAGGGCCTGGCGCCGTACAAGTTCGAAAGCTCGGCCACGCTGTACCTGGGTTCCGGCGGCCAGGTACTGGCCAAGGCCGAAGTGGAGTACGACGTGCTGCTGACCAACCGGCTGATCCTGCAGCCGCTGCTGGAAGCGACGGTGGCGGCCAAGGATGAACCGGAGTACGGCATCGGCCGCGGCCTGAACAAGGTCGAGGCCGGGCTGCGGCTGCGCTACGAGATCAGCCGCCGCTTCGCGCCCTACATCGGCATCAGCCACGAGCGCAGCTTCGGCGATGCGGCCGACTACGCGGGCGACCATGCACGCGACACGCGTTGGGTGGCCGGCGTGCGCATGTGGTTCTGAAGCAGTAAACGGCCCCGGTAATCGCCGGGGCCGGCTACACTGCGCCACGTTCCATTGCAGGCCGCACCATGTCGTTGCAGATCCGCCGCGCCACCCTGGCCGATGCCGAAGTGCTTTCGGCCATTGCCCTTGCCACCTATACCGAAACCTGGGGCGATTCATATCCGCCGCAGGATCTGCACGACTTCCTGCAGGCGCACTACAGCACCGCGCCGCAGCACGCGGAACTGTCCGATCCGCGCAGCGCGGTCTGGCTGCTGCTGGAAGGCGAAGATGTGGTCGGGTATCTGGCAGCCGGTGCAAACACCCTGCCACATGCCGATGCGCATGAAGGCGACATTGAACTCAAGCGGCTCTACATCCTGGCTGCGCACCAGAACGGTGGCCACGGTGCGCGCCTGATGGACGCCTTCATGGCCTGGCTGGATGCACCGGCACGCCGCACCCTGTGGGTGGGCGTGTGGGAAGAGAACTTCGGCGCGCAGCGCTTCTACGCGCGTTATGGCTGCGAAAAGGTCGGCGAGTACGACTTCATCGTCGGCGACAGCCGCGACCGCGAGTTCATCCTGCGTCGGCGGTAGCACCTGAACTGTAGAGTCGAGCCGTGCTCGACTGCACCTTATCTGTAGAGTCGAGCCGTGCTCGACTGGCTTTTGCCGCAATAGTCGAGCACGGCTCGACTCTACAAACAGCGTCAGAAGTCGAACAGCTCCGACAGGAAGCTCTCCTTCTTCTTTTTCTTGTAACCGTGGCCATACTGCCCACGGCTGTCATCCTGGCGCTGGCCAAGATGGCGGGTATCACGGTGCATCACCGGCGGCGGCGCGCTCTGCGGCTGTGCCTGCACCGGGGCCGGCGGCGGCACCGCAGCACCCGCGCGCTCGATGATCTTGTCCAGCTCACCACGGTCCAGCCACACACCGCGGCAGCCGGGGCAGTAGTCGATCTCGATGCCGTGGCGCTCGGCCATCTGCAGGGTCTGGGTGGTGCACACGGGGCACTGCATGGGCGTCGCTCCTGTTGGTCAGCCTTCGACTCTACCTGCGCGCCGATGACTCTGCGGCAACATGACCGATGGCACAGGGACTTACGACGCGTGCCCGCGCGTCGCTTGGCGCACACACTGCGGGCTCTTCCCGCACGGACTGCGCGCATGCCCTCGCCCTCCCGCCTGCCCACCGCCGTGCGCCTGCTGCTGGTGCTGCTCGGCGTCGGGCTCGGCCTGAACCTGCGCGACCTCAGTGCGGCAGCGGGGCTGCCCATTCCTGCGCTGCCCATGCCCTACGGCGGCAGCCTGCTCGACAACCTCTTGGCGGCACTCACCGCAGTGCTGCTGGCGGCCCTGCTGCGCCCGCGCGGCACCGGCCTGGCGGCCAGCCTGGGCCTGCGCTGGAACGGCGCCGGCGGTCCCGCGTGGGTACTGCTGGCCAGCCTGCCGTGCTGGCTGGGCCTTGCGGTACTGGGCAGGCCCAACACGGCGCTGACCACGCTGGACGCCAGCATGCTGGCGATGCTGTTCCCGCTGGCCGAGGAAGTGCTGTTCCGTGGCCTGGGCTTCGTGCTGCTGGTGAAGATCGTGCGCGGCCCCTGGCCCCTGCTGGCCCTGCCGCAGGCGCTGCTGTTCGGCATGGTGCACTGGCTGGGCTTCGGCGGCGTCGATGGTGGCGGCGTGGCCCTGTTCGTCGGCGCGGTCATCGCGTTGGGCGGCTTCGTCTTCGCCTGGCTGGACCACCTGGACGGCGAGACGCTGTGGTGCGGCCTGGCCCTGCACGTTTCGATGAACATGGCCTGGAACGTGTTCAGCCTTGATGATGCCGTGGCATTGGGTTGGCAGGCCACCACCCTGCGCATCGGCACCGCCCTGCTGGCGGTGGCTGTCCTGGCCTGGCGGGTGCACCGCCGCCGCGCTGTAACGCCGCTTTAGCTGCCCCTGCACGCGGATATCACCCACCGGTTGCGCATACTTGCGCGCCTTTTCACCGCTGCTGTCCGGAGTTGTCGCGTCATGTTGCTGTCCAAGCGCCACGTTGAACCCCGCGTCCTGCTGATCGAGGACGCCGAGGAAACCCGCGAGCTGAGCCGCATGGCGCTGGAGAGCCAAGCCTGCCACGTGGTGGGCGTGAGCTCGGCTGAAGCCGCGCTGGGGCTGCTGGCCGCCGGTGAGCGCTTCGACCTGCTGTTCACCGACGTCAACCTGGGCCTGGTCAGCGGCATTGAGGCCGCCAACCAGGTGCGTGCCCTGTACCCGTATCTGCCGATTCTGGTCACCTCGGGCATGGACCAGCACGCCGTGTTGCCGCAGCTGCGCGACGGCATCCACTTCCTGCCCAAGCCGTACAACATGAGCGAGCTGCTGGACGCGATCCGGCTGTGCTTCCGCCATGCCGATGCCGGCGTGTTGACCGGGCCGGACGCGCAGGCGGCCTGAGGCAATCATCCACGCGTGGCGTGGATCTACTGGACAAAGAAGTAGATCCACGCCATGCGTGGATGACCGTCGATCGGCCCGGACTCGCAGGCGGCGCAAGGCCCAGTGATCCATGCGTAGCGTGGATTACCTCAGCGCGTCCAGCAGGGCCTCGGGCCGAAGTTCGATGCCTGCCAGATCAGCATTGAAATCCACACCGGCCAGGGCACCATCGCGCTGCATGCCCGGCAGCCAGCGCTGCATGAAGGCCTCCAGGGGAATGACGGTAGGCACATAATCGGCCCACTCTTCCACCGCATGCCGCGCGGCATATGCACGGTCGGACCAGAACACCAGCACGTCCTCGTCACCGTCACCGTCATTGGAGGGGCAGTACGCCCAGCCGCGCGCCTCGCTGCGCAGCCCCCACACCTCGCCATGCTCGCGCACGCGGCGAATGAAGCGCTCTTTGAGCAGCTCCATATCGGCCGTGAGATGCAGGCTCATGGCAGCCCACCTTCGATCATCTCGTACAGCGAAGCAGATAGTAGTTCTATCTCGTTTTCCTCATGCAGGTGGAGAACGATCTCGCCACGTGAGTTGATCAGGATCGCATTGCCACTGCCATCACCCGAGATGACCAACGCATCGCGCAGCTCTATCGGTATGGTGTCCTCAAGGCTGCTCCGAAACCACTGTGTCAACTCGGTGACCGTCGCGCGACCGATCATTGGCCCGCTCTCAAAAGCGTGTATCTCAAAGCCAGCAAACGAAGCTCCGAAGCGCTTGATGTACGCCACGTACTGAGCGTCAAATACCACGCCCAATGCCTGCTGTGCCGCCTCGATCTGCAGGTCGGTCGCTGGTTGGCCGAGTAGATCGGGATGCTCGGTGAACCAGTTAGTGAGTCTTTCAAACAACTCTGGGGGCATTCAATGTTCTCCTTCTAACATCAACCACCCGTGTATGGCCCCTCACCCGGCATCACCTCCAGCAACGCGCGGGTGATCACCCGCGGGTACACCGTCAGGTGGTCCTCACCCTCGATCACCACGTTGTCCACCTGCAGCCTGCGGCCACTGCGCTGCAGCTGCGCAGTGAAGTCCGCGGCCTGCCGCAGCATGTCGTTGCCGGTTGAATAGCGCGGCCCCGGCTTGACGGTTTCGTAGCTTCCCACCGACAACAGCACGCGGGTCGACTGTGCCGGGATGACGGCAGTGTCCTGCATGCGCGGAAGCAACAGCTGGTCGAACCACAGCGAAGGGCTCGAGAGGATATAAGTGCTGAACAGGTCTGGCTGGGTGGTCAGCACGTAGGCGCCAAACAATGCGCCATAGGAATGGCCTGCGAACGCGCGGCGCGCCGGATCGGTCCGGTAGCGCGCGTCGATCATCGGCAGCACCTCTGCGGACAGGAAATCGCGGTAATGCGCGGCACCGCCGTAGGTGACGTCCTCACTGTAGTAACCATCAGGCTTCCGCACGGGATTGCTGGGCGTGTAGTCGCGCGAGCGGCTGTGCTTGGAAGTCAGCCCTTCCTGCGGCGGCAGCCCGACCAGGATGAAGTTCTCGATGTTGACGCCCTGCTGCCCCACCAGGTTGCGCACGCTGCGCACCAGCGGAAAGCTGTACAGCGCGTCGGTCACGTACAGCACCGGGTAGCGCTTGTCGGGGTGGGCCGCATAGTCGGCCGGCAGGGCAATCCAGATCGGGTAATCGCGCCCCACCGGATCATGTACGCGCAGCGCTTCGGTATCGGGCAGCACCACGCCGGGCGTGGCGGCGGCGACTGCCGGGTTCTGCTTCGCGGTGTCCTGCCCTGCCGGCGGTGGTACCGACATCGCGCACCCGGCCAAGGCCACGCAGGCCAGAAAACTCCATCCATGTACACGCTGCATTGGTGTTTCTCCCGTTGTCGCCCGTGTCCGTCAGGGCGTGGCCGGCGCTGGCGCCGGGAACAGCGTGCGCAGGGCCTGCAACGCGGCGGGGTGGTAGATCGTGGCGTGGGTCTCGTCCGGAAGCGGCTGGTACTTCACCAGCGGCGACGGCGATGCCTGCTGCAGCAGTACCGCCAGGCGCGCGGTCGATCCGGCCAGTTCCGGCTGCCCGCTGCTGGCCAGGAACACGTGCGGCTTGGCCTTGGCCACCGCCGGCAGCAGCTTCGGTGCCGAGGCCAGCAGTGCGCCCTTGTTCCACCACAGGCTGGGGTCCAGCGCGATATAGCTGTTGAACAGGGTCGGCTCCTGCAGCAGGGTTTCCACCACGAACAGCCCGGCCAGCGATTCGCCGATCAGCGCGCGCTCGTCGGTGGTCGGGTAGCGCTGGCGCACCTGCGGCATCAGTTCGTCGCGCAGGAAGCTGCGGTAGGCCGCCGAACCACCAATGCGCGGGGCGATCTTCCGGTCCTGCGGGTCGGTGCTGGGGCCGGTCATGTCGCGGCGGCGCTCGGTGTTTTCGATGCCCACCAGCAGGAACGGGCGCATGCTGCCGTTGCCGGTCAGCACCTGCACCAGGCCGGCCACGTGCAGGAAGTCCTCGCCGATGCCACCGTCGGGCATGTACAGCACCGGCAGCGGCGCCTTCGGGTCCAGGCCCCACGGCTGCGGGCGGTAGACGTTGATGCGGCGGGTCTCGCCCAGCGCCTTCGATTCGAGGGTGAAGCTCTCGCCGATCACCAGCGGCGTGGCGGGCGCGGCCTGCGCGACCACGTCGGCAGCGAATGCGGGAACGGCGGCGCCAAGCAGCAGCAGGCCGGACAGAACGATGGAGCGCATGGCAGATTCCAGGGCGGCGAATCACCGAGCATAACCGTGTGCGCCAACCCGGTGCACGCCCCGGCCCCGCTGGGCGCGCGCAACGCAGGAACTCGGCCAGTACAATGCGCAGCAGCCAGGGAGAACAGATGAGCCAGCACCTCAACCCTCACCGCTATCAGTCACTGCAGGTTCTGCGCGGCATTGCGGCGCTTGCCGTGGTCGTGTTCCATCTTCGCGGTGTCGAGGTCAAGTACCTGCCGGGCGCGGGAATTCTTGACGGGATCGGCCGCTACGCGGACGCCGGTGTGGATCTGTTCTTCGTGCTGTCCGGTTTTGTCATGACTACCCTCACCGCCGGCCGTGAGGGTGGGATGGCGGCCGCCGGTTCATTCCTGGCCCGGCGCGCTTGGCGGGTGCTGCCGCCGTACTGGATATTCACCACGGTGGTGGTGGTGTTGATGGCGCTGGTCCCGTCCATGGTCAACTCGTCCTACCACGACCAGAGCATCCTGGCCTCGTATCTGCTGATCCCGCATCAACAGCTGCCCGTGCTGACGGTGGGGTGGACGCTGGTGCATGAGGCCTACTTCTATGTGGCGTTCGCCGTGGCGATTGCAGTGGTCCCGGCGCGCGCCCTAACCGTGTTCCTGCTGGGCTGGGCGGCTCTGATCGGCACTGCGCATATGCTTGCACCCGCAGCCACCTCGCCCGCCCACGTACTGGCCATCAACCCGCTCACGTTCGAATTCATCGCGGGCGCGCTGCTGGGCCTGCACTGGCGCTCGATTCCTCGCGGGCTCGGCTGGCCCCTGGCAATTGGCGGGGCCGCGCTGGCGGTGGCTGCCGCCAGCCTGCTGCCCACCGAGGGCCCGTCGGTCATGCCTGTATGGACCCGGGTCAGCCTGTTCGGGACGGCCAGCACGCTGCTGGTCGCCGGTGCCGTGTTGATCGAAGCAAGCACCCGACGTACGCCACCGCGTGGCCTCATCATGCTGGGCGATACGTCCTACGCCCTGTACCTGTCCCACATCTTCGTGATCTCGATTGCAGGCCGGGCATGGTCGATGCTGCTGCCGTCGGGGGCGTGGTGGAATCACGGCCTGTTCGTCGCGGCAACCCTGCTCGCGTGCTGCGTGACCGGCTACCTGGTCCATCGTCTGGTGGAACAGCCCTTGCTTCTGCTGCCGCGACGGATGGCTCGGCGCCGGTTAAACGCGACCGCGTAGATCCACGCCATGCGTGACCGGATGCCGCGAGGGTGTCGCTTTTGAACAGGTGCCGGCGCCACCAGTATCGCAATTGACCCGATCGAGTCAGGCACGACACATCTGCGCATCCAGTGCTGATGATGGAAGTGAAGCCAGCTTTACACGCTGCCGTTCACGGCAGGCCGTCCGTGATTCGCGGTTTGCGACATTATGGAACGCAACTCGCCGGACGCTGAAACGGATGCGTCTTGCCTTGTCGCTTGCTGCGCTATCGGCAACTGCGACAATGGCGTTGCGCTGTAGCGTTCCAGATTTCTTTCGGAGAATTCCGATTGAAATTCCAGCGCGGGCGTAACCAACATGCAGCGCCACCGACAACGGGTGGCACCGGGCCTGCAAGCCCGGGGAGACAAATCGCATGTTGTTTGCGCTCACCCGTCGGTACTGTTTCCGGACCGTGCCGGCGGGTGATCCGTCGGCCTTCATGGCGGGCGGTGCGTGGGGGTCTTCGGACCCGCCGGTCAATTGCGATTTGTCTACCGGCTTGCAGCCACGCACCGTCCGCCACCCGCGCCTGCGCGGTGGCAATCCTGCTCCATTGCCGAGGAAGCCACGATGACCCGACGCCCACCCCAAGCCCCCTATGCCACCAGTGACAGCGTCAATGACGATGAAAATCCTGGCACCGATCTGAGCACCTTCCTGGGATGCCTGAAACGCATCCGCGATGGCGAAGGCGCCGACGGCATGCTCTGGCCGGATTCCGACCTGCCACTCGGGCGGCAGATGGCGTTGGCGCGCGTGGAGCGCGCGGCCATCGGCCTGATGACGGTGACCGAAATGCTGCACGCCGCCGAACGTTGCCGGCTGGTGGCCACGCCGGATCGGCATCTGGATGAGGGCGTGGTGGAGGGTTTGTTCTTTGCCTGCCGCGGGCTGGCGGAGCTGGTGTGCCGGGATGTCCGGCCTGAATAGCTGTATTGGCTGACGCCCCCGCCAATGCGCCGTTGGCGCCTGCAGGGAGGTGCGCATGTTGAATGCAATGCTCAGCACATCGCCCCAATGATGGAACTGCTGATCTTTCACCCGTTTTCCCCGGCGGCATGAAAAAGGCGCCCCTGCGGGCGCCTAAGTCATTGATGCAATGGTGGGCCGTGATGGATTCGAACCATCGACCAAAAGATTAAAAGTCAGACAACCATCCACCATTAATCAACACCTTAACCCCCTCAATTTTTCCGCCACCGGGTCGTGAAACGCCTGCCGCAGCTAGGTAAATCGCAGAATTTTTCCGCTATCATCCTTGATCCTACGAACCCAAGGGAGATCCCCGTGTACTTCCATGTCGATGAATCAGGAAACACGGGAAACGATCTCTTTAACAGGGATCAGCCCAAGCTCAGCTACGGTGTAATTTCAAGCAGAACCAATGTTGACGCCCTCGGCGTCGACATCCACCGTCAGATGCTCAGGAAGGCAGGCCGAGGCGAACTACACGCAAAGGACTTGCGCGCTAATGGGATTGTTGCGTTGGCGCCGATGTTGGAGAAGCTCCAGGACAAGATGAAGTTCGATTTCGACTTTTATTTCATCGAGAAGGAGACACTAGCGATCATCCTCTTCTTCGACGCAGTCTTCGACGCGGGCATCAATCCTGCCGTCAAGTGGGAGAGCTACTGGACGCCAATGCGGTTTATCATCATCCATAAGCTTGCGCATCTCATGGACGATAGTCTCCTCCGCAAAGCGTGGGACTTGTGTACCACGCGAAGGATCGAGCCTCGCGCTGCAGAAATCGTGGATCTTTTGAAAGAGATAAAGAACCGAGCGCTAGCTACGAACTGGGATATCCGAAGCAAAGAGGTAATCGCAGACGCTCTCTCATACGGAATTAAGAACCCCATTGCTCTCGACTTTGGACAGCCAGATCGCAAGCTCGTCTCGCCAAATGCGGTTGGCTTTCAATTTGTGGTCAGCTCTATAGCACGACGACTGAGAAGCAAGAGTGCAGATGATGCGTCCAAAATTGTTGTTGATCGGCAGACCGAGTTTAATGAAGCCCAGATCAAAACACACCAAGTACAGAAGCTCATGTACGACGGAATGAGAGCGGCGCCAGCTAATCAGCGCTTGCTGCTCACGAACCACCCGCTCTATATGCATATGACTGAAGGGGATATTCTCGGACTGAACCTTCCAGGCAAGCAAATTGATATCGCAGATAGTGAAGACTCAATCGGCCTCCAGATCGTCGACATTTACCTCTGGATCGCTCAGAAATTCCTTGATCGAAAGCTCCCACTCGAGCTTGTTGATCTCGCGAGAAAGGTGCTTCGAAGATCTTACGTTGACGGCATCAGCATGACCGGCATGCAGCAAAGGTACGAGAAATTTGAGGCGCTCTTGCCCGATCTTCACCATTTCTCGGACGAACAACTACGTGCAGCCGCCGCTTCGGTTGAGGCTCATCGTTCAAAAGTTCGCGACATGGATCTGAATTTAGCTTGACCGTTCCTGTCTGGTGTTGGCCCCAGCTTATCCCACCAGTGAAGCGAGCCTGTGACCGATATCACTCCAAATGTGAAATGCCATAGGTCGATCTGATCCGCACTTCCTTGCCAGGGGACTCCGATGAGATCAGCTTCAATGCAGATTCGGCATTGGCCGCCGCCCGTGCGTAGCTATTGTCGTAGCTTCCTCGACGTTCTAACAGTTCCTTAATCACCCGGTAGCTACTGCTGTCGGACTTGAAACACTCGGCCAGCTTGGATGTATCGGCAATCGCAACGGCACTGAAGTCGCCCTCATTGGCAGCAAGTGCGCCAATCTTGGACAACGCTATTTCAAGAGACACTCCACTGGGTGTTCCGTTCCGAGCTTGCTCAACCGCGGCCAAGAACTCTTCGTCTGTTACCTGCCCGATCATTGTCAACACCTCCTCCTCGAGCTCACCAGCTCGGGAGCCGCTCCGCGCTTCAACCCATGTGCGTATCACTTCGGAAGCAAGGTCAGGCTGGCCGTGCGCTCGGAGAACTTTCGCGAATGACTCCACGTTCGTTGGCATTTCCCTATCCAAGACTCCGGGCCACGCAGCCATCATCCCTTGAATTAGATCGTGATCGTCAGCCCGCAGATCGTTTCGATAACGTCGCCACGCCTCACTGTACTTTGACCGTTTTTCATCGATGCGAGCCTCGCGATCCCAGGAATCTACAGCAGAGCGGAGCGCATCTACTGAGAAGCCAGATCTAATGCAATCTATCAGGACTCTTGTTAGAGCATCGCCACCATCTATATCAAACCGGCCAATACGATCCGCAAGAATCGCATCTTCGGCGGATAACTTGCTTCCATCCTTCCCGAGGTTAAGGCGATCCAGAGCAAGGGTCATAGGCGAAGTACGCAGTAGGAATTCAAGAGACGGTGCACCCAAGCCCTTCCCGCAATGACAATAGACTATGAACACAACCTCGCGAGCCACCTTGCTGATAGTGGCCGCATGGATTTCACCCAACTCCGCGAACACAAGGTGCAGGCTACGCGCAGCTCTTTTAATAACCCTAACGTTCCGAATTCCCAGCTCGATCAGTGCTTCGGAAGCATCCTTATGCCACCTCTGAAGCTGATCCAAGCTTCCAAATGCAATGCCAACAGCGACGTCCGGCGAGGGGTCGTAGTAAACCTCAGAAGCAAAAGCTTTTTCCCGCTGACTGTCCCATTCAATTTTATCCTCTCCGGCCAGAACGTTCGAATTGAGAATGACGCAAACGCGGCAGCTACGCTGTTCCTCAAGATGGGAGACGAGACCAAGAACATCTCGCAAAGACAAATTTCGGCCTCGACGCTCCACATCGTCAATGCAAATAAGTCGATCTCGTACGAAATAGAAGGCTAGTGCCTGTGCCGCCGCTGCCAGCTGCGCCCCGCCGCCAAACCGAGATGGAATTAGAGGAGCGCTCTTTGTCAGCCCGGCCCAAACTTCGCGCAACCGCACGCGCAGCTGCCACCAGCGGACATTCTGCTGGTCTTGGACGGCAAGCGATATCTGGGCCTTCATGGCATCAAGAGAGTCCACTCCGAAAAGCGAAACATACGTACTGTCGACGCCTGCACTCTTGACAACTTTTCTCCAGAGATGGGTTTTACCTATCCCCCACGGGCCATGCAAACAAAGTGCACTCCCCCCAACACTCTTTACAAAGTTCTCGAGGTTAATTTCGACTTTCATGCCCCCCCCCTAAAGTTGCCGGCAACGAGCTAACGAGATGTGGCACCCGAACCGCATAGGTCTTGCTTCCCGAAAGACTATCACCGGGTTAGCGAAGGGACAGCAGCTCGCTGCTATCCGATGACAACCGGCCCTAGCCCATCCAGCCGAACGGCGACGGGATCTGCAGCTTCACCAACCAGTTCGCGCGCACGGCTTCTTGCCAACGGTTGATGACTGCCACGTCCTCCCGGAGCCGTGCCTCATGCCTGGCCACCCAAAGCTAAGCGCCGGCGCGCCCCTGCTCATAGCTGGTGCCCCGCCGGGAAGGGCCACCAGGGCCATTGCGGTGGCGATCCAGCAAGGCGATCCAGGTCTCGTCGTCAACGCGTTATTACATGGCGACCAGCCACGCCCCATCGCGAGCAATCACGGTCAGCGGATCACTTGGCCAGCTGGCAGAGCGTGTCGTCCAGTAGAAGTCGGTGGGCAAGGGCATGGGCGGCAGGATACGAGTCCGCGTCTCAGATCCTGTGACGCCAACCGGTGCCGGCATGAGTCGGGTACAAGCGCGGACAGAGCGGCAGTATGGGGACGTGGAAAGACCCTCCCCCCTCTATAAGGCAATTTTCGATGTGCCCACGGCAACAGGGTAATTCAGGTAACCACCCCCAGAAGCTTCAACAAAAACCTTATATCTCATATATATATGTTGATTTTTGCAAGGTAACAATAGGGTAACCTTTGAGTAACCACGTTACCTTTGAAGACGGTAACCAATGGGCCGAAAATAGTCGTTTCAAATCAACCACATAACTTTTCCCGCCTTCAGAAATTACCCACAATTGCCCCCGGAGGTAACCCGGAGAAGTGTTGCGGTAGTAGGGCCATCGGCTTTCGCCGCCGCTCGGGTTACCTGATTACCCGGTTCCGATGGGCACATCGAGGAACGGCCAGCTGTTGAACCACGCCATCAGGCGCCCTGGGGCGGCCTAAAAAAGGGCCTTCCGTGCAGGGTTCCGCAGGGCCGATCGAAGTCTACGAACGCCATGTGCAGCCATAGCGGGCGTGGCTTGGCCCGTTGTGCGGGGCATGCAGAAAAAGCACACCATGAAGTGCGCAGGCGTGGCGGGGAGACGAGTGCGCGCGCCGGGGGGCAGAAGGGCGATACCATTCGTCTCCTTGCACGCCCGTATGGTTTGCCACGACTTACCCTAGGACTACGCCATGCCCGACCACCAAACCCTGCTGGCCGCCGCAGTACAACAGGTCAACGCGGCTCTGAAATTCATCAGCGAGATACCCCCGCCGGCTACCTCGCCCGGTCGGCCGCAGTGCGCCCTGTTCTTGACCATCGCTGAGCAGCATGAGGCGGCAGTGAGACTCCTTGAGGTTGGCCTCACGACGCACGCTGCGGTGCATATCAGGGGGATGCTGGAGGCCCTCACTGACCTGTGCCTGCTGGGCATCAGCGAGGATCACGTCCGGCGCATGCGTTATGACCAGATCGGTGGGGCGAAGCGTCTATTCGAGCGCGTGATCGCCGTGGAAGGTTTGCCCGATTCCCTGCGTGTCGAATACCAATCGCAGTTGAATGACCTGACAGAAACGCATGCGCCCCTCCACGAAGAGTTTCGGCGCAACAGACTCGAACAGGCCGAGGCTTTTGTACGTGCCGGCCTGCAGGATCTACTGCCCCAGTACACGATGCTATGCAGCTTTGCGCATAACGACCTCAGCGCGTTGGCCTACAGGCACCAGCAAGGGGAGCGAATGGCCCACAGGTCGCCGCCGTCGTATGCCGACACCCACGCTTTCGTGGTGATGTCCAGCGTCGCACTGACGCGAGCAGCGCATCAACTTCAGGGCGTTGTTCGTCTGCCCGAGGGAAGGTTCGAGCATCACATGGAGACGATTGGCAAGTTGCTGCACAGGATCTGCGAACTGGCTCCGGAAGACCCGGCATTCTCGCAACAATGAAAAGGCCGCCCAGTGGGCCGCCTTCGTAAACGCACTCATGTCGGCTAGGGGCTTAGTAGCCTGGACCGAGCTACGTCGTGGTAGTGACCGGTCATCTCAATGCCGGTCCAGCTATAGCCCTCAAGGTCTGCCGCGACCAAGGTCGTACCCGAGCCGGCAAACGGGTCGAGGATTCGACCACCATCTTCGCAGATGCGCACCAGCTGGCGCATGAAATCGGTGGGCTTGCCGGTCATGTGGTGCTTGTCGGCCTTGCGCGCGCCCTCGCGGATCACACCTGGCAGCACCGGGGCGCGCCGACCGAGCGGCATGTTGCCCTTGCTGCCCCACACCACGTACTCGGCCTGGTTGCGGAAGCGCCCCAGCTGAGGACGCACGCCTTCCGTCTCGTCCCACACAGCTACACCGCGCCAAGTGAAGCCGGCACACTGCAGCGCATCGGTGGTCAGCGGCAGCTGCCGCCAATCGGTGAACAGCAGCACCGGTGCACCATCCTTCAACACCCGGCTGCATTCAGCGAGCCACAGCCGCATCCATGGCAGGTGAGACCGCTGGTCGCCCTCGTCGCCGACGAAATCAGCATGCAGCTGGGCGCTCCCACTTTGCATGTACTTCGTTTGCGGCGCCTGCTGCCGCGAGGCGGCGTGTACGCCGCCGCTGGCATACGGCGGATCAGTGATTAGGGCGTCGAAGCTCGCGGCCGGCAAGGTCGGCAGGCAACCTACGCCAGCGCGAGCGAGGCGCGGCAACATGCAACGGCAGAGCTGCAGCGGTTGGCACGGGGTACAGCGACATTGTTGTTCAGGTTGGCGTTAGGCCGTCCCGATCTTTATCCCGGTCAGACGGTGAATGTCGCGGGCATCAAGCCCGAGATCGACGGCACAGACTGGCTTGTGGTGAAGGCGACGCACACCATCGATGGCGGCGCCGGCTTCAGCACTGAACGTGAGCTTGAGAGAGGCGGCGGAACGGGCTAGCCCCTGAATCGATAGGGCCTCTCATCGTAAATGGGCACGAGCACAACGCCCGCATCGTTGCTGCTAGCGCCTATGACATCCACCTTGTTCGGCGAGCTCTTGCCAACTCGAGTGGCGATAGCCCATCCCCACTCGCTGTCCAACCAAAAGTCCGGGGGCATCACGGCATCGTAAAGAACGAGGCCTTGGGCGATCCGCCCCGCATGCACAGCCATCCTGATATGGTCCTCAAGGCCAACGAAGGAATCTGACTCCTTTGGCCAATCCGTCACATCCAGCATGGCGTACTCCCGCTCTCCGTCGCCTAGAATCCCTGGAACCACTGCAATAAGGGTGGTTCCATCGTGCATTCGGTACTTCCCTGCACCAAGCGCGTCGCCAATCTCTCCAGCCACGTTGAATAGGCGCTTCTTGTATATTTTCGCTTCAGACGCTCGCGACTGCTCGAGCGATTTGCTGAACACATTTTCACTGGCGCGCACGGGACGGTAGTGGTCGACCTGCTCGACATCGGTGATGGTGTCGTCCGATACACCCGATTTCAGGTAATTCTGAGATTGCTTCACGAAATCAACGAGCGTGTACATCCAGAAGCTGGATACACCTCCACGCCTGCGGATGTCCATTACCAACTCAGGCTGGGGCCGAAGCCCCGATACGGATTTGGTGTCCAGCCACCAATCTTCCTTAACATCGGAAGTGATTAGCAACACACCGGCAGGCTCGGTCTCTTTGCAGTAGTTAAGGAGCTGGCTCCAGAGTACGTAGTCGCCATACTGCCTGTCGTAGATAAGTCCATCGGCCACGTACTTGTCGCCGGCTTTAGCCTGATCTAGGTGACCCGGTCCAGCGCCAATTGAGTACATCTCAGAAGCATCCCGATACAAGGCATCGAGCTCCTCCTGCGATCCAGGACGCCCGCCCACCTTTCCGTCGAGGAGATTGGTCAGGAACTCTGCTACTGGATCCTCTTCCTTCGGTGATACATAGCTCTGCGCTAGTCCATCGGCCAGCTTTGATAGCTCCATCACTCCGTCTGAGATCTTCTTCATTAGAGGATCAACTTCGGCGCTTGAACCTCGCTCCGAGAACTGAACGCTTTGAATCGCCTGCTTGAACGCCACATGCGCCTTGCTGATCGTCGTAGCAAGACTCTTCGCTTTGTCGTACTCATCCTTGAGGGCTTTCAGACGATTCCTCTGGAACTCGGCGGCCACCTGATATGGAATCCAGAGTCGCTCTCTCTGCGATTCAAGCAGATTCATGATCTCCTTGCGCGCTTTCTCAGGAACGCGATAGAGATTGAGCAGCACGTTTGTATCGAGAACGATCAGTGCATCGGCCCAAAGGGCGCGGATGTCCGATTCGGCTGGGTCGTAATAGCCTTCAAAAAGCGCCTTCATTTCTCGGCCTTCCATTTCCGTTGAACTTGAATCGCGGGCAACGACGGCGTCAGCTGTCGCATCTGACTCTACATTCCGCTGATGCCGACCGATAGCGTCGTCTATAGCCAGTATCAGCTGTCCAATATTTAATTCGAGGGTTTGCGACTACCCTTGCTTCGCGATCCTACTTGGAAGCTCACATCGCCTTGGGTTACAGGGCCCGCGTTAACCTGGCCAGAGTTGCTTCCGCCTACAAGCGGTGCGCCCGTAGCACTGGCGTTCTTGGCGGCTAGATCATTCGGTGTCGTCAGCATCAGGCGAATCGCGAAGCGCATCTCGGCCGACGCACTTCTAAAGTACGCAAGAACCTCTCCCTCCTCGTCGCTCAGCTCGGTAGGAAACCCCGTCAGCACGTAGCCGATGTCGACACCTAGGTCTGCTACATCATGCAAATACGCGGCAGTGGGCGAGTTAACGCCCGTCTCGTACCGCATCTGCGTGTTCTTGTTCTTGCCAGCATGTGAGCCCATAGCGTCTTGACTCAGGTCCAGCCGCTCGCGCTCGGCACGCAATCGGGCGCCGACGCCTAGCTTCGGATCTTCAGCGAGTGACATTTTTCGAACCCTCCATGTTGGATGGTTCGTTTTTTACGAACCATCTTGCGGGCAAGTACACAATAATCACACTTTGGAACATCGGATGTCTAAACATGTCCTAAAAACAGCACCCTAGGTCCGAGAGGAGCTTGACCGTAGGGGCATCTCCATCGCTGCGTTCGCGCGTGCGAACAACCTCGACACGCGCGCTACTTGGCTGGTGCTGTTGGGGCGCAACAAGGGGCGTCGCGGTGAGGCGCACAAGGCCGCCGTGGTGCTAGGGATGACGGCTGGCACCATCGATCCCCGCTCGACCTGAGGATCGCTCTTGTCCTCGTACGGCGCCCGCAGGAAGGTGATCTTTCGTTGCGACTTCTGCCATTCCCCTTTGGTGAAGCGCACCAGCCACCTCAGTCATGACCACCTACGACATGACTCATTCAACTGCACCGATCCTATCTGCTCGGCGGCCTTTACCGGGCACACGGAGTTGACCGGTGTAGCAAGCCCCAGCGGCCTCCCACGCGCTCGGCCGACCGACCTTCCCCCAAGCCCCGCATACGCCCGGGAAATTGCCCAGCGCGCTCACAGAATGCAGCACAGCGGCAACCAGCCCGATCTGCTGGACGCACTGCCGCTCCCGGCCGACCACTGAGGAAACCAACCATGGCTGTTCTTGAACTGGCGATGCTGTCGCCATTGGCGAAGCTTTGCCTGCAGTCCACCATCCGCTATGGCGGACTGGTGGTTGGCGCCCGCGGCTATACAGGCCGTCAGGCCGAGGCCGGCGCCACCTTCACTGCTGCACCCGTGTGGCAGCTGATGGCCTTGGGCCTCTTGCGTTGCGCACCTGGCAATGACCGCCTGCTGGAAGCGACTGATCGAGGTTTCGAGTTGAACGACTGCGGCGTGGTCGAATTCAAGAACCCGCCGGAGGGGCTGGGTCTAATCGACCCCAAGGCCGACCAGGTCGAGGCGACCCCATGAGTCAGCGCGACGCATGGTCCACCGCGCAGGAGCCATTCCTCGTTCCCGGCCCTGCCGGGTGCGCGGCACGCTGCGCTTCCTCTTCGACCGCTACCACGAATCCAGCGATTTCAAGCAACTCGCCGCCGGCACCCGCAAGAACTGCGTGGGCTATGCCGAGGTGTTGGCCACCTACGTCCGCAAGGACGGTACGCCGCTGGGATCTATTCAGATTGACCGCATCACAACGCCGGTCGTGCAGCGCCTGGTGGAGACGTTTGCTGCAGGCCGCCCAGCGAATCGCACCCAGCCCGCCTTACCTCCGTACCCCAGCAAGGCCAATCATCTGCACCGCTACCTGCGGCTCACTCTTTCGTGGGGTGTACGCATGGGCTACTGCAAGACAAACCCGGCCAAAGGCGTGCGCCAGGCGCAAGAACGCGGCAACGCACGCATGCCGTCGCAGGAAGCGTTTCGCGCAGTGCTGGCATTCGCACGCGAACGCGGCGCGCTCCCGTCCAACGCCAAGGGCAGCTTCCCCGACTACCTAGCCCCGGTGATGATCCTGGCCTACAGCGTCCGCCTGCGCGGCATCGAGGTCTGCACGCTGACCGACGCCCACCGCCAGGCCGAGGGTGTGCGTAGCAATCGCCGCAAAGGGTCGCGTGACAACGTGACGGAGTGGGACGCAGCGATGATCGAGGCATGGGAGCAGCTGCTGGCGCGGCGCCACCGCATCTGGAATCGGAAGGCGCGTATGCGCCCTGTTCCCCTACGCGCCAGCGACAGGTTCTTACTGGTGGAGCGAGGCGGCGAGCCAATCACCAAATCCGCCCTCGACAGTGCCTTGCAGCGCCTCATTACCGAAGCGGTTCGCGTCGGGGTGATCTCCAAGAGTGAGCGCTTCGCACTGCACGGACTGAAACACCGGGGCATCACGGACGGCGACAACAAGGCTGCAGGCGGCCACGTTACCGAAACGATGTGGCAGCGCTACGACCATGAACTGCCGGTGGTTCAACCGCCCGGCAGGAGGAACGCACTTGAGCGTGGAACCACTTAATTTTCCCGGTGGCATGAAAAAGGCGCCGCAAGGGCGCCTAAGTCATTGATACATTGGTGGGCCGTGATGGATTCGAACCATCGACCAAAAGATTAAAAGTCTTCTGCTCTACCGACTGAGCTAACGGCCCGTGCATGCCCTGCCTTTCGGCGGGGTCGGCATTTTAACCTACTTTGATGGCTGGGTGGGAAGGCAGAAGCGTGCGAACCAAGGTTGGCACCCACTGGGAATGCCGGCCAGCGGCCGGCACTACCGTCAGGCGTACAGCGTCGGGTCGGTTACGCCGGCGTCGGCGAAGCCCTGCGCGCGCAGGCGGCAGGCATCGCAGTGGCCACAGGCGGCACCGTTGGCGTCGGCGTTGTAGCAGGACACGGTCAGGCCGAAATCCACACCCAAGCGCACGCCTTCACTGACGATCTGCGCCTTGCTCAGGAACTGCAGCGGTGCGTGCACGGTGATGCCCGCCCCTTCCACGCCCGATTTGGTGGCCAGGTTGGCCAGCGCCTGGAAGGCGGCGATGAACTCGGGGCGGCAATCCGGGTAGCCGGAATAGTCCACGGCGTTGACGCCGCAGAAGATGTCGTTGGCGCCGAGCACTTCGGCCCAGCCCAGGGCCAGCGACAGCATGATGGTGTTGCGCGCCGGCACGTAGGTGACCGGAATGCCCTCGCCACCCGCTTCGGGCACGTCGATGTCATCGGTCAGGGCCGAGCCGCCGATGCTGCGCAGGTCCACGTCCACGGTCTTGTGGGCGATCACGCCCTGGGCCTTGGCCACTCGCACGGCGGCGTCAAGTTCCGAGGTGTGGCGCTGGCCATAGCGCACGCTCAGGGCATGCACGGCGAAGCCCTGTTCCTGGGCCATGGCGATGACGGCGGCTGAATCCATGCCGCCGGAGAGAAGCACGACTGCCTTCTTCATGGGTAAAACTTCCGGTTGGGTGGGGAAAGCCAGCACGCTGTCCCGCGCCGGAACTACATCAGGGAACGGCACCCGGGCTCAACGGCCCGGCTCGTCGTTCCACAGAATCTTGTGCAGCTGCATCTGGAAGCGCACCGGCAGGCGGTCCTCGACAATCCAGTCGGCCAGCTGGCGCGCGGTGATTTCGCCCTTGCTGGGCGAGAAGAACACGGTGCAACGCTTCACCAGCGCGTGCTCGACCAGCATGCCCTTGGCCCAGTCGTAATCTTCGCGGCTGCAGATGACGAACTTGATCTGGTCGCGGGCGGTCAGCAGCGGCAGGTTTTCCAGGCGGTTGCGCGCCGCTTCGGCCGAACCGGGAGTCTTGATGTCGACCACGCGCGACACGCGCGGGTCGACCGCGCTGACATCCAGCGCGCCGGAGGTTTCCAGCGACACGTCCATGCCGGCATCGCACAGCTTCTGCAGCAGCACCAGGCAGCGCTTCTGCGCCAGCGGCTCGCCGCCGGTCACGCAGACATGGCGCACGCCCTGGGCCAGCACTTCAGCCACGATGTCGTCGATATCCCACCAGGTGCCGCCGTGGAAGGCGTAGGCCGTGTCGCAGTAGTTGCAGCGCAGCGGGCAGCCGGTCAGGCGCACGAACACGGTCGGCCAGCCGGCGGTATCGGCTTCACCCTGCAGCGAGGTGAAGATCTCGGTGATCTTCAACCGGGGCAGCGGCGACTGCACGATCTCGCTGGGGGTCGCGACGGCGGCGGACGGGGAAACGGCGGTCATGGCGGGGACTTCTTCATGGAACACGTGGCTGGGGGCTACCGTGGCCGGTAACGAACACAGCCGAGCATGGGCTCGGCTCTACAACAGGCGGGCGGCCGGATCAGCAAGCGCCGGAAACGAAAGCAGCCGAGCATGGGCTCGGCTCTACAGGTTACGTATTGTACGCCCGGCGGCGGATCAGCGGATCTGCTTGCCCAGGCGGATGGACTGCAGGCGATCCTGCGCGGTGCGCGCGGCGTCCGAGCCAGGGTACTGCGCCACGACGCTTTCCAGGGTCTGCTGGGCCTGGTCGACCTTGCCCTCGCCGTACTGCGAGAGGCCAACCTTGAGCAGGCCACCGGCGGCCTTGTCGTGGGTGGGATAACGCGAGAGCAGTTCACGGAACTGGGACTCGGCCATCGGGAAATTGCGGGTGGCGTAATAGCTTTCGCCCAGCCAGTACAGCGCATTGGGGGCGTAGACGCCGTTCGGGTACAGCTCCAGGAAGCTCAGGAACAGCTGTGCCGAATCATCGTACTTGCCGGCCTTGAGCGAATCGAAGGCGACGTTGTACGAGGTGCGCTCGTCGCCGGTCGCCGCAAGGCTGCCCGGATCGCCGTGCACGGAAGGCGGCCGCTCGGAAGTGGCCGCCGCAGTGGGCTTGGCCGGGGCCGCAGGGGCCTTCGGCGCGCTTGCCGGAACGGGCGGCAGGGCCGGGGCGGCATTGCCCCCTTCCAACCGGTTCAGTCGGCTGTCCAGATCCAGGTACTGATCCTGGGCGGACTGCTTGAGCTGGGCGTTGTCGTGCTGGAGCTGCTCGATGGTCGACTGCAGGCTGGTGACCTGCTGCCGCAGCTGATTGATCTGATTCAACAGGTCCTGGTTGGCACTGTTGTTGTACATCTGCTGCTCGAGCGAGCCGACACGGTCCGCCAGGCTCTGTCGCTGTGCATGCGCCGGTGCGGCAGCCGCGAGGGCTGCCGCAACGACCAGCATCAATGAGATGCCAACACGCATGGATTACTGCGCGGTGTAGACGATTTCGACCCGACGGTTCTGCGACCAGCAGGACTCGTTCGACTCGGTGCAGACCGGACGCTCTTCACCGTAGGACACGACGGTCAGCTGCGAAGCCGAGCCACCGTTGGCCTGCAGGGCCGAGTTGACGCCGTTGCCACGACGCTCGCCCAGGGCCTGGTTGTACGCGCGCGAACCGCGCTCGTCGGTGTGGCCCTGCAGGGTGATGCGCGAGGACGGACGGTCACGCAGGTACTTGGCATGGCAAGCCATGATCGCCTGGAATTCCGGCTTCACGTCTTCCTTGTCCAGATCGAAGTAGACAACGCGCTGACGCAGGCAGGCGTCGGTGTCCAGGTCGCCCGGGCCGTACAGGCCGGAGGTGGACGGACCGGTCGGGGCGGTGGTCGAGGTGCCGGTGTCGACCGAAGCCGGGGCTTCTTCCTTCACCTTCTTCGAGCAACCGGCCAGGACGGCCACGGACAGCAGGGAAACAAGCAGAACGCGGGTGGACTTGTTCATGGCAATACCTTTGTGGCTCCTAGGCCGATGAGGGGTCAAGACAGTGAAAATATTAACACTCTTTTAGCGCTGGGTACGGTATGGGGACCATGCCGGTTCGCGCACATCACCATCGGCCAGAACCAGGCGCTGGCGAACCCGCGCATCGGCCGAGACGGCATACAGCACACCACGACCACCCTCGCGGGCGGCATACAGCACCATGCTGGCGTTGGGCGCGAAGCTGGGCGACTCGTCCAGCGAGCCCGGCGACAGCGTGCTCCAGCGCGGCGAACCCAGCGAGCTGTCCATCATCGCGATGCGGTAGCTGTTGCCCGAACCCTGCGCCATGACGATCTTCTTGCCGTCATAGGACACCGAAGGCTTGGCGTTGTAGTTGCCCTGGAAGGTCACGCGCTCGGCGCTGCCGCCGCCGGCACCCACCTTGTAGACCTGCGGGCGGCCGCCACGGTCGGAGGTGAAGTACACCGCGCTGCCATCGGCGGCCCAGGTCGGCTCGGTATCGATGGCAAAGTGGTTGGTCAGCTGGGTCAGCTGCTTGCTGCCCAGGTCCATCACGTAGATTTCCGGGTTGCCCGAACGCGACAGGGTCAGCGCCAGCTTGCGGCCGTCTGGCGAGAAGGCCGGGGCGCTGTTGATGCCGCGGAAGCTGGTGACCAGTTCGCGGGCACCGGTGGAGATGTTCTGGATGTAGATGGCCGAATTGCCGCGCTCGAAGCTGACGTAGGCCAGCTTGCTGCCGTCCGGGCTCCACGAGGGCGACAGCAGCGGCTCGGCCGAGCGGACGATGGTCTGCGGGTTGTAGCCGTCCGAATCGGCAACCATCAGCGCATAGCGCATGGCATCGCCCTTGCCGCTGGCGGTCACGTAGGCGATGCGGGTCCAGAAGGCGCCACGGACGCCGGTGATCTTTTCGTAGATCGCATCGGCCATCTGGTGGGCCACGTCACGCATGGCGTTGCCGCGGGCGGTCATGGCCAGGCCGAGCAGGCGCTCGCCCTTGGGCACATCGAACAGTTCGTATTCGACGCGGTAGGCGCCGGCGCCGGCGTCCATCACGCGGCCGACCACGATGTAGTTCTGCTTCAGCGCGCGCCAGGTCGGGAACTGGATCTCGCCGCCACGGGTCGGCTTTTCCACGATCTGCCCTTCCGGCAGGGTGCGGAACTGGCCCGAACGCTCGAGATCGGCGCGGACCACGCCGGCCACGTCGGTCTGCGGGGCGCCGGCCGAACCCTGGTAGGGCATCGGCACGACGGTGATCGGCAGCGCGGACGCGTTGCCGCCGATGATGTCGATATCCAGCCCCTTCTGCTGCGCGACGGCAGCGAAGGGCAGCAACAGGGCCGCAAACACGGCCAGCCAGCGAGGCATCTTCTTCATGGAGCGCTCAAATAGGGGGAACCGGAACGAGGGATAGCAAAGCGGAAGTGAACCGCTTCGCAATCATGAACCAAGGGTACGTGAATTCCGGGTCAGTGCCAGCCCGTGCTCTCACGTGCCGTTAACTTCGCAGCCAACTTTCGGCCGGAGCGGCCCCATGGGGCCGCCCGGCCACCGGCCTCAGTGGTCCTGGGCGGTAAAGGTGAAGTTGATCGTGCGGGCGAAGACCGACTCGAAGCCGCGGTACGGCAGCGGCTGCGCATTGAGCACGGCCGCTTCGATCGAGCGCCTGCCGGCCTCGTCGTAGGGGCAGTTGCCGCTGACGGTCGCGCTGCGCACGGTGCCACCGGGCAGCTGGTTGATGGTGATCTGGCAGCGCTGGCCCAGCGGCACGCTGTCCGGACGGGTCCACGACGCCAGCACCTTGGCCTGGATGGCCGCAGCGTACTTGGCCGACAGGTCATCGCTGTTGCCACCGCCACCGGCGGCCGGTTGCGCGGCACCGCTGGTGCCGGCGGGGGCGGCGCCTGCGGCACTGCGTGCGGCGGCCACCTGGCGCAGCTTCTGCTCGGCCAGCTTGGCTTCCTTCTCGGCCTGCTCGCGCTTGGCCCGGATCTCAGCGATCTTCTTCTGCCGGTCGGCTTCGGCCTTGTCAGCCGCCACCTTCTGCTGGTCGGCGATCTTCTTCTTGGCGTCCTCTTCCTGCTGCTTGGCCAGGCGCAGCTTCTGCTCGGCCTCTTCCTGGCGCTTGCGTTCGGTCAGGTCGATCTGTTCCTGGCGGCGCTTGGCTTCCTGCTCCTGCTTGGCCTTTTCCTGGGAAATGGCCAGGGCATTGGCCGCTTCCTGGTCCTTGGTGTCCGGCTGGGCCACGCGCTCCTGCGCCTGTTGCTGCTGCGGGGTGGGCGCGTCCTGCGGGCGCGGTTCCTCGATCGGCTGCGGCGGCGGGATGGTGTCTTCGGGCACCGGCACCGGTTCGGCAACCGGTTCGGGCAGGTCTTCCAGCTTTTCCGACTGGCGCAGGGCCTGGCGCGCGGCGGCCGCTTCAGAGGCGGACAGCGTCAGGCTGGCCTCGACCGATGGGTCGCCGGCGGCGGCGTCGGTATTGCGCTCCGGCGACCACAGCCAGGCCACGATGAAGACCAGCGCGACCAGCAGGTGCACCAGCACGGCCAGCGCCAGGGGCAGGCCCCAGCCCGGTTCCTGCTTGTGCGGCGGTGGCAGGGCGTCAGCGTGCATCGGTGGCCAGGCCTACCTTGTCCACTTTCGCGCGCTTGATGACATCCATCGCAGCGATGACCTTTTCATAGGCCACGGCACGATCGGCGGCGACGATCACGCGCACATCCTTGTCCTGCGCGGCGATGCCGGACAGGCGGCCCTGCAGTTCCTCGGCGCTGACCGCGGTCGGCTCCTTGGCGTCGGGCAGCTTCAGGCTCAGCTGGCCGTCCTGGCGCACCGAGACGATCACCGGGTCCTGCTTGCTTTCCAGCGCCTTGGCGTTGGACTGCGGCAGGTCGACATCAAAGCTGAGGGTGAGCAGCGGCGCGGTGACCATGAAGATGATCAGCAGCACCAGCATGACGTCGATGTACGGAACGACGTTGATTTCCGATTTCAGCTTGCGGCGCTTGCGGCGACCGATGGCAGCGGACATGGCTTGGACTCCCGGGTCAGTCGCTTACTCGTCGCCAGCGCTCTGGCGCTGCAGGATGGAGCTGAACTCTTCGGCGAAGGTCTCGAAACGCACCGACATGCGCTCCACGCGGGTGGTGAAGCGGTTGTAGGCCCACACCGCCGGAATGGCCACGAACAGGCCGATGGCGGTGGCGAACAGCGCTTCGGAAATACCCGGGGCGACGGCGGCGATACCGGCCTGGGCACCGCTGCTGATCATGTCGTGCATGGTGACCATGATGCCGAACACGGTGCCGACCAGGCCCACGTACGGGGCGGTGGAGCCGATGTTGGCCAGCAGTTCCAGGTTGCGCTCGAGCTGGTCCACTTCACGGGTGTAGGTGGTGCGCATGGCGCGCTGGGCGCCTTCCAGCTGCGCGCGGCCATCCAGGCGGCGCTTGTCGCGCAGGCGGCTGTATTCGCGGAAACCGGCTTCGAAGATCGCTTCCAGGCCGCCGACATTGCGGCTGCGGTCGGTGGCCGAGCTGTACAGCTTGCCCAGGTCGGCGCCCGACCAGAAGCGGTTCTCGAACTCGTCGGCTTCGCGGGTGGCCTGCTTGAAGACGCGGGCCTTGCGGAAAATGATCACCCAGCTGACGAACGAGCCGACCAGCAGCAGCAGCACGATGATCTTCACCGGCAGGCTGGCCTTGGCCATCAGTTCGAGGTAATTGATGCCGCCGCCGGTGGTGGCCTGGGCAAGGGTCTGGGTCGCGGCGTTGCTGACATCGGCCGGCAGTGCCTCGGTGACCGTGGCCTGCAGGGCCAGGAGCGTTGCGATCATCCGTTGTTCCTCAAAGTTCGGATTCGGGGTGGAGGTGGGGTTGCAGCGCGGCAAGGACGGGTTCGTCCATGCCACGCGGGCGGAAACTGGCCGCGTCCAGTGCGGCGATGCGGACCTGGGCCGACAGCAGCAGTTCGCCGTCGCGCTCGACCCGCTGGTTGAAGACCATGCTGGCCTTCTTCAGCTGGACCAGGGTGGCGCTCACCTGCAGGGCATCATCCAGCCGGGCCGGCTTGATGAAGTCCATCTGCATCGAACGCACCGCGAACACCATGCCGTGCTCGCTGCGCATGCGCTCCTGGCCGTAGCCCAGCGCGCGCATCCATTCGGTCCGGGCCCGTTCCATGAAGGCCACGTAGCGCGCGTGGTAGACCACCCCGCCCGCGTCCGTATCTTCCCAGTAAATGCGTGTCGGCCAACTGAATCGGGGCTCAACCGACATCGGGAACCTCCGCGAACAGGTCCTGCGGCGGGTTCTTGGGCTTCAGGCCCATGTGCCGGTAGGCCTTGTGGGTGGCCATGCGGCCGCGCGCGGTGCGCACCAGGAAGCCCTGCTGGATCAGGTAGGGTTCAACCACGTCTTCCAGCGTGCCGCGCTCTTCGGACAGGGCCGCGGCCAGCGATTCGATGCCCACCGGGCCGCCATCGAAGTAGTCGACCATGGTTTTGAGCAGGCGCCGGTCAAGCTCGTCGAAGCCTTCTGGATCGACCTTGAGCATCTTCATGGCGGCCTGGGCGACGGCTTCGTCGATATGGCCCCCGGCCTTGACCTGGGCGTAATCGCGCACGCGGCGCAGCAGGCGGTTGGCGATACGCGGGGTGCCACGCGCACGGCGGGCGATCTCGCCTGCCCCGTCGGCGGTGCAGTCGATGGCCAGGATGGCCGCCGAGCGGCGCACGATGCGGGTCAGCTCTTCGACGCTGTAGAACTCCAGGCGCTGCACGATGCCGAAGCGGTCGCGCAACGGCGCGGTCAGCAGGCCGGCACGGGTGGTGGCACCGATCAGGGTGAACGGCGGCAGGTCGATCTTGATCGAGCGGGCGGCAGGGCCCTCGCCGATCATGATGTCGATCTGGAAGTCTTCCATGGCCGGGTACAGCACTTCCTCGACCACCGGCGACAGGCGGTGGATTTCATCGATGAAGAGCACATCGTGCGGCTGCAGGTTGGTCAGCAGCGCGGCCAGGTCGCCGGCCTTTTCGATCACCGGGCCGGAGGTCACCCGCAGCGCCACGCCCAGTTCGTTGGCGATGACGTGGCTGAGAGTGGTCTTGCCGAGGCCGGGCGGGCCGAAGATCAACACGTGGTCGAGCGCGTCGCCACGGGCCTTGGCGGCCTGGATG
Organism: Stenotrophomonas maltophilia; assembly: GCF_047782825.1. Taxonomy (GTDB): domain Bacteria; phylum Pseudomonadota; class Gammaproteobacteria; order Xanthomonadales; family Xanthomonadaceae; genus Stenotrophomonas. The sequence goes on along the minus strand of NZ_CP180589.1, from coordinate 4,357,229 downwards.
TAGATGTCCATCTGCTCGCGCACCGGCGCCTGGCCGAGGTAATCGGCCAAGCGCTTGGGGCGGATGCTGGCGTCGGCGGCGTCATCCTCGCGGGTGGCGCCGGCGCCGATGATGCGGTCGTCGGTCATGCCGTGATTATGCGGTAAATGGGTGCATTCCGGGGCCGGAAACACGGTAGTGCCGGCGGCTGGCCGGCAACCCCATGAGCATTTGAGGCATCGCGGGATGCCGGCCAGCGGCCGGCACTACCGGATCGATCGGGGTCAGAGCCTTTTTCCCGCGGAAAAAGGATCCGACCCCGCGCGGTCAGATCTCCACCTGCGCGCCCAGTTCGACCAGGCGGTTGCCCGGAATACGGAAGAAGCCCGTGGCCGGCGCGGCGTTGCGGTGCATCAGCGCGAACAGCTTGTCGCGCCAGATCGGCATGCCGCGGTTGGCGGTGGCGACGATGGTCTCGCGGCTGGCGAAGAAGGTGGTGTCCATCGGGTCGAAATAGATGCCGCCGTGGTCGCACGAACGCATCAGCGCCAGCGGCACATCCGGGGTTTCCATGAAGCCGAAGCGCACATAGACCCGGTAGAACTCGTCGCCCACCGATTCGATCTTCAGCCGCTGCCCTTCCATCGCATACGGGATGGGCAGGGTTTCCACGTGCAGGAACACGTTGCGCTCGTGCAGCACCTTGTTGTGCTTGAGGTTGTGCATCAGCGCGTGCGGGGCCACGGTGGGGTCGGCGGTGAGGAACACCGCGGTGCCCGGCACGCGCACCGGCGGGGCCAGCATCAGGCCCGGCAGGAAGGTGTCGATGCGGATGCCGTCCTTGCGGATCTCATCGCGCAGCAGCTCGCGGCCGCGGCGCCAAGTGCGCATCATGGTGAACAGGAAGATGCCCAGCACCACCGGGAACCACGCGCCCTGCAGCAGCTTGGCGCCGTTGGCGATGACAAAGCCCAGGTCGATCACGAAGAACACCACGCACAGCGGCAGGATCCACCTGCGCGCCTTCGGCCACAGCGAACGGGCCACCAGGGCCAGCAGCAGGGTATCGATCAGCATGGTGGCCGACACCGAGATGCCGTAGGCCACGGCCAGGTTGGACGAGCTGCGGAAGGCCAGCACCAGGCCGATCACCATCACCGCGATACCCCAGTTGATGCCGGGGATGTAGATCTGGCCGATGGTGTCGTGCGAGGTGTGCTTGATGCGCATGCGCGGGATGTAGCCCAGCTGCATGGCCTGGCGCGAGACCGAGAACGCGCCGGTAATGACCGACTGCGAGGCGATCACCGCCGCCATGGTGGCCAGCACGATCATCGGGTACAGCGCCCAGTCCGGCACGGCCTCGAAGAAGGGGTTCTTCAGGGCTTCGGGGTGGTTGAGCACCAGCGCGCCCTGCCCCAGGTAGTTCAGCACCAGGCACGGCAGCACGAAGAAGTACCAGGCGTGGCGGATGGGCTTGGCGCCGAAATGGCCCATGTCGGCGTACAGCGCTTCACCGCCGGTCACTGCCAGCACCACCGCACCCAGGATGAAGATGCCGTGCCAGCCGTGTTCCATGAAGAAGCGGATCGCCCACCAGGGGTTGAAGGCCTTCAGCACTTCCGGCGAATCGACGATGTTGTAGATGCCGATGGCGGCCAGCGAAAGGAACCAGATGGTGGTGATCGGCCCGAACAGCTTGCCGATCCGTTCGGTGCCAAAGCGCTGTACCGCGAACACGGCCAGCAGCACCACCACGGTGATGGGCACGATGAAGGCATGCAGGCCGGGGGCCGCCACCTCCAGGCCTTCCACCGCGCCCAGCACGGAAATGGCCGGGGTGATCACACCATCGCCGAAGAACAGCGAGGCACCGAAGATGCCCAGGATGCCGACCACGTAGGCCGAGCGCGAGCCGTTGCGCAAGGTGCGCTGGGTCAGCGCCATCAGGGCCATGATGCCGCCCTCGCCATCGTTGTCGGCGCGCATGATGATGGTCACGTACTTCAGGGTGACCACGATGTTCAGCGCCCAGAACGCCAGCGACAGCACGCCCAGCACGGTGTCATGGTCGCTGTTGAGCCCGTAGTGCGGCGAGAACGCCTCCTTCAGGGTGTACAGCGGGCTGGTGCCGATATCGCCGAAGACCACGCCGATCGCACCGATGATCAGCGCCAGTCCCCCGGCCGGGGGGGCGTGACCATGGCCGCCGGGGGCGGCTGCGTGCGGGGTTTGACTGCTGGACATGGGACTCCTGGCGAAGCTCAGGCGATTGGAGGAAAGGGAAAAACCGGCGCGCGCTTCAGCGCAGCGCCGACTGCAGGGCCTTGCGGATGACGGTGGCCACTTCGTCGCCTTCGTTGAAGGCTTCGCGGGCCATGCGCGCCGCTTCGGTGGGCTTGTACCCCAGCTGCTGCAGGGCCACGGTGGCGTCGGACAGCGGGTCGGCCGGGGCGGGGCCGCTGCCGGTGGGCAGCGCGCCGCCGGCACCGAACTGGGCGGCGCGGTCGCGCAGTTCCAGCACCATGCGCTCGGCGGTCTTCTTGCCGATGCCCGGGATACGGGTCAGCGCGGTGATGTCACCGGCCTGCACCATGCGCGCGAATTCCTCGACGGTGACCCCGGACAGCACGGCCAGCGCGATCTTCGCGCCGATGCCGCTGACCTTCTGCACATCGCGGAACAGGCGGCGTTCGCCCTCACGCAGGAAGCCGTACAGCGAGACGCTGTCCTCTTTCTGCGAATAGTGGGTGTACAGGGTGACCTCGCGGCCGAGTTCGGGCAGGTCGTAGAAGGTGCTCATCGGCGCCTCCAGCTCGTAGCCCACCCCGTTCACGTCCACCACCAGCCACGGCGGCGCCTTGTAGGCGACGATGCCGCGCAGTCGACCGATCATTGCGTGCAGCTCCTCATTTGCGGCCCCACGCCTGGCGGGCACTGAGCCCCAGGCGGTTGGCCGTTGCCCGTACGTGGGCATGGGTGATCGCCACCGCCAACGCGTCGGCCGCGTCGGCCTGCAGCTTGGTTTTCAGGTTGAGCATGAGCCCGACCATGTGTTGAACCTGTTGCTTTTCGGCGCCGCCGCGCCCGACCACGGCCAGCTTGATCTCGCTGGCGGCGTATTCGTGCACCGGCAGGTCGCGCAGCACCACGGCGGAAATCGCCGCGCCACGGGCCTGGCCCAGCTTCAATGCCGAATCGGGGTTGCGCGCCATGAAGACCTTTTCGATGGCCACTTCGTCCGGCTGGTATTCCCGGCACAGATCGGCCAGGCCCAGCACCAGCAGCTTCATGCGCTGGGGAAAATCGTCGGCGCCCAGCAGCACCAGCGGCTGGTGGTGCACGTGGCTGACCTTGCCGGCGGCGTCGACATCAATGATGCCGACCCCGGTCCGCTGGGAACCGGGGTCGATGCCGAGGATGCGGGTCATGCGGCACTCCTGGCCGGGTGGAACGGGAAACGCTGGCAGGCGTATGGGCTCATGACTGTCCGCGGTGACCGTTCAACGGCCCGCGCCCAGGCCGTCGAAGACGGCTCAGGCGTAGGCGTCGGCGCCGAGTTCGGCGTTGGAATACACGTCCTGCACGTCGTCCAGGTCTTCCAGCATGTCCAGCAGCTTCTTGACCTGCAGGGCGACGTCGCCTTCGACCTTGATGTCGTTGTCCGCGCGGAAGGTGATCTCGGCGTGGTCGGCGACATGGCCGGCCGCAGCCATTCCATCCTTGACCGCATTGAAGGCTTCCGGGCTGGTGACCACGTCGATCGCGCCGTCTTCCGGGTAGACCACGATGTCGTCGGCGCCGGCCTCGATGGCGGCCTCGGTGATCGCCTCTTCATCGGCACCGGCGGCGAAATGCAGCACGCCCAGGCGCTTGAACATGAAGGCGACCGAGCCTTCGGTGCCCATGTTGCCACCGCACTTGCTGAACGCGTGGCGGACATCGGCCACGGTACGCACGCGGTTGTCGGTCAGGCAGTCGACAATGACGGCCACGCCACCGGGGGCGTAGCCCTCGTAGCGGATTTCCTCGTAATCGACGCCTTCCAGTTCACCAGTGGCCTTCTTGATGGCGCGCTCGATCACGTCCTTGGACATGTTCACGCTCAGGCCCTTGTCCATGGCAACACGCAGGCGCGGGTTGTTGTTGGGGTCGCCTCCACCGCCGCGCGCGGCAACGCCGATCTCGCGGATGATCTTGGTGAAAATCTTGCCGCGCTTCGCGTCAGACGCGTTCTTGCGGTTTTCGATCGAGGGACCTCTTCCCATGGGTGTTACCGTCTGGCTGCTTCAGGATCAAGGCGCGGATTCTACCTGATCGGCGGCGGCAACCGTGTCTAGGGCGTATTGTTGCAGAGCCGGGCCAATGCTCGGCTCAAGGGGCCCGACGGGAATGCAGCCGAGCATGGGCTCGGCTCTACGGGGCGACCCCGCCCCCCTGTCCCTACGCCGCAGCGGCGTCGCGGCTGTGGTCGAACTGGCCGTGGCGCAGGAAATGCGCGGTCTGCCGCGCAGCATCGGGCGATACCACCAGGCCGCTGTGGCTGGTGCGCACCACACAGTGGTCGGCCAGGCCCGGAAGACGGGTCTCGGCCAGGGCCACGGTGCCGTCGGATACGTCATCCAGCGCGCCCAGCAGGCTGCCCAGGCCATGCGGCACCGAGCCGGCGATCAGGCCGACCTTCGCCCTGCCCTGCCAGTCCGGCAGGCCATCGAGCAGCAGGTCGCTGCTGCGCCCCAGGGCCAGGCCCCAGCCATGGTCGGACAGCGAACGGGCCGTGCCGCTGCCACGCAGCGGCGACCCCAGGCAGACCACCCGCTGCACATCCAGCTGCGGCTGGCGGCGCAGGGCCTCCAGCGCCAGCAGGCCGCCCAGGCTGTGGCCGACCAGCGACAGCGGGCCGGCGTCGGCCAGCCGCTCCAGCAGCTGCGGCACGGCCACGTCCGGTCCGCCGAACACGGAGGAATAGCCAAAGGCATGCACCTGGAAGCCGCGCGCGCGCAGGCGCCAGGCCAGCGGCCCAACCCAGGCACGGGCGTTCCAGATGCCATGCAGCAACAGTACGGGGGGAGTCATGCAACAGCCTGGCAGTGAGCGGGGCAGGAACGTGGGGGTAGTGAACACAAACCACCGGCAAGCGGCGGTGAAAGCATTCAGGGCGTGCGCGGGGCGCGGCGAAGGATGAATTCCAGGTCGTTGATATCGCCGACCGGGAACAGGTACTCGCCGGCCTTTTCGAAGCCGTAGCGGGCGTAGAAGCGCTGGGCGCCGAAATTTTCCGACCATACGCCCAGCCACAGCGTGCGCGGGCCATCGTGCTCCAGCCAGGCCAGGGCGGTTTCCAGCAGGCGGCTGCCCCAGCCACAGCTCTGCTGCGACTTGATCAGGTACAGGCGCTTGAGTTCACCATCGCCGGGCTGCACGTCCGGGTGCGGCAGGCCGCAGGGGCCGGCGGCGGCATGGCCGACCGCCTCCCCGTCCAGTTCCAGCAGCCACACCGCGTAATCGGGGTGGGCCAGGATCACCTGCTGGCGCTCGACCGTGTAGGCCTCCTCGAGGAAGGCCTGCAGGTCCTGCGGCGGATACAGGTGGCCGAAGGTTTCAGTGAACGTGCGTGCGGCCAGCGCCGACAGGGTCGGCGCGTCGTCCACGGTGGCGCGGCGGATCGAATACATGCAGGAAGTTGACGTCAGGGCGAAGCGCGGGTCAAGCCTTTCCAGGCGATTCCGATTCCACTTCTTCTTCCTCGTCCTCTTCCTCGTATTCCTCTTCGTCCTCGTCCTCTTCTTCCTCGCCTTCCTCGTCCTCGTCGTACTCTTCTTCCTCTTCGTCGTCCTCGTAATCCTCGACGCCGAAGTCTTCACCGTCCCAACGGCCTTCGCCATCGGCGACGAAGGTCAGGGCCATTGCGGCCGGATTGGTACCGACGCGGACCAGCCAACCACCGAACACACGTGCACGCTCGGTGACCAGGTTGGCCTCGGAGCCTTCATTGCCCAGCTTTTCCCACTCCAGCGAAAACGCAAACTCGGTCATTGCCTGGATCTCCTGATCAGTTGGTCTTGGGGCGAACCTGGATGTGCACTTCGGCCAGCTGCGTGTCGACGATCGGCGACGGCGCATCGGTCATCAGATCCTGCGCACCGGTGGTCTTCGGGAACGGGATGACGTCGCGGATGGACTCGGTGCCGGCCATCAGCGCGGCGATGCGGTCGATGCCGAAGGCGATGCCACCGTGCGGCGGCGCGCCGTAGTTCAGCGCGTCCAGCAGGAAGCCGAACTTGGCACGGGCCTCTTCGGCGCCGATGCCCAGCAGCTCGAACACCGCGCTCTGCATGTCCGGGCGGTGGATACGGATCGAACCGCCGCCGATCTCATTGCCGTTGAGCACCATGTCGTAGCCGCGCGACACGGCGGTACGGGCGTTGGCGCGCAGGTCGGCGATGTCATCCACGGCCGGTGCGGTGAAGGGGTGATGCAGGGCGACGTAACGCTGCTCTTCCTCATCCCACTCGAACATCGGGAAGTCGGTGACCCACAGCGGGGCCCAGCCCTGGGCGACCAGGCCGAAGTCCTTGCCAGCCTTCAGGCGCAGGGCGCCCATGAAGTCGGAGACCTTGTTGTAGCCGCCAGCGCCGAAGAACACGATGTCGCCATTGCCGGCGCCGACGTGGGCGACCAGGGCGGCGAAGGAGGCTTCGCTGAAGAACTTCTGGATGGGCGAGCTGACTTCGCCGTTGTCGGCGATCTTGATGTAGGCCAGGCCCTTGGCGCCGTACTTGGCGGCATGCGCGGCGTATTCGTCGATCTGCTTGCGCGACAGGGTGGCGCCGCCCGGGATGCGCAGCGCGGCCACGCGGCCTTCGGCGTCATTGGCCGGGCCGGTGAACACCGGGAATTCGCTGTCCTTGACCAGGTCGGCCACGTCCACCAGTTCCAGCGCGATGCGCAGGTCCGGCTTGTCCGAACCGTAGCGACGCATCGCTTCGGCCCAGGTCATGCGCGGGAAGCTGGCAGCCAGTTCCACGTCCACCACTTCCTTGAAGATGGCGCGGATCATCGACTCGACGAAGTCCTGCACGTCGCGCTCGCGCACGAAGGCGAATTCCATGTCCAGCTGGGTGAATTCCAGCTGGCGGTCGGCACGCAGGGCCTCGTCGCGGAAGCAGCGCGCGATCTGGTAGTAGCGGTCGAAGCCGGCCACCATCAGGATCTGCTTGAACAGCTGCGGGCTCTGCGGCAGGGCGTAGAACTCGCCCGGGTGCATGCGCGCCGGCACCAGGAAGTCGCGGGCGCCTTCCGGGGTGGCCTTGGTCAGGATCGGGGTTTCGATGTCCTGGAAGCCGCGCTCGTCCAGGTGGCGGCGCAGGGCCTGCACCAGCTTGATGCGGGTGCGCTGCATGCGCTGCATTTCCGGGCGGCGCAGGTCCAGGTAACGGTACTTCAGGCGGGTGTCTTCGCCCGGGTTCTCGTGCGCGTGGAACGGCAGCGGCGCGGCCTTGTTCAGCACGGTGATGGCGGTGGCGATCACTTCCACCTTGCCGGTGGCGATCTTGTCGTTCACCGCATGGCGGGCACGCACCACGCCTTCGACCTGCAGCACGTCCTCATAGCCCAGCGAGGCGGCCACGGCGAACACTTCGGCGTTGTCGACCTCGACGGTCACCTGCACGATGCCTTCATGATCGCGGAGATCGATGAAGCAGACGCCGCCCTGGTTACGGGCCACGTCGGTCCAGCCGGCGAGGGTGACAGTCTGGCCAATCAGGGTCTCGTCGACCAGGCCGCAGAAGTGGGTACGCATGGGGGGAAAGCTCCGCTGGAGAACGCCGGCACCCGACGGGGGCCGGAAAGCCCCGTATTCTGCGGCCGAGGCCCCGGCCGGGGCAAATGCGGACAGTCACACGGGCTTTATCCGTCCCGTCCTTATAGTCGCGCACCACACACCGTATGGGGATTTGCCATGAAACCGCTGTCCCTGGCCAGCCTGGCCATAACCCTGTCCCTGGGCGCCTTTGCCGGCCTCACCCTGCCCGTTGCCCCCGCCGCTGCGCAGAACGGGGTGATCCGCTGCGAAAGCCAGAACAACCGCGAACGCGTCTGCAACACCGGCTGGCGTGATGCCCGGCTGGTCCGCCAGCTGTCCGGTTCGGCCTGCGTGGAAGGCCGCACCTGGGGCACCCGCAACGGCAGCATCTGGGTCACCAGCGGCTGCCGCGCCGAATTCGTCGAGGGCCGCGGTGGTTGGGGCGGTGGCAACGGCGGCGGCTGGGGCGGTGGCAACACCGGCAACACCATCCGCTGCGAAAGCCAGGACAACCGCGAGCGCCGCTGCCCGACCAACTGGCGCGGGGCGACTCTGGTGCGGCAGATCTCCGGTTCGGCCTGTGTGGAAGGCCAGACCTGGGGCGTGCGCAACGGGTCGATCTGGGTGAACCGCGGCTGCCGCGGCGAATTCGCCGAATCGCGTGGCGGTTGGGGCGGCGGCAATGGGGGCGGCTGGGGCGGCGGCAACAGCAACTACAGCATCACCTGCAGCAGCAACAACAATCGCACCCAGAACTGCGACTGGGATGACCGCCAGGGCCGCCCGGTGCTGCAGCAGCAGCTGTCCGGCAGCGCCTGCCAGGAAGGCCGCAGCTGGGGCTATTCACGCGGCCGGGTGTGGGTCAGCAACGGCTGCCGGGCCCGGTTCGGTACGCGTTGAGGGGTAGCGCCGGGCCATGCCCGGCGAGCGCAACGGCGCAGGCAACCGCGGAGAAGCCACCGGGCATGGCCCGGCGCTACCCGGGTGGCTGAGGGAAGGGGTCAGAGCCCTTGCCGGTGGCAAGGGATCCGACCCCGTGCGCCCGCTCAGGGCGCCGGCGCCGCCTGGTCGCCCCACGGTGCCGGCGGCAGCGGCACCGGCTTGCTGAGGTCGAACTCCACACGGAAGCGACGCCCCTCCGGCCGGGTCAGTTCGTAGACGAAGGTCTGGTCGGGGTCGATTTCCATCGCCCAGGTGTTGTGGGTGGACGCCAGCATGTCGGCGCGGCGGAACATCGCCACCGAATCACCATCGGCCGGGAACTGCTGGCGCGCTGCGGTACCCGGTGGCTTGCTGTCACCGCCATACAGGGTGATCGCGTCGGGGCTGCCATCGGCGTGGCGATGGTCGTGCTTGAGCTTCAGACCGTTTTCGGTGCGGGTCAGCACCCAGGTCCGCGAGTGGTCATCACCGACATGGAACGGGATGCGCAGCTCATGCGCCGGGTCGGCGCAGCCGCGCACATGCATGACCAGGCGCTGGCCGGCGAAGGGATCCTTGCCGGTCGGTGCCGGCGTGTCTTCCACCACCCTGCCGGCATAGGCCTGGCCGCAGTGGGCGGCGATGGCCGCCATGAAAGCGTCGGCCGGTGCGGTCGCCAGATCGTGCGCGACCTTGTCGCTGGGCGGTGAGCACGCGGCGAGGCCGAGCAGGAGGGCGGAAGCGGAGACAACGGCATGCAGTTTCATGCCCCCAACCCTAACGGCCATGATCGGCCGGCGCAAACCGCGCCGGCCGACCGGGACAGGCCAGTCAGCGGTGCAGCCAGACCTGGCAGCCGGCGATGTCCTGCCTCTGCGCGCCCTGCGCGTAGCGCTGCACGATGGTGGCCTGCCACTGCGCTCGCTGCGGGGTGCTGCCCAGTGCGTTGGGGCATTGCACCAGGGCCGCCAACGGCAGACCGCCCAATGCGTCATCGTTGCCAGCCAGCGAGGCCAGCGTCGCATCCGATGCCCAGTCGGGAATCATCACCGCGCGGCGACCCGAGCGGTACGGCAGTTCCGAGGACCAGTCATCGCCGAAGCCCACCACCACGCCCTGCTCCGGCGTTCCCGCGCGGATGGCCTCGGCAATCTGCGAGATCGACGTCGGCTGGCGTGCTTCCTTCATGTCCTTCAGCGACTTCACCAGCCCGAACCCCACCGACAGCAGGCACAGGAAGATCGCCAGGGCGACACCACGGCCGGGTTTGCCAGCCGCTTCACCGCGCTGGATCACCACCCACATCACCAGGCCGACAATGGACGTGGCGAACACCAGCTGTGCGACCTGGTAGTACGGGTGCACCAGCTGCAGGTTGGTGAACACCAGCATCGGTGCCAGATAGGCCAGCAGCAGCACCACGACGGCCGCACGGATCCGCTGGATCGACAGCCCGGCCAGCAGGAAGATGAGGAACACCCAGTTGGAGCCGACCGGGCCGGAGAAGCGCTTCTTGAAGATGGCGCCCCAGGTTGCCGGGTCCAGGCGCTGCTGCAGGGTGCCGTAGTTGAACCCGGCCAGGCCCTCGGACGTCACCTGCGCACCCAGTGCCGACTGCGCCTTCAGGGCATCGGCATGCTGCAGCCACAGCACGATGGCCACCAGCGCGGCCAGCGCGGCCAGTGCGCCGCCCGCCAGCAGCTTCCAATGCGCCACCAGCCACTGCGGGCGCCAGCCGTGCTCACGCAGCGCCATCCAGACCACGGCCAGCACGGTGAAAACGGCAAAGCCAAAGAACGTGGTGATCTTGACCAGCGCCCCCAGCACCGCAGCGGCAATGGCCACCAGGCCCACCCAGGCGCGCGGCTGTGCATGCAGGCGTGCCATCGCCCAGACGAACAGCAGGCCGAAGAACACTGCGGTCGATTCGATCATCACCGAACGACCCCAGAACTGCGCCAGCGGCGAAACGGCGAAGGCACCGGCGATGCACAGCGCCAGGACGCGGTCCGGGCGCAGCACCAGGCTGATGCGATGGACCAGCCAGATGCTGCCCACATGGAACAGCGCGGACAGCAGGCGGGCGCTGTTGTCGGCACTCATGCCGGTGGCCTTGCCCAGCAGCGCCGCCAGCCCCTGGAACAGCGGGAATTCGAACGGAATCGACCACGGCGCGCCCAGCACCGGTGTCAGATAGGCCAGCAGCGGGCCACCGCGCATCAGCCAATCGACGGACAGCGCGGTCTGCGTCTGCCGGAAGCCCGAGGCATCGATGGGCGGCATCGACCAGCTGAAGGCCAGCATGAGCAGGATGGCCACGGCCGAATAGGCCAGCAGGATCCTGCCCGGCAGCAGGCCACGAGGAGAGGTCACATCCTGTTTCACGCGTTGCTCCTGTAAAGGCCGCACGCGCCGGAAGCAGCGCGGACGGGCGCGCAGTGTCCTGTCTGCGCGCAGGCAACGCAAGCCGCGCCGTGGTGCCGGCCGCGCGTCAGCCGATCATCGCATCGGCCAGCGCAGCGACCCGCGCCAGCACCGAAGCACGCTGATCCTCGTCCACCGAGGCGCCCTGCAGGTAAGCGGCAATCACCCAGGGCGCACCACCTGCACGCGGCCACAGCACGGCGATGTCGTTGCGGGTGTCCTCGCCGTTGCTGCCGGTCTTGTCACCCACCCGCCAACGCGCGCCCAGCCCTGCCCGCAGGCAGGCATCGCCGGTCTGGTTGTCGATCAGCCAATCGGCGAACTGCTGGCGCGATGCCGCCGTAAGGCCATCGCCCACCGCGAACCGGGCGAGGCTGGCGGCCATCGCGGCCGGGCTGGTGGTATCGCGCGGGTCGCCTGCAGCGAAGCGGTTCATGTCCGGCTCGTAGCGGTCGTTGCGGGTCACGCGGTCGCCGTGTTCGCGCAGGAAGGCGGTCAGTGCCGGCGGCCCGCCGCTCACCCCCAACAGCAGGTTGGCTGCGGTGTTGTCGCTGGTGGTCAGGGTGCCGCGGCACAGGTCGCGCACGCTCAGATCCTTGCCGACGTGGCGGCGCGCCACCGGTGCGTAGGACAGCAGATCCTTCTCGGCGATCGGCAGCCGGGTATCGAGCGATACGCGGCCGGCATCGGCCAGGCTGAGCACATGGGCCACCAGCATCGACTTGAAGGTGCTGCACATCGGGAAGCGCTCGTCCTGGCGGTGCCCACCGATGCGGCGGCCGCTGCCGGTCTCCAGCACGGTCACCCCCAGGCGGCCACCACTGGCTTTCTCCAGCGCGGCGAAATCGGCGGCGCTGGCAATCGCGGCAAGCGCACCGGGCGCGGGGCCAGCGGCCCGCGCCAACGCGGGCGCAAGCAGGGAGGAAGCAAGAGCGGCAGTGCTGAACTGCAGGAATCGACGGCGAGCGTACATGGGCGGGCTCCGGTGGATGTGCCCCGATTATTGGAAGCGCGCGGCGGCATCACCAATGGAAATTATCAGGGTCAGACATGCATATTTCTAATGCCTGTCGCATTCAACCCCAATTTTGGCGGGCACAACTGGCGACGCGGTAGGATCAGCCATCATCCTGCCTCACCCCTGCCGATGCTCCACCCTACCCTCTCGCTCAACGCGCTGCGCGCCTTCGAGGCCGCCGCCCGCCACCAGAACTTCACCCGCGCCGCGCTGGAACTGTGCGTCAGCCAGGCTGCGCTCAGCCACCAGATACGGGGGTTGGAAGACCGTCTGGGCATCCGCCTGTTCCATCGGCTGCCGCGCGGCGTTGCGCTGACCGACGAGGGCGCCGCGCTGTTCCCGGTACTGAATGAATCCTTCGAGCGCATTTCGGCCAGCATCGCGCGCTACACCGGTGGCCCGGCACGCGAAGTACTTACCTTGGGGGTGGTGGGCACCTTCGCCACCGGTTGGCTGCTGCCGCGGCTGGCCGCGTTCGAGAGCGCGCATCCGGATATCGAGCTGCGCCTGCAGACCCACAACAACCGCATCGACCTGGCCGGAGAAGGCCTGGACCTGGCGATCCGGTTCGGCGATGGCGACTGGCAGGGCCAGGCCTGCACGGCGATTCTGGATGCACCGTTCGCGCCGTTGTGCGCCCCGGCACTGGCCCGGCGCCTGAAGCAGCCGCGCGATCTGGGCACGGTGCCGCTGCTGCGCTCCTACCGAGGCGACGAGTGGCCGCGCTGGCTGCAGGCGGCCGGGGTCAGCGGCGTGGAAGCGCGCGGGCCGGTGTTCGATTCGTCGCTGACGGTGGCGATGGCCGCCGCCGGGGGTGCGGGCGTGGCCCTGCTGCCGCTGCGCATGTTCGAACAGGAACTGGCCGAAGGGCGCCTGCTGCAACCCTTCGCGACCACGCTGGAGCTGGGCCGCTACTGGCTGACGCGACTGCGCTCACGCGCCGAGCGCGAACCGGCCAGGCGCTTCCGCGAGTGGTTGCAGGCGCAGGGGTGATGACCCCGCCGGGCATAGCCCGGCGCTACCGTCATTGGCGGCAATGGTAGCGCCGGGCCATGCCCGGCGAACGCAGCCGATGGTAGAGCCGCCGGGCGTGGCCCGGCGCTACCAATGTGATCAGGACTCCAGCAATTCCATCCACGCGGCTTCGGCTTTTTCCAGCTGCGCGGCGGTGGTTTCGCGGTCGCGGCCGAGCACGGCCATGCGGGTGGCATCGGCGTAGTTGGCCGGGTCGGCCAGCTGGCGGTCCAGTTCGGCCAGGCTGTTTTCCAGCTCGGACACCTTGGATTCGGCCGCGGCCAGCTTGTGCGGGTTGGCCGGCTTCTTCTGCACCACCTGCGCCACCGGGGGGGTCTTGACCACCACTGGTTCTTCCACCTGTTCCATGCGCGCCTTGGTGCCCTGCGCCTGCGGGCGGGTGCGCAGCCAGGCCGCGTAGGCGTCCAGGTCGCCGTCGAAGGGTTCGACCACGCCGTCGGCCACGCGCCAGAAGGTGTCGCAGACCAGGCCGATCAGATGGCGGTCATGCGAGACCATCACGATCGCACCGTCGAAATCGGCCAGCGCTTCGGCCAGGGCTTCGCGCATTTCCAGATCAAGGTGGTTGGTCGGTTCGTCCAGCAGCAGCACGTTCGGCTGCTGCCAGGCGATCAGGGCCAGCGCCAGGCGCGCGCGCTCGCCACCGGAGAAGCCATCGACCGGCTCGAACGCGCGGTCACCGGGGAAATTCCACTTGCCGAGGAAATCGCGGAACGACTGGTTCGGCGCATCCGGAGCGATCTCGCGGAAGTGCTCCATCGGCGACTGCCCTTCGTGCAGAGACTCCACCGTGTGCTGGGCGAAGTAACCGATCTTCAGGTCCGGGTGCGCCGAGCGCTCGCCGGCAATCGGCATCAGCTCGCCCACCAGGGTCTTCACCAGGGTGGTCTTGCCCGCGCCGTTGGGGCCGAGCAGACCGATGCGCTGGCCAGCCTCAAGGCCGAAGCCGACGTTGTGCAGGATGACCGAATCGGCGCCGTAGCCGGCCTCGACGTGGTTCAGGCGGATCAGCGAGAACGGCAGCTTGGCTGGCGGTGCGAATTCGATGCGGAATTCGCGCTCGGCACGCACCGCTTCGGTACCGGCCAGCTTGGCCAGGCGCTTCATGCGGCTCTGTGCCTGCGCGGCCTTGCTGGCCTGCGCCTTGAAGCGGTCGATGAAGCTCTGCAGGTGGGCGCGCTCGGCCTGCTCCTTTTCGTGCGCGATCTGCTGCTGGCGCAGCTGTTCGGCGCGCTGGCGTTCGAAATCGGTGTAGCCGCCCGGGTAGAGCTTGGCGCCGCCACCGTGCAGGTGCAGAGTGTGGGTGGCCACGTTGTCCAGGAACTCGCGGTCATGCGAGATCAGCAGCAGGGTGCCCGGGTACTTCAGCAGCCACTGTTCCAGCCAGTACACCGCGTCCAGATCCAGGTGGTTGGTCGGTTCGTCCAGCAACAGCAGGTCGCTGGGCATCATCAGCGCGCGGGCCAGGTTCAGGCGCACGCGCCAGCCGCCGGAGAACGAGGACACCGCCCGGTGGTGGGTTTCGGCCGGGAAACCGAGGCCATGCAGCAGCTTGCCGGCGCGCGCTTCGGCGTCGTAGGCGTTCAGCTCGGCCATGCGCGTATGCGCTTCGGCCACGGCTTCCCAGTCCTCGCGGGCGGTGGCATCGGCCTCGGCGGCCAGCACGGCCGCCACCTCGGTATCGCCGCCCAGCACGAAGCTCAGCGCCGGGTCCGGCAGCGACGGGGTTTCCTGGGCGACGCTGGCGATGCGTACCTTGCCGGGCAGATCGACATCGCCCTTGTCCGCCTCCAGCTCGCCCTTCACCGCCGCGAACAGGCTGGACTTGCCAGCCCCGTTGCGGCCGACCACACCCACCCGGTAACCGGCGTGCAGGGTCAGGTCGACGTTGGACAACAGCAGCCGCTCGCCGCGGCGCAAGGCGAAATTACGAAGCGAAATCATGGGGGAAGGCGTCCATATAACCGAATGGAATGTGCTGGTGAGCACTGTTCCTGCGACGCAATTCTAGCGTTAACGAATACTTGACGCGCCCCGGGATGCAGCGCGGTCGCTCTTCCTCTCTCCCTCGTCGAGTCCGCGCGCCTCCCGGGTCCCTGCCCCGCCAGCGCCCGTCACAGCTAAATGATTGCTTCTGCAACGTTTTTTCACATGACGGGCATTTGACAGCTGCTTAAATTCCCGTTAATTGCTGCATTGCGCACCGCAACAACCGTCGTCCGCCTCACCCTCGTGATGTCGATTCCGGTGCCGCCCCCGCCAACCGGAGCCCCCTCCCGATGACCCGCAAGACCAGCCTGATCGCCGCCGCCGTCGCTGTCGCACTCGGTGGCTCCCCCTTCATCGCCGCCGCCCAGCAGGCCGGCAGCGCCGCCAATACCCTGGACACGGTGATCGTCACCGGTACCCGCGTGGCCGACCGTACGGTGGCCGAATCGCAGTCGCCCATCGACATCATCACCCCCGAAGTGCTGCAGTCCACCGGCACCAGCGAACTGGCCACGGCGCTGTCGCGTGCCCTGCCCTCGCTCAACTTCCCGCGCCCGGCCCTGACCGACGGCACCAGCGGCGTGCGCCCGGCGCAGCTGCGTGGCCTGTCACCGGACCAGGTGCTGGTGCTGGTCAACGGCAAGCGCCAGCACACCTCGGCGATGATCAACGTCAATGGCAGCATCGGCCGCGGTTCCTCGGCGGTGGACATCAACGCCATTCCGATTGCCGCCATCGAGCGCGTGGAAGTGCTGCGCGATGGCGCTTCGGCGCAGTACGGTTCGGATGCCATCGCCGGTGTGATCAACATCGTGCTCAAGGGCAGCGGCAGCGGTGGCAGCCTGGCCGTGGACTACGGCCAGTATTCGGCCGGTGACGGCAACAAGTACCAGCTGTCCGGCGATACCGGCGTCGAGTTCGGCAACGGCCGTGGCCGCGTGCACGTGGCCGGCCAGATCAGCCAGCAGGATGAAAGCAACCGCGCCGGCCCCTACCGTGGCACCACGCCCAACACCGTCAACTACCCGTCCGTGGGCGAAACCACCTTCGTCGTGGGCGACCCGCGGGTGGACGCCACCGCCGCCTCGGTCAACGCCAGCTTCGATTTCAGCGACCACGTGACCGGCTATGCCAGCGCGCTGCTCAGCAACCGCGACATCACCTCGTTCGCGTTCTACCGCTCGCGCAACCACAACGGGCAGACCGCGCTGCTGGCGCAGACCTATCCCGATGGCTTCGTACCAGAGATCAACCAGTACTCGAAGGACCGTTCGCTGGTGGCCGGCGTCAAGGGCAACACTGACAGCGGCTGGACCTGGGACCTGAGCCTGAACCACGGCGAGAACACCCTGGATTTCCACACCCGCAACAGCATCAACTACAGCCTGGGCGCAACCAGCCCGCGTTCGTTCTACGACGGCACGCTGAAGTACCAGCAGGACATCTTCAACGCCGACCTGACAAAGTCGCTGGACTGGGGCCTGGCCTACCCGGTCACCCTGTCCTTCGGCGGTGAATACCGCAAGGAAAAGTGGGACCAGAATCCGGGCGAGCTGAACTCCTACACCGGCTCCGGCGCGCAGGGCTTCGGCGGCTTCACCCCCACCAATGAAGTGCACGCCGACCGCCACAACTACGCGGTCTATGCCGGCCTGGAAGCCGATCTGACCGAGAAGTTCTCCGCTGGCATCACCGGCCGCTACGAGGACTATTCGGACTTCGGCGACCGCTTCTCCGGCAAGCTGTCGGCGCGCTACGCGTTCACCGACAAGGTCGCGCTGCGCGCAACCGCCTCCAGCGGTTTCCGCGCGCCGTCGCTGGCCCAGCAGGGCTACCAAGCGGTCACCAGCCAGTTCACCAACGGCGTGTTCGTCGAACGCGGCACCTTCCCCACCACCAGTGCGGCCGCACAGGCACTGGGCGCTTCGCCGCTGAAGGCCGAGACCTCCACGTCCTACAGCCTGGGCCTGGTGCTGCAGCCGGTCGACCGCCTGTACATCACCGTCGATGCCTACCAGATCGACATCGACGACCGCATCGCGCTGTCGTCCAGCATCACCACCAATGCTGCCAGCAGCGCGCTGCTGACCAGCCTGGGCCTGCCCCAGGTCACCGCGTTCTCGTACTTCACCAATGGCCTGGATACGCGCACCCGCGGCGTGGACTTCGTGTCCAGCTACACGGTGCCCTTCAGCGCCAGCAGCCTGGAACTGACCGCCGCCTACAGCTACAACGACACCAAGGTGCAGCGCGTGGGCGGCACCCCGGCCGTGTTCAGCACCCTGGGCCTGACCCAGTCGCTGATCGGCCGTGATGAGATCGGCCGCATCGAAGACAGCTACCCGCGCGACAAGACCGTGCTGAGCGGCACCTGGCGTTCGGACCACTGGGAACTGGGCCTGGCCGCCACCCGCTACGGCGAATTCACCGTGCGCAACTCGGCCACGGCGCTGCGTGACCAGACCTACGGCGACAAGTGGGTGCTGGACGCTTCGGTCAGCTACAAGCCAAGCAGCAACTGGACCCTCACCGTGGGCGCCGACAACCTGCTGGACGAGTACCCGGACCGCACCGAAGACCTGCAGAACTCGACCTTCGGCATGCTGCCCTACAGCAACTACTCACCGTTCGGCTTCAACGGCGCGTATGTCTACGGGCGCATCAAGTACAACTGGTAAACGGTAGTGCCGGCCGCTGGCCGGCATTTCTTTCCCGCATCATTCACACCCGCCGGAATGTTCCGGCGGGTGTTTTGTCATGTGCTACGGGCCAGATCAGCCGCACGGCTGGCAATTGGACGTCCGATGACCTTCTGCGATCACACGGACAGACTCGAGACAGTTGTCCAGACTGTCAAAATTCACGCTCACTTGAAGACCAGGCAGCGACCAGCTCGCGCTGCCGAATGTTCCTTCATCACGCCACCGACTGGCTCGTTGACCCATGCGCGCTTCGAGAATGGACGGCGGATCATCGAATTGAAGACCGAATGGCAGCGACCCAGCCCAGGCTCTTGAGTTTCCCAATCGATCGCGAACGAAACTGATACCCGTGCATACCGGCTGGCCACCGGGCGTGCCCCGTTTGCTGTCGAAGTAAAGGATGAAGCCATGCTCGTCGGCTCTATCGACGACCTCCCTGCTCGACTCCGCCATCAGACTCGCAAGACCAAGGTCCCGGAACACAGCCTGGAAATCAGCATCCTCGGTCGATCTGCCGAGAACAGCGAACACCTGTTCCGCTGAAGGGTACCCGCACGTTGCCGATGCGCGAGCCAATGGACGCATGGGGATTCCTAGGCTGATATCAAAGATCCCACGCGCTCCTGCCTGCTCGATGCATTCAGGCTGATACGTCAGACGGATGCGGTACTCGGGCAGCCACCAGGCGTCACGCCTGCCGGCGTGCAAGCTATCCCCAAAGCCCGCAGTGGCGAGCCTTTCGCGAGCTGTCGTCCTGTCGTCCTCCCATTGCAGGCCAAACGGCAGATCGCCTTCGTACCTGCGCATGACATCCGGAATGCCGGCTGTCACCGCAACGTTGGTGAAGATCAGCTCCCCGCTCCTGCCGTGCGAAGCAACGGATCGCCCGTTCCAGTAGTTGCGCTCACTGAAGGACAACAGCATGCCCTGCCCGCTCACACGCAGAACCGCTTCGTAAGGGCTCTTTGCAGGACGGGCCAGCTCCGGTCTGCGTCTGACGCCAAGCGATTGAAGCATTGCCGTGATGGCTGGGTCGGTGGCGCTTCTGCCAAACAGCGCGGTTATTGCCTGGACGTGCACCACGTTTATTGGATGATTCATGGAATACCATTGTCAATTCGGGCGAGACGCACAATTGCCGCGCTTAAGCTCGGCGATCAGTGCGGTCCACCGGAATGCCAACGGATACGCAGCGAATCGAATCTCCGGCACCGAGTGAAGTCAACCTTGAACTCCGCGCCGCCAATGCTCCATATATCCACATTGCCCGAAATTCCCGCCACAAAGGGATTTCCCGCATTCAGAGCCGCAAATCGCTCCCTCACACGGTGACGCGACATTGAGAAATCCAGCCCATGGGGCAACGGGCCAGAGTAGGCATGCTTGTTTTTCCCAGACGCCCAGAACACCGCCGTCTTGAGTACCCAAGGCCCATCGTCCACGTCGTGGTACGGGATATCAGCGAGCATACCTATGTCCTCGAAATTCAACTGCAGCGTGCCCTCCTCGTCCGTCCAGATCCGCCTTCCAGTCAATTTCAACGGATTGCGGCTGACGTCTGCCTCGTCGATCTCCAATTCCTGGAGTAACCTGGCTAGGGAAGCCGAGCTGGTGTCCTGACCTACCGCCTGGATCACTACATCAATGGTTGGGATGTTCATCTGATTACTCTCCGATGCGGCACGAGGGGAGCTCGCCCGCCGGAATGTTGATCCTGCATGCGGGGCCCGAGTGAGGAAGTGGTCGATGGCTTAGTGCTGGTGATCGCTCCGATCAATCGGCAAACCCACGGAAATGCAGCGAATCGAGTCTCCTGGACCGGAAAAATCCACCGCAAGCTCCAGACCGCTGACCCACCAGATATCCACTTCTCCAGAAAAGCCCATCTCGACAGCATCCCCTGCCCCCAAGACGGCGAGTCGCTCCCTGACATGTGGACGTAGCATGGAAAAGCTTAGGCCGTGGGGTAAAGATCCAGCATAGGCCCGCTTGTCTTTTCTGGCTCCCCAGAAGATTGCGTCGGTCAGAACCCACGGACCATCGTCCAGGTCGTGATACGGAACGTCCTTCAGCAGTCCAATGTCCTTGAATTCCAACTGGAGCGCCTCCTCGCTGTCGGTCCACAATCGCATTCCAGCCAAGTTGAACGGATAGCGGCAAAAGTCGGCCTCGCCTATCTCCAGTTCAAGTAGCAACCGTGACAGGAGCTCCGAGCTGGTGTCCTGACCTATCGCCTGGATCACTACATCCATGTTTGGAAGATTCATCGGATTGTTCGCCAATGCGGCTGAGGGGAGCAGGCCGCCGGGCTGATCAGCGGAGCGGGAAAATCAGTCCATGGTGACTTTTGTGGGTGGTACAGGAAACGTCGATAGAACTGCGGGCTCCCAATCTATCGGGCGCGCATCCGAGGACACCGGCCGGCTTCAGCCACCCACAGTTGGCGCGAATCCATTGGGGCGCAGGGACTTGCGATCACACACTTAGGTCTCGGAGCCGTCGTCCATCCTCCGCCCTTACGACACAGCGCTTGCGCGGTCCTGGCCCCCGGCGCAGCGGGACTGAGCGCTCCAGCCAGGTCCGATTCCGACATTCCGCGCTGGCGCCAGCCGCGGATCCACGCCCTCCCTCAGCAGTGACGTGGGACGGCGGATCGGGCTCAGAGCCCTTTCCCCGCGGGAAAAGGGATCTGACCCCGTTCGCATTTCCGGTTTGCCGTATCTGGCCGCATCGGTGAAAATCGGGGCATCCCCCCGATTTCTGCGAGTGCCGATGCACCATGACACCGACCTGATCAACATCGTGGCCGTTGGCCTGGGGCTCGCCTTCATCTTCGGCGCGCTGGCCAACAAGCTGCGCTTGTCTCCTCTGGTCGGGTACCTGGTGGCTGGCATCTGCGTTGGCCCGTTCACGCCCGGCTTCGTCGCCGACCAGGCGCTGGCCAACCAGCTGGCCGAACTGGGCGTGATGCTGCTGATGTTCGGCGTTGGCCTGCATTTCTCACTGAAAGACCTGATGGCGGTGAAGGCCATCGCCATCCCCGGTGCCATCGGCCAGATCGCCGTGGCCACCCTGCTGGGCTGGGCCGTCGCCTGGCTGATGGGCTGGCCCGCCCTGCACGGGGTCATCTTCGGTTTCTCGCTGGCCACGGCCAGTACCGTTGTGCTGCTGCGGGCGATGGAAGAGCGCCGCCTGCTGGAAACCCTGCGCGGCAAGATCGCGGTCGGCTGGCTGATCGTCGAGGACCTGGCCTGCGTGCTGGCGCTGGTGATGATGCCGGTGCTGGCCGGTGTGTTCGGGCCCGAGGCATCCAAGGAAACCCATACCCTGGGCAGCGTGCTGGCCGATATCGGCTGGACCTTCGTGCAGCTGGGCCTGTTCGTGGCGGTGATGCTGGTGGTCGGCCGCCGGGTGATTCCGTGGATCCTGGAGCGCATTGCCGGCACCGGTTCGCGCGAGCTGTTCACCCTGTCGGTGCTGGCCATCGCGCTGGGCGTGGCGTTCGGCTCGGCCATGCTGTTCGGCGTGTCCTTCGCGCTGGGCGCGTTCTTCGCCGGCATGCTGCTCAACGAATCCGAACTGAGCCACAAGGCCGCGACTGATTCGTTACCGCTGCGCGATGCGTTCGCGGTGCTGTTCTTCGTGTCGGTGGGCATGCTGTTCGACCCCAACATCATCGTGCAGCACCCGTGGCAGGTACTGGCCACGGTGGCGATCATCATGTTCGGCAAGTCTGCAGCGGCGTTCTTCATCGTGCGCGCCTTCGGCCACCCCACCAGCACGGCACTGACCATTTCCGCCAGCCTGGCACAGATCGGCGAATTCGCCTTCATCATCGCCGGCCTGGGCGTGGCCCTGCAGATCCTGCCCAAGGAAGGGCAGTCGCTGGTGCTGGCCGGCGCGCTGGTGTCGATCATGCTCAACCCGCTGGTGTTCGGCCTGCTGGACCGCTGGCAGGCCAAGCAGGAACAGTCGCCACAGGCGCCGGAGCCGGAAGAGGCCACCGGCCCGTCGCGTGACCTGCATGGCCACGCCATCGTGATTGGTTATGGCCGGGTGGGCAGCGAGCTGGCCCAGGTGCTGCGCGACCGTGGGGTGCCGGTGCTGGTGATCGACGACAACAAGGAACACGTCGAGCAGGCCCATGCCAAGGGCATCGCGGCGATCCGCGGCAGTGCCGCCGCCGACCGGGTGCTGGCCGAGGCCCATCCGGAGCGCGCGAAGATTGCGGTGCTGGCCATTCCACAGCCGCTGGAAGCCGGTGAGGCGCTGGCCAAGCTGCGAGCGATCAATCCGGACCTGACCCTGCTGGCGCGTGCGCACAGCGATGCCGAGGTGAAGCATCTGCTGGAACACGGTGCCGATGGCACGGTGATGGCCGAGCGTGAGCTGGCGTATTCGCTGGCGGAGATGATCATGTCGACGCCGCCGTACCGGGGGTTGGGGCAGCACAGCATTCCGGTGGTGTGAGGGGTGTGCGGGCGGCAGGGCTTGCAGCCCTGCACCTGCAGAATCAACGTCAACGTCAACGTCAACGTCAACGTCCAAAGCTGGCTGTCCGTGGGATGGCGGGGCGGTGTGGGCTTGCAGGACACGCCGTAAACCCATCCATGGGGGCTCGTAGGCGCCATCCATGGCGCCTGCGGTCCTGCAAGCCCACACCACCCCGCCTGCGACACATTGCTGCGATCTGTCGGAACAGCATCCTGCTCGGGTAGGTGTCGATCTTGGTCGACACAGTAGATCCACGCCATGCGTGGATGATGTCCGATGACGTTCATCCACGCATGGCGTGGATCTACTACAAAAAAATCCCCGGCGGGCCCGCACCCGCCGGGGATCTGCATTGCCAGGTTTGCCACGCCTTGGAGAGGCAGTTCCACCGTAGCGCATTGCGCCGGGCGTGGTGATCGCCTGTGGCGATGACGACCAAGCCGGTGGCTATCAGGCGGCTTGCAGGGCCTGTTCCAGGTCGGCGCGCAGGTCGCCGATGTGCTCGATGCCGATCGACAGGCGTACGGTGTCCTCGCTGACACCGGCACGCGCCAGTTCGGCGGCATTCAACTGGCGGTGCGTGGTCGAGGCCGGGTGGGTGGCCAGCGACTTTGCATCGCCCAGGTTCACCAGCCGGGTGAACAGCTTCAGTGCATCCAGGAAGCGTGCGCCGGCTTCGCGGCCGCCGGGCAGGCCGAAGGTCAGTACGCCGGAACCGTGGCCGCCCAGGTAGCGCTGCGCGGCAGGATGCTCGGGGTCGTCGGCCAGGCCGGCATAGCGCACCCACGCCACCTTGGCCTGCGACTGCAGGAACTGCGCCACTGCCAGCGCATTGGCGTTGATCCGCTCCATGCGCAGGGCCAGGGTTTCGATGCCCTGCAGGATCAGGAAGGCGTTGAACGGTGACAGCGCGGCGCCGGTATTGCGCAGCGGTACCACCCGCGCGCGGCCGATGTAGGCGGCCGGGCCCAGCGCTTCGGTGTAGACCACGCCGTGGTAGCTGGGGTCCGGTTCGTTCAGGCGTGCGAAGCGGGTGCGCTGCGCGGCCCAGTCGAAGCGGCCGGAATCGACGATGGCACCGCCCAGGCTGTTGCCGTGGCCGCCCAGGTATTTGGTCAGTGAGTGCACCACGATGTCGGCGCCGTGTTCGAACGGGCGCAGCAGGAACGGCGTGGCCACGGTGTTGTCCACAATCAGCGGCACGCCGGCGGCGTGGGCGACCTGGGCGATGGCGGCGATGTCGGTGACATTTCCGCGCGGGTTGCCGATGGATTCGACGAACACGGCCTTGGTGCGTTCGTCGATGAGCGCGGCAAAGGCCTCGGGGTCCGCCGGATCGGCGAAGCGCGCGGTGATGCCGTACTGCGGCAGGGTGTGCGCCAGCAGGTTGAGGCTGCCGCCATAGAGTGCGCTGGCGGCGACGATGTTGTCACCGGCCTCGGCGATGGTCTGGATCGCGTAGGTGATGGCCGCCTGCCCCGACGCCAGCGCGAGCGCGCCGATACCCCCTTCCAGCGCGGCCAGGCGCTGCTCCAGCACGTCAGTAGTGGGGTTCATGATGCGCGTGTAGATGTTGCCCGGCACCTTCAGGTCGAACAGGTCCGCACCGTGCTGGGTGTCGTCGAAGGCGTAGGCCACGGTCTGGTAGATCGGCACTGCCACCGCCCGGGTGGTCGGGTCGGGACGGTAGCCGCCATGCACGGCCAGGGTTTCCAGTTGCCACTGCGGGTCACTCATTGCACCAGGCTCCAGGCGGGAAACCGCCACCATAGGGCAGCGGTGAACCGTTGCTGAGAGCCGCTGGCGATGACGCCCGTACCGGCGGTTATCAGGGCGCGGGCGCGGCGCAGGCCGGCGCCTGGCCATTGCCGCACAACGCCACCCCGCGCAGCCAGCCTACCCAGGTGACGACATCGGCTTCAGTCGGTTCGGCGCGGAATGACTTCTGCACGGTATGGAAGCCCTGCAGGCCCTGGATGCCCTTGATCCAGGTGAATTCGGGCTTGCCGGTACCCGGGTTGCGCGGGCAGCCCAGCATCAGCACTGCGAACGGCCGGCCGTCCTCCTCGCCCTCGCCCACCCAGTGCGCCTGCGTGTCAGGGCAGGCGATGTACCAGCCGGCCTGGATGATGCCGAGGAACTCACGCGGTGTGGCGGCGGCGGAACCGGGGGCACTGTTGACGGTGACCATGTCGGTCCACCGCTCCACCGTCTGCCCCGCCGGCACGTATTCGACGATGCGGTTGCCCTGCGCGTCGGTGTCGTCATGGGCCTGCACGTAATCCGGCAGCGCTGGCAAGCGCAGCTGCTCGCCAGCGGGCGCGGCGGCATTGGCCACGGAGACACCGAGCGCGAGCAGGAGGCACAGCGGCAATGCGCGCGCAGGCATCATGCGGGAACCTTCCTTTTCCGGGCCGTGGCAGGCCATTGTGCCTGTACTCGTCGCACCGTGCGGCAAGGACGCCGGTGGCACGCCCCGCCCGCAGGCGGGGCGTGCCCAGTTACATCAGGCCTTGGCAAACACCAGGTGCCCGCCGTCGTTGCCGACCTCGATGGTGTCGCCGTTGACGAAGGCCCCCGAAAGGATCTTCTGCGCCAGCGGATTCTCCAGCTGCGCCTGGATCGCGCGCTTCAGCGGACGCGCGCCGTACACCGGATCGAAGCCCACGTTGCCGAGCAGGTCGAACGCTGCATCGGACACCACCAGCTTCAGCCCACGCTCGGCCAGGCGCTTCTCCAGCCCACGCATCTGGATGCGCGCGATTTGCTTGATCTGCTGCTTGTCCAGCGGGTGAAACACCACGATGTCATCCAGGCGGTTGATGAATTCCGGGCGGAAGTGCGCCTGCACCACGCCCATCACCGCCGCCTTCATCTGCGTGTAGGCCTCCGGGCTGTCATCGCTGCCCATGTCCTGGATCTGGTGCGAGCCCAGGTTGGAGGTCATCACGATGACGGTGTTGCGGAAGTCCACGGTGCGGCCCTGGCCATCGGTCAGGCGGCCATCATCCAGCACCTGCAGCAGGATGTTGAACACATCGGTGTGTGCCTTCTCCACCTCGTCCAGCAGGATGAGCGAGTACGGGCGGCGGCGCACGGCCTCGGTCAGGTAACCGCCTTCCTCGTAGCCCACGTAGCCCGGGGGCGCACCGATGAGACGCGCCACGCTGTGCTTTTCCATGAACTCGCTCATGTCGATGCGGATCATCGCGTCGGCACTGTCGAACAGGAATTCGGCCAGCGACTTGCACAGTTCGGTCTTGCCCACGCCGGTCGGGCCCAGGAACAGGAACGAACCACCGGGACGATTCGGGTCGGACAGGCCGGCACGCGAACGGCGCACCGCATCGGACACGACCTTGATCGCCTCTTCCTGGCCCACCACGCGGTTATGCAGTACGTCTTCCATGCGCAGCAGCTTGTCGCGCTCGCCTTCGAGCATCTTGTTGACCGGAATACCGGTCCAGCGCGATACGACCTCGGCAATCTCCTCGTCGGTCACCCGGTCCTGCACCAGCTTGAAGTCCTTGTGCTCGGCTTCCTGGGCGGCGGCCAACTGCTTTTCCAGCTGCGGCAGCAGGCCGTACTGGATCTCGCTCATGCGGGCGAAATCCTGGCGGCGCTGCGCGGCTTCCAGATCGAGCTTCGCCTGCTCGACCTGCTCCTTGATCTTCGTGGCACCCTGCAGCGCAGCCTTCTCCGACTTCCAGATTTCATTGAGGTCGGAGAACTCGCGCTCCAGGCCGTCGATGTCATTTTCCAGGTCGGCCAGGCGCTGCCGCGAGGCATCGTCCTTTTCCTTCTTCAGCATCTCGCGCTGGATCTTCAGCTGGATCACCCGGCGTTCCAGGCGGTCCAGCTCCTCCGGCTTGGAGTCGATCTCCATGCGCAGGCGCGAGGCGGCCTCGTCCATCAGGTCGATGGCCTTGTCCGGCAACTGGCGGTCGGTGATGTAGCGGTTGGACAGCGTGGCCGCGGCCACGATGGCCGGGTCGGTGATCTCCACGCCATGGTGCACGGCGTACTTTTCCTTCAGGCCACGCAGGATGGCGATGGTGTCCTCCACCGACGGCTCACCCACGAACACCTTCTGGAAGCGGCGCTCCAGCGCAGCGTCCTTCTCGATGTACTTGCGGTACTCATCCAGCGTGGTGGCGCCCACGCAGTGCAGTTCGCCACGGGCCAGCGCCGGCTTGAGCATGTTGCCCGCATCCATCGCGCCATCGGCCTTGCCGGCACCGACCATGGTGTGCAGCTCGTCGATGAACAGGATGATCTGCCCTTCGCTCTTGGCCAGGTCGTTGAGCACGCCCTTCAGGCGTTCCTCGAACTGACCGCGGAACTTGGCACCGGCAATCAGCGCGCCCATGTCCAGCGACAGCACGCGCTTGCCGCGCAGGCCTTCGGGCACTTCGTCGTTGATGATGCGCTGGGCCAGGCCTTCGACAATGGCGGTCTTGCCCACGCCGGGTTCGCCGATCAGCACCGGGTTGTTCTTGGTGCGGCGCTGCAGGACCTGGATGGTGCGACGGATTTCCTCATCGCGGCCGATCACCGGATCGAGCTTGCCGCTCTCGGCGCGCGCAGTCAGGTCGATGGTGTACTTCTCCAGCGCCTGCCGCTGTTCTTCGGCGTTTTCCGACTGCACGTTCTCGCCGCCACGCAGCTTGTCGATGGCGGTCTGCAGGCGCGCCTTGTCGGCGCCGGCGGCGCGCAGCGCCATGCCCAGCGTGCCGCTGTCTTCCAGTGCGGCCAGCACGAACCACTCGCTGGCGATGAAGGCATCGCCGTTCTGCTGGGCCAGCTTGTCGGTGTGGTTGAGCAGGCGCCCGAGGTCATTGCCCATCGAAACGTTGCCGGCCTGGCCGGACACCTTCGGCAGTGCATCCAGCGCCTCGGTCAGGCGCTCGCGCAGCACCGGGACGTTCACGCCGGCCTGGGCCAGCAGCGGGCGCGTGCTGCCGCCCTGCTGGTCCAGCAGCGCGCTGAACAGGTGAACCGGTTCGATGATGCTGTTGTCGCGGCCCACGGCCAGCGACTGCGCGTCCGCCAGCGCCTGCTGGAAACGCGAGGTGAGCTTGTCCATCCGCATTGCGAATCCTCATCGGTCATCAGTGCCGGCCCGCGCCGGCGATGCAGGGAAGATGCGGTTGCCCCACCCGGTTTCAAGGGTGGCTGCGACTGCACCACGGGGTTGGTCAGCCTGCGGCAAGCATGCGCCCAGCGCCGTGGGCAGCGCGTTGATCCTGCGCAGGCCGGGCCTTGGGGCTGGCACCGACCGCTCGCCGATGCCATACTTGCGAATCATTCTCATTTCGATTGATGCGCGACGGCGCTTTCCACATGCACGCACACCACGAGCAACTGGGCACGCTGTACCGCGACCACCACCGGTGGCTGCAGGGCTGGTTGAGCGGCCGCGTGGGCAATCGCGATGTAGCCGCTGACCTGGCCCAGGACACCTTCGCGCGCCTGCTGCAGGGCCGCGATCTGGACGCGCTGCGCGAGCCGCGGGCGTTCCTGACCACCGTCGCGCGCGGGCTGGCCGCCAACTGGTTCCGCCGCCAGGCGCTGGAACGCGCCTATCTGGAATACCTGGCGCAGTTCCCCGAACCGGTGCTGCCCTCGCTGGAGGAACAGGCGCTGGTGCGCGAGGCCCTGCAGCAGATCGACGCGATGCTCGATGGCCTGCCGCCGATGGCGCGCCGGGTGTTCCTGCTCGCGCAGTTCGATGGCCTGCGCTACGAGGCCATCGGCGCGCAGTTGGGCCTTTCGCTGTCCACGGTGAAGCGGCACATGAAGCGTGCCCTGATGGGCTGCCTGGCCCACGCCTGCTGACTGTGGGCGTCGAGGCCGCAGGCGAACGGGCGTTGTCGCCGCGTGTGCTGGAACAGGCCGCCGACTGGCTGATGCGCCTGCACGAGGATGGCAGTGCGGTGCAGCGCGCGCAGTGGCAACGCTGGCACGACGCCGACCCCGACCATGCACGCGCGTGGCAGCGCGCGGAACGCCTGCTGGCGCTGAGCGGGCAGGTGCCGCCTGCGCTGGCGCACGGCGCTCTGCAGCGGCCGGCCTCGCCGGGCCGCCGCGCCGTGCTGCGCAGCGTGGCTGCCCTGCTGGTTGCGCCGCTGGGCGGCTGGCTGGCGTGGCGCCTGTACGACCAGGCCGGGTGGGATACCAGTATGCGTACGGCCGTGGGCGAGCGCCTGCGCCATGTGCTGGACGACGGCAGCGTGCTGCATCTGGATACCGATACCGCCGTGGATATCGCCTTCGACAACCAGCAGCGCCTGCTGCGCCTGCGCCGTGGGCAGGTGCTGGTGAAAACAGCAGAGGATCCACGGCAGCCCGCAAGGCCCTTCGTGCTGGCCAGCCCGGCCGGGCGCATGCGCGCCCTGGGTACGCGCTTCAACGTGCATCATGCGGCGGGCACCACGGCGCTGGCGGTACTGGAAGATGCCGTGCAGGTGGCGCTGGCCGCCACTGGCCAGCAGCGCATCATCACCGCCGGCGCGCAGGTCCGTTTCAGCGCCGACGCCTTCGAGCCCACCCAGGCAATCACGCCGGCCATCGATGCCTGGCGCAACGGCATGCTGGTGGTCGATGCGCAGCCGCTGCGCCGCGCGCTGGAGCAGCTCGGCCGCTATCAGCCGGGCTGGCTGGGCTGTGACGATGCGATCGCCTCGCAGCCGGTGTCCGGCGCATTTCCCGTGGATGACCCGGCGCGCAGCGTGGCCATGCTGGCCGGCATCCACGGCCTGCAGGTGCAGCGCGGGCCGGCCGGACTGTGGACGCGCCTGCGCGCGCCCATCACGTTGACCGGCCGGAGTGAGCGGCGATGACACTTTTTCCGCGCCTGGGTGGCAGAGGGAGTGAATCCCTCCTTCGCGTGCCTTACATGCCCTCCATGACCCGAACCTTCCGGCTGAGCCTGCTGGCCGCTGCCCTGGCCACCACGCCGGCCTTTGCCCAGGACGCGCCGCTGCAGGCCGTCGCCCCCACCGAACAGGCCGCAAGCCCGCTCGGCCTGGCGCTGAGCACCTTCGCCGCGCAGCGTGGCATCGCCCTGTCCTTCGACCCGGCGCTGGCTGCCGGCCGCACCGCGCCGGCGCTCTCGGGCACTTTCAGTACCGAACAGGGCTTTGCACGCCTGCTGGCCGGCACCGGCCTGCGCCTGCAGCCACGCGCGGACGGCAGCTACACGCTGCAGGCAGTGGGCGACGGTGCGCCGGCGAGCGGCCCGCGCAGGACCTCGCCGCTGCGGGTGGGCGGCGAAACCCAGGCCTTCCACTACGCCGAAGGCCTGCGGCTGGACGAGGACTACATGCGCGCCCAGGCCACCGGCAACGGTGACATCGGCCGCCTGCTGCGGATCAATCCCGCCGTCCAGTTCGACAACGCCCAGCAGAGCAGCTTCACCCCCGGCGACATCTCGCCGGCCAATGTCAGCATCAACGGCGCGCCGTTCTACCAGAACGCCTTCGTGGTCGATGGCATGAACTTCAACAACGACATCGACCCCGGCGGCGATCCGTCGCCCTACCGCCTCGCCACCGCCCCGGGCAACAGCCAGGCCTTCGCCCTGGATACGGACCTGCTGGCCGACCTGACCGTGCTGGACAGCAACGTCCCTGCGGCCTACGGCGGCTTCAGCGGTGGCGTGATCGAGGCCAACGTCCGCAAACCGAAGGATCACTTCTCCGGCAGCGTGTCCTACCAGACCACGCGTTCGTCCTGGACCCGCTACCTGCTGGACGAGAGCATGCGCGAGGACTACGCCAACGCGTCGTCCTGGGGCGATGGCCAGCCCGAGTTCACCAAGGAAACCTGGCGCGCCACGCTGGAAGGCAAGGTGACCGACACGCTGGGCGTGCTGGCCAACTTCACCCGCAAGCGATCCACGATTCCGACGTACTTCTATTCGGCGCACCTGGTCGACAGCTACGGTGAGCAGCGGGAAGTCCAGCGCCAACGCTCCGACCAGGCGATGGTGAAGGCCGTCTGGGAGGCCAGTGACCGGCTGACGGTCGATGCGTCGTCCACCCATGCGCCCTCGGAAAACCAGCTGTTCCGTTCCAACATCCGTGGCGCGGGCGTGCGCATCGACAGCGGCGGCACGATGGTCAACCTGGGCGCCACCTGGCTGGCGGACTGGGGCACGATCACCCAGCGCTTGAGCTGGAGCCGCAGCGAACAGTCGCGCGATGCGCAGAGCGATGACTACTTCACCTGGCAGCGCTCGGCCACCAAGGACTGGGGCACGAACGCCTCCACCCTGGAAGGCGAGTTCGGTGACATCGAGCAGCTGCAGCGTCGCCTCACCTACAGCGCCCAGGTGCAGAGCAGCCCGTTCGACTTCGGCGGTGGCGTGCATCAGCTGACCGGCGGCGTGGAGCTGACCCGGGAAAGGTTCGACTACCGCCGCCTGACCGAGAACAGCACCTACACCACCCCGGCGCGCACCACGACCTGCACCCTGAATTCCGGTGAGGTCGATACCGCGTGTGACATGGGCCGGACCACGCTGGGGGGCTGGCCCGGCCAGTACTTCACCCGCCGCACCCGCTATGCCACCGGCCATATCGGCTTCAATGTGGAAAGCTTCGCCGCGCACATCGATGATGACATGCGCTACGGCAACGTCTCGATCCGCCCGGGCCTGCGCATCGAGCGCGACAGCTACATCGGCCAGACCACCGTGGCACCGCGCTTCGCACTCAG
This sequence comes from Stenotrophomonas maltophilia, assembly GCF_047782825.1. GTDB lineage: Bacteria > Pseudomonadota > Gammaproteobacteria > Xanthomonadales > Xanthomonadaceae > Stenotrophomonas. The sequence goes on along the minus strand of NZ_CP180589.1, from coordinate 4,326,139 downwards.
CTGGGAACCGCGCGACGGCACCCTGCTGACCTTCGGTGCCAACCGCTACTACGGCCGCAACATGGCCACCTGGAAACTGCGCGACGGGGTCAACCAGCTGCGCTACAACAGCGAGCGCCGCACCAGCCTCAACGGGGCCTGGACCACCGGCACCCAGGCCGGCAATGACACCTATTTCAACATCGACAAGGTGGGCTATGCCGATGAACTGATGCTGGCGTGGCGGCAGGACTGGGCGGGCTGGCGTTTCAACCTGAAGGCCGTCAACCGCCGGCTGCGCGACCAGGTCATCAACGTGAGCGGGCGCATCACCGGCATCACCCCGGACGACCCCACCCTGGCCAGCGGCTACAGCACCTGGTCGAGCACGGGCAACGGCCTGAGCAACATCTACTCGCTGACGGCGCAGCCGCTGCACGGCTGGTCGGCCGGGGCCACGCATACCCAGGCGCTGTTCGCGCTGGACTGGACCGATGTGCGCAAGGCGGTGCCGTTCTACGACGACAGCGCCGACCAGTTCTACCTGAACCCGTGGATCCGCTACGACGGCCGCTACATGCGCTACCAGCAGAAGCCTGCCGACAACTACACCCGCCCGTGGACGGCGCGCATGAACACCATCACCCGCATCACGCCGCTGGACCTGAGCGTGACCAACATGCTGGTGTACTCGGCTGGCTACCGCAGGATCGCCAGGACATTGCTGACCGAGATGTACCAGGGCGAGCGCATCGAGGTGTGGGAGGAGCGGCAGTTCTCTCCGTCTCTGACCTGGAACGTGCGCCTGGGCTGGGAACGTGAGCTGTCCGCACAGGCCGGCACGGTGTACGCGAACGTGGACATCAACAACGTGCTGAACCGCCGCAACGTCTACGGCGCCTCCCCGGCGGTCGGCAACGTGCCGCTGTATGACATCGGCCGGCAATTCTGGCTGGAAGTGGGCTACCGCTACTGACCGCATCGTGCCGATGACCACTGCAGCGGCGCCCCGCGTACGCGCCCGCCTGCCCCTGCGCCTGGTCCTGTCCGTCGCCGCCCTGTTGCTGGGCGGTGCGGGCGGGCCCGCGCCCGCGCGGGACACGCCCTGCCCCGACGTGCTGCCCGCACGCCCGGACAGCGCCTGCCTGCGCGCGCTCTACAGCAGCCCCAGCACGCGCTGGCCCGCGCCGGAGGTCGAACCCGGCGTGGCCTGGCAGGAACTCGCGCCGCTGCCGGCACCGGTCGATCCGGCAGGCAATCCATCAACCCCGGCCAAGGTCGCGCTGGGGCGTCGATTGTTCTTCGATCCGATCCTGTCGAAATCGCGGCAGCTGGCCTGCGCCAGTTGCCACGACCCGGACCTGGGCTGGGCCGATGGCCGCCGTGTGTCATTCGGCCACGACCGCCAGCCCGGCCGCCGCAACGCGCCCAGCGTGGCCGCCAGCGCCCATGTGGCACCACTGTTCTGGGATGGGCGCGCCGCCACGCTGGAAGACCAGGCCCTGCATCCCATCGCCGATCCCATCGAAATGGGTTTCACCACGCAGGGCGCGGTGCGCCGCCTGCGCCGCGATGCGTCCTACCGCCGCGAGTTCAACCAGGTCTTCGCGCAACCGCGCATCGATGCCGCCCAGCTCGGCCAGGCCATCGCCGCCTTCGAGCGCAGCCTGTCGCCACGCAACAGCCGCTTCGACCGGTTCCTGCGTGGCAATGCACGTGCACTGGGGGATGCCCAGCTGCGCGGCCTGCACCTGTTCCGCACGCAGGCCGGCTGCATGAACTGCCACAGTGGGCCGGCGCTGACCGACAACAGCTTCCACAACCTGGGGCTGCACTTCCATGGCCGTGCGCGGCAGGATCTGGGCCGCTACGAAGTGACCGGCGATGCCGCCGACAGTGGCCGCTTCCGCACCCCATCGTTGCGCGGGGTGGCCGACACCGCGCCCTACATGCACAACGGCCTGATTCCGCGCTTGTCGGGCGTACTGGCGTTCTACAACGTGGGCGGTGCGCGACCGCGTGCACCGGCGGCACTGCCCGCCGATGCCCCGCCCTTCCCGGCGCCCGATCCATTGCTGCGCCCACGCGGGCTCAGCCGCCAGGACCTGCAGGACATCGAAGCGTTCCTGCAGACCCTGTAGCGCGGCGGGCCATCAGCCGCGCGTGATGGCCGTGCGGATCGCGCGCAGCTGCTGCTTCACCGCGCGCTCCTGCGTGGCATCCAGGCGCAGCAGCGCCTTCTGGCCGACCGACCGCGACTGCAGGTCAGGATCGGCGAAGCGATAACGGCCGCGTTCATCGCGCACCACCGCGACGGGGCGCGTTGGTTCCGGGGTCTGCAGCAAATGGTCGATCACCGCCACCAGGCGATCGTTGAAGTAGCCCTGCGGTCGGCCCAGGTCTACATAGGCCTGCTGGATCAGCGGATAGAAGCGCTTGTACGTGGCGGCCGCTGTCGCCGGATCGACCGCGGTGAAGGCCTGTACATAGGGCGCATAGCGGGCGGCGTTGCCTGCGGCAATCTGCTCGCCGACCTCTGCTGCCTCTACCTGCAGGCTGCCGGGCAGCGGCCGCGTCGCCAGTGCCGACGGTGGCACGCTGGCCTTGTCCAGGTTGTCCACGTGGGTGACCAGGCGTTGGACCAGGTGGTCACGCAGCAGCAGGGCCAATCCGCTTTCGCCCTGGAACAGCCCGCTCAACGCGGTCCAAGCGGCGGTGTCGCTGTCTTCCATCTTCGGCAAGGCGGGATCGGCAGCAACGTCGGTGCCCAGCGGATGCTGGATGGCGGGTTTCGACGGCGCGGCTTCAGCCGTGGGCGCTGCAGGTGGCATGGCTGTCGAAGGCGCTGTTGCCTGGGTGGGCACCTCCACGCGATCGGCCAGATCCTGCCACTGGTCGCGGAACAACCACGCGCCCGCGCCCCCCACCACCACAACGCCCAATACCCAGGGCCACACTGCCTTTCCACGCTGCATGACGCAGTACCTCGCTTTTCACTTGCATGACGTGAGTATGACCCCCTTCACCCGCCTCGGTTCCCCACCCGTTCGGCCTGTGTTGTGCTTGGTGTGGACGCCACACTCACGCCTGCTTTGCGTACAGCGCGCGAGGCTGCACGCAGTCCATGCAGGAGATTCCCATGCAGTACGCGCTGTATTACTGGACCGGCATCCAGGGCCGTGGCGAGTTCGTGCGGCTCGCACTGGAAGATGCCGGCGCCGAGTACGTGGACATGGCGCGCGTGCACGGTGACGAAGTGATGGAGGCCTTCCTGCAGGGAGACGCCGAGGGCGCCCAACCCTTTGCCCCACCCTTTCTGAAGGCCGGCCGGCAGGTGATTGCCCAGGTCGGTACGATCCTGGATTTCCTCGGGCCCACGCTGGATCTGGTGCCGCAGGCCGCCGCCCGTCGCGTGCAGGCGCTGCAGTTGCAGCTGACCATCGCTGATCTGGTGGCCGAGGTGCACGACGCCCACCATCCCATTGCCGCGTCGAAGTATTACGAAGACCAGAAAGCCGAAGCCAAGGCGCGCGCCGCGTCGCTACGAGGCGAACGCCTGCCGAAGTTCCTCGGCTATTTCGAACAGATAATCGAGGCCAATGGCGGCCGGCACCCGCTGCGCGAGCATTCCTACGTGGACCTGTCGCTGTTCCAGCTGCTGACCGGGCTGGACTACATGTTCCCCAGACGGATGCAGGCGTTGGCGCCGGATCTACCGCTGCTGCGGGCACTGCAGGAGCGGGTGGCGAAGCGGCCGAACATCGCCGCCTACCTGGCATCGGAACGGCGGCTGGCGTTCAACACCAACGGCATCTTCCGCCATTACCCGGAACTGGATCGCGAGACCTGACGCCGGGCACGGCCCGGCGCTACCGTCACGCACCCTTGAACGGTAGCGCCGGGCCATGCCCGGCGTCCCCCGTCAATGTCCGGCGTCAGCCAACGGCTTCACCGGCTGCTTCTGCAGCGACAGCAGGCCCAGCAGCACGGCCAGTGCCACGTAGGCGCCGGCAAACTGCCAGCTGATGATGCGCGCCAGGCCCTGCAGATCCCACGGCAGGTAGATGCCGCCACGCGGGTCCACCGAGTGGATCAGGCCGAACAGGGTCAGGCCCGCGGCCACCAGCAGGAAACCGCAGGCGCGGCGCAGGCGGCCATCGACCATTGCCGCTACCGTGGCGATCCACAGCATCGAGGTGATGATGAAGCCATTGCCCAAAGCGAAGATCACCGCCAGTTCCGGCAGACCATGGCCATCGACGTGGGTCAGCAGCGCGCCCATCTGCTCGGCGGGAATCCAGCCCGGCGCCTTGATGGCCAGCAGATAGGCCGCCGATGGCAGGAAGCCCAGCACCATCGCACCGGCATGCTGGCGCGGCGTGGCCTGGAAGGCCTGCGTGGTGATGTCGATGGACACGTAGACGATGATCGGCGCCAGCACGGCCAGCGGCAGCCACTGCACCAGACCGGAAATGATGCCCAGCATGCCGCCGATGCCGACGAACAGGCCGGTCAGCAGCGTGTAGCCACTGCGCGCGCCCATGTGCTTGTAGGCCGGCTGACCGATGTACGGCGTGGTCTGGGCAACGCCACCGCAGAGGCCGGCCACCAGCGTGGCCACGGCCTCGACCAGCAGGATGTCGCGGGTGCGGTAGTCATCGCCGGCCGCGCGTGCGCTTTCCGATACGTTGATGCCACCGACCACCATCAGCAGGCCGAAGGGCAGCAGCAGCGGCAGGTAGGTCATCGCCGTCGGCAGGCCCTCGATGAAGCCCAGGGTGGGCAGCGGCAGCACCACCTGCGGCGGCACCCAGGCCGGCACCTGGAAGCCCGGCACGCCGAGTCCTGCCAGGCCGAGGCCGTAATAGAGGACGGTGCCGAACACGAACGCCAGCAGCACGCCCGGGCCACGCACCGGCAGCCTGCCCTTGGCAATCAGCACATACAGCAGCAGGCCCAGCGTGGTGAAGCCGACCAGCGGCGAGCGCAGGGTTTCCAGCAACGGCAGCAGGCCCATCAGCACCAGCGCGATGCCGGCGATGGAGCCCAGCAGCGCCGCACGCGGCAGCGCCCGGGTCACCGCTTCACCGAAGAAGGACAGGATCAGCTTCAGCACGCCCATGATGACCAGCGAGGCCATGCCCAGCTGCCAGGTGGCGATGGCTGCGGCATGCGGGTCCATGCCCTGCTGCTTGAAGGCTAGGAAGGCCGGGCCCAGCACCAGCAGGGCCATGCCGATGCTGGTCGGTGCATCCAGGCCCAGCGGCATGGCGGTGACATCATCGCGCCCGGTACGCGCGGCCAGGCGGCGCGCCATCAGGGTGTAGAGCAGGTTGCCGACCAGCACGCCGAAGGCGGTGCCGGGGAACATGCGGCCGAACACCACGTCGGCCGGGAACTGGAACATGCCGACCAGGGCCATGGCGATGAAGCCGAGGATGGAGAGGTTGTCGACGACCAGGCCGAAGAAGCCATTGAAGTCGCCGGCGACGAACCAGCGGCGTGGTGCGGCGGGAGCGGGAGCGGACATGGAAGGGGCGATGGGGGTGGGGACCGCCGATGGTAGGCCCAGCGGGGCCCGGGCGCCAATTCCGTCATGGAATGATGGGTTCCAGCCAACGGCGGGGCCCCTCGTGGCTGGGTGGTCGTTGCAGCGGGATCCGGGAGCTGCCCGGGTAGTAGATCCACACCATGCGTGGATGAATTTGATTCGTCATCTGACAGATCTCATCCACGCATGGCGTGGATCTACCAGCCACCGGCCAACACCCGTTGCGCGCTCCTATCCACCTCCTATCCACCCATGGCGTGGATCTACTGGTGGGTGCTCCCTTACTTCTTCAGGAAGTTATCCACCAGCAGGTGCTTCACATCATCGAAGCGTCCGTTCAACACCGCCTTGGCCGCATACAACGCCGTGCCCGCCACCTGCTTCGCCTCGATCTGCGGCGGCATCACCAGCTCCGCGCGGCTGGTATGCACATCCAGCAACGCCGGCCCGCGCTGGGCCAGGAAGTCCAGCACCGCTTCCTCCAGCTCCTCGCTGCGCGTGACCGTCCGGCCATGGAAGCCGATCACTTCGGCAAGACGGCCGAAGTCGGGATTCTTCAGGTCGGTGTAGTTGTCCAGCAGGCCTTCCACCTTCTGCTCCAGCTCGACGAAGTTCAGCGAGCCGTTGTTGAACACCACCACCTTGATCGGCAGGTTTTCCTGCACCGCAGTCAGCAGATCGCCCAGCAGCATCGCCAGGCCACCATCGCCGGACAGCGAAATCACCTGGCGGCCAGGGAAGGCCTTCTGCAGGCCCAGGGCCTGCGGCATCGCATTGGCCATCGTGCCGTGCAGCAGGCTGGTCAGGGTGCGGCGGCGCCCGTTCACGCGGATATGGCGCAGCACCCAGACCATCGGTGAGCCCCCATCGGCGGTGAACAGCGCATCATCGCTGGCATGCCTGGACAGCAGCGCGGTCAGGTGCTGCGGGTGGATCAGTTCGCCCTCGCCGGGCTGTTCCTCCTGTTCGCGCTTCTGCAGCGCCTTGTCGCGGCGCGCGATGCACTCATCCAGGAAGGTGCTGTCCTCGCGCGGTGGCAGCATCGGCAGCAGCGCGTCCAAGGTCGGTGCAATATCGCCAACCACGCCCAGGTTCACCGGGTGGCGACGGCCCAGGTGGCTGCCATCGCGGTCCACCTGGATGATGGTGGCCTTGTCCGGATAGAACTGGCCCCAGGCGAAATCAGCGCCGAGCAGCAGCAGCGTGTCGCATTCCATCAGCGTGTGGAAGCCTGATTCGATGCCGAAGATGCCGGTCATGCCCATGTTGTAGGGGTTGTCCGGTTCGACGAAATCCTTGGCGCGCGAGGTGTGCGCCACCGGCGCCTGCAACCGCCGTGCAAGTTCAAGCAGCTGTGCATGCGCGCCCTGGCAGCCTGCACCGGCATAGATGCCGATGCGCTTGCCCTGCCCCAGCAGCTCGGCGATGCGCTGCAGTTCGGCGTCGGCCGGGCGCAGCACCGGCTGGGCGTAATGCACCGAGAACGGCACATCGTGCTTCACCTCGGCCTCGCTGATGTCGGCCGGCAGGATCACCACCGCCACACCCCGGCGGCTGATCGCCGCCTGGCAGGCCAGCGCTACCACGCGTCGCGCCTGTCCGGGGCTGTGCACCTGCTCGCAGAACACGGTGCAGCTGCCATAGACCGCTTTGAAATCCACTTCCTGCGGGAATTCCATGCCCAGTTCACTGGTGACGATCTGGCTGGCGATCAGCACCATCGGCGCGCGGTTGCGGTTGCTTTCAAAGATGCCGTTGATGAAGTGCAGGCCGCCGGGCCCGCACGAACCCGCGCAGGCGGTCAGCTGCCCACTCACCAGCGAATCGGCACCGGCCGCGAAGGCGGCCACCTCTTCATGGCGCACGTGCACCCACTCGATCTCACTGCGATGCATCGCATCGGTCACGTGGTTCAAGGTGTCGCCGACGATGCCGTAACAGCGGCGGACGCCGGCCTGCTCCAGGGTTTCGACGACGATTCCGGCAACGCGCTTGCTCATGGTGCTGCAGCCTGGTTCGGGGGGAAACCCGAGGCTAGACCCGGCCAGGTGATGCTCCCGTGGGCAAGCCGCCGACCGCCTTGTTGAGCAAACTGCAGCGTGGCGTTGTGTCAATCGTTGACGTTGATCCAGCCCTCCACCACGCCCTGCTTCGGGTTGCGGTAGCGCAGCTTCACCCAGCCATCCTGCTCATCCAGCATTTCCACACGATCCCCGTGCACCAGATAGCGCTTGGTGCTTGCGGCACCGGGCCGATCAAACAGGAACAGGCGCGCGGGCAACACCGTGGCCTGCTGGCCACGCAGCGGTTCGCCACTGGCCGGTGCGCTCAATCCATCGCCGATGGCACTTTCCAGCACGCGGCCGGCGGCATCATGGGTACGCCATACCGCAAGCGGCCCTTGCTCGTCGGTCTGCTCCCACTGCAGGGCGGCATCAAGCGCATCGCCCAACCGCAGCACGTCTTCGGAACGGTACAGATACAGCTTCGTACCGGCGAACCGATACTGATCCGTGTACCACATCGGCCCGCTGCGGCAGCTGCTGGTCAGCGTGCGCGTGGCGGCATCCACGGTCAGGCCCATCAGGCTGCCGCAGTTGTCACGCCCGTGGGTTTCGGCCTCCAGCGCGCGGAAACCACCGCTGGCCGGGTCGAACCGGTACACCGCCACGGCTTCATTGACCATCCCCACCGACGCGCGCGCGACCAGTTCCGGGCGCCCATCGAAATCCACGTCTTCGGCTGACAGCCGCGAGTTGCCATCGGCATCGGCGGCACCGGGCAGGGTCAGGCGCCTGCCGGAGGGCGAAAGCAGGACGGCGATGCTGCCATCCTCCGTTGCCTCGGCCTGCACATGAACGCCGGGAGCGGCCTCGAACCGCAGCGGCGCAGCGCTGTCAGCCGCCTGCGCCAGCGGTGCCAGCAGGCCCGCCAGCAGCAGGCCCATCACGGTGTCCCCGTGTCTCATCGTCGTTCCCTGCGGTGCCACCGCGGCGCCTCCATGTCAGAACGATACGTCAACCGCCTGCCGCGACCACAGTACCGACTGGTGCTGGGTCTGCTGCTTCCACGCCAGGCGGATCGCCTCGATGTCGGCGCGGCGCTGCGGGCTGTCCTCGTGCAGCACCACCAGCACCTTGGTGCGCAGGCGGTTGGGCGAGGCATCGCCGCGGAACAGCCACTGGCCGTAGGCATCGAACACGGTCAGGCCGTCGGGGAAGCGCGGGGTCACTTCCTTGTCCAGGAACGCGCGCCACTGGGCTTCGCTGATGGTGTCGGCCTGGGGGCGGCTGCCCGAGCCCTGCTCCTCGCCCACGCCGAAATACAGCTCACTGCGCACCCAGCCGTGGCCGCTGGACGGACGCGCCGCGTCGCCCTGCAGTTCGGCGGTGGTGGCATAGGCGCTGGGCGCCTTGGACGACAGGCTGGCGCAGCCGCTGGTGGCCAGCAGCGCGGCGAAGATCAGGCCAAGGTGTTTCATGGGGAACAGCACTCCGGGGAAGGGAAAAAAGCAAGGCGCGGGGGCACGGAGGGTACACCCGCGTTTCGGTTGCGGTTGCAACCAATCACTGATGCCGCAGGGGCATCAGCTGATGCGATCGGAAGCGGGGCTTGCGTCACACCCCCTCCTCACGCCAAGATAATATATCGCTTCATCCGGATGGATGTAAGTGAAACTATCTCCCCCCTTCCCCACGTCGTTGTTGCTGGAGTCCGCATGTCCCCCCGCCTGCCCGCGTCGCCGCTCGGCCTCGCCATCGCGCTCGCCCTGTCCCCCGCCCTGGCCTCTGCCCAGGATGCGGCCACCAACCTGGACACGGTGATCGTCACCGGCACCCGCGCCGCCGACCGCACCGTGCTCGAATCCACCGCACCGGTGGATGTGCTCACCGCCGAGGACATCCGCAAGGCCGGCGTGGTCAACGGCGAACTGGGCAGCGCGCTGCAGGCGCTGCTGCCGTCGTTCAACTTCCCGCGCCAGTCCAACTCCGGCGGCGCCGACCACGTGCGCGCCGCGCAGCTGCGTGGCCTGTCGCCGGACCAGGTGCTGGTGCTGGTGAACGGCAAGCGCCGCCACCACACCGCGCTGGTCAACACCGACAGCAAGATCGGCAAGGGCACCACCCCGGTCGACTTCAACTCGATCCCGGTCAGCGCCATCAAACGCATCGAAGTGCTGCGCGATGGCGCCGGCGCGCTGTACGGCTCGGACGCGGTGGCCGGCGTGATCAACGTGATCCTGGACAATGGCGGCGACGGCGGCGAGATCGAAGCCAGCTACGGTGCCAACCACACCGACCTCAAGCCGATCGGCCGCACCCTCACCGATGGCCAGGCCGGCAACATCAGCGCCAAGGTCGGTACCTCGCTGGGCGAGGATGGTGGCTTCCTGCGCGTGGGCCTGGAATACAAGAAGCGCAACGGCACCAACCGCGCCGGCTACGACCTGATTCCGCCGTGGGACCAGACCGAGGCCAACCTGGCGCTGCAGGGCAAGCGCAACTACGTGCTGGGCGATGGCGCCAGCAAGGACATCAACCTGTGGCTGAACACCGAGATTCCGGTGGGCAAGACCGCCACGTTCTATGCGTTCGGCACCTTCAACCAGCGTGACACCGAGGGCGCGAACTACTTCCGCTACCCCGACAGCGATGCCAACTGGAAGGAGGTCTACCCGAACGGTTACCGGCCGATTTCCGAAGGCGAGAACCGCGACGTGCAGGCCGTGGCCGGCGTGCGCGGCCAGTGGGGCGAGTGGAGCTACGACGGCAGCGTGGATTACGGCCAGAACGATTTCACCTACCGCCTGCGCGATTCGATCAACGCTTCGCTGGGCCCGACCAGCCCGACCCGCTTCAAGACCGCCGATTACCAGTACGCACAGACCGTGGGCAACCTCGACCTGAGCCGCGTGTTCTCGCAGAGCGACAGCATCACCCATACCCTGGGCCTGGGCGCGGAAGTGCGCCACGAGCGCTACCAGACCCGTCCGGGTGACCCGTCCAGCTATGCGGCGGGCCCGTTCACCGATCGCCCGACCGGCTCGCAGGCCGGTGGCGGCCTGACCCCGCAGGATGCCGCCTCGCTGGCGCGTGACGTGGCCAGTGCCTATGCCAGCCTGTCCAGCCAGTTCGGCGAGCGCTTCTCCACCGACCTGGCTGCGCGCTACGAGCACAGCGACGATTTCGGCGGCGAACTGACCGGCAAGCTGGGCCTGCGCTACGAGTTCACCCCGGCCTTCGCCCTGCGCGGTGCCATCTCCAACAACTTCCGCGCGCCGTCACTGGCGCAGATCGGCTACGAATCCACCTCCACCGGCTACAACGCCGCTGGCCAGCTGGTGCAGGGCCGCCTGCTGTCGGTCAACAACCCGATCGCTCGCGGCCTGGGTGCGCAGGACCTGAAGCCTGAGAAGTCGCTCAATACTTCGCTGGGCTTCACCAGCCGCATCGGTGAGCATTTCGACCTGTCGCTGGACTTCTTCCAGATCGATATCGACGACCGCATCGCGCTGTCGGAAAGCATCACCGGCGATGCACTGACCGACTTCGTGGCCGCCAACTACGGTGTCACCGGGCTGCAGAGCGCCAGCTTCTTCGTCAACGCCGCCGATACCCGCACCCGCGGTGCCGAACTGGTGACCAACTGGCGCCAGGCGCTGGGCGATGGGCAGCTGCTGCTGACCGGCACCTACGCTTACACCAAGACCACGCTGAAGAACGTGCTGGCCACCCCGGCCCAGCTGCAGGCGCTGGACGCGGACTACGTGCTGTTCGGCATTGAAGAGACCAATACGCTCACCGATGCCACCCCGCGCAGCCGCGCCGGTTTCTCGGCCGCCTGGAGCAACGACCACTGGTCCCTGAGCAGCCGCGTGAACCGCTACGGCAGTGTCACCCGCGTGTTCAACTTCGGTGATGGCTACATCCCGCGCCAGACATACCAGGCCGAGTGGCAGCTGGATGCGGAAGTGGAATACCGCTTCAGCAAGCAGTGGAGCGTGGCCATCGGCGGGCAGAACCTGACCGACAACTATCCGGACAAGTCCAACGACGATATCTACTACTACGGCAACCTGCCGTACGATGTGCTGTCGCCGATCGGCAGCAATGGCGCGTACTACTACGGTCGCGTGCGCTACACGTTCTAACCCTGCAGACCGGTAGTGCCGGCCGTCGGCCGGCACTACCCCATTCGTAGCCATTCCTCGACCTGCCCTACACGCCGCCGCTGGCAAGCTGGTCGGCATGGCTGAACCGCTCCCCCTGCGTCCGCCACCGCCATTGCTGGACGACGCCTGTGCGTTGTTCCTCGATGTCGATGGCACCCTGATCGAATTCGCCGCACGCCCGGATGCCGTGCAGCTGCTGCCGGATGTGCGTGAAGCCATCGGCCGCATCAGCGACCGCCTGGAAGGCGCCGTGGCCCTTGTCAGTGGCCGCCCACTGGAACAGCTGGACCAGCTTTTCGCCCCCCTGCAACTGCCGGCAGCCGGCCTGCATGGCCACGAGCTGCGTGGCCAGGACGGACGCGTGCTGCGCGACGAGCAGGACGATGACACCGCCGACTGGCTGCATGCCCTGCACCAGCAGGCGATGCACTTCGCCCATGGCTACCCCGGCGTGCTGGTGGAGGAGAAAGGCGTCGGCCTGGCCCTGCACTGGCGTGGCGCACCACACGCGGGCAATGAAGTGCGCGCCTTTGCCGAGCGCCATGTACGCGGCCGTGCCAGCTATCGCCTGCAGCCCGGCGACCACGTGGTCGAATTCGTGCCCGTGGGCACCGACAAGGGCCGTGCCCTGCGCCGGCTGATGCAGTATCTGCCCTTCCGCGGGCGCCTGCCGGTGTTCCTGGGCGATGACCTCACCGATGAATTCGGCTTCGAGGCGGCCAACGGCCAACACGGCTGGAGCGTGCTGATCGGCGAACGCGAACCCAGCGCAGCGGTGTTCGCGCTGCCCGACATACGCAGCGTGCACGCATGGCTGCGTGAGAATGCCTATTGACTTGGCCACCCCACGGCCGCAACCGAGATGTACCGCGTGATGACCCAACCCGATCTTGATCTGGGCGTGGTCGGCAACGGCAGCTTCGGCGCCCTGGTCGACAAACATGCCCGCGTTGTCTGGAGCTGCCTGCCCACCTTCGACGGCGACCCGACCTTCTGTGCCCTGCTCGGCCCCAACCAGCAGACCGGTGGCGACTTCGCCATCGAACTGGAAGACTTCGCCGACAGCGAGCAGGAATACCTGACCAACACCGCCATCCTGCGCACGGTGCTGCGCGACCACCATGGCGGCTCGCTGGAAATCCTCGATTTCGCGCCGCGCTGGCGGCAGAACGATCGCTTCTACCGTCCGGTCAGCCTGATCCGCCAGGTGCGACCGCTCACCGGCAGCCCGCGCATCACCGTGCTGGCGCGGCCGCTGGCCGATTGGGGCGCGCGAGTGCCCGAATCGACCTGGGGCAGCAACCACGTGCGCTGGATCCTGCCCGAACATGTGCTGCGGTTGACCACCGACGTGCCCGTGCGCATGGTGCGCGAAGGCCTGCCGTTCGTGCTCAACCACCCCATCCACCTGATCCTGGGCGTGGATGAATCGCTGAACCGCTCCATCAGCGGCTACGTGCAGGAAGCCTTCCAGCGCACGCGCGATTACTGGCGCGAATGGGTGCGCTACCTGTCCATTCCGCTGGAATGGCAGGACGCGGTCATCCGCAGCGCGATTACCCTGAAACTGTGCCAGTACGAGGACAGCGGCGCGATCATCGCGGCGATGACCACCTCCATCCCCGAAGCGCCCGGCAGCGTACGCAACTGGGATTACCGCTACTGTTGGCTGCGCGATGCCGCCTTCGTGGTGCGTGCGCTGAACCGCCTTGGCGCGACCCGCACGATGGAGCAGTTCCTGGGCTACATCTTCAACCTGGCCACCACCGACGGCACCCTGCAGCCGCTGTACGGCATCGGCTTCGAGGCCAAGCTGGACGAGGACGAAGTGCCCAGCCTGTCCGGTTACCGCGGCATGGGCCCGGTACGCCGCGGCAACCTGGCCTGGGTGCAGCGCCAGCACGATGTGTATGGCAGCGTGGTGCTGGCCTCCACCCAGCTGTTCTTCGACCGCCGCCTGCAGGACCCCGGCGATGCGCACACCTTCGCGCGGCTGGAGCCGCTGGGCGAACAGGCCTTCGCCCTGCACGACGTGCCCGATGCCGGCCTGTGGGAATTCCGCGGCCGCACCGAAGTGCACACCTACACCAGCGCGATGTGCTGGGCCGCCTGCGACCGCCTGTGCAAGATCGCCGTGCGCCTCAAGCGCGACGACCGCGCGAACTACTGGCGCGCGCGCGCCGACACCATCCATGCGCGCATCATGGCCGATGCCTGGAGCGACGAGCTGGGCCATTTCACCGACACCTTCAACGGCCATCGGCTGGATGCGTCCCTGCTGCTGCTGGCCGACATCGGCTTCATCGATGCGCGGGACGCGCGCTTCGTTGCCACGGTCGAAGCGATCGGCCGCGATCTCAAGCACGGCAATTCGCTGTACCGCTATGTCGCGCCGGACGACTTCGGTGAACCGGAAACCAGCTTCACCATCTGCACGTTCTGGTACATCGACGCGCTGGCGGCGATCGGCCGCATGGACGAAGCCCGCGAGATGTTCGAGCTGTTGCTGAAGCAGCGCAACCACCTGGGCCTGCTGTCGGAGGATCTGGCCTTCGATGGCGGCGAAGCCTGGGGCAATTTCCCGCAGACCTATTCGCATGTCGGCCTGATCACCGCCGCCATGCGCCTGTCGCGGTCCTGGCAGGAGGCCTCGTGAGTCGTCTGGTTGTTGTATCCAACCGTGTGGCGGTCCCCGGCGAAAACCGCGCCGGCGGCCTGGCGGTCGGCCTGCTGGCCGCACTGAAGGAACGCGGTGGCCTGTGGTTCGGCTGGAGCGGCAAGAACGCCAAGGATGCCAGTGGCACCCTGCACCAGCAGAAGGACGGTGACATCGAGTACGTCACCATGGATCTGGCCAAGCGCGATGTGGACGGCTACTACAACGGCTTTTCCAACCGCACGCTGTGGCCGCTGCTGCACTTCCGCCTGGACCTGGTCGACTACGACCGCGGCACCCGCGAGACCTACCACAAGGTCAATGCGCTGTTCGCCGACAAACTCGCCCCGCTGCTGCGCGAGGACGACATCGTCTGGATCCACGATTACCACCTGATCCCGCTGGGTGCGATGCTGCGCGAACGCGGGATCGGCTGCCGGATCGGATTCTTCCTGCACATCCCGATGCCTTCGGCAGACCTGCTGCAGGCCATGCCCGACCATCTGCGGCTGTTCTCATCGCTGTATGCCTACGATCTGGTCGGCTTCCAGACCCAGCGCGATGCCGACCGCTTCCAGACCTACCTGCGCCTGTTCGGCGGCGGCCGCGTGCTGGACGATGGCCGGCTGGAAGCGCCGGGCGGGCGTCGCTTCCGCGCGGCAGCCTTCCCGATCGGCATCGATACCGACCTGATCGCCCGCCAGGCGGCGACGGCGGCCACCAAGGCCTCGGTGAAGAACCTGCGCAGCAGCCTGCGCGACCGGCAGCTGGCCATCGGCGTGGACCGCCTGGACTACTCCAAGGGCCTGCCCGAGCGCTTCCTCGGCTTCGAGCGCTACCTGGAGCGCCACCCCGACCAGCGCGGCTCGCTGACCTACCTGCAGATCGCGCCGGTCTCGCGCGGCGATGTCACCGAGTACCGGCAGCTGCGCAGCCAGCTGGAACAGATCGCCGGACACATCAATGGCGGTCATGCCGAACCGGACTGGACGCCGCTGCGCTACGTCAACCAGAACTTCACCCATGCCACGCTGACCGGGTTCTATCGCGCGGCAGCCGTCGGCCTGGTCACGCCGCTGCGTGATGGCATGAACCTGGTGGCCAAGGAGTACGTGGCGTCGCAGGACCCGGAGGATCCCGGCGTACTGGTGCTGTCACTGCTGGCCGGCGCCGCCGACGAACTGAAGCAGGCGCTGCTGGTGAACCCGCACGACCTGGATGGCGTGGCCGATGCCATCGCCACCGCCGCGACGATGTCACTGCGCCGGCGCAAGGAACGCTGGAACGCGATGATGGAGCACCTGCGGACCTACGACATCAACCACTGGCGCCGCAGCTACCTGGACGCGCTGGAAGGCTGATTGCCGGCCATCGCATGCACGCTCCTCCGACGCCGGGCGCCTGCCCGGCGCTTTTCTGTGTGACTGCAGCACACCTGAGGACCGACGAGATTTGTCGCTTTCAGCACGAAGTGTTTTCGGATGAAACGAATGTTCGCCTCATGCAGAGGGCGCCGCGAGATGTCGTATTCAGCACCTTCTGCCGAGGAAACGCCCTGCGCACAAGGCGCTTCGTGCAGCGCCCTGCAGACGACGGCATGCCGCTGGCAAACGAAAGCTGCGGAGCAATCCATATTTCATTTCGCGTTGACACGCGGTTCCCAAAGTAGCGCCCCCGGGGCCATCGCATGCCGCCACCTGCGAACAAGCGATGACGTACATCACATTCCTGGGATTTCTCTGCATGAGCGCTTACGACCGTTTTGTTGAAGATGCTGCCGTCCGTCTTGAGCTGGGCCACCGTGCCCGCTGGGTCATCGACGTTCTGCAGGCCTGGATCGCCACCCGGCCGGGCGGACTGGCGGGATTGCAGCAGCAGTTCGAAGACGCGGGACTGGCCGCACGCTTCCATTCGTGGCGACAGCCGACGCAGGTGTCCCTGCCCATCGTTGCCAGTGAGCTGGAACGCGCGCTCGGTGCCCCTACCCTGGCCCTCATCGCGCAGCGCAGCGACATGTCGCCGGGCGCGTTCCGGGTCGTGGCCTGCCAGCTCCTGCCAGGGGTGGTCGCCCTGATGTCGGCCAACGCCGCCTCCCGGCGCGTGCCGGCCACCAGCGAGCGGGTACCAGGGGCACTCGCGCGACGCATGGCAGGCGCCGTACCCTCGCTCGCCATGTACGGCATGGCACTGCGCAGCCTGCTGTGGATGCTGGCTGCGGCGACCGTGCTCATCCTGACCACCCTGCTGCTGCTCAAGGCGCGCACGCCCCTGTGGACGGCGCAGGCGCTTTCCCACGACCACGCCTCGCGCATTGTCCTGCAGCAGGACGGCCGTCGAATGCAGGTAGAGGGCAGCCTGCCAAGCGAGTCCGACCGCAGGCGTCTGTGGAATGCACTCAAGGCCGTCCACGGCCAGCAGAATCTCAGTGGCAGCATCGCGCTTGACCCGCGTGCGCAGCCGCCACGCTGGCTGGATCGCTTGGTCAGCGATCTGCCCCATCTGCAGGGCGATGGCATGCGGTTGGAATTCGACGGCCAACTACTGCGCATCGATACCACGGACATGGCTGACGCGCAGCGCCTGGCGATCTCGCATCGTCTGCGCCAGGACTTCCCCGCCCTGCAGATGCAGGGACTGTGGGGGCCGGGGCTTGCCGCGCTGGCGAAGTTGCCGGCCGACGCAGGCAGTGGCGAGCGCGTGGCGGCACTCAATCTCACGCGGTTGAAATTCCACATGGGTTCGTCCGAGCTGACCGGTGATTCGCTGGAAACGCTGGACGCGGTAGCCACTGCCCTGCGCCATGCGCCCGCCGGAATGCGGGTGGAAGTGGCGGCCCATACCGACAGCCACGGTGACGCCCGTTCCAACCAGCAATTGAGCCAGCAGCGCGCCGATGCGGTGGTCCAGGCATTGCAGGAGCGCGGGGCACCTGCCGCCATGCTGGTGCCCGTGGGCTATGGCCAGGATCAGCCGGTGGCCGACAACCGCAGTGATGCCGGGCGCACGCAGAACCGGCGCATCGCCTACCAGCTGCTGGAATGAGGCACGACCGGTTGTGGAGTCGAGCCATGCTCGACTGATTCCCAAGCAGTCGAGCATGGCTCGACTCTACAAAAAGGCAGCGGTGGTCAATCCAGGAAGCGTGCGGCCTGATCCGGGTTCGGCAGGTAGCAGGCGTCATGCCGGCCGAACCAGCGGTAGCGGTTGCGTGCCAGCGCGCGGTAGGCCACGTCGCGAGCGCCGCGCGGGACCAAGCGAAGCAGCCCGGCCAACCGCCAAGCGCCCCCCAGGCCGGTCAGCACGCGCAGGATGGCGTCGGTATCGGTACAGGCGCCCTGCTCGTCCACCAGCAGGAACGACAGCGGATCGTTCGGGTCCAGCCCGTGGGCGCGCAGCAGGGCACTGCCCTGCGTGCCCTGCATCGCGGCGAAGCGGTAGCGCCCGTGCCGGTCGAAGCGCAGCAGGAAACGCACCCAGCGGCTGCACAGCGCGCAGACGCCGTCGAAGACGATCACGGCCGTCTGGGTGGGGTCGGATCCCTTTTCGGCAGAAAAGGGCTCTGACCCCATCGGGCTGCCAGTGGGCTTCATTCCATCCACACCAGCGTCGCCATGCGCCCGGTGCGGCGGTCACGGCGGTGCGAATACAGGTCCGGGTCGGCCATGGTCGACACCGTGCCGCCATGGATGTTGGCTGCGGCCAGCCCCGCCGCCTGCAGCCGCTGCCGGGCCAAAGCGAACAGATCCACCTTCCAGTGCCCGGCACGGGTGGCGACGAAGGCCGCTTCCGCTGCCGGATCGTGGCCGACGAAGGCGTGGTAGACCTCCTCGCCGATCTCATAGTCCTGCGGGCCGGCCGCCGGGCCCAGCCAGGCGCGCAGCTGCGCCGGCGCGGTATTCATGGCGGCCACCGTGGCCTCCAGCATGCCGTCGGCCAGGCCGCGCCAGCCGGCGTGCGCCGCGCCCACTTCGCTGCCGTCCTGCGCGGCGAACACCACCGGCAGGCAATCGGCAGTCAGGATCGCCAGCACCACGCCACGCACCGAGGTCACTGCCGCATCGGCCACCGGCTCGCTGGCACCGGCCACCGGCGCGGCGTCGAAACGCAGCACCGTGGCGCTGTGCACCTGGCGCAGCCAGTGCGGCGCCGATGGCAGGGCCAGGCCCTGCTGCAGCAGCTGCCGGTTGTGCTCGACGTTGGCCGGGGTATCACCATCGGCCGCGTGCCGGTTGCCCAGGTTGAACTGCGCAAACGGCGCCGGCGAAATGCCCGCGCCATGCCGGCGCGTGGTCAGCGCGCGGACGCCCGGGGGTGCCGGCCAGTCGGCCTGCAGCAGCGGCAGCGCGGCGTCCATCACCAGCGGTCCCGCTCGCGCTCGGCAAAGGCCGCGCTGTCTTCGCGCAGCACCTTCATCAGGTGCAGCATGTCGTCCGGCACCGGCGCGGTATTGCGCACCGGCTGGCCCGTGACCGGGTGCACGAACTCCAGGGTCTCCGCATGCAGGGCCTGGCGCTTGAAGCCGCGCAGGGCCGCGACCAGTTCATCGCTGGCGCCCTTGGGCAGCTTCAGCGCGCCGCCGTACAGCGGGTCACCCACGATCGGGTGGCGGATGTGCGCCATGTGCACGCGGATCTGGTGGGTACGGCCGGTTTCCAGGCGGCATTCCAGCGCGGTATGCGCGCGGAAACGCTCGCGCAGGCGGTAATGGGTCACCGCTTCCTTGCCGTCTTCGCGCACGCCCATCTTCAGGCGGTCGCGCGGATGGCGGTCGATCGGGGCGTCAGCGGTACCGCCGGCTACCAGCGCGCCCATCACCACGGCCAGGTACTGGCGGTGTACGTCGCGCGCGGCCAGCTGCTCGACCAGGGCGGTCTGCGCTTCCAAGGTGCGCGCCACGACCATCACGCCGCTGGTGTCCTTGTCCAGGCGGTGCACGATGCCCGCGCGCGGCAGCACCGCCACCGACGGGTCGCGGTACAGCAGGGCATTGACCAGGGTGCCGCTGTGGTTGCCGGCACCGGGGTGGACCACCAGGCCGACCGGCTTGTTGATCACCAGCAGGTGCTCGTCCTCGAACAGCACGTCCAGCGGGATGTCTTCCGGCTGGGCGTCGGTCTGGGTTTCCAGCACCACGGTGAGGGTCACGACCTCGCCGCCGCGCAGCGGGTCGCGCGGGCGGGCCTGGGCGCCGTCCAGCAGGACATCGCCGGATTTGATCCATTCGGTCAGGCGCGAGCGCGAGTATTCGGGGAACAGCTCGGCCACGACCGCGTCGAAACGACGGCCGGCGGAGGTGTCGGGGACGATGGCCTGGCGGGCCGATTCGGAGGGTTGTTCAGACATGGCAGGGGGCTATCTTTGAAATTTTGGGGTCCGGGCGACCGGTTTCAGTCGCTGGACAGGACACTAGGCTATCATCGACCCTTCGTATTCCAGACGCGTCCCGCCTTGACCCCATGATCCGACGCTCCGCCATGCTCTCCGCGCCCGTCCGCCTCACCGCCCTGCTGCTGGTGCTGGTCATCGCCGCCACCGGCTGCCACCGCGGCGCCAAGAAGGGCGATCGCCCCGATGAAGGGACGCCGGTCGAACAGCTGTACGACAAGAGCCACACGCTGATGCAGGGTGGCAACTGGAGCGGCGCCGAAGCCAGCTTCCGCCGCTTGGTGGCCCAGTACCCGTACGGTCCCTACACCGAGCAGGCGATGATCGAGACCGCCTACGCCCAGTACAAGGCCGGCAAGCACGATGACGCAGTGTCCAGCATCGACCGCTTCATCCGTACCTACCCGACCCACCGTAACATCGCCTACCTGTACTACCTGCGCGGCCTGGCGAACTCCAACCGCAATACGGTTTTCCTGCGCCGCGTATGGTCGCTGGATCCGAGCCGCCGCGATCTGTCCACGCCGCACCAGGCGTATTCGGACTTCAACATCGTGGTTGACCGCTACCCGAACAGCCGTTACGCCGCCGATGCGCGCCAGCGCATGATCGAGCTGCGTGACGTGTTCGCCCAGCACGAGCTGGACAACGCGTTGTACTACCTGCGCCGTGGCGCCTATGTCTCCGCTGCCGGTCGCGCCAGCTACCTGCTGGAGACCTACCCGCAGAGTGCCTTCCAGTACGACGCAGTGGCGGTGCTGGCCGAGTCCTACACCCACCTGGGCAACAAGACGCTGGCCGACGACGCCCGTCGCGTGCTGACCCTGAACCAGCCCACCCACCCGTGGCTGGAAGGCAAGTGGCCGAAGTACCCGTGGATGATCCGCAAGCTGAACCCGTTCGCCGGCGAGAAGTCGGCCAGCACCGGCCAGCGCAACGCGCGGCTGGAAAAGAAATAAGAAAGGGGCCCCGCAAGGGGCCCTTTCCTTTTGTAGAGTCGAGCCATGCTCGACTGATGCTCTGGCCCGGGAAACCCGGCCACCTAGGAATTCTACGAATCCCCGGCCATTGCGACGTCGTTCGCAGCCGGCACCGGTGGCGCACCTCCACACTGCGGGTCAACGGCCATCCCGGCCGGCAAGGAGCCCGCATGTCCCGACCATCCCGCCGTTTCCAGCTTGTCCCGACGCTGATCGCCGCCGCCCTCCTGGGGCAGGCAGCAAGCCCTGCCGCTGCTGCGCCGGCCGCCCCGGGCGATCTTCTGTCAGCCGCGCCGTACCGGGCCAGCTGGGTGCCCTCCCGGGCCGCGCAGGCCTACAAACTCCACTACCGCACCCCTGACCATCGCGGCCAGCTGGCCGAAGGCACCGGCCTGCTGTATTTACCGGCCGGCGCACCGCCGCTTGGCGGCTGGCCGGTGGTTTCGTGGGCGCATGGCACCCAGGGCATTGCCGACCGCTGCGCGCCCTCGGTATCCGGCCCCTACCAGCCCGAACGCGACGGGCGCTTCCTCGACCAGTTCCTGGCCCAGGGCTACGCCGTGGTCGCCGCCGACTACCAAGGGCTGGGCAGCCCCGGCAACCACGCCTACCTGCACGTGCGCACCGCCGCGCGCAACGCCATCGATCTGGTCAAGGCCAGCCGCAACTACCTGGGTACGACGACGCTGTCACCGCGCTGGGTATCGGTCGGCCATTCACAGGGTGGCGCGGCGGCGTTGACCGCCGGCCATATGGCCGCCTCCCATGGCGGCCCGTCGCTGCAGTACCGCGGCAGCTTCACCACCGGCACGCCCACGGCGGTCGAGCTGACCGCGCTGGTGATGAAGCCGGACAACCGCGCGCCCAACCCCGGCGCGGTCAATGCGTACCACGCCTACCTGCTGGACGGCCTGCTGCAGGTCGCCCCGCAGATCGACCGGGTGCTCAGTGATGCCGGGCGCGCGCGGGTCGCCCTGGCCCGCCAGCAGTGCCTGGGCGAACTGGCCGCGACCCTGGACGGCGCCGATACCGGCTCGATGTTCAGTGCACCGCTGACCCAGGTGCCCGGCATCTGGGCCGTGCTGCACGACTATCTGGGTGTGCCGCGCAAGGGCTTCAGCCAGCCGCTGATGCTGGGGCACGGCAGCGAGGACCGCGACGTGCCCTACCTGACCACCCTGCTGTACGCCGCCGGCCTGACCCTGCGTGGCGAGCCGGTGGCGTTCCGGCGCTATCCGGTCGACCACCGTGGCACGCTGGATGCCGCCGCAGCCGACGGCCTCGCTTTCGTGCGTGCGCGGCTGGGGGATGTGCACTTCAATGAAGCGGCCGAGACCGCAGGTCTGGAACGGTTGCTGGACGAGGCCCCGTAGATCCACGCCATGCGTGGACAGCCCGAACTGTAGAGTCGAGCCACGCTCGACTGCCTCTGAGCCGAGCATGGCTCGGCTCTACAGTAGATCCGCGCCATGCGTGGATGCGCGGTGCATCGGGTTGCCGGCCAGCGGCCGGCACTACCTGCGCTTCCTCAGCTCTTGTAGCCGTTGCTGATCGGGTAACGGCGCTCACGCCCGAAGGCGCGGCGGGACACCTTCGGTCCCGGCGCGGCCTGGTGCCGCTTCCACTCGCTGATGCGCACCAGGCGCAGTACGCGGTCGACCACGGCCGCGTCGTAGCCGGCGGCCACGATTTCCGTGCGCGACTGTTCCTGGTCCACGTAGCGGTACAGGATGCCGTCCAGCACGTCGTAGGCCGGCAGCGAATCCTGGTCCAGCTGGTTGTCACGCAGTTCGGCCGACGGCGGGCGGCTGATCACCGCCGGCGGGATCACCGGCGCGCCGCCCACGGTATTGCGCCACTTGGACAGGCCGAACACTTCGGTCTTGTACAGATCCTTCAGCGGCGCGTAGCCACCGCACATGTCGCCGTAGATGGTGGCATAGCCCACCGCGTACTCGCTCTTGTTGCCGGTGGTGAGCAGCAGGCCGCCGAACTTGTTGGCCAGCGCCATCAGGATCACGCCGCGGCTGCGCGACTGCAGGTTCTCTTCGGTCACGTCCGGAGTGGTGCCCTCGAACATCGGCGCCAGCGCTTCCATCAGGCCCTTGAAGGCCGGCTCGATCGACACCGCCTCCAGCTTCACGCCCAGCGCCTCGCACTGCTCGGCGGCCAGGTCGTTGGACATACCGGCGGTGTAGCGCGACGGCAGGCGCACGGCGGTGACGTTCTCAGCGCCGAGCGCGTCCACTGCCAGGGCCAGCACCAGCGCCGAGTCGATGCCGCCGGACAGGCCCAGCCAGACCTTCTTGAAGCCGTTCTTGCGGCAGTAGTCCTGGATGCCGCGGGTCACCGCGCGCCAGGCCAGCGCATCCATGCTCTCGTCGCCATCGTCCATCCACACGTGCGGCAGGAAACGGCGGGTTTCCCCGTCGTAGTCCACCACCAGCCACTGGTCGACAAAGGCGGCTGCGGCCGGGTGCACGGTGCCGTCACCGTCGGCCACCACCGAGGCGCCGTCGAACACCAGCGCGTCCTGGCCACCCACCACGTTCAGGTAGGCGATGGCCGCCCCGCTTTCACGGGTACGCGCCGCCAGCACGGCGTCACGCTGGGCGTGCTTGCCGCGCTCGTAAGGCGACGCGTTGGGCACCACCACCAGCTGCGCGCCTTCGCGCACGGTCTCGGCCAGCGGTTCGGCAAACCACAGGTCCTCGCAGATCAGCAGGCCCACCGGCACACCGTTGACGTCGAACACGCAGCTGCCGCCGTCCGGGTCCACGTCGAAGTAGCGGCGTTCGTCGAACACGGCGTAATTGGGCAGCTCGCGCTTGCGGTAGGTGCGCTCGACCAGGCCATCCCGCAGCACGCTGGCGGCGTTGTACACCACCGCACCGGCGGCCTGCGGCCAGCCGACCACGGCGGTGATGCCACGGCAGGCGGCGGCGATGCGGGTCATCGCCTGCTCGCACTCGTACAGGAAGCCGGGGCGCAGCAGCAGGTCCTCCGGCGGGTAACCGCTCACTGCCAGCTCGGGGAACATCACCAGCTCGGCGCCGTACTCCTCGCGCGCCTGGCTGATCATCTCGATGATGCGCTCGGTGTTGCCGGCGACATCGCCGACCGGGAAGTCGAACTGCGCCATCGCGATGCGGATCGAAGCCATGGGAATCCAGCCTGTGGTTGCAATGGCCCATTGTAGCGCCGCACCGTGCACTCGCCGGGGAGGGCCACACCCGGTAGATCCACGCCATGCGTGGATGGGGCCGCCGGAACGCGGGACCCCATACGCACAAAGGCCGCCCGGAGGCGGCCTTTGTGTTTTCGCATGCAGCAGTCGAGCAAGCTCGACTCTACAGGGGCAGCCGGTCTTATTTCACCAGCTTGGCGATGGCAGCGCCCAGGTCGCCCGGCGAACGCACGGTGACGACACCGGCAGCTTCCATGGCGGCGAACTTGCCTTCAGCCGTACCCTTGCCGCCCGAGGCGATCGCACCGGCGTGGCCCATGCGCTTGCCGGCCGGAGCCGACGCACCGGCGATGAAACCGACGACCGGCTTCTTCACGTGGTTCTTGATGTACTCGGCGCCAGCTTCCTCGGCGTCGCCGCCGATTTCGCCGACCATGATGATGCCTTCGGTCTGCGGGTCTTCGTTGAACAGCTTCAGGCAGTCGACGAAGTTCAGGCCGTTGATCGGGTCACCGCCGATGCCGATGCAGGTGGACTGGCCCAGGCCGACTTCGGTGGTCTGCTTGACTGCTTCATAGGTCAGAGTGCCCGAACGCGACACGATGCCGATCTTGCCCGGCTGGTGGATGTGGCCCGGCATGATGCCGATCTTGCACTCACCCGGGGTGATGACGCCCGGGCAGTTCGGCCCGATCAGCACGGTGTCCGGATGCGAACGGGTCAGCACGTTCTTGACGCGCAGCATGTCCAGCACCGGGATGCCTTCGGTGATGCAGACGATGACCTTGATGCCGGCAGCAGCGGCTTCCAGGATCGCGTCAGCCGCGTACGGCGGCGGCACGTAGATGACCGAAGCGTTGGCGCCGGTGCTCTGCACGGCGTCGGCAACGGTGTTGAAGACCGGCAGGTCGATATGGGTGGTGCCACCCTTGCCCGGGGTCACGCCGCCCACAACCTGGGTGCCGTACTCGATCATCTGAGTGGCGTGGAAGGTGCCCTGCTGGCCGGTGAAGCCCTGCACGATCACCTTGGTGTTCTTGTTGATCAAAACAGACATGGTAATTCCTTGGTGTCGGTATCAGGCGGCGTTCTTGACAGCTTCAACGATCTTCTTGGCGCCATCGTTGATGTTGTCAGCCGGGATGATGGCCATGCCGCTGTCACGCAGCAGCTGCTTGCCTTCTTCCACGTTGGTGCCTTCCAGGCGCACCACGACCGGAACCTTGACGCCCACTTCCTTCACGGCGGCGATGATGCCTTCGGCAATCATGTCGCAGCGGACGATGCCGCCGAAGATGTTGACGAAGATGCCTTCGACCTTGTCCGAGGACAGGATCAGCTTGAAGGCTTCGATGACGCGCTGCTTGTTGGCACCGCCGCCCACGTCCAGGAAGTTCGCCGGCTCGCCGCCGTTGAGCTTGATGACGTCCATGGTGGCCATGGCCAGGCCGGCGCCGTTCACCATGCAGCCGATGTTGCCGTCCATGGTGACGTAGTTGATGTCCAGTTCCGAAGCGATCACTTCGGTCGGATCTTCCTGGGTCTTGTCGCGCATGGCGACCAGGGCCTTCTGGCGGAAGGCGGCGTTGTCGTCGCTGTCGAACTTGCCGTCCAGCGCGTACAGGTTGCCGTCGTCCAGGATGGCCAGCGGGTTGATTTCAACCAGGGCCAGGTCCTTTTCGTTGAACAGGCGGTACAGGTTCACCATGATGCTGGCGAACTGGCCGGCCTGCTTGGCGGTCAGGCCCAGCTTGAAGCCGAAATCACGGCCGTGGTAGCCCTGCACGCCTTCGACGAAGTCGACGTTCAGCGAGTGGATCAGCTCCGGGGTTTCAGCGGCGACCTGCTCGATCTCCACGCCGCCTTCCGAAGAAGCGATGTAGGTGATGGTCTTGGTGCCACGGTCAACCAGCACCGACAGGTACAGTTCCTTGACGATCTCGCCAGCGGTGGTCACCAGCACCAGGTTGACCGGCAGTTCAACGCCAGCGGTCTGGTAGGTGGCCATCTTGGTGCCGAGCATCTTGGCCGCAGCGGCCTTCACGTCGTCGGTGGTCTTGCAGAACTTGACGCCGCCAGCCTTGCCGCGGCCGCCAGCGTGGATCTGCGCCTTGACCATCCAGGGGCCCTGGCCCAGGGAGTTGGCAGCATCGACTGCTTCGTCCGGGGTCGCCGCGACCTTGCCGGCCGGGACCGGGATGCCGTACTCGGCAAGCAGCTGTTTTGACTGGTATTCGTGGAAATTCATGCGTCACCGTGGGAATAGGAACGACCGCACGCAATTCCTCAGGGGCCCCGGCGGGGCGCCGGCATGGACCGCGGCGGGCCCACTATTGTGGCCGAGCCAGCGCCGGGGCGCAAAGACGTCGGGACAAACGGCCTGATCCGGCCAGATTTCCGCCGCCATTCAGGCAGTTGCGCCGCCCCCACGGGTGCCGCCCAAGGCCTGGCCAAGGCCGATTGCGCAGGAAACCGCTTCCACCGGCCTATACTGGGTGGCGTCGCGTCGAGGTAGAGTCGAGCCATGCTCGACCGGTGCCTGGAGCAGTCGAGCAAGCTCGACTCTACGGAAACCACAGTCTCTACGGAAACCACAGTCGAGCATGGCTCGACTCTACGATGACGAAGCGTATCCGACGATCGGGGGACAGTCGGGCACATTCCAGGCCAACGCCGTCAGACCCAGTTCCAGGCAGCCAGAAGGGGAGTTCCGGCGTGTCACCCAGTGCTTCATTGATCGACCGTATCGAATCGATTCCGCGGCGCGAGCTCTATTTCTTCGCGTTGTACCGGGTGCTGATCGCCTCGGTCATCGCCGCCCTGCTGTACAGCCCCCTGTCGGCCATGGTCGGCGATGCGCACCACCCGCGCCTGGCCTATGCGGTGGGTGCCGCGTACCTGCTGCTGTCATTGCTGCTGCTGGCGGTCGGCCGCAGCGAGCGCTGGCTGCTGCCGATCGTGGTGACCGGCGTGCTGCTGGACATCATCGCCGCCAGCCTGCTGGCCCATGCCCTGCCCGGCGCCAGCGCCGGCATCTCGATGTCGCTGCTGTTCAATATCGCCGCCGCGGCCACCCTGCTGCCGCTCAGCTGGGGCCTGGTGCTGGCCCTGGCCGCCAGCGTCGCCACCGCGGCCGAATACCTGTGGAAGGTGCTGGAAGGCGGCGACCCCACCCGCACGCTGGCCGAACTGGCCATGTTCGCCACCAGTTACCTGGCCCTGGCCTTCATCAGCTACCAGGTAGGCAACCGCGCCCGGCGCAACCAGCAACTGGCCAACCAGCGCGGCGACGAAGTGGCCAACCTGTTCCAGATCAACGAACTGATCATCCGCCGCATGCGCACCGGGGTGATGGTGGTCGATGGTGAAAACCGCATCACCCTGGCCAACGAGGCCGCCTCGCTGCTGCTGGGCGACAGCGATGGCATCGGCGAGAGCGGCCAGCTGGACCTGACCAGCATCGCCCCGGAACTGGCCCGGCGCCTGAACCGCTGGCGCAACGGCTGGAGCCAGGACGAGATGCCCCTGCAGCTCAACCCCGACCAGCCCGAGGTCCAGCCGCGCTTTGCCCGCCTGCTGGCCGGCAGCGACCTGGCCCTGGTGTTCCTGGACGATTCCAGCGTGGTCTCGCGCCGCGCCGAATCGCTCACCCTGTCGGCGATGGGGCGCTTCTCGGCCAGCCTGGCCCACGAGATCCGCAATCCGCTGGCGGCGATCAACTATGCCGTGCAGCTGCTGGAGGAAGGCACCGGCTTCAACGAGAGCGACCGCCGCCTGCTGCAGATCATCCACCAGCAGTGCCAGCGCACCAACGGCATTGTCGAAAGCGTACTGGGCCTGGCCCGCCGCGAACGGGCCAACCCGGAAAACGTGGATCTGGCCGCCTTCGTGCGCCGCTTCGTGCTGGAGTACAAGCAGGGTCAGACCCTGGAAACGGACAGCATCGAGCCGATCATCAACGAGACCTCGGTGCCGGCCCAGGTCGATACCCGCCATCTCTACCAGGTGCTGACCGTGCTGGTGCACAACGCGCTGAAGTACGGCCGCATCGGCCAGCAGCCGGCACGCGTGCGCCTGCGCGTGGCCCAGCACGAGCGCAGCGCGGTGATCGATGTGATGGACCGCGGCCCGGGCATTCCCGAGGCGGTGGCCGCGCAGCTGTTCCGACCCTTCTTCACCACCTCCGAGCACGGCACCGGCCTGGGCCTGTATATCGCCCGCGAGCTGTGCCGGGCCAACCAGGCGCGGCTGGATTACATCCCTGTGCCGGCCGGCGGCTCCTGCTTCCGGCTGGTCCTGCCCGGCCCGCATACCCTGCTTCCGAACTGATCCGCCCCGTCAAACATTTGTCGCATCCAGCCCCCTCGTTTATCTTTCCTGCCCATGAACGAAACCCGCAGCGCCCTCGTCGTCGACGATGAGCGCGACATCCGCGAACTGCTGGTGCTGACCCTGGGCCGCATGGGCCTGCGCATCAGCACTGCCGCCAATCTGGCCGAAGCCCGCGAACTGCTGGCCAGCAATCCCTATGACCTGTGCATCACCGACATGCGCCTGCCCGACGGCAACGGCATCGAACTGGTCAGCGAGATCGCCCAGCACTACCCGCGCACGCCGGTGGCGATGATCACCGCGTTCGGCAGCATGGATCTGGCCGTGGAAGCCCTGAAGGCCGGCGCCTTCGATTTCGTCAGCAAGCCGGTGGATATCGGCGTGCTGCGCGGGCTGGTCAAGCACGCGCTGGAACTGAACAACAGCGAGCGCCCTGCCCCCGGCCCGGCCACTGAAGAGGCGGCCCGCCTGCTCGGCAGTTCGCCGGCCATGGACGTGCTGCGCGCCACCATCGGCAAGGTCGCCCGCAGCCAGGCCCCGGTCTACATCCTGGGCGAATCGGGCGTGGGCAAGGAACTGGTGGCGCGCACCATCCACGCGCAGGGCGCACGCGCTGCCGGCCCGTTCATTCCGGTCAACTGCGGCGCGATCCCGACCGAACTGATGGAAAGCGAGTTCTTCGGCCACCGCAAGGGCAGCTTCACCGGCGCCCATGCGGACAAGCCGGGCCTGTTCCAGGCCGCGCACGGCGGCACCTTGTTCCTGGACGAAGTGGCCGAGCTGCCGCTGCAGATGCAGGTGAAGCTGCTGCGCGCCATCCAGGAAAAGTCGGTGCGCGCCCTGGGCGCGGCCAACGAAGAGCCGGTGGACGTGCGCATCCTGTCGGCCACCCACAAGGACCTGGCCGAGCTGGTCGAGGACGGGCGCTTCCGCCATGACCTGTACTACCGCATCAACGTGATCGAGCTGAAGGTGCCGCCGCTGCGCGAGCGCCGCCAGGACCTGCCGGACCTGGCCGGATCGATCCTGGCCCGACTGGCCCGCAGCCATGGCCGCACCACGCCGCTGCTGGCGCCTTCGGCGCTGGATGCACTGGCCCAGTACGGCTTCCCGGGCAATGTGCGCGAACTGGAGAACATCCTGGAACGGGCGCTGGCCCTGGCCGAGGAAGACCGCATTGGTGCCGACGACCTGCGCCTGCCGCAGCACGGCCCGCGTGCGCACGGCAGCGCTGCGCCGCCCGAAGCGGTGGTCGACCTGCACCCTGGCAGTGCCGCCCTGCCCTCCTACATCGAGCAGCTCGAGCGCAGCGCGATCCAGCGCGCGCTGGAAGAAAACCGCTGGAACAAGACCCGTACCGCCGCGCAGCTGGGCATCACCTTCCGCGCGCTGCGCTACAAGCTGAAGAAGCTGGGGATGGAGTAAGGGCCGCCGGGCCTGGGGCCTGGGGCCTGGGGCCTGGGGTCGGATCCTTTTCCGCAGGAAAAGGCTCTGACCCCATTCGGATCACGCCATCCACGCATGGCGTGGATCTACGGCGGGATTCGTGGCGGATCATCCACGCATGGCGTGGATCTACCGTGGAAACCACCCACGCATGGCGTGGATCTACCGTGCGCGGACCGCAGCCCGCGTGGCATCAATCCTTAGTGACGCGGTTGATCTCGGCCAGGCTGGTGACGCCCGCTGCGACCTTCTTCAATGCCGACTGGCGCAGATCGTTCACTCCGATCGCCTGCGCAGCCTCGGCAATCTGCAGCGCGTTGCCGCCGGCCAGCACGATGGTGGAAATCTCATCGGTCATCGGCATCACCTGGTACAGGCCGGTACGGCCCTTGTAGCCCTCGGTGCATTCGTCGCAGCCGACCGCCTCATGCAGCTGGATGCCCGCATCCAGCTGCGCCTGGGTGAAGCCCTCGGCCAGCAGTGCGTGATCCGGAAGCGTCGTCGGCCGCTTGCAGTGGCTGCACAGACGGCGCGCCAGGCGCTGGGCGATCACCAGGGTGACCGAGCTGGTGATGTTGTACGGTGCGATGCCCATGTTCATCAGGCGCGCGATGGTCTGCGGCGCATCGTTGGTGTGCAGGGTTGAAAGCACCATGTGGCCGGTCTGCGCGGCCTTGATCGCGATTTCCGCCGTCTCCAGGTCGCGGATTTCACCGACCATGATGATGTCCGGATCCTGTCGCAGGAACGAGCGCAGGGCGGCGGCGAAGGTCATGCCGCGCTTGTTGTTCTGCTGCACCTGGTTGACGCCGGGCAGGCGGATTTCCACCGGGTCTTCGGCGGTGGAGATGTTGCGGGTCTCGTCGTTGAGGATGCCCAGCGCGGTATACAGCGACACCGTCTTGCCCGAACCGGTCGGGCCGGTCACCAGCACCATGCCGTAAGGCTTGTGGATGGCTTCCAGGAACAGCTTCTGCTGGTCCGGTTCATAGCCCAGCTTGTCGATGCCCAGCTTGGCCGCGCTGCCGTCCAGGATACGCAGCACCACCTTTTCGCCGAACAGCGTGGGCAGGGTACTGACGCGGAAGTCGATCTGCTTGGTCTTGGACAGGTTCAGCTTGATGCGCCCGTCCTGCGGCACGCGCTTTTCGGCGATATCCAGCTGCGCCATCACCTTCAGACGCGCGGCGATGCGCTGGTTCAACTTCACCGGCGCGCGCGCGACCATCTTCAGCAGGCCATCGATGCGCAGGCGCACGCGGTAATCGTCTTCGTAGGGCTCGAAGTGGATGTCCGAGGCGCCCTTGCGGATCGCATCGATCAGCACCTTGTTGACGAACTTCACCACCGGGGTGTCGTCGCCCTTGGCGTCGATGCCGCTGTCACCGCCGGCCATGTCCTCGTCGCCACCGGAAATATCCAGGTTGGCCAGCGCATCGTCGTCACCGCCCAGCGAATCGCCCAGGCTGTCGTGACTGGTGTGCCACTGTTCCAGCGTGCGGCGGATCTGGTCCTCGTCGACCAGGATCGGCTCCACCACCAGGTTGGTATGGAACTTGATCTCGTCCAGCGAGTGGGTCGGATTGCTGGTGCCGACGAACAGCTTCCCACCGCGCTTGAACAGCGGCAGCACGTTGTGCTTGCGCAGCAGTTCCTCGCTGACCAGGCTCATCGCGTTCTGGCTGGCATCGAAGGTGGATACATCGAACAGCGGCATGCCGAACTCGACCGCGTTGGCGGCCGCCAGCTGAGCGGCCCCCACGACTTTGTTCTGTGCGAACCAGGTGGGCAGCGGTTGCCTGGCCGCCGCCGCCTTGGCCATGGCATCACGGGCGCCCGCTTCATCCAGGGCGCCGTCCTGCACCAGGCGACGGGCCAGGCCGGTGATGCCGACGAGATTGGCGGTGGTGACTGCGTTCATGGCGGCGGACTTTGGAAGGGATGATCAGGTTATAGACGCCCGAAGCGGGCATTACAAATGCAGATGCCCGCGATTTCTCGCGGGCATCCGTGCGCTGATGATGCTCGCGCAGACTCGGTTACGGAGTCAGGGTCTCGCAAGCATCGGACTTGTAACCAGCAACGCTGGAAGCCGTCACGGTGCAGGTCCACTGGATCGGATCGGTCGAGTTAGCCGGAGCGGTCGGCTTGATATCAACAGTTGCGGTGTTGTCCTTCGACTTGCCGGCCAGCACCACGGTGCCGAGGCCAGTGCCACCGGTGCAGGCAGCTGCGCCCTGGCAAAGATCAGCCACTTCCGAAGCATAGTTCTCAGCGACCTTGATCTTCTCGCCGGCGACCGAGGCCACTGCCTGGGTGATCTTGGCGCGGGCGGTGTAGTTCTTGTACTGCGGCAGCGCGATGGCGGCCAGGATCGCGATGATCGCAACGACGATCATCAGTTCGATCAGGGTGAAGCCCTTCTGGTTCTTCATGGTTACATCCCCAAGATAAGTGGTGGTTGAGTCAGCGCACAGAATCGGTCCGGCCATCGGCCGGCTGAGCGGGTCCTGCACCCTGCGGGTGGATCAACGCAGGTTGCGTGCCAACCCCGGCACGCCTCCCCCTGAATTTCCCCGGAGCCAATAATGGCAGCAATTTTCGGGATGGGAACCCCCCGGAGGGAAATCTGCGACGGAGGCGGCAATGTGACGCAATGCGTCACCTTTTGTCGGCCCCCGCCACGATTTCGCACTTCCGCCCCCATCCCCGCTGCCCAGACGGCGATGAACCCGCTACCATCCGTTCTTGTATGTCCGCCTGGGGATGGCGGGCCGGGGAGCCAACATGTCTGTCAGTCGCAGTGCGATCAAGAAAGAGCCCGTGGCCCGCGCCACGATGGAACTGCAACCGTTTGTCTGGGAGGGGACCGACAAGCGGGGTGTGAAGATGAAAGGCGAGCAGCTGGCGAAGAACGCCAATCTGCTGCGCGCCGAGCTGCGCCGCCAGGGGATCAATCCCGGGCAGGTGAAGGCCAAGCCCAAGCCCCTTTTCGGCGGCTCCGGCAAGCCCATCAGCACCAAGGACATTGCCTTCTTCAGCCGTCAGATGGCGACGATGATGAAATCCGGCGTGCCGATCGTGTCGGCGCTGGAAATCATTGGCAGTGGGCACAAGAACGTGCGCATGAAAAAGATGGTCGACAGCATCCGCACCGACATCGAGGGCGGCTCGTCGCTGTATGAGGCGATCAGCAAGCACCCGGTGCAGTTCGATGAGTTGTACCGGAACCTGGTGCGCGCCGGCGAGGGTGCCGGCGTATTGGAAACGGTGCTGGACACCGTAGCCAACTACAAAGAGAACATTGAAGCCCTGAAGGGCAAGATCAAGAAGGCGCTGTTCTACCCGGCCATGGTGATCGCTGTGGCACTGTTGGTCAGCGCCATCCTGCTGATCTTCGTGGTGCCCCAGTTCGAGGACGTGTTCAAGAGCTTCGGCGCCGACCTGCCCGCCTTCACCCAGATGATCGTGGCCGCATCACGCTTCATGGTCGCGTGGTGGTGGCTGATCGCCATCATCGTCATCGGCAGCATCGTCGGCTTCGTCATGGCGTACAAACGCTCGCCGAAGATGCAACATGGGATGGACCGGTTCATCCTGAAGGTGCCGGTGATCGGCCAGATCATGCATAACAGCGCCATCGCGCGGTTCTCGCGCACCACGGCGGTGACCTTCAAGGCTGGCGTGCCGCTGGTGGAGGCCCTGGGCATCGTTGCCGGCGCCACCGGCAACAAGGTCTACGAAGAAGCCGTGCTGCGCATGCGTGACGACGTCTCGGTCGGCTACCCGGTCAACATGGCGATGAAGCAGACCAACATGTTCCCGCACATGGTCATCCAGATGACCGGCATCGGCGAAGAGGCCGGCGCACTGGATGCCATGCTGTTCAAGGTGGCCGAGTATTATGAGCAGGAGGTCAACAATGCCGTTGACGCCTTGAGCAGCCTGCTCGAACCGATGATCATGGTGTTCATCGGCGTGGTAGTGGGCGGCATGGTCGTCGGCATGTACCTGCCGATCTTCAAGCTCGCCTCCGTCGTCGGATAAGAATAAACAATGGCATTTCTCGACCAGCACCCCGGCCTCGGCTACCCCGCCGCAGCCGCCCTGGGACTGCTGCTGGGCAGTTTCCTGAACGTGGTCATCCTCCGCATGCCCAAGCGGCTGGAATGGCAGTGGAAGCGCGATGCGCGCGAAGTCCTGGAAGAACCGGACTTCTACGAACCACCCCCACCGGGGATCGTGGTCGAGCCGTCGCACTGCCCGCACTGCAAGCACAAGCTGTCCTGGTACGAGAACATCCCGCTGTTCAGCTGGATCATCCAGGGCGGCAAGTGCCGCCACTGCAAGGCCCCCATCTCCATCCAGTACCCGCTGGTGGAGGCGCTGACCTCGGTGATGGTGCTGGCCTGCGTCTGGCAGTTCGGTTTCGGCTGGCAGGGCTTCGGCGCGATCGTGCTGACCTGCTTCCTGATCGCCCTGTCCGGCATCGACCTGCGCACCCAGCTGCTGCCCGACCAGTTGACCCTGCCACTGATGTGGCTGGGCCTGATAGGCAGCATCGACAACCTGTACATGCCCGCCAAGCCGGCCCTGCTGGGCGCCCTGCTCGGCTATCTGTCGCTGTGGTCGGTGTGGTGGCTGTTCAAGCAGCTGACCGGCAAGGAAGGCATGGGCCACGGCGATTTCAAGCTGCTGGCTGCCCTGGGCGCGTGGTGCGGGATGAAGGGCATCCTGCCGATCATCCTGATGTCCTCGGTGCTGGGCGCGATCATCGGCTCGATCTGGCTGTACAGCCGTGGCCGCGACAAGGCCACGCCGATTCCGTTCGGCCCCTACCTGGCGCTGGCCGGCTGGCTGTTCTTCATGTGGGGCGAGCCGCTGCTGAACCAGTACATGGTCATGAGCGGGCTGCGCTGACGGCATCGCCATGAGCCGCTACGTGGTGGGCCTGACCGGCGGCATCGCCGCTGGCAAAAGCGAGGTCACCCGGCGCTTCGAGGCGCTGGGCATCACGGTGGCCGACGCCGATCTGGCCGCCCGCGCCGCGGTGGCGGCCGGCAGCCCGGCCCTGGCCCGCATTGCCGAGCGCTTCGGCGCGGACATGCTGCTGGACGACGGCAGCCTGGACCGGGCACGCCTGCGCGCCCACGTATTCGCCGACCCGGCCGAACGGGTCGCGCTGGAAGCGATCACCCACCCGGCCATCCGCCTGCTGATGCAACAGCAGTGCGAGCAGGCGGCCAGCCCCTACGCACTGGCGGCCATCCCGCTGCTGACCGAAGTGGGCGGGCGAACGGCCTACCCCTGGCTGGACCGCGTACTGGTGGTGGATGCGCCGGAAGCCGTGCAGCACGCCCGGCTGATGCAGCGCGATGGCATTGATGCCGCGCTGGCGGACCGGATGATCGCCGCCCAGGCCAGCCGGGCGCAGCGGTTGGCGCTGGCCGATGACGTGGTGGTCAATGATGGGCAGCCGGAGGACCTGCAGGTTCAGGTGGAGCAGCTGCATGCGCGGTATCTGGGGTTGGCCGGGGGTTGAGGCCTGGTTGCCGGCCAGCGGCCAGCGGCCAGCGGCCAGCACCATCAAAGCGTATCCACGCATGGCGTGGATCTACTGTAGAGCTCCGCTTACAGGGGCTTCGGCGAAAACGTCAGTGTCGCAATCACACCGCGCTGCCCACCCGGGCGCACGCTCACCTGCCAGCCGTACAGATCGCACAGGCGGCTGACGATCGACAGGCCAATGCCGCCGCCCTGCGAGTGCCCGGCATGGGTACCGCGATACCCGCGCTGGAACAGCTTGGCCGCATCTTCTTCGCTCAGGCCGGGGCCGCTGTCGGTCACCGACACGGCATTGGCGGCGACATGCACGCGCACGTCGCCGTCCTGCGAATACTTCACCGCGTTGCCGATCAGGTTGCCCAGCGCCACCGAAAGCGCGGCCTCGGGAGCATCGATCACCAGATCGCGCTCGCCCTCCAGCACCAGCTCCAGGGGCTTGCCGCCCAGCTGTGCCCGATGGGCATCGAGCAGCTGCTCGGCCACGCGGGCCACGTTGCTGGTGCCCTGCCCGCGCTCGTTGCGCGACAGCAGCAACAGGGCGCCAATCAGGTCGCTGCACTGCTGTTCGGCGCGCTGGATGCGCTGCAGGCGCTGCAGCACCTTCTCGTCCAGGCCGGGGCGGGTCAGCAGCAGTTCGGTTGCGCCGCGGATGACCGCCAGCGGCGTACGCAGCTCATGGCTGACGTCCGCATTGAACTCGCGGTCGCGCTGCACCACCTCGGTCAGGCGCGAGGAATAATCGTCCAGCGCCTGCGCCAGCTGCCCCACCTCGTCATCGGGGAAGCGCGGTGCCAGCGGCTCAGGGTCGCTGGTGCCGCCGCGATAGGCGCGCAGCCGCGCCGCCAGGTCCGACACCGGCTTCATCACCTTCGACGCCGACCACCAGCCCAGCACCAGCGACAACAGGCTGAACACCAGCACCGACAGGATCAGCGCGCGGTTGAGCTGCTGCCCACCACGGGCGCTGTCGGTCATGTCGTAGGCAAGGAAGGCCCAGGCATCGGGTGTCTTGCGCACCGCCAGCTTGTAGGAATAGCGCTGGCCGCGTTCGTCGACGCCGCCCATGTTGTACAGGCCGTCCTTGAACTCGAACCAGTCCGGTTCTTCCTGCCGCAGCGCCTCGAACTTGTCCGGCTTGATCAGCCGGGCACGCATCTGCTGCACCGGCAGGTCGGGATTGCGGTCGGGGCTTTCGTAGTAGCGCCGCACATACTCGTTGATGTTGCGGTTCATCACGTCTTCCACCAGCTGGTTTTCCACGCGCATGCGCGCCCAGTTGGTGGCAAAGGCGAACAGTGTCGTCAGGCAGAAGCCCAACAACACGAACGAGACGATGATGCGGCTGCGCAGGCGCCGCCTGTAGGGCGTACGCCGGCGCTCCCCCTTGGTTGCCACCGAATCAGGCTTCCGGCGTGGCGATGCGGTATCCGATGCCATGGCGGGTCTGGATCAGCGGCACTTCGAAGGGCTTGTCGACCACCGCGCGCAGGCCGTGGATATGCACGCGCAGCGAATCGGAATCCGGCAGCTCCTCACCCCACACGCGGGTTTCCAGCTCCTGGCGGGTTACCACCGCCGGCGCGGCTTCCATCAGCGCCTGCAGGATCTTCAGCGCCGTCGGGTTCAGCTGCAGCAGCTTGCCCTGGCGGCGCACTTCCAGCGTGTCCAGGTTGTATTCCAGATCGCCGGTTTCCAGCACACGGGTCTGCACGCCCTTGCCGCGGCGCGACAGCGCGTTCAAGCGCACTTCCACTTCCTGCAGCGCGAACGGCTTGATCAGGTAGTCGTCGGCGCCCGAGTCGAAACCGGCCAGCTTGTTGTCCAGCGAATCGCGGGCGGTCAGCATCAGCACCGGGGTCTGCTTGCGCGCTTCATTGCGAAGCTTGCGGCAGACCTCGATGCCGTCCATGCCGGGCAGGTTGAGATCCAGGACAATCGCGTCGAACTCGTGCACCACGGCCAGATGCAACCCGGTGACCCCGTCAGCGGCGAAGTCCACGGTGTGGCCCCGGTCCTCCAGGTAGTCGCCAAGATTGGCGGCGATGTCGCTGTTGTCTTCGATTACCAGGATTCTCACTGTCACCTCTAGTTGTTTAGGGTACGACCGCCGCGCTGGGCCCGGATCATGTCCCGATCTGCTGCTTCGCGCTGCCGCGCACGCTCTGCAACAGTAGCGCACTGCGTGGTGGCCCGGTTGGTACCGGTGGTCTTTTCACGTCGGCATATTAGACGACTATCTTCACGCGCCTGTGTCAAAACCGTGTTCACGATCTCCTGGTCGTTGAACATCTGGGTTCGGACCGATTCAGGCATCGACACACCGTCGGCGTACTTCTCGCCCACACCGCGCAGGCGGGCCAGGACTTCGCGCACGCGCGTACGCTCCTGGGCGCCCAGCTCCGAATAGGTTTCACCGTCGCCCAGCTGCTTTTCAATCGCTTCAATCTGCGGCACCAGCGGCTTGCCCGGTTCGAGCACCGCATTCTTGGCGTGTACGGCAAAACACAGGCCCAGCGCAGGCACCAGCAGCGCAACCATCAATGGATGCTTCATGACGAACAAATCCCTGTTTGAGTGAATGCCGACTGTATGGGCTGTTGATTCCGGTCAGCAAGTGCCCACCGGGGGCCGCTCAGCGCCCTGCCGGCGGCGGGCTGAGGGTCTGGTAGCTGCGCTGATCGTTGAGCAGGGCCTTGCCCTTCTCCTCGATGCGACGGCGCTCGGCCACGGTCAGGCAGCGGCTCTTGGGCATGTTGCTGCCGGTCGTGCGCGTGTGCTGGCAGACCTGACGGCTGTCGTCATGGGCGCGGGTCAGGATGGTGTTGATCCGTTCCTGGTCGTTGAAGACTTCGTTCTGCAGGGTGCCGGGCAGTTCCTGCACGGTCTGGCGGTCGCCCATCCGCTGGGTGATGCGCGCCAGCGCCTGCCGCACGGCGGTGCGGTCATCGGCGGAGATTTCGTTGTAATCACCGTCGTCCAAGGCCTGTTCGACCTGGCGGACCTGCTCGGCCACCGGGGCCTGCCGATCCATCTGGACCACGGCTTTTTCCGACTTGGCCTGGGCGACAGCAGACAGGCCCAGCAACAGCGCGATCATCGTGATGCGGTACATCGCCAATCTCCCGATCCATCCCGGAACGAAGGCCCAACTCTACGAGTCCGCCTGCTCCACCACAAGGGACTTCCGGCAGGGATGGCGGGACCGCGCGCGGGCATAAAAAAGACCCAGGCGGTGCACCCGCCTGGGCCTGAAGTCGTATCCCGATTACCGATCCTGCTGAGAGGCAGAGCTGCGGTGCGTTGAAGGCTACGCCGGCACCGATTAAAGCGGTGTTAAACCCGGCCGGCAATCTTCAGGAAATTCGCAAGCCATTGAAAATCAAGGCTTCTTTATCTTCTCCACGTGGGCAATGATGCGGCCGGCCACATCCACCTGGCAGGCCGCTTCGATGCCCTCCAGGCCGGGGGTGGAGTTGACCTCCAGCACCAACGGGCCGCGCTCTGACCGGATCAGGTCCACCCCGCACACCGACAGCCCCAGCGCCTTGGCCGAGCGCACCGCCACCTGCTGCTCGGCGCGGCTGGCCTTGGCCGCCAGGGCCGTGCCACCGGCATGCAGGTTCGAACGGAAGTCGCCTTCGGGGGCCTGCCGCTGCATCGAGGCCACCACCTGGTCGCCCACCACGAAGCAGCGCAGGTCCGCGCCCTTGGCCTCGCCGATGAACTCCTGCATCAGGAAATTGGCGTACAGGCCCCGCAACGCTTCGACAATCCCGCGCGAGGCACTGGCCTTTTCAGTCAGGATGACGCCACGGCCCTGGGTGCCTTCGTTGAGCTTCACCACATGCGGTGGCGGGCCCAGCATGGACAGCAGGTCGACCGTGTCATCGGGGTTGTCGCCGAACACCGTGACCGGCATGTCGATGCCCTTGGCCGCCAGCAGCTGGTGCGCGCGCAGCTTGTCGCGCGAGCGCAGGATGGCGTCGGAAGGATTGGGCGTGCGCGCGCCCATCAGTTCGAACTGGCGCAGCACGGCGGTGCCGTAGCGGGTGATCGAGGCACCGATGCGCGGAATGACCACATCCACGCCGGTCATCGGCCGGCCCTTGTAGTGCATCGAGAAGCCATCGGCGGCGATGCGCATGTAGCAGCGCAGCGGGTCGAGGATGCGGACGGTATGCCCGCGCCCGCGCGCCGCTTCGACCAACCGGCGGGTGGAGTACAACGAGCTGTTGCGGGACAGGATGGCGAGCTTCATCGCGGCGGCAGTGGACGGCAGGCGCGCAGCATAGCGCGGCCGCGTTGCGGGCGGATGATGCCGCGGGCGGCGGATTTCACGCGCCATGCAGGACGCTCAGCCGTCGCCGCCAGCGCGGGCCGGACAGCCGCGGGCGGCCTCGCCCAGCGCCGCCACGCAGGCCATCTGCAGGGCCGAGCCGCTGAAGGCCTGCTGGTAGATCTGCTCGATCAGCTGCGCAGCGCAGGGGCCACCGGCACGGCCCAGCGCGCGCACGGCCTCAAGCTGCTTGTTGGAGCCGACACCGGCGGAAAGAAAGATCTGATGGATGCGTTCCACGACATCGTCTCTGCAGTTCACGGCAAGCAGCTCCTTCCAGGTGAACCACCACGCTAGCCGCCTGCTCCCTGCCCGCCCATGGGAAAAGTTTGAAAGTGCGGACTGCCATGCTTGGGCAGTGCATTTAGGACTTCTACGAAATTGTCGCGATTGGCTGGAACCGGATGACCGCACCCATCCACCATGCAGGTACCACCCCAACCGGAAACACCGATGTCGAAGATGGAACAACTTGCAGTGAAACTGCAGGAATCCGCACAGGCGGAGCAGGCAAAGGCCGACGCCGTGGCAAAGCACTACCAGGACTGGATCCAGTCACTGCACGGCCTGTTCGACAGCATCGAGCAGTGGCTGCAACCGTTGGTCCGGGCCGGGGTTGCCAAGATTGCCCGCAGGACCATGACCATCACCGAGCGGCCAACGCCCGATCTGGAGAAAACCTACGACGCGCCCGCGCTGGCGCTGGAAATCAATGGCAAGGCCGCCATGATCAAGCCCCTCGCACGCTTCTGCTTCGGTTGCCAGGGGCGGGTGGACATCCTGGCGCGGGAAAACCAGTGGTACCTGACGCGGCAGCTGGAACCGGCCGACGTCTGGTACCTGCACACGCATGATCGCGACCGCGGCCAGGTACTGGATGCAGACACACTGGCCAGCGTATTCGCGGCCTACTGAGGCGGTCTGGCGGGGCCGGCGCGGCGGAAATGCGGCGCGGCGGTGCAGGACATGGAGCGGGCGATGGGAATCGAACCCACGTCAGTAGCTTGGGAAGCTACAGCTCTACCATTGAGCTACGCCCGCATTGCAGGGTGAAAGTCTATGCGCAGCAGCGGGTGTTGAGCAATGGGGTCAGGGCCCTTTCCTGGCGGAAAGGGCCCTGACCCCGATCTGGATCAGAAGCTGCCGCTGAAGCTGGCGAACAGCGTGGCGTCCTGCGAACGCTTCTGCAGGGTATTGGCGCTCAGGCCGATGTTGCTCTGCAGGCCGAACAGTTCCATGCGCGCGCCGAGGATGGCGGTTGCATAGTTCTTGTCGAAGTCCATGCCCGGCACGCGGTACATGCCCACGTCCGGCAGGCTCTGCACCCAGGCGCTGGCCTGCTTGGTGTCTTCGAACTCGTGGTCGTAGGTCACCTGCACGTACGGCTTGACGGCGCCGCCATCGAAGCGGGCCTGCCAGCCGATGCGGCCGACGGTGGAATCGACGTCCTGCTTGCCGTAGCCCAGCGCGGTGGCCAGGGTGCCGGCATCGGCGCTTTCGGTGTAGCCGTCGATCTTGACCTTCTGCCAGATCACCGAGGCGATCGGACCGTGGCGGAAGCCGCCCTCGGTACCGAACTCGTAGCCGGCGTTCAGGGCCGCGGTCAGGTTGCTGCCGTCCGGCGAGCCGCCGTGTTCACGGGTGGCCGGGCCCAGATGGACCTTGCGGTTCACGTCATAGGACAGCCAGGTGTAGCTGACCTGGCCGTTGACCCACATGCGGTCGCCGTACCAGCCGGCGAACAGGCCGGCAGTGGTGTCCTTCTGGGTGAAGTCGCCACGGTTGTTGCCGAAGTCGGCGTTCATGCGGCCGAAGCCGGCGAAACCGCCGACGACCATGCCGTCACGTGCCCAGTCGACACCGAACAGGCCGGCCGGGGCCAGGCCGTCGTACACATCGGCGTGGTCGTAGCGCTGCATGTCACCACGCACACCACCCCACCAGGACAGGCCGTCGGCCGGACGACCGGCCTGATGCAGGCTGACCTGGTCGGCGCGCGAACGGCCGATGGTCTGCGCCGAATGCGTCAGGATCTGCTGCAGGCGCGGGCCTTCCAGGATCGAGATGGCGTACTGGCCCAGCATCTGATGCGCGGCCGAGGTCGGGTGCACGTCATCGGCGAACAGGTAGGTGCTGGCGGCATCCGGGCGCACGTAGGCCAGCGGGCTGCAGGTCAGCGACGAGGCGGTGAGGCAGGCGCGGCCGGTGACGTTGCTGAAACCGTACATGCCCGGATTGGCGATGATTTCGCGCAGCAGGGTGTAGGTGTCCAGCGGAAT
This sequence comes from Stenotrophomonas maltophilia, assembly GCF_047782825.1. GTDB lineage: Bacteria > Pseudomonadota > Gammaproteobacteria > Xanthomonadales > Xanthomonadaceae > Stenotrophomonas. The sequence goes on along the minus strand of NZ_CP180589.1, from coordinate 4,284,271 downwards.
GAAATCGACGCCGGCCTGCTTCAGGCCACCGTACAGGGCGCTGTTATAGGCGTTGGACAGGGCCGTGCCCTGAACACGCGCAGCGGCGCCGCGGTCGATGAAGCCCGGGGTGGAGCCGATATCGGGCAGGTTCGGCACCAGCACATACTGGGCGCCGGCCTGCTTCAGGCTGGCCACGATGCCGATCTGGTCGGTAACCGCCGCGCCGATCACGGCCGGCGCCTGGGCCGGGTTGGTGATCTGGAACAGGTCGTTGGCCCCCCCCCAGACGGTGTACAGCGCGCGCGGGTCGGCCTTGCCACCGTTGGCTGCGAGATAGTTGGCAGTCTGCGTCTTCAGCGACGGCACCAGGACATTGCCCAGCTGCGGGTTGCGGAAGTCGGTGCCGACACGGGCGCCGCCCACGGCGTAGTTGTCACCGGTCTGACCGTTGCCGTTCGGGCTGGCGTTGGTGCCGTAGTAGTCGGCCACCCACTGCGCCCATTCCCAGCCGGGGTTGGTGGTGGACTGGCCGGTTACCGGGCGCACGTCCGGCGGCAGCAGCGGGCGGAAGTAGCCGCTGTCGGTCAGGCTGTCACCGATGAACACGGTACGGGTGAACGGGGATTCGCCTGCCATGGCCGGCAGCGCGGCGAGCGCGATCGCGGCCGCCATGAGGGAGCGGATCGGGCGTTTGCTGAGCAGCATGTAAAAACTCCTGGGGGAAAAATGTTGGGGATCCGGCACACACGTACGCCGGCGCACGGTGAATGGTTTCACCGTGCCGCCGATTGCTCACGCTGCGCCGCCGCATGAATTGTCGCCCGATCCCCCGTCGAAGGGGTGTGCCGGAGGTGGCGTGCAGGCCAGGTTGCAACTGTTCCGATCCCGCCGGGCCATCGGCGACAATGTCCGGATGAACATCCAGCTCAATGGCGAACCCCGCACCCTGCCCGCCGCGGCGACCCTCCACGACCTGCTTGCCGCCGAGCAGCTGCTGCAGCGCCGGGTGGCGGTGGAAGTGAACGGCGAGATCGTCAGCCGCAGCCGCCATGGCGAACATGTGCTGGCCGATGGGGATGTGGTGGAGATCGTGCACGCGCTGGGCGGTGGTTGAGGTCCAGGGGTCGGATCCCATCGCATCGCGAGGGGCTCCGACCCCGAATCACCCAGCAGCGGGTCAGAGCCCTTTGCCGCGGGCAAAGGGATCCGACCCGGCCCTCTGCGTGACCCCATCTTCAGGCGGATAAGCGATAATCACGCCATGAACCTTCATGTCTCCCCCGATTCGCTGGTGATCGCCGGCAAGACCTACGGCTCGCGGTTGCTCACCGGCACCGGCAAGTTCAAGGATCTGGAAGAAACCCGCCTGGCCACCGAGGCCGCTGGCGCGCAGATCGTCACCGTGGCCATCCGCCGCACCAACATTGGCCAGAACCCGGGCGAACCGAACCTGCTGGACGTGCTGCCGCCGGACCGCTACACCATCCTGCCCAACACCGCCGGCTGCTACACCGCCGAGGACGCCGTGCGCACCTGCCGCCTGGCCCGTGAGCTGCTGGACGGCCACAACCTGACCAAGCTGGAAGTGCTGGGCGACCAGAAGTCGCTGTATCCGGATGTGGTGCAGACCCTCAAGGCCGCCGAGCAGCTGGTCAAGGACGGCTTCGAGGTGATGGTCTACACCTCCGACGACCCGATCCTGGCCAAGCGCCTGGAAGAGATCGGCTGCGCTGCGGTGATGCCGCTGGCTGCGCCCATCGGTTCGGGCCTGGGCATCCAGAACAAGTACAACCTGCTGCAGATCATCGAAGACGCCAAGGTACCGATCATCGTCGATGCCGGCGTGGGTACCGCCTCCGATGCCGCCATCGCGATGGAACTGGGCTGCGACGGCGTGCTGATGAACACCGCCATTGCCGGTGCACGCCACCCGGTGCTGATGGCCAGCGCCATGCGCAAGGCCGTCGAAGCCGGCCGCGAGGCCTTTCTGGCCGGGCGCATCCCGCGCAAGCGCTACGCCAGCGCCTCCTCCCCGGTGGATGGGCTGATCGGCTGATGACCAATCCTTTCGACAGCGCCGGCTCCAAGGCCCCGCCCAAGCCCTTCACCGTGAACGAAGGCCGCCGTGAGGTGCGCAGCTTCGTGCTGCGCCAGGGCCGCTTCACTCCCGCCCAGCAGCGCGCGTTCGACGAACGCTGGCCGCGCTTTGGCATCGACTACAACGGCCAGCCGCGCGATCTGGATGCCACCTTCGGCCGCCCGGCGCACAAGGTGCTGGAAATCGGTTTCGGCAACGGCGCCGCGCTGCGTTTCGCCGCCCAGCACGACCCGTCGCGCGACTACATCGGCATTGAGGTGCACGCCCCCGGCGTGGGCCGCCTGCTGAACGCGCTGGCCGACGACAACGCCGACCACGTGCGCCTGTACCACCACGACGCCGTGGAAGTGCTGCAGAACGAGATCGCCGATGGCGCGCTGGACGAAGTGCGCATCTATTTCCCGGACCCGTGGCACAAGAAGCGCCACAACAAGCGCCGCCTGCTGCAGCCCGCGTTTGCCGAGCTGATCGTGCGCAAGCTGCGCCCGGGTGGCCGCCTGCACTGCGCCACCGACTGGGAAGACTATGCCGAGCAGATGTGGGACGTGCTCGACGCCACCGCCGGCCTGGTCAACCGCGCCGGCCCGCGTGGCAGCGTGCCGCGCCCGGACTGGCGCCCGCAGACGCACTTCGAGACCCGTGGCCAGAAGCTCGGCCATGGCGTCTGGGACCTGTTGTACGACCGCACCTGATGATCGCCTGAGGACGCTGCGCCCCACATGGATACCGCGCTGACGCTGACCAACGACATGAAGCTCGTTCTCGGGCTGGTCGGCTTCACGATGGCGATGTTCCTGTTCGAGCGCATCCGCGCCGACGTGGTCGCGCTGGTGGTGCTGGTGGTGCTGGGCGTCACCGGCCTGATCGCGCCGGAGGAAATCTTCGGTGGCTTCTCCGGTAACGCGGTGATGAGCATCATCGCCACCACCATCCTCGGTGCGGGCCTGGACCGCACCGGGGCGCTGAACCGGCTGGCGGCGTGGCTGCTGCGGCGCGGCCATGGCATCGAACAGCGCCTGCTGATGATGACCACGGCCATCGCCGGCCTGAACTCGTCCTTCATGCAGAACCCATCGGTGATGGCGCTGTACCTGCCGGTCGCCTCGCGGCTGGCGGCGCGTACAGGGCTGACGATGCAGCGCCTGCTGCTGCCGATTTCGGCGGCGATCGTGATGGGCGGCGCACTGACCATGGTCGGCAATTCGCCGCTGATCCTGCTGAACGATCTGCTGGCCTCGGCCAACAACAACCTGCCTTCCGGCCTGGCCACCATCGAGCCGCTGCGCATGTTCGCGCCGCTGCCGATCGGCGTGGCCCTGCTGATCGCTTCGCTGCTGTATTTCCGCTACTACGGCGACCGCAAGCTGATCGAAGAGGAACGGCTGGTCAACGACGGAGTGACCCCGGCGCGCACCGAGAGCTACTTCGCCAAGACCTACGGCATTGAAGGCGATGTGTTCGAACTGGTGGTCACCGCCGAAAGCCCGCTGGTGGGCATGACCCTGGGCGAGGCCGAGAACCTGCACGATGCGCCACTGCTGCTGGCGCTGAAGACCGGCAACGACACCCGCCTGGCGCCGCCGGCGGAGATGCGCATCTGGGTGGGCAGCGTGCTGGGCGCGATGGGCCCGCGCGACCAGGTGAACGATTTCGCGCAGAACCAGTTCCTGCGCATGTCCTCGCGCCTGAAGCACCTGGGCGACCTGTTCAACCCCAGCCGCGCCGGCATTTCCGAAGCGGTGGTGCCGCCCACGTCCGGGGTGATCGGCAAGACTGCCGGCGACCTGCGCCTGCGCAAGGAGCGCGGCATGAGCCTGCTGGCGATCAACCGCGACAAGCAGGTGATCCGCGAAGACGTGCGCGACGTGCCGCTGCGCGCCGGCGACATGCTGGTCTTCCACAGCATCTGGACCGACCTGGCGCAGGCGGCCAAGAGCCGCGACTTCGTGGTGGTGACCGACTACCCCACCGGCGAACAGCGCCCGCACAAGTTCAAGATCGCCATGGCGATCTTCGCCCTGACCATCCTGATCGCGCTGACCAGCAAGCTGCCGGTGGCGCTGACCCTGATGACCGGCGTGGCCGGCATGCTGCTGACCGGCGTGCTGCGCATGGACGAGGCCTATGCCTCGATCAACTGGAAGACGGTGTTCATGATGGCCGGGCTGATTCCGCTCGGCTGGGCAATGGATTCCAGTGGCGCGGCGGCGTGGGTGGCCGGCCACACCATCGACAAGCTGCCCACCGGCATTCCGGTGTGGGTGCTGGAGCTGGCGCTGGCCTTGCTGACCACGGTGTTCTCGCTGGTGATCAGCCATGTGGGCGCGACCATCGTGATGGTGCCCATTGCGGTGAACCTGGCGCTTGCAGCGGGCGGCAACCCGACGGCGTTCGCGCTGATCGTGGCGCTGTCGGCGTCCAACAACCTGATGACGGCCTCCAACCCGGTGATTTCGATGATCACCGGCCCGGCCAACTACACCCCGCGTGAGATGTGGCGGGTCGGCGGACCGTTGTCGCTGATCTACACGCTGGTGGTGGTGGTGATGATCAACCTGATGTTCTGAAGGGGCGCGAATCCACGCATGGCGTGGATCTACTTGTAGAGCAGGCCATGCGTGGATGCCGTTGCCCGCCCGCAGCCCGCAGTAGATCCACGCCATGCGTGGATGCTTTTGTAGAGTCGAGCCGTGCTCGACTGCTCCTGGCCTCAGGCCAGGTAAACCTGTCCGTCGCGGATATCCACCGGCACGGCGCGCAGGCGGTCGCCCTTGCAGGGGCCGGCGATGCAGTCGCCGCTGTCCAGGGCGAACGAGGCGCCGTGGGCGGCGCATACCAGGTGGCCTTCGCGGCTTTTCAGGAACTGCCCCGGCGCCCAGTCCAGGCGGCGGCCGGCGTGCGGGCAGATGTTCAGGAACGCGCGCACCTGCGCGCCATCGCGGTACAGCACCAGCGATTCGGCATCGCCCTCCACCACCGCTTCGACCTCGGCAAACGCCCCATCGGCAAGGGCTTCAAGGGCGATCAGGGCAGTTGCGGCAGTCATGGCGGAAGGCTCGGACGGAAACCCGGATTGTCGCATGCCTGCTCAGGTGACTGGCTCCGACATGAACACAAGTCATTGATCCGTAATAAGCAAAGGCTATATTTAACGAGTTTTTCACTCAATGACAGTGGCGCATCCCGATACTCTGGTTTCGCTGATCCCAGCCCAATCGAGCCGCCATGTTTACTCGCGCTTCCGCCTTCAACCAGTTCCGCACCCTGTTCGCGCCGCGCAAGCCGCGCCACCCGCTGGTGCGCGTTGCCGTGGGCCTGCTCGGCCTGGCGATCCTGGCAGCGATGGTGTTCATCGGCGTGTTCGTCGGCGCGGCCATGATCCTGATCGGCCTGGCCTGGAAGCTGCTGGCCTCGCGCAAGTCCGTTGGCGCGCGCCGCGCGGCCGATGCCAACGTGGTCGAAGGCGAATATCGCGTGGTGCGCAAGTCAGCTTTGCCGATGTCGCGCTGATGCGGTCGCCCGCTGACGTGGGCGCCACAGCGTTCTAGACTGCGGGGGCCTTCCTACTGGAACCCCCGCATGTCCACTGCCGTTGTTTCCGATGTGATTCCTGCCCCCGCCGTGCCGCGCGTACCGGTGGTGGGCGGTGGCACATTCCCGGTCCACCGCATCTACTGCGTCGGCCGCAATTTCGCCGACCATGCGCGTGAGATGGGCGCTGCGGTGCCGGCCGCCGATGATCGCGGCCGCCCCATGTTCTTCTGCAAGCCGGCCGACGCCATCGTGGTCGGCCATGACGATGTGATCCCCTACCCGCCCGCCACCGGCAACCTGCACCACGAGGTGGAGCTGGTGGTGGCCATTGGCGTTGATGCGCCGGCCGGTGAGCTGGCCGTGGCCGATGCCGAGGCGCTGGTCTACGGCTATGCCGTGGGCCTGGACCTGACCCGCCGCGACCTGCAGGCCGCCGCCAAGGAAAAGGGCCACCCGTGGGATTCGGCCAAGGGCTTCGATGCCTCCGCGCCGATCAGCGAGATCGTGCACGCCGGTGAAGTGGGTGACCTGGCCGCGCTGAACCTGTCGCTGGAAGTCAACGGCGAAGTGCGCCAGCAGTCACTGCTCGACCAGATGATCTGGAACGTGCCGGAAATCCTGCACGAGCTATCCAAGCTGTGGCAGCTGCGTGCCGGCGACCTGGTGTTCATGGGCACCCCCTCCGGCGTGGCCGCGCTGAAGCCCGGCGACCGTTTCAGTGCACGACTGGAAAACGTGGCCGAGCGCCACGGCGTCATCGCTGGCTGACATCGCCTGCGCTACCCTGCCCGCTGTCCCCTCGCCCTCAGGAGAAAAACAAGAATGGGAATGCTCACCGAGTTCAAGGAATTCGCGATGCGCGGCAATGTCATCGACCTCGCCGTTGGCGTGGTGATCGGCGCGGCCTTCGGCAAGATCGTCACCGCACTGGTGGAGAAGATCATCATGCCACCGCTGGGCATGCTGATCGGCAAGGTGGATTTCTCCGATCTGGCCTGGACGTTGTCACCGGCGACGATCGGCGCCGATGGCAAGGAGATCCCGGCGGTGGTGATCGGCTACGGTGATTTCCTCAACACCCTGGTGCAGTTCATCATCGTGGCCTTCGCCATCTTCATGGTGATCAAGGTGATCAACCGCCTGTCGCGCAAGAAGGATGCTGCCCCGGCCGCACCGAAGGAAGAAGTGCTGCTGCTGCGCGAGATCCGCGACAACCTGAAGAAATAAGGTGCCGGGCGCCATCGCGCGCCCCGCGTACCCGTAGAGTCGAGCTTGCTCGACTGCTCTGGACAGTCGTCAAGGTAGCGCCGGGCCATGCCCGGCGAGCGAAGCGGTTCGTGGACCTCCGCCGGGCATGGCCCGGCGCTACCGCTTTGCCGTTCATGGCCGGAAAACAGCGTCCGCTGCAGCCATGACCTCCCACCCATGCGCAGGGCTGAACCACTGTTAAGCTCCAAGGCTGATTCCCTTCCCGGAGCTGTCCATGCGTCGCCGCGTCCTTGCCATCGCATCCTCCCTCGCCCTGCTGGCCGCGCCGGCCTTTGCGGCGCCGCGCACCACCACCCTGCCCCCTGCCTCGCTGGCCACCGCCGCGCAGCTGCGCGACCAGGCCCTGGCCGATGACACCGGCTGGAAGGTGGTGGAATCGCTGACCACCGAAATCGGCCCGCGCATTGCCGGCGGCGAAGCCGATGCCCGCGCCGTGGCCTGGGCCGAAGCCAAGTTCAAGGCGCTCGGCTTCGACAAGGTGTGGAAGGAGCCGGTCACCTTCCCCAAGTGGGAACGCCGCAGTGAACACGCCGCCGTGACCGGCAAGAACCCGCAGCCGCTGCAGATCACCGCGCTGGGCGGCAGCCCGGGCGGTACGGTTGAGGCCGAAGTGGTGCGCTTCGCCGACCTGGCCGCGCTGCAGGCCGCACCGGCCGGTTCGCTGAAGGGCAAGATCGCCTTCGTCGATTACCAGATGCTGCCCTTCCGCGATGGCCGCGATTATGGCCGCGGCGGCGCGATCCGAAGCAAGGGCCCGTCCGAGGCGATCCGCAAGGGCGCCGTCGGCTTCCTGATGCGCTCGGCCGGTACCGATTCGCACCGCGTGCCGCACACCGGCATCACCCGCTACGACGATGGCCTGACCCCGGTGCCGTCGGCGGCCCTGTCGGTGCCCGATGCCGACCAGCTCGCGCGCCTGCTCGCGCGCGGTTCAACCACCGTGAAGGTGGCCCTGGACTGCGGCTGGGATGGCACGGCCACCTCGTACAACGTGATCGGCGAGATCACCGGCCGTACGCTGCCCAAGGAAGTGGTGGTGATCGGCGGCCACCTCGATTCGTGGGACCTGGGTACCGGTGCCGTCGATGATGGCGCCGGGGTGGGGATCACCATGGCCGCCGGCCACCTGATCGGCCAGCTGAAGCAGGCGCCCAAGCGCACCATCCGCGTGGTCGCCTTCGCCAATGAAGAGCAGGGCCTGTATGGCGGCAAGGCCTACGCCGAGGCGCATGCCAAGGACGTGGCCCTGCACCAGCTGGCCGCCGAAAGTGATTTTGGCGCCGGCCGCATCTACGCGTTCAATACCGGCTCGCCGAATCCGGAAGGTTCGCGCGATGCAACGCGCCAGATCGCCGAGGTGATGAAGCCGCTGGGCATCGAGTACCAGGCCGACAAGGGCGGCCCGGGCCCGGACGTCGGTCCGCTGGCCGCCAAGGGCGGTGCCTGGGCGTGGCTCGCGCAGGATGGATCGGACTACTTCCACCTGCACCACACCGCCGACGACACGCTGGACAAGATCGACCCGAAGGCGCTGGCACAGAACGTGGCCGCCTACACCGTGTTTGCCTATCTGGCCGCTGAAGCCGATGGCAGCTTCGGCAGCGAAGCCAAGGCGACCACGCCGCCGAACGAGTGAGGCGATGATGGGGTTGGGGTCAGATCCCTCGCCTTGGGCGAGGGCTCTGACCCCGCTTACGTTCAACGCTCCCAGACACGCGTGTTGCGCACGCCAATCGCCTGCGGGTTGAACAACGGATCACGCTGCCCGCGCTTCTGCTGCTCGTAATCGCGCAGTGCTGCCAGTGCGGGGCGTTGCAGCAGCAGGATGGCGATGATGTTCAACCAGCTCATCATGCCCACGCCAATATCGCCCAGTGCCCAGGCCACCGTTGCGGTGTTGACCGCCGAATAGCCCGTGGCGGCCAGAAACAACACCTGGAAACCGGTGACCGTCGCGCGTCCGGGACGATCACGGCACAGGTAGCTGACGTTGGTTTCGGCCATGTAGTACAGCGCCAGGATCGTGGTGAAGGCGAACGGCAGGATCGCCAGCGCGACGAACGATTTGCCGAAGCCTGGCAGCGCCGATTCCACCGCATGCTGCACGTAGCGCGGCCCCGCCTCGACACCCGGCAGATTGGCGAACAGCAGGCGCGCCTCGTCGGGCACACCGTTCACGGCCGGGTCGTAGACGTTGTACAGCCCGGTCGACAGGATCAGGAACGCCGTTGCGCTGCACACCACCATGGTGTCGATGTAGACCGAGAACGACTGCACCAGGCCCTGCTTGACCGGGTGCGAGACTTCCGCCGCGGCAGCCGGATGCGCGCCACTGCCCATGCCGGCCTCGTTGGACAGCACGCCGCGACGCACGCCCCACTGGATGGCGGTACCGATCATCGCGCCGAACGCGGCGTCCACGCCGAACGCGCTGCGCAGGACCAGGGCGAAGACCTCGGGAACCTTGTCCACGTTGATGACCATGACCACGGCCGCGACCAGCAGATAGGCCACCGCCATGATCGGCACCACCCACTCTGCCACCCGCGCGATGCGGCGCACGCCGCCATACAGCACGGCCGCCAGGATGACCAGCAGCACCGCCGTGGTGCCCGCTACCGGGATACCCCAGGCCTCGTTCACCGCGCTGGTGATGGCGTTGGACTGCGTGCCCGCCAGCATCGCCCCGGCCAGCACGGTGACCAACGCGAACAGCACCGCATACCAGCGCTGGCCCAACCCTTTTTCGATGTAGTACGCCGGGCCGCCACGGTACTGGCCGCTGGCATCGCGCTCCTTGTAGATCTGCGCCAGCGTCGATTCGATGAAGGCGCTGGAGGCACCGAGGAAGGCGACGATCCACATCCAGAAAATCGCGCCCGGGCCACCGAATGCGATGGCCATGGCGACACCGGCGATGTTGCCGACACCGACCCGGCTGGACAGGGACAACGACAACGCCTGGAATGGTGAGACGCCCGCGGCGGAGCGCTCGTGGCGGAACATCAGCCGCAGCATGTCCGGCAGCGCGCGCAGCTGGATGAAGCGCGTGCGCACGCTGAAGTACAGGCCGGCCAGCAGGCAGAGCACGACCAGCCACGGGCTCCAGATGATGCCCAGCAGGACGTTGACGATCGATTCGATGCTCATCATGTACCAGCCCCTCAGAAGAACACGCCCAGGGCGACCTGGGGGCTGACGATGCGGCCGGTGTTGCGGCCAGCCACGGTGAACTCGACACCGGCGATCAGGCCCAGCGACGGGCTGAAGTGATACTCGACCGCCGGCGCCAGGGTCAGCGAGCGGCTGGCCGGGCGCAGTTCATTGACACGACGTCCGTTGCCGTCGGCGGTGGGCATGAAGCCGATCAGGCGCTGGCCGGTTTCGCGGCTGGCGGCGACTTCCATCACCCCCACCCAGCGGTCGTTGAAGCTGTACTCGCCGGCCACCGAGAGCCCCAGCACCGAGCCTCGCGCGATGTGACCCTGGAAGCCCGCTTCGGTGCCGTAGATGCTGGCGCCGGACAGTGCCGTACGCGCGGGCGCAGGCCCGGCCATCAGCTGCCCGCGCCAGCGCAGCGGCCGCCCGTTCGGCATCCACACCACCTGCTGCACGCCCAGCGCCAGGGTGGTGCGCTGCACGCCATCACCCTGTGCATCCAGTGGATTGCCGCTGATGCGGTCGTGGCTGCCGGTGCTGAAGCGCTGTGTCAGCGCCAGCGACACCGCGGGCCGGGTGCCATCCGCGTTCGGCGCCTGCAGCACGTACTGCAGGCGGGCGGTGGTATCACCGGCACGGAAACCGCCGCTGTGCCCGCTGCCGGACTCCGCCCGCGACGCACTGAGGTTGACTTGGCCCATCAGGCGGTCGCTGAAGCCGTACATCACCGGCATGACCACCGCCCATGCACCGCTGTCCTGCGCACTGCGCCGGCGCTCGCCGTCGGCATCGTAGTGCGCGTTGCTGTCGACGCGGACCAGGTAGGGTTCGAGGAACCAGCGGCCCTGTGGCAGGCCGGCGGGATTGGGGGTGATCAGCGGCCCCATGAAATTGACGTTCTCCAAGCTGTGCTCGCTGGCATCAGCACTGGCACTGGCACTGGCCACTACACAGGCCAGCAGCAGGGAGACGGACAGGGTGCGTTGCAGGTGGGACATGACAGCCACTCCGGTAACAACGAGGGATGGAGTTCCACCCTGCGTCGCCGGAAATGGCGAACCAATAAGGAAAGTTTCAAATGACCAGCGGGAGTTGCGAATTGCAAAGCGTGCTTAGCAACTGCCTGGGGTCAGAACCCTCGCATGCGCGAGCGATCTGACCCCGATCCGGACACTCAGCCGCGACGGCTGGCCCACTGTGCCAACAGCACTGCCGTGGCCGAGGCGACGTTGAGGCTTTCCACCGCGCCGCTGCCGGGAATGGACACCTGCTGGTCGCACTGGCTGGCCAGCGCGCGGTCCATGCCTTCGCTTTCGGCGCCCATCACGTACACCAGGCGCGCCGGCAGCTCGGCACGGAACACGTCCTGGCCGCCCTCGACCAGGGTCGCGGCCAGGCCGAAGCCCGCTGCGCGCAGCTGTGCCATGGCCTCTGCGTCGTGCGGCAGCTGCACCAGCGGCACCGCCTCGGCGCCGCCTTCGGCCACGCGCGCGGCGGCACCGGACAGGGCCAGCGTACTGCCGGCCGGCAGCAGCAGGGCCTTGGCGCCGAAGTGCGCGGCCGAGCGCAGGATCGCGCCCAGGTTGTGCGGGTTGCCCACGCCATCCAGCCACAGCGCCAGCGCCGGGCCATCGCCCAGCTGCTCCAGCCACTGTGCCAGCGGCAGCGCCGGTGCACGCAGCACGTCGGCCACCACGCCCTCATGGTGGGTGGTGCCGGCCAACTTGTTCAGATCGCCGTCTTCCACCACGCGGTAGCCCACGCGGTTGGCCACGCACCACTTCAGCAGCGGCTGCAGGCGCGGAATGCGCGCTTCCAGCAGGTACAGCTTGCGCAGCGCCTGCGGGCGCGCCTCGAAGGCGGCCAGCACGGCGTTCAGGCCGAACAGGCGCAGCTCGTCACTGCCGCCGCGCCCACCACCGCCCGTGGCCGGCACCTCCGGACGCGGCAACGGGGTTGCGCGCGGCGGGCGGGCGGACGGGCGGCGGTTGTTCCAAGGGTTGTTCACTTACACATTCTCCTGCTTGCGCTGGCGCCAGAAATCGGCGTTCTTGATGCCCAGGGCATCGGGGTCGAACGTCGGATCCAGGCCCAGCTTCTTCTGTCGTTCGTAGTCACGCAGGGCCAGCATGGCCGGCCGCTGCACGATGAGGATGGCGATGATGTTCAGCCAGGCCATCAGGCCCACGCCGATGTCACCCAGCGCCCAGGCCAGGGTCGCGTTGTGGAACGCACCGAACACGACCATGGCGATGATGCCCAGGCGCAGCACCAGCACGGTCAGCGGGCGCTTCTTGTTGTGATTGACGTAGGTCAGGTTGGTTTCGGCCATGTAGTAGTAGGCCATGATGGTGGTGAAGGCGAAGAAGAAGATGGCGATCGAGACGAACGCCGCGCCCCAGCCCGGCAGCACCGCTTCCACGCCTGCCTGCGCGTAGCCGGCACCTTCCGGCACGCCGGCCAGGCCCTGGAACACGGGCGCGGCGCCTGCCACCGGCGAATACACGTTGTAGGTGCCGCTGGCCAGGATCAGGAAGGCCGTGGCGGTGCACACCATCATGGTGTCGAAGTAGATGGCGAACGCCTGCACGTAGCCCTGCTTGGCCGGGTGCGAGACCTCCGACGCCGCAGCAGCGTGCGGGCCCGAGCCCTGGCCCGCCTCGTTGGCGTAGATGCCACGCTTGATGCCCCACTCCACCGCCAGGCCCATCATCGCGCCGAACGCGGCATGGGTGCCAAAGGCGCTGTCGAAGATGATGCCGAACATTTCCGGCACGCGGTCATAGTTGATGACCATGATGACGATGGCCATCAGGATGAAGGCGGCGGCCATGAACGGCACCACCACTTCGGCGAAGTTGGCGATGCGCTTGACGCCACCGAAGATGACCACGCCCAGCAGCAGGGCCACGGCGATGCCGATGCCCAGCTTCAGCGCTTCGACCGAGCTCATGCCCAGCGTCTGGCCATCCAGCGGGCCGCACAGGGCAGTGCCCCGGCAGGCATTGATGACGCTGTCGGCGATGGCATTGGCCTGCACGCCCGGCATCAGGAAGCCGGCAGCGATGATCGTGGCGATGGCGAAAGCCAGCGCGTACCACTTCAGGCCCATTGCCTTTTCGATGTAGTACGCCGGGCCACCACGGTAGCGGCCTTCGGCGTCCTTGGTCTTGTAGATCTGCGCCAGGGTGCATTCCACATACGACGTGGACGCGCCAAGGAAGCCCATCACCCACATCCAGAAGATCGCGCCGGGGCCACCAAAGGCGATGGCGGTGGCCACACCGGCGATGTTGCCGATGCCCATGCGGCCGGCCATGGACATGGCCAGGGCCTGGAAGGAGGACACGCCGGCGTCGGACTTTTCACCCTTCACGGTGAGGCGGCACATCTCGAAGAAGCCGCGGATCTGCATGAAGCGGGTGCGGATGCTGAAGAACAGGCCGGCGCCCAGGCACACCACGATCAGTGCCTTGCTCCAGATGATGCTGTTGATGAAGTGTACGGTTGCTTCCACGCGCGCTCTCTCCAGTCGGCGGGTTGTAAGGACGTCCCGTCGGCTGGAAGGGACCGGGCCGATTCTCCCTGATCGACGGTCGCTGCGATAGCGCTGGGAGGATGGGGTCGGATCCTTTGCGCGCCGCGCAAGGGCTCTGACCCCGGTATCCGGGTCGGCAATGTGGGGTCAGAGCCCTTTTCTGGCGAAAAGGGATCTGACCCCCGGCGGTCAGGGCAGCTGCCCGCGCACCCGGGCGAAGCGGCGCAGGTCGTGCAATACGCCGCGCTTGTAGACCGCGCAGCGCTCCACGCCCTCTTCCTGGAAGCCGTTCTTCTCCAGCACCCGGGCCGAACCCAGGTTGAAGTCGACCACGGTGGCCTGCAGCCTGAACAGGCGCAGTTCGTCCATCACCCACGGTGCGAACAGGCCCACCACGCGGGTCATCACGCCCTGCCCCCAATAGGCCTGGCCCAGCCAGTAGCCCAGCTCGGCGGCATGCCCGCGCTCGGCCGTGCCCGGCTGCGCGCCGATGCTGCCGCAGGCGTGGCCGTCGATCTCGATGGCCAGGTTGAGGGTGCCGGGAGCGAGCACGCGACCGGCCAGGAAAGCCTCGCCGTCTTCGCGGGTGTACGGGTAGGGGAAGCGGTCACGCAGGCCGCGCGAGACGTCCGGGTCGTTGGCGTGGTGCAGCAGGGACGCGAGGTCGTCGACATGCCAGGGGCGCAGGGTGAAGCCTTCGCCCTGCAGCGTTGGGGTCAGAGCCCTTTCCCCTTGGGAAAGGGATCCGACCCCGTTGGCCTGGCCGTCGGCGGGCCGGTCAGGCATGGCCGCCGACCGAGGGCGATTCGGCTTCCTGCTTCTCCAGCTCGCGCTTCACCGCTTCCGGCGAACGCGTGTACGGGGCCAGGCGCGCGTAGAACGCCGGCACCACGAACAGCGACAGGAATGTCGACAGGGTCACGCCGAAGATGATCACGATGCCGATGGTGCCACGGCTGGCCGAACCCGGGCCGCCGGCCACCACCAGCGGGATGGCGCCGACCACGGTGGCGATCGAGGTCATCAGGATCGGGCGCAGGCGCACCATCGCCGATTCGATGATGGCCTCGCGTACGGTGCGGCCGTCATCGCGCAGCTGGTTGGCGAACTCGACGATCAGGATGCCGTTCTTCGCCGCCAGGCCCACCAGCATCACGATGCCGATCTGGCTGAACAGGTTCACCGTGCCCCCGCTCACCCACAACCCGACCAGGGCACCCAGCACGCCCAGCGGCACGGTCAGCATGATGGTCAACGGGTGGATGAAGCTTTCGAACTGCGCAGCCAGCACCAGGTAGACCACCAGCAGGGCCATGGCGAAGGTCAGCAGCACCGCGCCACCGGCGCTCTGGTATTCGCGCGACTCGCCCTTCCAGTTGATCTGCGCGTATTGCGGCAGCTCCTCGCGGGTGACCTGCTGCGCCCAGGCGATGGCCTCGCCCAGCGGGTAGCCCGGCGCCAGGCCGGCGCTGATGGTGATCGAGCGCAGGCGGTTGAAGCGGTTCAGGGTGCCGGCCTCGGCCACTTCGCTGAGGGTGACCAGGTTGGACAGCGGCACCAGTTCGCCGGAGGTGGCCCGCACGCGGATCGCAGCCAGGTCGGCCGGGCTGGCGCGGCCATCGCGGCCGGCCTGCACCAGCACGTCGTACTCCTCGCCGTTGTCGACGAAGGTGGTGACGCGGCGCGAGCCCATCATGGTTTCCAGCGCAGAGCCAATCGCGGTGACCGGCACGCCCAGGTCGGCGGCACGCTGGCGGTCGATGTTCACCCGCATCTGCGGGCGGGTTTCCTTGTAGTCCGAATCCGGGCCGACCAGGCCCGGGTTGTCGGCCATGCGCAGCAGGATGCGGTCACGCCACTGTGCGATCTCGGCGTACTCCGGCCCGCCCAGCACGATCTGGAACGGCTGGCCGCCACTGCGCACCAGGCCGCCACCGACCTGGGTACGCACGCGCACGCCACGCAGGGTGTCCAGTTCCTTCTGCAGTTCGTTGGCCACGTCCACGGTGTTTTCGCTGCGCTGGCGCCACGGCTGCAGGAACACGCTGACGCGGCCGGTGTGCATTTCCTCGCTGGCACCGAAGCCGCCGGGCACGCGCGGGTTGGCGCGGGCGATGGTCTTGTCGGCGCCCACGTGCGGGGCCAGCAGTGCTTCGACCTGCTGCACCTGCTGCACGGTGTAGTCATAGCCGGCGCCTTCCGGCCCGTCGATCATGATCTGGAACGAGCCCCGGTCTTCGGCCGGTGCCAGTTCGGACGGCAGGATCTTCATCAGGCCCCAGCTGGCGGCCAGCGCCAGCGCCATCACCACCAGGTAGATCCAGGTGCGATCGACGTGGTGGTCCAGCACGCGGCCATAGCCGGACGCCAGGCGATCCAGGTTGCGGTTGATGAAGCCATGCAGGCCGCGTGGGGCCTGGCCGGTATGCGGCTTGAGCAGCTTGGACGCCATCATCGGCGTCAGCGTCAGCGCAACGAACGCCGACAGCGCAACGGCCGCAGCCAGCGCCACGGCCAGTTCGCGGAACAGGCGGCCGGTGTTGCCTTCCAGGAAGCCCACCGGCAGGAACACCGCCACCAGCACGGCGGTGGTGGCGATCACCGCAAAGGCCACCTGGGTGGTCCCGCGCTTGGACGCCACCAGCGGCGGTTCGCCCAGATCGATGCGGCGCTGCACGTTTTCCACCACCACGATCGCATCGTCCACCACCAGGCCGATACACAGCACCAGGGCCAGCAGGGTCAGCAGGTTGATCGAGAAATCGAAGGCATACAGGGCGATGAAGGCGGCAACCAGGCACACCGGCACGGTCACGGCGGGAATCAATGCCGCGCGGAAGCTGCCCAGGAACAGCCAGATCACCGCCAGCACCAGCAGCATGGCTTCGATCAGGGTCGCGTAGACGCGATCCACGGCCGCTTCGATGAAGGTGGTGTTGTCGAAGGTCACCACGATCTGCGTGCCCTGCGGCAGCGTGGCCGCCACCTTCTCCGCTTCGGCACGCGCGGCGCGGGCCACGTCCAGCGAGTTGGCGGTGGAGGTCTTGACGATGCCCAGGCCGACGCCCGGTTCACCGTTGCTGCGGAAATAGGCGCGGCGTTCGGCCGAGGCCAGCTCGATCTTCGCCACATCGCCCATGCGCACCACGTAACCGTCGCGGCCCTTGCCCAGCGGAATGGTGGCGAAGTCTTCGGGCTTCACGTAGTTGCGCTCGACGCGCAGGGTGAAATCGCGGTCGGTGGACTCGATGCGGCCCGCCGGCAGTTCCACGTTCTCGTTGCGCAGCGCGGTTTCCACGTCGCCGGTGGTCAGGCCACGGGCGGCCAGCTGGTCGCGGTCCAGCCAGATGCGCATGGCATAGCGCTGGCGGCCACCGATGCGGACCTGGGCCACGCCGTCCAGGCTGGAAAAACGGTCGACCACGTAGCGATCGGCGTAGTCGCTCAGCTCCAGCGTGTCCATGGTGGTGGAGGACATGTTGAACCAGATGATCGGATCGGCATCGCTTTCGACCTTGGCGATTTCCGGCGGACGCGCCTCTTCGGGCATGCGGTCGGCCACGCGGCTGACCGCATCGCGCACGTCGTTGGCGGCCGCTTCGATATCGCGGTTGGAGGTGAATTCGATGCTGACCTGCGAACGCCCGTTGCTGCTGCGCGCGTTGATCGTGTCGATGCCTTCGATGCCGGCCAGCGCATCTTCCAGCACCTGGGTGACGCGGCTTTCGATGACCGCCGCCGAGGCACCGGTGTAATCCACCGACACCGAGACGATGGGCGGATCGATGGCCGGCAGCTCACGCAGGGTCAGGCGGGTGAAGGACATGATGCCCAGCACCACCAGCAGCAGGCTCATCACCACGGCGAACACCGGCCGCTGGATGGAAATGTCCGACAGCTTCATCCGCCGTTGCCCTCGGCCGGAGCCGCAGCCGGCGCCTTGGCCGGTGCGGTGCCGCTGGCCGGCGCGGCGTCGGTCGCCGCCACCTTCAGGCCGGCGCGCAGCTTGCCGGTGCCATCGACGACGATGCGCTCGCCACCCTGCAGGCCCTGGCGGATCTCGACCACGCCGGCACGACGCGCGCCGGTGGTCACGTCAACGCGTTCGACGGTGTCGTCGGCCTTGATGCGGTACATGAAGGTATCGCGGCCGACCTGCACCACGGCGATTTCCGGCACCACCAGCGCCGGGCGCTCGGGGCGGAACAGGCGCACATCCAGCAGCATGCCCGGGCGCAGTGCGTGGTCGGCATTGGCGAAGTCGGCGCGCACGGTCACCGCGCGGGTCGCCGGATCGACCCGTGCATCGATGGTGGTCACTTCGCCTTCGAAGGTGCGGCCAGGCCAGGCCACGCTGGTGGCACTGACCTTGTCGCCGTTGGACAGCGCGGCCATTTCCACTTCCGGCACCTGGAAATCGACGTGCATGCGCTCGATGTCGTCCAGGGTGGCGATGACGGTGGTCGGGGTCAGCAACGTGCCGGGGCTGACCTGACGGATGCCCAGCACGCCGGCGAACGGCGCGCGCACGCGGCGGTCACCGATGTCGGCCTGCATCTGCGCCACGCGCGCTTCAGCCGCATCGCGGATCGATTTCTGGGTATCCAGCGTGGCGCTGGAGACCAGGCGCTGGGTGGCCAGTTCGCGCTGGCGCTTGTAGAGCTGGTCGGCTTCATGGAAGGTCGCCTGCGCCTGCACCAGCGCCGCTTCCTGGGCCTGCCCGCGCAGGGTCACGATGGGCGCGCCTGCGGCGACCTGCTGCCCACTTTCGAAATGCACGCGGTCGACGATTTCGCTGACCTTGGCGGTGACGCTGATCGATTCGCGCGCCTTGGCCGTGCCCAGCGCCTGCAGGGTGTCGTTCCACTGCGAGGGCTGCACGACCTGCGCTGTGACGGGTACAGCTTCACCCTGCCGGCGTGCGGCGGCGGCCTCCTGCTTGCCTGCGCACCCGGCCAGCACGGCCAGGCTGAGGCCAAGGGCCAGGGTGGAAGCAATACGAGCCAACATGTTCGGTCCTGATAGATCCACGGCCGCCGAGTGTAGGCAAGGGCCTGCAAAAGCGATATGTGCCAAGCGTTTACCGGTGTGGAACGGGGCCTGCGGTGGCGACGTGAACCCGTTCCATGCAAGGCTCGCGGCGGCGGTGTCGACGTATGTCGGGATGTATCGGGGGGCCTTTGCTGCGCGCGGGCGTCGTACAGTCGAGTCTGCCTGGCTGAGGGCGCCAGGCAGGGGTCGGCCCTGGCGGGGTCCGGCCCTGTTTTTTTTGTCCCGGCAGGGCTGCAGCCCTGCACCTGCAGAAGCCGAAGCCAGAGCAACAGCAGAAGCTGCTTTCCTGAGGGGAGCCGGGGTGGGTCCGGTTGAGGGGGACGCTGCAAGTACGTCCCTGTAAGCTCGGTCGCCGCATCCATGCGGCTCACGCCCCCTCAACCGGACCCACCCCGCCTTCGACAGACTTCCGCGATCTGTCAGAGCACGGGGTCGGATCCCGTTGCTGCGCAACGGGATCCGACCCCAGAAGAATTTCGATATCTGATGGATTTCATCCACGCATGGCGTGGATCTACTCCGATCCCATTTGAATCTCGATATCTGACAGATGTGCCGACCAACGGTCGGCACCCACCAACAGCTGCCGGCCAACTGTCGAAGGCGGGGCGGTGTGGGCTTGCAGGACCGCAGGCGCCATGGATGGCGCCTACGAGCCCCCAGGGACGGGTTTACGGCGTGTCCTGCAAGCCCACACCGCCCCGCCATCCCACGGAATGCAGGCTTTTGACGTTGATTGCAGCAGGTGCAGGGCTGCAAGCCCTGCCGAAAAGACCCACCCTCAGACTGTGATGGTCTGGGTCAGCGACTCCCACGTCGGCGGCAGCGGCCACGCGGCCTCCTGGTTGCCATCCAGCACCCTGCGCAGATCCCGCGGATCGATCTGCGGCGCCAGCACATGCACCAGCTCCAGCGCGTAATCACGCAGCACCCGGTCACGCGGCAGCACCGCCCAAGCAATGCACTCGGTGATCGGCTCGGGGGCCGGCCACGCGCGCAGGTCTTCATCGTTGGAACTGACCGCCATCTCCGCCAGCAGACCCACGCCCAGACCGGTGCGCACATAGGTCTTGATCAGGTCCGCATCCAACGCGGTCAGGGCCAGGTCCGGCACCAGGCCGTTCGCGGCGAAGGCGCGCTGCAGCGAGGAACTGGGCCGGGTGGAGGATTCGTAGCTGATCAGCGGCTGGCGGGCCAGCGCGGCCAGGTCCGGTGCGCGGCCGGCACGGTCCAGCGGGTGGCCCTTGGGCACCACCACCAGACGCCGCCAACGGAACAACGGCACGGCAATGCCATCGGTCGGCTCACCGCCGGCCGTGCTGATGATCGCAATGTCGGCATCGCCTTGGTTCAGCCGGTCCAGCGCATCGGCTTCGCCGGCCTGCTGCAGATGCACGCTGACCTGCGGGTAGGCCTGCTTGATGGCCGCCACCGCCGGCGGCAGCACGAAGCGCGCCTGGGTGTGGGTGGTGGTCAGGATCAGCTGGCCTTGGCTCTCGCGCCGCTGGTTGGCGGCGTAGGTGCGGATGTTGTTGGCCTCGGCCAGCACCGCGCGGGCGCGGGAGATCACTTCGGTACCGGCAGGGGTGACCGATTCCAGGCTGCGGCCCTTGCGCACGAACAGCAGGAAACCCAGCTCGTCCTCCAGCTGCTTGAGCTGCTTGGACAGGCCGGGCTGGGTGGCGTGCACGCGCGAGGCGGCGAGCGTGATGTTCAACTCGGCGTCGGCGATGGCGACCAGGTAGCGCAGCTGGGTAAGCGTCATGGCGGGCGGGGGCGCAGGGGGCGGAGGTCCACTCTAGGGTCAATTACCGTCACCAGCTTATAACCAAAGGTTGTTTAAGAAAGGCATCTGGTCATTTCCGGCGGTCATATGCCGGCGCTACGGTCAGCCGGCAGCCGCTGGCCTGAACGGCCAGCCCTCCCCTCTTCCGCCCGCCGGCCCCGGCGTGGCCCGTTTCCGGAGCGCTCCCATGGCCCTGTACGACTCCATCCTCGACACCATCGGCAACACCCCCATCGTCAGACTGCAGCGCCTGGCCCCGCAGGGCGTGACCCTGTACGCCAAGGTCGAGTCGTTCAACCCGGGCGGCTCGGTGAAGGACCGCTTGGCCCTGGCCATCATCCTCGACGCCGAGGCGCGTGGCCTGCTCAAGCCGGGCGACACGATCGTCGAAGCGACCTCCGGGAACACCGGTGTGGCGCTGGCGATGGTGGCCGCCGCGCGCGGTTACAAGTTCGTGGCGACCATGGTCGAGACGTTCTCGGTGGAACGGCGCAAGCTGATGCGCGCCTATGGCGCCAAGGTGATCCTGACCCCCGCCGCCGAGCGTGGCAGCGGCATGGTGCGCAAGGCGCAGGAACTGGCCGAACAGCACGGCTGGTTCCTGGCCAGCCAGTTCGCCAACCCGGCCAACCCGGCCTACCACCGCAGCACCACCGCTGCGGAAATCCTGCGCGACTTCGCCGGCAGGCGCCTGGACTACTTCGTCAGCGGCTGGGGCACCGGCGGCACCCTCACCGGCGTGGGCGAGGTGCTGAAGGTCGCCCGCCCGCAGACCCGCATCGTGGCCACCGAACCGGCGGGCGCCGCGCTGCTGAAGGGTGACGACTGGAAGCCGCACAAGATCCAGGGCTGGACCCCGGACTTCGTGCCGGACGTGCTCAACCGCGATGTGGTGGACGAACTGCTGACGGTGGAAGATGACCGCGCGATCGCCACCGCGCGCCGCCTGGCCGCCGAGGAAGGCCTCTTCGTCGGCATTTCCGCCGGCGCCACCGTGGCCAGTGCGCTGGACGTGGCCAGCCGCGCCGAGCCGGGTTCGGTGATCCTGGCGATGCTGCCGGACACCGGTGAACGCTATTTCTCCACCCCGCTGTTCGCCGATGTGAACGAAGGTTCCGACGACGACTGGCTGGCCGGTTTGCCGTAAGCCGTCCGCAGGGCATCAATCCACCGCAGCGCCGGGCCATGCCCGGCGTTTCTGTTTTCCGCCGGGCATGGCCCGGCGCTACCGATTCTGCTTCAGCCTGCGTGAAGGTGATTGCCCCCATCGTGCGTGAAGACCGTAATCGCAGCGCGTGAGACGGTCATGACGCAGCATGGATGCCCTGTCCACTACGGTGGGTGCAGCCAGCGCGGGCACGGCGCGCGATATCAACAGGCAGGAGACGGACGCATGAAGATCGAAGTGTGGCAGGGCGACATCACGACCCTGGCGGTGGATGCGATCGTCAACGCGGCCAACGAATCACTGCTGGGCGGTGGCGGTGTGGACGGTGCCATCCATCGTGCTGCAGGCCCGGGGCTGCTGGCCGAATGCGAGCAGCTGCCGGAACTGCGCCCGGGCGTGCGCTGCCCGACCGGCGAAGTACGCGCCACCGATGCCTACTCGCTGCCTGCACGCCATGTGCTGCATACCGTGGGCCCGGTCTGGCATGACGGCCAGCGCGACGAGCCTGCCCTGCTGGCCAACTGCTACTGGAAATCGCTGCAGCTGGCCGAATCGCTGGGCGTGCAGTCGATCGCGTTCCCGGCCATCAGCTGTGGCGTGTACGGCTACCCGCTGTACCAGGCCGCGCAGGTGGCGGTGACCGAAACGCTGGCGTGGCAGCGCAGCCACGCCCAGCCGATGCGCATCGTGCTGGTGGCCTTCAATACCGCCACCGCCAAAGCTTACCAGCAGGCACTGGCCTCGGCCGGCCAGGCCGTGGATGCCGAGCGCATCCTGCCACTGCCGCCGGTAGGCGATGCCGGCTTCGCCGCCGCGCACTGATCTGGAATGAACAAGGCCGGGCATTGCCCGGCCTTGTTCATTGAGCCGCAGGGCGCGGGGATCATTCCGCGACCGGACCCTCCTGGGGGGCGGTGACCTGCACGCGCAGTTCAACCAGACCGGCCTCTTCGCTCAGGCTGGACACATCCACCGTGTAGTGGCCCGGCCCCAGGGTTTCCTGCAGGCGCGCGTCACTGCCGTCGCCACCGTCATCGTCGCCGCGCTCCACTCCGTTGCCGACCAGGCGCAGCACGGTGTCCACCTGGCTGGACATCGCATCCAGCCGCACCTCGGCGGTTCCGGTCAGGCTCAACAGGAAGCGGCGGCGGCCTTCGCCATCCAGCTGGGTATACACGCTGCCCGACATCGGCAACGCGGTGCCGTCGGTATCGACCAGCTTGCCCTGCATGTCGCTGCGCTGCACATCCAGCTTGAAGGCGCCCCCCATGGAGGCACCCAGCCCGCGTACGCGCAGGGTGTACTTGCCCGGCTGCAGGGGCACCCGGATGAGCGAGTTGGTGCCATCGCCCGAATCGTCGTTCTCGATCTCCAGGCCTTCACCGGTCAGGCCCAGCACCGTATCGAACGCATCGGACTGCAGCTGGATCGTGTACAACCCGGGCGCTGCCACCTGCAGGGTGTAATCCTGCGAATCTTCCAGCAACAGGTCCGACACCTGGCCCGCATTGGCGATGGGCTTTCCGTCGTACGGCTTGAGCACCTCCGCACGCAGGCGGAAGGGCCCGAACGCGTCCGCTTCGTCAGCATTCACCGCCACCTGGTACTGGCCGGCGCCATCGGCGCGGAATGCCACGGCCACTTCGTCGCCCCGCTCGTAGCCACTGCGGCTGCTGGCCACCAGCACGCCGTTGTTGAACACGGTGATCGAACCGTCGAGCGCACCGGTCAGCTTCATGCCCACCTGCTGCTGGTCTTCCAGTTGGATCTGGAACAGCTGGTAGTGGGTGCCATCATTGAAATTGGTGCTGCTGCGCGAGGTGATCTCGCCGGACACCGGCTTGTCGAACTGCAGGACCGGGGCCTGGCCCGCCTGCGCGGTGCCCCCGGTGCGGTTGCAGCCCGCCACGGCGAGCGCCGTGGCAATGGCCAGCGCGATAGCTGCGATACGCATTGCATTGTCTCCTTGGCCTTCCACGATGTTCCCGCGCGCTGGCCCTGCGCATGGGTGGCGGCAACGATACCTGCAAAAGCAGACGCCGGCATGGTGCCGGCGTCTGCGGTGTCACGTCATGCGGGAATGCGGAGAGCTCAGCCGTTCCACTTGCCCAGCGCGGCCAGGCCGTTGTCCTTGGCGCGCTCGTACACGGTCTTCTGGGCAGCGGCGTAGTTGCCCTTCATGTCCTTGGCCCACAGCTTCAGCGCGGCCTGCTGCATGGCGCGGCCGTAGGAGAAGCTCAGCGGCCACGGCAGGTTGCCCATCTGGTTCATCGCGTTCAGGTGCGCGGTGGACTGCTCGTCGCTCTGGCCACCGGACAGGAACACCACGCCCGGCAGGATGGCCGGCACGGTGCTCTTGAGGCACATCACGGTCGATTCGGCCACTTCCTCGACGTCGGCCTGCTCGTCGCAGCCCTTGCCGGAGATGACCATCGAGGCCTTCAGGATGGTGCCTTCCAGCAGCACGTTCTGCTGGTACAGCGCATCGAACAGCGAACGCAGGGTGGCTTCGGTGACTTCGTAGCAGGTCTCGATGTCGTGGTCGCCGTCCATGATCACTTCCGGCTCGACCATCGGCACCAGGCCGCATTCCTGGCACAGGGCCGCATAACGGGCCAGCGCGTGGGCGTTGGACTCGATGCAGGTGCCTGACGGAATGCTTTCACCGATGTTGATGACCGCACGCCACTTGGCGAAACGCGCACCCAGCTTGTAATACTCCTGCAGGCGCTCGCGCAGGCCATCGAGGCCTTCGGTGACCAGCTCGCCCGGGCAGCCGGCCAGCGGGTGTGCGCCCTTGTCGACCTTGATGCCCGGAATCATGCCGTGGTCGGCCATGTACTTGGCGAACGGCACGCCGTCCTTGGTCGACTGGCGGATGGTTTCGTCGTACAGGATGGCGCCGGAAATGTGCTCGTTGAGCTTCGGTGCGGTCAGCAGCAGCTCGCGGTAGGCACGACGGTTCTCCTCGGTGTTCTCGATACCGACGCCGGCAAAACGCTTGGCGATGGTAGCGGTGGATTCGTCGATCGCGATGATGCCCTTGCCCGGGGCGACCATGGCCTGGGCGGTTTCGGCCAGCTGTTCGATGCTCATGTATTTCCTGTGGCGGGTGCGGGAAAAACGTAAGTATAGCCCCGCCGCCCGTTGCCCCGACGTGGAGGACAGGATGGAAACGCTTCCATGTCTACGCAGGACAAACGATGTCCTGCGGCATGGGGTCGGAGCCCCTGCGGGGATCCGACCCCGGGTCGGCGTGGGGTCAGATCCCCGCAGGGGCTCTGACCCCGGATCGGCAACGCCGACCCGATACCGTCAGGGCTTACAGATCGCCCAGACCGCTGGCGCGGCCGTCTTCGCCCACTTCCAGCAGGCGCAGGGTGTTGGTCGCACCCAGGGTTTCCATGTGCTCGCCGCTGGTGAACACGACGCGGTCGCCGGCCTGCAGCAGTTCCGATTCCACCAGCAGGCGGATGCTGCCGCGTGCGGCTTCGCGCGGGGTCAGGCCACGGCTGTCGAAGTTGATCGGGTACACATCGCGCATCAGCGCCATCTGGCGGCGGGCGCCGTCATGGCGGGTCACCGCGAACACCGGTGCCTTGGCGCGGAAGCGCGACAGGTAACGGGCGGTACCACCGGATTCGGTCATCGCCACGATGGCGCGCACGCCCACGTGCTGGGACAGGAACATGGTGGCCATGGCGATGGCCTGGTCGGCACGTTCCAGGTTGCGCGGCGAGGCGTTGAAGTCGGTCTCGGTCTGGAACTGGCGCTCGGCGCCCAGGCAGATGCGGGCCATGGCTTCCACGGCCTTGACCGGGTAGGCACCGGCAGCGGTTTCGGCCGACAGCATCACCGCATCGGTACCGTCGATGACCGAGTTGGCCACGTCCAGCACTTCGGCACGGGTCGGGATCGGGCTTTCCACCATCGACTGCAGCATCTGCGTGGCGGTGATCACCACCTTGTTCTGCGCCAGCGATGCCTTGATGATTTTCTTCTGCAGGCCCGGCAGCTCGGCATCGCCGATTTCCACGCCCAGGTCGCCACGGGCCACCATCACCACGTCGCTGGCCTCGACGATTTCTTCCAGATTCTCGATGGCTTCGGTGCGCTCGATCTTGGACACCAGCGCGGCGTAGCAGCCGTGCGATTCGGCAATCTGACGGGCATCGTTCATGTCCTGCGCGTTGCGGCAGAAGGACACAGCGATGAAGTCGACGCCGATCTTGGCGACGATGCCGATCAGTTCCTTGTCCCGCTCGGTCAACGCGCCCAGGGACAGGCCGCCGCCCTGCTTGTTCAGGCCCTTGCGGTCGGACAGCGCGCCATCATTGAGCACGGTGTTGATGATGCGGTCGCCCTGCACTTCAACCACCTGCAGCTGCATCAGGCCATCGTCCAGCAGCAGGACGTCGCCCGGGCCCACGTCCTGCGGCAGGCCCAGGTAGCTCACGCCCACCTGGCTGGCATCGCCCGGGCCGGCGTTGTCGCTGGCGATCAGGTCGAAGCGGTCACCGGCCTTCAGGTACACCTTGCCTTCGGCAAAGCGCTCGATGCGGATCTTCGGGCCCGGCAGGTCGGCCAGGATGCCCACTTCCACGCCCACGCGGGCAGCAGCGGCGCGCACGTCGGCGGCACGCTTGGCCTGGCCGGACGGGTCACCGTGGCTGAAGTTGAGGCGCACCACGTTCACGCCGGCGCGGAACAGATCCTCCAGCACGCCCGGCGGATCGGTGGCCGGACCGAGGGTGGCAAGGATCTTGGTACGACGCTGACGCTCGAACATGGTGAATGGGCCTCTCCCGTTAAAGGTGGGAAATTAGCACATCCTTCACGCCCCATGTATACGGTTACAGCCTTGGGGCGCCTGACTCTGCGGGACATCGAACGGACATCTTCCGGACATAGGCTGGCCGGCGGGTGTGCGGCGCCCGCCGGGCAGGGCAGCAACGGGGTCAGAGCCCTTTCTGCGGGAAAGGGATCCGACCCCGGCATTGGTCAGGCCAGCAGGGTCAGCAACTGCGCCGGTTCGCGGGCCAGCTGGCCGGCACCGGCCTCCGTCAGTTCGGCTTCGCCGCCGAAGCCCCACAGCACGCCCACATTGCGCAGGCCATGGTGGCGGGCACCTTCGATGTCCATGCGGCGGTCGCCGATCATCCAGCAGTCCGCCGGCTCCAGCTGCAGGCGCTGCAGCGCTTCGCCCACCAGCTGCGCCTTGCTGCTGCGCGAACCGTCCGGCGTGGAGCCGATCACATCGTCGAACAGGCCACCAAACGGCAGGTGCTCGACGATGCGGCGCGCATGCGGTTCGTTCTTGGCGGTGACCACCGCCAGCCGGTGACCGCGCGCATGCAGCGCACGCACGGTCGCTTCAATGTCCGGGTAGATCGTGTGCTCGCGCCAGCCTTCCTTGTCGAAGCGCTCGCGATAGAAGGCCACGGCCTCCTCCACCCGCACGTCGTCGCCGAACAGCGGGCCGAAGGTGGTGCGCAGCGACGGCCCGATCCAGCCCAGCAGGGTTTCCTGCGGCGGCACCGGGTGGCCCATCTTCTGCAGCGCATAGGCGATGCAGGTGGTGATGCCCACTTCCGAATCGATCAGGGTGCCATCCATGTCGAAGAAGAGCGTTGCACGCTCTTCTCCGCCTGCGCGCATCCCGGCGCTCATGCGCCGCGTGCGGCCAGCGCAGCCACGGCCGGCAGGGTCTTGCCTTCCAGGAATTCCAGGAACGCGCCGCCACCGGTGGAGATGTAGCTGACATCACCGGCGATATCGAACTTGTCGACGGCCGCCAGGGTGTCGCCGCCACCGGCGATGGAGAATGCCTTGGAGCTGGCGATGGCACGGGCCAGCGCTTCGGTGCCCTTGCTGAAGGCTTCGAACTCGAACACGCCGACCGGGCCGTTCCAGACCACGGTGCCGGCCTTTTCGATCAGCTGCGCGTACTGCGCGGCGGTCTGCGGGCCGATGTCCAGGATCAGGTCATCGTCGGCCACGGCGTCGACGGCCTTCACTTCGGCGGCGGCGTCGGGCAGGAACTGCTTGGCGGTGACCACGTCCACCGGCAGCGGAATGGCCGCACCACGTGCCTGCGCATCGGCCACGATCTTCTTCGCGGTATCCAGCAGGTCCGGTTCGTACAGCGACTTGCCGACCTTGTAGCCGGCCGCGGCGATGAAGGTGTTGGCGATGCCGCCACCGACGATCAGCTGGTCGACCTTGCCGACCAGGTTGGCCAGCAGTTCCAGCTTGGTGCTGACCTTGCTGCCGGCGACGATGGCCAGCAGCGGCTTGGCCGGTGCGTCCAGCGCCTTGGCCAGCGCGTCCAGCTCGGCCATCAGCAGCGGGCCACCGGCGGCGACCGGGGCGAAGCGGATGACGCCGTGGGTGGAGGCCTGGGCGCGGTGCGCGGTACCGAAGGCATCCATCACGAACACGTCGCAGAGGGCGGCGTACTGCTTGGACAGGGCTTCGTCATCCTTGCCCTCGCCGACGTTCATGCGGCAGTTTTCCAGCAGCACCAGCTGGCCCGGCTGCACGTCGACGCCGTCGACCCAGTCGCGCACCAGCGGAACCTCGCGGCCCAGCAGCTCGGACAGGCGCGCGGCCACCGGCGCCAGCGAGTCGGCTTCGGTCCACACGCCTTCCTTCGGGCGGCCCAGGTGCGAGGTGACCATCACTGCCGCGCCCTGCTCCAGCGCGCGCTTGAGCGTCGGCAGTGACGCGGTGATGCGCTGTTCGGAGGTGATGCGGCCATTCTCGATCGGCACGTTCAGATCCTGGCGGATCAGCACGCGCTTGCCGGAGAGGTCGAGGTCGGTCATGCGGACGATGGACATGGGCAACTCTTTGGCTCGGGGATGGGATGCCGGTTTACGGCAGACGGCCATTGTATCGGCTGCCGATGCCTGCGGCAGGCAGAGGCGCAGAGCGACAGCGACAGCAACAGCAACAGCAACAGCAACAGCCTGCATGGTCGGCTCTGGGTTGCCTGTGTGGGGCCTGGGCGGTGTGGGTGGGCGGGACACGCCGTGAACCCATCCATGGGGGCTCGTAGGCGCCATCCATGGCGCCTGCGGTCCCGCCCACCCACACCGCCCAGGCCTCGACAGATTCCCGGTGACGGAACTGAAGGCGAAGGCAAAAGCGGTTTCTGATGTCGGATGGAGAGAAAAGGGTCAGATCCGTTTTCCTGCGGAAAACGGATCTGACCCCACAGCGAGTGCGCGCAGCGCGCGACCCGCTTTTGCTCTTCTTTTTTCTTTTACGTGGGTGGACGCAACCGGAAACTGTCAAAGGCCGGGCGGGTGGGTTGGCTGGGGGCGTGAGCCCCTCCAACAACACAGTTGCTACAGGGACGTATTCACGGCGTCCCCCAGACAACCCACCCGCCCGGCCAAGCGCGGCTTCTGCTCTACGCGACCAACCGCCCACCCACGAGGGGCTGCGCCGTTCGCGGGAACCTACGCCGAAGGCGCAGGCTTCTGCCGCAGCAGGCTGACCGCCAGGCCACCCACCACCAGCACGCCCAACCCCAGCAGCGCCCACAGCAGCCACGCCTTCCAGTCGCGCTGCGGCTTCAGCGCGGCATCGCCAGCCAAGGCCTCGGGAGCGCCTTCGAGACGTGCCAGCGTTGGCTGCCATGCCGGGTCGTTGCGCTGCCGCAGTTCATCGATCAGCACGGCAATCGGTGCGTCGGCCCGGCGCGCGGTGGCACTGCCCACGGCCAGTGCGTACGGCGCCGCGCCCTGGCTCAGGAACACCATCACCTCCGGCTGGTAACCCAGGCGCAGGGTCGGTGCGGCCGCCGTTTCCACCGGGCTGGCCACCAGCTTCCAGTAGCGGTCGCGCCAGGTACCACCCAGCGTCTGCGCCGCCGACTGCTGGCGCTGGCCGGGGCCGCCCTGCTGCACCTGGTAGGCGATCCACGGTGCGCTGCGGCGCTGCCATTCGGCACCCGGGTCGTCACGGCTGAACAGCGTCCACTGCACCAGGCTGTTGTCGGTGCTGGCCACGTCGGCCTTGGTGATCGGGAAGCGGCCATCCAGTTCGAAGGTGTATTCCCCCTTGCCCGATGCGGTTGGCTCCAGCGAGAGCCATTCCCACGTCAGGGTGGCCGGTGCCGGCGGCAGTTCGGCCAGCACGCTGCGCAGCGCCGGCAGGCGGGCTTCGCTCTGCGGCAGCACACGCAGGTAGCGCGCGTTGCCGTCCACCTGCAGGCGGCGCTGCAGCAGGCGCTTGCCCGCGCGCTGAAGGTCCACCAGCTGGATATCGCGGGAAATCGGCCGCCAGTGCTGCAGATCGTCGCTGGCGTCGAGCTGCACCTGCGCCTGCAGCGGCTGGCCGCTGTCGGCCCAGTCCAGCACCAGTGCCGCCAGCGGCTGCTGGCCCAGTACGCTGGCATCGATCAGCCAGCCGCCCTGCCCGTTCGCCACGGCGGCAGCCCCCACGCGTGCTTCCACCCGGCGCACGCGGCCGTCGGTATCGCGTTCGGTCAGCAGCTGCAGATCATTGCGCTGTGCTTCGGCCAGTGGCGGCAGCACGAACCACGGCAGTTCGCGCTGCACCGGTGGCTGCGCCAGCGGCTGGTCCGGTGCCAGCAACGCGGAAGGCAACGCCTGCCCGGCGGCGTTGAACACCTGCAGATCGCCCAGGTCGGCGCTGCCCGCGCGGCGGTAGATCGCCGGCTCCAGCACCACGCGGTAGGCGCCTGACTGCGCGCTGGACAAGCTCAGCGGCCATTGTTCGGCGTACTGCGCGCGGTAGTCGGTGGCCTGCGCGGACACGCCGCCCGCCAGGGCGAACATGACCGGCAGCAGGGCGCGGCTCCACTTCTTCATTGTGTTTTCTCCACGGTCGGCGCTGCACCCGGAGGCGCCGGCGCCAGATAGCCCACCACCGTACACAGCAGGCCATAGGCGATGAACGAGGCGATGCCCAGCAGATTGCCCAGATGCTGGCGATCGACCAGTACCAGCTTGGCCAGCACCACCGCCATCAGCACCGCACCCACCATCCACAGGATGCGCTGGCCACGGCGCGAACCCCACACCCAGGCGATCACGCCCAGCACGCTCCACAGCACGGTCAGGCTGGTCTGGGCCAGGCTGTAGCGCGCCATCGACGGCGACCAGGCCAGGCCGCCCCAGTGATGCACACCGTGCAGCACGGTGCTGGTCAGGGCAATGAAACCGGCGACGGCCAGCAGCGGCACGCGCAGGCGCTGCAGCGATGGCGGCACCGCGCCGGCATACAGCCAGCGCGCAGCCAGCAGCACGCTCAGCCACTGCGCCAGTTCGGCCGGGTTGAGCACCGGCAGCCACGGCAGCGGCGCGGCATCACCGGCCAGGCCAAGCCCCACCCACCAGCCGATGGCCAGCAGGCCGAAGACCACGCACTGCAGCGGCAGGCGTGCAGGATCGAACGCCTCGCCCAGCGGCCAGCGCAGCCACGACCAGCGCCACAGTGACAGCGCGGCCAGCACCAGCCATGGCAGGGTGACCAGCAGCACGGTCCAGCCCTGTGCCAGATGGGCGGCATCGCCGCCCCACAGGGCAAGCAGGGACAGCAGCGACGGCCACAGCAGCCACCACAGGAACTGGGCGATGCGCGCCACGCCATCACCGCCCTGGCGCAGGCAGAGCAGCGTGCGCACACCCAGCACCGCGAACACGGCCCAGCCCAGCGCACCGTAGCCAGCAAACGGTTGCTGGTGGGCATCGCTCTGCAGCAGGGCCAACGGGAAGCCCATGGCCAGCATCGCCAGCGCAGTCACGCCCAGCGCGCGCGCCGGCTGGCGGCGCTGCACTTCGGCGGCCAGCCAGGCGGTCACCGCGGCCAGCACCAGCAGTGCGTCGGCCTGTGCCACGTGTTCGACGAAGCGCCCGATCTCGTGTGCGAATGCACCCAGCCACCACAGCAGGCCCCACAGGTAGTAGACCACCGC
Organism: Stenotrophomonas maltophilia; assembly: GCF_047782825.1. GTDB lineage: Bacteria > Pseudomonadota > Gammaproteobacteria > Xanthomonadales > Xanthomonadaceae > Stenotrophomonas. Next base: position 4,252,736 of record NZ_CP180589.1, on the reverse strand, counting down.
GACTTCATGGCGTTCGCGGCGCTGGTAGCTCCACGCGCTGGCGAAGCCGGCGATGGCCAGCAGCAGCGCGCCGATGGCGGTCGGGTTGGCCAGGAAGCGGACATCCTGGTGCCAGTGGTCGGCGCCCACCACGAAGGCGAAGGCGGCGGCCATCTGCAGCAGCGCACCGGAAACCTGCGGCAACCAGCGCTTCTGGCGCAGGCCCAGCCATGCCAGCCCCGCACCTTCCAGCGCGAACACCGCACCGGTGGCACGCGCCGACAGCGCCAGCGGCACCGCCAGCGTGGCAAAGCCTGCCGCCAGCACGGCATGCGACTGTGCCAGCACGCTGTACGAGGCACGGTTGATCAATGCACGCGCCAGCAGCGCGTAGATTGCCGCCAGGCCCAATGCGCACAGTGCCAGGGTCATCGGCTGCTGATACAGCATGCCGGCCTGCAGCGAGAAGGCGATCAGCGGAGTGCCGAACACCAGGCTGCCATCGACCAGGTCGCGCCGTTCGGCAGGCTGGCGGCGGGCGTACAACAGCGGGATCAGCAGGTAGAAAGCGAAGAACAGCAGCAGGAACGGTTCGGTGCTGACGAACTTGTCAGGCCGGTACTGCAGTACGCCCCAGAACGTGCCGATGCCGAAGGTGAAGGCGAAGCCCAGCAGGTTCAGCGCACGCCATGGACGGAACCAGGCAATGGCGAACACGCCCGCGTTGAGTACCGCGTAGTAGCTGAACAGGCCTACGTGGTTGCCGCTGCCGGTGGACAGCCACAGCGGCGCCATGAAGCCGGCCAGGATGCCGAGCACGGCCAGCGTGCGCGAATTCTGCACCACCGCCAGCACGCACAGGCCGGCGACCAGTGCGATCGAGCTGCCGAAGGCGAAGCCGGGATTGAGCAGTTCGAAGCGCTTGAACGCCGCAAAGATGGTCAGCAGCAGCACACCGATGGCACCGCCCTGCAGGGCCAGCGCGAACAGGCGCCGGCGCTCGCGCTGGTGCCAGCCGAAGGCCAGCAGGCCCAGCGCACCGACGGTGATGCCGGCCAGGCGCAGTTCAATGGGCAGCACCAGCCAGCCCTGGTCGCTGACGTACTTCAACAGCGCGGCCACACCAGCCAGCAGCACCAGCATGCCGATCTTCACCGGCACGTTGCCTTCGGTGAACCAGCGTTTGACCGCGCCGATCGCGCGCTCGACCACGTTTGGCAGCGCCGGTTCGGCAGGCAGCGGCGGCATGACCGGCACGGGCGGCAGCGAGACCGGCGGCGGCACGGCGGCGGCCAGCGGCTCGGCAGCCTTCACCGGCGGCGGCGCGGCGGCCGGGCGCAGGAACGGGGGATCGCTGGATTCCGCCGCAGGCACGGGCGGACGCGGCGGCGCGGCCGGCGCGGCCGGCACTTGGGCCGTGCGCGGCGCTGCGGGGGCGGCAGGCCTGCCTTCGGCCACGGCGCTTTCCAGCGCGGCCACGCGCCGGCGCAGGCCGGCGATCATCACCAGCGCCACCACCAGCAGCAGCGGTATCGCCAGCAGGGCCAGCACCAGCAGGACGATCAATGCTTCCATTCTTGGTCTTCCCCAACGCAGCCGCGCCCCAGCGGCAGCGGTCCGTGGCCCATGCTACGTCAGCCGGGGCCCATGAACGACGAACCCCGGCAAGCCGGGGTTCGCGTGGCGATCTTCGCAGGCCTTACTTGGCCGCGACGACCTTGGCCATTTCCAGGCACTTGTTCGAGTAGCCCCACTCGTTGTCGTACCACGACACGAGCTTGACGAAGGTACCGTCCAGGGCGATGCCGGCATCGGCATCGAACACCGAGGTGTGGGTTTCACCGACGAAATCGGTGGCCACCACCTTGTCTTCGGTGTAGCCCAGGATGCCCTTCAGGGCGCCTTCGCTCTGTGCCTTCACTTCGGCGCAGATCTCGGCGTAGGTGGCTTCCTTTTCCAGCTCGACGGTCAGGTCGACCACCGACACGTCCGAGGTCGGGACGCGGAAGCTCATGCCGGTCAGCTTCTTGTTCAGTTCCGGAATGACCACACCGACGGCCTTGGCCGCACCGGTGGACGAGGGAATGATGTTTTCCAGGATGCCACGGCCGCCGCGCCAGTCCTTGTTGGAAGGGCCGTCGACGGTCTTCTGGGTGGCGGTGGCCGCGTGCACGGTGGTCATCAGGCCGCGCTTGATGCCCCACTTGTCATTGATGACCTTGGCCAGCGGGGCCAGGCAGTTGGTGGTGCACGAAGCGTTGGAGATGATCGCCTGGCCGGCGTAGGTCTTGTCGTTCACGCCGAACACGAACATCGGCGTGTCGTCCTTCGACGGGGCGGACATGATGACCTTCTTCGCGCCGGCATCGATGTGCTTCTGCGCGGTTTCCTTGGTCAGGAACAGGCCGGTGGCTTCCAGCACCACGTCGGCGCCGACTTCGTCCCACTTCAGGTTGGCCGGGTCGCGTTCCTGGGTCAGGCGGATCTTCCTGCCGTTGACCAGCAGGTCGTTGCCCTGCACCGCCACGTCGGCCTTGAAGCGGCCATGCACGGAGTCGTACTTGAGCATGTACGCCAGGTAGTCCGGCTCCAGCAGATCGTTGATGGCCACGATTTCGATGTCGTCGCCGAAGTTCAGCACCGCCGAGCGCAGGACGTTACGCCCGATGCGACCGAAACCGTTGATACCAACCTTGATTGCCATGTTCTCAAGCTCCTGCAGCCGCGACAGGTGCGGCGGGATGGATAGGGCCCACAAGTCTAGCAGCACCGCCCTGACCACCGCGGGCCAGCGCCCGGGGCTGGCAGGGGCCCAGACAGGATTTGATCCGGATCAAAGCGTTAGCGCGGCGTGAGGCCGAGACTGGCCGCATCCACCCCGCAACGAGAGCACCCCCATGCGCAAGACCTCCCCCCTGATCCTGGCCGGCCTGGCCGCCGCCGTTTCGCTGGCCGCCGCCCCGGCCATGGCCCAGTCCAAGGGCGACTGGACCGTGTCGGCCGGCGTGCACCAGGTCGCCCCGAAGTCGAACAACGGTTCGCTGGCCGGCGGCACCCTGAAGGTAGACGTGGACAACGACGTCAAGCCGACCATCACCGGTGAGTACTTCATCGCCGACAACCTGGGCATCGAAGTGCTGGCGGCGCTGCCGTTCAAGCACGACATCAACATCAACGGCCTGGGCCACGTAGGCAGCACCAAGCAGCTGCCGCCGGTGGTGACGCTGCAGTACCACTTCAACAGCAAGGGCAAGGTCTCGCCGTTCGTGGGCGCGGGCCTGAACTACACGACCTTCTTCAGCGAGGACACCACCGGTGCACTGGCCGGCAGCAAGCTGAAGCTGCAGGATTCGTGGGGCCTGGCCGCGCATGCGGGCGTGGACTTCGCCATTGGCCAGAAGGGCGCGTTGCGTGTGGACATGCGCTGGATCGACATCGACAGCAAGGTGAAGCTGGATGGCGAGAAGATCGGTACGGTGAACATCGACCCGCTGGTGTATGGCGTGTCCTACGTCTTCAAGTTCTGAGGGGTGAGTTGAAGGCGGGGGCTTCGCCCCCGCTCCCCCGTTTCAAGAAGAAACCGCTCGCAGCATGTTGCCCCGGTGTGTGTGCCGGGGCTTTTTTTGCCTCACCGCGATAAATGCAGGCATCCACGCATGGCGTGGATCTACTGGTCTGCGGCCACTTCCACCCGGTTACGACCACTGGCCTTTGCGCGATACAGCGCGTCATCCGCGCGCTGCAACGCCTGCTCCAGCGTGTCACCCCCATCGTCATGCCAGCGCGCTACGCCAATGCTCACGCTCACCACCGGTGCGGCGTCCGAATCCACATGCGCGATGGCCAGTGCCTGCACCTGCTGCCGCATCTGTTCGAACGGGGCTGAGTCAGGATCGCCGGGCTTCCAGTAGCCCAGCGCAACGAACTCTTCGCCGCCATAGCGCGCCACCACCGAATCGGTGCCGTGCAGCTGCGCGGCCAGGGTCACGGCCACAGCGTGCAGCACGCTGTCGCCGGCCGGGTGGCCGTGGTGGTCGTTGTAGCGTTTGAAATAGTCGATATCGATCATCGCGATGCGCAGGGCACCGCGTGCATGCGGCGTGCGCAGGTAACCCTGGAAGATCTCGCGGGCGCGCCGGTCGAAGGCTCGGCGGTTCAGCAGTCCGGTCAGGCCGTCGTGGTTGGCCATGGCATCCAGCTGCCGCTCCGCGCGCCAGGTGGCTCGGGCCTGGCGTTCGGAAATGTAGCTGCCGACGATGCCGGCCAGGTTGCTGGCCAGCACGAACATCACGCCCTGCAGCATCTGCGCCCAGTGCAGGCCCACATGCAGTTCGGCCAGCACGAATGCGGCGGTGGTCACTGTGCCGGTCAGCGTGGCCACACCGAAGCGCAGCCCGCACAGGAAGTAGTTCAGCAGCAGGAACAGGCTGATGCCTTCATAGGGGTAATCCACGCCGGCACGGTGGGCGGTCCAGATCATCGTCACCAGGGCCAGGCCGGCGATCAGCACGACGCTGCCACCCAGCCATTGCAGCCGCTGCCTGAACGCAGGCACGAAGGTCAGGGCGATTCCCAGCAGCAGCACCGGCAACAGCACAGCCAGCCGCCAGCGCAGGACCAGGGCGTTCACCGCACTGGGCAGCCAGAAGTGGTCGAGTACGGCAAAGCCCAGCGACAGCGCGGCGGCCAGGGTGCAGGCCCAGCGCATGCGCCAGAGCACCTGGGCATCGAACGCGGCGGAGAAGCCGTCTTCACCGGCGTGACCCGCGTTGATGCGCCTGTCCGTGATCGTCATCCGCTGCTCCCCGCGCGTGGCCGGACCAGCCTAGCGGTGGCGACATCAAGACGGTGTCGCCAGCGGCCGCGATGGATCAATCCGCCGCCCGCCCCGCCCCGCTAGAATGGGCGGATGAAAGCCCTGCATTCCCTGATCCTCGCTGCCGCCCTCGCGCCGGCCCTGCTGACCGTATCCGCTCCCGCCCATGCCTGGGGCGCACAGGGTCATCGTCTGGTGGCCGAAGTGGCCGAAACCCGCCTGAACCCGGCCGCGCGCGCCGAGGTCGACCGCCTGCTGGCCACCGAGCCGGGCGCCACGATGGCCAGCATCGCCCCCTGGGCCGACCAGCTGCGCGCCAAGGATCCCGGCCTGGGCCGCCGTTCGGCCGGCTGGCACTACGTGAACATCGCCGAGGACGGCTGCCATTACGAGCCGCCGAAGCACTGCAGGAGCGGCAACTGCATCGTCGAAGCACTGAAGGCACAGAGCGCCATTCTCGGCAACCGCAGCCTGACCGATGGCGAGCGCCTGCAGGCGTTGAAGTTCGTGGTGCACCTGGTGGGCGATGTGCACCAGCCGATGCACGCCGGCTATGGCCACGACAAGGGCGGCAACGACTTCCAGCTGCAGTTCGGCAACCGCGGTACCAACCTGCATTCGCTGTGGGACAGCGGCATGCTCAACACCCGCAAGCTGGATGATGCCGGCTACCTGCCGGTGCTGCGTGCGCTGCCGGCGCCGAAGCTGGCGCGCCAGTCCAACCCGCAGCGCGACCCGCAGAGCTGGGCCGAAGCCAGCTGCCGCATTTCGGTGCAGCCGGGCGTCTACCCGGCCACGCGCAAGATCGGCGATGAATACACCGAACGCTACCGGCCGGTGGCCGAGGCGCAACTGCGGCTGGCCGGTGAGAATCTGGCCCAGCTGCTGAACCGGGTGCTCGGTACGCCCTGAGGAGTCCACGATGTCGGTCCAGGTCCAATCCTTCTTCCACCGCGACAGCAACACCTTCAGCTACCTGGTCAGTGACCCGGCCAGCGGCGAGGCGGCCCTGATCGATCCGGTCCTGGATTACGACCCGGACACCGACGCCAGCAGCGAGGCGCCTGTGCGCCCGCTGCTGGAAGCCATCGAACAGCAGGGCCTGCAGCTGCGCTGGCTGCTGGAAACCCACGCCCACGCCGACCACGTGTCGGCCGGGCGGCGCCTGAAGGCGCGCTTCCCGCAGGCCACGCTGGCCATCGGCGAAGGCATCCGCGCGGTGCAGGCCACCTTCGCACCGCGCTATGGCCTGTCGCCTGGCGATGAGCGGGCGGCCTTCGACCATCTCTTTGCCGATGGTGAAACCTTCGCGCTGGGCGGGCTGCAAGGCCGCATCATCGCCGTGCCCGGGCACACCAGCGACAGCATCGCCTATTTGATCGACGATGCGCTGTTCACCGGCGATTCGCTGTTCATGCCCGATGGCGGCACCGCCCGCTGCGACTTCCCCGGTGGCGATGCCGCGCAGCTCTACCGCTCCATCCAGCGCCTGCTGGCGCTGCCCGATGCCACCCGCGTGTTCGTCTGCCACGACTACGGCCCCGGCGGGCGCGCGTTCGCCAACGAAACCACCATCGGTGCGCAACGCGCGCACAACATCCATGTGCACGACGGCGTGGACGAAGCGGCCTTCGTCAGCGTGCGCGAGGCGCGCGATGCGACGCTGGCCGAGCCGAAGCTGATGCAGCCGGCAGTGAAGGCCAACATCCAGGGCGGCGCCTGACAAGGGCGGTGGAATCGGCCGGGCGTGGCCCGGCGCTACCTGCCCTGTGTACGCACCACGTGCTGGCCTTTCACGATCTCGAAGGTGAAGGCGTACTGCAGGGTGACCGCCACCGGCTCGATGCTGTCGGCGCCCTGGCAGTCACCGCGGTCATCGGGAACCTTGCCCGGGGCGAAGCGGCAGACCGCTGCAGACGAGTATTTCCACTGCGCCACGGCCTCCTGCGCTGCCTGCAGCAGCGGAGCGTTCTCCACTGCCAGACCCGCATCACAGCCACTGCGGCCGGTCAGCGGCTGGCTGCGCTCGACGGTGCCCTGCGCATCCACCACCACCTGCAGGCAGACCGTGGTCGGTGGCAGCGAGATGCGCGGGTCGCGCGCGCCCACCACCGGGTCCGGTGCCGCGTACAGCTGCGGCATCCGGTAGCCCTCGCTGGCCGCCAGCGCGTAGGGCTGTATCTGCCCGCCCCCACCGGCCGCGTCGGGCTGCAGGCGCTGGTGACCGACGTTCTCGTTGCGGGTATCGACGGTGCTCAGGCGATCCGGGGTGGCACACCCGGCCAGCAGCGCGGCAGCCACCCAGGGCAGCGCGCAGCGTGCGGCGTGGCGCCTCACTGGCTTTCCCCGCCGTCTTCGTCGTCGTCCATGGCGAAGGTGATCGGAATCTTCACCGCGGCCGCCACCGGCTTGCCGTTCTTCAGCGCCGGCCGGTAGGTCCAGCTGCGCGCGGCGGCAATCGACACCGCATCGAACACCCCCGGATTGGTGGCGCTGATCACTTTCACCTCGGTGGGCCTGCCCTGTGCATCCACCTCCACGCGCAGGGTCACCACCCCGGTCTGCCGCTGCTCGAAGGCCGAGCGCGGGAAGCTGGGCGGCGGCATCTTGTCGATCTCGATGTCGCGGTCCAGTCCGGCATGGCCCGCAGCACCTTCCGCCGCACCGATGGCGGCGCCGCCCTGGCTGGCCCAGGCCAGTGTGCCCGCCCCCAGGCACAACCCCACCAGCAACACCTGGCCGGACACCCACGGCAATGCCTTCCGCTTCGACTGCTTCAACATGGCGATACGCTCCTTCAACACGGGTTCGCTGCGCCAATGGCAGGCCATCGGTGCAACCGGGTGGACCAGCTGTGCCTTCAGCAACGTGCTGGCGTAGAGACGGCGCTGCGTGGGCAGCGCGGCGACGGTGCGTGCATCACACGCCAGCTCCTGGTCGCGCAGGAAGCGGCGCGCAGCCCAGGGCAGCAGCGGGTGGAACCAGAACACGGCGCGTACCAGCAGCAGAACGCCGTTGGCCCAGTGGTCGCCGTTGCGGCGGTGGCTGCGTTCGTGGCGCAGGATCAGCGCCTGTTCCTCCACATCGAACTGCTGGTCGAAGTGCGGGCCGACCACGATGCGCGGCCGCCACAGGCCCACCAGTGCGGGCAGCCCCGGGTCTGCGCTGGCCTGCCAGCTGCCATCGCCGCGTGCGTGCAGCGCGCCCAGCTGGCGCTCGAAGCGCCGTTGCGCGCGGCCGTCGCGCAGTACGCTCAGGCCGACGCCGAGCGCCCACAGCAGCGTCAGTGCAGGCGCCCACAGTGCGCCGGACGCAGCGCCCGGCACGCCTTCCACGCTGGCCGGGGCGATGGTCATCGGCAGCGTCGGCACATGCTGCAGCACCGGCAATGCAGGCAGCGGAAGCAGCAGCGCCAGCCCGGTCAGCGGCAGCAGCCACCAGCTGCGATAGGCCAGGGTCGCGCCGCCCAGCCCGACCAGCAACGGCCGCGCAGCCGCCAGCAGCACTACGCCCAGCGCCAGCCAGATGCTGGCCCGCCACAGTCCATCAAGCAGCTCATTCATCGTCCATCTCCTGGATCAGCTTTTTCAGTTCGGCAATGTCCTGCGCACTCAACTGGCCGCGCTCGCTGAAATGGGCGACCAGCGGCGCGACACGGCCTTCGAACACCCGGCCCAGGAAATCCTGGCTCTGCGCGTCCACCCAGGCCTGGCGCTGCAGCAGCGGCCGGTACAGGTAGCGACGGCCGTCGCGGTCAGCGGCAATCGCGCCCTTGGTCAACAAGCGGTTGAGCAGGGTCTTGATGGTCGGCTCGGCCCACTGCCGGTGGGCCAGCGCGGCCACCACTTCGTCGGCCGTGCGCGGCGCCCGCTGCCACAGCACCTCCATCACGATGGCTTCGGCTTCGCTGATCGGGGTCATGGTTTACATCCGTAATCGACAATACGATTACGCTCGTAATCGAAACCGCTGTCAAGTCCCTCGACCCCGGGTTCATGCGTGCTGCGCCAGCATTGATGCCTCCCGCCCCAGGCCCAGGATGAAACCGCTGCCCAAGAAGGATTTCCCGGTCGAGCAGGCCCGCCGCTTCCTCGAACCCGGCCCCATCGTGCTGGTCAGCACCGCCTGGCGTGGCCAGCGCAACCTGATGACGATGGGCTGGCACATGGTGATGGGCTTTTCGCCCTCGCTGCTGGCCACTTATCTCTGGAACGAGAACCACAGCTTCGCGCTGGCGCGCGGCAGCGGGCAATGCGTGATCAACGTGCCAGGCGTTGAGCTGCTGGACACCGTGGTGGATATCGGCAACTGCAGCGGGCGCGACGTGGACAAGTTCGCGCGCTTCGGCCTGGATGCGCTGCCCGCGCGCGACGTGGGCGCACCACTGGTGGGCCAGTGCCATTCCTGTTTCGAGTGCCGTCTGCATGACGACAGCCAGGTCGAAGCCAACAATCTTTTCATCTGGGAAATCGTGCGTGCGCACGTCGCGCCGCGGCCGAAGCTGCCGCGCACGGTGCACTACCGCGGCGACGGCGCGTTCATGATTGCCGGGGCCGAGCGCTCGCGTCGACGGCGGTTCAAGCCCGACATGCTGTAATGCCGGCACTCCCCTTTCCGCAGGACCACCCCGCATGACCGAACACCTGACCGACCTGGACGCCGCCGTCGACTGGCTCTTCGCGCGCGTGGACGGGCCGTTGCGGGTGGGCGCACCGCTGGCACTGGGCAAGCCGCACCGGCTGCTCAACGCGCTGTACGCACGGGTCGAGGGCGATCCTTCACGGCCGTTGCAGCTGTACACCGCGCTGTCGCTGAATCCGCCGAAGGCGCGCGGCGATGGGCTGGAGGCGCGCTTCATGGCGCCCTTCGTGCAGCGCCATTTCGGCGATGACTTCCCACGCCTGGCCTATGCCGATGCGATCGCGCGCGATGCCCTGCCCGCACATGTGCAGGTGGAAGAGTTCTACATGCAGTCCGGCGCACTGCTCAGCTCGCGCCAGGCGCAGTCCAGCTACACCAGCCTGAACTACACCCATGCCGCCGATGCGGTGGCACAGCGCGCGCCGCAGGTGATCGTGCAGAAGGTGGCGATGCGCCCGGATGACCGGCGGCTGTCGCTGTCCTGCAACAACGACATCACCCAGGACACGCTGGATGCGATTGCAGCGCGCGGCCTGCCGCGCCCGCTGCTGGTGGCCGAGATCGATCCGCAGCTGCCCTACCTGGGCGGCTCGGCCACGGTCGATGTCTCCTTCTTCGATCTGGTCATTACGCCGCCGCCGCCGTACCCGGCGCTGTTCGGCCTGCCGCGGCAGCCGGTGGCCGATGCGGACTACGCCATCGGCCTGTACGCCAGCACCCTGGTGCGTGATGGCGGCACCCTGCAGATCGGCATCGGCACCTTGGCCGATGCACTGAGCCATGCGCTGGTGCTGCGCCATACCGACAATGCCCGCTACCGCCGCGTGCTGCAGGCGCTGGACCCGCAGCTGGCCAGCCACCCGCTGGTGCAGGAGATCGGCGGGCTGGATCCGTTCGAGATTGGGCTGTACGGCTGCAGCGAAATGCTCAACGAGGGATTCCGCCGGCTGGTGCAGACCGGGGTGATCAAGCGCAAGGTGCACGACGACCTGGCGCTGATGCAGCGCATCGAGAACGGCAGCACGCTGTCCATCGACCACGCCACCCTGGCCGCCGAAGGCGAGTACCTGCATGGCGCGTTCTACCTGGGCTCGCCGGAATTCTACGAATGGCTGCGCACCCTGCCGGAGGACGAATGCCGGGCGATCGGCATGCGCCGCATCAGCGAGATCAACCAGCTGTACGGCGGCAACGAGACGCTGGAACGCCTGCAGCGGCGGCATGCGCGCTTCTTCAATTCCTGCATGATGGCCACCGCGCTGGGCGCGGCAGTATCCGATGCACTGGACGATGGCCGCGTGGTTTCCGGCGTGGGCGGACAGTACAACTTCGTGGCGATGGCGCATGCACTGCCCGAGGCACGCAGCGTGCTGATGTTCCGCGCCGCGCGCGACGACAAGGGCCACCGCGCATCGAACGTGCGCTGGAACTACGGCCACACCACCATTCCGCGCCACCTGCGTGACATCTACCTCAACGAGTACGGCATCGCCGATCTGCGCGGATTGACCGACGAGGACTGCGTCCAGGCGATGACGGCGATCACCGAAGCGCCGTTCCAGTCCGCCCTGGCGCAACAGGCATCGGCTTCGCGCAAGCTGCGTGCCGTGCAGCCGCCGGAAACCCGGAACGCGCAGCGCAACACGCCGCAGGCACTGGCCGCGGCGCTGGCGCCGTTCCGCAGCGATGGCACCCTGCCCGACTATCCGCTGGGCTGCGACTTCAACGAGATCGAGCAGGTGCTGGTGAAGGCGCTGGGCTGGCTGAAAGCCAACACCCAGACCCGCAGTGACACGCTGCGCACCGTCTGGGCCGCGCTGCGCCAACCGGCCGGTGATGGTGATGCGGTCTATCTGCAGCGCATGGGCCTGCAGGCACCGAAGGACTTCGGCGAACGCGTGAACGCGCGGCTGCTGCGCCTGGCTCTCGCCCGCACGGCATGACCCCAAAAAGGCCACGCGGTATCCTGCTGCGATGAAAGACGATTCCCGTTTCCTGCATGACCTGCAGCAGCGCCAGGCTGCAGGCGAAGATCTGCGCTACCTGTGCTTCTGGGGCCACCAGCCGCCACGCACGGGGGTTTCCGCATCCTGTTTCAGCCAGTGGTATGACGCCGGCTTCGACATCGATGGCGTGCACTACCCCACCGCCGAGCACTACATGATGGCCGGCAAGGCGCGCCTGTTCGGCGATGAGCGCATTCTCGAAAAGGTGCTGGCCAGCACCACCCCGGACAAGGCCAAGGCCCTGGGCCGCAAGATCGAAGGCTTCGACGAAGCACGCTGGACACAGGCGCGCTACGGCCTGGTAGTGGAAGGCAACAAGGCCAAGTTCGCCCAGAACGCGGAACTGGGTGCCTTCCTGCGCGCCACCGATGGCTGGGTGCTGGTGGAAGCCAGCCCGGTGGATTTCATCTGGGGCATCGGCCTGGCCAAGGACCACGCCGACGCACACAACCCGGCGCAGTGGCGCGGACTGAACCTGCTGGGGTTCGCGCTGATGGATGTGCGCGAGGCGATGTAGCGGTTATCCACGCATGGCGTGGATCTACTGCGCCGAACGAGAAAGGCCGGCTTGCGCCGGCCTTTCCCTTTCCTGCTTTTCGGGGCAGCTTACAGCGCCTTGGCAGCCTGCACCACGTGGTCGGTGGTGATGCCGAAGTGCTTGAACAGCTGATCGGCCGGGGCCGAGGCACCGAAGGTATCGATGCCGATCACCGCACCGTCCAGGCCGACGAACTGGCGCCAGAAACCGGTGACGCCGGCTTCGATCGCCACGCGCTTGCGCACGGCGTTGGGCAGCACCGCTTCACGGTAAGCCGCATCCTGGCGCAGGAACACGTCGCTGGACGGCATGGAAACCACGCGGGTCTTCACGCCGGCCGCATCCAGCTGGGCCTTGGCTTCGGTGGCCAGCGAGACCTCCGAACCGGTGGCGATCAGGATCACATCCGGAGTACCGGCTGCATCGGCCAGCACATAGCCACCGCGCTCGATCTGGGCGATCTGCTCGGCGCTGCGCGGCTGGTGCGGCAGGTTCTGGCGGCTGAACACCAGGCAGCTCGGGCCGTCCTGGCGGGTGATCGCAGCCTTCCAGCTCACGGCCGATTCGACGGCATCGCAGGGGCGCCACACATCGTTGTTCGGGATGTAGCGCAGCGAGGCCAGGTGCTCCACCGGCTGGTGGGTCGGGCCGTCTTCGCCCAGGCCGATCGAGTCGTGGGTGTAGACGTGGATGGCATGGGCCGGGATCAGCGCGCTCATGCGCACGCCGTTGCGGGCGTAATCGCTGAACACCAGGAAGGTGGCATCGAACGGAATGAAACCACCGTGCAGGGCCAGGCCGTTGGCAATGGCGGTCATGCCGAATTCGCGCACGCCGTAGTACACGTAGTTGGCGTTGGCATCGTCGCTGGCGACCGACTTGCTGCCCTTCCACAGGGTCAGGTTGGAGTGCGCCAGATCAGCCGAGCCACCGACGATTTCCGGCAGCAGCGGGGCGAAGGCTTCAATGGCCAGCTGCGAAGCCTTGCGCGAGGCGATGGTCGCGCCTTCAGCGGCCACCTGGGCGATGTAGGCATCGGCCTTGGCGACGAAGTCGGCCGGCAGTTCACCGTGCGAACGGCGGGTCAGTTCAGCGGCTTCGGCCGGGTACTGCGCGGCGTACTTGTCGAACTGCTGTTCCCATTCGGCCTGGCGCAGGGTGCCGGTACCGCCCGCACGCCAACCGGCGTAGATCGCTTCGGGAATCTCGAACGGGCCGTATTCCCAGCCCAGCTGCTTGCGGGTGGCTTCCAGCTCGTCCTTGCCCAGCGGGGCGCCGTGGCTGGATTCCTTGCCCGCCTTGTTCGGCGAACCAAAGCCAATGGTGGTACGGCAGCAGATCAGGGTCGGCTTGTCGCTCTGCGACAGCGCGGCCTCGATGCCGGCCTTGATGCTTTCCGGGTCGTGGCCATCGACGTCACGCACCACGTTCCAGCCATAGGCTTCGAAGCGTTCCGGGGTGTTGTCGGTGAACCAGCCCTCGACGTTGCCGTCGATGGAGATGTGGTTGTTGTCCCAGAAGCAGACCAGCTTGTGCAGGCCCCAGGTACCGGCCAGCGAGGCGGCTTCGTGCGACACGCCTTCCATCAGGCAGCCGTCACCCATGAACACCCAGGTGCGGTGGTCGACGATTTCCAGCTCTGGGCGGTTGAAGCGCTGTGCCAGCAGCTTCTCGGCCAGGGCGAAGCCTACGGCGTTGGCGAAACCCTGGCCCAGCGGGCCGGTGGTGGTTTCCACGCCCGGGGTCTCATGGCGTTCCGGGTGGCCGGCGGTGTGGCTGCCCAGCTGGCGGAACAGCTTGAGCTGCTCGATCGGCAGGTCGTAGCCGCTCAGGTGCAGCAGCGCGTACTGCAGCATCGACCCGTGGCCGTTGGACAGCACGAAGCGGTCGCGGTTGAACCACTGCGGGTTGTTCGGGTTGTGGCGGAGATAGTCGTTCCAGAGCACTTCGGCAATGTCGGCCATGCCCATGGGCATGCCGGGATGGCCGGACTTTGCGGTTTCAACCGCATCGGCGGCAAGGAAGCGGATGGCGTTGGCCAACTGGCGACGGGTAGGCTGCGTCATGGTTCTGTCGGAATCGGGAGGCGGCCGCGGACGTGCGGGCGGCCTATTGTCGCAGTTTGAGCGTCCCGGCGCTTGCACCCCGCCGACCGGGCCGCGGGCCGGCGTTCACCGGCAGGAATGAAAACGCCCCGCTGGGCGGGGCGTCTTCACAGGCTGGCGGCCGGCTTACTTGCCGGCGGTCGCCGCCTCGATCACACCGCACATGGACTTCTTCTGGAAGTCTTCGCCGGTGGCGTAGGACGGCGGGGTCATCTTGGTGACGGTGATCTTGGAACCCTTGCCCTCGGCCTCGATCAGCACGTTCCACGGCAGGGTGATCTGGCCGCCGTTGAGCTGGGTGTTCTGCTCGAAGGTCAGCATGCCCAGGTCCTTGTCGACGGTGGCGACCTTCAGGCCCGACTTCACACCCTCGATCTGGATGCGCTTGAGGGCATCAGCCGGGGCCACGGTCGGCACCACGTCCCACGTGGTGAAGGTGCGACCGGCGAAGAAGCTGCCGCTCTTGGTGTAGTTGGTCTCACAGGCCTTCTGGGCGCTGGCGTCGAAGGCCAGCAGGCCGAGTGCGGCCACCATCAAATACGAAATCCTCATTTCTGCTCCCTTTCGCACGGCGCCAATCCCGGCGCCTTCCATGCGCCGGGCAAGTATCCATGGCATTCAGTGCGGGTTCAATCGCGCGGCGCAGTCAGATCCGGACCGTCGTGGCCTTCACCCTTGGCCACCAGCGTGGTCAGGGCCAGGTCGCCGGTCACGTTCAGTGCGGTGCGGCACATATCCAGGAAGTGGTTCACACCCAGAATGAGACCGATACCCAGCGGATTGACACCCACCATGGCACAGATCATGGCCACCACCGGCAACGAACCGGACGGCACGCCGGCCGTGCCGATACCGCCAAGAATGCAGACCGCCATCACCATCACCTGCTGGCCGATGCTCAGGTCCACGCCGAAGAACTGGGCCAGGAAGATGACCGTCACACCCTCGAACAGCGCCGTGCCGTTCTGGTTGGCGGTGGCCCCCACGGTCAGTACGAAGCGCGACACCCGCTGCGGCAGGCCCATCTGGTCAGCCACGCGCAGCGCGGTCGGCAGGGTGGCATTGCTGGACGCGGTGGAGAACGCCATCACCGTGGCTTCCTGCGTATCGCGGAAGAACGACAGCGGCGAACGACCGGACAGCCACACCGCCGCGCCATAGGTCACCACCATGTGCAGGCCCAGCGCCAGCACCACCACGCCCACGTAGGCGCCCAGGCGGATGATCAGCTCGAAGCCGAACAGCGCGGCCAGGTTGAACATGAAGCAGGCCACCGCGTACGGAGCCAGGCGGATGACCAGATTGATCAGGGTCATCGAGATTTCGAACACGCCCTCGATGGCGCGGCGCAGCGGCGCAACCTTCTCATCGTCGGTCAGCACCATGCCGATGCCGAACATCAGCGCGAAGAACATCAGCGACAGGATCGCGCCGTTGTCCGACGCCGCCTGCAGCACGTTGCTCGGCACGATCGACAGCAGCATGTCCATGCCCTTCGGCGTGCCATGGATGCCGGCCACGATTTCCTTGCTGCGCTCGGCGTTCTCCGACAGCATCAGCGCCGCCGTCTGCGGATCGACACCGGCACCGGGCTTGAGCAGGTTGACCAGCACCAGGCCGATGGCCACCGCGATGCCCGACAGCAGCACGGTGTAGGCCAGGGTCTTCCAGCCGATGCGCCCCAGCGCGCGGATGTCGCCCATCTCCGACACGCCCATGATCAGCGCCGAGAAGATCAGCGGCACGATCAGCATGAAGATCAGGTTGAGGAACAGACCCGATGCCGGCGTGGTGATGTAGTCCATGACCCACTTGGCGCCCGTCTGCAGGCCGTCGACGCTGCCACCCAGGGCGTGCACGGTGAGGCCCAGGACAAGGCCGATCGCAAAGCCGATGCCCATCTTCCAGTGCAGGGGCAACTTCTTCTTGTCGGCAGCAGCTGCTGTCATACGCGGCGTTCCTCGAAAAATGAATCTACTCTAACAAAGCGCGCAAGCCGCGCCGGTTCAGCCTCGCCGGGTGGGATACAGCGGGGCCAGCCCAGTGTCGGCGCTGCGGTCGGCCGTCGACCAGTGCGGTCCGTCACGGAAGCACTCGCGCAGGCGGGCGCGCAGGGCCGCAACCTCGCCCTGCCCGCCCCAGCGGGCCTGCTGCAGGTCCAGCAACACCTGCCGCTGGGCCGGATCGGCCAGGCGCGCAATCACCTGCTCCAGCCGCTCCACGCCGGCCATGGCGCACAGGCGCGCCTCGACCTGGTCGAAACCTTCGCCATCCAGCGCCCGCCGCAGATCGGCCACGCTGCCGCGCGAAACCGCAGGCGCCTCAGCCGTGGTTGATGCCCGGACCGGAGCCGCCGCGGGTCCGCAGCGTCCACGCCGCCAACCCCATGCCAGGGTCAACAGCCACAACAGGGTCAAGCCCACTGCTGCGGCGATCCACGGCCAGGGCCGCGTGGCGGCCGCGGCCAGCGGCACGGCAGTCGATGCGCTGGGCATGGCCTCCGCGCCGGGCAGCGCCGCGTCGGTATCGATGGGTTGCGGGGCCGGTGCACCGGCCCCCCCGGCCGCAATCCGCAGGCTCAGGTCCGGCAGGGCAGCCTGCTGTGCGCTGCCGCTGTCCACGTTCCACCACGGCAGCTTGGGCCCGGGCACCACCAGGGTGCCAGCCTGGCGCGGCACGATCGAGTAGCGGCGGGTGATCTTCAGCCGCGGCGTGCTGCCGTTGAAGGTTTCGTCGTACTGCGCCGGTTCGGCGAAGACCTGCGCTGCATCGCCCATGTCCGGCACCGGCAGATCGGTGAACTGCGCACGGGTGGCGCCGGTGGCGATGGCCTCGACCACCACGGTCGCCGCTTCGCCGGCACGGCCGCTGTCCGGCGCGCTGGTGTAGCGCAGCTGCAGCCCATGCAGCGGCAGCCACGGTTGCGGCGCCTGCGCGGGCTGGGCCTGCACCTGCAGGGTACGTTCGGGGCTGACGGCATTCATGCGGCCATCGCCGCCATTGCCGAAGAAGTCATCGAAGAAGCCACCGGCGCTGCGCCCGTTGAAACGGGCACCGGGCAGGCGCAGCGGACCGCTGCGCTCGGGAATCAGCAGGAACCGGCGCTCGACCACGTTGTAGCGCCGGCCATTGACCTGGCGCACGTCGGTACGGTCTTCGCCCACCCGCTGCAGCGACGCGCCACTGGGCGTGTCCAGCACCAGTTCGCCGGACGCCAGCTGCGAGGCGAAATACAGCCGCACCACCACGCCCACGCTCTGCTGCACGTAGGGGCTGTCATCGTCCACTTCGGTTTCGACGAAGGCGGTGGCGTTGCTCTGCGCGGTGGCCTGGGTGCCGGCGCCGACCTGCAGCTGCAGCGGTTCGGTGCGCACGCTGCCGACCTGCAGCGACGGCACCAGCAGGGTGCCACTGCGCCGCGGCGTGAGCGATACGGTATAGAGGTTGCGCTGCTGCATGCCGCCGTTGCTCCACTGCACCTGGCGGCTGCTGCTCTGCGCGCTGAGCGCGAAATCGGCATTCAACGGCGCGTAGTCCGGCGCTCCCTGGTCGGTTTCCACGTGCAGGGTGACCGAATCACCGGCGGTGATGCTTTCCTGCTCCAGCCAGGCGCGCGTCTGCGCCAGCGCCGACAGTGGCAGCCACGCCAACAACAGCACGATCAGCACCGGCAGCAGTGTCGCGCGGCGGTGCGTCCTGCGCAGCACGTGGGTCAGCAGCACGCGGGTCATCGGCCTTCCTTCTTTCTACGTTCGTTTTCCAGCTGGAACTTGGTGCGCAGCAGCGCGCCCGGATCATCCGGCACGCGCCGCATCCAGGCATCCACCGCCTGCTGTTCCTCGCGCTGCTGTGGGGTGCGGCCATCGCCACGCGCGGCGGGCGTGCCCTGCTCGGCCGCCTTCGACTGCTGCATGGCCTGCTGCATGCGCTGGCGCTGCTCTGCGTCGGCCTGGGCCTGCGCCTTGGCATCGGCGCCCTGCGGCCCGGCCTGCGAAGTGTCCTTGTCGCCGCCGCCCTGGGGTGGCTTCTGCGGAGCGCCCTGCTGGCCCTGCTTCGGGTCCTGCTGGCCTTGCTGGCCCTGCTGATCCTGCTTGCCGTCCTGCTGCTTGCCGTCCTGCTGCTTGCCGTCCTGCTGCCCCTGCTGACCCGGCGGCTTCTGCTTCTGCTGCCCTGGGTCCTTGTCCTGGCCGGACGTGTCTTTCTGATCTTTGTTCTGCGGGGGCCTGCGCTTGCGCGCCGCATCCACCACCGCACGGTTGGCCACGGCATCGGCCATGCCCGGGTGCTTGGCCAGTGCGCGGTCGTAAGCGGCAATGGCACCGTCGTAGTCCCCCTTGCGGGCCAGCACGTTGCCGAGGTTGTACCAGCCGGCATCACTGTCGATGCCATCAAAGCGCGCGCGTGCCGTGTCGAAATCGCCGTTGCGATAGGCCTGCACGCCTTCGGCTATGCGCTGGTGTTCGCGCTGGTCGGCACGCTGCCACAGCGTGCCCGGCGCTGCAGTGCCGGTGCTGCGCGCTTGCGCGTGCAGGTTGCCGGACAGCGGCAGCAGGCCCACCGCCAGCAGTGCAGCCAGCACGGCACGGCGACGGAATGCCAGCAGCGCCAACAGCATCAGCGGCGGCAGCAGCCAGAAGCCTTCGTCCTGCCACTGCCGGCCCTGCCCCGGGCGCTGCTGTGCGCTGCCATCGCTGGCATCGAGCACACCCAGCGCGCGCAGGTCACGATCGTCGGCGGCGATGCGCTGGTAGCGCCCGCCACCGGCCGTGGCCACCGCACGCAGGCCGGTTTCGTCCAGCGCAGCCTGGGCGATCTGCCCGTTGCCATCGCGGTAGGCCGCGCCGGCCGGCGTTCCCAGGCCCAGCACCGACACCTGCAGGCCAAGCCCACGGGCCTGCGCCGCTGCCAGTGCCGCAGCAGCATCGGCCTGGTCGCTGATCAACAGGATGCGCCCACGCAGCGAGCCGGTCTGCCGCAGCAGCTGCGCGGCCCAGTCGATGCCGCGATCGGCATGCTGGCCGTCACGCGGCATCACGTCCGGCGCCAGCGCGTCCAAGTAGAGCGCCACGTTGCTGGTGTCGTCGGTCAGCGGGGCCACGGTGTAGGCATCATCGGCATACACCACCAGGCCGACCTGCCCGCCCTGCCGGTCGCGCAGCAGCGCGCCGATCTTGGCCCGTGCCTGCAGCAGGCGCGACGGCGGCAGATCGGTGGCGGTGGTGCGGCTGGACAGGTCCAGCACCACCACCAGCGGGGTACCGGCCTGGAACATCGGCTGCGCCTGCTGCCGCCAACTGGGGCCGGCCAGCGCCAGTACCGCCAGCGTCCAGCCCAGCAGGATCGCCCACGGCAGGCGCGCACGCCGGTGGCCGCCGGCCACCAGCAGATGCGACAGCAGGTGCGCATCCACTGCCTGCCGCCAGGCCTCACTGCGCCGCTGCCGGTAAAGGACGGCAGCGAGGATCAGCGGCAGGGCCAGCAGCGCCCACAGCCAGTCCGGGCGCAGGAAATGCAGGGCGTTCCAGTCGGGCAGGCCCGCTTCGAGTGTCTGCAGCAGGGTGGCGATCATCGGCGGCGCTCCGGCCACAGCCAGGCCAGGCTGCCCAGCAGCAGCGCAAGCGCCAGTGGCCATGCGTAACGTTCATCGCGCGGGCGCAGGGTCGGGCCCTTCGACGCGATCGGTTCCAGCCGGTCCAGCTCGGCATAGATGCCTGCCAGTTCGTCGGTATCACGTGCACGGAAGAAGTGGCCCCCGGTCATGTCGGCAATCCTGCGCAGGGTCGCTTCGTCCACCGGATCGCGGTCGCTGGCGATGGGGATGCCGAACAGGCGCATGCTGCCGTCGCCCCCGAAGGCCACCGTGTGCACGCGTACGCCTTCGGCACGCGCCAGCTCTGCTGCACGCAACGGCTCCAGCACGCCGGCATTGCTGACGCCATCGGTCAGCAGGATCAGTACGCGCTGGCCCTCGGGCTGGCTGCGCAATCGCTTTACCGCTAGGGCGATAGCATCGCCGATGGCGGTCTCGCGCCCGGCCAGGCCCACCACGCTGTCGCGCAGCTGGTCACGCACGCTGGCCAGATCGGCGGTGATCGGGGTCAGCGTGTAGGCACGGTCGCCAAACACCAGCAGGCCAACGCGGTCGCCGGCGCGGCGGTCCAGGAAGTCGGCCAGGACGGCCTTGGCCGCCGTCAGGCGCTCCACCGCCTGCGGGCCCAGCACCATGTCCGGCTCGCTCATGCTGCCGGACACGTCCATCGCCAGCATCATCTGCCGGCCCTGCTGCGGCGGCGTGATCGCCTCACCCAGCTGCTGCGGGCGTGCCATCGCCACGCACAGGGTACTCCAGGCCAGCCACAGCACCGCGGTACGCAGCCAGGACGCATCGATGCGGCCGCCCCCGGCCAGCGCCTGCAGTTCGTTGGCGGCATACGGCACGCGCAGAGCGGCACCGGCTTCTGCCCGTCGCTTCCAGAAGTGCATCAGCAGGGGCAATGGCAACGCCAGCAGCGCCAGCGGCCAGGCCAGCTGCAGGTCCGGCCAGGGCCAATAACTCCCCAACAGGTTCATCGGCGGCGCTCCTGCAGCAGTTCCAGGTAGCGCTGGCGGGCCCAGCGGCGGATCCCGGCAATGTCCTCGGCCGGCACCTGCCGGCGGTAGGCGCCTTCTGCCAGCAACTGGCGCTGCGGTTCGGCCAGCTGGTCGCCGGGATCGATGCGCTGCCACCATGCCTGGTCGTACAGCGCCTCACTGCCGGGGCGGGCCAAGCGTGCGGCGCGGCGCAGCAGTCCGGCGATGGCAGCCAGTTCGGCAGTGGCATCGGCGGTGCTTGCCAGCTCCTGATCAAACAGCTGCAACCAGCGTTGGCGGCGTCGGCGGCGCTGCCACCACAGGAAGGCCATCGCCACCAGCAACAGCAGCACCACGCCGCCGATCATCAGATAGCCCGGCGCCGGTGGCCACCATGATGGCGCCGGCGGCAGCTGCACATCGCGCAGCGGCAGGTTGGCGCTCATGCCGGCACCTCGGTGGGCGCAGGTGCCAGCCAGGCATCGCTGGGCGCATCGGTGGACAGCACCTGCACATCGACACGGCGCGCGGCCAGCTGCCTGCGCAGGGCCTCGATGGGTTCAACGAAGTGGCTGCGCCAATGCGCCTGCACTTCGCTGCGGCGCAGGTCAAGGCCGATGCGCTGCTGCGCGGCCAGGAACTGCAGCGGCGCCGAAGGGGGCTGCAGCTCCAGTGGATCGACCAGCAGCAGCAGGCTCAGGTCGTGGTGCTGGGCCAGGGCGCTCCAGCGCACCGCGGGAATGCGCAGGGCCTGCTGCGGATCGGCCAGAACCAGCATGCGTGCACCGGGGCGCAGCACGCGGCCGGCATGCTCCAGCGCGCGCTCCAGGCCTAGATCATCGGCGGGCGGCTGCGCGTACCAGCGGGTGAGTGCGTCGAGCACACGCAGCACGCCGCGCGGCCCACCGGCGGGTGCCACCAGCGGTTCGTGGGCGCTGCCGCGCAGGGCGCCGATACGGTCGCCACGGCGCTGCGCGGACCATGCAGCCACCGCGCCGGCACGTGCGGCCTGCACCGACTTGAAGCGCACCCGCGTGCCGAAGTACAGCGCCGGCGAGGTGTCGGCCACGATCAGGCTGACCCGTTCGCGCTCGGCCTGGAACAGCTTGGTATGTGCACGCCCGGTGCGCGCGGTCACCCGCCAGTCGATGTGGCGCGCATCATCGCCGGCCACGTACTCGCGCGACTCGGCATATTCCATGCCGCGCCCCCGCAGGGGCGACGGCGCCTGGCCGGCATTGCCGGCACGGCCACGGCGTGGCGGCGGCGGACGCTGCGCCAGCCGGCGCAGGGCCACCAGTTCGGCCAGGTGCGGGCGCAGGCCATCACCTTCGCTGACGTTGGTGGTGTGCGGCAGGGTTGGATCGGACATGCGCAGACTCAGGGTGCCGGCACCCGGGCCAGCAGTTCCTGCACCAGGCGCTCGCCATCCCAGCCTTCGGCGGTGGCTTCATAGCTGGGCAGCACGCGGTGGCGCAGCACATCGGCGGCAACGGCGCGCACATCATCGGGGGTGACGAAATCGCGGCCGGCCAACCACGCACGGGCGCGCGCGCAGCGTTCCAGTGCAATCGAGCCACGCGGGCTGGCGCCCCAGGCGATGCGGCGGCCCAGCCCTGCGTCGTAGCGCGAGGGATCACGCGACGCCAGGACCAGTTCGATCAGATAGCGTTCCAGCGCAGGCGCCATGTGCAGGTCCAGCACTTCGCGCCGTGCATCGAACACCGCCTGCATCGGCAGCTTTTCCGGTGCCGGTGCGGCCTCGCCCAGTGCACCACGGGCACGCTCGCGGGCCAGGCGCAGGATTTTCGACTCGGCGGCCTGATCGGGGTAGCCGATGCGCACGTGCATCAGGAAGCGGTCCAGCTGCGCTTCGGGCAGGGGGAAGGTGCCTTCCTGCTCGATCGGGTTCTGCGTGGCCATCACCAGGAACAGCGGCGGCAAGGCGTAGGTATGCCGGCCAACGGTAACCTGCCGTTCGCCCATGGCTTCCAGCAGCGCCGACTGCACCTTGGCCGGTGCGCGGTTGATTTCATCGGCCAGCAGGATCGGGTGGAAGATCGGGCCGGGCACGAATTCGAAGCGGCCCTCCTGCGGGCGCCAGATCTCGGTGCCGGTCAGATCGGCAGGCAGCAGATCCGGGGTGAACTGGACGCGGGCGAAATCCGCTTCCAGGCGCGAGGCCAGGGCACGGATCGCGGTGGTCTTGGCCAGCCCCGGCGCACCTTCCACCAGCAGATGGCCATCGGCCAGCAGGGCGATCAACAGGCGCTCGACCAGCGCGGCCTGGCCGACGATCTCGGCCGACAGCGCGTCGCGCAGGGCGATGAAGGCGGCATGCAGCGGGGAGTCGGCCGGCGCAGGCGGCGGGGAAGCGGTTTCGGGCATCGGCGGTGGCAGGTTCATGGGGGCCTTTGACCGGCGCGGGACGGCACGGGTTCCCGACATCATCGCAGGGCGGTCGGGAGATGGCATCAAAGATGGCTGAACAGCATCGCCGCAGGGCGTGGATCGGTGTGGACCGGCTTGCGGCGGCGGGCAGGCCCCACAACGAAGCGGGGCCGCACATGGCGGCCCCGATTCCTGCAACGTGTGCCGGCGGGCTCAGCTCTTCTTGGCCACGCGCAGCACCTTCGGGGTCACGAAGACCAGCAGCTCGGCCTTGTCCTTGGTGCGGCCACGCTTCTTGAACAGATTGCCCAGGAAGGGCACGTCGCCCAGGAACGGTACCTTGCTGACGCTGCTGCGGTCGGTGAACTCATACACGCCACCGATGACCACGGTCTGGCCATCTTCCACCAGCACGGCGGTGTTGACCTCGCGGCGGTTGATGGTCGGCACCTGGCCGTAGCCTTCCAGGACGATGTAGCTGTCCACTTCGTCCTTCTTCACGGCCATGTTGAGGAACACGCGGTTGTCGTCGGTGATGGTCGGGGTGACCTTCAGCTCCAGCACCACTTCCTTGAACTGCACGTTGGCCGTGGCAGCGCCGCCGGCGCCACCGCCGGTGATGGTGACGTAGCCGATTTCCTTACCCTGCTTGATCAGCGCTTCGCGCTGGTTGGTGGTCACCACGCGCGGGTTGGAGATCACTTCACCACGCGATTCTTCCTGCATGGCCGACAGTTCGACGTCCAGCAGGTAGCCCGCGTTGAGGATGGACAGCGCCAGCGAACCGGGGTTGCTGGTCGCGGCGACCGGCAGGTTCCAGTTCAGGCCACGGGTGATGGCCGAGGCCAGCGGCACCGGACGGGGGCCATTGCCGCCGGCCGCCAGCCAGTCGCGCTCGGCCTTGGCATTGGCCGCGTCGGTTTCCACCTGCGAATTGCGGGTCTTCAGCGTGGAATCCAGGTTGCCACCGAAGTACACGTTGTCGCGGCTGCCGCTGATGCCGAACTTGGCGCCCAGCTCGCGGGCAAAGGTATCGGTGGCGATGACGATGCGGCTCTCGATCAGCACCTGGTCGACCGGGCGATCGATCACGTTGATCAGCTCGCGCATGCGCGCGATCTTCTTCGGGATGTCGCTGATCATCAGGGTGTTGGTGCGCTCGTCGGCGACGATGCGGCCGCGCGAGGACAGGAAGCCACTGTCTTCCTGGTTGGTCGAACCGCTACCGCCGCCGGAACCACCGTTGCCTGTATTGCCGATGCCCTTGGCTTCGGTCAGCGCTTTGAAGATCTGCGTGGCGCTGTGGTAGTTGATCTGTACGTAGTCGGTCACCAGGTCTTCGCGGTTCTCGATGGCGATGCGCGCGTCTTCCTTCTCCTGCTCGAACTTGGCCAGTTCGGACTGCGGGGCGACCCAGATGACGCTGCCATCACGACGCTTGTCCATGCCCTTGGCACGCAGCACGATGTCCAGCGCCTGGTCCCACGGCACGTTGACCAGGCGCAGGGTCACATTGCCCTGCACCGAATCGGACGCCACCACGTTCAGATTGGATTCTTCGGCGATCAGCTGCAGGACGGTGCGCACCGGCACGTCCTGGAAGTTGAAGGTGACCGGCTTGCCGCTGTAACCGCGCTGCGGCACGCCCTTGGCAGCCTGGCTGACGCTGCCGGCGGTGACGGCACCGACGGCGGCCTGGGCCTGCTTCGGGCTGATCTCCACCACGTACTCGTTGCCGCTCTGGTAAGCCAGCGATTCGACCGCACCACCGGTGCTCAGCACCAGCTGGGTGCCGGCGCCGGACGGCATGGCGTCGATGCGCTGCACCGGCGTGGCGAAGTCGGTGACGTTCATCGGCTTCTGCAGGTTGGCCGGCAGCCGGGCATTGCCGACGTCGACCACCACGCTGTTGCCCTGCGTGCGCAGGTCAGGGATTGCGCCCTGGCCATCGAACTGCACGATCAGGCGGCCGCTGCCGTCATCACCGCGTTTGAAATCGATCCGCTGCACCGCCAGCGACGCCGGCGCGGCGGCCGGCGTTGCCACAGCCGTGCTGGCCGGCTTTTCGGCCGGTGCGGCGGCCAGCGCGGGTGCGCAGGCCAGCATCAGCGCGACTCCCAGCGCGCTGATGCGGTTCAAGGTAGAGCGCCGGATGGGTCGCAGCCCCTTGGCTTGGTGAAAAGTCATCGTGCTATCCCCAGTAAACGATCATTGATCATCGAGCGCGAGCGTGGCCGGACGTTCCAGCCAGCCCCCCGCACCGTCCGGCACCAGTTCGATCAGTTCCACGCGGTCTTCGTAGACCGCGGTGACCCGCCCGTCGCTCTGCCCAAGGTAGCCACCGGGGCGGACCCGGTAGGTGACCTTGTCCGGCCCCATCACCAGGGCCACAGTGCCGCCCCCGGTGCCGATGGTGCCAACCATGTCCAGTGCATCCAGCGGGAAACCTTCCAGGGGTTCCTTGCGCCGGTTCGGGTCCGGACGCGTTCCGCCAGCCCCCTGCTGCGGATTGGTCCAGGCATCGGTGAACGGATCGCGCATGCCCTGCGCGGAATACTCGAAGGTCTCGAACTGCTGCATCACCGGCAACGGATCCAACGGTTGTGCCGGCCGTGCGCGCTCGCTTTCAACCCACTTTTCCAGATTGGGGGCGTCGCCCGGCGTGCTGGTGATGCCGCGGCCGCAACCGGCCAGCAGCAGCACCGCCATCGCCATGCCACCCCGTGCAATGAAGGAACGGATCACTTCTGCGCCTCCTTGCCCGGTTCAACCTTCTGTTGTTCGACGATCTCCGACTCATCCAGGTAACGGTAGGTCTTGACCGTACCGGACAGTTCCAACGCACCGGCGCGTATGCTGCCACCGGTCTTGTCGGCCGGCTTCAGGTTGATGTCGTGCATGGTCAGGATGACCACCCGCGGCAGCGAGGCCACGCCGCTGACGAACGCGCCGAACTGGTGGTAGCTGCCCACCATCTTCAGCTTGATCGGCTTTTCGGCGTAGAACTCCTTGATCTGCTCCTGTTCCGGCTCGAACAGCTGGTTGGTCAGGCCGCTGGACAGCGCGGTCTGCGAGATGTCGATGATCAGGTCCGGCATCTCGGTCTTGCTGGGCAGCTGCCGCAGCATCTGCTGCAGGACCTGCTCCATCTGCGCCAGCTGCTGCTTGAGCGGCTCCAGGTTGACCGCGCGCTTCTGTTCCTCGCTGAACTTGTCGCGCAGGGCGACTTCCTGCGACTCCAGGCCGGCCAGCTCTTCGCGCTTGCCGCTGATCATCAGCATGTACAGGACGAACATGATGACCAGTGCGACCAGGGCGCAGAAGACGATCTTGGCCTTCTGCGGCCAGTTGCCGATGTCGTTGAAATCGAGGTTCTTGAGTTCGACTTTCTTGCTCATGCGCGGTCCCCCTGCAACGGGGCATGGAAGGCCTGCGGCGGCTGTGCCAGACGGCTGCCCTCAGGCTTGGGCGGTGCCTGCGGCGCGGCGGCCGGTGCTGCCGGTGCCGGCTTGGTGGCCGGGGCGTTGCCCGGTGCAGCAGCCGGTGCCGGTGCAGAGCCCGGGGCCGGAGCGGCAGCGGGATTGCCTGCTGGTGCAGCCGGTGCAGCCGGTGCAGCGGCATCGGGGCCAGCGGACAGCGGCGCCACGACCGGTGCGGCGGCATCCGGGCTGGCCACGCTGCCATCGGGGTTCAGCCCGGCGGTGGCGACTTCGTCGCTCTGCGCGGGCAGCTTGACCGTCACCTTGAACACATACGGAAGGGCCTTGATGTCCGCCACCGGGCCGCCCGGACGCACATCCTTGTCCTTGTCAGGCGTGCTGGCCTCGATGATCGACAGTTCCGGGTTGGTCATCCAGCCGGACACTTCCAGGTTGCGCATGTAGGCCGAAACGCGGGCGTTGGACTGCGTGCGGCCTTCCAGGGTGAGCATGTCGCCATCCTGCTGCAGCGCGGTCAGCACCACGCCATCGGGGATGGTGCGGACCAGTGCGTCGAAAAGATGGACCATCTGCGAACGCTTGGCCTGCAGCTGTTCGATCACAGCCTTGCGCGCCAGCAGGCGGCTCTTCTGCTCGTCGAGGCGTTTGATCTCCTCGTTCTGCAGCATGACCTTGTCGATTTCCGACTGCAGGTAGGCGTTGCGGTTGACCTGCCCGCTGACCTGCATGTCGTAGTAGAACCAGATCAGCAGCGACAGCAGCAGCCCGCCGAGCGCGGCCATGCCGAGCATGACGCCGAACTCGCGCTGGCGTTGCTTGCGCCGTTCGGCGCGCCAGGGCAATAGATTGATGCGTGCCATCAGTCGAAGCTCCTCAGTGCCAGACCGGTGGCGATCATCAGCGCAGGGGCATCCTGGGCCAGCGCGTGCGCCTGCACCTTCGGGCCCAGGGTCATCTGCGCCAGCGGGTTGGCCACCACGGTCGGCACGCCCAGCTGTTCCTCGACCATTTCCGGCAGGCCGGCCAGGGCCGCACAACCGCCGGCCAGCACGATGTGGTCGACCCGGTTGAATTCACTGCCTGCGTAGAAGAACTGCAGCAGGCGGCTGATCTGCTGGACCGTGGCCTCCTTGAAGGGCTCCAGCACTTCCATCTCGTAGCTTTCCGGCAGCCCACCCTGGCGCTTGGCCAGGCCGGCTTCCTCGTAGCTCAGGCCATAGCGGCGCATGATCTCGTCGGTCAGCTGCTTGCCACCGAACACCTGTTCACGGCTGTAGAGGCTACGGCCGCCGCGCAGGACGTTCAGGGTGGTCATGGTGGCGCCGATGTCGACCAGGGCCACCACCCCGTCGCTGGACACCGGCAGTTCGCTGGCCACCAGGGCGAAGGCGTTCTCGACCGCGAAGGCCTCCACGTCCATCACCCGGGCCTGCAGACCGCCCAGCTCCAGCGCAGACTGGCGCAGCTCCACGTTCTCAGAACGCGAGGCCGCCAGCAGCACCTGGACCATTTCCGGGTTGTTCGGGATCGCCCCGATCACCTCGAAGTCCAGGTTCACTTCCTCGATCGGATACGGAATGTAGTTGACCGCTTCCAGCTCGATCTGGGCTTCCATATCGCTTTCGTCCAGGTCGGCCGGCATCGGGATCACCTTGGTGATCACCGCCGAACCGGCCACAGCCGCAGCGGCCTGCTTGGCCTTGCTGCCGGAACGGTTCATCGCCCGGCGGATGGCCTCACCCACGGCCTCCACTTCGACGATGTTCTTTTCGACCACAGCATTCGGCGGCAACGGTTCCACGGCGTAATGTTCCACGCGAAAACGGTTGCCGCTGCGGGAAAGCTGCAACAGCTTTACCGCAGTCGAACTGATGTCGACGCCAATGAGCGGCGACTGACTTTTTGGGATGAGCCCCACGGTTTCTCCCCTGCCGACGGGCACTTGGACGCAAGAGCTGCGTCCGCGCATTAATAACGTATTCTTAGCAAATGACAACCGCCCTGCTGTGAAGTCCCTCACAGGTTCACGATGCAGCCCCTGGCAATTCCCCTTGCGTTCCCCGGTGCCGACCCCAGCCGCCACCTTGCGTAATCTATACTCTGCGACCACGAAATTCGCAATCGGAATCTGTCACCGATGACTCGTCTCCGCCGCTGGCTGCGCTGGATCTTCCTTGTTGTCCTGGTCCTGGCCCTGGTCGGTGCCGCCGCCGTGGGCGGCCTGTACTACGCCGTATCGTCCAAGCTTCCCGACGTGCAGACCCTGCGCGACGTGGAAATGCAGGAGCCGATGTACGTCTATGCCTCCGACGGCAAGCTGATGGCGGTGTTCGGCGAAACCCGGCGCACCCCCATCACCATGAAGGACGTGCCGGACAAGCTGAAGAAGGCCTTCCTGGCCACCGAAGACGCCCGCTTCTATGAACACGGGGGCGTGGACTACAAGGGCATCGCCCGCGCGGTCTGGCTGCTGGCCACCACCAGCGACAAGCGCGTGCCCGGTGGTTCGACCATCACCCAGCAGGTCGCCCGCCAGTTCTTCCTCAGCTCCGAATACAGCTACACCCGCAAGCTGGCCGAGATCCTGCTGGCCCGCAAGATCGAGTCCGAGCTGAGCAAGGACGAGATCTTCGAGCTGTACCTGAACAAGAGTTTCTTCGGCAACCGCGCCTACGGCGTGGCCGCAGCGGCCGAGTTCTACTACGGCAAGAAGCTGAACGAGCTGGACCTGGACGAAATGGCCTCGCTGGCCGGCATCCCCAAGTTCCCCTCCTCGGGCAACCCGATCTCCAACCCGGAACGTGCCCGCCAGCGCCGCGACAACTACGTGCTGCAGCGCATGGCCGACCTGAAGTTCGTCAGCCAGGCCGAAGCCGACGCGGCCAAGGCCGTGCCGATGCACGCCACCGCGCACGAACCGCCGGTGCAGGTCGACGCCCCGTACGTGGCCGAGCTGGTGCGCCAGGAAATGATCGCCCGCTTCGGCGGCGATGTGGTCAACAAGGGCTACCACGTCACCACCACCATCGATTCGACCCTGCAGACCTCGGCCAACCTGGCCGTGCGTGACGGCCTGCTGCTGTACGACCACCGCCACGGCTGGCACGGCGTGGAAAAGCAGGTCCAGCTGGGTGCCGGCGACGACGCCGCGGCCCTGGCCGAGCACTTGCGCGGCACGTTCAGCCAGGCCGGCCTGCTGCCGGCCATCGTGGCCAGCACCGGCGCCGATGGCAGTGCCACCGTGGTGCTGGCCAACCGCAGCGAGATCGTGCTGCCGGCCGGCGCGGCCAAGTGGACCAACAAGACCCCGGGCAAGCTGGTGCAGCGCGGCGACATCGTGCGCGTGCGCGCCGGCGCCAAGGAAGGCGAATGGCTGCTGGACCAGATTCCGCGCGGCCAGTCCGCCCTGGTCTCGCTGGACGCCCACAGCGGCGCGCTGAAGGCGCTGGTGGGTGGCTTCAGCTTCTCCGGCAACAAGTTCAACCGTGCCACCCAGGCCCGCCGCCAGCCGGGTTCGAGCTTCAAGCCGTTCGTCTACGCGGCCGCCTTCGACAAGGGCTACAACCCGGCCTCGATCGTGCTGGACGCCCCGGTCGTGTTCCGCGACCGCCGCGGCAAGACCTGGGCGCCGCAGAACGATGGTGGCGGTTTCCGCGGCCCGATGCGCCTGCGTGAAGCCCTGGTGCAGTCGCGCAACCTGGTGTCGGTGCGCCTGTTGGACGGCATGGGCGTGGACTATGCGCGCAAGTACATCAGCGAGTTTGGTTTTGCCGAATCCGAGCTGCCGCCGAACCTGTCGATGTCGCTGGGTACCGCCTCGCTCACCCCGCTGTCGGTGGCCCGTGGCTATGCCGTGTTCGCCAACGGCGGCTCGCGCGTGGACACCTGGCTGATCGACCAGGTGAGCGACCGTGACGGCAACCTGGTGTTCAAGGAAAACCCGGCCCTGGCCTGCCGCGAGTGCGCCGGCAGCAGCGACCAGCCGGTGAATCAGGTGGTGGATGGCTTCAACTTCGGCGCCCCGGCGCCCAAGCCCGATGCCACCGCCGCGGCCAAGCCGGCCACCGAAACCCCGGCCGCGCCGACCAACCCGGATGCCCGCACCGCCCCGCGCGCGATCGACGCCCGCACCGCCTACCAGCTGGTGTCGATGATGCGCGACGTAGTCCAGCGCGGTACCGGTACGGCGGCCAAGGTGCTGGGCCGTGAGGACGTGGGCGGCAAGACCGGTTCCACCAACGACCACCGCGATGCCTGGTTCTCCGGCTTCGGTGGCCCGTACGTGACCACCGTCTGGGTGGGCCGCGACGACTTCCGTTCGCTGGGTTACCGCGAATACGGTGGCAAGGCCGCCCTGCCGATCTGGATCGACTACATGCGCACCGCGCTGAAGGACACCCCGATCGCGCAGAACGACCCGCCCAGCGGCATGGTCCAGGCCACGCTGAACGGCGCCGTGGAATGGGTGAAGGTGGAAGACATGGACCGCCTGACCGACTACGACCTCAACCTGCAGAGCACCCCGCAGGCAGACGCAGCCGCGTTCGATATCTTCTGACGGCAGGTCCGCCGGGCATGGCCCGGCGCTACCGGTGGGTGCCAGTTGGCGCCCTTGCAACCGGCGGGTGCCTTTGTAGAGCCGAGCCCATGCTCGGCTGCGGGGGCATGCGGTACAGCAGCCGAGCATTGGCTCGGCTCTACAGGAACGCGCGCCCCTACGCAGATGTCACATGGGTGCGCTAACCTGTCCCCAGGTCGCATCAGGAGTCATCGCATGCATCGGGCACGTCAGCATGCTGCCAGCCAGACCCGCGAGCGGCGCCACCGTCTCGCCCATGAAGCCGCCCGCCTGATGGCCGAAGGCGGCATCCGCGACTACCACCAGGCCAAGTTGAAGGCCGCCAGCCGCCTCGGCATCCACGACGATGCCTCCCTGCCCCGCAATATCGAGATCGAAGACGCGCTGCGCGAGTATCAGCGGCTGTTCTCCGGCCCGCAGCACGGCAACGAACTGCAGCGCCGCCGCGAAGCCGCGCTGCGTGCGCTGGAATTCCTGCACGGCTTTTCACCGCGGCTGGCTGGCCCGGTGCTGGATGGCACCGCAGACGCCAACAGCCCCGTCCAGCTGCACCTGCACAGCGACGACCCGGAAGCCGTGCACCGCTTCCTGGACGACCACCGCATCCCCGCCGAGTCGCGCACGCGGCGCCTGCGCCTGGACCGCGAGCGCGTGCTGGATGTCCCGGTCTGGGTGTTCAGCGCCGAGGAACTGACCTTCGACCTGGCCGTGCTGCCCTACGACGCACTGCGGCAGGCGCCGCTTTCACCGGTGGATGAAAAGCCGATGCGCCGCGCCTCGATCACGCAGTTGCGGCAGCTGCTGGCCGAGGCCGAGATCACCGCCTACATCGGCGGCTGAGGCCGGCCCGCTGCCCGGCGGTCAGAGTTCGAGCAGCGGATCGCGCGGAGTATCCAGCAGGCGCGACAGCCATGGCAGTGGCGCCCGGTTGGGGTACTCCACCATCATCCGCGCATGCATGAGCTGGATGTCGGCCAGGACCCAGCCGTGGTGGATCACATCCTGGAAGCCATCTTCGCTCGCCCCGCGAACCCGCACGCGCTCGCCTTCCAGATTGGGCTGCACGCCAGCGGGGACGTGCAGCACCGGGTGCAGTTCCTGGTTGATGTAGGCGTTGTGTGCGCTGGCCGTGCGCAGCCGCTCGACGGTATCCCTCACCTGCCAGCACGCATACGGCGCACAGACACCCGTGGCATTGATGTAGTCGGCAATATCGGCCAACAGATCGGCCTGCAGTTGCCTGGCCTTCGGCTCCAGATACGCCTCCCGTGCCCGCAGCGAGCGCACGGTTCCGGCGCGGATCTGCTCGGGGGTGCGGTAGATCTGCCCGCGATTGCCCTCGTTGTCGTGGACCACGGCGATACGATGGAAGGCCTCCTCGGCCAGCGCCTGTACGCGCACGTTGGCTGCCTCCGGGTGGATGCGGGGCGCTGGCACGCTGTTGACCCGCCAACTGACCCAGTTGGTCAGTATCAACGACAGCAGCAGGACACCACACACGCTGGACCACAGGTAGCCATCGCGCAGGCAATAGTCGATACGTGCACGCCACACATAGAAACTGCGATAGGTCATGAACCGGCTGAAAAAGCGATACACATCCATCTCCCTCTGAAGTGCCCCGGCGCGGCGGGGCTCGTTACGCGCACCACGCCGGGGCGTCATGGCTTACCAGCCGATGCCCACACCGACGCCCACGGTGCGCTCGCCGCTGTTGGTGAACGCACCATTGAGGCTGAAGGTGGCTGAGCCCTTTTCGTTGAGCACGCGCTGGTAGCCCACCGCCATGGCCGATTCGCCATCGCTGTAGCCCACGCCCGCACCCAGGCGGTTGTAGGTGTTCAGGCCAGCGGTGTTCATCGCCATCGCACTCTGCGCGCTGCTCATCGCCGCCATGCGGTTGAAGCGCTTGTCCATCTTGTCCAGGCGCGCATCCACTTCGCGCGAGATGCCATCGCTGTATTCGTTGGCGCGGGCGAGCATCTTTTCCAGATCGGCGGTATCAACCTGCGGGGTCGGTTCCTTCGGGGTTTCCGGCGTGGCGTTGGCGGCCTTGCCGGTGTCAGCCACGGTTGGCGTTTCGGCCGGCGGCGTGGGTGCCTCGGGGGCACTGGCGGCATTGGCGGCAACGCGCGCCTGCGGCTGGCCGTCGATGCGCTGCTCCAGCCCGTCCATGCGGCCGTTGAGCTGCTGCTGTACGTCGTGCAGCTGGCCGCCGTTGACGGCGTCGCGGCTGCCGGCAGCGACCAGGCCGTTGGCCACGTTGGAGATGACCATGCCCTGCGCACCGGCCAGGGTGAGCTGGCTCAGGCCGTCGCTGCGGGTGGTGGTGTCCTGAAAGACCGAGCGGAGCTGGGTTTCCACCTGCTCCACGCGCGAGCCCTGGGTGGTGACAGCGCCATCGAGCGACTGCAAGGCCCCGTTGAGCGTGGACTGCTGCTGGCCCTGGACAGTGAAGTGCGGGCCGATGATGTTGCCGTTGCTGTCGATGTGAGCGCCGCCGCCGAGGGTGGCGAGGGTGGCGTTGAGCTGGGCGACATTTACGGCATCGTTGCTGCCTCTGCCACGCGCAAGATTGACGATGCGTCGCTCGTAGCCCGAACGGCCGATGGAGATCGTATCCGCGGCATCAGCATATGAGTTGTAGCCGAGCGCAACGCTGTTGGTTGCGTTTGCGTGCACGACGGATCGGGCGCCGAGTGCGATGCCCCCGGCGGCCTGAACATGCGAGCTTGAACCCAACGCAAAACCCTCAGTGGCGCCCTCCACTACCCAAGAAGCACGTCCAAGCGCCACAGAGTTCGTGCCCAGAGCTTTCGAGAAGCTACCAACCGCTGTGCCACCCTCACCTGTCGGCGAAGATTCGGCGGAATCACCGATAGCCACACCCAACCAGCCCGCCGATGCATCAATGCTCAGATCGTCGTAGCCAACCTTCACAAAGCGGCTTCCCTGCTCAAGGCCATCCATGCGCTGGTTGGTGGCGTACAGCTGCCGGCCATTCACAACATCCTTGCTCCCTGCGGACAGCTCGCCATCCGCCACGCCGGTCAGTGTCGCGCCGCCGAAGTCAATTACGTTCCCTGTCTCAGCCGCAGACAAGCGTGCAAGATCGTTGTTCGTCACCTGAGAGTCGCGTAGCGCATCCAGATCGCTGCGATTGCGGGCGATCTCCTGCTTGGCATCGTGCAACTGGCTACCCGTCACTGCATCGCGACTGCCCGCTGCGATTCGACCATCAGCCAGATTGGTCAGCACCGCCCCCCGTGCGCCTGACAGCGTGAGTTGGTTCAAACCATCAGCACGGAGCGTAGTGTCCTGGAATGCCGAACGCAGCTTTCCTTCCAGCGAGCCGACGCGTGCATCGGTCACGACCACCGCGCCATCCAGCGCGGTCAGCGCATCGCCGACAGTGTTGTGGTTGCCACCTTGGATCGCATACGTGGGCGCGATGATGTTGCCGTTGGCGTCGAGGCCAGCACCACCGCCAAGGGTGGCGAGCGACTCCTGCAACTGCACCACGCTCACGGCATCATTGTTCCCCGCGCCACGCGCGACATTGACGATACGCCGCTCGTAGCCAGCTCGGCCAATGGAGACGGTATTCGCTTCATCAGCATACGAGGAGTATCCGAGCGCGATGCTGTTCGTCGCATCCTCGTGGACAACAGATCGAGCACCAAGTGCGACACCACCACTCGCCTGGACATGTGAACTTGCACCCAGCGCAAACCCCTCTGTGGCACCTTCAACTACCCAAGACGCGCGCCCCAGCGCAACTGAGTTGGTAGCCATCGCTTTTGCGTAACTCCCTACTGCCGTCCCTCCCTCATCACCAACTGAAGGAGACGCCTCTGCTGAGTCTCCGATCGCGACCCCGAGCAATCCAGCAGAGGCGGCCGTACTACCAGAGTGTGAGCCAACTTTGAGGAAACGGCTCTGCTCTTGAACAGCATCAAGTCGAGCATTCGTAGCAAACAACTGCCCACCATTCACCGCATCCGTGCTGGCAGCCGAGCTGATATCCCCCGGACCAACACCCTTCACCACGGCACCTTCGAGGTCAACCAGGGTCCGGTCAGCATTGAACTTCACCACGCCTTCCAGATCCGGTTCGAAGCCATCGAAGTCGGCGCGGAGGCGGTCCAGATCCACGCGATGGTCAGCCAGACGATCAGCATGATCCACCAACTGCAGATCCTGGGCCTCGTTCCGCGCCTCGGCTGCGCCCACGCGCTCGTTGGTGGCAAACAGCTGCTGACCGGTCACCGCATCGGTGCTCGATGCGCCCAGGATGCCGTTGGCGATGTTCTGGATGCGGCGGCGCGCGCCATTCTTGTTGGACACGTCCAGTACGGTACCGGTGTTCTCGGCGCCCAGGCGAACCTGGCCGCTGGCCGACACCTGCCCGACCAGACCGGCCACGGTACCTACCTGGCTGATGGCGCTGTCCGCCGCCGTCTTCGCGGCAGTTGCAGTGGACTGCGCAGTGGTCACCGCCGAGTTGGTGGCATGCAGCTGCTGACCAGTCACGGCATCGGTGCTGGATGCACTGAGCGTGGCGTTGGCCACATTGCTGATACGACGTGCGGCGCCATTCTTGTTGGCTACATCGAGCACGGTGCCGGTGTTCTGCGCACCCAAGCGTACATTTCCGGTCGCGGACACCTGCCCGACCAGACCGGCCACGGTGGTCACCTGACCCAGGGCATTGTCTGCGGTCGTCTTCGCGGCAGTTGCGGTGGTCTGCGCGGTGGTCACCGCCGTGTTGGTGGCATGCAGCTGCTGACCGGTCACGGCATCGGTGCTGGAGGCACTGAGCGTGGCATTGGCCACATTGCTGATACGGCGGGCAGCACCATTCTTGTTGGCCACATCCAGCACGGTTCCGGTGTTCTGCGCACCTAGGCGCACATTGCCGGTAGCGGACACCTGCCCGACCAGACCGGCCACGGTGGTCACCTGGCCCAGGGCATTGTCCGCGGTCGTCTTCGCGGCGGTTGCGGTGGTCTGCGCGGTGGTCACCGCCGTGTTGGTGGCATGCAGCTGCTGGCCGGTAACGGCATCGGTGCTGGATGTACTGAGCGTGGCGTTGGCCACGTTGCTGATACGGCGCGCGGCGCCATTCTTGTTGGACACATCCAGCACGGTGCCGGTGTTCTGGGCACCCAAACGCACATTGCCGCTGGCGGAGACCTGCCCGACCAGACCGGCCACGGTGGTCACCTGGCCCAATGCGTTATCCGCTGCGGTCTTTGCCGCCGTGGCGGTGGTCTGCGCGGTGGCAACTGCAGTGTTGGTGGCATGTAGCTGCTTGCCGGTGACTGCTTCGGTGCTGGTGGTGCTGAGGGTGGCGTCCGCCACGCCGGTCAGCTTGCGGTTGGCGTTGGACTTGTTGCGGATATCCAGCTGGGTGCCGGTGTTGTCACCGCCCACGCGTACTGCACTGCTGGCCGAGGTCTGGGTGACCAGTCGCGTGTTGACCAGTGCCTGGTCGGCAGCGGTCTTCGCGGCATTGGCCGTATTAGTCGCGGTGGTGACGTTCTGGTTGGTGGCATGGAGCTGCTTGCCGGTTACTGCATCGGTACTGGTGGTGGACAGACGGGCGTCTGCCACGTTGACGACCCGGCGCTTCGTGCTGCTGTTACCCACAGATACCGAATTTGATTCGGTCGCCTCCGAGTTCAGCCCCAATGCGACGCTTCCGATTGCCAAAGCCTTGGCATGATGACCCACGGCGACGCCGTTGTACTCAGCGCGAGCGTTTCCACCCAAGGCGACCGCCCCTGAGTACCCGGCAGTTCCCGCGAATGCATCGCCGCCGATGGCGACACGAGAGACACCGGCGGTGCTGTTCACGGTTCCTGCGCCACTGCCCACCGCAATCGAGTTTTGGGAGTAGGCACGCGCATTGTTACCCATCGCCGTCGCGCCGATACCTTCGGCGCGGGCAGTTGCCCCCAGCGCAGTACCGTAGCCCCCACCTAAAACTTCGGCACCATATCCCACGGCCGTGCTGTGGCTGCCATGTGTATTTGCGAAGTTCCCCACCGTTACGGAGTACGCGCCGTTGGCCCTGCTTTTAATGCCAGCGGCGAAGCTGCCGTAGCCGTGCGCGCCAGCCTCCCCACCTAGCGCCATGGTTTCCGCTGCGGTCACCAGGCTCCAGTTGCTCGCACTGGTATTGCCGTAGACATCGCCGCGGATGACACCCAGTGCGCGCGCTTCGAAGGTATCTGCGGTGGAGCGCGTGAACGGGTTGATGAGTTCCCATAGGGGCGCGCTCCAGATTTCATCCTGCACGTCAGCATCGTTGGCAGATGCGGCGAGCGGCAGCGCTGCTGATATCAACGCTACGGCCAATGCGCTGCGTGAAGTAGCCATTGCTCCGCGAGCACGTGCAAGTTCACTTGCAACGACCCAGCACTGCCGCGCAGTGCACCAGATACGACGATAGATTCTGTTCATGGTTTTTCCTTAACAGACAAGGGAAAAGAAGCCCGTCGCAGCACGCCGCCGCGACGGGTCGAGCGCTTCAGAGCGCGAGGGCCTGCACGTGTTCGCGATAGCCATCGCGGGTCAACCGATAGCGCAGCTGCAGGCGATGGCCGGGCTTCGGGGTAAAGGGCAATTGCAGGGATGCACCGGGGTACAGGCTGCGTGAGACGTCATGGGCGGTGCAGGCGCCCGCCGCATCGCAGTCGGCCACGCTGGTCAGGCCCACGCGAAGGGTTCCGGCATTGACCAGGCTGTTGCCCTGCACGCGCACGTCCACATGCCCGTTGGCCGGCACCACGTTCACCAGCGCCCCCCAGATCAGGCTCATGCCCACGGCGGCGCGGGTAGCCGGATCCTCCGGCTCGGTGTCATCAGGACCGCGCACACCTTCGAAGTACACGCGGTAGGCGGTCTCCTTCTCCACCGGCTGCAGCGGGATGACCCGGATCAGGCGATTGCCGCCACCGGCCAGGGCGAACTTGCCCGGGGTAATGGCAATGGCCGCGTCGGCCGGCTCGATCTCGATTTCCTGCTCGTCGGTGCTGGCCGGATCGTCGATGCGGCGAACGGTGGCCTGCACGTACTGCGCCGTGGTGGATTGCGAGTACACGCGGATCTGCGCGCCCTTCCGGGCCTCGACCGACGTACGCATCGGATGCACCGTGAGGTTGGCGTGGGCGGGCGCGACTGCAAGCAGCAGCGCGCAGGTGAACAGGCAGGACAAGGCGGGATGCATAGTGGGCTCCATCGACTTCACGGGCGGGAGGTAGGCAGGCGCAGTTCGACCTTCAGATCGCCCTGGTAGGCACCAGAACGTTTCTCGTCGATGGGTACGCGTGGGGTATCGAGGGTGAGTGGCGTGGGTACGCAGAACACCGGCTGCGACATCCCGGGCAACATCACCAGGCGCAGCCGCGCCGTATCGATGTTGCGCAGTTGTTCTTCCACCCCGTTGCGCAACGGGATGCGTGCGCCGTTGTGGTCGAGGGTGACGGTGTAGTCCATGCGTTGGCTTTCATCGCTGCCACCGTTGGTGTGCCAGACCGAATAGCCGGTGGGGCCGGGAGGGCGCGTGCCGCTGTCGCGCACGGTGACGCCGAGGTACTCGCTCTGCGAACCGAGGCCGTCATACAGGCACATGTCCAGGTGTGCGCGACCACCGACCGTTCGGGCAATGGGGTCGTAGCTGAGATTGAGGCCTACGGTGGGGGCGGCTTCCTGGAACTCGGGCAGGTAGATGGAGACCGCGTCGTAGTCGGTGATAGTAAGTGTGAAGCGGTAGGTGTACGTGGCGAGGTTACGGGCGTCGGGGGTGTTCGCGTGGAGTTCGAGCGTTGCGGTCCAGATGCCTGCGACGAGTTTGTTGAGCTCACTATCTCTGAGTGCCAGTTGAGCGCCCGTCCCCACGGGAACGGTCATTGCGCATGGCTGTGCAAACATGGACCAAGACGATAGAAGCGCTCGGTCCCAGAAATCGAAGTAGCAGGCCTGCCCGTTGTAGGCTCGCTGAATCCCCGCCTGAAGGCCAAGGTTGGTGGTCATTCCCGACCGTTGCTCAACGAACTGCAGCGGGATTTCACGCAACCCGACGACGCCATCCTCGATCCCCTCCACCGGGCACCGCCCCCTCTCCGCGCTGCTATCCGAAACACACGTCAGATGCAGCTCGCCGTAGCGCTTTCCCAGGTCCACATGGTCATACGCCAACAACGTGCGCGGCGGCATCAACACGATGTCCCCCGGCATCGCAGACCGATCCCAGCTCATCACGATGTCGCGATGCTCATCGGTCGGATGCGTTTCCGGCGGCCGCTGTGCCATCGCCTGCGGCACCACCAGCACCAGCGCACTGAACAGCATCAGCCACCACCACAGCCGCCGGCTCATCGCGCACCTCCCGCAGCAGCCTGCTGGCTGCTGGCAATCAGCGCCTTTTCCTGCAGCAGACGCGTCACCCGCGCCTGCTGGCGGATGTCCGCCGGCAGCTGGGCCACGTTCAACGGTTCGCACTGCACGGCCCCCACCAACAGCACCACCTGGCGGCGTTCACGCACCTGCAGCGGGCATTGCAGCAGGCGGTCGTCCTGCAGCAGATACAGCACCGCTTCGCGGCGCGGGAAGTCGGCCACGAAGCCGCCGTTGCTGCCGGTGCCCGGCACCGGTGCGTTGAGGATGCGGGCACCGCGCAGCGGCGTGCCGGCCAGGTCATGCGCGTTGCCGATGAAGGTGTAGGTCACTTCAATCGGCACCGGCATGCGCAGCAGCTTGCCGGGCGGCAGGAACAGCGGGCGCGCACCGCCCACGCCGGTCACGCGGATGGAAGCGATGCTGTCCAGCGCACTGGCGTCCTGTACTTCGGCACGATGCGACTGATACGCCGACACCGGCAGCAGCCGGCGGTCGCCCAGCTTCAGGCGCTGGCGGCGCAGGCCGCCCACGTGCAGTTCGGCGGCCACGCCGGTCAGTTCCAGGTCGTCGGTGCCATCGACCTGCACGGCCAGGCCTGCATCGGCGCCCAGGCCGCCGCCCCAGTACAGGCCGTGCGAGCCGAGCGCTACGCCGGAACTGTGGGTGGCGCTGTAGGCCAGCTCATCGCGCCCGCGCTGCTGGTAGTGCGACACGGTGGCGCCGGTGTGGCCGATGCGGTTCTGCAGCTGCCCGCTGAGCGTGGCGCTGTAGCGGTCGCTGTTGTTGCCGCGCAGTTCGGCGGACAGTTCGCGGAACTGGTCGTCGTGATCCTGGCGCAGGCTCTGCGCCACGCTGTAGGTCACATCCGGGCGCTGGTGCTGCGGCTGGCGCAGGTCCAGCCCGTAGCGGCGCTGCGCGGTGCCGCGCTCGCCCTGCTGCAGTCGGGTGAGGGTAAGGGTGAGAAACACGCCACGGTCGCGGCTGCTGCGCAGGCGGCCGTCATTGCGCTGCTGCCACACGCCCACGCGCGTGGAGGCGTTGAAGTCGCCCCAGCGTTCACTGCGGTTGTAGCTGGCCTGCCAGGTACGGCTGAGCTGCGGTTCGCGGCTGGGACGCGGCGCCCACGGCGGCAGCAACGGGTCCAGGCCGTACAGCGGATCGTCGATATCGCCGGGTATGCCCACGCCCTGCCGCCAGGTCTGGCGCCGGGTATAGGCCAGGTAGGCATGGCCACCGGCCACCGGCAGCGCCACCGAGGCGCTGAGCGAATCGGCGCAGCCGAGCTGGTCGCGGGCATCGTCGCGGAACTCGCAGGCCTTGCCGCGCATGCGCTGCTGGTACAGGTTCCAGGAGGCGTGGCGGCGGTAGGACAGCTGGTGCTGCTGGCCGCGGCTGCCATCGCTGCCCTGCATGCCACTGAAGCTGGCGCGGATCTCCTGCGTGGGAAACACCCGGCGCAGGTCCACGCGCAGTTCGCCATAGCTGAAGCCCGCCAGGTCGGCCACGCCAGCGGTGACAGTGGCGCTGCGACCCAGCGGCACGCGTACACCGGCCATGGCGGCCATCTCGCCGTCGAACTGGTCGCTGCGGCGCTCGCTGCGGCGGCCGCCCTGCAGGAACCACTGCACGCTGCTGTCGGCCCAGTCGCCGCCCTTGTCGAAGGGCGCTTCCTCGCTGCGTACCAGCACACCGTCTTCGTAGATGCGCAGGGTGACGGTGTAGTTGCCGAACGGGAAGCGCCGCGTATCGATCTGGTTGATGCCGGCCTGCAGGTAATAGGTCTGCAGCAGGCGCTGGCCATCGAAGGCATCGACGCGGGCATCGCGTGCCAGCAGCACGGTCAGTGGCGTGGCCTGCACGGCCGCTTCGCTGTCCACGTAGGCCTGGGTGGTGCCGATGCGCAGGCCCTGGAAACGGTCCAGCGGCAGCATGCTGAAACTGAAGGTGCCGCCCTGCGGGCTGGACAGGTTGCGGCGGTCCATGCGCCCGGCCTGCAGGTAGTGCTCCGGGCCGATGTCGTGCCGGTAGTAGGCGTTGTCCAGCTGGAAGTCGTGCCGCGTGCGCTGGTTGCGGTAGCGCTGGTGGCTGAAGGTCCAGTTGGCCGAGACATGGCCGCGCTCGAACAGGCCCAGCACGCCGGCCCCCTGCGCGGCCAGCGACTGGTAATCGCGGCCGCCGCTGAGGTTGACCGTCTGCTGGTGCAGGAAGGCGTTCTCGGCGTTGGCGCTGACCTGGTGGTGGCGCTGTGCCGCCGGCTCGCCGGGAATCCATTGGCGGGCGACGAACAGGCGCACCGCGCCCTCGCCCTCGTCATACAGTGCGCGCACGGCGGTGGGGTCCTCCGGGGGATCGAGATAGCCGCAGCCGGCGGCGGCACCGCCGTAGCGGCAGGCCAGGTGGCTGTTGCGCGGCAGCGGCTGCGACAGCGCGGGCAGCAGCGCTGCCTGTGCCTCGGCCGGCAGCTGCAGCGCCTGCAGCGCCTCCGCGGGCGCTTCCAGCTGCACGTGGTCGAGGGTGACGCGCACGGGCATCAGCCCGGTCGAGCGCCCGAACAGGCGCACGTCCAGCTGCTCGGTCTGGCCTTCGACCAGATCTT
This sequence comes from Stenotrophomonas maltophilia, assembly GCF_047782825.1. Lineage (GTDB taxonomy): Bacteria > Pseudomonadota > Gammaproteobacteria > Xanthomonadales > Xanthomonadaceae > Stenotrophomonas. The sequence goes on along the minus strand of NZ_CP180589.1, from coordinate 4,210,669 downwards.
CGAAACCGGCAGGAACGCCGCGGGCTGCGACCAGCGGCGCGGCCAGCGACAGGGCGAGCGCGATCGCCAGCCGGGTAACGGCGGGGGCAGAAGCTTTCATGGGGGCAACCAGAAGCGGCCGGCCCGGGTACCGGGCCGGCCCAGGCGGAACTTACGGGCCGGTGGTCTTCTGCTTCAGGGCGATGCTGACCATGCCCTGGAAGCTGTCAGCCACGGTGATGGCACCGGAGGTCTTCTGCGCGATCTCCAGCGGCATGGCCACCGACGCACCCGGCAGCGCACCGTCGAACAGATCAGCAGCCAGGTAGTCGGTGGCGGCCAGGCCCAGCTCGCGGGTGTTCAGGCTGACCTTCAGCGGCACCGACGGCGTGCCGGCGGCATTGCCGATCAGCACCGGCTCGTTGATCAGGCGCACTTCGATGTCCTTGTCGATGTCGTTGGAATAGATGCGCACCTGCCGCTTCCAGGCATCAAGACCCGTTCCCGGCTTGTGGACCATCTTGATCGCATCCGGCAGCGGGCTGCCATCGGCCTGCAGCAGGGCCAGGGTCGGGTCGACGTCGGCCAGGACGGTGATGTGGGTTTCGGCGGCATTGGCGGACAGCGAAGCAGTGACCAGCGCTGCAGCCAGCGCGGTCTTCTTGAACATGTGCATGGGTGTCTCTCTCGGACAGGGAGTGATGAAAGCTCCCCTTCTGATGTGATCGGAAGGGAACGCCGCCAGCGGAGTGAGTGCCGACGACGGAGAGAATGCTAGAAACCCATTGCCTTGCAGACTATTCAATCATTCCTAAAAACAGGCGTGTTTAGCTGGATTCTTGAGGTCGTTCAAGAATTGCTGCTTTCGCAATTTTCCTCATGACACCTTTGCAATTAACCTCATTGCGCACCCAGGCCGAGCATGGCAGCGTGGGATTTTCCCCTACCCCGAACGAATCAGGCCGCCCTGCGGCGGCCTGACATCGGCATTGCGGCGATCAGAAGAAGATCGCGTAAAGGATCAACAGCGGAATCGGCACGCCCAGCAGCCAGAGCAGAATCATTTTCATGGCAGGTCTCCTTTCATGGAATGTGGGTTACAGGTCGCGGCGGCGGCCGCCCCAGGTCGCGCTGAGGCTGGCGAAGAACGCGCCGATCAGCAGCGTGATGAACAGCCACAGTGCAGCGTAGGCCGTTGCCTTGCGGGCATCGTCGGCGGCCTGCTTGGCCGTGTTCTTTGCCTTTTCCAGCGCTGCACGCATGCGCGTCTGCACATCGGTCACGCGGGCCTGCGCTTCGGCCGGGCTCATGCCGGTCTCGCGAGCGATCAGCTGCGACAGGTACTGCGTGTCGGCCGGGTCCAGGCTGTCGCCCTGCAGGCTGTTGACGATGATGCGGTTCACTTCGGCGCGCACTTCGCGACGGTCGCCAGCCGGTGCACGTCCCGGCATCGGGCGCGGCGGCGCCATGCCGGCCTCGCGCGGGCCTGCATTCGGTGCTGGCGGTGGAGCCGCGTTCGGATCCATTGGCGCGCCCGGCGGTGGCGGTGCCGCAGGATCGGCAGCACCGGCGTTGGTGGCACTGCGGAACAGGGAATCCACCCAATAGTTGAGGTCGCCTTCCGGTGCGGCTGAGGCGGCGCTACCGGCACCTGCGGCAGCGGCGCCGGCGCCGGCGCCGGCGGTGGATGCGGCAGCACCTGCGGTCGCGCCCGCCACCTTTGCACCGGCACCCAGCACGCCGCCGATGGCCGAGGTCAGCAGGCCGGCGGTAAGCAGCGTGGCCACGGCCCACGACACGAAGCCGTGCGCGGTATCGCGGAAGTAGGTTTCATCGCCGTGGAGCTGCGTCCACTTGGTGCGCAGGCGACCGGCCAGGTAGCCGCCCAGGCCGGACGCCGCCAGCGCGGTGAAGGTGAGCCAGGCGATGCTGGACCAGCCGAAGGTTTCCTTGCTGACGCCTTCGAATGACCACGGCGATACCGACGACAGGCCCAGGCCGACGCCGAGGATCAGCAGGATGAGGGAGAGTGCGGCGGCGGCAGCAGCGCCGGCGAAGATCGCGCCCCAGGACACCGCGCTTTCGCTGGAAGGCGCGACGATGGGGGCGGTGACGACGGTGGCGACGTCAGGGCCGAGCGGGCCGCGCTCGGGTGGGTCGAATCGGGTACTCATGGGGCGGACGCTCCGTATCGGGGGCTGCGGATGCAGCTGGCGTCCTGAGGCTGCGCGTGCCGTTGTGAAGCTGGCGAGACCCTGGAATCACGAGGTCTTGGCACGCGCACAGGTCATGGCAGATCCACGCCATGCGTGGGCGGCGTTGGGCGCGACGTCAAAGGCGCGCCCACCCAGCTTGGCATCTGCCAGTTACTGCGCAGGCAACACGCGCACGTGGTCAACGTCGATATCGGTCGGCTTGAAGCGATGTGTATCCACCTCGCCGTGCAGTTCTACGCGCATGCTGGCATCGATGGGCCGGTGGCGCGGCATTTCGTCGTCGTCGATTTCGACCTCGATGTCGCCGCTGGCGTCGCGGAATCGATAACGTTCGTGGCCGACCTTTGCCACCAGCGTGCCCTGCAGCACGACGGGATGCTCATCGCGCTGGACGCGTGCTTCGGCCACGCTGGTGACAACGACGTAATCATCAGCGCCGACGTACTGGCCGTGGGCAATGGAAGGTGCCAGAGCGGGCGTGGCCAGCAGGGCCAGCGCAAACAGGCGGTTCATGGGTATTCCATTTTTTGGGGGGAGACGACATGGTCCCTCCCCCACCCGGCCGCGCCTATCGTACAAATCCGAAAACGCGTGAAAGCGGCTCCCAGTAGATCCACGCCATGCGTGGATGATGTCCGCGAAGGCCAACGCGTGCCAACCAGGGTTGGTACCCAGGCAGGCGCCGCCGGGCATGGCGTAGCAAAAAAAAAACGCCCCGCAAAGCGGGGCGTTTCTTCACGAACTACGGCAGGCGATCAGCCCTGGTAGTCGCGCACGTCGGCACCGGTGTAGACCTGGCGCGGACGGCCGATCTTCATTTCCGGGTCGACCTGCTGCTCCAGCCAATGCGACACCCAGCCGGAGGTACGGCCCAGGGCGAACATGACGGTGAACATTTCGGTCGGGATCTGCAGCGCCTTGTAGATGATGCCGCTGTAGAAATCGACGTTCGGGTACAGCTTGCGAGCGACGAAGTACTCGTCCTGCAGCGCGGCCTGTTCCAGCTTCACGGCCACGTCCAGCAGCGGATCCTGCACGCCCAGCTGCTTGAGCACCTTGCCGGTCATCTCGCCGATGACCTTGGCGCGCGGGTCGAAGTTCTTGTACACGCGGTGGCCGAAGCCCATCAGGCGGAAGCCGGAGGTCTTGTCCTTGGCCTTGACCACGGCCGACTCGACGTTGTCGGCAGTGCCGATCTCTTCCAGCATCTTCAGCACGGCTTCGTTGGCACCGCCGTGGGCCGGACCCCACAGCGCGGTGACGCCCGCGGCGACCGACGCGTACGGGTTGGCGCCGGTCGAACCGACCAGGCGCACGGTCGAGGTCGAGGCGTTCTGCTCGTGGTCGGCGTGCAGGATGAACAGAAGGTCCAGTGCCTTGACCACGTCCGGGTTCAGATCGTACTGGCCATCAGCCGACTCGAAGGTCTGCTTCAGGAAACGGCTGACGTAGTCCAGCGAGGTGTCCGGCTTGTTGGCCGGCAGGCCCTTGCCGTGGCGGTAGATCAGCGCCGACAGGGTCGGCACCTTGGCGATCAGGCGCACGGCGGCCTGGCGGCGCTGTTCGGCGTCGGACAGGTCCAGCGAGTCGTGGTAGATGGCCGACAGCTGCGCGATGGCGGCGGTCAGGATGGCCATCGGGTGGGCGTCCTTGGCGAAGCTGCCGATCAGCGTGTTGATCGACGCATCGACGTTGGCTTCAGCGGCCAGCTCGTCGGTGAAGGCCTTCAGCTGCTCGGCGCTCGGGCGCTCGCCGTTGATCAGCAGGTAGGCCACTTCGACGTAGCTCGACTTTTCCGACAGCTGTTCGATCGGGTAGCCGCGGTACAGCAGCACGCCCTTGTCGCCGTCGATGTAGGTGATGGCGGACTTGCAGCTGGCCGTCGCGGTGAAGCCGGAATCGTAGGTGAAATACCCCGTTTCCTTGGTCAGCTTCGCGATGTCGACGCAGTCGTTGCCAAGGGTGGGTTTGATGACGGGCAGAACGACCGACTTATCGCCGGCGTTGAGCGTGACCTGATCAAGATCGGACACTGTGTGCGCTCCTTCATGGGAAGGCGCCTGCCCAAGCGCATTGGTCAGGCACGTGAATGACGTCCTCGGCCTGTGCCGGGGATCAGGTCATTATCGCACAGCAGCATTTGTCGGGTGCTAGACGGAAGTCGTAGACGACAGGCAGGGGCAACCCTGCCGGCAAGCGGCCTTGATGGGCAAAGAGGCCATCCCCTGAACGGTCTGTTCCGCCATTCCAAACGCCCGTTGGGTGCGCGCCGGACAAAAACAAACGGCCGCGCAATGCGCGGCCGTCGGTTCGAAGCTGGATCGACGGATCAGCGCGCGTAGCGCTTCTGGAACTTGTCGATACGGCCCGAGGTGTCGATCACCTTGTGCTTGCCCGTGTAGAACGGGTGCGAAGCCGAGGAAATTTCGACCTTGACCAGCGGGTATTCATTACCGTCGGTCCAGGTGGTGGTTTCCTTGGTCGCCATGGTGGAGCGGGTCAGGATCTTGAAATCGGAAGTGACGTCTTCGAAGACGACGTCGCGGTAGTTCGGATGGATATCGGCCTTCATGGGCTCACACCGTAAATGGGCTGGTGGTCAAGAGCGGCATTATAAACACCGGTTGCCGCGCGGGGCAACCGGTGTTTGCGCATCGGGCTCAGTTTGCGCCCAGCGCCTGGCGGACCAGGGCCTCGAAACGGGCCTGGTCGTAGGCCATCAGCAGGTCGCAGTTGTCCGGCTGGCCGGTCTGGCGGTTCCAGTCGACGATGGTGGCACCGCGGCTGAACGTTCCGTTCAGTTCCACGTTCAGCGGCCGCGATTCGACCTGCAGCTGCCCTTCCGGGTTCAGCGCCCAGGCCATGGCCACGGCGTCGGCGGTGTACCAGCGGCCGCCCTTGGCGTCCTCGGACAGCGCGCGGGTCTTGCGCGAGATCAGCTCGTAGAAGCGGGCACGGTCCGAATCGGCCTGCAGCCACTGCTCGGCCTGCTCCAACGGCAGGCCGTGGGCGACGGTGGCTTCCCAGTCCGACACCAGCAGGTGCTTGAAGGAGGTGAACACCACATGCGCCGCTTCCGGGTCGAAGGCGATGTTGAATTCGGCCGCCGGGGTGATGTTGCCGTGGCAGGTGACCGCCCCGCCCATGACCACGATGCGCTTGATGCGCTGGGGCAGGGTCGGGTCCAGCTTCAGCGCCAGTGCCAGGTTGGTCAGCGGGCCCAGCATGACCAGCATCAGCTCGCCGGCGTACTGGTGGGACAGGCGCAGGATGGCCAGCGCGGCGTGTTCGGCTTCAGCCTGGCGGCTGGGCGGCGGCAGGTCCACATCGCCGTAGCCATCGCGGCCATGCACGTGGGCGGCATCCATCGACGGGTACAGCAGCGGATCGGGGCTGCCGGCGAACACCGGCACGTCGGTGCGGCCGACGATGTCGCAGAGCTTGAGGGCGTTGCGGACGGTGTAATCGAGGCCGACATTGCCGGCGGCGATGGTCAGGGCGACCACGTCGTGCCGTTCATCGGCGAAGGCCATCAGCAGGGCCAGGGCGTCGTCCACACCGGGGTCGGTGTCGATCAACAGCGGGATCTTGTGGGTCATCGTTGCCGTCTTCAGATCGGCAACGAAGTGTGGACCGGGTTGATGACCGTTGCAAGACCACCCTGCCCCGCGGGCAGTAGATCCACGCCATGCGTGGATGAACGGGGAAATGGTCGGCCGCGGACTTTGTAGAGTCGAGCCATGCTCGACTCACGCGCGCAGCGCGAAGTAGATCCACGCCATGCGTGGATGAGCGCGCCGGGGAATGGGGTCAGAGCCCTTTGCTGCGCAAAGGGATCTGACCCCTTCGGCACTTACGCCGAGGCGTAGCGCACGGCAGTGCCGATCCAGCGCGCGACCACGCGGTCGGCCAGCGCGGGCTGCTGGTCCAGCAGGCGTTCGGCCAGGTCGTGTACGCCGGGCAACAGGCTGGCGTCGCGGGCCAGGTCGGCAATGCGGAAACCGGCCAGGCCGGTCTGCCGGGTGCCGAGCAGTTCGCCGGGGCCGCGCAGTTCCAGATCCTTTTCGGCAATGACAAATCCATCGTTGGTTTCGCGCATGGTCTGCAGGCGCTCGCGCGCCATCTGCGATAGCGGCGCCTGGTACAGCAGCACGCAGCGCGATACCGCCGAGCCACGGCCGACGCGGCCGCGCAGCTGGTGCAGCTGGGCCAGGCCGAGGCGCTCGGCGTTCTCGATCACCATCAACGAGGCGTTGGGCACGTCCACGCCCACTTCGATCACGGTGGTGGCCACCAGCAGGTCGATCTCACCGGCCTTGAAGGCCACCATCGTCGCCAGTTTTTCCGCCGCCTTCAGCCGGCCGTGCACCAGACCCACGCGCACGCCGGGCAGCAGCGCCTGCAGCGATTCGTAGGTGGCCTGCGCGGGCGTGGCATCCAGCTCTTCGCTTTCTTCGATGAGGGTGCACACCCAGTACACCTGGCGCCCTTCCTGGCAGGCCAACGCAATACGTTCGATCAGTTCGGGGCGGCGGTCGTTGTTCAGCGCCACGGTCTGCACTGGGGTGCGGCCGGGCGGCAGTTCGTCGATGGCCGACACATCCAGGTCCGCGTATTCGGACATGGCCAGCGTGCGCGGAATGGGTGTGGCGGTCATCACCAGCTGGTGCGGCACACTGTGCGCGCCCGCGCCTTTGTCGCGCAGGGCAAGGCGCTGGTGCACGCCGAAGCGATGCTGCTCATCGACGATTGCCAGGGCCAGATCCTGGAACACCACCGCTTCCTGCATCAGCGCGTGGGTGCCGACCACCACTTGGGCTTCGCCGCTGGCCACCTGCTCGATCACCTTGGCGCGGGCCTTGCCGGTGACCTTGCCGGCCAGCCAGCAGACGCGCACGCCCAGCGGTTCCAGCCAGCCGCGCAGATTGTTGAGGTGCTGTTCGGCCAGCAGTTCAGTGGGCGCGGCCAACGCAACCTGCTTGCCCTGCTCCACCGCCAGCATGGCGGCCAATGCGGCCACCACGGTCTTGCCGGAGCCTACGTCGCCCTGCACCAGCCGCAGCATCGGGCTGGGCCGGGCCAGGTCTTCGCGGATCTGCTTGAACACACGCGCCTGAGCGCCGGTCAGCGCAAACGGCAACTGCTTCAGCAGGGCCTTGGCCAGCTTGCCGGGGCCGGCCAGCGGCGGCGCGTGGTGCGCCTGCAACGCAATGCGCTGGCGGCGCAGGCTGAGGTGATGGGCCAGCAGTTCTTCCATCGCCAGGCGCCGCTGCGCCGGGTGGGTGCCGGCAGCCAGCGCGGCCAGGTCGGCATCCGGCGGCGGCCGGTGCACGGTCAGCAGCGCGCTGCGCAGCGATGGCAGGCCCAGGCCATCAAGCCAGCCGCTGGGCAGCAGCTCCAGCGTGCTTTCCTCGGGCAGGCGGTCCAGCGCCTGCCCGATCAGCTTGCGCATGGTCATCGGGCCGACGCCTTCCACGGTGGGATACACCGGGTCGAGGCGGTCACCGAGTTCGGGATCGTCGTTGCGGCCCAGCACCTGATAGCTGGGGTGGACGATTTCCAGGCCCAGGTGGCCCGGCTTGGGCGTGCCGAAGCAGCGCAACCGGTTGCCCACCGCGAACTGGCCGACCTGCTGCTGGCGGAAGTGGAAGAAGCGCAGCACCAGGGTGCCGCGCCCTTCATCCTCCACTGCCACTTTCAGCATGGGCCGGTGGCGCATGCCACGTTCGACAGCCACCACGCGTACATCCACCTGCGCCGGCACGCCGTTGCGCAGGTCTTCAATCAGGGTCAGCCGGGTGCGGTCTTCATAGCGCAGCGGCAGGTGCAGCCACAGATCCTGCAGGGTGGCCAGGCCACGCGCCTGCAGTTTGGCGGCCACGGCCGGGCCCACGCCGGCCAGCATCGCCAGGGATGCTTCGCCGGACGGTGACAGGACCGGGGTGACCGCCGCCTTGCGTGCCACAGGTGGGTCAGTCGATGACCATCACCGCGTCGACCTCGAAGTTGGCGCCCTTCGGCAGGCCGGAGACTTCGATGGTGGAACGGGCCGGGAACGGAGCCTGGAAGTAGTCCTGCATGACCGCGTTGACCTTGGCGAATTCGGCCAGGTCGGTCAGGTACAGGCCCAGGCGCACGACCTTGTCCAGCGAACCGCCGGCGGCTTCGGACACGGCCTTGAGGTTGTCGAAGGCGCGGCGGGCCTGCGCTTCCACGTCACCCACGCCGACGATGTCGCCGGTGGCCGGGTCCAGCGGAATCTGGCCGGAGAAGTACACGGTGTTGCCGGCGCGCACGGCCTGCGAGTACGGGCCGATGGCGGCAGGAGCCTTTTCGGTGTTGATGATCTGGCGGGACATGGTCGCTCCGGTGCGTTGGGGGAAAACAGAGCGGTGATTGTAGCAACCCGGTAGTGCCGGGCCATCATCCACGCATGGCGTGGAGCTACTGCAGTCCGGGCATGTGATGCGCCGCCTGTAGAGCCGAGCCCATGCTCGGCTGCTTCAGGCAAGAGCAGCCGAGCATGGGCTCGGCTCTACAAAAACCATCCACGCATGGGGTGGGGTTATTGCCGGCGTACCGATTGCACCACCGACAGGCGGCGCAGGCGGCGCATGACTTCGGCCAGGTGGTTGCGGTCGCGTACCTGGATGTTGAACGCCAGCACGGCGGCGTTGAAGTCGCGGTCCAGGTAGTCCACCCGTTCGATGTTGGAGTGGCTCTGGGCAATCGCGGCGGCCAATTGCGCCAGCACGCCGGTGCCGTTCTCCACTTCCACCACCAGGGCGGTGTCGTAATCGCCGGACACGGTGGTGTCCCAGCCGATCGGCACCCAGCGCTCGGGCGATTTGCGCAGCTCGGCCAGGTTCGGGCAATCCATGCGGTGCACCACGATGCCCTTGCCGGCGGTGTGGTAGCCCATGATCTCGTCGCCGGGAATCGGCTGGCAGCAGCCGGCGAAGGTGACCACGCCACGCTCGCTGCCGTTGATCAGGATCTTTTCCTGCGAATGGTGGCGCGAATGCGGGCCGCCACGCAGTTCGGCGTAGGCCATCAGCGCCTGCGCGGCCTGGGTCGGCATCCAGTTGCCCAGTGCGACCTCGGCCAGCAGGGCTTCCAGGCGCGGGAAGCGGTGTTCGGCCAGGAAGGCATCCAGGCGGCCCTTGGGCAGGCGTTCCAGCGAGGAATCCATCGCTTCCAGCGCACGGTCGAGCATGCGGTGGCCCAGCTGCACGGCGTCTTCGTGTTCCAGCTGCTTGAGCTGGTGGCGGATGGCGGTGCGCGCCTTGCTGGTCACCACGAATTCCAGCCACTGCGGCTTGGGCGTGGCCGAACGCGCGGTGATGATTTCCACCGACTGCCCGGACACCAGCTTGGTGCGCAACGGCACCAGCTTCTTGTCCACCCGCGAGGCCACCGCCATGTTGCCCACGTCGGTATGCACGGCGTAGGCGAAATCCAGCGCGGTGGAATTGCGCGGCAGGGCCAGGATCTTGCCCTTCGGGGTAAACAGGTAGACCTCGTCCGGGAACAGGTCGACCTTCACGTTGTCGAGGAACTCCAGCGACGAACCGGCGGCGCGCTGCGAATCGATCAGCTCGACGATCCAGGCGTGGGCACGGCTCTGCGCGCTGTTGGGCGAGTCGCCACCGAACTTGTAGGTCCAGTGCGCGGCCACGCCGCGTTCGGCGATCAGGTCCATTTCCTCGGTGCGGATCTGCACTTCGATGGGCGACCCGTACGGTCCGAACAGCACCGTGTGCAGCGACTGGTAGCCGTTGGCCTTGGGAATGGCGATGAAATCGCGGAAGCGGCCGTCCAGCGGCTTGAACGCGGCATGCACCGCGCCCAGCGAGTGGTAGCACTGCGGCACGCCGCGCACGACCAGGCGGAAGCCGAACACATCCATCACCTGGTCGAAGGTTTTGTTCTCGTCGCGCATCTTGTTGTAGATGCTCCACGGGGTCTTGATGCGGCTGACCAGGCGGTGTTCGATGCCTTCCTTGGCCAGCCGCTGCGACAGCTGCACTTCCACCTGCGCCAACGCTTCGCGGCGTACCACCGGCTGGCTGCGGATGTGTTTTTCCAGGATGGCGTGGCGCCACGGGTACAGCGCCTTGAAGCCCAGGTTCTGCAGCTCGCTCTTGACCAGGCTCATGCCCAGACGCTGGGCGATGGGCGCGTAGATCTCCAGCGTTTCGCGGGCGATGCGGCCGCGCGCTTCGCGGCTCTGCGCGCCCAGCGTGCGCATGTTGTGCAGGCGGTCGGCCAGTTTGATCATGATGACGCGCAGGTCGCGCGACATCGCCAGCAGCATCTTGCGGAAGCTCTCGGCGGCCGCTTCCTGGCGGTCGCGGAACTTCAGCTTGTCCAGCTTGGTCACCCCATCGACCAGCTCGGCCACGGCTTCGCCGAACTCGGACGCCAGCTCCTCGCGGGTCAGCGGGGTGTCTTCGATGGTGTCGTGCAGGATCGCGGCGATCAGCGCTTCCACATCCAGGCCAAGCTCGGCCAGCACCTGGGCCACGGCTACCGGATGGGTGATGTAGGGCTCGCCCGACTTGCGCGTCTGCCCAGCATGCGCCGACGCACCGACTTCCCAGGCGCGGCGCAGCAACGGCAGCTGTTCCGGCGGCAGGTAATGGGCGGCGCGTTCAAGCTGGAGGACGTAATCAGGTACGGCCGCGGCGGTGGGCGCGGTTACCTTGGCAGTGGGGCCTGGGTTCATGCTCGAAGCCTATGCCAGCGCGTCGATTACGGCAAATCCTGAATGCGAAACAGCCCGCACGGGGCGGGCTGTTCGGCTATCCAGCAATGACCTTGATCGATGCGATCAATCGTCGTTCTTGGACATGTCTTCGTCGGCGACCACTTCAGCGGCGGCCCATTCCAGCGCTTCGCGCTCGGCACGCTCACGCTCAGCCTTCTCGACTTCGTCGATCAGCGCGTTGTCGATCTTGCGGGCGGCGATTTCGCGCAGCGCCAGCACGGTCGGCTTGTCCTCGGTCTCGCTGTTGTCCAGGGTGGCCTGCACGCCGTTGGCGAGCTGACGGGCACGCTTGGAGGCCATCATGACCAGCTCGAAACGGTTGTTAACGACTTCCAGGCAATCTTCTACGGTGATGCGGGCCATACGGGCTCCCGGCGACCGGTCGGCCGCTCAGTCGAATGAGGGAAAGGGGACGGAGTGTACTGGCAGGGGCTGGACAAAATCAAGCCAACCCCCACCCGATTCTTTTGGAATCAGTCAGTTGCGCCCGCATCGGGAGTCAACAGGGCCTGGATAAGGCCCGCGTGGCGGACCTTCTGGGCCTCCCGGCGCAGGCGGCTGGCGGTGAAGATGGCGCACAGCTCGTCCACGGCGGTGTCGAAGACCTCGTTGACGATGACGTAGTCGAACTCGTTGAAGTGCAGCATTTCATCGCGGGCGGCGCCCAGGCGCTGGGCGATGACCGCCTCGCTGTCCTGGCCGCGCTTGCGCATGCGGTCCTGCAGGGCCTGCTTGGACGGCGGCAGGATGAACACCGTCACCGTGCCCGGCACCAGCTGGCGCACCTGCTGCGCCCCCTGCCAGTCGATTTCCAGCAGCACGTCCTGGCCGGCGGCCAGCTGCGGTTCCACCGACTGGCGGGCGGTGCCCTTCCAGTCGCCGTGTACCCAGGCATGTTCGAAGAAATCGCCGTCGGCGATCATTTCCTCGAACGTCTCGGCGCTGACGAAATGGTAGTGCTGGCCGTTCACCTCACCCGGGCGCATGGCGCGGGAGGTGAAGGAGATGGACAGGGCGATCTGCGGATCACGCGCCAGGGTGGCGTTGACGATGCTGCTCTTGCCGGCGCCCGAAGGGGCGGCAACGATGTACAGCGTGCCGCGCGCAACGGCGGCCGACGGGGTGGACGGGGCACTCATGCGCGGAACCCAAGTTGTTGATTTCGCAAAATTTATCCTCGATGTTCCAGAACCGGCGCGGCGGATCGCGCCAGCACGGCGGGAGCTGCGCGGAACATTCTGGAACCAGGCCCGGCAGATGGCTCCCCGGTGTGCGGGCACGCAACTTTAACAGAGCGGGCCGGGATGGCTGATCCCACCGCCGCAGCAACGCCCGCCCTCAGCGGGGCCGGCGTGCCCTCGCCGCTGCGAACCCCGGAACCGAGCCGCACAACACCGCCTCGACGTCATCCAGCCCCAGGCCGGCATCAAGCGCTTCAAGCACCAGAGACTCACCCAAATACCCGGTGAGCCCGGTGTTGTCGACCAGGCTGCACCAGACCAGCCGGTCAACAGGGCTCAAGCCGTGCTGCTGGTCGAGCCGGGAAGCATGGACAGCGTGCCACCGGCGTCGCCCTGCCCTGTCCTGCCGGTTCCAGTCGCAGCGCGCCGCGTCGACCGCCGCGCGTTGATCGGCATCGAGGCGATTTCCCAGCCGGTCGCAGAAGGCCAGGGCCAGCGCCGCCGTGGCGCGTGCGTCGTTCTCCAGCCCGGCGACATCCAGAACCTCATCCAGCAGGTCCACGGTGGCGCGCATCGCCAGATGGGGATCGTTCGCGTCGTCCATGCGTAGCCGCCTCCAGCAGACCCAATGAGAAAGGGCGCCCGAAGGCGCCCCGCTGCACATCATTCGATGTTCTGCACCTGCTCGCGGATCTGGTCGATCAGCACCTTCAGCTCGACGGCGGCATTGGACGTGCGGCTGTCCACCGACTTCGACCCCAGCGTATTGGCTTCGCGGTTGAACTCCTGCAGCAGGAAGTCCAGGCGGCGGCCCACCGGCTCGCGCTGCTTCAGCACGCGGCGGATCTCGGCGATGTGGCTGCCCAGGCGGTCCAGCTCCTCGTCCACATCCAGCTTCTGCAGCCACATCACCAGTTCCTGCTCGGCACGGCCGGGGTCGACCGGATGCGGCAGGTCAGCGAGGCGGGCGGCCAGCTTGGCGCGTTGTCCGTCGCGAATGGCCGGAATCAGCGTGCGGACGTCGTTGGCGATGCGCTCGATGCCGTCCACGCGCTCGGCAATGGCGGCGGCCAGCTTGTCGCCTTCGCGCTCACGGGCAGCAACGAAGCCGTCCAGCGCCTGGTCCAGCAGCGACAGCGCCTCGGCCTGCAGGGCCGCCGCGTCGGCGGCCTCGCCCTGGGTCACGCCCGGCAGCTGCAGCAGCTCGGTGAAGCTGACCTGCAGGTTGGGGAAATCGGAGGTCAGGCGGTGCGCGAGCTGGCCCAGCTGGCCCAGCAGCGCTTCGTTCACCTGCAGGCTGGCAGCACCTTCCGGCGCGCGCAGGCGCATGACCAGGTCCAGCTTGCCGCGGCTCAGGCGCGCAGCGATGCGCTCGCGCAGCTGCGGTTCAAGCGCACGCAGTTCCTCGGGCAGGCGCGTGCCCACTTCCAGGAACCGGTGGTTGACCGAGCGCAGCTCGCAGCCCAGCGTGCCCCACGGGGTGACGCGCTCGCCGCCGGCATAGGCGGTCATGCTTCGAATCATGGAATGTGTCCGGTGCGTGCAAAGGGGGAATGGTACCCTAGCGCCCTCACCTGAGCCCCCCTGCCCGCCCCGTCAAGGTCGCGGGCACGGCGGCGTACTCCCCTGCCCTTACGGAACCCGCACCATGTCCGATTCGCGCCCCAGTGGCCGCCAGCCCGACCAGCTCCGCCCGGTCGTCATCCAACGCGGCTTCACCCGCCATGCCGAGGGTTCGGTGCTGGTGTGCTTCGGTGAAACCCGCGTGCTGTGCACCGCCAGCGTGGAAAACCGCGTGCCGGGCTTCCTGCGTGGCAAGGGCGAAGGCTGGGTGACCGCCGAATACGGCATGCTGCCGCGCGCCACCCACACCCGCAGCGACCGTGAAGCAGCGCGTGGCAAGCAGGGCGGCCGCACCCTGGAAATCCAGCGCCTGATCGGCCGCAGCCTGCGCGCCTGCGTGGACCGCAACGCGCTGGGCGAACGTACCATCACCCTGGACTGCGACGTGCTGCAGGCCGACGGTGGCACCCGCACCGCCGCCATCACCGGCGCCTACGTGGCCCTGGTCGATGCGGTGAACGTGCTGATGAAGCGCGGCGACATCAAGCGCAACCCGATCCTGGGCGCGGTGGCTGCGGTTTCGGTGGGCGTATACCGCGGCACCCCGGTGCTGGATCTGGATTACGCCGAAGACAGCGACTGCGACACCGACATGAACGTGGTGATGAACGACGGTGGCGGCTTCATCGAACTGCAGGGCACCGCCGAAGGCCATGCCTTCCGCCGCGATGAACTGGACGCGCTGCTGGGCCTGGCCGAAAAGGGTGTGGGCGAACTGCTGGCCGCACAACAGGCGGCGCTGTCGGCATGAACCGCCGCATCGCCCTGACCACCCTGGTGGTGGCCGACTACGACGAAGCCATTGCCTGGTACACCGGCAAGCTCGGCTTCGCCCTGTTGGACGACATCGACCAGGGCAGCAAGCGCTGGGTCGTGGTCGGGCCGACCGACGGCAGCGCTGCCGCCCTGCTGCTGGCCCGCGCCAGCAACGAGGAACAGCGCAGCCGCATCGGCAACCAGACCGGTGGCCGCGTCGGCTTCTTCCTCAACACCGACGATTTCCACCGCGACCACGCGGCGATGGTCGCCGCCGGTGTCGAGTTCCTGGAAGCCCCGCGCGAAGAACCCTATGCCACCGTCGCGGTGTTCCGCGATCTGTACGGCAACACCTGGGACCTGTTGGAGCCCCGCTGATGAAGACGCTTGTGCTTGCCAGCCACAACGCCGGCAAACTGGTGGAAATGCAGGAGATCCTCGCCGACCTGCCGCTGCAGATCACCTCGGCCGCCGAACTGGGCCTGGGTGACGTGGAGGAAACCGGCCTGACCTTCGTCGAGAACGCGCTGCTGAAGGCACGCGCGGCCTGCGAGGCGACCGGCCTGCCGGCACTGGCCGATGATTCGGGCCTGATCGTCGATGCCCTCGGCGGTGCGCCCGGCCTGTACAGCGCGCGCTACGCCGGCCACCCGACCAATGCCGCAGCCAACAACGCCAAGCTGCTGGAAGCGATGACCGAGGTGCCCGATGGCCAACGCAGTGCCCGCTTCTATGCGGTCATCGTGCTGCTGCGCCACGCCACCGACCCGCAGCCGCTGATCTGCGAAGGCCGCTGGGAAGGGCAGATCATCCGCGAACTGCGCGGCACGAATGGTTTTGGCTACAACCCGGTGTTCCTGGATACCAGCCACGGCCTGACCGCTGCGGAAATGGAGCCGGCATTGAAGAATGCCATCAGCCACCGCGCCACCGCCCTGCAGCAGCTCAAGCAGCAGCTGGCCACCTGGCTCTGACGCCTATCTGATTACCCAAGGGAAGCCGGCCAGCGGCCGGCACTACCGATGAAGCCCATGCCGCACGCCCACGACCACTGCAACCACCTGCCCGGCGAAGCCTGTTCCGGCGACCACGCTCACGACACCGCACCGCGCCTGGTACCGCCGCCGCTGTCGCTGTACGTGCACCTGCCGTGGTGCGTGCGCAAATGTCCGTACTGCGATTTCAATTCGCACCAGGCCAAGGGCGAGCTGCCGTTCGAGGCCTACATCGATGCCCTGCTGCGCGACCTCGACCAGGACCTGCCGCTGGTCTGGGGCCGGGTGGTGCACAGCGTGTTCTTCGGTGGCGGCACGCCCAGCCTGTTCCCGCCAGAAGCGATCGACCGCTTCCTGCAGCAGGCCAGCGCGCGCCTGCGCTTCGCGCCCAATGCCGAGATCACCCTGGAAACCAACCCGGGCACCGCCGAACACGGCCGTTTCGACCGCTACCGCGCCGCCGGCGTGAACCGCCTCAGCTTCGGCATCCAGAGCTTCGACGATGCCATGCTCAAGCGCCTGGGCCGCATCCACGACAGCGGCGAAGCCGAGCGCGCGGTGAAGATGGCCCAGGACGCGGGCTACGACAATTTCAACATCGACCTGATGTACGCGCTGCCGGAACAGACCCTGGCCGGTGCCGAGGCCGACCTGGAACGCGCCTTCGCGCTGCAGCCGGCGCACATCTCGCACTACCAGCTGACCCTGGAACCGAACACGGTGTTCTTCGCGCGGCCGCCGCAGGGCATTCCCGATGAAGACAATGCCTGGGACATGCAGGAACACTGCCAGACGCTGCTGGCGCAGGCCGGCTTCGGCCAGTACGAGGTCAGCGCCTATGCCCGGCCGGGCCGGCAGAGCGCACACAACCTGAACTACTGGCGCTTCGGCGATTACCTGGGCATCGGTGCCGGCGCGCACGGCAAGATCAGTTCGGGCGCCGAAGAGCATGTGCTGCGCCGTTGGAAGCTGAAGCACCCGCAGGCCTACCTGGACAGCGCCGGCACCCCGGCCTCGTTCGGTGGCGACGAAGTGATCGCCGCCGAGCGCCTGCCCTTCGAGTACATGCTGAACCTGCTGCGCCTGCATGAGGGCTTCGGCCTGCGCGA
Source organism: Stenotrophomonas maltophilia (assembly GCF_047782825.1). Taxonomy (GTDB): domain Bacteria; phylum Pseudomonadota; class Gammaproteobacteria; order Xanthomonadales; family Xanthomonadaceae; genus Stenotrophomonas. The sequence continues at coordinate 4,194,040 of NZ_CP180589.1, read as the reverse complement.
TTTCGAGTCGCGCACCGGCCTGCCGCGCAGCGTGCTGGATGCCCCGCTGGCCGAAGCCGTGCAGCGCGGCTGGCTGCAGCTGGCCGGCGACCACGTGCAACCGACCGAACTGGGCCGCCGCTTCACCAACGATGTGGTGAGCCTGTTCCTGGAAGATTGAGTCTGCTGCAGCACCGCCGCCGGGCATGGCCCGGCGCTGCCGGATGACAGCGTGGTAGTGCCGGCCGCTGGCCGGCAGACGTCGCCCATATCGTCTCTCAAGTAGCGCCTTCACCGGCCGACACGGTAGATTCGTCCATCGATCCGCGGGAATCCGGAACCCCCTCGCTGATGTCTGCTGCTTTTCCACCGCCTCCTGCCGACGCCGCGCGCCTGGCTGCCACCGACCTGCCACCGCGGGTTCGCGAGCTGCTGGGCGCATTGGTCGGCCTGTGCCACCACACGCTGGCCGCCCCCTTCCTGCTGACCATCGAAGCGCTGGAGCAGGCATTGCTGCACGACGCCGACCATGCGCGCAATCCACAGCAGCAGGCCGACCTGCTGGCCCAGCGCGGGCAACTGCACGCGTTTGCAGGCAACTTCAGCGAACGCATGCTGGAGGCGGTATCGGAGGCACTCACGCGACTGCGCGAGCCCCCTGCGCCAGCAGCGCCGGCAGCGGTACCGCCGCCCCTGCCCGGCATGCTGGGCCTGAGCCTGGTGGCCGAACACGAAGTCGACCGCAACCTGCTGTTGACCGAGATGGTACGCCGTGAGAACCAGCGGTCGGCCAATGCCTTGAACCTGCTGGGCCAGCGCCTGGGCGTGCTGGCCGCTGCGCCGGCCTTCGACACCGAGACCCTGCCGCTGGGCCCGCAGGCCCTGTGCGCGTTGGTGCGCCGGCTGGCCGAACGGGATGGACTGGCCGTCGAGATCCAGCTGCCGCTTTACCGCAGCTTCGAACGCCAGGTGCTGGAACGACTGGGCGACACCCTGGACCGCGCCAATGCCCTGCTGGCGCAGCACGGCGTGCTGCCGGGCCTGGTGTACACGCCTTACCTGGCACGTTCGGCCACCACGCGCCGGGTCATCACCCAGTCGGTCGGTGCCGGCCGCAGCGGGCGGCCGCCGCCGCGTACCCAAGCGCCTGCGTTGACACCGATGACCGGCTGGGGCGGTTCGGCCCCCGCCGGCTCGTGGTCGGGCATGATGCAGGACGCCCTGGCCGAGGCCGGCAGCCCGTCGCCGGGCCTGAATGTTCCCGCCGGCACCGTGCTGCACGAACTGCTGCAACAGGCACGACGCACCCCGGCACCGCCCAGCGACCCCAACGCCGTACCCAGCGCCAGCGTCGATGCGGTGCTGGCGCGCCTGCAGGGCCAGGCCAGCGCCGCCACCAGCGTGACCGACCTGCAGGCCGCCGTGGTTGCCCAGCTGCGCAACGAACACGGTGCCCAGGCCAGCCTGGGCAGCCACGACCGCGACAACCTGGATCTGCTGCGCATGCTGTTGCAGCAGGTCCAGCAGCAGCAGCGGCCGGACCCGGTCCCCGCCGCCCTGCTCGCCCGCCTGCAGATTCCGCTGGCACGCGCAGCGATGGCCGACCCCGGCTTCTTCGTACGCGACGAACATCCGGCCCGCGAACTGCTGAACCATGTGGCCGAAGCCGGCGCCAGCTGGCTTGGCGATGACGACCTGGACCCGCAGCTGCTGCAGCGTCTGGCGCAGAGCGTGCAGAACCTGCTCGGCCAGGATGCGCGCACGCCCGAAGCCTTCGCCGCGGCCAACGAGGAAATCCAGCAGCACCAGCGCGCCGCCGCGCACCGCGCCGAACTGGCCGAACGCCGCCATGTCGAAGCCGCGCGTGGCAAGGAACGGCTGGAACTGGCCCGCCAGCAGGCCAACGCGCAGATCGACCAGTGCTGCGACCGGCAGGCACCGCCGCGCTTCGTGCAGACCCTGCTGCGCCAGGCCTGGGCCGATGCGCTCACCCTTACCCGTCTGCGCCACGGCGAGGATTCGCCACAGTGGCAGGAACGCCTGCAGCAGACCGAACGGATCACCCGGGTCACCGCCGAAGCCGCAGGCGAAGACGCCAGCACCGACGCGCCGCTGGCTGCCGAAGTGGAAGCGGCGCTGCTGCAGGTCGGTTACCACGCCGAAGAAGCCGCCGCGGTCGCCCGCCGCCTGGCCACGCCCGGCGGCGAGGACGAAAGCACCTCGCGCACCGAACTGAGCGCGCGCCTGAAGGCCCATGCGCGCCTGGGCGAGCACGCAGGCCCGCGCCAGGCCACCGACAGCACACCGCGCAGCGAGGCTGAGGAAGCCTGCTACCAGCAACTGGCCAACCTGCCCTTCGGCAGCTGGTTCGACATCGACGGCGGCGAAGGCACGATGCGCCGCCAGCGGCTGTCCTGGTACAGCCTGTTGACCGGCCACGTGCTGTTCGTCAACGCGCGCGGGCAGAAGATCGGCGAAACCCACATGGATGCGCTGGCCCGGCAGATGAGTGCAGGTCACGCGCAGCTGGTCACCGAGGAAAAGGGCCGCTTGGTCGACCGCGCCTGGCAGGCCAGCTTGTCCGCTCTGCGTGCCCTGGCCGGCCGCTTCAGCCAGGATCACACCGCATGAACCAGCCGACGCCCCAGGACACCCGCCGCGCACCACGCCGCCAGGTGGCCGACCTGGTCCCGGTGACCGACCAGATGCGCGAGTGCGTAGTGGGCCGCCTTGGCAATGTGTCCGAGACCGGCATGCTGATGCTGTCCAGCACGGCCCTGCGCGACGATGCGCTGTACCAGTTCCGGTTCCCGCTGGCGATGGCCGATGGCCGCAGCGAGGCGATCGACGTGGGCGTGCACCTGCTGTGGAGCGAGCCGGCGCACGCGCCTGGGCAGAGCTGGGCGGGTTTCCGTTTCCTGACCCTGTCGCGCGAACATCGGCAGCTGCTGCGCCACTGGATCGGCGAGGACAGCGACGAGACGCCGGTTTCGACAGGCTGAGTGCCGGTTCCAGCACAGCGGTTTTTCGCCGTATGCGGCAGAATCTAAGGCCGTTTTCCGTGTCGAGCCACCGCAATGATCCAGCAAGACCCCGGCGCCCTGTATTCCGACCACCTGGCCGTGCTGTGCCGACGCGCCGAACAGGCGCTGGCCCGCGGCGGCTTCGACCACCTGGTGGTGCCCAGCGGCACCCTGCACTACCACGTGTTCGACGACCGCGATTACCCGTATGCGGTGAACCCGCAGTTCAAGGCCTGGCTGCCGCTCACCCGCGTGCCCAACAGCTGGGTGGTGTTCACCCCCGGCAAGCGCCCGGCGGTGATCTTCCACCAGCCGTTCGACTACTGGCACGTGGTGCCCGATGCGCCCAGCGGCTGGTGGGTGGAACACTTCGACATCCACATCATCCGCAAGCCGGAAGACGCGTTGGCCCTGCTGCCGTCCGACCCGTCGCGCTGCGCGATCCTGGGTGAGCCGCAGAGCACGCTGGGCGCCTACGTGCCGAACAATCCGGCACCGGTGGTCAATTACCTGGAATGGCACCGCGCCTGCAAGACGCCGCATGAGATCGCCCTGATGCGCCAGGCGCAGGTGCTGGGCGTGCGCGGCCACCGCGCCGCCGAGGCCGCCTTCCGCAACGGTGCCGATGAATTCAACATCCACATGGCCTACTGCCAGGCCGTCGGCCAGGATGCCAGCGAACTGCCCTACGGCAACATCGTGGCCCTGAACGAACACGCCGCCGTGCTGCACTACACCGAACTGGGCCGCACCGCGCCGCAGCCGCTGCGCAGCTTCCTGATCGATGCCGGCGCCAGCGCGCACGGCTACGCCAGCGACATCACCCGCACCTACGCGGCCAAGGGCCACGACGAATTCGCCGCGATGATCGAAGCCGTCGACGCTGCCCAGCAGCAGATGTGTGCGGCGGTGCGTGCCGGCTTCGACTACAAGCAGCTGCACGTGGATGCGCACCTGTCGCTGATGGGCGTGCTGAAGGACTTCGGCGTCATCAGGGTTTCGCCGCAGACCGCGCTGGAAACCGGCGTCAGCGCTGCGTTCTTCCCGCACGGCATCGGCCACCTGATCGGCCTGCAGGTGCATGACGTGGCCGGTTTTGCGGCCAGCGAAGAAGGCGGCCGCATCGAGCGCCCGGCCGGCCACCCCTACCTGCGCCTGACCCGCGTGCTGGAACCGGGCATGGTGGTGACCATCGAACCGGGCCTGTATTTCATCGACATGCTGCTGGATGAAGTGAAGGCAGCCGGCCATGGCGATGCGGTCAACTGGGACCGCGTGGACTTCTTCCGCCCGTATGGCGGCATCCGCATTGAAGACGAAGTGCTGTGCACCGGGGGCGAGGCGGACAACCTGACGCGGCCGGAGTTTGCTGCGGCCAACGGCTGAGCCCCTCGTGGCTGGGCGCTGGGTTCAGAAAGCCGCGCTTGGCCGGGCAAGGTGGGTTTGCGGGACACGCCGTGAACCCATCCTCCCCCGCCTGTGACAGTTCCCGTGCGCGTCCAGCCACGCAGAACAATGTAGAGCCGAGCCATGCTCGGCGGCTTTTCACCGGGAAAATCCCGCGCTTCGCGCGCAAGTCGAGCATGGATCGACTCTACAGAAGTGCATCATCCACGCATGGCGTGGATCTACTGGCCGCCGGCCAACTGTCGAAGGCGGGGCGGTGTGGGTGGGCAGGACCGCAGGCGCCATGGATGGCGCCTACGAGCCCCCATGGAAGGGTTTACGGCGTGTCCTGACCACTCACACCGCCCCGCCATCCCACGGAAAGCCGCTCTGGCTCTGGCTCTGGCCGTTGCATTGAGCAGGTGCAGGGCTGCAAGCCCTGCCACCCAGAAACCCTCAACCCGCCATCACCGCTTCAATCTCGTCAGCGCTGCGCGCCAGGCCTTCAGTCAACACGCGATGGCCATCGTCGGTGATCAGCACGTCATCCTCGGTGCGGATGCCGATGCCGCGCCAGCGCGGTTCCACCGTCGTGTCATCCACGCCGATGTACAGCCCCGGTTCTATGGTGAACGCCATGCCCGGTTCGAGCAGGCGTGAATCGCCAGCCAGGCGGTAATCGCCCACGTCGTGCACGTCCAGGCCGATCCAGTGCCCGGTCTTGTGCCGGTAGAAGCGCTGGTACAGGCCTTCGGACAGGTTCTTTTCCAGCGTGCCCTTCAGCAGGCCCAGCCGCAGCAAGCCCTCGGTCAGGGTCTGCACCGCCGCCAGATGACCGGTCTCGTACGGCACGCCCGGCTTGGCCTGGGCCAGCGCCGCCGCCTGCGCGTCACCCACCAGGTCGTGCAGCGCGCGCTGCTCGGCGCTGAAGCGACCATTCACCGGGAACGTGCGGGTGATGTCGCTGGCGTAGCCGCGGTACTCGGCCCCGGCATCGATCAGCACCAGCTCGCCATCGCGCGAACGTGCGTTGTTGTCGCGGTAATGCAGGATACACGCGTTGCGGCCGGCTCCGACAATGCTGCTGTAGGCCGGCACCGCATCGCTGGCGCGGAACACGCGCTCCAATTCGGCCTGCAGTTCGTACTCGTGGATGCCCGCCTTCGCCGCGCGCATTGCCGCCAGGTGCGCACGCACGCTGATCTGCGCGGCGTGATGCATCAGCGCCGCCTCGGCACCGGATTTGAACAGCCGCTGCTCATGCAGCAGATGCCCCAGTTCCAGGAACTCATGCGGCGGCTGCGCACCGTGGCGCACCTGCGAGCGCACGCGGTTGACCCAGCCGATCAGCTTCAGGTCGAAGTCCGCATCGCGGCCGAAGTGGTAATAGACGCGCGACCGCCCTTCCAGCAGGCCCGGCAGGATGTCGTCCAGGTCGTCGATCGGGTAGGCATCGTCCATGCCGTACTGCGCCACCGCGCCGTCCTGGCCCGCACGACCGCCGTCCCAGGCTTCGCGCTCGGCGTCGCGCTCGCGGCAGAACAGGATGGCCTCGCCGTGGCGGCGGCCGGGAATCAGCACCAGCACCGCTTCCGGTTCGGGGAAGCCGCTCAGGTACTGGAAGTCCGAATCCTGCCGGTACGGGTAATGCGTATCCAGGCTGCGCACCTTCTCCGATGCGGCCGGCAGCACCAGGATCGCGTCGTCGCCGGCCATGTCCATCAGCTGGCGGCGGCGACGCTTGTACTCGCCGGCCGCGATGCCGGTGCGCTGCTTGATATCCATCAGTTCAGGCGCTGGCGGTGGCGCGCGGCCAGCACCACATCGCCGTGCAGCAGCAGCACCGCCACGCGGATGAATTCCTCGATTTCCGACAGCGCCTCGTCATCGTCCTCGCCACCGGCCTCGAAATCCTCGCTGGAGGCACGCGCCAGGCTGGCCATGTCGGTCAGCGCTTCCTCGCCCTCTTCGGACAGGGTGGGACGGCGGCCGCCGCTGCCCAGGCCGAAGCCACCCAGGAACGAACGGGTCCAGCTGAACATGGCATCGGCCTGCGCGGCCACGTCGTCGTTGTCGGTCAGCAGCAGTTCGAAGGCGAAATCGCGGTCTTCCAGCTGCTTGATGGTGGCTTCCAGCAGCTGCGCCAGCGCGCTGCCGGGGGCGACCGGGGCCAGATTGTCGTCGGCCAGCACGCGGGCCGGCCAGTCGTTGCCGGGGGCGCCGCCGGCGGCCAGCCAGCCGCACAGGCCGCCATGCAGCTCGGCAGCGGTGGCGCCCAGGCCCAGTTCCTGGCTGGCGCGGGAAACGTCGTCGACGGAGGGAAGTTCGGTCATCGTGCGGCTCGTTCGTAAGGGAAACCCCGGGGCGCGCACGCGCGCGCCCGTGAGCCCTGTAGTGTAGCAACCCAACCGGGTCCTCCCCGTGGCAGTCCGGCCCTGCTGCGACAACGCTTGACCGCCCTCACCCGGCTTGCCTATCGTGCGGCATGGAACCCGCCGACCCCCTTGCCCAGCTGCAGGCTTTTGCCGCCCGCGTGGAAGCGCTGCTGGAGCGCAACCAGCGCCTGGCCGAGGAGAACCGCAGCCTGCGCCACCAGCAGGAACAGCTGGTGGCCGAGCGGTCCACCCTGCTGGCCAAGAACGAACAGGCCCGCTCGCGGGTGGAAGCGATGATCAGCCGGCTCAAATCCCTGGAGCAGCACACATGAGCGCCGAACCGGTCAGTGTCCGCATCCTCGATCGTGAATACACCGTGGGCGTGGGCGGCGATGAACGCGACAGCCTGATGGCCGCCGCGCGCCTGCTGGATGCACGCATGCGCGAAATCCGTGGCAGCAACCGCATGGCCGCCGTCGATCGGGTGGCGGTGCTGGCCGCACTGAACCTGGCCCATGAGCTGCAACTGCTGCGCGACGAGAACGCGCGCCAGGCGGTGGCCCTGCAGCAGACGCTGGCCGATCTGAACCGGCGCCTGGACCGCGCGATCGATAGCAGCGTGTGAGCAACGCGCCCAACGCGTCTTCTCATATCTGAATTGGCACGGACTGTTGCCGACGAACGGCCTATCCAGATCGTGCACGCTGGCTATAATGGCCACGCGTTCTCTGCGGTACTCGACGGCATGTGCAAACATTCGCCTTGTCCCTTAAGAACGACACCGGGAGCGCGACAGCGCCGGGAGTGCAGGTCCGCCTTGTAGCGGGAAGCCCGATGGTACTCCAGCGTTCCCACTTGAGCCCCCGGGTTCAAGGTCGTTTCGCATGCATCGACATTGCGGAGAATGCAATATTCCAGCAAGGGCGGCGTCTTCGGGCGTCGCCCTTGTTCTTTCCGGCACAATGACGGCTGTTCCCCCGCCGCACGCTGCCATGACCGACCCGCGACAGGCCCTGCGCCACGACCTGCGGCAACGCCGCCGCGATCTTTCCGCGCCCGCGCGCATCGCCGCCGCCGAATCACTGGCCGATGCCCTGCTCGCCCTGCCCTTCGCCCCGCGCACCGGCCCGGTGGCCGGCTACTGGGCGCTGGATGGCGAGATTGCCCTGCACCGCTGGCAGCTGCAGCTGCCAGACACCGTGGCCTATTGCCTGCCGGTGCTGGCCGGCGATGTACTGCGCTTTGCACCGTGGCGCCCGGGCCAGCCGCTGACCAGCAACTGCTACGGCATTCCCGAACCGGACGTGGCGCTGGCAGACACCCTGGAACCGGCGCAGATGGCCCTGGTGGTGACCCCGCTGGTCGGCTTCGACGCGCAGTGCCGGCGGCTGGGCATGGGGGGCGGCTGGTATGATCGCAGCTTCGCCTTCCGCCACGACCGGCCGGCGCCGCCCTGGCTGGTCGGTGCTGCGTTCGCGGTGCAGCAGGTCGAGTCCTTGCCGGTGGCGTCGTGGGACGTGCCGGTGGATGCGATCTGCACCGAAGACGGCACCCTGTTCCCCTCCGCTGCCCCTGTGAACGCATGACCGCCCGCAAGCGCTACTGGCTGATGAAGTCCGAACCGGACGCTTTTTCCATCGATGACCTGGCCAAGGTGAAGGTCGAGCCCTGGAACGGGGTCCGCAACTACCAGGCGCGCAACTTCATGCGCGATGGCATGCAGGTGGGCGACGGCATCCTGTTCTACCACTCCAATACCAAGGTGCCGGGCATCGTCGGCCTGGCCACGGTGCACAGCGCGGCCTACCCGGACGATACCCAGTTCGACCCGAAATCCGATTACCACGACCCCAAGAGCACGCGCGAAAACCCGCGCTGGATGCTGGTGGACGTCGCCTTCGACCGCAAGCTCAAGCAGGTGATCACGCTGGACGAGATCAAGCTGCACGCCGAGGAGCTCGGCGAGGGCTTCCCGCTGGTTGCCAAGGGCAACCGCCTGTCGGTGTTCCCGGTGACGGCCGCGCAGTGGAAGCTGCTGCTGTCGCTGGAAAAGAAATCCTGATTCCCTGCCTGAGAGTTTTCCCATGTCCGAAGCCAAGCGCCTGGCCGCCGAAAAGGCCATCGAATACGTCGAAGACGGCATGATCGTCGGGGTCGGCACCGGGTCCACCGTGGCCTACTTCATCGATGCGCTGGCCCGCATCCAGCACCGCATCAAGGGCGCGGTGTCCAGTTCGGAACAGAGCACCGCGCGCCTGAAGCAGCACGGCATCGAGGTGATCGAGCTGAACCACACCGGCACCCTGTCGCTGTACGTGGACGGCGCAGATGAGTGCGATCCGGGCAAGTGCCTGATCAAGGGCGGTGGCGCGGCGCTGACCCGCGAAAAGATCATCGCCGAGGCCAGCGAGCGTTTCGTCTGCATCGTCGATCCCAGCAAGCAGGTGCCGGTGCTGGGCCGGTTCCCGCTGCCGGTGGAAGTGATCCCGATGGCGCGCAGCCTGGTGGCCCGACAGATCCGCGACATGACCGGCGGCCAGCCGACCTGGCGCGAGGGCGTGGTGACCGACAACGGCAACCAGATCCTGGACATCCACAACCTGCAGATCACCGATCCGGAAAAGCTGGAGCGCGAGCTCAACCAGCTGCCGGGCGTGGTCTGCGTGGGCCTGTTCGCCCGCCGTCGCGCCGATGTGGTGATCGTCGGCGGCGAGCCGCCGGTCGTGCTCTGATTCGCTGCCAAGGACGCTGACATGTCGCTGCGCTCGCTGCTGATCCTCCCCCTGCTGGCCCTGACCGGCTGCGCCACCGATGCCGCCCGCCACTGGGTGGAGCTGGACGGCGCCCGTTACCAGGTGGAGCTGGCCACCAATGATGAAACCCGTGCGCGCGGGTTGATGTTCCGCGACCAGATGCCGGTCGACCACGGCATGCTGTTCATCCACGACCGCGAGGAAATGCAGGCGTACTGGATGAAGAACACCAAGATCGCGCTGGACATCCTGTACTTCGACAGCGAGCGCAGGCTGGTCAGCCAGCAGCGCGACGTGCCGCCGTGCTCGGCCGGCGACATGTGCCCGCCCTACCCCAGCGGCGGCCCGGCGCGGTACGTGCTGGAGCTCAACGCCGGGCAGGCGGAGAAGCTGAAGCTGAAGGACGGCACGGAGCTGGGCTTCGGCCCCGGCATCGAAAAATAAGGGTCGGCCGGGCTGCGCCCGGCACCCGCGATCGGAACCCGGGGTCGGATCCCTTTCGCCTGCGAAAGGGCTCTGCCCCCGTTTCTTCATGGCGATGTTCTTTTCACGCCACACCGCTTGAAACCGCTTGCGAATGCCGCCAGTCTGTGAACATGCAGGACCGGATCACACTCCCCGACTGGGATGCACTGGCCGACCTCGATGACGAGGCGCTGCCACTGCTGCCAACCGCGTTGCTGATCGCGCGCGATGAATACCCCGACCTGCAGCCCGGCGTGTACGACGCGCTGGTACAGAGCCATGTCGACCACCTGCGCGCGGAAGTGGACACCATCGAGCGCTGGCCGTTGAAGATGGCCGCGGTCAACCGCCACCTGTTCGACGAACTGGGCTACAGCGGCGACCACCAGGAGTACTACGACCCGCGCAACAGCTACCTCAACCAGGTATTCGAGCGCCGCCTGGGCAATCCCATCTCGCTGGCCCTGGTGCAGATGGAAGTCGCCCGGCGCCTGGGTATTCCACTCGACGGCGTGTCCTTCCCCGGCCACTTCCTGGTGCGCCTGCCGGTGGACGACGGCGTGCTGGTGATGGACCCGTTCAATGGCGGGCGTCCGCTGGATGTGGATGAGCTGCGCGAGCGCGCCAAGTCACACCTCGGCGGGCAGGCCCCGGACGACCAGGTGCTGGCACAGATCCTGGACCCGGCGCCCAGCCGCGCCATCCTCATCCGCATGCTGCGCAACCTGCACGGCGTCTACGCCGAAGCCAGTGAATGGGACCGCGCCGCGCGCAGTGCCGACCGCCTGCTGAAGCTGGCCCCGGAACAGGACGATGCGCTGCGCGATCGTGGCCTGGCCTACCTGCAGCTGGACTACGTGGCGGGCGCCCGCCACGACCTGGGCCAGTACCTGCGCCGCAACCCCGAGGCCAGTGATGCGCAGTGGCTGCGCGAGAAGCTGATCGATCTGGGCGGGCCGATGCCACGGCTGCATTGAGTAGAGTCGAGCTTGCTCGACTGCCATGGATACTTCAGTCGAGCAAGCTCGACTCTACCGCGCTGCGTCGGGCCGCTTTCGCAGCGGCCGGTTCATATCGGTAGCGCCGGGCGATGCCCGGCAGCCCGTGCGATCAATCGATCTCGACCATCTCGAAATCGTCCTTGGTCACCCCGCAATCCGGGCAGGTCCAGGTCTCGGGAATGTCTTCCCAGCGCGTGCCCGGGGCGATGCCCTCTTCCGGCAGCCCGTCCGCTTCACGGTAGATGAAGCCGCAGACCACGCACATCCAGGTACGCAAGGTGGTGGGGGTGGCATCGATCATCGGATAATCAGGGCTGGATTCACGGGCTGCCATTGTCCCATCGCGGCCCACTCACCGGTAGCCATCGATGACTTCTGCTTCCCCGGCGCCCCGCGGCGTCTACCTGATCACCCCGGATGAACCCGACACCGCCCGCCTGCTGGCGCGTACCGCGCCGCTGCTGGCCGCCGGCGCCACCTGGCTGCAGTACCGCAACAAGACCGCCAGCGATGTGCTGCGGCAGGAACAGGCTGCGGCCCTGCAGGCGCTGTGCGCCAGCCACGGCGTGCCCCTCATCATCAACGACGACCCGGCACTGGCCCAGGCCGTCGGCGCGGCCGGCGTGCACCTGGGCGGCACCGACGGCGACATCCCCAGCGCGCGCGCCCTGCTCGGCCAGGACGCCATCATCGGCGCATCCTGCTACGACCAGCTGGCCAACGCCGAAAAGGCCGTGGCCGCCGGCGCCAGCTACGTGGCCTTCGGCGCCTTTTTTCCCACCACCACCAAGGTCACCAGCAGCCGCGCCCATGCCGACCTGCTGCGGCAGAGCGCCGCACTGGGCGTGCCGCGGGTGGCGATCGGCGGGCTGACGCCGGACAATGTCGGTCCCATCATCGACGCCGGCGCCGACCTGGTGGCCGTGGTCAGTGGCATCTATGCCGCGCAGGACCCGGTCGCGACCCAGCGCGCCTTCCTCGCCCAGTTCGCGTAACACCCAGGAAAGTCCCCATGAACCACGACCAGTCCCACGCCCTGTTCTCCCGCGCCCAGCAGCTGCTGCCCGGCGGCGTCAATTCGCCGGTGCGCGCGTTCAAATCGGTCGGCGGTGAACCGTTCTTCGTCGAGCGCGCCGATGGCGCCTACCTGTACGACGTCGACGGCAACCGCTACATCGACTACGTCGGTTCCTGGGGCCCGATGATCGTCGGCCACAACCACCCGGCCGTGCGCCAGGCGGTGAAGAAGGCCATCGACAACGGCCTGTCCTTCGGTGCGCCCTGCGCGGCCGAGGTGACCATGGCCGAGACCATCACCCGCCTGGTGCCGTCGTGCGAGATGGTGCGCATGGTCAACTCCGGCACCGAAGCCACGCTGTCGGCCATCCGCCTGGCCCGTGGCGCCACCGGCCGCAACCGCATCGTCAAGTTCGAAGGCTGCTACCACGGCCACGGCGACTCGTTCCTGGTCAAGGCCGGCAGTGGCATGCTGACCCTGGGCGTGCCGACCTCGCCGGGCGTGCCGGCCGGCCTGAGCGAACTGACCCTGACCCTGCCGTACAACGATTTCGACGCTGCCACCGCGCTGTTCGAGGCGCAGGGCAGCGAGATTGCCGGCCTGATCATCGAGCCGGTGGTGGGCAACGCCAACTGCATTCCGCCGCGCGACGGTTATCTGCAACACCTGCGTGCGCTGTGCACGCAGTACGGCGCGCTGCTGATCTTCGACGAAGTGATGACCGGCTTCCGCGTCGCCCTGGGCGGTGCGCAGGCGCACTACGGCATCACCCCGGACCTGAGCACCTTCGGCAAGATCATCGGCGGCGGCATGCCGGTGGGCGCTTACGGCGGCCGCCGCGAGCTGATGCAGCAGATCGCCCCGGCCGGCCCGATCTACCAGGCCGGCACGCTGAGCGGCAACCCGGTGGCGATGGCCGCCGGCCTGGCGATGCTGGAGCTGGTGTCGCAGCCAGGCTTCCACGATGACCTGGCCGAGCGTACCGCACGCCTGTGCGCGGGCCTGGAAGCGGCGGCGGCGGAAGCGGGCGTGGCGGTGACCACCACCCGTGTGGGCGCGATGTTCGGCCTGTTCTTCACCAGCGAAAAGGTGGAGACCTATGCCCAGGCCACCGCCTGCGACATCCCCGCGTTCAACCGCTTCTTCCACGCCATGCTGGACCAGGGCGTGTTCCTGGCGCCGTCGGCCTACGAGGCCGGCTTCATGTCCAGCGCGCACGATGATGCCGTGATCGAAGCGACCCTGGCTGCCGCCCGCGTGGCGTTCAAGGCTGCCAAGGGCTGAGCCCATGGTGGCCGGTGGGTGCCAACCTTGGTTGGCGCCGCCGTAGCACCGCATCCACGCATGGCGTGGATCTACCAGGCATTGCCGAGGCACGGCATCCACGCATGGCGTGGATCTACCAGGCATTGCCAGGGCACCGCATCCACGCATGGCGTGGATCTACCAGGCATTGCCGGGGCACGGCATCCACGCATGGCGTGGATCTACCAGGCATTGCCGGGGCACGGCATCCACGCATGGCGTGGATCTACCAGGCATTGCCGGGGCACGGCATCCACGCATGGCGTGGATCTACCAGGCATTGCCGGGGCACGGCATCCACGCATGGCGTGGATCTACCAGGCATTGCCGGGGCACGGCATCCACGCATGGCGTGGATCTACCAGGCATTGCCGGGGCACGGCATCCACGCATGGCGTGGATCTACCAGGCATTGCCGGGGCACCGCATCCACGCATGGCGTGGATCTACCAGGCATTGCCGGGGCACCGCATCCACGCATGGCGTGGATCTACCAGGCATTGCCGAGGCACGGCATCCACGCATGGCGTGGATCTACCAGGCATTGCCAGGGCACCGCATCCACGCATGGCGTGGATCTACCAAGCTGCGCGCACCGTTCCCCCAGTAGAGCCACGCCATGCGTGGCTGCAATCAACCGAAGACGAACTTGCCCTTCATCATCGCGAAGTGGCCTGGGAACGAGCAGAAGAAGGTGTAATCGCCGCCCTTCTGCAGGCCCTGGGTGGAGAAGCGCACGCGGGTGGATTCGCCGCCGCCGATCACCTTGGTGTGCGCCAGCACGCGCTTGTCGGCTTTCGGCAGATAGCTGTCGGCCAGGGTCATGCGCATGCCGGCCATCGCCACCGGCTGGTAGTCGGCCGTGCGGGTCAGCACCCAGTTATGGCCCATGGCGGTCGCTGCAAGCTTGCCGGTATGGCGCAGGGTCAGATCGACGGCCGTGCAATCGGCGGCCACCTTGATCTGGCTGCTGCTGAAGCTCATCTGGTCGGTGCTGTCGATATTCACCGCACACACGCGAGCCATCGCCGACGGCGCCAGCATCAGCGCGCCCAGTCCCACCGCTACCGTCCAAGCCTTCATCATCGCGTCTCCTGCAGGTTCGGCCCCCATTCTAGGCAGCCCTGTGCGGTGCCGGCTGCGACCGTCTGTCGCACGGGCGTGGCGGGGTTTCGCGGCATTCACTGCAGTGGCATGCTCGGCCGATGCGCATCGACCTGTTGCTGCTGGATGTGGATGGCGTGCTGGTGCAGTACCAGCGCGCGCAGCGCGTGCTGCATCTGGCGCGCGCGCTGGACGTGACCGCCGAGGCGGTGCAGGCGGCGCTGTATGACAGTGGGCTGGAAGCGGCGCACGATAGCGGCGCGCTGGATGGCGCGACCTACCTGACGCAACTGGGCGAACGGCTGGGCCGCAGCGTGGATGCGCAGACCTGGACCGCTGCACGGCAGGCCGCCAGCCATCCGCAGCAGGCCGTGCTGCAGCGGCTTGAGCACCTGCAGGTGCCGATGGCGGTACTGACCAACAACGGTGCACTGATGGTGCAGGCGCTGCCCGGCCTGGTGCCGGGCCTGTTCCCGGCGCTGCACGGGCGGGTGTTCTGCAGCGCGGATTCCAGCCTGCGCAAACCGCAGCCGGCGGCGTTCACCCGCGTGCTTGATCTGCTGGGCGCAGCGCCCGCGCACACGCTGTTCGTCGATGATCTGTTCGCCAACGTACGCGGCGCACGCGCGGCCGGCCTGCACGCGGAAACCGTGCGTGATGGGCGCGGGCTGGGGAAGGTATTGAAGCGCTACGCGATCCTGTAGAGCCGAGCCCATGCTCGGCTGCTGTCCTGACATCGCGATGAGCCGAGCATCGGCTCGGCTCTACAGGGGTTTCTCAGCACCAGCGCCAGGATCAGCGCGCGGCGACGAACGCGGCGATCGCGGCGCGCAGGCGCTTGAGGCCTTCAGCCACTTCTTCGTCGGTGATGTTCAGCGACGGCACGAAGCGCAGCACGTCCGGGCCGGCCTGCAGGGTCAGCAGGCCCTGGTCGGCGGCATGGTCGAGGATGGCACCGGCCTGGCCGGCGAAGGCCGGGCTCAGCACTGCGCCCAGCATCAGGCCGCGGCCACGCACGCCGCTGAACACGCCGAACTCTTCGCTGATGCGGTCGAAACCATCGCGCAGCGCCTTCGACTGGCGGCTGACATTGGCGGCGATCTCCGGCGAGGCCAGCTTGCGCAGCGCCACGCGGGCCACGGCGGCGGCCAGCGGATTGCCACCAAAGGTGGTGCCGTGGGCGCCGAACTGCATGGTTTCAGCCACCTTCGGGCCGGCCAGCATGGCGCCGATCGGGAAGCCACCGCCCAGTGCCTTGGCCAGGGTGACCATGTCCGGCACCACGTCATCCTGCCAGTGCGCGAACAGGGTGCCGGTACGGCCCATGCCCGCCTGGATCTCATCGAGCACCAGCAGCGCATTGTGCTGGTCGCACAGCTCGCGCACGCGCTTGAGGAAACCGGACTTGGCCGGCATCACGCCGCCCTCGCCCTGCACCGGCTCCAGCATCACCGCAGCCACATCGCCGGCGGCCATCGCCGTTTCCAGCTGCACTTCATCGTTGAAGTCGATGTAGCGGAAGCCACCGGGCAGCGGCTCGTAGCCTTCCTGGTACTTCGGCTGGGCGGTGGCGGTCACCGCACCCATGGTGCGGCCGTGGAAACTGCCGCGGAAGGTGATGATGACGCGCTTGTCGGCCGGGCGGCCCTGGCTGGAGGCCCACTTGCGGACCATCTTGATGGCCACTTCGTTGGCTTCGGCGCCGGAATTGCACAGGAACACGCGCTCGGCGAAGCGGCTGGCCTGCACCAGTTCCTCGGCCAGGTGCAGCGGCGGTGCGCTGTAGAAGACGTTGCTGGTGTGCCACAGCTTGCCGGCCTGTTCGACCAGCGCGGCCACCAGGTCCGGGTCGTTGTGGCCCAGGCCACACACGGCGATGCCGGCGGCCAGATCGATGAACTCGCGGCCCTGGCTGTCCCACACGCGGGCGCCCTGGCCTCGCTCCAGCACCACCTGGCGGGGCTTGTACACCGGCAGGTAGTAGTGCGACAGGGAGATCAACGGATCGGTAGCGGCGGTCATGGCAGTGGATTGGGTTCAGGAACGCCCATTCTCGCCCCCCAGCCCCTGCGGCACAATGTGCGGATGCGCCCGTTTTCCGCCCCCCAGCTGAACCCCGCCACCGCTTCCGGCTGGCGCCGGACCTGGTTCGACATCATCTACCGCCACGACACACGGCCGTCCCGCAATTTCGACCTGATCCTGGTGGTGGCGATCATCGCCAGCATCCTGGTGGTGATGATCGACAGCGTGCAGCACCTGCACGTGGCGTGGTCGGACTGGCTGTACGTCATCGAATGGGGCTTCACCGCCCTGTTCACGCTGGAGTACCTGCTGCGCCTGGCAGTGGTGAAACGGCCGCTGCGCTACGCAGTCAGCATCTGGGGCATCATCGACCTGCTGTCCATCCTGCCGGCCTATCTGTCGCTGTTCATTCCCGGCGCGCAGAGCCTGCTGGTGGTGCGCGCGCTGCGCATCCTGCGCGTGTTCCGCATCCTCAAGCTGACCCGCTACATCGAGGAAAGCGGCATCCTGCTGCAGTCGCTGTGGCGCAGCCGGCGCAAGATCCTGCTGTTCCTGTTCACGGTCATCACCATCACCATCATCGCCGGCACCCTGATGTACATCATCGAGGGCCCCGAACACGGCTTCAGCAACATCCCGGCCAGCATGTACTGGGCGGTGGTGACCATGGCCACCGTCGGCTTCGGCGATATCGTGCCGCAGACCGTGCTGGGCCGCTTCGTCACCTCGGTGCTGATCCTGATCGGTTACAGCATCATCGCCGTGCCCACCGGCATCTACACCGCCGAACTGGCCAGCACCATGCGCGATGCCGAACTGGCCGCACGCCGTGATGCCCGCGGCTGCCCGCACTGCGGGCTGGAAGGCCACGAGCCCGATGCACGCCATTGCCGCAGGTGCGGCGGGGAACTGCCCGATACCTTCAACCCCTGAAGGACGGGCGTACGCCGGACGGGTCCGTGGACCCGCCGTCGCCTCGCGGCGGTGAACGCCCTGCCGATCAATCCAGGAACAGATCCGGCAGCAGCGGCCGCGTGGCATCCATGGCATACCCGGACAGATCGGTCACCCCGGCGTCGCCCAGCACTTCATCATCGATCAGGAAGCGGCCATGGAACCCGGCCGCTTCCCGCACCAGCACGGCATGCGCGGCATCGGCCATGATCTGCGGCGTACGGCAGCCCGCCGCGTCCACGCCGGGAATCATGTTGATCGCATCGGTGGCGATCACCGTGCGCGGCCACAGCGCGTTGACCGCCACGCCCTGCGGCCCGAATTCCGCGGCCAGGCCCAGGGTAACGAAGCTCATGCCCATCTTGGCCAGCGTGTAGCCGGTATGCGCGCCCCACCACTTCGGTTCGAGGCTGGGCGGCGGAGCCAGGGTGAGGATGTGCGGGTTGGGCGCCTGCAGCAGGTAGGGCAGGCAGGCCTGTGCACACAGGAAGCTGCCGCGCGAATTGACCTGCTGCATCAGGTCGAAGCGCTTCATCGGCGTGTCCAGCGTACCGCGCAGCCAGATCGCGCTGGCGTTGTTGATGAGGATGTCGATGCCCCCGAAGGTATCGACGGTGGCCGCCACGGCCGCTTTCACCTGGTCTTCCTCGCGGATATCGCACTTCAGCGCCAGGCCCTGGCCGCCGGCGGCGTTGACGGCCTCGGCTGCGGAGTGGATGGTGCCCGGCAGCTTCGGGTTGGGAACCGATGATTTGGCGGCGATGGCCACGTTGGCCCCGTCGCGCGCGGCGCGCAGCGCGATGGCCAGACCGATACCGCGCGAGGCACCGGTGATGAATAGCGTTTTGCCCTGCAGACTGCCCACGTTCCACACTCCAGCGTATGCAATGAGCCGCTAGTATGCCGCGCCGACGCCGGGTTCACCGCGCGTTGACGATACTGGTGCCCCGGTCAACGCACGAGGTACATGCCATGCGCCGTTCCCGCCTGTTGCTGCCTGCCCTGTCCCTGGCCCTGCTGGCCGCCTGCCAGGGCGGCCCCCCGGAACCGGGCAAGGCGCCGGCCTCGGGCGATGCGCCCGCCGCCAGCAAGGCTGCCGACGGATCGCTGCGCTGGAGCGAGGCGGTGGTCTGGGATGGCGACCTGAACGCCTGCCGCCAGGGCGACAGCAACGCCACCCGCGATTGCCTGCGCGATGCGATGAAGGCCGGTGGCGCCAGCGCCGATGCCGTGGCCGCCGCCGAGCAGCTGTCCACCGGGGGTGAGCTGGCCTACGTGACCGCCTGGCACGAGCATGACGGCCTGGGCGTGGCCACGGTTGAGTACCCGTTCCGCGCCAATACCAATGAGGGCACCCGCCTGGTCGATGCCGGTGGCAAGCGCATCGACGTGGATGCAGTGCAGCTGGATGACACGCTGCGCGCCGATGCGGGTGTGCAGGAACTGCTGAAGGCCCACCCACAGGCCACGCCGTTCGCACCCGCACAGGCCGCGGGCACGGCGCCACTGGACGGCGGCGGCATCCGGCTGCTGTACCGCACGCCGCTGCGCGACTGCCATGCCTGCCCGGATGTCGGCCAGTTGCAGATCGGTTATGACTTCGATGGCCAGCGCAATTTCATCGGCCAGCAGGTGGTGCCGGCGGCGCCTTGATGCCAGAACGATTCATGCCCGCCGGGCACGGCCCGGCGCTACCGGTCCGGAGCGTGTCCTCAAGGTAGCGCCGGGCCATGCCCGGCGGCGCGGCATCGAATCAACCGTACGCCCGTACCTGCTTCTTCAGCAGATGCGGCACGATCAACCGGTGCACGGGCGCCACGGGCAGCATGTAAACCCGCCCGAACACGTTGTGGGTATGCACCACGGTGGCCACTTCCAGCATATCGCCCTGCCACTGCAGGGCCAGCTGCACGCGCAGGTGGCGGTCGTTGTCTTCCAGCACGATGGCGTCGTCGCGCAACGACTGCAGGGTGAAGATGCCCAGCCGCTGGCCGGGGCGTGGTGCCCTGGTGTCCTGCACCGCGCGCAGCGAGCCCAGGTCCTTCATGCCCAGCAGGCGCATGCCGCGGTTGCGCAGCGCCATCAACCCATCGAACCAGCCGGGGATGGTCGTGGCCATATCCCGATAGGCCTGCAGCGCGCTGCGGCCGTCGCGACAGGTACTGGCCTGGCAGGCGTGCACGAAGTCGGCGCCGGCCAGCTGCGCGCGCAGCACGCTTGCCGCACTCGGCGGCGCCGTGACCACGGTGGCCGTGCTCACGGCTTGGGCCCCTGCCCCTCGTTGTCTTCCCAATGCAGGATGCGGCGGGTGACGAAGCGGTAGACCGGCTTGCCGGTGGCAAACCACAGCTCGCGCACCCACGAGGTGCGCTTGAGCACGCGCTTTTCCACCGGGGTGAGCGACTCGCGGCAGTACATGCGCTTGTGCTTGAGCAGATGGCGCAGATCCTCGCGGGCCAGCAGGCGCATCCAGCGCGAGCGCGGGTTGCCGATCACCGCCAGCTGGAAGTCGATCAGCGCCGGTCGGCCATCCTCGGTGACCAGCCAGTTGGCTTCCTTGGCCAGGTCGTTGTGGGCCACGCCACGCCGGTGCAGCTGCTGCAGCAGGCGCCGCGCGGCACGGAACCAGGCCAGGTCACCGCGCGGTGGCCGCTGGTACATCGCGTCACCGGCCATGAAGCTGCGATCCAGATGACGGCCATCCCAGTCCAGCAATTGCGGCACATCGGCCATGCCGTGGATATGGCGCAGCGCGCGGGCTTCGCGCCGTGCCAGCCACCACGCAGGCAGCCGCAACCACAGCGGCGTGGCGCCCAGATCGCGGCGCACGAAGGGGCCTTGCGGGCCCTGCACAAGCAGGATGCGGCCGAAGCTGTCGGCCTTCAAAGCACGGATGGGAGCGTCTGGCGAATGCGGCATGCACCCATTCTAGGCGATGGCGCCTGTTGCAAACGGTCACCAAGCCGCTGGGAACCAGTCACCTTCACGCCTCTATAATCGGGCAATGGACTCTTCATGGATCGACGCCACCCTCGCGTGGATTGCCGCCCATCCCGTACTTGCGGGCGCGGTTATTTTTCTGATCGCCTTCTGCGATGCGGTCATCATTCTGGGTGCCATCGTGCCGGCCCTGCCCCTGCTGTTCGCGGTGGGTGTGTTCATCGGCCTGGGCCAGATCTCCGGGCCGTATGCAGTGGCGGCAGCCGCGCTTGGCGCCTTCGCCGGCGATGGCATCAGCTACTGGATCGGCCGCCGCTGGGGTGATCGCCTGCGCGGCGTCTGGCCGTTCAGCCGCTACCCGCAGCTGCTGGACCGCGGCGAGAACCTGTTCCGCCGCAATGCCTTCAAGAGCATTCTGGTGGCCCGCTATGTGGGTGCCATCCGGCCCTTCGTGCCGGCCATCGCCGGCATGATGAAGATGCCGGCCAGCCGCTACGTGCAGGCCAGCGGCATCGCCAGCCTGTCCTGGGCCGTGCTGTTCCTGGCCCCGGGCTGGGTGCTGGGCGAAGCCTACGATGCGGTCGCTGCGGTGGCGGGCCGGCTGGTGGTGGTGGTCGGCCTGCTGGTGGTCATCCTCGGCCTGGTCTGGGCCATCGTGCTGTACGGCTACCGCTGGTCGGCCGCGCGCATGGACCACTGGCTGGCACGCCTGCTGGACTGGTCCAACCGCCACCCCACGCTGGGCCGCTACACCGTGGGCGTGCTGGACCCGAAGCGCCGCGAGTCGGTGCCGCTGGCAATGCTGGCGCTGATGCTGCTGTTGCTGGGCTGGGGCTGGTTCGCGCTGCTGACCGTGGTGGTCGCCCATGGCGAACCACTGGCCATCGACCTGCTGGTGCACCAGGCCATGCTGGCACTGCGCAATCCACTGGCCGACTACCCGATGGCCGCGCTGGCCTCGCTGGGTGCGTGGCAGGTGCTGATGCCGGCCACTGCCGCGGCCATGGGTTACCTGGTCTGGCGCCGGCGCTGGATGGCCGCCGCACACTGGCTGGCCGCGCTGGCCTTCGGCCTGGCCCTGACCAAGCTGCTGGGCGCCACCGTGGACGTGGTGCGCCCGGTCGATGCCAGCAGCGGCTTCGGCTTCCCGTCGGTGTCGGTCACCATGGCCACGATCACCTTCGGCTTCTTCGCGGTGCTGATCGCCCGCGAAATGCCGGGCCGCACCCGCGTCTGGCCCTATCTGGTATCGGGCATCGTGGTCAGCCTGATCGGCTTCTCGCGCCTGTACCTGGGCGCGCACTGGCTGAGCGATGTGATCGGCGGCATGCTGTTCGGCACCTTCTGGCTGCTGGTGCTGGGCATCGCCTACCGCCGCCGCTTCAACCGCTCGTTCTGGGTCAAGCCGGTGGCGTGGCTGTTCTACGGCGTCTTCGTGCTGGCGGCGATGTGGTACGCGCCACGCAACATCCCGGTGAAGCTGGAACGCTTCGAACCGACCCTGCCGGCGCCGCTGGCGATGGACATGCAGGCCTGGTGGCAGCAGGACTGGGCGAAACTGCCGGCACGCCGCAACGAATTCGACGATGACCAGCGCTGGCCGCTGGACGTGCAGGTAGCCGGCCCGCTGGCGCCGCTGCAGGCCCGCCTGGAAGCGCAGGGCTGGACGGTGCAGGCCCAGGCCGGCTGGCAGGAAGCGCTGCTGATGCTGGACAAGAACACCGGTGCCAGCGAACTGCCGGTGCTGCCGGCCACGCTGGATACGCGGGTGGAAGCGCTGCTGATGGTGCGCCAGGGCGCGAAGCCGGATGAGCGCTACGTGCTGCGCCTGTGGCAGGCACCAGCCCGCCTGCAGCCCGGCGACACTCCGCTGTGGCTGGGCAGTGCGCAGACCCTGCGCTACGAGCGCCACTTCCAGTGGATCGGCATGTGGCACCCGGTGCGCGGCATCGATCCCGCGTTCAATGCGGTGAAGCAGGCCGTGCAGGAACTGCCGCAGCGCGAGGACGTGCAGGCGGAAACCGGCTTGCCGGTGCTGCGGTTGAAGACCACGCCGTGATGGATAAGCCGAGCATGGGCTCGGCGCTACCGGAACGTGGATGGGTAGCGCCGGGCCATGCCCGGCGGCGTAGATCCACGCCATGCGTGGATGACGGTTCCAGTAGATCCACGCCATGCGTGGATGGCGGTTCCAGTAGATCCACGCCATGCGTGGATGGCTTTTACGGCATCCAGCCCAGCAGCTGCTGCAGGCGCTGGTGCGGGTCATCCATCTGCAGCAGCTGCAGTCGCTGCTGTTCCTGCAGCGGCAGCAGCTCGGCCAGCCGCCAGCCGACCCAGCTGGCCTGGTCCAGCAGCGCCGGACTGGCTGGCGCGTAGGCCTCGCCGGCCTGTTCGATGATGTGCCCCAGCACCGTGGCCAGCAGCGCGTGCTGCGGCCGCAGTTCGTCATCGGGGTCTTCGTCGCACCAGCGCACGTCGGCCACCACCAGGCCGTTGTCACGCACGCGGGTACGCTCGACATGGAAGCGACGCGTGCCACGCAGGCGAAGCTGCAGCACACCATCGGCGCCGACGTCGAAATCCTCGATGCGCACCTGCACGCCGTAGGCGGCCGGCGTGGCCGGCGCCCCCACTTCCTGGCCATCCAGGATCAGGCAGACGCCGAAGCCTTCGCCACTACGGCCGGTGTCGCGCACCAGATCCAGGTAGCGCCGCTCGAACACCCGCAGGCCGACTGCCGCACCGGGTACCAGCGTGGTGTGCAGCGGGAACAGCGGCAGCGAACCGTCGGCGCTCATCGGGCCTGCAGGGCGGCGAGGAAGCGGCGCGGCGCGCCGTCGAAGCCACCGTTGGACATGAACACCACGTGGTCACCGCTGCGCACGCGGGACTGCAGCTGGGCCAGCAGCGCATCGGTATCCGGCACGGCATGGGCCTGGCCACGCACGGCGGCAATCACCGCTGCCGCATCCCAGGCCAGTTCCGGCCGGTGCAGGAACACCACCTCATCGGCCAGCGCCAGCGACGGTGCCAGCGCCTGCGCGTGTGCGCCCAGCCGCATCGAATTGCTGCGCGGCTCCATCGCGACCACGATGCGCGCGTCGCCGACCTTGGCCCGCAGGCCCTCCAGCGTGGTGGCGATGGCGGTGGGGTGATGGGCGAAATCGTCGTAGACGGTAATGTCGTCACAGCTGCCGATCACTTCCATGCGGCGCTTGACGCTGCGGAAGCGGGCCAGCGCCGGGATCACCTCGGCCGGGTCCACCCCCACCGCGTGCGCGGCGGCCAGCGCGGCCAGGCCGTTGAGCACGTTGTGGCGGCCCAGCAGCGGCCACTGCACCTCGCCCAGCGCCTGCCCGCGATGGTGCACGCGGAAGGCACTGCCATCGGCGGCCAGCAGCTCGGCATGCCATTCCAGCGACGGATCGAAGCCGAAGCGCTCGACCGGCGTCCAGCAGCCCATGGCCAGCACTTCGGCCAGGTGCGGATCCTCACCGTTGACGATCAGGCGGCCGCGCGCAGGCACGGTGCGCACCAGGTGGTGGAACTGGCGCTGGATCGCGGCCACATCGGGGAAGATGTCGGCGTGGTCGTATTCGAGGTTGTTGAGGATGGCCACCAGCGGCCGGTAGTGCACGAACTTGCTGCGCTTGTCGAAGAAGGCGGTGTCGTACTCATCGGCCTCGACCACGAACTCGCGTCCCTTGCCCAGCCGGGCGGAGACGCCGAAGTCCTCGGCCACGCCGCCGATCAGGAAGCCCGGCGCGCGCCCGGCACTTTCCAGCAGCCAGGTCAGGATGGTGGTGGTGGTGGTCTTGCCGTGGGTACCGGCCACGGCCAGCGTGTCGCGGCCGGGCAGGACCTGCTCGGACAGCCACTGGGCACCGGAGATGTAGCGCTGGCCGGCGTCGAGCACCGCTTCCACCGCAGGGTTGCCGCGCGACAGCGCGTTGCCGATCACCACCTCGTCGGTCCCGGCCGGCACGCTGTCGGCGCGGTAGCCCTGGTCCAGAGTGATGCCCAGCTGTTCCAGCTGGGTGGACATCGGCGGATAGATGGCCTGGTCGCTGCCACTGACCGGATGGCCCAGTTCCCGCGCCAGGGCGGCCACGCCACCCATGAAGGTGCCGGCGATTGCAAGGATATGTACGCTGCTCATGACCGGGGATTGTGACCGATCACGGCTGTATAGGGCCATTGTCGGAAATCGGGTCAGACAACTCCTACAGGCGTTGTGAGAAAACTCCAATCGTCTGTCAGGGAATTCCCGATAGCGATGTTATGTGAACCCGTACACAATTAATCGTGCCAGCCGCAGTACCCGAACCGGTCCTACTCCCCAAGAGGCCATCCCCAAGGGAGCTCATGCTGCGGGGCCCTGAGCAAGCCCTCCGCTGGCGCCTATGAAACGACACAGGCCTGATCCGCAAGGATCAGGCCTGTGTCGTTTCAGGCGCGGAAGGGCCGGCGCGGTGCCGGCCCACCACCGTCAACCCTTGATCGCCGCCAGGATGCGGGCTTCGATCTCGTCCAGGTCGCCGACGCCGTCGACGCGGGCCAGGGTGCCACGGCCGGCGTAGAAGTCGACCACCGGAGCGGTCTGGTCGTTGTAGACCTGCAGGCGCTGGCGCACCGCTTCCGGGTTGTCATCGGCGCGGCCCTGTTCCTGCGCGCGGCCGGCGATGCGCTCGACCAGCAGTTCGGTGGCCACGTCCAGCTGCACCACCGCATCCAGCGGCTGGCCGATCTTGGCCAGCAGGCCGTCCATCGCATTGGCCTGGGCCACGTTGCGCGGGTAGCCGTCCAGGATGAAGCCCTTGGCGACATCGGCCTGGGTCAGACGCGACTCCAGCATGCCCAGCAGGATGTCGTCCGACACCAGGTTGCCGGCGTCCATGACCGCCTTGGCCTGCTTGCCCAGTTCCGAGCCCGCGGCGATTTCCGCGCGCAGCATGTCACCGGTCGAAATATGGGCGATGCCCAGCTTTTCCTTCAGGCGCGTCGCCTGTGTCCCCTTGCCCGAACCGGGCGGTCCCAACAGAACCAATCGCATTGACCTGACTCCAACGTGTTGAAAACAAAGAAGGTTCGCGCCCCGGACGGACCGGTATCGCTGCACCGCAATAGCGCCACTTTACCGCATCCGGGTAATGTCCCTGCAATGTCCTTTCCCCCGAGCAGGTAGACGCATGCGCAACGGTACTCTCCTCTACGCCCAATCCGGCGGTGTCACCGCCGTCATCAACGCCACGGCGGCGGCGGTGATCGAGCAGGCCCGGGCCAAGGGCATCAAGGTCCTGGCAGCGCGCAACGGCATCCTCGGCGCCCTGCGCGAGGAACTGATCGACACCAGCAAGGAGAGTGCCGCCGCCATCCGCGCCCTCGCCCACACCCCGGGCGGCGCCTTCGGTTCGTGCCGGGTCAAGCTGAAATCGCTGGAGGCCGACCGTGCCCGTTACGACCGCCTGCTGGAGGTACTGCGCGCCCACGACGTGCGCTGGTTCCTCTACAACGGCGGCAACGACTCGGCCGACACCGCGCTGAAGGTCTCGCTGCTGGCCAAGGCGTCCGGCTACGACCTGACCTGCATCGGCGTGCCCAAGACCATCGACAACGACCTGGCGGTGACCGACACCTGCCCGGGCTTCGGCTCGGCGGCCAAGTACACCGCCGTCTCGGTGCGCGAGGCCGCGCTGGACGTGGCGGCGATGGCCGAGACCTCCACCCGCGTCTTCATCTACGAAGCCATGGGCCGCCACGCCGGCTGGCTGGCCGCCGCCGCCGGCCTGGCCGGCAACGGCGAGGACGAGGCCCCGCACATCATCCTGCTGCCCGAGCGCGCCTATGACGAGGCTACCTTCCTGGCCAAGGTCAAGGCCGTGGTCGAGCGTGTCGGCTACTGCGTGGTGGTCGCTTCGGAAGGCATCGCCACCGCCGATGGCCGCTTCGTCGCCGATGCCGGCGGCAGCAAGGACTCCTTCGGCCATTCCCAGCTGGGCGGCGTGGCTGCGCACCTGGCCGGGCGGGTCAAGGACCAGCTGGGCCTGAAGGTGCATTGGGCCCTGCCCGACTACCTGCAGCGCTCGGCCCGGCACCTGGCCAGCAGGACCGACTGGGAGCAGGCGCAGGCGGTCGGCAAGGCCGCCGTGCAGCTGGCGCTGAAAGGCCAGAACGGCGTGATGCCGGTGATCGTGCGCAGCAGCGACGCGCCCTACCGTTGGAAGATCGAAGCGGCGCCACTGTCGAAGATCGCCAACCATGAGAAGAAGATGCCGGCCGGCTTCATCCGCCGCGATGGTTTCGGCATCACCGCCAAGGCGCGCGCCTACCTGCAGCCGCTGATCAAGGGCGAAGCGCCCCTGCCCTACGGCGCTGACGGCCTGCCCAAGTACGTCACCCTGAAGAACGTGGCGGTGAAGCAGAAGCTACCCGCGTTCGAAGGCTGACCCGCGGCCGAGGCAAGGGAGGAAAGCGATGGCACTGCGCGTTGTTCGACTCGGTACGCCACGCGTACCCGGCGAGGGCCTGCGCATCGGTACCGTGCGGCGCCCGCCGCGCGGTGTACCGCGCAGCGAATTCGCCAGGCAGGACTGGTACGACGTCTGGTTCCCGACCCTGTCGCCCAGCCCTGATCTGGTGAAGCAGGCGCACGCGGCACGCACCGCTGCAGACTGGAAGGCTTTCTTCCGCCACTACAAGGCGGAAATGAAGGCGCCCGACGCAGCGCATGCGCTGGATCTGCTGGCCGCGCTGTCGCAGCACAGCGACATCGCGGTGGGCTGCTACTGCGAGGACGAGGCCCACTGCCATCGCACCGCTCTGCGCGAGCTGCTGGTCGCGCGCGGGGCGACGCTGGCCGGGGGTTGATGGAGGGGCTGCCGGCCAGCGGCCGGCACTACCGGGTTCTCCGCCGGGCCTGGCCCGGCGCTACCGGTGCGGGCCGCAATACATCGACGCCATGCGTGGATGCACGCCGTAGTAGATCCACGCCATGCGTGGATGTGCGGCGCCGGACATCCTCAATTGCACGCCTTTCCTTCCATCTGCAGCTGCGCGGCGAACATCGTCACCTGCGGGATCTTGCCTGCCGCCGCCTGCTTCTTCGCTTCTTCCAGATAGATGCGCGACTGGCCCTGGCCATCCAGCGCCTGGCTGTTGTTGACCGGCAGGCGCCACACCCGCACCACCGCCTGCTGCGCCGGACAGGCCGCACTGGGCACGCGGATCACATCGTTGAGCTTCCAGCCCTTGTCGGCACTGGGCTGGGCCTTGGCGTAATCGACAAAGCGGGCACGCGGCTGGCACTGTTCGCTGGTGCGTACGGCGGCAAAGCGATAGGGCTCGGCGGCTTGGCCGGTGAACGCACCTTCCAGCCGCGCGCAGGCCTCGGGAATCTGCCGCAGCGTGTGCACCGCGCCCACCGCCTGCGCTGCGCCGACCGCGCGCTGCAGTTCGGGGGTTTCAGCAGCGAAGGCCGGCACGGCCGGGGCCAGGGCGGCAAGCATCAGCAGGGGCAGGCGCATGGGAATCTCCGTCAGGACTGTGCGCAGGCTTGCAGAAGGTGGCTTAACGGGGTGCAAAGGGTCCGTCGCTCTCAAGGCATGCCCATGGCCCGGCGGCGGGTTCCGCGCGCATGGCGATGCGTTCATCTGAAGGGCGCCCACGGGTCATGCGGCGCGGCATGGCCATTCGAGCATGGCCAGCACAGCCAGTCGAGCAAGCTCGACTCTACGGATGGCCGGACGCATACTGCGGGCACCAGGGAATGCTGAACACCGCCATACGTCGGACGACCGCCTCGGTCGGCACGGGTTGGTTCCAGGCTGCAACCCGTCGTCCCCCTCGTGGTGAAGTTCATCGCCACTGGATGCTCACCATCCATTCTGCGGAGGGGTCTAATGCTGGAACGTCACGGGCTGTCATTGGCGCTGGGCTGCGCCATTCTCGCGATCCTGTTCGGAATCGTCTCGGCGCGCTGGATCCTGCGCCAACCCACCGGCAATGAACGCATGGTCGCGATCGCAACCGCGATCCAGGAAGGCGCGCGTGCCTATCTCAACCGCCAGTACCTGACCATCGGCGTGGCCGGCGTGGTGCTGTTCGTGCTGGTCGGCGTGTTCCTCAGCTGGTACACCGCCATCGGCTTCGCGGTCGGCGCGGTGCTGTCCGGCGCGGCCGGCTACATCGGCATGAACGTGTCGGTACGCGCCAACGTGCGTACCGCCGAAGCAGCGCGGCATGGCATCAGCGCGGCGATGGACGTGGCGTTCCGCGGCGGTGCCATCACCGGCATGCTGGTGGTGGGCCTGGGCCTGCTGGGCGTGGCCGGCTACTACGCGCTGCTGCTGCGCATGGGCCTGCCGATGGACCAGGCACTGCACGCGCTGGTCGGGCTGGCCTTCGGCTCTTCGTTGATCTCGATCTTCGCGCGTCTGGGCGGCGGTATCTTCACCAAGGGCGCCGACGTCGGTGCGGATCTGGTCGGCAAGGTGGAAGCGGGCATCCCCGAGGACGACCCGCGCAACCCGGCGGTGATCGCCGACAACGTGGGCGACAACGTGGGTGATTGCGCCGGCATGGCTGCCGACCTGTTCGAAACCTATGCGGTCACCGTGATCGCGACCATGCTGCTGGGCAGCCTGATGCTGGCCGAAGCCGGTGCCAACGCGGTGCTGTACCCGCTGGTGCTGGGCGGGGTGTCGATCATCGCCTCGATCATCGGCGCGCTGTTCGTGAAGGTGAAGCCTGGCGGCTCGATCATGGGCGCGCTGTACAAGGGCGTGATCGTGTCCGGCGTGCTGGCCGCCATCGCCTTCTATCCCATCACCACCGGGCTGATGGGCGACAACGTGCACGGCCCGATGGCGCTGTATGGCTGCGCGCTGATCGGCCTGGTCCTGACCGGGTTGATCGTGTGGATCACCGAGTACTACACCGGCACCCAGTACAAGCCGGTGCAGCACGTGGCGCAGGCCTCGACCACCGGCCACGGCACCAACATCATCGCCGGCCTGGGCATTTCCATGAAGTCCACCGCGCTGCCGGTGGTGGCGGTGTGCGCGGCGATCTGGGGCGCGTACGCGCTGGGGGGCCTGTACGGCATCGCCATCGCCGCCACGTCGATGCTGTCGATGGCCGGCATGATCGTGGCCCTGGATGCCTACGGACCGATCACCGACAACGCCGGTGGCATCGCCGAAATGGCCGAACTGCCTTCGGAGATCCGCGACATCACCGACCCGCTCGATGCCGTGGGCAACACCACCAAGGCGGTGACCAAGGGCTATGCGATCGGTTCGGCGGCGCTGGCGGCGCTGGTGCTGTTCGCCGACTACACGCACAACCTGCAGGCCGCCAACCCCGGGCAGGAGTTCCGCTTCGACCTGAGCGACCACACGGTGATCATCGGCCTGCTGATCGGCGGCCTGATTCCCTATCTGTTCGGCGCCATGGCCATGGAAGCGGTGGGCCGCGCGGCCGGTGCGGTGGTGGAGGAAGTGCGGCGCCAGTTCCGCGAGATCCCCGGCATCATGCAGGGCACTGGCAAGCCGCAGTACGACAAGGCGGTGGACATGCTGACCCGCTCGGCGATCCGCGAAATGATCGTGCCGTCGCTGCTGCCGGTGGCCGTGCCGGTGGTGGTCGGCCTGCTGCTGGGGCCGCGCGCACTGGGCGGCCTGCTGATCGGCACGATCGTCACCGGCCTGTTCGTGGCCATTTCGATGACCACCGGTGGCGGCGCCTGGGACAACGCCAAGAAGTACATCGAGGATGGCCACTTCGGCGGCAAGGGCAGCGAAGCGCACAAGGCCGCAGTGACCGGCGACACCGTCGGTGACCCGTACAAGGACACCGCAGGCCCAGCGATCAACCCGCTGATCAAGATCATCAACATCGTGGCACTGCTGCTGGTGCCGCTGCTGTAGATCCACGCCATGCGTGGGCGGGGTCGGATCCCTTTCCGCAGGAAAGGGCTCTGACCCCGCCGTCGATCCACGCCCCGTAGAGTCGAGCTTGCTCGACTGCTCTTGCGGTGCAGGCCCAAAGCAGTCGAGCAAGCTCGACTCTACGGTCTGGGGCTCCGCATCCGCAGGGTGATGACCACCACCAGCGCAATCACCCAGCAGGCATGGATGGGCTTGTCCCACCCGTCATAGGTGCTGTGCGGGCTGGAGATGAGGGCCAGCGACGCCAGCCACGCACAGAGCACGCCGGGCAGGCGCGCGCCGCGCCAGATGCAGAACGCAGCAAACAACAGCAGCGGCCAGGTAAAGATGACGGCGGGCGTGAACGGTGCCAGCGATACAAAGGCCACGCAGGCGGCGAAGACCACGCTGCACCAGGCCACTACCCGCAGCGTCCGTGTTGTCATGGCAGCCTCCTGTCATCCATTGACGGTCGCGTCGATGATAGTGGTTCCCGCTGGGGTCGGATCCCTTTCCTGCAGAAAGGGATCCGACCCCGTTGCCGTTCACCGCCCGCGCAGGTAGAACGCCACCGGCACCATCACTTCCACCGGGTCGCCGGCCACTTCGGCCGGCGGCGCGGGAACCGGATTGGCCCGCTGCACGGTTTCCAGCGTTTCCTCGTCCAGCAGCGCGAAACCACTGCTGCGCTCGATGCGTGCGGCGGACACGCGGCCATCGCGGAACACCGCGAAGCGCACATAGGCCACGCCCTGCTGGCGCAGTCGCTCGGACTGGCGCGGGTAGCGCCGGTGCTGCTGCAGATGGCCCAGCAGCAGGCCCTGCCAGGTGGCCTTGGCACGGCTGCGTTCACCAGCCGTGGTCTGCTGCGCCGCGTACTGCGCCGCGGCTTCGGCCGGCACCTCCGGCGGTGCCGTGGTGCGATCGACGTTGGCGTCTGCGCTGTCCTGCACCGTGCTGGACGCACGTTCCGGGGTTGGCACCAGGTCACCCTGCGGTCGTGGCGGTGCCTTGGGCACCGGTGGCTGTTCCGACCGGGTCACGCTGCGCTGCTGTTCCTGCTGCAACGGACCCGGCGGCACGGCACGCGGCGGCACCGGGGGTGCCTGCACCATCGGCGCCAGTTCCAGCATCAGCGCCGCCGGTGGCGGCACTGCAGCTGGCGGCGCAGCGCGCGCGTTCCACCACCACACCGCGCAGACCAGCACGGCGTGCGCCAGCAATACGATCGCCAGGCTGGTCGCCCAGCGCCGCAGGGTGTTCATCGCGCGCCCAGCTCCAGCCCGACCAGGGCCACCTTCAGGTAGCCGGCCGCGCGCAGGGCGTCCAGGGCCGCCATCAGATCGCCATAGGGCACACGGCGGTCCGCGCGCAGGTAGATGCGCTGCGTCGCATCGCCATGCGTGGCCGCCTGCAATGCCGCCGCCAGTCCATCACCGCTGACCGGCTGTTCGCCCACGCGCAGTGACAGGTCGGCCTGCACGGTCACATACACCGGCGCCTGCTCGCTGGGCGTGGCCTGCGCGCTGCTGGCCGGCAGCTGCACCGGCACCGAGACCGTGGCCAGCGGTGCGGCCACCATGAAGATGATCAGCAGCACCAGCATCACGTCGATGAAGGGCGTGACATTGATCTCGTGCGCCTCTTCAGGCGTGTCGTCGCGGTCGAACGCGGTCCTGATCGCCATCGTCGCCGCTCAGTGCACAGCGCGCAGTGCGCTGGCCGGTGCGTGTGCCCCTGCGCGATCCAGATCGCGCGAGACCAGCTGCTGCACCGCTGCCGACAGATCGCCCAGCAGGCCGCGCAGGCCGGCCAGCACGCGGCTGAAGTGGTTGTAGACCAGCACCGCGGGAATTGCCGCGACCAGGCCCAGCGCGGTGGCCAGCAGCGCTTCGGCGATGCCCGGGGCGACGACCGCAAGGTTGGTGGTGTTGCTGTGGGCAATGCCGATGAAGCTGTTCATGATCCCCCACACCGTACCGAACAGGCCGACGAAGGGTGCCACCGCGCCGATACTGGCCAGCACACCGATCCCGCGCCGCTGCAGGCGGGCGGTTTCCAGTTCCAGCCGATCCAGGCGCGAGGCGACGCGCTCCTTGATGCCTTCGCCGGCCTGCAGGCCCTGCGACAGGCGCAGCTCACTGCGCGCCGCATCCAGCATGGCCGCTGCGGTGCCCTCCGCCAGCACGGCGTCGGCGCCGGCTGCCGGCAGGCTGGGCACCGACAGCAGCAGCGCGCGGGCCGCACGCAGGGCACGCGCCTGGCGCGACAGCTCCCAGCCCTTGGCCAGCAGCACGGTCCAGGTGGCCAGCGATGCCACCGCCAGCGCGATCATCACCGTCTTGACCACCACGTCGGCAGCCAGGTACATGCCCCAAGGGGTCAGGGCGGGAGGGGCCAGGTCAGCAGGCAGCATCGTCGGTGTGTCCGTTGGAACGTTTGTCGGAATCGGAAGAAGCAGCAGTGCGGCGGCGGGCGGCACGCGGTTCGGCGTCCACCTCCACCCGTGGTGCAGGGTCGAGCCGCGGCGCCGGCCGGCTCAGCACATAGCCGGCACTGGCCGCGAAAAACAGGCCCACGCCCAGCAGCAGCCGCCAGGAGGGATGCGCGCCCCAGCAGAACACGGCAAAGCCCACCGCCATGCCGGCACTGGCGAATGCCTTGCCCTTGCGCGATACCGCGCCCTGCTCGCGCCACAGACGCAGTGACGGGCCATAACGCGGGTGGGCCAGCAGGCGCTGCTCGAACTTCGGCGAACTGCGCGCGAAGCAGCCCACCGCCAGGATCAGGAAGATGGTGGTGGGCATCACCGGCAGCAGCGCGCCGATCACCCCCAGGCCGACCATCAGCCAGCCCAGTGAGAACCAAAGCCAGCGCATCAGTGCATGGCCTGCAGGCGCGGCGCCTGCATCAGCCGAATTCCACTTCGACGTGGCCATGCACGCTGCGGAAGGCGGCGTCGGCCGCGTCGATCACCTGCTGTTCCTGCTCGGCCGACAGCGGCACCGCGTCCAGCGCAGCGGTGAACTCGCGCCAGTGGCGGGCCGCGCCATCGGGATGGGCGGCCAGGTGGCGGGCGCCGAAATCGCGGTCCAGCCCCAGTGCGGCCGCCATCTTGTAGAGCACGGTGCCGCCCAGGTTGGAGCCTTCGGCCACATACAGCCACCCCAGCGCGGCCGGCAGCGGCAGATCCGGCGCCAGCGGTGCGATGTCCTGCCCCGGCAGGGTCTGCTCCAGATCCTGCAGGTCGCTGCGCACCTGCTGCAGGCGGCGCCGCTCATGCAGATCGGGCAGCAGCGCATCCAGCGCGGGGCTGGCGTACAGCGCATCGATGCTGCGGTGGAAGCGGTACTGCACGCGCAGGAAGCGGGCGAAGTTGCTGCGGTCGGCGAAGATGTCGCCGGCCATGATGCGCTTGTCGAGGGCGCCGTGGCTGTCACGGGTCGCAGCCTTCAGGCGCACGCTGCGGCTGTTGTCGGGGGAGGTGGAAGTGGTCATCGGAGGGCCAGGGGGAAGCGTCGTTGATGAGACGTGCCACGAGGGGGTTCCCCCAAGGCGGCATGCGTCGATAATGCAGCTTACCTTTCCCCTGCCAGGCAGCTTCCGATGATCACCACCGAACCGCGCATGACCAACCTGTTCCTGCAGCTGGGCCTGGACGCCAGTGCCGAGGGCATCGCCCAGTTCATCGCCGGCCACCAGCTGGCCACCGACGTGGAAGTGGCCGACGCGCCCTACTGGAATGACGCCCAGCGCCAGTTCCTGGCCGAATCGCTGCAGGCCGATGCAGCGTGGAGCACGGTGGTGGACGAACTGAATGAAGCGCTGCACGAAGAAGCGGTGAAGGCTGCGACCGGGCTGTAAGCGAGCGGACGGAAACGCCGGGCATGGCCCGGCGCTACCGTTTCATCTGCGTGATCCGCCGGGCATGGCCCGGCGCTACCGGCGTGCCAGTAGATCCACGCCATGCGTGGATGGCGGGTCAGTACTTCCAGGTCACCGCCAGGCGCGCGGTGCGGCCCGGGGCCGGCATCACGCCCAGGGCCAGCGGGTCCAGGTAGTAACGGTCGGTCAGGTTGTCCACGTTGGCTTCCACCGACAGCTGGTCGTTGAAGCTCCAGCTGGCGAACGCGTCCATCAGGGTGGTCGGGCGGTACAGCTGCTGGATCGCCGACAGGCCGACATTCCATTCCTTGTCCAGCTTGCTGATCGGGCCGGCGTTGTGGACCACGCGGATACCGAAGGTCAGCCGCTCGTCGAACAGGCGCGACCCCACCGTCAGGTTGACCATGTAGCGCGGCGGGTTCTGCGTGTTGGTGTAGGAACCTTCGAAGCCGCCATCGACGCAGTCGGGCGTACCGGCCAGCTCCGCGTTCCTGCGCTGCACGCCATAGGCGCGACGCTCGGCGGCGATGTCCGGCGCGCAGGTCTTGGCCTTGAAGTAGTAATGCGCGGACAGGTCGGCGAACAGCGTGCCGCTGTCATAACTGGACTGGAACTCCATGCCCGACACCTTGAACCGGTCCACGTTGCGGATCAGGCCGGCCGACAGCGTGCGGTAGTCGCGGGTGATCAGGTCGTCGATGCGGGTGTCGAAGTAGGCCAGCTTCAGGGCCAGGCGGTCGCCGGCGGTGAACAGGTCGTGGTGGATGGTGCTCGCCCCCACTTCCCAGCTGCGCGCGTGCTCCGGCTTCAGTTCGGCAACCGGCTTGGCGGCGGTGAACAGGCCCAGGGTGGTTTCGAACAGGCTGGGCAGCTTGGTGCCTTCGGCGTACTTCAGGTAGACCATGCTGTCTTCGCTGAAGTGGAAGGCGACGCTGGCGGTGGGCGAGAAGGCGCTGTCACGGCGGCGGATCGGCGTGGACCAGGTCCAGCTGACCGGCACCAGCAGGTCTTCGGCCGCGTCGGCATCATGGAAATTCCAGCCACCAATGTCGGCCACGGTGCCCTTCTTGTACGGCGAAGCCAGCAGCGAGGCTTCGGTGAAGTTGCCGTTGGCGTCGGGGTACCAGTTCAGCAGCGCGATGCGCTTGGCCCGCCACGACGGCAGGTTCGGGTTGCCGTTGAGCAGCTCGGTGTAGCGGTACTGGCCCTGCACGGCGTACTGGTCCGGGGTGGCCAGGCGGTTGCGGTCGTGCACGTCCACCCGGTTCCAGCGGCCGCCCACCTGCAGTTCCCAGTGTTCGTCCGGCGCCCACTTCAGCGACGTCACCGCGCTGTATTCCTTGCGCTCGGCATTGCGCAGGAAACGGTTGTTGACCAGGTCGTCCTGCATGATCGGACCGGAGCTGCCCGGGGCGATGTCCTCATCGCTGTAGGACAGGCCGTAGTCCAGGGTGAAGCGACCGGCACCGGTCTCGAACACCGACGTGTTGCTGGCATCCAGGCCGAAGCGCTTCTGCCGCAGCGGGTTGCGGTAGGCGTCCTTGTAGCCGGGATTGCCGCTGAAGCTCGGCGCGTCATACCACTCGGTACGGCGGTCGAAGTACCACGGGGTGATGCCGGTCAGGCTGTTGTACATCACGCTGTCGGCGTCGGTGTACCAGGCATTGACGCGCAGGTCGACCAGCTCGCTGTCCGGATTGAAGCGGTAGCGCGCGCTGTAGCTGTCCATGTCGACCTGGCCCGGATCCCACTGCGGCACGCGATCGCGGTCCACGCGGATGATCTGCGAAGCCATGATCTCACCGGCCGTGCCCTCATAGCGGCGGTAGCCCAGTTCCAGGGTCTGCGCGTCGTCGATGCGCCAGGTGCCCTTGAGCAGCGCCGATTCGGAACGCGAGGACGTGTTGAACACTTCGGTACGCGGCGGATTCAGCGGTGCCAGCGTGCGCCGGGTCTGCGGAAAATCGTCGTAGCCGTGCTTGCCGGAGAAGTAGTTGCCGTTGTCGCGGTAGGCGTAGGCGGCAACCAGGTCGAAGCGGTCCCAGTGGCCGGCGGCGGCGATGTTGAAGAACTGGCTGCCGGTGGCGCTGCGGTCGCTGCGCGGGGCGGCATCGTAGCTGGGCAGGTTGTTGGCACTGCCGTTGGCCAGGCCACCGCGCACGCGCACGCCCATGTCGCGGCCTTCGCGCAGGATGTCATCGACGCCCAGGGTTTCCATTTCCACCACGCCGCCGATGCCACCGGACGCATTGGCCTGCAGGCTCGGCCCCTTGGTGATGGTCAGCCGCGAGATCAGGTCCGGGTCCAGGTAGGTGCGCTGCGACTGGCCGGCATAGCCGCGGTAGGTGTCCATGCTGGACTGGCCGCCATCGATGATGACCGGCACCCGGCCCTGGCCCTGGATACCGCGGATGTTGACGTCGAAACCGTTGCCCACGCGCGGATCACCGGCGGTGACGCCGGCCACGCCCTTGACGATGTCGCCGTTGGAAGTGCCGCGGAAACGCTCGAGCTGGGTACGGTTGATCGTGCTGGTGGAACCGACGCTGCGGTAGCTGTCCAGCAGGCGGGCTTCGTCGCTTGCTGCGCCGCCCTCGATGCGTTCGCCGGCCACGCTGAGCGTGTCGGTGACGATCACGCCGCCTTCGGCCTGCGCCGGTGCACCGGCTTCCAGGGTGACCGCATCGGCCCCCACCCGGCGCGCGACCAGGCCACTGCCGTGCAGCAGGCGCGACAGCGCATCACCGGCCGACAGGTTGCCGTTGACTGCCTGCGAGGTGACCCCTTTACCGAGCGTGGCCGGATAGGCCACCTGTACGCCGGACTGGCGCATGTAGGCGCGCAGCGCGGCATCCAGCGGCTGGGCGGGAATATCGAAGCGCAGCAGGGTTGCCGGCGCGGCGGGCGCGGACTGGGCCAGCACGGTCGGCGCGGTGGTGGCCAGGCCGGCGGCCAGCAGGGCGATGCACAGACGGGACGGGCGCGGCATGCGGCCCGGACGACGGAAGTCGGACATGGGAAACCTGTGAGGGGAACGGTGCCGCAGGCGCGGCGTCATCCGCGCCAGGCGCGGACACAGCGACGTACGTGGCGGCGGCGGGTACGTTCGTGGGGTAAGACGAATCGGGTGGGCAGAACCCCAAGGGTAGTTCACGGATCGTGCGCAGTGCGCGCGATTCATCCACGCGTGGCGTGGATCTACTGGTGGACGATGGCCACGCCCAACGGCAGGCGGGTGACCTGCAGCCCCGCGGTGGCAGCCAGCGCGTCCAGCGCCTGTTCCGGCTGCTCGATGCGCAGCGCCGCGCTGACCGCCGGCAGCTGCGAAAGATCACCCCGTATGAAGGTCGGGCCGCGCCGATAGCGCGCCACGTCATGCACGGCATCGGCCACGCCGGCCCGGTCGAGCAGCAGCTCGCCCTGGCGCCAGGCACCCACGCGGTCGGCGGCCACATCGGCCAGGCGGGTCACGCCGCTGGACGTGCCGTAGGACGCGCGCTGTCCCACACGCAGGTGGGTCCAGCCCCCGTCCACCGGATTGGCCACGCGCACGCTGCCCTGCCCCACCTCGGTTTCCACCGTGCGGTCGATGCGCGCGACGGTGAATGCCGTGGAGATGTCTTCGATTACGCCATCGCCCGCCGCCACGCTGAAACGGCGTTGCGCATCGGGCGTCACCTCGAACCAGGCGCGGCCGCGCAGCAGTTCGATGCGCCGTGCGTGGTCATCGAAGTGCACGGCGATCGCGCTGTCGGCATCAAGGACCGCGCGACTGCCATCGGGAAGCTGCACCGACTGCACGCGATGGTCACTGCGATGGTCGGCCTGCAGCCGCAGCCAGGCATCAGGCCAGGCCACCAGCAAGGCCAGTGCGGCCGCAGTGGCCATCGCCCAGTGCAGGCGGCGCCGGCGTGGCCGCAGCGCCCTGGGTGCTGCGCTCGACAGCGGCGGTGGCGGCCCCAGGCTGCGCCACAGCCGGCGTTCGTGCTCGAAGGCGCGCCGGTGCTCCGGTTGCGCCAGCCACTGCTCGAAGGCCTGCATGCGTGCGTCATCCATGCCACCCGACGCCAGGCGTGCAATCCAGGCCCGTGCCTGTTCGGCCACGGGGTCATCTGCGCGGCGGTGGGAGGTCGGGTGCGGGCTCATGGGCTGGCAGGCGGGCGCGGTCACGCGCGGGCGGAGGGAGGAAACCGCATCGGCGGCCCCAAGATCAAGACGTTCGTGCGGCGGCCGGCCCCAAGGGCGGTCGCTCATCGGCCTTCGCGGGCCCAGGCCAGGCGGCTCAGGGCGTTGCGCACATGGTTTTCCACGGTGGTGACCGACACGCCCAGGCGCCGTGCGATCTCGGCCTGGGTCAGGCCCTGCAGGCGGTTGAGACGGAAGATGGTGCGCGTCGGCTCGGGCAGGTGGCCGGCGGCGTCCAGCACGCGCTGCAGTTCGTCCTGGGCCATCACCTGCTCCTCGGTGGATACCTCGTCCTCCTGTTCCCACAGGTAGTGCTCGGCCAACAGGCGGTTGCGGCGCGTCGATTCGCGCCCGTGATCGGTGGCCAGGTTGATCGCCAGCCGGTACAGGTAGGCCCGCGGATTGTCGATGCTCTGCTGGTTATCGACGCCGCGCGCCTTGAACCAGACCGCCTGGATCACGTCCTCGGCACCACTGTCACCGCCCAGGATGCGCTGCACGCGGCGCAGCAGGGCCGGTCGCTCGCGGATCAGCAGTTCGGTGAGGGTGGCGGCATTGGAGGGCATGCGCGGGACGGGACGTACGGGGGGCGGCGCGCATGCTACTCCGTAAATGAGAATCCGTCACGTTCGCATCAGTGGATGCACCCGGTCAGCCCGTCATAGACGCTGGTGCCGGTGCCCGGCAGCGGATCGTGCAGGGGATCGTGCGCGGCCAGGGCCGCGTGGAAGGCCTCGACCGTGGTCCCCGCCGCCAGCGGCAAGCCGCACAGCCAGGTTGGCTGCCGGGCCACCACCTTGCCATCGCTGCCCGACACGCGCATATCGCTGGCGGCAAAGGCCCACAGGCACTCCTGGACGGTGCCGCTCACGGCATCCACCGAGCAGCGCAGGCGCAAAGCGCGGATGTCGCTGTACTCGCCCTCGCAGAAGGTATCGCCACAGATGGCGTCGAACCCGAGCTGCAGGCGCCCTTCCAGGGCGTAGAAACGGTCCCAGTTGGCCTCTTTGTACGGGTAATCGACCAGATCGACATAGGCGGGCGAAGCCTGCGCCTGCGCGGCCAGACCCAGCAGCAGGGCCGAAGCAGCAAGGCGGATGCGGTGTCGGTGGTTCATGGTGCGGCTCCGTGGTGATGGACCTCCAGCCTGCGCCAGCAGCGCTGCGGGGCCCATCGGGAAACCCCGCCCGGCCCCGTCTCCACTTCCCGCAACGGCCGGTCAGGCGCCCTCCCCTGCACAGCGCCCGCCAAAGGCATAAAATGACGGGCTATCCGTCTACACCCCCACCTGGAGCACACCATGGGTCTGGAACTCGTCTCGCCCGGCAAGAACCCGCCGGAAGAAATCAACGTCATCATCGAGATCCCGAAGGACTCGGAGCCGGT
The DNA here is from genome assembly GCF_047782825.1 of Stenotrophomonas maltophilia. Taxonomy (GTDB): domain Bacteria; phylum Pseudomonadota; class Gammaproteobacteria; order Xanthomonadales; family Xanthomonadaceae; genus Stenotrophomonas. Next base: position 4,154,327 of record NZ_CP180589.1, on the reverse strand, counting down.
GAAGTACGAAGTGGACAAGGAAACCGGCGCGATTTTCGTCGACCGCATCCTGTCGACCCCGATGCGCTACCCGTGCAACTACGGCTACGTGCCCAGCACCCTGTGTGGCGATGGCGACCCGGCCGACGTGCTGGTGGTCCTGCCGCTGCCGCTGGTCCCGGGTTCGGTGGTGCGCTGCCGTCCGGTCGGCGTGCTGAAGATGAGCGATGAAGCGGGCAGCGACGAAAAGATCCTGGCCGTGCCGGTGTCGAAGATCTTCAGCGGTTACGCCCACGTGGAAGACATCGCCCAGGTGTCCAGCCACTGGCTGGAGCGCATCGGCCACTTCTTCGAGCACTACAAGGACCTGGAAAAGGGCAAGTGGGTCAAGCTGGATGGTTGGGGTGGCGCGGCCGAGGCCAAGCAGATCCTGATCGAGGCGCACCAGCGCCATCTCGACAGCAAGGCCTGAGCCTGAACCGGATCGCTCCGGTGGTACCCCGCCGGAGCGATGCGGGTCACGTTTCATGACTGCGGCCCATCACTGTTGGCGCCGTATTAGGTAAATTGCGTCACTTCACACGTCGTCGACGTCCGCCGTCGAGACAGCCAGGGGAATGTGTCGTGCGTATTCTGCTCGTTGGGGATGCAGTCAGCCTGCCGGCTGAGCTGACCGAATTCATTGCCGATCTTGGGGAAGACTGGCAACCGATCACCGCCGTGGATGGCCAGACCGCGATGTCCGCGGTGGCCGCGCAGGGCGTGGATGCGGTGATCGTCTGCCCGCAGCTGCCTGATCTGAATGCAACCACGTTGCTTGGGCAGATCCGCACGCTGCGGCCGGAAACCATCCGCATCGCGCTGGTCGATGCCCAGCATGGCAACCGGCCGCCGCCGGCGCGCCTGATCGGCGTGGCCCACCGTTTCCTGCCGCTGCCGCTGGCACCGGAAGTGCTGCTGGAAGCACTGACCAGCCTGGAAGAGCTGCGCGAAGTGCTGGACAGCCCGCGCCTGCGCGATGCCATCGGCCGCATCGAGAAGCTGCCTTCGCCGCCGCATCTGTACCTGAGCCTGACCCAGGCGCTGGAACACGATGACGATACCGACAGCGCCGACGTGGCCAAGCTGGTGGCCGCCGATCCGGCGATCGCCGCCAAGGTGCTGCAGCTGTCCAATTCGGCCTTCTTCAGCCAGGGCCGCACCATTGCCGACCTGCGCACCGCGGTGACCCGCCTGGGCCTGGCCACGCTGCGCGACCTGGTGCTGGCCAGCGAAGTGTTTTCCGCACCGCCGTTGTCCGGCGCCGAGCGCAATTCGCTGCAGCAGCGCGCACTGATGGCCTCGCGCCTGGCTGCACGCCTGCTGCCCGAGTCCAGTGCCGAACTGGGTGCAACGGCGGCCCTGCTGGCCGATATCGGCCTGCTGCTGCCGGGTGTGCGCAACGAACGCAGCGAACCGGCACTGGCCGGCGACCCGCGCCCTGGCCATGCCGAAGCCGGTGCCTACCTGCTGGGCCTGTGGGGCCTGCCGATGCCGATCATCGAAGCGGTGGCCTTCCACCTGCAGCCGCAGCGCGCCAACACGCGCAGCTTCTGGGTGACCGGTGCGGTGCACGTGGCCCTGGCCTTGGTCAACGGCGATCCGGTGGACGAGGACTACCTGCAGCGCGCGGGCGTGTTGAACAAGCTGCCGCAATGGCGCGAACACGCCAACAGCCTGATGGGCCTGGTGCCGACCGAGGCCTGAGCCGCGCGGCTTCGGCGCGCAGCATCTGCAACGAAAAAGGACAGGCCGCAGGGCCTGTCCTTTTTTCATGCCCGGCGGCAACCGGTAAAGAAAGAGGGCGGGCCTTGCGGCCCGCCCTCCTTGTGTTGCGTCCAGGCTTCGATGGATCAGAAGCGCTGGTTGTACTGCACGAACAGGTAACGGTCGTAGTCCAGCATCGGGTCGAGCTGCACAGCGCTGGCGTTGGTCACCGCGTAGGTGATCGGCGGGGTCTTGCCGAACACGTTGCGGGCACCGACGGTCACGCTGCCGTTCCACGGGGCCTGCCAGGTGGCGGAGATGTCGTGATAGACGATCGCGCCCTTCTTGTTGGCACCCAGGCCACCGCTCCAGCCGCCATTCTCGGTCTGGTAGTTCGGCTGGTTGCACTCAAGGCCGGCCTTCTGGTCATAGCAGAAGTCACGGAAGCCGCCGTAGTAGCGCATGCTCCAGTTGGCCGACAGGTCACCCTTGGTCCAGCTGGTGGTCAGCGTGCCGCGGACGCGCGGGTAGTTCCAGTAGCCTGCGTAGTCATCCCACGCAGCACCCTGGGTGGCCTGCTGGCGGAAGCTGGACAGGTAGTTGGTGTCCAGGTTGAACGACAGGGTGCCGAAGCTGTATTCCGGCAGGCGGTAACGGACGCCGAAGTTGTAGCCTTCGGTTTCCAGCGAGCCCAGGTTCGCGTTGCCGCGGCTCAGGCTGTTGACCTGGCCGGTGACAGCGTCACGGCCGTACTGGCCGCAGAACTGGTCGACGCCATTCTGGTAGCACTGGTTCAGCACGTAGTTCGCGTTGACCGCGGTGATCACGTTGTCGACGGTGATCTTGTACCAGTCCAGCGAAACGTTCAGGCCGCTGACGAAGCTCGGGCTCCAGACCAGGCCCGCAGTGCGGGTCTTGCTGGTTTCCGGCTGCAGGCTGTCGTTGCCGACGCCCGACTGGAACGGGGCGTTGCCCTGCACGTCACGCGCAGTGACCGGACGGCCAGCGGCGTCGGTCTGGCGGAAGCCCGGCGACAGGCCTTCAGCCGCACAGCGGGCAGCGACAGCGCCGTTGCTGCGCTGGCCGAACACGGCATCACACGGATCGGTGAAGGTGTCGAAGGTCTGCGAGCCGCCACCGAAGGTGTCGCTCAGGGTCGGGGCACGGAAGCCTTCGCCGTAGGTGGCACGCACCAGCAGGTCGTCGATCGGCTTCCAGGTCACGCTGAACTTGCTGTTGATCGTGTTGCCGAACTTGTCGTAATCCGAGTAACGGCTGGCGACATCCAGCGACAGTTCCTTGGCACCCGGCATGTCACGCAGCAGCGGCACCATCAGTTCCAGGTAGAACTCGTTGGTGGTGTACTTGCCTTCGGTCGGCTGTGCGGCCAGGTCGGTGGTGTAACCAGCGGCCGACAGTGCGTCCGGATGGTCGTAGCCGGACACTTCACGGTGCTCATAGCCAGCAGCGAAGGCGAACTCGCCCGCGTCGCCCGGCATGTCGAACAGCGAACCGGTGATGTTGGCGAAGTACTGCTTGCTCTTGCTCTGGCCGGTCGAGTTCAGCAGGGTGTTGAGGTAGTTCAGCGCACCCGGGGTCGCGGCGCTGGCGCCGCCCAGCACGTCGAACGGCGTGCAACGGCCCGGGCCGACGCCCAGGTCGATCGGGTTGGCGGCCGTGCCGCACTGGGCAACACCGCTGCTGTTGATGAACGACGGGCCCAGCGCACTCTTCAGCGCCAGCAGGTTGATGTTGCCGGTGCTGGTCTGGGTGACGTCGTACTGGTTGTAGTTGATGCCCACATCCCAGTCGAACGGACGGTTGTTGAAGTCGAAGTTGCCTTCCAGGGCCGCATCGAAGTGCAGCGACTTCACGTTGTTCTCGGTGACGCGCGGCAGTTCGAAGATACGACGGCCCCAGCTGGCCAGATCAACACCGGCACCCGGGTTGGCCCAGTTGCCCATCGGGTTGTAGACGCTGTCCTTGCTGATCACGACCGGGAAGGTCGGCTGCGAGGTACCGGTCAGCGGGTAGCCGGCGATCTGGCGCTTGGAATCGCGCTCGGAGTACATCGCGGTCGACTTCAGACGCAGGTTGTCGTTGATGTCGTAGCTGGCCGAGGTGAACATCGACTTCTGCTCGCCACCCTGGTTCAGCATCATCTGCTGCGAGGCGTTGTAGTAGTCGTCGGTGTTGATCGGGTGGTAGTTGTCCATGTTGTTGGACGCCTGGCCAACGCCCACCGGGGTGTTCCACGAACCGGTGTGGTTGATCACCCAGGTGTTGGCTTCCCAATCACCATCTTCGTTGTACGCGCCTGCGCCCGGGGTACCGGCAGCGCGCGGATCGGTGAAGCGACCCCACGGACCGGCCGGGCTCAGGCCGTCTTCCTTGTGGTTCTGGCCGTAGGTGTAACGGGTCAGGGCACGGTCCTTCGCCCACACCGGATCTTCCTTGGTGTAGTTGGCGCCGAACACGATCGAGGAATGCTCGCCGGTCGAGCCCAGGGTCAGGCTGTACTGGGTCTTGGCACCGTCGCCACGGCTGTTCTGGCCGTAGTAGACGCTGGCTTCAGCGCCTTCGAAGTTCTTGCGCAGGATGATGTTGACCACGCCGGAGATGGCGTCGGAACCGTAGATGGCCGAGGCGCCGTCCTTCAGGACTTCCACGCGGTCGATCAGCGAGGTCGGGATGGTCGACATGTCGGTGAAGCCAGCCAGGCTGGTGCTCCAACGCTTGCCGTTGACCAGCACCAGGGTGCGCTGTTCACCCAGGTTGTAGAGACTGACGTACTGGCCGCCCTGCTCCGGGTTGGAGGCCAGCACGGCCGCCTTGCTGAAGGTCTGGGTGCCGGCAACGGACAGGTTCTGCAGCAGGTCGCCCACGCTGACCAGACCCGAACGCTGGATTTCCTCGTGGCTCAGGGTCAGGACCGGCTGAGAGGTTTCCACGTCCACCGAGCGGATGCGCGAGCCGGTGACTTCCAGACGATCGAGGGTGGTGGCAGCAGTAGCTTCCTGCGCGGAAGCAAAGGCCGGGGTCAGCGCAAGCGCGATACCGGCCGGCAGCAGGCCCAGCCGGAGGGCGGGGTTGCGAACGTTCATCAATCTCTCCAAGGTACGTGTTAGTAGCGTGTTAAAACGCCGTAGCACGTTACGATTGCGTTGCACCGCTGTATTTGCGCGACACAACCGGAGACTTTGCAGAGTGTGGCGGCAGCAGCCCGGCGTTCTCGCGGAAGCGCGATGCGGACTGGCCATAGCGGGCGCGGAAGGCACGCGCGAAACTGCAGCAGTTGTCGAAGCCGCTCGCTGCAGCCACTTCACCCACCATCATGTCGGTATCGCGCAGCAGATCGGCCGCGCGCTCCAGGCGCAATCGTGCCGAAAGCGACTGCGGGCTTTCCTCGTACAGGCTCTGGAAGGTCTTGGACAGGTACCAGCTGGAGAAGTTGGTCAGTTCGGCCAGTTCACCGATGCGCACCACGCGGTGGCTGTTGCCTTCCAGGTACAGGCGGGCCCGCTGCATGCGGCCGAACACCTGGCGCTTGCGGCTGCGCGAGCGGCCCGGGCAACGCTGCACGTTGTCGGCCAGGCCGCGCTGCAGGCCTGCCAGGTGCAGCAGCAACGGACGCAGCGCCTGCGCCGGCTGGCCGCTGGCCAGGGCGTCACGCCACAGGCGCAGGCCGACACGCGCATCGGCACGGTTCATCAGGCCACGGCCAGCGTACAGGCCGCAGTCGGCCATCTCGGTCAGGGCACGCAGCGCTTCGGCGTTCAGGTTCAGGCCCACGCAGAGGCCGTTGCGACCGGCCTGCACCAGCGGGCGCGACTCCTTCTCGAACGCGATCCACTCACCCTGGCGCAGCCGGAACCGGCCTTCCTTAGCCTCCACCCACGAAGTGCCCCGCACCTGCATCCAGACAGTGAAGCTGGTGCCAGCGGTCTGCAGGCTACCGAGCCGGGCCACGCCCAGGCAGGTCGGCGCGACATCGTCGATGGCCTTGTCGAGGGAGACGGTTTGGCCGCGATCGGCCAGGGAGAGTTGACGCATGGGGGCACCACGGATTTGCCAAGTACAGGCCTCCGTTTTGCCCAATCAGGCGGTTCCGCGTCAGGAAAGACAGACGAGATCGCCACGAATTCGCGACGAGATCGACACGAAGAAGTTACGAAGGACCTTTTTCGTTCAAGAACAGCAACTTGCCGAAGGCCGGAAACAGCGCGGGCGACTGTTCGGGCAGGCGCATGACGCCGATGTCGGCACCGTCGCTTACGGCCAGGGCCAGATACAGTTCTTTTCCGTCGGCACTGACGCTCAATCCGTTGCTTGCGCTCAGCCGCTGGGCGTCCAGGCAGCGCTCCGGTTCTTCCTGGCCGGCATGCAGACGGACCAGGGTGGTGGCGCAGGCCGTTGTGCTGCCCAGATAGTCGATGCTGCCATTGGCAGCTACCGTCCAGGTGCGGTAACGCCAGCGGCTGGGCCGGTCCTCACTGATCTGCTGCACGCTGGTCGCATTCAGGCCGGCGTCGATCGACCACAGGCCGCCCGCCGCCAGGCGCGTGTACAGCACCCGGCCGTTGCTGCGGTCGAAGCGGGCCTGGGATACACCTTCCACGCTGGCCAGGCGCCGCCAGGGCTGGGTACTGCGGTCGAACAGGCTCAAGCGGGTGTGCTGTTCAGCATCACGCTCGAGCACCAGCACCTGTTCCGGGGTGGCGCCATACAGGGCCTGCAGCGGTTGCTCGACCGGGACTGGCAGCCGTTGCAGGCGCTCATCGCGCGGGGCTATTTCATAGACCACCGCCTCGCCATGCTCGTCGCGGCCCACCACCAGCACTTGGCGGCTGTCGGTGGACCAGTCCGGCGCCTGCCGCGCCTCGGGGCGCAGGCCCTCGATCGGCCGCAGCGAATCCGGCCGCTGCATGTCGGCCCACCACAGGTTGAAGCTGCCGGAGCGATCCGAACTGAATACGAGCTGGTGGCCGTCGGGCGCGACCATCGGCTGCCCGTCGCGACCACTGGAGGCGAACAGGCGCTCACCACCGCCGCCAGCAGGCATTCTGAACACGCCGAACTGCGCCCGGCGATGGACGAAGGCGAGCATGTCACCGCGCCGCGAGACCGCCGGCCACTGCGCATCATCCAGGCCGGCGTCGCGCAGCGTGCGGCGTGCCACGTCCAGATAGTAAAGGCGTGCTTCGCTGTCCACGCGGCGGCCGAACACGATGTGCCGACCGTCGCCGATCCAGGCCCAGCCGCGCAGTTCGGCCGCTTCGTTGGTCAACTGCTCAGGCGTGCCGCCCGTGGCCGGCACCCGCCACAGGTCGCCCAGCTGCGGGTTGCGCACGAACACCAGCCAACGGCCATCGGGCGAATAGCGTGGGGCGTAATCGAAATCGTCTTCGTCCACCGCGTACTCGATCGCGCGCCACTGGCCGGTGGCCAGGTCCAGCACGCGGATGCCGCGGTGGGCGTAGCGACCCACCATGCTGCCGAACACCAGGCCGCGGCCATCGGGGGTCCAGTCGAAGCTGAGCAGTTCGGTGCCGTCGCAGCGCGTGGCCTGGCGCAGCGCGCCACCGGTGGCACTGGCGATCAGCACCTGGCAGCTGCCCGCCGCGCCGAAACGGGCGAACGCGATCTCGCGGCCATCCGGCGACCAGTTCGGGAAACGATCATTGGCCCCTTCCGGCGGCGACAGCAGCTGCCGCGCCGGTGCGTTGCCCGAGGTCTGCACCTTGATCGCGCTGCCGCCCTTGCCGTCTTCGTTGGCGCCTTCGTAGGCCACCTGCGATCCATCGGGCGACAGCGTGGGATAGGTCTCAAAGCCCGCAGTCGCGGTAATCAGGCGGTACGGGCGCTCGGGGCTGCCGATCACCCGCGTGCCGTTCTCCACGGCCGCATCCACCGGTGAACTTGCCGGCACCGGGCGGCGCAGCAACAACACGGTCAGCACCAGCAGGGCGATCAGCATCACCACGCCCAGCAGCAACAGCAGGCGGCGGCGCCAATAGCGCCAGCGGCGGCGCGCAGGCGTGGGCGCGGCGGCCGGCGGCGGCAGCCCAGGCTCATCAGCCGTGACGACATCGGGTGGCGTCGTGCCCTCGCCCGCCTCGGGCACCGGCTCGGCCAGCACCTGCACCGGCACGAGCAACCGGTAGCCGGTCTTGGCGATGGTCTCGATATAGGCCTGGCCGTTGTCCTCGTCGTTGCTGAACGCCTTGCGCAGCTGCGTCACGGCCTGGGTCAGCACGTCGTTGGTGGGCAGCGTGTCCGGCCACACTTCGGCGAACAGTTCCTCGCGGGTGACCACGCGGCCAGGTTGCCGCACCAGCACCCGCAGCACGCCCAGCGCCTTCGGCGTAAGCCGCCGCGGTCGGCGCGCACCCACGACTTCGACCTCGCGGGAGGACAAGGTCACGGTGCATTCGCCGATCCGGATGCGATCGGCTTCAGGCGGCTGGGTTTCGCTGCTGATCATCTGTCGCTAGAGGGTTGAAACAGGTCGCGGACACTGTTCGCCATCGACACGATTCCGTCCCTGGCACAGCAAGAAGCCAGATTCCGCACAAAGCATCGGCGCATACCGCAAAAAAAACGAAGCGAACGAATACTAGCCTATGCAGGTTACCTCGCCTATGCGTGGTCGACATCAGGCTCTCTCTCGCCGACGCATTCACATAATCAGCATCACCATTCGCGCCCCGTTGGGCGCGAAATTTTTATCTGGCGTTCATTTTCAAAGCCGCCGGATCATGGTCAATCCGACCAGTCGCGACACCACCAATGCGACGTACATCACCCCGGAAAACTGCTCCAGCATTACCAGTGCGCGTGCCTGCGGGTGCAGCGGCACCACATCACTAAGCCCGACCCCGGACAGCAAGCTGAAGCTCAGATAAAGCAGTTCCATCCAGGTGCGCTGCGGGCCTTCGCCGCTGCCCTGGAAACTGCCCGGATACCACTGCTGGCAGACCGCAAATGTGAATGCGAATGCCCACGCCAGCAATGTGAATGTCGCGCCGGCCGCGAACAGTTCATCGCGGGTGACCTTGTGGTCCTGCAGCATGTAGGCGATCAGCGCACCTGCCGTATAGAAGTACAGCAGGCTTTCCAGCAGCTGCGCGGTGGTCCCCAAGGCCGGCCGCTCCAGCAGCGCGCCCGCGGTGGAAAACACCACCGCCGGAATGGCCAACACCAGGGCCAGCCAGGTGCCCAGCGGGCTGCGCTGCACCACCCATAGCGCCAGCCCCAGTACCGCCATGCCGAACACCCCAAGCGCAGCACGCCCACCCGCCGTGTCATCCAGTGCCGGGTACAACAGCACTGCCAGCAGCTGCGCGCCCAGCAGCCAGGCCGACGGATGGCGGCGGGCGATGGCCAGCCAACGGGTGGTGATGGCAACGGGCATGGCGTCCTTTCCCCTGGGCGATGCGGCGAGGATAGCGGGTGTGGCGTCGATGCGTGGTGGTAGTGCCGGGCCATGCCCGGCGGTTTCCACAGACCGCTGCGCTCGCCGGGCATGGCCCGGCGCTACCGCTGCCAACCTGCCTCGGCGTAGTCACGCACGTCCTGGGTGATCTTCATCGAGCAGAAGTTCGGGCCACACATGGAACAGAAGTGCGCCTGCTTGTGCGCATCCTTCGGCAAGGTCTCGTCGTGGAACGCCTTGGCCTTCTCCGGGTCCAGCCCCAGGTGGAACTGGTCTTCCCAACGGAACTCGAAACGCGCCTTGCTCAGTGCGTTGTCGCGCACCTGCGCGCCGGGATGGCCCTTGGCCAGGTCGGCCGCATGCGCAGCGATGCGGTAGGCCATGATGCCGTCGCGCACGTCCTGCCGGTTGGGCAGGCCGAGGTGCTCCTTCGGCGTTACGTAGCAGAGCATGGCCGTGCCGAACCAACCGATCATCGCCGCACCGATCGCGCTGGTGATGTGGTCGTAGCCCGGCGCGATGTCGGTGGTGAGCGGCCCCAGCGTGTAGAACGGCGCCTCGCCGCACTCGCGCAGCTGCTTGTCCATGTTTTCCTTGATCAACTGCATCGGCACATGGCCAGGGCCTTCGATCATGGTCTGCACATCGTGCTTCCATGCGATCTTCGTCAACTCGCCCAGTGTTTCCAGTTCACCGAACTGCGCCGCATCGTTGGCATCGGCAATGCAGCCGGGGCGCAGGCCATCGCCCAGCGAAAACGTCACGTCGTAGGCCTTCATGATCTCGCAGATGTCTTCGAAGTGCGTGTAGAGGAAGTTTTCCTTGCGATGGGCCAGGCACCACTTGGCCATGATCGAACCACCGCGGCTGACGATGCCGGTCACCCGCTTGGCGGTGAGCGGCACGTAGCGCAGCAGCACGCCAGCGTGGATGGTGAAGTAGTCCACGCCCTGCTCGGCCTGTTCGATGAGGGTGTCGCGGAAGATCTCCCAGGTCAGCGCTTCGGCGCGGCCATCGACCTTTTCCAGCGCCTGGTAGATCGGCACGGTGCCGATCGCCACCGGCGAATTGCGGATGATCCACTCGCGGGTTTCGTGGATGTGCTTGCCGGTGGACAGGTCCATCACCGTGTCGCCGCCCCAGCGGATCGCCCACACCAGCTTCTCCACTTCCTCGGCAATGCCCGAGGACACCGCGCTGTTGCCGATGTTGGCATTGATCTTGGTGAGGAAATTGCGGCCGATGATCATCGGCTCGCTTTCGGGATGGTTGATGTTGTTGGGCAGCACTGCACGCCCGCGCGCGATTTCATCGCGCACGAATTCCGGGGTAATGATCGTCTGGATGGATGCACCGAAGGCCTCGCCCGGATGCTGCCGCAGCAGCGCGGCATCGCGGATGGCTTCCAGCCGCTGGTTCTCGCGGATGGCAACGAACTCCATTTCCGGGGTGATGATGCCGCGCCGTGCGTAGTGCATCTGGGTGACGTTGGCACCGGCGCGCGCACGCCGCGGCAGGCTGCGCGCGGGGAAGCGCACCGCGTCGAGCTTCGGATCGATTTCGCGGTCGCGGCCGAAGGATGAGCTCAACCCCTCGAGCTGCTCGGTATCACCGCGTTCGTCCACCCAGCCGCGGCGCAGCGCGGCCAGGCCGGTGGACAGGTCGATGCGCACGTCCGGATCGGTGTATGGGCCCGAGGTGTCATACACGGTGACCGGCGCGTTCTCCCCGCCACCGAACAGGGCCGGCGTGCGGCTCAGCGCGATCTCGCGCATGGGCACGCGCAGATCCGGCCGCGAACCGGGCACATGGATCTTGCGCGACCCGGGAATCGGCCGGGTGACGGACTCGGAAAGTTGCTGGGCCTGTTGCTGCAGGGCGGAAAGCTGTGCGTTCATCGGGCATCGTCCAGGAAGGTCAGGGACGAAGCGGCGGCGCATTGCGCACCGCGCCCGGACGGTCCTTGGGCGGAGTCCGGGCACGGCAGCACTGCAAAGCTTCCCTACGCCGGTATGAGCCGGATCAGGTTCCAAGGGACTATCTCAACCGCAGCCACCAGGCCGCGGTACCCCCGCTTCTTGCCGCGCATTAGAGCACAGAGTGCCCTTCGTTAACGGAACGATGACATTCCGTTCAGTAACGTGATGCGGTGCCGCATGCGCGGCCCTCGCTGCAAGCTCTGGCTCGCTCCCCTCAATCCCTTGATCGGAGAAGCTCCTTCATGGTGTTTCGCGTTTCCATCGCACTGGTCCTGCTGCTGGTGCTGCTCGCCGGTGTCGCACCTGGCCCCTTCAACAGCGTCGTGCAGAGCATCCTCGGCGAACTCATCCGCGGCATCGGCTGGCTTTATCTGCTGGTGGTGTTCCTCGCACTGGTGTTCCTGATGTACCTGGCTTTCGGCCGCTTCGGCAACCTGCGCATCGGCGGCGAAGACGCCGAACCGGAATTCTCGCGCGCCAGCTGGATGTCGATGCTGTTCGCCGCCGGCATGGGCATCGGCCTGGTGTTCTGGGGCGCAGCCGAGCCCATCTCGCATTTCAGCAAGCCACCGGAAGGCCTGGCACCGGAAAGCATGGAAGCCGCGCGCGCTTCGATGCGCTATGCCTTCTTCCATTGGGGCCTGCACCCGTGGGCGATCTATGCCCTGATCGGCCTGGCGATGGCCTGGTTCCAGTTCAACCGCAACGGCCGTGGCCTGGTCAGCGACATGCTGCAGCCGATCATCGGCCGCCACCATCGCGGCTGGATCGGCAAGGTGGTCAACATCGCCGCCGTGGTGGCGACCGCCATCGGTGTCGCAACCACGCTGGGCTTTGGCACCATCCAGATCGGCGCCGGCGTGGAACGCATCTTCGGCCTGCACGCGGGCATCCCACTGCAGCTGACCATTATCGCGGTGGCCTTCGTGCTGTACATGGCCTCCACGCTCAGTGGCGTGGACCGCGGCATCAAGTGGTTGTCCAATTTCAACCTGGCGCTGGCCGCGCTGCTGCTGGCCATGGTGCTGGTGCTGGGCCCGACCGGCGCGATCTTCAACACCTTCACCACCACGCTGGGCTCGTATCTGAACCAGCTGGTGACGATGAGCCTGCGCATGTCACCGTTTTCGTCCAGCACCTGGGTGGCTGACTGGACCATCTTCTACTGGGCCTGGTGGATTTCCTGGGCACCGTTCGTGGGCTCGTTCATCGCCCGGATCTCGCGTGGCCGCAGCGTGCGTGAATTCGTGGTGGGCGTGGTGCTGGCGCCGACGCTGCTGGGCTTCTTCTGGTTCTCGGTATTCGGCGGCACCGCCATCTGGACGCAGATTTTCGGCCACGCCGATCTGGTGCAGGCGCTGGGCAACGGCTACGAGACGGTGCTGTTCACCCTGTTCGACAGCATGCCGCTACCGCTGCTGCTGTCGAGCATCGCGCTGGTGCTGCTGATGATCTTCTTCGTGACCTCGGCCGATTCGGCGGTGCTGGTGCTGGCCAGCATGTCCACCGACGAAGCGGGCGATCCGCCGTTGAAGCGCAAGCTGGCCTGGGGCGTGGGCATTGCATTGATTGCCGGTGCGTTGCTGCTGGCCGGTGGCCTGGATGCACTGCAGGGCATGATCACGATCGCAGCGTTGCCGTTCGCGTTGTTGATGGTGCTGGTGATGGTGTCGCTGTACCGGGTGCTGGACCAGGAGTACACGCGGGAGCGGCGGCAGGCGCAGCGCCAGCGGCACATGATCGATGCGTGGATTGCGCGGGAGATGGCGGCGCAGGAGGAGACGCAGGTGGAGGCGGCGCGGGCGCAGGATCAGGGTTAAGGGTGTTTTTGCAGGGCTTGCAGCCCTGCACCTGCTCAATGCAACGGCAACGGCAGAAGCAAGCGCAGCTATGGATTGCTGCTGGTTGGGCGGGGCGGTGTGGGTGGGCAGGACACGCCGTAAACCCATCCTTGGGGGCTCGTAGGCGCCATCCATGGCGCCTGCGGTCCTGCCCACCCACACCGCCCCACCCCCGACAGATTCCCGCGACGGTTGGTTTTCCACGCTTTGCGTGGATGAGGTGTATCGGTAAACATGATGGGGTCGGATCCGTTTTCCTGCGGAAAACGGATCCGACCCCACCCAAAGCGCGCGGCTGTGGCTGCCTTTGCTCTTGCTCTTCTTTTTCTTTTCCTGCGGTGGCGGCCACGGAAACTGTCAGGGGCCGGGCGGGTGGGTTGGGCGGGGGTGCCAGCCGCATGGATGCGGCTGACAAGCCTACAGGGACGTACTTGCGGCGTCCCCCGACCAACCCACCCGCCCGGCCCAATCACACGATCCCGCTTCGATGAACCCCACCGCAGAGGGGGCTCAGCCCGTTGGCCAGAAAATTCAGTACCCCGCCGCCTGCCCATCCTTGCGACTCTCCGACGCGCCGTAATACACGCCCGTGTCCGGATCGCGCAGGATCGCCTGGTAGCCACCATACGGGCCATCGGCGAACACGATGCGATGCCCCTTGCGCATCAGCGCACGCACCGTCGCGTACGGGAAGCCGGTCTCAAGATTCACTTCGCCACCGTCACGCATCGCCGTGGCCTGGCCGGTCGGCTCGGTCGAGCCCTCGTGCTGGATGCGCGGCGCGTCACCGGCTTCCTGCAGGTTCATGCCGAAGTCCACCAGGTTCATCACGATCTGCGCGTGGCCTTGCGGCTGCATCGCGCCGCCCATCACGCCGAAGCTGGCGTAGGGCTTGCCGCCCTTGGTGATGAAGGCCGGGATGATGGTCTGGAAGGGGCGCTTGCCCGGTGCGTAGCCGTTGGGATGGTTCTTCTGCAGCACGAACATCTCGCCACGGTCCTGCAGGATGAAGCCCAGGCCGGGGGGTGCCATGCCGCTGCCCATGCCGCGGTAATTGGACTGGATCAACGACACCATCATGCCGTCGGCGTCGGCCACGGTCATGTAGATCGTATCGCCCTCCTCCAGCTGCCTGGGTGTGCCCGGCTGCACTTCCTTCAGCGCCTTGTCCATCGAGATCAGCGCGCGGCGCTGGGCGGCGTATTCCTTGGAAATCAGCTTCTGCACCGGTGCCGGCTGGAAGGCCATGTCGGCATAGAAGCGCGCACGGTCGGCGAAGGCCAGCTTCTTGGCTTCCACGAACAGGTGCACGTGCTCGGGTGAGCCGAATGGAATCTTCGAGAAGTCGTAGCCTTCCAGCACGTTGAGGATCTGCAGCGCGGCGATGCCCTGGCTGTTCGGCGGCAGCTCCCACACGTCGTAGCCACGGTAATTGCTGCTGACCGGCTCGACCCATTCGCCGTGGTGGTCGGCCATGTCCTGGTAGCTCAGGTAGCCGCCGTTGGCCCTGAAGTAGTCGCCGATGGTGTGGGCGATGGCGCCCTTGTAGAAGGCATCGCGGCCACCCTCTGCGATCTGCTGCAGGGTGTTGGCCAGGTTCGGGTTCTTCCACATTTCGCCCTTGCGCGGGGCATGGCCGTTGATCGTGAACTGTTCGCTGAAGCCAGGGTACTTGGAGAGCTTGGGCACCGAGCGGTCCCAGTAGTAGGCGATCACTTCAGCCACCGGGTGCCCTTCGCGGGCGTAGCGGATGGCCGGGGCCAGGTTGTCAGCCATCGGCTTGCGGCCGAAACGCTCGTGCAGGGCGAACCAGCCATCCACGGCACCCGGTACGGATACCGGCAACGGGCCGGTGGCAGGGATCTCCTTCAGGCCGCGGCGCTGGAATTCGGCCAGGGTCAGCGACTTCGGCGAACGACCCGAGCCGTTGTAGCCGTAGAGCTTCTGCGTCTTCGGGTCCCAGACGATGGCGAACAGGTCACCGCCGATGCCGTTGCCGGTGGGTTCCATCAGGCCCAGTGCGGCGTTGGCGGCGATGGCGGCGTCGACGGCCGAACCGCCGGCCTTCATCACATCCAGCGCGACCTGGGTGGCCAGCGGCTGCGAGGTGGCAGCCATGGCGTGGGGGGCGATCACCTCCGAGCGGGTGGCGAAGGTCTGGCCGGTGATGCGGTCGGCGGCGGAGGACAGCGTGGGTACGGCAGCCAGTACGGCGGCGGCCAGCAGGGAACGGGCAAGACTTCGGGACACGGTCGGGTTCCGATGGAAGGGTGGTGCCCCGATCTTCGCCGCTGCAGCCTGCACGCGGTATCGGGCAGAGGTCATGGAAGGCGGCCGCAATCCGCCGGGCATGGCCCGGCGCTACCTGCACGAGATCCGGTAGCGCCGGGCCGTGCCCGGCGAGCACAGCGGTGAAAGCCCTTCATTCCCGCGCAAAAAGCCCGCCGAAAAGAGTGAATTCGGGTTCACCGAAACACTTTCAGCGGCAACCATCCTTTTGCCGCAAGCGATTGCGCCGGATGCGACGGAAACCAAAAAAATATCTGCTGCCAGGGTTGACACCGCCGAATCGCACATGTTTCTCTCGATCACATGTTGCACCACACCACGCCACTGCGAACCCACATCGAAGCCGCCGACACCGGCGCCGCATCGCTGCGTTCGATTCTTGTGCTCGTACTTATTACCCAACCAACAGGTGCGGGACGAGCCAGCGTGTAAGCAGCAACTACACCGGAACTCTTCAAAGACCCGCACCCGCCCCGGTGCGGGTTTTTTCATTTCAAGACCTGGTTTCAGACGCAACCACCATGACCACCGCCTTCCGCAAAACCCGAACCTGCATGCCCACTACGCCCCGTGGTGGCTGTGCCTGCGCGATGGGCGGCACCTCCCCCACCGTTTTCCCCTGACCGGCCGGTACGTCGCTTCGACTGCCGGCCGTCTTTTTTCTTCCCACCGCAAGGAACCTCCCCCATGAGCACCAACGACCTGCCCCAGACCAAGATCGCCGTCATCGGCTACGGCAGCCAGGGCCGCGCCCACGCACTGAACCTGCGCGAATCCGGTTTCGACGTGGTGGTAGGCCTGCGTCCCGGCGGCCCGACCGAGGTCAAGGCACAGGCCGACGGCTTCACCGTGAAATCGCCAGCCGGCGCAGTGAAGGATGCCGACCTCGTGGCCGTGCTGACCCCGGACATGGTGCAGAAGAAGCTCTACGACGACGTGCTGGCGCCGAACATGAAACAGGGTGCGGTGCTGTTGTTCGCGCACGGCCTGAACGTTCACTTCGACATGATCAAGCCGCGCGAGGACCTGGACGTGGTGCTGGTCGCGCCCAAGGGCCCGGGTGCGCTGGTGCGCCGCGAGTACGAGATCGGCCGTGGCGTGCCGTGCATCTGGGCGGTCTACCAGGACAAGAGCGGCAAGGCCGCCGAGTTTGCGCTGGCCTATGCCGGCGGTCTGGGCGGCGCCCGCGCCAATCTGATCCAGACCACGTTCAAGGAAGAGACCGAAACCGATCTGTTCGGCGAACAGGCCGTGCTGTGTGGCGGTGCCTCGGCACTGGTGCAGGCCGGCTTCGAGACCCTGGTGGAAGCCGGTTACCAGCCGGAAATCGCCTACTACGAAGTGCTGCACGAACTGAAGCTGATCGTCGACCTGTTCTACGAAGGCGGCATCTCGCGCATGCTGGAATTCATCTCCGAGACCGCCCAGTACGGTGACTACGTCAGCGGCCCGCGGGTGATCGACGCCGGCACCAAGGAGCGCATGAAGGAGGTCCTGAAGGACATCCAGGACGGCACCTTCACCAAGAACTGGGTGGCCGAGTACGAAGCGGGCCTGCCGAACTACAACAAGTTCAAGCAGGCCGACCTGGAGCACCCGATCGAGAAGGTGGGCAAGGAACTGCGCGCCAAGATGGTCTGGTTGCAAGGACAGGCCGCGTAACCACGCGGCCCTCCCCCACCCGCTTTGCAAGGTTCCCCCATGAACTCTTCCACACACCGCAGCGCGCCGCCCAACGGCGCGCGCTGGCTGACCCAGGCGCTGGAGGCCGAGGGTGTCCGCACGCTGTTCGGGTATCCCGGCGGCACCATCATGCCGTTCTACGACGCGCTGGTGGATTCGTCGCTGAAGCACATCCTGGTGCGCCACGAGCAGGGTGCGGCGCTGGCGGCCAATGGCTTCGCCCGCGCCAGCGGCCAGGTGGGCGTCTGCGTTGCCACCTCCGGCCCAGGCGCCTCGAACCTGGTCACCGGCATTGCCGATGCCATGCTGGATTCGGTGCCCATGGTCTGCATCACCGGCCAGGTCGGCACCCCACTGCTGGGCACCGATGCCTTCCAGGAACTGGATGTGTTCGGCCTGACCCTGCCCATCGTCAAGCACAGCTGGCTGGTGCGCAGCGTCGATGACCTGCCGCGCGTGGTGGCCGATGCCTTCCGCATCGCCCGCGAGGGCCGCCCCGGCCCGGTGCTGATCGACCTGCCCAAGGACGTGCAGCTGGCCGATGCCAGCCATCTGCCGGTGCATGTGCCGAGCAGCGTCGAACCGCCGCCGGCGCCGGCCGACGCGGCCATCGCCGAGGCCATTGCTGCGCTGGCCGCGGCCGAAAAGCCGGTGGTCTATGCCGGTGGTGGCATTGCCCTGGGCGATGCCGTGCAGGACCTGCGCGACTTCGTCGAGGCCAGCGCCATTCCCACCGTGATGACCCTGCGTGGCCTGGGCGCGCTGCCGCCGCAGCACCCGCAGTCACTGGGCATGCTGGGCATGCACGGCACCCGCGCGGCGAACATGGCGGTGCAGGAAAGCGACCTGCTGCTGGTGCTGGGCGCGCGCTTCGATGACCGTGCCACCGGCAAGCTGGCCGAGTTCGCCCCGTTCGCTCGCGTGGTCCACATCGACGCCGACGCCTACGAGATCTCCAAGCTGCGCAGCGCCGATGTCGCGGTGCCGGGCAATGTCGGCCATGCCATCCGCGCCCTGCGTGCGGCCTTCCCCTCCCCCCAGGCCCACCAGGACGCATGGCGCAAGCGCTGTGCCCAGCACCGTGATCGCTTCGCCGCACGCTACGACGCACCGGGCCAGCATATCTATGCCCCGGCGCTGCTGAAGCGCCTGAGCGAAGTGGCGCCGGCCGATGCGGTCATCGCCTGCGATGTCGGCCAGCACCAGATGTGGGTTGCCCAGCACTGCCGCTTCAACCACCCCCGCAACCACCTGACCAGTGGCGCGCTGGGCACCATGGGCTTCGGCCTGCCGGCGGCGATGGGCGCACAGTTCGCCTGCCCCGAGCGCACCGTGGTGCTGGTGTCCGGCGATGGCAGCTTCATGATGAACGTGCAGGAACTGGCCACCATCGCCCGTTGCCGCCTGCCGGTGAAGATCGTGCTGCTGGACAACAGTTCGCTGGGCATGGTGCGGCAGTGGCAGGAACTGTTCTTCGCCGAGCGCTACAGCGAGATCGACCTGTCCGACAACCCGGACTTCGTGGCCCTGGCCAAAGTGTTCGGCATTGCCGCCACCCGCATCGATACCCGCGACGACGTGGAAGGTGGGCTGGCCGCGCTGCTGGCCGAGCCGGGCCCGGCACTGCTGCACGTGGCCATCGACGCCCGCGCCAACGTGTGGCCGCTGGTGCCGCCCAACACCGCCAACAGCACCATGCTGGAAAGCAACCCCGCCCACGCCCGCCAGGAGACCCCCAATGCAATACCGGCTTGACCTGGTGCTGCACCCGGCCGAAGGCGCGCTGCTGCGCGTCATCGGCATGGCCGAACGCCGCGGCTTCGCTCCGCGCGCGATCAGCGGCGCGCCGGTGGCCGCCGATGACGGACGCTGGCACCTGCAGCTGGTGGTCGATGGCCAGCGGCCGCCGGAAACCCTGTGCCGGCAGATGGAAAAGATCTACGACTGCGTGTCGGTACAGCTGACGCCCGTGGAAGGAGCTGCATGATGAACACCCGTACCGTAGCGACCACGGTGCCGGCCCGGAGGCGTCTTCTTCGTCGCCCGTGCCCGCGCCCGGCGCATGCCGGCAACCCGCTGGTGGCCCATGCCGGCCGCTGATGCCAGCAAGGAAAGCGATGTCGGCGACGTAAGCGTTGCCGACGTACTGGCTGCGCAGGCCCGCCTGCGCCGCTTCCTGCCGCCTACCCCGCTGCACCATGCCGAGCGTTTCGGTACCTGGCTGAAGCTGGAGAACCTGCAGCGCACCGGCTCCTACAAGGTGCGTGGCGCGCTGAACGCGCTGCTGGCCGGCCGCGAACGCGGCGACACCCGCCCGGTGATCTGCGCCTCGGCCGGCAACCACGCCCAGGGCGTGGCCTGGGCCGCCTATCGCCTGGACGTGCCGGCCATCACCGTGATGCCGCACGGCGCACCGGCCACCAAGATCGCCGGCGTCGCCCACTGGGGCGCCACGGTGCGCCAGCACGGCAACAGCTATGACGAGGCCTACGCATTCGCGGTGGAACTGGCACAGCGCCATGGCTACCGCTTCCTGTCGGCGTTCGATGATGCCGACGTGATTGCCGGCCAGGGCACGGTCGGCATCGAACTGGCCGCCCACGCCATGGATGTGGTGATCGTGCCGATCGGCGGCGGTGGCCTGGCGTCCGGCGTGGCGCTGGCGCTGAAATCGCAGGGCGTGCGCGTGATCGGCGCGCAGGTCGAGGGCGTGGATTCCATGGCCCGTGCGATCAGCGGTGACGTGCGCGAGATCGCCCCGGTGCCGTCGCTGGCCGACGGCGTGCGGGTGAAGATTCCCGGCTTCCTGACCCGCCGCCTGTGCACCTCGCTGCTGGACGACGTGGTGATCGTGCGCGAAGCCGAACTGCGCGAAACGCTGGTGCGGCTGGCGCTGGAAGAACACATCATCGCCGAAGGCGCCGGTGCGCTGGCGCTGGCCGCCGGGCGCCGCGTGGCGGGCCGCCGCAAGTGTGCGGTGGTGTCCGGCGGCAACATCGACGCCGGTGTCTTGGCCGGCCTGCTCACCGACATCCGCCCGCGGCCGCCGCGCAAACCGCGCAGGCGCCGCACCGACGCCAACCGAACGCCACCGCGCTCGCCCGCCAAGGCCAGCGTCCCCACCGCTTCCCCTTCCCCTTCCCACCTGCAAGCCGCAACGCCCGCTGTCGAGGAGATTTCCCTGTGACCACCATCGAACGAATTACCACCCCGCGCATCCGCATCTTCGACACCACCCTGCGTGACGGCGAGCAGTCCCCCGGCTGCAGCATGAGCCCGCCGCAGAAGCTGGTGATGGCGCGTGCGCTGGACGAACTGGGCGTGGACATCATCGAGACCGGCTTCCCGGCCAGCTCGCAGTCCGACCGCGAAGCGATGGCCCTGATCGGCCGTGAGCTGCGCCGCCCCAGCCTGACCCTGGCCGTGCTGTCGCGCTGCCTGCAGGCCGACATCGAAACCTCGGCGCGCGCCCTGGAAGCTGCGGCCAACCCGCGCCTGCACGTGTTCCTGTCGACCAGCCCGCTGCACCGCGAACACAAGCTGCGCATGACCCGCGAGCAGGTGCTGGAATCGGTGCGCAAGCACGTGACGCTGGCGCGCTCGTACATCGACGATGTGGAATTCTCGGCCGAGGATGCCACCCGCACCGAGCTGGACTACCTGATCGAGGTCTCGCGGGTGGCCATCGCCGCCGGTGCCACCACCATCAACCTGCCCGACACCGTGGGCTTCACCACCCCGGAAGAAATCCGCGCGATGTTCCAGCAGGTGATCGCCGGTGTGGCCGATGTCCCGAACGCGGCCAACGTGATCTTCAGCGCGCACTGCCACAACGATCTGGGCCTGGCCGTGGCCAACTCGCTGGCTGCCGTCGAAGGCGGCGCGCGCCAGGTCGAATGCACGATCAATGGCATCGGCGAGCGCGCCGGCAACTGCTCGCTGGAAGAGATCACCATGGCGCTGAAGGTGCGCCAGGCATTCTACGAACAGGACACCGCGATCAACACCCCGCGCATCGTCGGCACCTCGCAGCTGCTGCAGCGCCTGGTCGGCATGCCGGTACAGCGCAACAAGGCCATTGTGGGCGCCAATGCGTTCGCCCATGAATCGGGTATCCACCAGCACGGCATGCTGCGCCACCGCGGCACCTACGAAATCATGCGCCCGGAAGACGTGGGCTGGGAAGATTCGCAGATGGTGCTCGGCCGCCACAGCGGCCGCGCCGCCGTCGAAGCGCGCCTGCGTGCGCTGGGCTTCTGGCTGGAAGAAGACGAGCTGAAGCTGGTGTTCGAGCAGTTCAAGGGCCTGTGCGAGCAGCAGCGCGTGGTCACCGATGCCGATCTGCAGACGTTGATGCAGGGCGGCTCCAATGCACAGGGGTACCGCCTGGCGTCGATGACCATCAGCGACGTGGGCAGCCGTGCCAACGCGCTGGTTGAACTGTCCGACCCGGACGGCAACCGCGTAGCCGAAACCGCACAGGGCGATGGCCCGGTCGATGCCCTGTTCGGTGCGCTGTCGGCCGCCACCGGCGTGCAGCTGATGCTGGACAGCTACCAGGTGCACAGCGTCGGCATCGGCGCCGATGCGCGCGGCGAGGCCAACCTGAGCGTGCGCCACGAAGGCGTGGAGTACGACGGTACCGGCACCAGCAAGGACATCATCGAAGCCTCCGCGCTGGCCTGGCTGGATGTGGCCAACCGCCTGCTGCGCCAGCGCCAGGCGAGCAGCAGCAACACCGAAACCCCGACCGCCGCCACCGCCTGAGGAATCCCAGATGAGCGCCTTCGACACCCCCACCACGGCCGCTGGCCAGCAGTGGAATGCACAGGACTATGCGATCGATGCCGGCTTCGTGCCGCTGCTCGGCGGTGCGGTCGCGCGCCTGCTCGACCCGCGCGCGGGTGAACGCATCCTCGACCTGGGCTGTGGCGATGGCGTACTCAGCACCGAACTGGCCCTGAGCGGCGCACGCATCCACGGCGTGGACGCCTCGCCGGAACTGGTCAATGCCGCCCGCGCGCGCGGCGTCGATGCCCAGGTGATGGATGGCCATGCGCTGACCTTCAATGCCGAGTTCGCTGCAGTGTTCAGCAACGCGGCACTGCATTGGATGGGCAACCCGGACCGCGTGCTGGAGGGCGTCCGCCGCGCCCTGCGCCCCGGCGGCCGCTTCGTCGCCGAGTTCGGCGGCCATGGCAACGTGGCCACGATCATCGCCGCAGTGCAGGCCGCGCGCGTGGCCCATGGCCACGGCGCCAGCACGTTCCAGTGGTATTTCCCCACCGCCGATGCCTACGCAGACCGCCTGCGCCAGCATGGCTTCCAGGTGCAGCTGATCGAAACCACGCCACGTCCCACCGCGCTGCCGACCGGCGTGGCCGGGTGGCTGCGGGTGTTCGCCGCGCCGCTGCTGGACGACCTGCCAGACGATGCCCGCGCTACCGTGCGCGAGGCCGCAGTGGCCCTGCTGGACGAGCTGCCGCGCAATGCCGCCGGCCAGCCACTGGCTGACTACGTGCGCCTGCGCGTGCTCGCCCGCCGCCGCTGACTTGACCGTTCCGCTTCCTTTATTGATGTTTGCTATCTCGTACTTCTGCCAGGCATACGCATGACTTCCGCACCCCGCACCCTGTACGACAAACTGTGGGACGCCCACGTGGTGGTTCCCGAATCCGACAGCGCCCCCGCCGTGCTGTACATCGACCTGCACCTGATCCACGAGGTCACCTCGCCGCAGGCCTTCACCGAGCTGCGCGCGCGCGGCCTGGCGCCGCGCCGCCCGGACCGCACCAAGGCGACGATGGACCATTCCACCCCGACCCTGCCGGCCGGTGCCGACGGCAAGCTGCCCTATGCCAGCGCCGCCTCCGAAGCGCAGGTGGCCACCCTGGCGCGCAACTGCGCCGAGCATGGCATCGAGCTGTTCGACATGGCTTCGGACAACCGCGGCATCGTCCACGTCATCGCGCCGGAACAGGGCTTCACCCAGCCGGGCATGACCATCGTCTGCGGTGACAGCCACACCTCCACCCACGGTGCGTTCGGCTCGCTGGCCTTCGGCATCGGCACCAGCGAAGTGGGCCACGTGCTGGCCACCCAGTGCCTGCTGCAGCGCAAGGCCAAGACCTTGGCGATCACCGTCGACGGCGCGCTGGCGCCGGGCGTGGGCGCCAAGGACGTGGTCCTGCACATCATCGGCGTGATCGGCGTGAACGGTGGCACCGGCCATGTGATCGAGTTCCGTGGCAGCACCATCGAAGCGATGGACATGGAACAGCGCATGACCCTGTGCAACATGTCCATCGAAGCCGGCGCGCGCGCCGGCATGGTGGCCCCGGACCAGGTCACCTTCGACTTCGTGGCCAACACCCCGCGCGGCCCCAAGGGCGCCGACTTCGATGCCGCCGTGGCGCGCTGGCAGCAGCTGCGCAGCGATGACGGCGCACGCTTCGACAGCGAAGTGCGCATCGATGCCGCCGACATCCGCCCCACCCTGACCTGGGGCACCCACCCGGGTACCGCCATCGCGGTGGACGCGCCGATTCCGGCCGCCAACGATGCCGCCGCGCAGAAGGGCCTGGACTACATGCACTTCCAGCCCGGCCATGCCCTGGCCGGTACGCCGGTGGACGTGGTGTTCGTCGGCTCCTGCACCAACGGCCGTCTGAGCGACATGCGCGAAGTGGCGCAGGTACTGCGCGGCCGCCACGTGGCCGACGGCGTGCGCATGCTGGTGGTGCCGGGTTCGGAGATCGTCAAGCGCCAGGCCGAGGCCGAAGGCATCCATGAGATCGTGCGCGCGGCCGGTGCCGAATGGCGCGAGCCGGGCTGTTCGATGTGCATCGCCATGAACGGTGACCTGGTCGCCCCCGGCCAGCTGGCGGTGAGCACCAGCAACCGCAACTTCGAGGGCCGCCAGGGCCCCGGTTCGCGCACCCTGCTGGCGTCGCCGATGAGCGCGGCGTGGGCCGCGGTGAAGGGCCAGGTGGCCGATACCCGCGAACTGTTCGCACAGGAGGTGGCGTGATGGCCGGTTTCCGTACCCTGACCTCGTCCAGCGTGGTGCTGGCGCAGACCAACATCGACACCGACCAGATCATTCCGGCGCGGTTCCTGTCCACCACCGAACGCGCCGGCCTGGGCCGCAACGCGTTCAATGACTGGCGCTGGCAGGCCGACGGTTCACCAGTGGCCGACTTCGCCTTCAACCAGCCGCACAACGCCGGCCGCAGCATCCTGCTGGCGGGTCGCAACTTCGGCTGCGGTTCCTCGCGCGAACATGCGCCGTGGGCGCTGACCGACCTGGGCCTGCGCGCCATCGTCAGCAGCGAGATCGCCGACATCTTCCGCGGCAATTCGCTGAAGAACGGCCTGCTGCCGATCGTGCTGGACGAAGCCGACGTGCAGGCGCTGATGCAGCACCCGGACGACGTGCTGACCATCGACGTGGCCGCGCGCGAGCTGCGCACCCCCGACGGCCGCGTCTATTCCTTCCCGCTGGATGGCTTCTCGCAGACCTGCCTGCTGGAAGGCGTGGACCAGTTGGGGTATCTGTTGGGCCGTGTCCCTGAAATCGAACGTTACGAGAGTGAGCATGCACGCTGAGATTGTTGTCCTGCCCGGTGATGGCATCGGCCCGGAAGTGGCCGCTGCCGCGGTTGCCGTCCTGAAGGCCGTCGCCGAACGCTTCAACCACACCTTCGCTTTCAGCGAGCACGATATCGGCGGCATCGCCATCGACCGCCACGGCGAACCGCTGCCGGCCACCACCCTGGCCGCCTGCCAGGCTGCCAACGCCGTACTGCTGGGTGCCGTGGGTGGCCCGAAGTGGTCCGACCCGAACGCCAAAGTGCGCCCGGAGCAGGGCCTGCTGGCGATCCGCAAGGCACTGGGCCTGTACGCCAACCTGCGCCCAGTGCGCACCCATGAAGCCGCACTGCACGCCTCGCCGATCAAGGCCGAGCTGCTGCAGGGCGTGGACTTCGTGGTGGTGCGCGAACTGACCGGTGGCATCTACTTCGGCGACAAGACCCGCGATGCGGACAGCGCCAGCGACCTGTGCCGCTACACCGTGGCCGAAATCGAACGGGTGCTGCGCAGCGCCTTCCGCCTGGCACAGCAGCGTCGCGGCAAGGTCACTTCGGTGGACAAGGCCAACGTGTTGGAAACCTCGCGCCTGTGGCGTGACGTGGCCGCGCGCATCGGCCGCGATGAATTTCCGGATGTTGCGCTGGAGCACCAGCTGGTCGATTCGATGGCCATGCACCTGCTGGCCAAGCCGCGCGAGTACGACGTGATCGTGACCGAGAACATGTTCGGCGACATCCTCACCGATGAAGCCTCGATGCTGGCCGGATCACTGGGCCTGCTGCCCTCGGCCTCGCTGGGCGAGCCGGGTGCGGTGGGCATCTACGAACCGATCCATGGTTCGGCGCCGGACATCGCCGGCAAGGGCATCGCCAATCCCTACGCGACGATCTTCAGCGCAGCCATGCTGCTGCGCCATTCGCTGGGCTTGGAAGACGAAGCCGCGGCGGTGGAAGCGGCCGTGCATGCGGTGCTGGATGACGGCGTGTTCACCGCCGACCTGGCCGCCAAGGGCCAGGCGGTGAGTACCGCCGCCGCTACGGATGCGGTGCTGGCCAAACTCAACTGATCCGGTAGCGCCACGCCATGCGTGGCAGCCTTCCTTCGGACATTGCGCGCAGCCACCCATGGGGTGGCTCTACTGTAGATCCACGCCATGCGTGGATCGTTCGAACCTCCCGCAGTAGATCCACGCCATGCGTGGATGCAGCCATTCGTGCCAACCAGGGTTGGCACCCACCAAGGTGGAGATCACCGGCAGTAGATCCACGCCATGCGTGGATGAGGGAACCAGGATGTCTGCAGCCACCCATGGGGTGGCTCTACTGTAAGTGCCAACCGAGGTTGGCACCTGCCAGGGCGGCGGCCGCAGAGCCCGGTACCGTCACTCCCCCGCTTCGCTCGGCTTGACCCGGAACCAGGCCGCGTACAGCGCCGGCAGGAACACCAGGGTCAACACAGTGCCCACGATCAGGCCACCCATGATCGAGATCGCCATCGAGCCGTAGAACGCACTGCGCGACAGCGGGATCATCGCCAGCACCGCTGCCAGCGCGGTCAGCACGATCGGCCGGAAGCGGCGCACCGTCGCATCGATGATCGCGTGCCAGCGGTCGTGCCCGGCGTCGATGTCCTGCTGGATCTGGTCGATCAGGATGACCGAATTACGCATGATCATGCCCGCCAGCGCGATCGTGCCCAGCAGTGCCACGAAGCCGAACGGCGCACGGAACAGCAGCAGGAACAAGGTCGCGCCGATGATGCCCAGCGGCGCGGTCACCAGCACCATCGCCGCCCGCGAGAAGCTGCGCAGCTGCAGCATCAGCAGGGTCGCCACCACGATCAGGAACAGCGGCATGCCGGCCTTGATCGAATCCTGGCCGCGGGTGGAATCCTCCACCGAACCGCCGGTTTCCAGCAGGTAGCCACTGGGCAGTCCGGCACGGATGCCATCCAGGGTCGGCACGATCTGCTGCACCACGTCCAGCGCCTGCATGCCATCGCTGATGTCCGCACGCACGGTCACCGTCGGCAGGCGGTTGCGGTGCCAGATGATGCCGTCCTCGAACGCATACTCCAGCCGTGCGACCTGGGACAGGGTGACCGCCGTGCCGCTGCTGGTGGGCATGGCCAGGCTGCCGATCAGGTCCAGCTGCGCGCGTTCGTTGTCCGGGCCACGCAGCAGCATCTCGATCTGGCGGTTGCCTTCGCGATAGGTGCTCACGCTCATGCCCGACAGCGAACTGCTGAGGAACTGGCTGACCTGCGCACTGCTGACGCCCAGCGCGCGGGCGCGGTCCTGGTCGATCACCAGGCGCACCACCTTGCTCGGCTCGCTCCAGTCCAGGTTCACGTTCATCACGTGCGGGTTCTCCCGCACCTTGGCCTCGACCTGGCGGGCGATCGCCTGCACCTGTGCGATGTGCTCGCCGGACACGCGCATCTGCACCGGGTAGCCCACCGGCGGACCGTTCTCAAGGCGGGTCACGCGCATCTGCACGTCCGGGAACTGCTTGATCACGTCCTTCAGCATCCAGTCGCGGGTGGCTTCACGGGCCTTGGCGTCTTCGGTAAGCACCACGAACTGGGCAAAGTTGGTGGCCGGCAGCTGCTGGTCCAGCGGCAGGTAGAAGCGCGGCGAACCGGTGCCGACATAGGCCACGTAGTTGCTGATGCCTTCGCGCTGCTTCAGCAGGGCCTCCAGCTTGCTGGCCTGTGCCTGGGTCGCGGTCAGCGACGCGCCTTCGGCCAGCTCGATGTCCACCATCAGCTCGGGGCGGGTGGAATCAGGGAAGAACTGCTGCGGCACGAAGCGGAACAGCATCAGCGAACCGATGAACAGCGCGATGGTCGCCGCGATCACCCACCAGCGATGGCGCAGGCAGGTATCCAGGAACGCCCGGAAGCGCGTGTAGAACGGCCGTTGATAGGGATCATGGTCGTGCGCGTGCTGCTTCGGCGCGATCCAGCGCGCCAGCGCCGGGTGCCGGTCCGCCCACTGCAGGCGCTTGGCGTGCCAACGGCCGGCCAGGCTGTCGGGCCGCGGCGCCTGCGGATTGAACAGGTCCGGCAGCATCTTGTCGCCCAGGTAGGGAATGAACAGCACCGCTGCAATCCAGGACACCACCAGCGCGATGGTCACCACCTGGAACAGCGAGCGGGTGTATTCACCGGTGCTCGATGCCGCCGTGGCGATCGGCAGGAAGCCGGCCGCGGTGATCAGGGTGCCGGTCAGCATCGGGAAGGCCGTCGATTCCCAGGCGAAGCTGGCCGCGCGCAGGCGGTCGTAGCCCTGCTCCATCTTGGTGGCCATCATTTCCACGGCGATGATCGCATCGTCCACCAGCAGGCCAAGCGCCAGCACCAGCGCGCCCAGCGAAATCTTGTGCAGGCCGATATCGAAGTAGTGCATGACGAAGAAGGTCATCGCCAGCACCAGCGGAATGGTCACGCCCACCACCAGGCCGGTGCGCAGGCCCAATGAGAAGAAGCTGACCAGCAGCACGATCACCACCGCTTCGGTCAGCACCTGCACGAACTCGCCCACCGATTCTTCCACGGCGTGCGGCTGGTCGGACACCTTGCGCAGCTGCATGCCGGCCGGCAGCGTCTTCTGCAGGCGTTCGAACTCGGCATCCAGGGTGGCGCCGAGTTTCAGGATGTCGCCACCATCCTTCATCGCCACCGCAAGGCCGATCGCATCCTGCCCCATGAAACGCATCTTCGGCGAGGCCGGATCGGCAAAGCCACGCTTCACCTCGGCGATGTCGCCCAGCTGCACGGTGCGCTCGCCTGCCTGGATCGGGAAGTGGCGGATGTCATCGATGGAATCGAACTGGCCGGTCACGCGCAGCTGCACGCGGTCGGTGGCGGTTTCGAAGAAGCTGGTGGCGGTGACCGCATTCTGGTCGGCCAGCGCCTGCTGCACCTGCTGCAGCGATACGCCCAGCGTGGCCAGCTTGGTGTTGGACAGCTCGATCCACACCTTCTCGTCCTGCAGGCCGACCAGGTCGATCTTGCCGACATCGGGCACGCGCTGCAGTTCCAGCTGGATGCGGTCGGCATAGTCACGCATCACCGCATAGTCGAAGCCTTCGCCGGTGAGCGCGTAGATGTTGCCGAAGGTGTCGCCGAATTCATCGTTGTAGAACGGCCCGACGATCTCGCGGGGCAGCGTGGCGCGGATGTCGCCCACGCGTTTGCGCACCTGGTACCACAGGTCCGGGATCTGCTTGGAACGCAGGCTGTCGCGGGCCATGAAGATCACCTGCGATTCGCCCGGGCGCGAGTACGAGCGGATGAACTCGTATTCGCCGGTGTTCATCAGCGCCTTTTCGATCGGCTCGGTCACCTGCCGCGAGACCTGCTCGGCGGTGGCGCCGGGCCACATCGTGCGCACCACCATCGCCTTGAAGGTGAACGGCGGATCTTCGGACTGGCCCAGGTGCTTGTACGACCACGCGCCGATGACCGCGAAGGCCAGCATCGCGAACAGCACCAGCGGGCGGTTGCCCAGCGCCCATTCGGAAAGATTGAAGCGGCGCACGGGTCAGTGCCCCTTGCCTGCGGCCGGCGCGCTGGCCGGCGTGGCCGCCGGTGCCAGCACCGGGCGGTTCTGGCGGTCGACCGGGGTCACCACCTGGCCTTCGCGCAGCAGGTGCCCGCCGGCGGCAACCACCCAATCACCCGCAGCCACGCCGGACACCACCGGCACCGCCTGCGCACCGTAGGCGCCGATCACTACCGGCGTTGCCTTCAGCGCGCCGTTGGACGGATTGACCACCCACACGCTGGCCTTGCCATCTGCGCCGCGCAGCACCGCGCCCAGCGGCAGCTGCAGCGCTCCGCTGCGGCCGGCGCTGGCGAACACGCGCGCGCTCTGGCCCAGTTCCACTTCGCTCAGGGCTTCCGGAGCCAGGCTGACCCGGGTGGCATAGGTGCGCGCCTGCGCATCGGCCGCCGGTGCGATCTCACGCAGGGTGCCCGGCAGCAGCTGGCCCGGGCGGTTCCACAGTTCCACCTGCACGGCCTGGCCGACCTTGTAATCGCGGATGCTGCTTTCCGGCAGCGCGATCAGTACTTCGCGGGCGCCATCGGCGGCCAGGGTGAACACCGTCTGCCCGGCGCTGACCACCTGGCCGGCTTCGGCCTGGCGGCTGGCGATCACGCCATCGGCCGGCGCGCGCAGCTGGGCGTACTCGGCCTGGTTGCGGGCCACGGCCAGGTTGGCGCGGGCGGCATTGGCCTGGCCCTGCGCAGCCTTGAACGCGGCGGTCTGCTGGTCCAAGGTCGAACGGCTGACCAGCTGGTCTTCGGCCAGCTTGGCGTAGCGCTTCTGGTCATCGCGGGCGCGCACCAGGTCCGCTTCGGCTGCGGCCAGCTGCGCCTGCGAGGCGGCGGCCTGCGAGGCGTAGTCGGCGGCATCCAGTTCGGCCAGCAGCTGGCCCTTCTTCACCCGCTGGCCGGCATCGACGTGGCGCTTGATCAGGTTGCCGCCGACGCGGAACGACAGCGGGCTCTCCTGGCGGGCACGCACCTCGCCCGGGTAGGCCGCCGGGGCCTGCCCGTCCTGCGTGGTGGGATGGACCACCAGCACCGGGATGGCCGCCACCGGTTCGGCGGCCTGCTTGCCACAGGCGGCCAACACCACGACCAGCGCACCAACGCCCAACCAACGCATGTTCTTCATGAGGTACAGGACCTGAAAAGGAATCCGGAGAACCGCGCCGGCAACGTACTGTTGCGACACGGACAATAGTGAACCAGCCGGTATAGTATAAATATCGAACCGCTTGGTCTAGTATTACCGCAATGAGTTCTCCCACTTCCCGCAAGCCTTCGGCCAAGCCCGCTGCCAAGGCTGCCGGCCCCGGGCGTCCGAAGGACCTCGGCAAGCGCGCGGCCATCCTGGAAGCCGCCAAGGCACTGTTCATCGAACAGGGCTACAGCGGCGTGAGCATGGACAGCATCGCCGCCCAGGCCGGCGTCTCGAAGCTGACCGTGTACAGCCATTTCGGCGACAAAGAGACCCTGTTCTCCGAGGCCGTGCAGTCCAAGTGCATTGAAATGCTGCCCGATGCGCTGTTCGTGGCCGACGTGGAGGGCCCGCTGCGCGACCAGCTGGTCGGTATCGGCCTGGCGTTCTTCCAGCTGATCACCTCCGATGCGGCGATCTCGATCCAGCGGGTGATGATGGCCCCGGAGACCGACGAACGCCTGCGCGAGCTGTTCTGGAAGGCCGGCCCGGAGCGCACCTGCGAGGCCCTGGCCGATTTCCTGCGGTCGCGTGGCGCGCGCGGGGAGCTGGATATCGCCGACTATTCCCTGGCCGGCGAGCAGTTCCTGACCCTGATCAAGGGCGAAGTACACATGCATATGATGTGTGGCATGCCACTGTCACCGGTCGCGAGCGATCCTTTGGCCCACGTGGCGGCCAGCGTCGATTTCTTCCTGCGCGCCTATGCGCCGCGGGGGGCCGGGACCGGCTGAAAAACCGCTTCACGCACGAACCTGAACGAACCGGAGGTCGCGATGACTTCCGGCACTGCGACCCCGGCCACCCGGCAGCTGATGCTCTGGGCGCGCCGCCGGCCTCCGGCACCGGTAAAATGGCCGGCCCACTGCGCTGGATTTGAACCTCATGACGATTGATTACGCCCACGCCCGCGAACTGATGGTGGAACAGCAGATCCGTCCCTGGGACGTGCTGGACATCAAGGTGCTCGACGTCCTTGCCCGCCTGCCGCGCGAGGCCTTTGCCGCCGATGCGCACCGGGCGCTGGCCTATGCCGATGTCGAACTGCCGATCGGCAACGGCCAGAAGATGATGAAGCCGGTCATCGAGGGCCGTACCCTGCAGGCGCTGGACCTGCAGCCGGGTGACGAAGTGCTGGAAATCGGCACCGGCAGCGGTTTCCTGTCCGCCTGCATCGGCGCGCTGGCGCGCGACGTGCTGAGCCTGGAAATCGACCCGGAACTGGCCGCCGCCGCACGCGCACGCCTGGATGCTTCCGGCTTGGGCACCAATGTCCGCGTGGAAGTGGCCGACGCCCTCACCTGGCAGACCGAACGCCGTTTCGACGTGATCTGTGTCACTGGCGCGGTCGACGTGGTGCCGTCACAGTTCGCCTCGTGGCTGCGTCCGGGTGGCCGCCTGTTCGTGATCCGCGGCCGTTCGCCGGCAATGGAAGCGATCCTGGTCAAGGCCGACGGCAGCACCGAATCGCTGTTCGAAACCGATATCGATTACCTGCGCGGTGCCGCCCCGGCACCCCAGTTCCACCTCTGAGTCCAAGGAAGCCGCAATGATCCGCCGATCCCTCGCTGTTGCGCTGGCCACTGCCCTGCTGCCGTTGTCCGCCCATGCCGCCGACCTGCTGCAGGTCTACGAAATGGCCCGCAATGGCGATCCGCAACTTTCGGCCGCCGAATCGACCCGGCTGTACGACAAGGAAGGCGCCGTGCAGGCGCGTGCTGCCCTGCTGCCGCAGATCAACGGCCAGGCCCAGCTGTCCCGCACGCGTACCGAGGCGGACCATGACGCCAACTCCGGCACGGTCACCAGCAAGCGCCGCAACTACACGATCGATGGCAGCCAGACGCTGTTCAACTGGACCCAGATCAACAACCTGCGTTCGCAGCGCGAGCTGAGCAAGGCGGCGGATTTCACCCTCGATTCGGCCAACGACAGCCTGATCGTGCGCACCTCGGCGGCCTACTTCAACGTGCTGGTGGCGATCGAATCGCTCACCGCCGCACAGACCAATGAAGCGGCCGCGAAGAAGCAGTTCGACTTCGCCGACAAGCGCCTGGAAGTGGGCCTGGCGCCGATCACCGACGTGCACGAAGCGCGTGCCCAGTACGACCAGGCACGTGCCAACACCATCGTTGCGCAGAACACCCTGGCCGACAATTACCAGGCCCTGACCGAACTGACCGGCCAGCCGGTGCTGAACCTGAAGGGCCTGCCGGCGGACTTCCGTCCGGAAGTGCCGGCCAACCGCGGCAACATCGATACCCTGGTGCAGGAAGCGACCAGCCAGAATCCGGCGCTGAAGGCGCAGGAACTGAAGGTCAGCGCTGCCGAAGCCGGCGTGCAGGCCGCCCGTGGCGGCCACTACCCGACCCTGTCGCTGGGCGGCAGCTGGGGCAAGAGTGCGACCTGGGGTGACAGCGTCGGCGCCGGTTCGCTGTCCCCGGACGCGCGTACCAACAGCATCGGCCTGACCCTGAGCGTGCCGATCTTCGCCGGTGGTGCCACCCAGTCCGGCGTGCGCCAGGCCCTGGCCCAGCGCGATATCGCCCAGGACGGTTACGAGCAGCAGAAGCGTGCCCTGGACCGCAACACCCGCAATGCCTACCAGACCCTGGTGCAGGGCATCAGCGAAGTGGAAGCCCGCCGCCTGGCGGTGGTTTCGGCCCAGAGCGCCTATGACGCTTCGCAGGTCGGCCTGGAAGTGGGTACCCGCACGGTGCTGGACGTGATCCAGAACCAGCGCATCCTGTTCTCGGCACAGCTGGACTACGCCAACGCCCGCTACACCTTCCTGCAGAACCGCCTGCTGCTGAGCCAGTCGCTGGGTGCGCTGGACGTGGCCGAGCTGCAGGACATCAACCGCCTGCTGACCCAGGATGCCGGCAACCCGGCCACGACCACCAACTGAGTCGTTGCCCTGCCGGTAGAACGAACAAGCCACCCGCGAGGGTGGCTTGTTCGTATGCGGGTGAAAGCGCGCCGAAGCGCCGTATCAGTCCAGCGGTGGCGGCAGGTGTGGCGCCACCAGGGCCAGCGTACGCTGCAGCGCGCCGCGGCCATTGCTGACCAGCGTGCAGCCGGCACGGGCCATGTCTTCGCGCGCCTGCGCATCTTCCAGCAGGTGCTGCAGCAGATCCCCCACCGCCTGCACGTCCTCGCCGATCAGCAGCGCACCGGCCTCGCGCATGCGCCGGGAAATCTCGGAAAAATTGTGCAGGTGCGGCCCGGTCACCGCCGCCGTGCCCATGGCCGCCGGTTCCAGCAGGTTGTGGCCGCCGATCGCCTGCAGGCTGCCGCCGACGAAGGCGACCTGTGCGCAGCCGTAGAACGGCATCAACTCGCCCAGGGTATCGATCACGAACACTTCGGTGCTGGACGATGGCCATTGCTGTGCGCGCCGGGTGGCCACGCTCCAGCCCTGTTCGCGGGCCAGCGCCTCCACCTTGGGGAAGCGTTCGGGATGGCGCGGCGCCCACAACAGCAGCAGGTCCGGATGATGCTGGCGCAGCCGCCGGTGCAGGTCGATCACCGCCTGCTCTTCGCCATCATGCGTGCTGGCGGCGATCCACACCGGGCGCGTGGCCGGCACCAGCGCATGGAACTGCTCGATGAACGGCTGCACGTCCGGCGTGGTGATGTCGAACTTCAGGTTGCCCAGCGCCTGCACCTGTTCCGGCGCCGCGCCCAGCTGCACGAAACGCGCCGCATCATCCTGCGACTGCGCGGCCACGCAGGTGACGGTGCGCAGCGCGCGGCGGATCAGCGCGGCCAGCACGCGGTAGCCACGCAGCGAACGCGCCGACAGGCGGGCATTGAGGATGTAGACCGGAATGCGGCGGTCACGGCAGCCGAACAGCATGTTGGGCCACAGCTCGGTTTCCAGGATCAGTGCCAGGCTGGGCTGGAAGTGGCCGAGGAAGCGGTTGACGCTGCCCGGCACGTCATAGGGCAGGTACACATGGTCCAGGGCATCGCCCCACAGCGCACGCACGCGCTCCGAACCGGTGGGGGTGATGGTGGTGATGACCCAGCGGATGTCCGGCCGCTGCTTGCGCAGCGCATTGACCAGCGGCGCCGCGGCATTGACCTCGCCCACCGACACCGCATGCAGCCAGACCCGGGGCTGGCCGGTTGGCTGCGGGTAGGACGCATAGCGTTCATCCCAGCGCCGGAAGTATTCACGGACCCGGAAGCCCCGCCAGACCAGGTGGTACACGGTGATCGGCAGCAGGATGTAGAGCACGACCGAATACAGGCCACGCAGGATCCATTCGACAGGGTCTTTACGCATGCGGCAAGGATACGGGAGCCCCCCGGGAAAGACACGCGGCGGGGTTGGTAGAATGGCGGCATGTCCGATGCCACCACCGCCGTCCGCCCGTCCCTGGCCGATCCCCGCAACTGGCCGATGTTCGCGGCGATGTTCGCCGCCTTCGGCATCGCCCGCCTGCCCTGGATGCTGCAGCGCGCCCTGGGCCGTGGCGTCGGCTGGGTCACCTGGCGCCTGCTCGGCAGCCGCCGCCGCGCCGCCGAGGTCAACCTCAAGCTGTGCTTCCCCGAGAAGGACGAGGCCTGGCGCAACCGGTTGGTCCGCGACAGCTTCGACGCACTGGGCGTGGGCATCTTCGAATGCGCCCGCTCCTGGTGGGGCAGCATCGACAGCATCCGCCCGCAGGTGCAGATCGAAGGCCTGGAGCACCTGAAGCAGATGCAGGCCGAAGGCCGTGGTGTGCTGCTGGTGTCGGGCCACTTCATGACGCTGGAGATGTGCGGCCGCCTGCTGTGCGACCACGTCGACCTGTCGGGCATGTACCGCAAGCACAAGAACCCGGTGTACGAGTGGGCGGTGAAGTTCGGCCGGCTGCGCTACGCCAAGGCGATGTACGCCAACGAAGACATCCGCGCCACTGTGCGCCACCTGAAGAAAGGTGGCTTCCTGTGGTACGCCCCGGACCAGGACATGCGTGGCAAGGACACCGTGTTCGTGCCGTTCTTCGGCCATACCGCCGCCACCATCACCGCCACCCACCAGCTGGCGCGGATGACCGGCTGCGCGGTAATCCCCTACTTCCACCGCCGCGAAGGCGGGAAGTACTTCCTCAAGATCGGTGCGCCGCTGGAAAACTTCCCCAGCGAAGACGTGGAAGCCGACACCGCGCGGGTCAACCAGGCCATCGAACAGATGGTGCGCGAAGCCCCGGACCAGTACCTGTGGATCCATCGCCGGTTCAAGCGCCAGCCGGGTGGCCGCAGCGACTTCTACAAGTAGATCCACGCCATGCGTGGATGATGTCCGGCCGCGCCCGTCACCGCCCCATCCACGCATGGCGTGGATCTACAACGGCCACCGGCACGATGTACATCGCGTTCTCGTAAAGTGACTCGTCGTTGCGCACCGCGTGATCGTGGTACCCGTGCTGCCACAGCGACTTCTACAAGTAGATCCACGCCATGCGTGGATGATGCCTGGCCGCGCCCGTCACCGCCCCATCCACGCATGGCGTGGATCTACAACGGCCACCGGCACCACGCATAGGGGTACTCCCCCACCTCACTGGCCAACCCGGCGCGGATCGGATTGGCCATGATGTACTTCGCTTTCTCGTGAAGTGACTCGTCGTTGCGCACCGCGTGATCGTGGTACCCGTGCTGCCACAGCGCGCCGCGTCGGCCCAGCTGCTGGTTCAGCAGGCGGCTGCTGCGGGATTTGAGCAAAGACATGCACTCGGCCAAGGTGCCTTTCTGCAGTTCCATCAGCCAGTGCAGGTGGTCGGGCATCACCACCCAGGCAAGGCTGTGGCTGATGCCGGCGCGTTCGACGAAGCGAAGGGCGTCGACCAGGACCGCGACGTTGCCGGCTTCGGAGAAGAAGTGTTCACGGCCGAGGGTGGTCGTGGTCAAGGAGTACACGATGCCGGTGCTGGAGTGGCGACCGTAGCGGAGTCTGGGGCTGGCCATGACGCCAGCGTGCGATACGTTCGATCGCGCCGGTATTGGGGATTCACCCGCATTTTTGTCGGGGAAGCTCCATCCACGCATGGCGTGGATCTACTGATGCAACCGTTGCGGTAGATCCACGTGATGCAACCGTTGCGGTGCATCCACGTGATGCAATTGTTGCGGTAGATACACGTGGTGCAACCGCTGCGGTGGACCCACATGATGCAACCGCTGCGGTAGATCCACGCCATGCATGGATGCGCGACTACATCGCGTTGGGTGCGTCGTCCGGTTCGCGGGCCAGCAGCGTGCCGACGAACAACGCTGCCAGCAGCACGGTCACCCCACCCCAGAAGGCGGAGTAGAACGCCAGGTGGGTATTGAGCGGAAACACGGTGACCGCCAGCGCCAGCATTGCCGGGCGGGCGCGTTCGCGGGCCACGGCCGGTGCGAAACGCCAGGCGCGCCAGGCCTGGGCGATGGCCGCCAGCCACAGCAGCAGCCCCAGCACGCCGGTTTCGGCGAGGATTTCCAGCACGATCTGGTGCGCGTGCAGCGCGGGCTCGGCGCCCCATACCGCAGGCCCCTGGTCGTCCACGCACTGCGGGTAGGCATCGCGGAAACCGCGCGCGCCGACGCCGTTGATCGGGTGTTCGGCAATCATGCAGCCGGCGGCAGACCAGATCCGCGCGCGCCCCGACAGCGCCTGGTCGACACCTTCGCTGCCGCCCTGCCAGGCCATCGCGGTGCGTGCAACGCGTTCGCGCAGTTGCGGCACGCTGGCGGTCAGCGCGGCGGCGGCCAGCACCCCCGCCACGGCCAGCAGGCCCAGCCGCTTCCAGCCCAGCTGACGCACGCCACTGTAGACCGCCACAAGGCCGAAGGTGACCCAGGAGGCACGCGAGCCAGCCAGCAGCAGCACCACGCCCAGCGCGGCACCGGCCAGCAACCAGCCGGCCGCGCCGAAGCGGCGCGCCGCCGGCAGCAGCAGGAACGGTGACAGGCTGGCCAGCACCTGTCCGAACTTCAGGTTGCACGGCCCCAGCGGGCCACTGAGCCGGTCGGCCAGCACCATCTCCTCCGGCGGGCACAGGGCATGGCCGCTGACGGCCAGCTTCAGCTGCTGCAGCGACCAGAACCAAGGGCTGGTTCCGGCCACGGCCTGCACCAGCGCATCCAGCGTCCACAGCCCGGTGATCAGCGCCAGGCCGCCGAAGATCAGGCGCCGCCGCTGCGGTGTCGCCACGGCGATGGCCACCAGCCACATGAAGGGCAGATAGCGCAGGCCTGCGGCCGCCTTGGTCCAGGCCGCCGACGGGTCGACTGCATCGAAGGCGGACAGCGCCTGCGGTAGCCAGTAACCGAGGAACAGGATGGAGGTCAGCGCCCACGCGGCCGGACTGAGCAGGTGCGGGCGATGCTGCAGGCGGCGCATGACCATGCGCACCGCGGCGTACACGGCGCCCAGGCCGAGCACGGTTTCGGCGATGCCAGGCAGCGGCCACAGCGCCACGTAGGCCAGCACCCACCACGGTGCCCAGCGCCCGGCGCGGTCGTCGCCCGCGATGGGCGCGGCGTCAGCCGGCAAGGTCGGCATAGAGGCGGAGGGTGTCGCGCTGCATGGCCCGCAGGGTAAACGGGATACGGGTCGGCAAGGACGGCGGCTGCGCCAGCAGGGCCAGCGCGCGTTCACCCAGCGCGCGTGCATCGCCCAGCGGCACCGCACCTGCGGGCTGCAGCTGCTGCAGCAGCTCGCCCACGCCGCCGTGGTTCCAGCCCAGCACCGGGCGGCCGACCGACAGCGCCTCGACCACGGTGCGGCCGAAGGCTTCGGGCTTGTCCGACAGCTGCAGCACCAGATCGCTGGCCGCATAGGCCTGGGCGATGCGCGCAGTGGGGGTGCTGATCTGTACGGCCTCGGCCACACCCAGCGCGGCGGCCTGCCGGCGCAGGTCGGCCACATAGGCTTCACGTCCGGGCTCGTCGGTGCCCAGCATCCACAGCTGCGCCGGCACGCCGGCCGAGCGCACGTGGGCCAGCAGCTGCAGCGCGTGCGCGTGGCCTTTCAGGCGGGTGCCGCGGCCGGGCAGCAGCAGCAGCGGCCCGTCCACGTCGGCCAGCCACGGGTAGTCGGCAGCCAGCGCCAGCCGCGGCCTGCGGTCGGCGCGGGCCACGCGCGGGAACTGGGTCACATCCACGCCGCGCGGGATCACCTGCAGGGCCTGTTCGGGCACCGTCGGGTAATGCTGGCGGACGTAGTCGTGCACGGTCGTGGACACGCAGATCACGCGTTCGCCGCTGGTCATCACCGCGCTGTAGCGGCTGGGCGAATTCAGGCCGTGCACCGTGGTCACCCAGTGCGGGCGCTGCGCGGCGGGCATCGCGCGGATCGCATACAGGCCCAGCCACGCCGGCAAGCGCGAACGGGCGTGCACGATGTCCGCACCCACCTCGGCGAACAGCCGCCGCAGGGTGGGCATGTGGCGCAGGGTCAGCAGCGATTTGCGGCCGATATCAAGGGTCAGGTGCTCGGCACCACTGTCCAGCAGTGGCTGCACCAGGCGGCCACCGGCGGAAACCACCAGGGCGCGATGGCCGGCTGCCACCAGGGCAGCGGCGATTTCAAGGGTGGAACGCTCGACACCGCCGGAGTGCAGCGCCGGCAGCAACTGCACCACGGTCAACCGGCGCATCGAGGGGGCGGCCGCTTAGTCGGCCAGCACGAACACCGAACCGCAGTACGGGCACTGCGCTTCGCCGTTGGCCTCGTCCTCGATCGGCAGGTACACGCGCGGATGCGAGTTCCACAGCGCCATTTCCGGGGTCGGGCAGCTCAGCGGCAGGTCGCTGCGGTGCACGGTGTAGCGCTTTTCGGCGTTGGCGGGCGCGGTGGCGGTATGGCTCATGGCGGATGTCGATGAACGGATTGCGAGGCCTGCGATTCTAGCACCTGGGGCGGCCAGCCGCCCGCCCCTGCTGCTCCGCTGGGGGCCCCGGATGTGCGCCAGTGGGCGGCATCCGGGGCCGGGGCGGCCTACTGGAAGTCCAGCGACAGTTCCAGGAAGGCCGAACGGCCGTAGGCGTTGTAGATGCCCTGGTCGTAGTACGGCCAGTTGCCGTTGCTGCGGTCGATCGGCGGCATCTCGTCGGTCAGGTTGTTCACGGTCAGCAGCAGGCTGGCCAGGTCGTTGATGCGGTAGCCGACCGTGGCGTTCCAGGTGGTCCACGGGCCGATGTTGCGCTGCTCGCCAACGCTGTCCCAGGTGGGCGCGTTGCGTACGCCGAAGGCGCTGGCGGTGAACGGCCCGCGCTTCCAGTTCACGCCCAGGGTGGCGCGGTACTGCAGTTCGTTGGAATTGCCGCAGCACAGCTGGTCGTAGACCGGGTCGCCCTCCTTGTCCTGGGTGGTGTGCTTGAGCGGCCGGTAGTAGCCGGCGTTGACCGCGAAGTCACCCGCCGCCTGCGTGCCCCAGCGATAGTCCAGCGCGGCCTGCACGCCGGTCTGGCGCTGGCTGGCCACGTTGATCGGGTAGGAGAACACCTTGTCCACGCCGTTGGGGTTGAGCGGATCGGTGCCCGGCTTGCGCTGCACCTGGCCCAGCACCTGCTGGCAGGTGGGCGAGGTGATGTCGAAGCGGGTCTGTCCGTTTTCCGATACGCCCAGCCGGCAGTTGGCCTCGGTGTCGAGGATGCTGTCGGTACCGAGGATGCGGACTTCGTTCTCGATCACCACCGAGTTGTAGTCCACCGACACCGACAGCGCGTTGTCCAGCGCCGACCACACCACGCCATAGGTGAACGTGCGCGCCGTGATGTCCTTCAGGTCGCGGTTGCCGGTGCTGGATGACAGCACCTGCAGGCCGGATTTGTCGCAGTCATCGAAGTTGTCGGAGGTGTAGCCGGCCTGGCGGCATTGGTAGAGATCGGTGTTGGTGGTGTAGCCGCTGCTTTCGCGCGAGAACAGGTAGAACATGTCCGGCGAGCGGAACGCGGTGGCGTAGCTGCCGCGCAGCAGCAGCGACTCGACCGGCCGGTATTCCAGGCCCAGCTTCCAGGTGGCCTTGCCATTGCCGCCACCGCCCTGCAGTGCGTACTTGTCGTAGCGGCCGGACAGGTTGGCGCTGAACGTATCGACGATCGGCACCTGCAGCTCGGCGCCCAGCGCATACAGATCACGCTGGCCCAGCGCCGACGTGCCGGCGGTCTGTCCGCGGAACAGCACGCCCGCATTGGGATCGGCGGACTGGTTGAAGAACTTCTCGCGCTGGCCCTGCGCGATCAGCGCGAAGCCGACATCGCCGGCGGGCAGCGTGAACAGCGAACGATCCGTCAGCAGCGCGGTCACCGCCGTGCGCGACGCGCTGGACGCCGCGCGGTTGAGGCCGCTGAAGCTGTCGTACTGGTCGCGGGTGATCGGCTGGTACAGCCGCGAGAGATCGGGCGCGTAGACGTCATAGCCATCGCGCGTGCCCAGCAGCGGCCCCAGGTAGTAGTCATCCACGCCGTTCCTGGCCAGGAAATCGGTGGATTTGCGGGTGACATCGGTGCTGGAACGGTTGACGTACACATCGTAGTCGAAGCCCGCCAGCACGCCGCGCACACCGGCGGTGACGTTCAGCGAGCGGGTGTAGACGCGCTGGTCCTTGGCATCCAGGCCCACTTCCTCCGGCGCATAGATGCGCTGCCACTGTTCGTACTGGCCGCTGGTCTGGTTGTAGAAGGTCTTGTTCCAGAACGGGCTGCCGCCGCTGTAGGTGGGCCGGCTGAAGCCGAACAGGACGTCCGAGTACAGCTCGGTGTCCGGGGTCAGGTGGTAACGCAGGAACAGGGTGGCGTTGACGTCCTGGCTGGCGTTGTACAGCGATGCGGTGCCCACGTTGTCGGGGCTGCCGCAGTAGTAGCCGCCACCGGTGATGTCACGGTGCGCATACACCGTGCTGCCGCCGAACAGGTTCGACAGGCCCGCGCAGGTGGCCGCACCCGGGTCGATGTAGGCGTTGGGCCCCTGGCGCATGCGCAGGAAGCTGCGCGAGGGATCCTGTGGACCGGTGGGGTTGTCGTTGACACTGTCGATGCGGCTGCGGTCGAAGGCGTAGATCGCCTTCTGGTTGGTGTATTCCAGGCCGTAGCTGATATCCAGGTTGCCGAAGGTCTGTCCGCTGCTGGCGCTGAAGCGCTGGCTGGAGCCGCCGCCCTGGCTGTAGCCGCCCACGCGGTAACGCAGATGTGTGCCTTCCACGCGGTCCTTCAGCACGATGTTGACCACCCCGGCCACGGCCGAGGAGCCATACACCGACGACTGGCCACCGGTAAGCACGTCGATGCGCTCGACCATGCCCAGCGGGATGTTGGCGATATCTGCGATGCTGGTGTTGCCGTTGTAGGCCAACGGGTAACTGTTGATCGGCCGCCCGTTGATGAGGGTGAGCGTATAGCTGGGGTCCAAGCCGAACAGGCTGATGGTCTTCGCGCCCGGCGTGTAGAAGCCGGTGCCCTGCGAATCCTGCACCGATCCGTTGGATACCGGCAGCGAGCGCAGCGCGTCGAACACGGTGGTGAAGCCCTGTGCCTGGATCTGTTCGGCGGTGATGGTGGTGACCGGCGAAGGCCCTTCCACCTGTGCGCGCGGAATGAGCGAACCGGTGACCTTCACCGCATCCAGGTCGCGTGTGCGCGGCGGATCGGTGCCCTCTCCCTGCGGGGGAGACTGGGCCTGTACGGCAAGCGGCGACAACAGCAACGACGACATCAACAACGACAACAACCGGGGTTTCATCAAGCTCTCTCCAGAGGCGGATGACGGTCCTGCCGGTGGGGGGCGGACGGGAAGGTCGTGGATGGACGGCAGTGGCGGGCAGCAGCGGGACGGCGGCGGGGCCGGTCCGGATCAGGACATGCGGGGCATTCCGGTACAGGGGGTGAGCGGGCTCACTTTTAAATCGATCCAAGGGAACCTGTCAATAATTTGAAATGAAACGGTTTTGCCGGGTTTGGATCGAACTAATTGCACTTGTCAGGGGCCAATGGGCTGAGGCAGGATCAGGACGATTCCGACCCCGACCCGATCGCATGGCCCGACCCCCACCGGACCGGCATCGCCCCTACCCACCGCCCTCGGGCGGCGGGCGCGATGCTGTCCGTGGCGCGTGCCGATGCGGGTTCTGCCTGCCGCCTGCCCTACCGGGAGACCCAGCATGACCCTGACCGATCCGCGCCGCGCCCTGCTTCCACTCGCCCTGGCCCTTGCCTGTACCACCCCTGCCCTGCCGGCCGTGGCGCAGGGGCTGCAGACGTCCTTCGAGCGCGGCGAACCGGCACCGGCCTCGGCCAGCAGCGCGCTGCAGGTGCAGATCGGCAACGGCCCGGACGCGCCCTATGCGGCCAAGCGCAACGCCGGCTACAGCGGCCTGCATGCCCTGCGCTACCAGGCCGGCGGCGGCCAGGCACGGCGTGAGCTGTTCAGCACCGACATCGCCATCGACGCCGATACCACGCTGTCCTGGCTGGTGCTGCCGGAGATCGTCGGCAAGGACACCGTGGCCTCCACCTATGTGTCGCTGGACCTGCGCCTGGACGATGGCAGCCGTGTCTCGGCCAGCGCCGCGCGCGACCAGCACGGCATCGCCCTGGGCGCGCGCGCGCAGGGTGATTCGAAGACGCTGTACCCGCAGCAGTGGGCACGCAAGGCCGTGCGCCTGGGCGATGTGCCGGCATTGCGTGGCCGCCGCGTGGTGGCGATCGAACTGGACGTGGCCAGCGCCGAGGGCGCGCCGGTGTCGGGCTGGATCGACGATGTGCGCCTGGATGCGCAGCCGCGCACGGTGCCGCAGCGGGTATCGGACTGGGTGCTGACCACCCGTGGCACCCAGGCCAACGGCACGTTCTCGCGTGGCAACAATTTCCCGGCCACTGCGGTGCCGCACGGTTTCAACTTCTGGACCCCGGTGACCGATGCCGGTGCGCTG
The DNA here is from genome assembly GCF_047782825.1 of Stenotrophomonas maltophilia. Classification (GTDB taxonomy): domain Bacteria; phylum Pseudomonadota; class Gammaproteobacteria; order Xanthomonadales; family Xanthomonadaceae; genus Stenotrophomonas. The sequence continues at coordinate 4,111,125 of NZ_CP180589.1, read as the reverse complement.
AACTGGCTCTACCGCTGGAGCGAGCAGAACAACGCGCAGAACCGCCCGCAGCTGCAGGCGCTGGCCCTGAGCCACCAGCCCAGCCCGTGGATGGGCGACCGCCAGACCTTCCAGGTGATGCCGTCGGCCACCCGTGGCGTGCCCGAGGCCGACCGTGGCAAACGTGCGCTGTCCTTCAACCGCACCCACGAAAGCGCGCGCCCGTACCGCTATGACGTGCGCTTCGACAACGGCATCGCGGCCTCCATCGCGCCGACCGATCATGCCGCCCTGTTCCACTTCAGCTTCCCTGAAAACGGCGATGCCAACCTGCTGTTCGACAATGTCGATGCACGCGGCGGGCTGACCCTGGATGCAGCCACGCAGACCCTGGCCGGCTACACCGACACCCGCAGCGGCCTGTCCAACGGTGCCACCCGCATGTATGTGGTCGCCAGCTTCGACAAGCCATGGCGCAGCAGCGGCCGCATCGATACCGGCCGCCCCACCGGCTACATCAAGTTCGACCCCGGCAGCGACCGCCAGGTGACCATGCGCATCGCCACCTCGCTGATCTCGGTCGAGCAGGCGCGGCACAATCTGGATCTGGAAATCGCCGCCGCCGACACGCTGGACAGCGTGGCCGGCCGCGCACAGGACGCCTGGGATGCACGCCTGGACCGCTTCGACATCGGCAATGCCAGCGACGATGCCAAGACCACGCTGTATTCCAACCTCTACCGTCTGTACCTGTACCCCAATTCCGGCCATGAGAATGCCGGCACGGCTGCGGCACCCGATTGGCGCTACGCCAGCCAGGCCAGTGCCGAGGACAACAACACCGATGGCAGCGCCAGCCGCAGCTTCGCACCGGTGCGCGATGGCCAGGTGTACGTCAACAACGGCTTCTGGGACACCTTCCGCACCACGTGGCCGGCGTATGCGCTGTTCACCCCGGACGATGCCGGCAAGCTGGTGCAGGGCTTCATCGAGCAGTACCGCGCCGGCGGCTGGATCGCACGCTGGTCGTCGCCGGGCTATGCGGACCTGATGGTCGGCACCAGCTCGGACGTCGCCTTCGCCGATGCGTGGCTGAAGGGCATCGGTGGCTTCGACCCGGCCGAGGCCTATGCCGCCGCGCTGAAGAACGCCACCGTGGTGCCGCCGGACCGCCATGTCGGCCGCAAGGGCATGGACCGCTCGACCTTCCGCGGCTATGCCAGCGCCGATGTGCATGAGGGCATGTCATGGACGATGGAAGGCGCGTTGAACGACTTCGGCATCGCCAACATGGCCGAGGCCCTGGCCAAGCGCGCGACCAGCGCCGCCGAACGCGAGCGCTACAGCACCGAAGCGGACTACTTCCGCTACCGCGCGGCCGGCTACTCGACCCTGTTCGACCCGGCCGCCGGCTTCTTCCAGGGCCGCAAGGCCGATGGCAGCTGGCGCGTGGATGCCAAGGCCTACGATCCGCGCGTATGGGGCCACGACTACACCGAATCCAACGGCTGGACGTTCGCGTTCACCGCCGCGCACGACGGCGAGGGCCTGGCGGCGCTGTACGGTGGCCGCGACAAGCTGGCGGCCAAGCTGGACGCCTTCTTCTCCACCCCGGAAACCGCTGATCCCGCATTGGCCGGCTCCTACGGCGGCACCATCCATGAAATGACCGAAGCGCGTGATGTGCGCATGGGCATGTACGCGCACAGCAACCAGCCGGCACACCACATTCCGTGGATGTACCTGTACGCCGGGCAGCCGTGGAAGACCCAGCAGCATGTGCGCGAGATCCTGTCGCGGCTGTATGTCGGCAGCGAGATCGGCCAGGGCTACCCGGGCGATGAGGACAATGGCGAGACCTCGGCGTGGTACGTGCTGGCCTCGCTGGGCCTGTACCCACTGCGCATGGGTGCGCCGGAGTATGTGATCGGCTCGCCGGCATTCGAGCATGCGCGGGTGGAACTGCAGGGCGGCGCGGTGCTGACCGTCAACGCCGCCAACAACTCGGCGCAGAACGTCTACGTGCAGTCGCTGAAGATCAACGGCAAGCCGTGGACGAAGACCTGGGTGCCGCACGAGCTGATCGCCAAGGGCGCGACGCTGGACTTCGAGATGGGCCCGCAGCCGTCGCGCTGGGGCAGCGGTGCCGACGATGTGCCGCGTTCGCTGACCGCCCCGGGCCAGCGCCCGCAGATGCTGCACGACCTGCTGGGCAGTGGCGCGAAGGCGACCCTGGCCGATGGCCGCGTGCTGCCGGCACTGGTCGACGACGATGCCGGTACGGCCGTGCCGCTGGGCGGTGGCGCGACCATCGCGCTGACCGCAGTGTCTGACGGTGCGCCGACGATGTACACGCTGACCAGCGGGGAAGGCGCCATTCGCGGCGCCGAGTGGACGCTGGAAGCGCGCAGCGGCAATGGCCGCTGGATCACACTGGACCAGCGCCGCGGCGAGGACTTCACCTCGGCACGGCAGACCCGCCCGTTCCGTATCGCCTCGCCCTCACGCCATGCCGAGTACCGTCTGCGCCTGGCTGCGCCGGGGCGCCTGCAGCTGGCAGAGATCGAACTGTTGGCGCCCTCCACTCTACAATGACGTCATGCGCATCCGCCTGTTGACCCTTACCCTTGCCGCCCTCGCCCTGCCCAGCCTTGCGCAGGCCCAGCCCCAGACCCAGGCCTTCGATGGCCAGGTCAGCCGCGACGGCGTGACCCTGTATTACCAGGACGCCAGCGGCGCCCTGGCCGCGCCGGTGCGCAAGCGCATCATCGACACGTTCTACTTCGCCTACCTGCGCGAACGGGCGGATTTCCATCCGGCTGCGCCGGCCGAAGTGCGCATCGTGATCGATCCGGCGTACAACGGCGTGGCCTATGTAGGCGACAAGGACAAGGCCAGCACCATCACCATCAATCCGGGCTGGCTGCGGCAGCATCCCGATGACATCGACCTGGTGACCCACGAGGCGATGCACATCGTGCAGGGCTACCCCAGCTACGGCGACAAGCGCGTGCCGGGCTGGCTTGTGGAAGGCATTGCCGATTACGCGCGCGACCGCTACGGCATGAGCAATACCGCTGCTGGCTGGGCGTTGCCGGAAAGGGTGGGCAAGGGCCAGACCGTGGAAAGCGGCTACCGGGTGACCGGCGCCTTCCTGAAGTGGGCCGAGGGCGAACACCCTGGCCTGGTGCTGGCGCTGGACAAAGCGTTGCGAGCGGGCCAGTACACGCCGGCGGTGTGGCAGAAGCACACCGGCAAAGCCCTGCCGGCGCTGTGGACGCAGTACGCCAAGCCGCGCTCGGACGCGCCGCCACCGGCACCGGCACGGCGCGGCAAGCGCTGATTCGCCGCGCTGCGCGCTCGCCGGGCATGGCCCGGCGCTACCCGATCCGGTTTCCGCTGCGCGGAAACAGAAACGCGCCCGGTAGGGCGCGTTTCTGCAGCTGTCGCTGGAACGAAGGCTTACGCCTTCTTTTCCGCTTCCAGCTGCTTGCGGATCTGCGAATCGACCGCCGCGATCGCGGTCATGTTCAGGATCCGGCGCGAGGTCGCGCTGGTGGTCAGGATGTGCACCGGCTTGTTCACGCCCATCAGGATCGGACCGATCGCCACGCCATCGGTGAACACGCGCACCAGGTTGTAGGCGATGTTGGCCGCTTCCAGGTTCGGCAGCACGAACAGGTTGGCACGGCCCTGCAGGGTCGAGCCCGGCAGCAGCTTCTGGCGCAGCGCTTCGTCCCACGCGGTGTCGCCCTGCATTTCGCCGTCCACGTTCAGACGCGGGTTGCGCTTGAGCAGCAGCTCGCGCACCTGGCGCATCTTCAGCGCATCCTTGGAATCGTGGCTGCCGAAGTTGGAGTGCGACAGCAGCGCCACCTTCGGCTCGATGCCGAACAGCTTCATGCGGTAAGCCGCCTGCAGGGTCGCTTCGCACAGCTGCTCGGCGGTCGGGTCTTCCTGCACGTGGGTGTCCACGAAGAAGAACACGCCCTGCTGGTTGATCACGCCGGTCATGGCCGAAGTGGAGGTGACCTTCGGTTCCAGCGGCAGCACGCTGCGCACGTAACCCAGCTTCTTGTGGAAGCGGCCGACGATGCCGGTCAGCATCGCATCGGCTTCGCCACGGGCGACCATCACCGCTGCGATCAGGGTCGGGCGTGAACGCATCAGGTTCTTCGCCGCGGCCACGGTCACGCCGCGGCGGCCGGTCAGGCCGTGGTAGTACTGCCAGTATTCGTTGAAGCGCGGGTCGTCATTGATGTTGGTGACTTCAATGTTCTCGCCGATCTTCAGGCGCAGGCCCAGGCGCTCGATGCGTGCTTCGATCACTTCCGGGCGGCCGATCAGGATCGGGTGCGCCAGGCCGTCGTCGACCACGTTCTGCACCGCCTGCAGCACCACTTCTTCTTCGCCTTCGGCGTAGACCACACGCTGCTTGTCGCTGCGCGCGCGGTCGTAGACCGGCTTCATCATCAGGCTGGTGCGGTAGACGAACTGGGCCAGCTTGTCGCGGTAGGCGCCCATGTCGGCGATCGGGCGGGCGGCCACGCCCGAATCCATCGCGGCCTGGGCCACGGCGGCGGACAGCTCCACCAGCAGGCGGCGGTCGAACGGGCGCGGGATCAGGTATTCACGGCCGAAGCTGGGGGTGTCGCCGCCATAGGCCGAACCCATGTCGGTGGCCGCACGGCGGGCCAGCGCGGCGATGGCGCGCACGCAGGCGATCTTCATTTCCTCGTTGATCGCGGTGGCGCCCACGTCCAGCGCGCCGCGGAACAGGTACGGGAAGCACAGCACGTTGTTGACCTGGTTCGGGTAGTCCGAACGGCCGGTGCCGATGATCGCGTCCGGACGGGCGGCGCGCGCCAGTTCCGGCATGATTTCCGGGGTCGGGTTGGCCAGGGCGAAGATCACCGGGTCCGGCGCCATGGTCTTGACCATGTCGGCGGTCAGGATGCCCGGGGCCGACAGGCCCAGGAAGATATCCGCGCCATCGACGATCTCGGCCAGGGTGCGCTTGTCGGTGTCGCGCGCATAGCGCTGCTTTTCCGGGTCCAGATCGGTACGGCCGGTGTGGATCACACCCTCACGGTCGAAGGCCAGGATGTTTTCCGGCTTCAGGCCCAGCTGCACCAGCATGTTCACGCAGGAAATGCCGGCCGCGCCCATGCCCGTGGTCGCCAGCTTCACTTCTTCGATCTTCTTGCCGGTGATGGCCATGGCGTTGAGCACCGCGGCGCCGACGATGATCGCCGTGCCGTGCTGGTCGTCATGGAACACCGGGATCTTCATGCGCTCGCGCAGCTTGCGCTCGACCACGAAGCATTCCGGGGCCTTGATGTCTTCCAGGTTGATGCCGCCGAAGGTCGGCTCCAGCGAGGCGATGATGTCGACCAGCTTGTCCGGGTCGGTTTCGTCCACTTCGATGTCGAACACATCGATGCCGGCGAACTTCTGGAACAGCACGCCCTTGCCTTCCATCACCGGCTTGCCGGCCAGCGCACCGATGTTGCCCAGGCCCAGCACCGCGGTGCCGTTGGAGATGACCGCCACCAGGTTGCCGCGCGCGGTCAGTTCACTGGCCTGCTGCGGGTCCGCCTTGATCGCTTCACAGGCGTATGCAACGCCCGGCGAATACGCCAGCGACAGGTCGCGCTGGGTCAGCATGGGCTTGGTTGCGGAGACCTTGATCTTGCCCGGGGGAGACATCCGGTGGTAATCGAGGGCGGCCTGTTTGAAATCTTCGTTGGACATCGACGTGGGATACATGAATGGGCAAGAGGGACAGGGGATGATACCCCCGTTGGAGCGTGCGGACCTGTCGCTATCCTGTCGCAGCCATGCTGCGACCGCACAATTCCGTACCGTATGCGACAGCGCCAGGACACCAGCTTCGGCGATGCCCATGACAGCCATGGGACGCCGTGAAACGCTGCGGGGCCGTACCACTCACGTGACCGGCCCCGCAGTACCACACACCTGGATCAGCCCTTGGCGGGCAGTGCCTCCGGCACCGCATCCACCGCCGGCGGCAGCTCGCTCTCGCGGCCGTCCAGGGCCAGCTTCAGGCGGTCGCGGTCCAGCGCGCCTTCCCAGCGGGAGACGACCACGGTGGCCACGGCATTGCCGATGAAGTTGGTCAGCGAGCGGCATTCGCTCATGAAACGGTCCACGCCCAGGATCAGCGCCATACCGGCCACCGGCACTTCCGGCACCACGGCCAGGGTGGCGGCCAGGGTGATGAAGCCGGCACCGGTGACGCCGGCTGCGCCCTTGGAGCTGAGCATGGCGACCAGCAGCAGGGCGATCTGGTGGCCCAGGGTCAGTTCGGTGTTGGTGGCCTGGGCGATAAACAGCGCGGCCAGGGTCATGTAGATGTTGGTGCCGTCCAGGTTGAACGAGTAGCCGGTAGGGACCACCAGGCCGACCACCGACTTGCTGCAGCCAGCGCGTTCCATCTTTTCCATCAGCGACGGCAGGGCCGATTCGGAGGACGAGGTGCCCAGCACCAGCAGCAGTTCGGCCTTCAGGTAGCGGGCCAGCTTGAACACCGAGAAGCCGCACAGGCGGCAGACCACGCCCAGGATGACCGCCACGAACAGGAAGGCGGTGATGTAGAACGAACCCACCAGCCAGGCCAGGTTGATCAGCGAGCCGACGCCGTACTTGCCGATGGTGAAGGCGATGGCACCGAAGGCACCGATCGGGGCGGCCTTCATCAGGATGTGCACCAGCTTGAACACCGGGGCGACCAGCGCTTCCAGGAAGTTCTGGATCGGCTTGCCCTTCTCACCCACCGAGGCCAGCGCGATGCCGAACAGCACCGCCACGAACAGCACCTGCAGGATGTTGCCATCGACGAAGGCACTGATCAGGGTCTTCGGAATGACATCCATCAGGAAGCCGACCAGGGTCAGGTCGTGCGACTTTTCCACGTAGCTGTGGACTGCGGTCTGGTCCAGCTCGGCCGGGTTGATGTTCATGCCCGCGCCGGGCTGCACCACGTGCGCCACGATCATGCCCACGATCAGGGCGAGGGTGGAGAAGAACAGGAAGTAGGCCATCGCCTTGACGAAGACCCGGCCCACCGTGCGCAGATGGGTCATGCCGGCGATGCCGGTGACGATGGTCAGGAAGATGACCGGCGCGATGATCATCTTCACCAGGTTGATGAAGGCATCGCCCAGCGGCTTCATCTTCTCGCCGATCAGCGGCTCGTAGTGGCCGAGGATGGCGCCCAGGATGATCGCCACGATCACCTGGAAATACAGCTGGCGGTAGATCGGCAACGGCTTGCTGGGCACCGGTGCGGTGGTCGGGATGTGCATGGCGGACTCCGGAAGGGGAGAGTTCTGGCGCGAACGGTCCCGGCTGGGCGGGGACCGTCTCCGTGGAACTGGCCGCAGGCCGGGCACGGCGTGCAGGGTGGTGCGACCAATGGACGCCTTTGTACGCGCAGGGCACGCCGGCGCAGATAACCTATTGGTACTAGCCCCCCGGTTCAGGTGGCAGGGGTGCCTACACTGGCGCCGCGCTGCCCATCCCGGGGATGGCCGGCAGCCCTTCCTGAACCGTCGGGCGAACCGCTGCGAAAGTTCCGGCCATTGCGGCCGTTGTTGTCCTGTCCACACGCATTCCGAGAGAGAGAGCCGCACCACCATGCGCCCGATTCCGTCCCTGCTGGCCCTGTCGCTGGCCGCCCTGCCCGCCTTTGCATCCGCCGCCGATTTCGACAACTGGCCCACCAAGTACGCCTTCGGCGACGGCACCGAACTGGCTGCCACCGCCAACATCGCCTACGACTACAACGACTTCTCCTCCGGCAGCGGCATCGAAGACGATGACGCGGTGCGCCGCAAGGAATTCGGCGCGACCCTGAAGAAGAAGGGCGTGTACGACGCGATGGTCTACTACGATTTCCAGGCCGATACCTGGCTGGACGTGTTCGTGCGTTTCGAGAGCAAGGCGTTCTTCGGCCGTGACGTGGGCCGCTTCCGCTTCGGCTACATGAAGACCCCGGTCGGCCTGGACGCGAACACCTCTTCGCGCGCCGGCAGCTTCCTGGAAACCGCCCTGCCCGTGCAGGCCTTCTACGCAGGCCGCCGCACCGGCGTGGAGTGGGTGCTGGAGCGCCCGCAGTACCTGCTGCAGGCCGGCGCCTACGGCGGCAAGGACCTGCAGGGTGACAACCCGGGCACCACCCAGGCCGTGCGCGCGGTGTGGACCCCCATCAAGGCACCGGGCGACGTGGTCCACCTGGGCCTGGCCTATTCGCAGGAGAACCCGCGCGGTTACCACGATGGCCGCGACGTGCACCACGAAGCCAGCGCGCGCCTGCGCGCGCGCCCGGAAGCCGGCCTGACCGACATCCGCCTGGTGGATTCGGGCGCGCTGGTCACCGCCGACCAGATCCGCCGCACCGGCCTGGAAGGCATCTGGATCCGTGGCCCGTTCTCGCTGCAGGCCGAAGCCCTGCAGGCCACCGTCACCCGCAAGGGCCTGCCCGACTACACCGGCAACGGCCAGTACGCCATGGCCAGCTGGGTGCTGACCGGCGAATCGCGCCCGTACAACGCCGGCGCCGTGGCCAATATCAAGCCCGCCCACAACTATGGCGCGGTCGAGCTGCTGGCCCGCTACAGCCGCCTGGACCTGGACGATGGCAGCATCCTCGGTGGCCGCCAGCACGACCTGACCGTGGGCGCCAACTGGTACCTGACCAGCCACTTCAAGTTCCAGGCGAACTACGTGAAGGTCGATGCCAGCCGCCGTGGCGTGCACAGCACCCCGGAAATCTTCGAACTGCGCGCGCAGATGCACTTCTGATCCCTTCCACGTGTCAGAACCCGGCGGGCGTGTACACCACGCCCGCCGGCCCTGCGTAGACTGCCGCCATGTACTGGCTCAGCCGCCACCGCATGCTGTTGCTGACCATCCTGGTGATGGTCGGCGGTACCGTGCTGTGCGCGGTCGCCGCCGGCCACTACGCATGGCGGCGTGCCCTGGCCGCCGAAAGCAACCAGGTGCAGCGCCAGCTGCAGCTGTATGGCCAGGGCCTGCAACAGCGCATCGACCGCTTCGGCACGCTGCCGCAGGTGATGGCGCTGGACCCCGACCTGCTGCAGGCCCTGTGTGCACCGCTGGCGCCTGCCGAACGGCAGCGCCTGAACCTCAAGCTGCAGCGTGCCAACCAGGTCACCCGCACCTCTACCCTGACCCTGGTCGGCCGCGATGGCGTGGCCGTGGCGGCCAGCAATTTCGACCAGCCCACCACCAATGTGGGCGAGGACTACAGCTACCGGCCGTACTACCAGCAGGCGCTGGCGCACGGCCGCGGCCGCTTCTACGGCATCGGCATGACCACCGGCGTGCCGGGCTACTTCATGTCCGAAGCGATCGTCGATGGCAGTGGCCAGCGCATCGGCGTGATCGTGATCAAGATCGAACTGTCCGCGCTGGAACAGGAATGGCTGAGCAGCCCTGATGTGGTGCTGGCCAGCGACAACCACGACGTGGTGTTCCTGGCCAACCGCGATGCCTGGCGCTACCGCCTGCTGCGCCCGCTTGGCGCCGATGAACGCCGGGAAATGCTCGATGCCCGCCAGTACGCGGATCGTTCGCTGCAGCCGCTGCGCGTGCGAACCGAAGACGTGCTGGCCGATGGCGGGCGCATGGTGCGCCTGCTCGATCCGGCGCTGCCGCAGGCGATGCTGTGGCAGAGCTTGCCGCTGCCCGATGAACACTGGAGCCTGCACCTGCTGCACGACGCCAGCGGCGCTTCCAGCGCGGGGCGTGCCGCGGCCATGGCCGGGGGCGCGGTGTGGCTGGCGCTGGGCTTCCTGGTGCTGTTCGTGCAGCAACGCCGCCGCCTGTCACGCCACCGTCAGCGCAGCCGCAGCGAGCTGGAAACCCTGCTCAAGCAGCACGCGCAGGAACTGCGCACCGCGCAGGACGGCCTGCTGCAGGCCGCCACCGATGCCGACAGCGGCCTCAGCCGCAGCCTGGAGCATCTGCCGCAGGGCGTGGTGATCATCGACAAGGAACAACGGCTGGTGGCGTGGAATTCGCGCTATATCGAACTGTTCCGCTTCCCGCAGGGGCTGGTGAGGGTCGGCCGCCCCATCGAGGAACTGTTCCGCTTCAACGCCCGCCGCGGCCTGCTCGGGCCGGGCCCCATCGACGAGGCCATCGAGCGCCGCCTGAACCATCTGCGCAGCGGCCGCCCGCACATGCGCGAAAGCGAGAAGGATGACGGCACGGTGCTGGAGATCCGCGGCAACCCCCTGCCCGACGGCGGCTTTGTCACCAGCTATGCGGACATCACCAGCTACAAGAACGCGGCGCGCGAGCTGCGTTCGCTGGCCGACGCACTGGAACACCGCGTGGCCGAACGTACCCATGACCTGGACGAAGCCCGCCGCGAGGCCGTGCAGGCCAACCGCTACAAGACCCGCTTCGTTGCCTCCGCCGTGCACGACCTGCTGCAGCCGCTCAATGCCGCGCGCATGTTCGTGTCGGTGCTGCGCGCGCGGCTGAGCGGAGAAGCGCGCGAACTGAGCGAGCACGTCGATGCCGCGCTGGCCGCGCAGGACGCCATCCTCAACAGCCTGCTGGATATCTCCCGCCTGGAATCAGGCTCGCTGCAGACCCGCGTGCGTGCCTTCGCGCTGTCGCCGCTGCTGGAAACCCTGGCCCGCGAATTCGGCATCGCCGCGCAGAGCCGTGGCCTGCAGCTGCACTGGGTCGACACCCGCGCGGTGGTGGTCAGCGATGAGGCGCTGCTGCGCCGCATCCTGCAGAACTTCCTGTCCAACGCGCTGCGCTATACCCCGCGTGGGCGCGTGCTGATCGGTTGCCGGCGCGTGGGCGACCAGCTGCGCATCGAAGTGCACGACCAGGGCCCGGGCATTCCGGAAAGCCTGCAGGGCGAGATCTTCGAGGAATTCCGCCGCTTGAACGATGGTGTGGAACAGGAGCGCGGCGCGGGCCTGGGCCTGGCCATCGTCGAGCGCATCGGCCGCCTGCTGGGCCACCGCATCAGCCTGCGTTCCACCCTGGGCAAGGGCAGCGTGTTCGCGGTGAACGTGGCGCTGGGGCATGCCGACGATGTAGCTGCGCCTGCACCGGCACCGGTGGTGGCCGCCGAACCGTCCGACGACAGCCCGCTGCGCCAGTGCCGGGTGTGGAGCATCGACGATGACCCGCGCGTGTGCGCGGCCACCCGCGCCCTGCTGGAACGCTGGGGCTGCAACGTGGAAGTGGCCGATGGCCCGCAGGGCGCGCTGGAGATCGCCAGTGCGCTGAACGTGCCGCAGCTGCTGCTGCTGGACGTGCGCATGGGGCAATGGCACGGCCCGGATCTGTACGAGGCATTGTGTACGTTGTGGCAGGCACGGCCGCCGGTGATCCTGGTGACCGCCGAGCGCGATGACGCACTGAAGGCCCATGCGGCCGAGCAGGGCTGGGGGTTCCTGCCCAAGCCGGTGCGACCGCCCGCGCTGCGGGCGCTGATGACGCAGCTGCTGGTGCGGCACCGGGGGTAACGGCAATTGACGTTGCTCGTTGTAGAGCCGAGCCCACGCTCGGCTGCCTTGCCTACAATCGACGGCCCACCCATGCCAGGCCGGCTGACCATGCCGAAGTCCCCGAAGACGGAAATTCCCGCTGATCTGTTTGCCGCTGCGTGGGCTGCCGATGCGCAGGCCACGGCGGCGTTTCTCGCTGCGGGCGCGGATGTGCACGCAGTGGATGCCTTTGGGTTCACGGCACTGGAAAGGGCCGCATCCAGCCTGGATCGCGCCCCCATGGAAACCGCCCTCGCCACCCTGCGCCTGCTGATCGATGCCGGCAGCCCGCTGGAGCACGTTGGCGCTGGCGGACGCACAGCGTTGTATCTGGCGGCAGAGTTCTCGCCTGACGGTCCCGAGGCGGTGCAGCTGCTGGTCGATGCCGGTGCACAGCCCAATGTCTGCGACGCACATGGCAACCACATCGTGGAAAACGCCTGGTCACCGCAGGTGAAGGCCTTGCTGGCGGAGCTGACCGGCCACGCGATTGCCGAGGTCATCGTGCGTAAGCCGGACCGCAGGATGTCCGCTGCTGTGTGGAAGCTGGCGCGGGGCAGGATCGATGCGGCGTTCGCGGTTCTGGAGGCCGCTGGCATCGTGACGGCCCACGCCCAGGGCGATACCCAGGACGACGGCCGCGAAGACACCCATGAGCATTTCGTTGAACGCGGTGGCACCGCTGCCGGCCTGAAGGGCTTCTGTTTCTATTCCGGCGATGACATGAAGCGCGCCAGGCGCACCAGTGATCTGGCGATTGGTTTCTGGGGCCCGCCCGACAGCGCCGCCATGGAGCGGATCGGCCAGGCCATTGTCGATGCGTTCGCCAGCGTCGGCCTGCCTGCCGAGTGGGATGGGACCGAACGCATGCGTCCCAGCATCGACCTGCGTTCGATCAGCACCTGACAGGAATCAGCCGAGCGTGGGCTCGGCTCTACAAGGCGGGTCAGATCCCGCCCGCGTCGCCTTCCGGCTCCAGTGCCTTCACCAGCACCGCGGCCTGGGTGCGGCTGTGGCACTCAAGCTTTTTCAGGATCGCGGTGACATGCACCTTCACCGTGTTCTCGGCCAGGCCCAGTTCGTAGGCGATCTGCTTGTTGAGCAGGCCATCGGCCAGGCACAGCAGCACGCGGAACTGCTGCGGAGTGAGCTGGGCCAGACGCGCGGCCAGCAATGCATCGGATTCGCTGCGCTCCGGCGCCATCGCCGGGAACCACAGGCTGCCGTCGAGCACCGCCTGCACCGCCTGGCCGATGGTCTCGGCCGGGGCCGATTTGGGGATGAAACCGGCGGCGCCGAACTGCTGGGCGCGGCGGATCACCCGCGGGTGGTCATTGGAGGAAAGGATAACCACCGGAATGTCCGGGTGCGAGCCGCGCACGTGCAGCAGCGCGGAAAAACCGTGCGCGCCGGGCATGGTCAGGTCCAGCAGCACCAGGTCCACATCCGGGTGGGCATCCAGCGCCTCGGCCAGGGCATCGGCACTGGCGACCTCGCGCACCTGCGCCACCGGCAGGCTCTGCCGCAACGACTGCACCACCGCCGAGCGCAGCAGCGGGTGGTCATCGGCGATCAGGATGGTGTATTCGCTCATGGGGCCATTGTACGTGCAGGCCGGCGGCTCAGCGCCCGGCCGGCTCCACGCTGCTGCGCCAGGCATCGAGGAACTGGCGGCGCTTGAGCGCGTCCAGGTACACCAGCAGGCCCGGGCCCAGCTGGATCGGGCGGCGGCTGCGTCCCGGCGCGTCGTCGCTGCGCGCGTTGCCGGTGACGATCGGCATCAGCCGCGCCTCGCGCGAGAGCACCTGCTGGCCGCGCGGTGACAGCAGGTAATCGAGGAAGCGTCGCGCCTCTTCCGGGTGCGGGCCGGTGCGCGGGATCACCGCCGTGCGCAGCACCACCAGGGTGTAGTCCTCCGGCTCGATGATGGCCAGCGGCGCGCCGGCATCGATGCGCGCCTGCGCATACGAGCCCAGCACGTTGTAGACCAGCGACAGTTCGCCGCTGGTGACCTTGTCCAGCAGTACACCGGTGCGCTCCTCGCGCAGCACCGCGTTGTCGCCCAGCGCGCCCAGCAACGCACCGGCGATGCTGCCGCGCTGCGCGTCCTGGGTGGCCAGCAGGTAGCCCACGCTGCTGCGCTCGATATCGTAGGTGCCGACCCTGCCGCGCAGCGGCGTGCCCTCGGCGCGCAGCAGGTCCAGCAGCTGGCGGCGGGTATGCGGTGCCTTCGCTGCGGGCAGGCGGCGGGTGTTGTAGACCATCACCACCGGTTCGTAGCTGATGCCGAACGCCTCGCTGCGCCACTGCGCCCACGCGGGCAGCGCGGCGGTCTGCGCCGAACGGTGCGGCAGCGCATGGCCATCGTTCACCAGCTTGGTCTGCAGATCCATGCCGCTGGAAATCAGCAGGTCCGGTGATTCCGGCCCGGCACGGTCGTGCAGGTAACGGGCGTACAGGTCCTGGGTGATGATGTCCTCGTACACCACTTCGGTGCCGGGGTGCAGGCGCTGGTAATCGGCGATGACCACGGCGAACACTTCGATGTCGGTCGAGCCATGGATGCGCAGCTGCGCGGTGGTTGCGCCCTGCGCGGGGAAGCGGCGCACATCACCGGGCGCGGCCAGCGCCGGCAGCGCCAGCAGCAAGGCGAGGGCGGCGGCGAACAGACGGATCATGGGCTGCTCCGAGGCAGGCGGATGGTGGCGACCAGGCCGCCCTGCGGGCGGTTGCTCAGGTCGATGTGGCCACCATGGCTGTCGACCACGCGCTTGACGATAGCCAGGCCCAGGCCTGCGCCGCCGGCAGCAGCGCCTTCACCGCGGGCGAAGCGCTCGAACACGCGCCCGGCATCGGCCGCGGCGATGCCCGAGCCATGGTCGGCAATGGTCAATATCGCCTGCCCGCTGTCCACGGTCAGCGCGATCTGCAGCGGGCCGTCGCCGCCGTACTTCAGGGCGTTGTCGACCAGGTTCTTGATCGCCTCGCGCAGCAGCAGCGCATCGCCATGCACCTGCACCGGTTCGGCGGTCATCGCCAGCTGCACGCGCGGCGCAGGCCCTGCCTGCGGCAGCGCTTCGTGCAGGGCCTGGTGCACGGTCTCGGCCAGGTCCACGGCTGCGAACCGCTGCAGGTTCGAGCGGTGGATCACGCTGGCATCGCTGAGCAGCTGGTTGAGCAGGCGGCTCATATGGGTGGCGTTGCGCTCGATGGCCTGCAGGCTGCGCCGCATGTCCTGCGGATCATCGTCGTCCAGCGCCAGCTGCGCCTGCGCGCGCAGTGCAGCCAGCGGCGTGCGCATCTGGTGCGCGGCCTCGGCCATGAACGCACGCAGTGTCTCGTTGCTGCTGGACAGCCGCTCCATGAAGCGGTTCAGCGCCGCCACCATCTGGTCCATCTCGCGCGGTACGCGTGCATCCAGCGGTTTCAGATCGGACGGCTCGCGCCGCGACAGTTCGCGCTCCACCCGCACCAGCGGGCGGAACGCACGGTGCACGCCGAAGGCCACCAGGGCCAGCAGCAGCAAGGACAGCACACCGATGGCCAGCAGCGCGCGGTTGACCATGTCCTGCGCCAGGGCCTCGCGCGCGCGCCGGGTCTGTCCCACCTGTACCTGCACTTCGCCCTGCGCAGAGGCGGCAGCGAAGCTGCGCCCGACCACCACGAAGCGCACGGTCTCGCCGCTGTAGGCCGCATCGAACAGCTGTGGCTGGGTGCCGGGCCGGCGCGGCGGTGCGGGCAGATCGCCATAGCCGGTGATCAGGTTGCCGCGGCTGTCGGCCACCCGGTAGAACACGCGGTCTTCCGGCGCCATGGCCAGCAGGTCCAGCGCGGCGTACGGCAGGTCGACCTGCCATTGGCCGTCGACCAGGGCCACCGAATCGGCAATGGACAGCGCCGAAGACACCAGCAGATGGTCGTAGGAACGGTTGGCGGCGCGCTGGCCGTAATCGCGCGCGGCAAACAGCAGGGCCACGGCGAACACCGCCAGCAGCGTGCCCAGGTACAGCAGCAGGGTGCGCCGCAGCGACCCCGGCGCGGCGCTGGCCGTACGCATCTCAGCCATCGCCATCGCTGCTGCCATCGCTGGCTTCCAGCAGGTACCCCACGCCACGCACGGTGGTGATGCGCAGCGGCGCGCCGGCCAGCTTCTTTCTCAAGCGGCCGATGTAGAGCTCGATGGCATTCGGCCCCGCCTCGTCATCGAAGCCGAACAGACCGTTGCCGATCTCGTCCTTGCCGACCACCTGGCCCAGGCGGCCAACCAGGATTTCCAGCAGCCGGTATTCGCGGTTGGGCAGCTCGATCGGTTCGCCATCCAGGGTCACGCGGTGCGCGGCATTGTCGAACTGGAAGCCGCCGACCTGCACGATCTCGCTGGCATTGCCACGCGCACGGCGCAGCAGCACGCGGCAGCGTGCCTCGAATTCGCGGAAATCGAAGGGCTTGCCCAGGTAGTCGTCGGCGCCGACATCCAGCGCCTGCACGCGGTCTTCGATGCCATCGCGTGCGGTCAGCATCAGCACCGGCGTGCTGTCACCCCGCTCGCGCATGCCGGCCAGCACGCGCAGGCCATCCAGCTTGGGCAGGCCGATATCCAGCACCACCAGATCGAAGCTCTGGTAGCGCAGCACGCTGGCCGCAGCCAGGCCATCGGCCTGCCAGTCCACGGCATGCCCGCTGCGGCGCATGCGGCGGATGATGGCATCGGCCAGGTCCGGGTTGTCTTCGACCAGCAACAGGCGCATCGGCGGGAACGGAGGGACGCGGGGGGAAGCGAATGCTACCGCGTGCGGCGCGGCGGCGTGCGGCGGGCATGGCCCGGCGAGCGCAGGGGCCCGCTTTACGCTGCACCGCACAAACCGCTGACAGGACGATGACAGCTACGGCGACACAGACTGCGGCCGCGCACCATCCGGTGCCCACGATTGCCGCGCGCCTGGCGTGCACCTGGGAGGGTTTGTGGAACTGAAGTTTGCCTGGCAGCGCCCCGCCGCCATGATGGCCCTGGCTGCGCTGGCCGCGCCGGCCTTCGCTGAAGACGACCGGCCGGTCACCGCCACGGTGGGCGGCCGCCTGCACCTGGACTTCGCCACGTTCGACAATGACGGCCGCGGCACGCCCAACAAGGACGATACCGAGATCCGCCGCGCCTGGCTGGACGTATCCGGCAAGTTCTTCGTGGTCGACTACAAGATGGAAGCCGACTTTTCCGGCGACCGGGTCGAGGCCAAGGACGTCTACCTCAGCCGCAGCTTCGGCAAGGCCGGCAAGCTGACGGTGGGCCAGTTCAAGCAGTACTTCTCGCTGGATGACCGCACCAGCTCCAACTACGGCAGCTTCCTGGAGCGCGGCAACGCCGGCACCACGCTGGCGCCGCTGTACCGCCTGGGTGCGTCCTGGCAGGCCAATCCGGGGGATTTCACCTGGGCGGCCAGCGTCTACAGCCTGGAAAGCATCGACGCCTGGCAGGTCAAGGGCCGGGCCGCCGGTGGCCGCGTCACCTGGGCGCCCGCGCCCAGCGACGGCGACGTGCTGCACCTGGGCCTGTCGCTGGCCCGCGAGGCCTACGACAACCCCGGTAGCAACGGGACCCCGGGCCTGAAGATCCGCCCGCGCCCGGCCGGCCACCTGTCCGACGAAAGCCGCCTGACCCTGGTCGATTTCTCCGCCGGCCGCGATACCGACGTCAACAAGTGGTCGCTGGAATACGCGCAGGTGCGCGGCCCACTGTCCTGGCAGGGTGAGTTCAGCGGTGCCACCTTCGACGACGGCGCCCAGCGGGGTGATGTGATGGCCGCCTACGGCATGCTCAGCTGGTTCGTCACCGGCGAAAGCAAGGCCTACGACCGCAAGACCGGCCGCTTCGCGCGGGTCAAGGACATCCGCCACAAGGCCGGTGCCTTCGAAGTCGCGCTGCGCTATGACCAGATGTGGGGCGCACAGCACCTGGATGGTGCGCCGGACCTGCGCCGCGGCAGCACCGAAGCCTGGACCTTGGGCGGCAACTGGTACCTGCGCGACAACCTGCGCTTCATGCTCAACGTGATCGAAAGCCGCAACCGCGACCGCCTGGCCGGGGTGACGGTGGACCGCACGCGCGCGGTCACCGGCCGCCTGCAGTTCGATTTCTAGGACACCTGCTGCGGGCCCCACGGCCCGCGCCCTTCCACTCCCCCACGTCCCGTTTTCCAGGAGTCTGCAGATGATGCTGAGCATCCTCGGCTTTGGCATGGTCATTACGTTCATGTACTTGATCATGAGCAAGCGACTGTCGCCGCTGGTCGCACTGATCACGATCCCCATCCTCTTCGCGCTGATCGGTGGCTTCGGCGCCAACATCGACGAAATGATGCTGGAAGGCATCAAGAAGATCGCGCCGACCGGCGTGATGCTGATGTTCGCCATCCTCTACTTCGGCGTGATGATCGATGCGGGCCTGTTCGATCCGCTGGTGCGGGTCATCCTGCGCTTCGTCAAGGGCGACCCGATGAAGATCGTGCTCGGCACCGCCGTGCTGGCGATGCTGATCTCGCTGGACGGCGACGGCTCGACCACCTACATGATCACCGTTTCGGCCATGCTGCCGCTGTACCAGCGGCTGGGCATGAACGCGCTGAACATGACCTGCGTGACCATTCTCGCCGGCGGCGTGATGAACCTGACCCCGTGGGGCGGCCCGACCGCGCGTGCGGCTACCGCGCTGCACGTGGATCCGGCCGATGTGTTCGTGCCGCTCATCCCGTCGATGGTGATCGCCTGTGCGGGCGTGCTGCTGCTGGCCTGGTACCTGGGCCTGAAGGAACGCCGGCGCCTGGGCGTGGTGACTCTGCCGCAGGGGGGCAGCTGGATGGACAGCAGCGTGTCCGATGACAACAACGCGCTGCCGTCGGTGGAAGACGCCGAGGACATCAAGCGGCCGAAGCTGCTGTGGGTGAACCTGGTGCTGACCCTGGCGCTGATGGGCGCGCTGATCGCCGGCGTGCTGCCGATGCCGGTGCTGTTCATGGTTGGCTTCGCCATCGCCCTGGTCATCAACTACCCGAACCTGGCCGAGCAGCGCCGTCGCGTGGTCAACCACGCCGGCAACGTGCTGTCGGTGGTGGCGCTGATCTTCGCCGCCGGCATCTTCACCGGCATCCTCAACAACACCGGCATGGTCGAGGCGATGTCGCACAGCTTCCTGGCGATCATCCCCGAATCGTGGGGCCCGTACCTGGCGGTGATCACCGCGCTGGCGTCGATGCCCTTCACGTTCTTCATGTCCAACGACGCCTTCTACTTCGGCGTACTGCCCATCCTGTCCGAGGCGGCCGGCAACTACGGCATCACCCCGGTGGAGATGGCCCGCGCTTCGCTGGCCGGGCAGCCGGTGCACCTGCTCAGCCCGCTGGTGCCGTCCACCTACCTGCTGGTGGGCCTGGCCAAGGTCGAATTCGCCGACCACCAGAAGTTCACCCTGAAGTGGGCAGTGGCCATCTCGCTGCTGCTGATGGCCGGCGGCCTGCTGTTCGGCCTGTATCCCTTCGCATCCTGATCCGGACACCAAGGAGCCTTCTGCAATGACGCTTCGAATCGCTTACGTCACCAGCGGCATGGGCAGTGTCGGCACTGCCATCTGCCAGAGCCTGGCCCGTTCCGGCCACACCGTGGTGGCCGGCTGTGCACCGAACTCGCCGCGCAAGGCCAACTGGCTGCGCGAACAGCGCGAACAGGGTTTCGACTTCATCGCCTCCGAAGGCAACGCCACCGACTGGTCATCCACCTCGGCGGCCTTCGCCAAGGTGCGCGCCGAAGTGGGCGACGTAGACGTGCTGGTCAACAACTCCGGCGGCAGCCGTGATCTGCTGTTCCGGCAGATGACGGTGGAGGACTGGAATGCGGTGATCGCCTCCAACCTCAACGCGTTGTTCAACCTGACCAAGCAGGTGGTCGATGGCATGGCCACGCGCGGCTGGGGCCGCATCGTCAACATCGGTTCGGTCAGCGCCCACAAGGGCCAGATCGGCCAGGTGAACTACGCGACGGCCAAGGCGGCAATGCACGGTTTCAGCCGTGCCCTGGCTGCTGAAGTCGCTTCGCGCGGGGTCACCGTGAACACCTTGTCGCCCGGCTACATCGCCAGCCAGGCCATCAGCAGCTTCCCGCCGGACGTGCTGGACCGGCTGGCCGCCTCGGTGCCGGTACGCCGCCTGGGCCGGCCGGAGGAAGTGGCCGGCCTGGTGGCCTGGTTGGCCTCGGATGAAGCCTCGTATGTGACCGGTGCCGATTACCCGGTCAATGGTGGGTTGTACATGGGGTGAAGTGCCCATCCACGCATGGCGTGGATCTACTGCTTCTACCCGCGGGCGTTCGCCAGCGCATCGGTAATGTCATCGGGCAGGCCGGTGATGAAATCCACGTCGTCCGATTCCTCCACGATCTGACCCGGGCGCGGCAGCCACATCAGGGCGGGAATCGCGCGCAGCACTTCCCGTCCCGGCCAGCGTGTGGGGAACCGTGGCCGGTTCCACTCCAGGTCGAAACCCAGCCCGTCATCCGCGTAGGCGCCTTCAGCCAGGCGCTGCTCGATCTGTCGCAACACGGCAGCAGTGTAGCGGTGCGACTCCGGCACATCCTCGATCGTGGCGAAGGAGACGTACCACGACGCGCCCAGGTTCCAGTAGAGCGCCAGTGCGCTGGACGCCGCCAGCGTCGGCTGTTCCAGCAACCACTGCAGCGCATCTGACAGTGAGCTGGCCTCGGCGAACAGCATCACCTGATGGCGTTGCTGCGGCGATGCCTGGCGAAGGAACGACTCAAGTACCGGCCAGCCCGCATCCGATGCCCTCGCCAGCGGCGACAGCATCGGTGGGACCGCTTCAGCATAGATGTCGACGTCGCCGGCCACGTCGTCGCCCTGGGCCGGGCCACGATCAGGCTGCATCGCAGCGGCCAGGTCCTGCAGTTGTGCAGCCACGTCCAATGGCAGGCCGTCATCGAAGGTTTCGTCAATCACCTCCGCGAAAGGATCGACCGCCCGCGCGCCGACGACGGCGGCCAGCATGGCGTCCGGCACGGCACGGCGCATCGTCAGCCCGGGATGATCGCCCGCCGATGGGCCAGGCCAGTTGCATGGATCGAAGGCAAGCCCATGATCGGCATAGAAGCCTGCCAGATAGCGCTGCTCGATGCCCTGGACGATCGCGTAGGCATCGCGCTCATGCTCGGGCACGTCGCCATCGCTGGCGTACTGGGCGAACCACGCTGCGCCCAGCGACCAGTACATCAGCAGGGCCGTCGCGCGATCGAGCTCGCTGCGCCCTGCCAGCCAGGCCAGCAGCTCGGGGCTGTCATCGTAGTTGCGGCGGGCGACGTAGATATGGCGCTGCTCGGGAGATGCCTGCAGCAGGTAGTCCTGCAGCAGCACGCGGGAGGCGCGGTCGTACTCGTCGGGGGTCAAGGGGAGGCTTCTCGTGGCTCAGGGGTCCCTGCAGTCTAGCGGTCCCCTGCCGTTCATCCACGCATGGCGTGGATCTACTGACCAGGTAGATCCAAGCCACGCGTGGATGCACTGCCCTGCCCGGTCAGAACTCCGCCGCCACCGTCATGAACACCTGCCGCGGTGCGCTGGCGTGGATGGCATAACGCGTGCCGGTCGGGTCGGTCGGTGCGAACGAACTCAACTGGCCGGCGTAGCGCTTGTTGGTCAGGTTGGTCGCGTTCAACGACACGCGGACGTTGCGCAGGCCCATGCCCGGGCCGAAGTCATAGCCGGCACCGGCATCGAAGGTGGTCACGCCCGCCACCGACTGGTCGTTGGTGTAGGTGTAGTAGCGCTTGCCGGTGTACTTGGCGCGCAGGCTGGCGAAGAAGCCATCGCGGTTCCAGCTGATCTCGCTGGACGCCATGCGCTGCGGCGTGTCCACGGTGATCTTGCCGGCCACCGGCACGGTCGCGCCACCGGAGGTGTAGTCATCCTCGTAGGTGGTCTTGTTCCAGGACAGCGCGTTGTACCACTGCAGCCCATCAACCGGCTTGAGGATGAAGGTCAGTTCGGCGCCATGGCTTTTCACTGAACCCACGTTGATGAAGCGCGTCACGCACTCCGGGCGCGTGCCGACTTCGATGCTCGAGCACGGGTTGAGCGACAGCAGGCGGTTATCGAACGCCACGTTGTAGGCGGCGATGGACGCCTGGTACTTCTCACCGAAGGTACGGAAGCCGGCTTCCAGGCTCTTGGACTTTTCCGGTTCCAGCCCGGCGCTGGCCGCGAACGATTCCGGCGAGACCTGCAGCGGGCCACCGCTGCCGCCACCGACGAAGGCGGCGATGTTCTCGGCATACGAAGCGAACAGCTCGTTGTTGGCATTGAGCTTGAAGCCCACGCCGACCTGCGGCAGCACCGATTCCTTGGCGGTCAGCGTGCCCGAAGCGATGCTGGTTTCCACACCGCCCTTGGCGGTGGCGCGCATGCGCGTGTTCGGGCTCTTCAGGCCCACGTCCACGGTCAGGCGCTGGTCGAGGAAGCGCATGCGGTCCTGCACGTAGAACTGCTGCGTGCGGATGTCGAAGTCCTGGTTGAACAGCAGGCGGTCCGGGTTCTTCAGGTACAGATCATCCAGGAACGGGCCACTGATGTAGTAGAAATTGCGCGATACGTTGTGGTCGTTCTGCTCGTACCACAGGCCGGCTTCCAGCTCGTGGATGCCCACCTGCCACGACAGCGCGGCGGTCAGGCCGTCGCGGTTGATGGTGTAGTTGGTGCTGCGGATGGAGATCGGCAGCATCTGGTCGGTGCCCGGGTAGGACGGCTGGCCCGGCGCCCACCAGTGGCCCTGGCCACGGTTGTCGTGGTGGTAGGCCACCAGCTTCAGGCGGCCCTGCTCGCCCAGGCGCAGGTCGGCGTCGACCGAATACAGGTTGTCATCGCGCAGCGCGCGGCTCTGGTAGTAGGCATCGTCGATGCTGTTGACGCCGCCACTGAACTCGCACTTGGCCGGATCACGCGTGCCGGGGGCGCACCAGGCGGCCGCGACGGCACGGTCCCAGTCCGGCGCGTAGATGTTCCAGTCCCAGCCCAGGCCGCGGTCCAGCATGTCCTTGGAGAGATAGGCGTAGTTGGCCTGGCTGGCGCGCGAGGTGGCGACGAACGCACCGAAGCGATGGTCGCCGACGTTCCACACGGCCTTGGCGTTGAACTGGCGCGTGGTCTGGTTCTGGTACGGCGCGGCCCACATGTCCTGGTCCTGGTGCACGCCGGACACATAGGCGGAGAAGCCGTTGATGTCGCCGGTATCCACGCGCAGGAAGCCACGGCGCTGGTTGTTGTCGCCGACGGTGATGCTGGTACGGCCGCCGAATTCGCTGGACGGGTCCATCGAGAAGTACTGGATCGTGCCGCCCAGGTTGCTGGTGGAGGCCACGCCCAGCGAGCCGATGCCCTGCGACAGTTCAGCACCGGCGAGGTTCTCGGCGATCAGTGCGCGGGCGATGCTCAGGCCGTTGTAGTTGCCGTAGCTGTTGTCGCCGAGCGGGATGCCATCGAGCGTGTAGCCCAGGCGGCTCTTGTCGAAACCGCGCAGGCTGATGGTCTGCGATTCTTCGTTCGCACCGAAGGCATCGTTGGACTGCACCGACACGCCCGGCAGGCGGTCGAGGATCTTCTGGCCGCTGGTGCCCGGCGGCAGCACCTGCTTGTCCACGGTGGTGATGCGCTGCACCTGGCGGGTCTCGCCCTGACCGATCACCGAGACGGCGTCCAGTGTCTGCGCGCTGAGTGCGGCGTCGGCGGTGGCATCGGTGGTTTCAGCGGCATGCGCGCTGGCGGCGGAAAGCGCGATCGCCACGGCGATCGTGAGGTGTCGGGTCTGCATGTGGATCCATTGCATGGGGGGAGTCCGCCGCGACTCGGCACGGCGCGCCGCCACTATGCGAATGAAAGATGAAATGTTTTTTACGAAGTGGCGTGGGTGTTGCGGGCAGTGACGCGCGTCTCGTTCGTGGGGTTGTGTCGGCAGGGCTGCGCCCTGCACCCGCAGAAGCGGTAGTGCCGGCCGCTGGCCGGCAACTTCAGAAGCAAGAGCCTGCATTCCGTGGGATGGCGGGGTGGGTCCGGTTGCTGCGCAACGGGCTCTGACCCCGGTTCTGGTTCTGCTTTTGATCTTTGCGATCATTTTCGGTGGGGTTTCCACCAACGCCTTTTACTCCGGCGCCAGCTGGTCCATGCGTATGCGGTTGGCGAACAGCGAAAACGCCAGCATGCCCGCCAGGCCGTTCGCCCGGCTGACCCAGTGCGGCAGCCAGCGCGGTGGCTTCAACACGCCGCTCTCGAACAGGGGCGCGAACGCGATCGCGTCGGTCAGGCTCATCTTGCCGGCAAACAGCCAGCGGCAGACCTGCAGGCGATCTTCGGCCAACATGTGGCGGAAGAAGGTATGCACCGACACCAGCCCGCGCAGGTACACCGTGTCCTTGGTGAAGGCCAGGCCACCGCTCGGCGGTACGCCGCGGAACACGCGCTGCGCCGAGGCGAAGCTTTCCTCCGGGTTCTGCCCTGCATCGCAGAAGTAGCGGTACACCTCGATGAAGTCCGCACCCTCGCGCGCCATCGCGATGGCTTCGGTGCGCAGGCTGATGCGCTTCAGACGCTCGATGTCGATGCTGCCGGTGATCTGCTCGGCGAACGTGGCCAGGCCTTCCTGGGTGGCGGTCACCCGTGGCGAGGACAGCGCCAGGCTGGGCAGCACCGGTTGTTCGCGGCCGTTCAAGGCGGTCAGCGAATGCACCAGCGCTTCGTGGTGGAACAACTGCGCGCGGTCGTAGGCGCTGAAACGGGCACTGGTGCGCAGGCGGATGCGGGTCGGGCCGGCGGCGGCCTTGGAAACGAGTTCCGGGTCCAGCTGCACCTGGATGATGCGCGATTCGAAGAAGCCGTCCAGATCGTTCTGCAGCTGCAGCTGCAGGGCGATGGCGGAGACCGGAACCTGTTCTTCCGGCGCCAGCAGTTCACTGTCCAGTTCGCTGGCGATCTGGATGAAATGGCGTGCGGCTTCGCGTGTGCTGGGGCCATTGCCGGGCAGTGGCTGCTCCGGCGCACCGAACAGCTGCACCGAACAGCGGTCCACCGCGGCGGTGCCCAGGCCTTCCAGCAGCTGCGCGGCCAGGTCCCAGCTCTGCGCGGACTGCTGCACGTAATGGCCCAGCGGATGGCTCGGATCACACTCCGCGGCGATGGCCGCCAGCGCGCGGCGTTCCTCGCTGAAGTCCAGTTTCGGATAGTCCACCTTCGGCAGCACCGGCTGGCCGCGCGCCACGCTGTCCAGGAACGGTGCCTGCACCGTTGCCGGCCAACTGGTCAGCCCCAGCAGGCGGATGCCGCCCACGGCCTCGACCAGTCGCGCGTCGAGCGCCGCATGGTGGGCCACGTCATGGTCCAGCGTCGCGGTCGTTTCCATGGGCGGACTATAGCGCCCTGCCGTGTCCGGCGCTGCGCGCCGCCGCCCGAGCATCGGCTCGGGCGCTACAGGAAATGAGTCCGCCGCGGACCCACTGTAGAGCCGAGCCCACGCTCGGCTGCTGTGCTACCGCCGGCGGTTCTTGCTCGCCGGGCGGAACTGCTGGCCCTTGCCCTTCCTGCCGCCGCGCTCCTGCGCGGTCTCGGCCTGGCGCACGGCCAGCTTGGCAGCGGCAGCCGCCACTTCTTCCTTCAGCTTGAAGTAGTTCTGCAGCCGGCTCTCTTCAATCTCACCCGCATCGATGGCCGCGCGCACGGCACAGCCCGGTTCCTGCTGATGCATGCAATCGTTGAAGCGGCACTGTGCCGCCAACGCCTCGATATCGGCGAAACCACCTTCGGCCAGCGTCTCTTCACCGGTCGGCTTCAGCTCGCGCATGCCCGGCGTATCGATCAGGCACGCGCCCATCGGCAGCGACATCAGCGCGCGGTGGGTGGTGGTGTGGCGGCCGCGCGAATCGTTGGCGCGCACCGCATTGGTCTTCATCCGCTGTTCGCCCAGCAGGGTATTGGTCAGCGTGGATTTGCCGGCACCCGACGAGCCGACCAGCACCACCGTGCGGCCCGGGCCCAGCCACGGTTCCAGCACGGACACGCTGTCGGCATCCAGGCCATTGATCGCGTGCAGGGCGATGCCCTGCATCTCCAGTTCTTCCAGTACCGCCAGCGCATCTTCGCTGTATTCGGTCTGGTCGGCCTTGGTCAGCACCACCACCGGCTCGGCACCGCCACCGCCCACCAGCAGCAGGTAGCGCTCGATGCGGCGCGGATTGAAGTCGGCATCCAGGCCACAGACGATGAACACCGTATCGATGTTGGCCGCGATCACCTGCTGGTGGTAATGCTCGCCGGCCGCCCCCCGCTTGATGGCGGTACGCCGCGGCAGCAGCGCGACGATGCGGATGCCGTCCAGCAGCACCCAGTCGCCCACCGCCGGCCGTTCATGGCTGGGGAAGCGCGGGCGCTGCCATTCCGGCAGCGACTCGGCCTTGATCGAAGCCTCCGGGCCATCGGCCACCACGTAGTGGGTGCGGTGCTGTTCGATCACCCGCGCCGGGCGGGCCTGCGGGTGCGCGGCCATGGCGGCCTGCCAGTCGGCCTGCTGCGGCGGGCCCGGCCAGGGCCAGCCGATGGTCTGCAGGGCGGTGAAATCGGGGGTCTGGGTCATCGCCGCCATTCTAACCGGCCCGGTGCCCTGCCAGCCCAGCAACGGCGGGCGCTGGGGGCCTTGCCATGCACTGCAGCAATTCCGGTAGGATGGAATCCCCATGCCATTTGACGGCCCAGCCCCATGTCCACCCCCTCGCCCAAGCCCCTGGCCATCCGCGAGCGCCTTTCCGAAGTGCGCTACGAAATCCGCGGAGAACTGGCCCGGCGAGCGCGGGAGCTGGAGGCGCAGGGCCGCAAGCTGATCAAGCTGAACATCGGCAACCCCGGCAACTTCGGCTTCCGTGCGCCCGAACACCTGCAGCGCGCGATCGCCGATGACATGGGCCGCACCGATCCCTATACCCACCAGCAGGGCCTGCCGGTGGCCCGCGAAGCCATCGCTGCAGCCTATGCACGCCGTGGCGCACCTGATGCCCACCCGGACCGCGTGTTTGTCGGCAACGGCGTCAGCGAGCTGATCGACCTGTCGCTGCGTGCGCTGCTGAACCCCGGCGACGAAGTGCTGGTGCCCTCGCCGGACTACCCGCTGTGGTCGGCCGCCGCCATCCTCAACGACGGTCGCCCGGTGTATTACCGCTGCGCCGCCGAGAACGGCTTCCAGCCGGACCCGAGCGAGATCGAGAAGCTGGTGTCCTCGCGCACCCGCGCCATCGTGCTGATCAACCCGAACAACCCCAGCGGCGCCAGCTACCCGCGCGAACTGCTGGAGCGCGTGGTGGAGATCGCCCGCCGCCACAACCTGCTGCTGCTGGTCGATGAGATCTACGATCAGATCCTGTACGACGATGCGGTGTTCCAGCCGGTCGCACCGCTGGCCGGCGACCACCCGTGCCTGACCTTCAGTGGCCTGAGCAAGGTGCACCGTGCCTGCGGCTGGCGCGTGGGCTGGGCCCATCTGAGTGGCGACGATGCGCGCCTGGGCGAGTTCCGTGCGGCGCTGGACCTGCTCAGCGCCCTGCGCCTGTGCGCCAACGTGCCGGGCCAGTACGCCATCGACGCGGCAGTGAACGGCCCGGACACCATTTCCGGACTGTGTGCCCCCGGCGGCCGCCTGTATGAAACCCGCCGCGCGGTGATCGAGGCCTGCGAAGCCAGCGAGCACCTGTCGCTGGTCGCCCCGGCCGGCGCGCTGTACGCGTTCCCGGCGGTGGTCGGCGCCGCCGCCAGGGGCTTCGACGACCACAACTTCGCGCTGGACCTGATGAACGACGAAGGCGTGCTGGTCGTGCCCGGTTCCAGCTTCAACGTGCCTTACCGCCACCACTTCCGCGTGACCCTGTTGCCGGAAGCCTCGGTGATGCGCGATGTGTTCGCCCGCATCGACCGGGTGCTGGCCCGCCGCGCCGAGGATGCCACCAAGGTCGTGCCGCTGAAGCCGCGCCGTTCGGTGGCCTGAGCGTGGCGCTGTCCTACCTGGCCCTGGGCGATTCGTACACCATAGGCGAAGCGGTCGCGGTTGCAGGCCGCTGGCCGCACCAGCTGGCCGCAGCGCTGCGTGCGCAGGGCGTGGATCTTGCCGACCCGCAGACCATCGCCACCACCGGCTGGACCACCGATGAGCT
Source organism: Stenotrophomonas maltophilia (assembly GCF_047782825.1). Classification (GTDB taxonomy): domain Bacteria; phylum Pseudomonadota; class Gammaproteobacteria; order Xanthomonadales; family Xanthomonadaceae; genus Stenotrophomonas. The sequence goes on along the minus strand of NZ_CP180589.1, from coordinate 4,083,355 downwards.
GGACGCCGGCATCGATGCGGCCGCCCCGCAGGGCCCGTTCGATGTGGTCAGCCTGCTGATCGGCGTCAACAACCAGTACCGCAGCCGCCCGCTGGACGAATACCGCCAGCAGTTCGCGGCCCTGCTGGAGCGTGCGATCGGCTTCGCCGGTGGCGATGCCGGCCGCGTGCTGGTGCTGTCCTTCCCCGACTGGGGCGCGACCCCGTTCGGTGCCGGCAGTGGCCATGACCTCGCCCGCGTCGAGATCGAGACCGACGAATTCAACGCCGCCGCCGAAGTCATCAGCACCCACCGTGGCGTGGCGTTCGTCGACATCACCGATATCAGCCGTGCACACGGCGGGGATCCGGCGATGATCGCCGACGACGGCCTGCACCCTTCGGCGGCCATGTACGCGCTGTGGGCGGCACGCGCCCTGCCCATGGCTGCACAGCTTCTACAGCACACGGACTGAGACGATGGATGGCACGCCACGGAATGGCACACCGCTGAGCTGTTCGCCGCTGGATGCCCCACAGGCGCGGGCGATCGCCGAAGCGTTCCGCCCGCCGCAGGCCTGGGGCAGCCGCCGCGACTACTACTACACGCGCGGCAAGCTGGGCAGCGACCCGCTGTACGACGGCGTGCTGCAGCATCTTCCCGATGATGGCCAGCCACTGCTCGATCTGGGCTGCGGGTTGGGCCTGTTCGCGCACGTGCTGCGCCAGCGTGGCCGCCGCCAGGCCTATTTGGGCGTGGACGTGGATGCCGGCAAGATCCAGCGCGCGCAGCGGGCCGGTACCGACCTGGCCGATGCCCGTTTTGATTGCCTGGATGTGCAGGCGCCGCTGCCGGCACAGACAGGGCATGTGCTGCTGCTGGACGTGCTGCAGTACCTGGACGCACAGCCGCAGCTGGAGCTTCTGAAAGCTGCCAGCGCGCGGGTGGCGCCGGGCGGCAGACTGCTGCTGCGCACGCCGCTGGCCACCGGTGACCGCCGCGACCGCACCACGCGGGTGACCGACCGCCTGGCCTGGCTGGTGGGCTGGATGGGCACCCGGCCGAGGCATTACCCGGATCCTGCGCGGCTGCGGGCCACGCTGGCCGAAGCGGGGTTGCAGGTGGGGGACCTACGGCCGCTGCATGGGCGTACCCCGTTCAACAGCTGGCTGCTGGTGGCGCACCGATCCACCGTGTAGAGCCGAGCGTAGGCTCGGGCGCTACCGTATTACAGGGACGGCAGCTGCGCCTTCAGGCCGCGTTCGTCCAGCGCCTGCAGCACGCGTTCGATGATGGCCAGGTTGTGGCCGTGCGCGGCGCCTTCATGCAGCAGGACGATGGCGCCGGGGCGCAGGTCCGGCAGCAGGCGCGCCAGCACGCCGTCAGGGGTGCAGCCCACGCCGTCGTAACCGCGCGCGGTCCAGCCCACGCGGACCAGGCCCAGCGCCTTCAGCACCGGTGCCACGAACGGGTTGGTCATGCCCACCACCGAGCGGTACCAGCGCACCGGGCGGCCGCTGACCGCCTGCAGGGCATGGTGGCAGCCTTCGATCTCGGCCCGCATCGCGCCCGGGCCCAGCCGCCAGAAGCGGGTCTGCGGGTGGGTATGGCTGTGGTTGCCCAGGTCGTGGCCGCGGCGCAGGATCTCCTCCACCAGGGCCGGATGCGCCAATGCGCGCTCGCCCACCAGAAAGAAGGTCGCCCGCGCCTGGTGTCTGTCAAGCAGGTCCAGCAGGGCCGGGGTCTCCGCGCTGGGGCCATCGTCGATGGTCAGCCAGACGCTGTTGCCGGCCTCGGGCAGGCGGTCCAGGACCGGCGCATAGAAGCGGCTGTTGGGCAGGAACACCGGCACCATGAACAGCGCGTGCGAGGCCACCATCAGCGGCAGGCCCCAGTGCCAGCCGGCCATCGCCCACACCAGGATCACGGCAAGCTGCGACGCCACCAGCCAGGGCAGCCAGCGCCAGGGGCGGGCCGGGATGCGATGCAATGTTGCTGCGTTGGTCATGTCCCATGATGCCATGGGGCGTAGAATGGGTGATTCGAATTTCCGGACCCTTGACCTCACATGTCCCTCGATCCCGCCCTGCGTTCGCGCATCGAAACCCTCCTCAACGCCAACCGCGTCGTGCTGTTCATGAAGGGCCAGCCGTCGATGCCGCAGTGCGGCTTCTCGGCCAAGGCCGTGGGCGCCCTGCAGGACCTGGGCGTGGACTTCGCCCACGTCAACGTGCTGGCCGACCAGGAAATCCGTGAAGGCATCAAGGCCTATGGCGACTGGCCGACCATCCCGCAGCTGTACATCGACGGCGAACTGGTCGGCGGCAGCGACATCGTGCTGCAGATGGCCGCCAGCGGCGAACTGAGCAGCGTGCTGGGCCTGGCCGCGCCGGACCGCACCCCGCCGCGCATCACCGTCACCCCGGCCGCCGTGGAAATGCTCAAGGGCGCGCTGGCCGATGCCCCGGGCGCTTCGCTGCAGCTGACCATCGATGCGCGCTTCCAGCCGAACTTCCAGCTGGCCCCGCACGACGAAGGCGCCATCGCCGCCGAATCCAACGGCCTGCGCGTGCAGTTCGACCTGTCCAGCGCGCGCCGCGCCGACGGCATCACCATCGACTGGGTCGATGACATCCGCGGCAAGGGTCTGGCCATCGACAACCCGAACGCGCCCAAGCCGGTGCAGGAAATCAGCGTCCGCGACGCCGACGACCTGGTGCGTGCCGGCAACGTGACCCTGGTGGACGTGCGTCCGGCCGAGGAACGCGCCATCGCCGCCGTGGGCGTGCCGTTCAAGAGCTTCGACGGCAACGGCCGTGCCGAGCTGGAAGCCCTGCCCAAGGACACCGCCCTGGCCTTCCTGTGCCACCACGGTGGCCGCAGCGCGCAGGCCGCCGAGCAGTTCCGCACCCTGGGCTTCACCAAGGTCTTCAACGTCACCGGCGGCATCGACGCCTGGTCGGACGAAGTGGACAACGGCGTGCCGAAGTACTGATCGGCCACAGCGGGTTCAGAGCCCTTTCCTGCGGAAAGGGCTCTGAACCCACCACGAAAAACGCCGGCAATTGCCGGCGTTTTTTGTTGCCCACCGGCGGAAAACCCGCGGCCGTCAGCCTGCGAAGCCGCCTTCGGCCAGGTAATCCAGTTCCTCCGGGCTCGGAATACGACCCAGCACGGCATTGCGGTGCGGGAAGCGGCCGAAGCGGCGGATCACGTCACGGTGCAGTTCGGCGTACTGCAGGTACTCCTTGTCACCCAGCACATCGAACATCGCCACCGAGCGGTCCTGGTCGAACGGATCCTCGGAATGCTCGAACGGCAGGTAGATGAAGGCGCGCAGCTTGGGCACCAGCTGCAGGTCCAGGCCTTCCTCGATGGCCCGCATGGCGTAGTGCCGGGCCAGGCCATCGGTGGCATAGGAATGGGCGGTGCCGCGGAAGCAGTTGCGCGGGAACTGGTCCAGCAGCAGCATCAGCGCCAGCGCGCCCTCGGCACTGCCCAGCCAGTGTTCGCGGCCGCGCGAGGCCGCCGCGTAGTGTTCCTCCAGGAACAGTCCGCGGAACCGTGCGTCGAACGCATCATCGCGGGCGAACCACTTCGCCGGGCCCGCCTCGCTCCAGAATTCCACCACTTGCGCGGCAACGTCCATCACCTGCTCTCCAGGGCCGGCGCGCCGCGCCAGGCCATCGTCATCATTCATCGAAGCGCAGGTGGCGGACCGACTTGCCGTTGCGCCCGATAAGCTTAAGCGCCTCGATGCCGATCTGGATATGGTTTTCCACGAACTGCGAGCTGACCTTGGCGTCGGAGGCCTCGGTCTTGACCCCGTCGGGGATCATCGGCTGGTCCGAGACCAGCAGCAGGGCGCCGGCCGGGATGTGGTTGGCGAAGCCGGCGGCGAACACGGTAGCCGTCTCCATGTCGATGGCCATGCAGCGCATCGCCCGCAGCCGCTCCTTGAAGGCCTCGTCGTGTTCCCAAACCCGGCGGTTGGTGGTGTAGACGGTGCCGGTCCAGTAGTCGTGGCCCAGGTCGCGGATCATCGTGGACACCGCACGCTGCAGGGCGAAGGCCGGCAGGGCCGGCACTTCCGGCGGCAGATAATCGCCGGAGGTGCCCTCGCCGCGGATGGCCGCAATGGGCAGCACCAGGTCGCCCAGCTGGTTCTTGCGCTTGAGGCCACCGCACTTGCCCAGGAACAGCACGGCCTTGGGCATCACCGCCGACAGCAGGTCCATGATGATGGCGGCATTGGGGCTGCCCATGCCGAAGTTGATCATGGTGATGCCGTCGATGGTGGCACTGGCCATCGGCCGGTCCAGGCCGACGATGGGGGCACCGGTCAGCTCGGAAAAGGTATGCAGGTAGCCGCCGAAGTTGGTCAGCAGGATGTGCTGGCCGAATTGGTCCAGGGGCACGCCGGTATAGCGTGGCAGCCAGTTGTCGACGATTTCCTGCTTGCTCTTCATGGGGCCTCCGGTACGGCGTGGGGGCTGCCATTTTACGCGTGCGGCGCCCGGCCCACACCCGCGCCACAACGAAGAAGGGCGGCCTCGCGGCCGCCCTCCCGGGGGTTCCCGAAGGAACCGGAGGTGCTTAGAAGCGCACCGACCAGCGCAGGTTGGCACCGTGGTCGCGGCTTTCATCGCCGTACTGGCCGCTGTAGCCCAGTTCCAGCTGCTGGCGCTCGGTCAGCCAGGCCGACAGGCCCAGTTCGGCCACCACGGCGCTGTCAGCGATCGGCGCACCGCTGACCACGAACGCGTCGCTGCCGCTGGCGAAGGCCAGGGTGGCCGACGGGTCGCGGTCACCGCTGGCCCGGCGGTAGCCCACCGCACCACGCAGGTGCAGCCAGCTGTCCTGCTGGAACGAGGCCTTCAGGCCCTTGTCGAAGCGCACACCGGCCGTGGCCACGGTGGTGCGGGCGTCGTCCACCCGGCCCTGCAGGGCTGCCGCGCCACCGTGTTCGGTGACGTGCTTGGTGTCCACCTCAACGCGGGCCAACTGCAGGTAGGGCTCCAGACCGGCTTCGCGGCCGCCGAAGCGGTAAGCCGCTTCGATGAAGGCCTGGCGGGTGCGAGCGTCGTAGCGGGCGCTCAGCGTATCGCTGTAACCGGCGAAGGCCAGTTCACGGGTGCTGTCCACATCGTGGTTGCTCCACGCCACGCCGCCACGCAGGCCGAAACCGCCCCAGTTGTGGCTGGCGTACGCACCGAAGTGGGTATTGTCGATCTTCGAACGCGCGCGGCGACCCTGCTGCTGCTTCAGGTCGGTACGGCCGGTACCGGCCAGCAGGCCCACCTGCCAGCCACCGAACTCGCGGTCCACGCCGACCAGCAGGCCGTTGTTGTTGGCCTCGCTGCGGGCGGTGTTGCTGTTGCCGTCCAGGGTGGTGCTGCCGCCGATGGCCTGTACCCACAGACCGGTGGCATCGCCCTCGCTGGCGCCCGGGGCGGTGGCACCGGCACGGCGCGACAGCGCGGCATCACGCACGTAACGGCTGCTTTCGAGCAGCGCTGCGGCGGTGGCGGCATGTACTTCGCCGCTCAGGCTGTCCAGCGCCGCACCCACCTGTTCCGGGAACAGCATGGTCAGCGGGCGCGGCAGGCCCTGGCCGACCGCCAGGCCGTCGGCCACGGTGGCCACGCTGCGCTGGTTGGCGGTGGTGGCAGCGGTGGTCAGCGAGTTGCCACGGGCCACTTCAATGCGCGTACCCGCTGCACCGTAGACCAGGTTGAACTGCATGAACGGCGAGAATGCGCTGAAGTCGGTGGTGGCGAACTGGCCGCTCACGCCGCCATCGGCACGGATGAAGTTGAACTGCTCGCCCAGGTAGTAGATGCCCGGTTCCGGCAGGGCCACCAGAGTGCCGCCGAGGGTGGCGGTGCCGGTGACATGCAGCTGGTCGCTGCGGCTGCCCGGGGCCACTTCGGCCTGGTACACGCCGGTGGCGGTCTGCACGTAGTTGCCGTTGATGGTGAGCGTGCCGATCGAGTTGCCGGGGGCGATGATGCCGGCCACGGTGGTGTCGCCCAGCTGGCCGACGCCCTTCAGCGTGCCCTTTTCACCCACGAAGGTCAGGCCACCGGTCTGCACGCCGTTGAACGACAGCACGCCGCCCATGATGGTCAGGTTGGAGCCGTCCAGCACGCCGCTGGCGTTGACCCGGCTGACGCCACCCAGGGTGGTCAATGCGGTGTTCTTCAGGGTGCCGTTGAGCAGGAAGCTGCCACCGGTCACGTCCACGGCGCTGGCCAGCGTATTGACGCCATCCAGTTCCAGCACGCCTTCGCGCACCACCGCACCGTTGAAGCTGTTGTTGCCGCTCAGGCGCAGCCAGCCGGCGCCGCTCTTGGTCAGCTTGCCCGGGCCACCGATGTCATTGGTCCAGTCGTCCCACGCATCGCCTTCCCACACCTTCAGGCCGCCGGCCTTCTGGTTCATCACCACGTCGGTGTCCACGCGCAGCGAGCCGTAGCCTTCGATGGCCTTGGCCAGGTTCATCAGGCCCCAGCCGTAGACATCGTCCACGCCGGCCGCGCCCAGGTCGGTGGTGGTGGTCAGCAGCACGTCGCGCACCTGCGCGCTGTCCAGGTACGGGAAGCGCTCGAACAGCAGGGCCAGCGCGCCGGTGACATGCGGGGCGGCCATGGACGTGCCGGTCTTGTTGCCGTAGGTGTGCTCAGGGGCATCGGCCACCACGTCCAGCACCACGTTGCCGTCTGCATCCTGATCGATGCTGCCGGTCAGGCCACGGTTGGCGTATTCGGTGGAATAGATGTCGGTACCCGGTGCAGCCAGGCACCAGTTGGCACTGTAGCCGCAGCGGTTGGACGACTCGTCCAGCACGTAGCTGGAATCACCGTCCGGGCGGACATTGACCACGCTCAGCCAGTACGCCTCGATATCGGCGTACTTGCGCGGCAGGGTGGCGTAGACGCCAGCGATGGGCGCCTGTTCCGGGGTGGCCGGGTTGGCGTTGTTGTTGCCGGCCGCCCACACCTGGACCATGCCGCGCTCGCGCGAGCCATCGGCATAGACGGCGAAGTAATCGTCGTTGCCGGCGAAGTCGTAGAGGCCATCCAGGTCCTCAAGCGTTTCCGGTTCCTGGCCCAGGCCCCAGCTGTGGTTGATCGCGCGAACGCCCTGGGCGTTCATCTGCGCGTACATGTCAGCGGTGGTTTCCGGGCTCGGCCCCACCTGCGGGAACGGCGAACCGGGGATGTAGTAGTTGCCGACCAGGTTCCACTCGCTGTAGCTGTTGAAGAACAGGCGCGCGGTGGTCAGGTCCGCGCCGAAGGCCACGCCGTGCATGCCGCTGCCATCGCGGTTGCCCACCATCGTGCCGGCCACATGGGTGCCGTGCGAGTTGTAGGTCATGCCATACGGCGCGCCGGCGGCGATCAGGTAATCGATGTCGGCATCGTCAAGCGTGGCACCGAAGCCCAGCGCTTCGATGGCCACGGTATTGCCATCGGTGGAGAAGCACGCACCCGGGCCGGCGATGATCGCGGTATTGGCGCAGGGCGAACCATCAGCCAGCAGATCGGCCAGGTGGATGCTGCGGTGGTCCTTCCCGGCGAACTCCGGATGGTCCAGGCCCACGCCACTGTCGAACACGCCCAGGCGGATGCCCTTGCCGGTCAGGCCGCGCGCATAGGCCGCGTCGGCATTGATGGCCTGCAGGCCCCAGTCGTTGTTGAACTCAGTGCTGCGCCAGCTGGCCAGATCACCGGGCGTGCCCATCACCGGCATTTCCGGACCCGCATCGGCCGGCACGAAGCCGCTCGCCGGTGCGGCGAAGGTCGACAGCGACGGCGCGGCGAAGGACGCCTGCAGGCTGCGCTGGAACTGGTAACGGGATACTTCGTCATCGCCACCCTGCGCCAGCGCCGGCAGCGATGCTGCCATCAGCAGCGAACCGATAATGGCCGAGGCCAGCGGTGACGGGAGGAAGGAACGACGGGAAGAGGTGGTGCGATACGACGTCGAAACAGTCATCAGCAAGTACGTCCTTGATTCCATGAAATGTTGCAGGTGCGGCCCCGTCATGGAGCCGTACACACCCTCGCGGCAGGTCAGCGCGCGCTGTTCTGCATGTCGGTAACGGCATGCCTCATTGAAACTTAATATTTTTTTCACATTGACTGTATAGGGGAAGTCCTACCCACCTCCCCTGCCCAAGGTCACTTGGCAAGCCGCCCTGCACACGGCTAGCGTCGATGGATTCTTGGGGGTGGGACGAGGAATCCGCATGACATCCGCGCTGTTGCGCGCCGGGCTGGGCCTGGCGCTGGTCTCGCTGTGGGCCGCACCGGCAGTAGGCGCATCGCGCTTCCTGCAGGACCCTTATCCCAGCACCTACCGTGCGCATCCCGATGGCCCGGTGCTGATCCAGAACGCCACCGTGCTGACCGGCACCGGCCAGCGCCTGGACAACGCCGATGTGCTGCTGCGTGACGGCCGCATCGTGGCCGTTGGCCCGCGGCTGCAGGCCGATGCGGGCATCACCCGCATCGATGCGCAGGGCAAGTGGGTCACCCCGGGCCTGATCGACGTGCATTCGCACCTGGGCGTCTACCCCAGCCCCGGCGTGAGCGCGCACAGCGACGGCAACGAGATGACCGCACCGGTCACTGCCAACGTCTGGGCCGAACATTCGGTGTGGCCGCAGGACCCCGGCTTTTCCGCCGCGCTGGCCGGCGGCGTGACCAGCATGCAGGTGCTGCCCGGCTCGGCCAACCTGGTTGGCGGCCGCGGCGTGGTGCTGAAGAACGTGCCGGCCACCACCTACCAGGCCATGAAATTCCCCGGTGCCCCCTGGGGCCTGAAGATGGCCTGCGGCGAAAACCCCAAGCGCGTCTATGGCGGCAAGGGCACTGCCCCGGCTACCCGCATGGGCAATGTGGCCGGCTACCGCGCCGCCTTCATCGATGCCGCCGACTACATCGCCAAAAACAGCCCCAAGCCGGCCAAGCGCAAGGGCTGGTTCGGCAGCGACAAGGGCGACAGCGCCGGTGATGCCGGTGGCAAGCGCGACCTCAAGCTGGACACGCTGGCCGGCGCCATCCAGGGCGATATCCGTGTGCACATCCACTGCTACCGCGCCGACGAAATGGCCACCATGCTCGACCTGGCCAAGGAATTCGGCTTCAAGGTGGCCGCCTTCCACCACGGCGTGGAAGCCTACAAGCTGGCCGACCGGCTGGCCGCCGATGGCGTCTGCGGTGCGCTGTGGGCCGACTGGTGGGGCTTCAAGATGGAGGCCTTCGATGGCATCGCCGAGAACATCGCGCTGGTCGACCGGCCGAAGAACAGTTGCGCCATCGTCCATTCCGATTCACCCGAGGGCATCCAGCGCCTGAACCAGGAGGCGGCCAAGGTGATGGCGGCGGCACGCCGCGCGCGCATGCCCGACATTGCCCCGGAACACGCGATCACCTGGATGACCGTCAACGCCGCCAAGGCACTGGGCATCGAAGGCCAGACCGGCACCCTGGAGGCCGGCAAGATGGCCGACGTGGTGGTCTGGAACGGCAATCCCTTCAGTTCGTATGCACTGGCCGAACAGGTGTTCATCGACGGGCGGCGACTGTACGACCGCAGCACGCCGGCGGCGACGCCGCGGTCGGATTTCCAGCTCGGGCAGGAGGTGCGGTGATGGGGGTGTTGAACAAACGTCACCGAGCATGGCTCGGCGCTACCGTCATGGCGATGGCAAGCATCGCGGGCACGACATCGGCGCAGGACCTGCTGGTGCGCAACGCCACGGTGCATACCGCCAGCACCCGAGGGAGCCTGCAGAACACCGATGTTCTGGTGCAGGGCGGACTGATCCGCGCGGTCGGGCCGGGCCTGTCGGCGCCGGCCGGCGTGGCCGTGGTGGAGGCCAATGGCCGCCCGCTCACGCCGGCCCTGTTCGGTGGCATCACCGAGATCGGCATCGAGGAAGTGTCCGGTGAATCGAGCACGGTGGACAGCACGCTGAAAATGGGCGAGCAGCCGTTGCGCCCGGAATTCGACGTCACCCTCGCCTACAACCCGGCCTCGGTGCTGATTCCCGTGGCGCGCCTGGACGGCATCGGCTTCACCGCACTGGGGGCGGCCACCGGCGGTGGCTTCGTGGCCGGCCAGGGCGGGGTGATGCGTCTGGATGGCAGCGCCGACCCGATCGGCCCGCGCGCGCTGTTCCTGCGCCTGGGCGCGGCCGCTTCGGAACTGACCGGGCAATCGCGCGCGGCGCAGTGGATGCTGCTGCAGCAGATGGTGGATGAAGCACGTGGCCAGGTGGCCGCCGATTCGCCGCATGCCCTGCTCACCCCGGCCGGGCGCCGCACCCTGGCGCGCTACCTGGGCGGCCAGGGCCGCATCGTGGTGGATGTGGACCGCGCCGCCGACATCCGCCAGCTGCTGCGCTGGGCCGCGCGCGAGAAGGTCAAGATCGCCATCGCCGGCGGTGCCGAGGCCTGGCAGCTGGCGCCGGAACTGGCCACCGCGCAGGTGCCGGTGTTTGTCGATGCGCTGGGCAACCTGCCCACCAGTTTCGACCAGATCGGTGCCAGCCTGGAAAATGCCGCGCGCCTGCAGCGGGCGGGCGTGCCGGTGGCCTTCGCCCAGCGCGACGATGCTTCGCACAACGCGCGCAAGATGCGCCAGCTGGCCGGCAACGCAGTGGCCAATGGTCTGCCCTGGGCCGACGGCCTGGCCGGACTGACCCGGGTACCGGCACAGGCGCTGGGCGTGGCCGACCAGATCGGCACGATCGAACCCGGCAAGCGCGCCGACCTGGTGCTGTGGGAAGGCGACCCGCTGGATGTGGCGCACTATGCCGAACAGGTCTGGCTGGGCGGCCGCGCCATGCCCATGCGTTCGCGCCAGACCGAACTGCGCGACCGGTACCTGCAGCGCAACGCGACCCCCTGATTGCCCGAGGAAACGACCATGGCTGCCCTGCGCTGGTATTTCGACTTCGTTTCGCCCTATTCCTACCTGCACTGGCAGAAGGTCAAGCAGCTGCCGCAGTTCGCCGCCATCCAGCCGGTGCCGATCGCTTTCGGCGCGGTGCTGCACCACCTGGGCAACCTCGGCCCGGCCGAAATTCCAGCCAAGCGCCGTTTCATCTACCGGCAGCTGCTGTGGACCGCGCAGGCCGAAGGAACGCCGCTGCGCTTCCCGCCCGGCCACCCGTTCAACCCGCTGGCGGCGCTGCGGCTGTGCCTGGCCGCCGGTGCCGGCGCGCAGGCGGTGGACGTACTGTTCGACTGGATCTGGCGCGAGGGCAACGCCGGCGACACGGCCGAGGCGCTGCGCATCCCGGCCGTCCGCCTGGGCATCAACGACGTGCAGGCGGCCTGCGCCGAAGCGGCGGTGAAGGAACAGCTGCGCCGCAACACCGAGGCCGCCATCGACGCCGGCGTTTTCGGCGTGCCGACCCTGTCCATCGACGGCGAACTGTTCTGGGGCAACGATGCGCACCCGATGATGGCCGCCGTACTGGATGACCCTGGCCTGCTGCAGCGGCCGGACTGGCTGCAGGTGGTAACGCTTCCAGTGGCCGTGCAGCGCAATCGCTGAACAGGCAGTGGCGTAATTCCCTCGCGCGCCCCGGACAAAATTGCGATAGCTTTCACATTCCGAACCTACAACCGCCCTGGAGGGGGAGCCGGATGCGCATCGGAATCGTCGTCGATTCGGCCTGCGACCTGCCGCAGGAATTCATTGCCGAGCACAACATCGTGCTGCTGCCGATCACCGTGCGGATCGGTGAAGCGGTGCTGGCCGACCACCGCGACGAGCAGGCCACGCTCAGTTTCCTGCACGCGCATGTGGCCGAACATGGCGCCGAAGCCGAAACCATCCCCTTCAGCGTCAACCAGATCCGCGATCTGTTCCTGCAGCAGCTGGTGATCGACTACGACCACGTCTTCTGCATGACCATCACCAAGACGCGCAGCCCGATCCATGACAACGCGCTGCAGGCCAGCTTCGCCATCCTCAACGACTACAAGCCGGTACGCCAGGCGGCGGGCTACAACTCGCCGTTCGCGCTGCGCGTGCTGGATACCCAGAACCTGTTTGCCGCCCAGGCGGTGACTGCGGTGGAGGCGGTGCGCCTGCGCGACAGCGGTGCCAGCGTGCAGCAGATCCGCGAGCGGCTGGAGGAACTGGCCGGCAACGTGCACGGCTACATGGTCACCCGCGACCTTTACTACATGCGCGCCCGCGCCCGCCACAAGGGCGACCGCAGCGTGGGCCTGCTCAGCGCCGCGCTGGGCAGCGCGCTGGACATCAAGCCGGTGCTGCATGGCTACAAGGGCGAGACCGGGCCGGTGGCCAAGATCAAGGGCTTCGACAACGCGGTGCAGAAGCTGTTTGGCGTGGTCGGCCAGCGCGTGCGCAGCGGCCTGATGACGCCGTCGGTGTGCGTCAGCTACGGCGGCGAGCTGGAGGAGCTGCGCGCCCTGCCCGGCTATGCGCAGATGAAGGAGCTCTGCGCCAGCCACGGCGTGACCGTGTACGAGTCGGTGATGAGCCTGACCGGCATGGTCAATGTCGGCAAGGGCGCGGTGACCGTGGGTTTTGCCGATGGGCCGCATCGCTTCGAGTAAGCGTTCTGGCGTACACAAGCATTGCACTGCGGCTATGCCAGCCTTGCCGCACCTCAAGGAGAACACCATGCCTGCGCAGTACCACATCAGCCTGCCCGACCCGTCCAAGGCCCGCGGCAACGACCCCGATCTGTCCTTCCATTCGCAGGGCGCCGCCGGCTTCGCCGAGGAACTGCAGGATGCCCTGCGCAGCGGCACCCTGTTCGAGCGCTGGAAGGCCAAGCAGCCCGACCCGGACGCGGTGGAACCGCAGTGGGGCGTGACCGACCCCGATGCCACCGTGACCGGCGAGCAGAAGGACCTGCGCATCAACCTGGTGGCCACCACCCGCATCGACAGCGATGTGTTCAAGCAGCGCCTGCGTTTGCTGGCCGGCCACCACTGGGAACTGCGCGACGTGCGTTGAGGCACCCGCCCGCCGGGCATGGCCCGGCGCTACCGTGCCCGTGTCGTGATCGACCCGGTGCCGATGAACATGCTCGGGTAGACGCCAACCTTGGTTGGCGCTTTCCAACCCGCCGCGCATGTGGCTGGCACACTATGGGAATGAGAAACAGAGATGCAATCACCCGGCCGGGTACCCGCGGCGAGAAGAAGCTGCGCGATGCCCCACGCCGACTACGCGACCTGCAGCATTGGGCTGACTGCTTCAGTGGTGCGTTTCCCTCGCCAGAGGAGTTGGGCAGTCAAGCTCGCTACTGGAACTACAAGGTTCCGACCCGAGCTGGTCTGATCGAAGGCCCGGCCACCACCCTGAGAATTCAGCGTGCCTGCGCCCAATCGCTCATCAGCGCCTGCGCAAATCTGATCCAGTCGCGGCCCGCTTCACAGGCTAATGTGCGGGTAACCTGCTGCATCGCCCTGCCTGGGATGTTCTCCAGCGAGATTTGCCTTTACCTGGACGAAGCGCACTTCCAGGGACACGTCGCCTCGACAGAGGATGGCCAGGTCACCGCAATCACCTCGCGCAGTCTTTCCGCCGAATGGCAGCTCGTCCTACCCCAAGGCGTTGAGGAGCGAGGTGTGCAGGTCAGCATTCCTCCCACCGACCACGATGACGGTCTGGAACAGGAATACTGGTTCTACGGCGAGGTAGCGGACGGGCGCTGATACGTCCACCGGGTCCACAGCACGTGGCCCGGCGCACGACGAGCTCTGGTAGACGCCAACCTCGGTTGGCGCTCCAAAAAAGGCCGCCATCCAAGGTTGGCAACTACCGACGAACCGCCGGGCATGGCCCGGCGTTTCCATTTCCCTACCAGCCGCCGCCCAGCGCGCGGTACAGCTCCACCCGTGCGATCGCGGCCGTGGCCTGGCTGTTGGCCAGCGCGGCCTGGTTGTCCAGCGCGATGCGCTGGGTGGTCAGCACGTCCAGCATGTCGACCACGCCGGCCTGGTACTGCCGGCGCGCCGCACCCAGCGCGGTCTCGCTTTCGTCCACCGCCACGTGCAGCTGCACGGTGCGCTGCTGCTCTGCGGCGTAACCATCGATGGCGTCGTCCACTTCGTGCCAGGCCTGCAGTACCGTGCGCCGGAACTGCAGCGACGACTGTTGCTGCTGCAGCCTGCTCAACGCGAGGTTGGCCTTCAACCGCCCCCCCTGGAAGATCGGCAGGCTGATCGACGGCCCGATGCTGAAGCGGTGTGCGTTCCAGCCATCCAGATCATCCAGCTGCTTGGCCTGGAAGCCGGCGTCGCCATTCAAGATGATGCGTGGCAGGAAACTGGCCTTGGCCACGCCGATGCCGGCCGTTGCGGCATGCAACGCCGCTTCGGCACGACGGATGTCCGGGCGGCGCTCGGCCAGTTCGCTGGGCAGCCCCACCGCCACCGCCGGCAGTGCGGGCCAGTCACGGCGTGCATCCTGCAGCTGCGCATCCAGTGCCTGCGGAGGCTGCGCCAGCAGGAACGCCAGTGCATTGCGCAGCTGCGATTCACGATGCCGCAGCGGCGCGATGCGTGCCTGCAGCGATGCTACCTGCGCTGACGCGCTGGACACCTGCAGCGTGCTGGCAACGCCTTGGCGTTGGCGCGCTTCGGTCAGGCGCTTGATGTCGAGGGCGATGCTGAGGTTATCCTCGGTGATCGCCAGCAACTGCCGCGTTGCACGCAGCTGCAGGTAATCACGCGCGGTTTCCGCCAGCAGCGCGATGCGCACTGCATGTGCATCCTCCTCGGCCATCTGCACGCGCGCATCGGCGGCTTCCACCTGGCGGCGCACGCGGCCCCACAGGTCCAGCTCCCAGCTCAGGCCGATGCCGGCCTGGAACAGCCCGTAGTCATCACGACCGCCGTTGCCGGACGGGTCGTTCAGGCCCACCTCGCTGTTGCGTGCACGCACGCCGCTGGCGCTGGCGGCCACCGATGGCAACCGGTCCGCCGCGCTGATGCCGCGCGCGGCACGGCTCTGCTGCACGCGGTTGGCGGCCAGCTGCAGGTCCAGGTTGGCCTGCAGCACCTGCTGCGCAAGCTCGCCCAGCAACGGGTCATTGAACCCGGCCCACCAGGCGGCGTCATCGTCGATGGAGATCGCAGCCACCGCCTCGCCCTGCCACTGCGCCGGCAACGCGGTTTGCGGCCGCACGAAATCCGGGCCCATCGTGCAGGCTGCCATGGCCAGGCACAGCGCCGCACTGGCCAGTGTCTTCAATACGCGGGGTGCGCTCATGCGCCCTCCCCGCCCTGCAGGTCCACCCGCGCTTCCACCGACATGCCCGCGCGCAACTGGTTCAACAGCGGCTGCCCCGGTTCCAGCACGATCTTCACCGGGATACGCTGCACCACCTTGGTGAAGTTGCCGGTGGCATTTTCCGGGGCGACGGCGGCGAAGGTCACGCCGGTGGCGGGGGCGATGCTGTCGACGTGCCCCCGCAGCGACGTGCCGGGGAATACATCCACGGTCAGCTCGACCGGCTGCCCGGCGTGCATGCGGGTCATCTGCGTTTCCTGGAAGTTGGCCACCACGAACGCCTGCTGCAGCGGCACCACGGCGGCCACCGCGGTGCCCGGGGTCAGGTAGGCCCCCACGCGCACCGCACGGCGCCCGACCACGCCATCGATGGGCGCACGCAGCGCGGTGTGTGACAGATCCAGCTCCGCGCGCGCCTGCGCCGCTTCGGCGCGTTGCACCGCCGCCTGTGCGGCCTGCACACCTGCCGCCAGAATGCCGGTGCGCTGGCGCGCGGTACTCAGGGCAGCCTGGCCCTGCTGCAGGTGGGCGCTGGCCACCGCCTGCTTCGACTGCGCCTGCTGCGCGTTCTGCACGGTGCCGGCACCGTCGCGGGCCAGATCGCGGTAGCGCTGCTGGTCGGCGCTGGCCAGGGTGAGTTCCGAACGGCTGACATCGACGCTGGCCCGGGCCTGTTCGATCAGCGAGTCCTGCTGTGCCAGCGCCGCCTGCGCATTGGCCAGCTGCGCACGGGCGTTGGCCAGATCGGCGCGGGCGGCCTGCAGCGCGACCTGGTAGTCGCGGTCGTCGATGCGGGCCAGCACGTCGCCGGCCTTCACCCGCTGGTTGTCCTGCACATCGACGCTGCTGACGAAGCCGGCGACTTTCGGCGCGACCACGGTGAAGTCGGCATTGACGTAGGCGTTGTCGGTGCGCTGGTAGCGGCCATCGCGCAGCAGCAGCCAGCCGCCGATGGCCAGCGCCAGCACGCCCAGGGCGAGGCCGGTGTTGAGGGTGGTCTTGTTGACGGTCATGGGGGATTCCTTGCGAAGGGGGTCAGGCCACGGCACGTGGCGGATGGACGCGCGTGGCCCAGGGCAGCAGCGGCAGGCAGGCCAGCGCGATCAGCGCCACCAGCCAGTACAGGTCGGCCGAGACCAGGGCCTGTACCTGCGCGTGCAGGCGCGCCGGCAAGTCGGCGCTGGCCGGCAACCACGGCTGGTTGCCCAAGTGGTCGACCAGTGCGGTGGAATGGAAATGCCGGCGCGACTGCCCGATGGCGTCCAGCACGCCCCCGGCGAACACGGCGGAAAAGCCTTTCACGGTGTTGAACCAGGCCGAAGCAAACGGGCCGTCCTGTGGCGCCAGGCCCGTGGTGGCCAGCAGCAGCAAAGGCAGCACCGCCATCGGCTGCGCCAGCACCTGCAGCAGCTGCACCCACAGGAAGTTGTCGCGGTTCCACTGCACATCCAGATGTGCGCCGAGGAAGCAGGCCACGGCCAGCAGCAGCAGGCCGGCACCCTGCACCCAGCGGCAATCGACCGCGCGCTGGTTCATCAGGGTGGCCACCAGTGGCAACGCGATGATCTGCGGCAGCGCCACCCACAGCAGCATCGGCGCGGTCTGCAGCGGGCGATAGCCCTGCACGCTGGCCAGGTAGCCGGAGGGAATGGAGATGACCGCCAGCAGCGCGAACAGCACGCCCACGCAGGTCACCAGCGAATAGCCGAGATTGCGGTTTGCCAGCAGCTGCAGCTTGAAGAACGGCAGCGGGTGGAACCACTCGTTGATGAAGAACAGCACCAGCAGGCCACCGCCACCGCCCAGCAGCACGGTCACCAGCGATGAATCGAACCAGTTCAGGCGCGGGCCCTGGGTCAGGCCCAGCACCAGCATCACCAGTGCGGGAAGGCCCAGCGCCAGGCCTACCGCGTTGAACTGGGCGAAGCGCTCCAGGCGCAGCGGATCCTGCGGCAGGCCCCAGCCCACCATCGCCATGCCGGCCACGCAGAACGGCACGATCTGCCAGAACGCGAACTGCCAGCCGGCGTGCTCGACCCAGAGCGCGGCCAGCGGCGTACCCATGCTCGGCCCGAACGTGGCGGTGAGCGCGTAACCGGCCAGGCCGTACAGCTTGATGCCCGGCGGCAGGAAGCGCAGCGCCACGCTCATCAGCAGCGGCGGCAAGGCGCCGCCGGCCAGGCCCTGCAGCGCGCGCAGCAGCAGGAAGCTGGGCAGGTCCGGTGCCAGCGGGCACAGCACGCCCAGCAGCATGAAGGCGGCGATCATCACCAGGGCGAAGCGGCGCAGCGAGAAGGTCACCGCGCACCACGGTGCGAATGCCATCGCACTGACCGACATCGCGCTGTAGACCCCGGTGATCCAGCTGCCTTCGTCCACGCTGAAACCCATCGCGCCGCGGATGTCGGCCAGCGCGACCTTGGTGACGTTCTCGTTGAAGCCCGATACCAGCACCACCAGCAGCACGCCGCACAGCCCAACCACAATGCGGCGGTCGAAGGCGGGGGCGGCCGGGGCGGCGGCGGGGCTGGGCAAGGCGACCGCGCTCATCGGCGGCGGCCGATCCGTGCAGCGCACGGCAGGTGAAGCGACATGGCGTGCGCTCCGTGAATGTGGGGAGCGCAGTCTAGGCAGGCCCACTGCTGCGGCAAATGGCGCGAGTGCGATGCCAGTCGTGCGTCAGACGCACGGGTGTAGCCGCGATGCTGACAGGTGCCGACCGCTGGCCGGCACGCCCTTCGACGCAGCCCAGCGTGGGCTCGGCTCTACAGGGCGTCGGCGTCGCACATGGCCTTGATCGCCCGGCGCAGCCAGCGATGTGCGGGATCGTTGTCCATGCGCGGGTGCCAGGCCTGCACCAGGGCCACCGTGCGTACCGATACCGGCAGCGGGAACATGCGCAGCGGCAGGCCCATGTAGGTGATGCGATCGAGCATCACGCTGGGCATCTGCGGCAGCACCAGGTCCGATGCGGCCGCGGCGAAGATCGCGCCATGAAACGTGGGGATCACCATCGCCACCCGCCGGGTCAGGCCCAGCTGCGCCAGCTCATCATCGATTGGACCGTGGGCGATGCCCCGCCGCGAGACGGAAATATGGTCGCAGGCGGCGAACCGCTCGGCCGTGATATCGCCATCGAACAGCGGATGACCTTCACGCGCCGCGCCCAGCAGCGCGGTAGTGAACAGGTTCTGCACCTTGGTTTCCGGCGTGTGCTTGCCCGCCGTGCTGATGAACAGATCGATCCGGCCCTGCACCATCGCGTCATCATCGGTATCGCCTTCGGGCATGAAGCGCAGCGTGCAGCGCGGCGCCTGCTGGCGGAACACCTCGCGCAGGCGGCCGCCGTAGCTGCCGATGAATACATCGTTGGCGCGGATGCTGAAGGTGTGCTCCAGCGTCTGCATGTCCACTTCGCGGCCATCATGGAAGACCCGGTGCGCCTGCTCGATGACATCGCGCACCTGTTCGCGCAGTTCCAGCGCGCGTGGTGTCGGCGCCAGGCCCCGTCCGGCCCGCACCAGCACCGGATCGCCCAGCGCCTCGCGGATCCGCCCCAGGGTCCGGCTCATCGCCGGCGCGCTCAGGTTCATGCGCCGGGCGGCACCGGCCACGCTGCCCTCATCCAGCAGCACATCCAGGGCCAGCAGCAGGTTCAGATCGGGCAAAGCCATGGCAGTCTCCAGCAGATGACATGACTGTACGACACGCGTGGCGGAAATCGATTGCATCCAGCGCACTGATTGCCTGCGCCGCACGGCATGGGTGCAGGCGGCGGCATGGGCGACCATCGCCGCCTGCCAAGGAGATACCCATGTTCACTACCCTGCTGGTCGCCCTTGATGGCGGCCCCCAGCACGACGCCCTGCTGGACCTGGTCACCCACGTAGCCGGGCCGCGCAGCCGCGTGCACCTGTTGTGCGTGATCGACCCCGGGTTTGCCCTGCCCCCCGATGCCAGCGCGGCCGACCGCCGCGAGTATCCCGCTGCCGTGGGCCAGCGCAGCCAGGCCGAGGCAGCGCTGGCCGAGGCCATGGCCGATCTGCGCGAGCGCGGCGTGGACGCGGTGACGCTGTTGCCGGCCGGCGACCCTGGCGAGGTGATCAGCGCGCAGGCGCGTGAACTGGGTGCGGATCTGATCGTGATCGGTCACCGCCACCTGTCGCGGCTGCAGCGGCTGCTCGACAGCTCGGTGGCGCAGTGGACCCTGGACCACGCGCCGTGCCCGGTGCTGGTGGAAACCCGCGGCGAGCGGTGAGGCATCTGCCGGGCGTGACCGGCGCTACCGGTTCCGCCGGCGCCTCAACAATCGATCCGGCCTTCTTCGCCGCTTTCATCATCCAGCACCCGCGCATGCAGGGTGACCTGGTTGCGGCCGGCGCGCTTGGCCGCGTACAGGCCGGCATCGGCGTCGGCCAGCAGCTGGTCGGCGCTGGCCGTGGCCGGCGGGTGCAGGTAGGCCACGCCGATGCTGATGCTGACCGGGCCTTCGGGCAGGGTCAGGGCTTCCACCGCCAGGCGCAGCCGTTCGGCCAGCGCCAGCACGCCTGACAGCGCGCTGCCCGGCACGATTACCGCGAACTCCTCGCCGCCATAGCGCGCCACGCTGTCGGCGGCACGGCCCGCAGTGGCCTGCAGCACGGCGGCGACCGCGCGCAGGCAGCGGTCGCCGGCGGGGTGCCCATGCTGGTCGTTGAAGGCCTTGAAGTGGTCGATGTCCACCAGCAGCAGGGCCAGTTCGGTGCCGCTGCGGCGTGCGCGGTTCCATTCGGCGGCCAGCACGGTGTCGAACTGGCGGCGGTTGGCGACGCCGGTCAGGCCATCCTGGCGCGCCAGCTGGTCCAGCCCCGCCTGGCGCTCCAGCAGATCCATCTGCAGCAGGGTGCTGCGCAGGCTGAAACCCAGCGTGGCGACCACGAATCCGCCCACCGCCAGTGGCCGTGCGTGGTCCACCACCAGGGTGCCGACCACCAGCAGCAGCAACGGCAGGATGATCGGTCCACCGGCCTGGACCAGCCGCGACAGGCGCGGGTGCAGCACCCTGCCCGGGGCCGGCGCCTGGTGCAGCGCCAGGATCGCCAGCAGCAGGAACGGCAGGTCGATCAGCAGATCGTTGTAGGCACCAAAGGACTGCTCGGCGGTGTAGTGGTTGATGTAGAACGCCACCAGCAGATAGCCCAGCGCATACAGCGCCAGCGCACGAAAGAAGGTACGCCGCTCGGGCACATCACCGGCCAGCCAGCGCACCACGGCGAACACGGCAATGCACAGGTTCTGGATGTCGAACATGTGCTGCATGTTGGCCATCGCCCGGCTGTCGATGTCGATGCGGTCGGCGAAGGACTGGGTGTGCACGAAGAACAGCACGCCCAGCAGGGCCGCCATCACCCCGTCGATCAGGCTGATGGTCCAGCGCTCGCGGCGGGCACGGGCAAGGATGAACACCAGCGGCACACCGTACAGCACGTACAGCAGCAGGCTGGCGCTGGGCGTGATGTTGGCCCGGCCGGCGGTCAGCGCGTCGATCATGTTGAAGCCCATGCCACCGGCCCACAGCAGCAGCGCCAGGGCAGTGGCCCGCCAGCCCAGTGCTGCGCGGTCCCGTTTGGCCCGCCACAGGCAGGCGGCGGCGGCCAGCAACGGCGCGGCGGTGAGGAACACGAACGACCCGCCCCCGGCCGCTCCCGGCCAGAACGCCACGACCAGGCCGTGGCAGAGCACGTACAGCAGCGCCAGCACTACCGGCATGCACTCCCCCCATCCGCAAGGCCGTATGCGCGCACCATACCGCAGCGCGCGCCCCCTGCGGCGTGATCCGCTTTGGAAAAGGCGGATCCGCCACGGGGGCAGCTGTCTCGTGGCACGGCTGCCCGGCGACGCACCCGGGCCAGCCCGGAAGCCGCTGGGCAGCCGCGACCTGTAAAATGCGGATCTCCCTCCCCATCCTGGCGAGCGCCTCCGCGCTGGCCGCCCCCGAGATTCCGTGAAAACCCCCGAAGGACTGCGCGCGCTGATCGACGACGGCGTGATCGATGAAGTGCTACGCCCGCTCAAGAGCGGCAAGGAAGCGGCCGTGTACGTGGTACGCAGCGGCAACGAGGTGCGCTGCGCCAAGGTCTACAAGGACATGGCCCAGCGCAGCTTCCAGCAACGCGTGCAGTACCAGGAAGGCCGCAAGGTGCGCGGCAGCCGCGAGGCACGTGCGGTGGGCAAGGCCAGCAAGTACGGCCGCAAGCAGCAGGAAACGGCCTGGAAAAACACCGAGGTGGACGCGCTGTACCTGTTGCGCGATGCCGGCGTGCGCGTGCCCGAGCCATACGGTTACTTCCACGGCGTGCTGGTGATGGAACTGGTCACCGATGCCGACGGCTTCTCCGCCGCCCGCCTGGGCGAGGTGGCGCTGGAGCCCGAGCAGGCCCGCCAGTTCCACCAGACCCTGGTCCGCCAGGTGGTGCGCATGCTGTGCTGCGGCCTGATCCATGGCGATCTCTCGCCGTACAACGTGCTGGTCGGTCCCGATGGCCCGGTGGTGATCGATTTCCCGCAGGTGGTCAGTGCAGGCGGCAACAACGCCGCGCGCAGCATGCTGCTGCGGGATGTCAACAACCTCACCGCCTACCTGGGTCGCTTCGCCCCCGAACTGCTGGACAGCTGGTATGGCGAGGAAATGTGGGCGCTGTTCGAGGCTGGCAACCTGCTGCCGGACAGCGAGCTGACCGGCACCTTCGTGCACGATGAATCCACCATCGACCTGGACAGCGTGCGCCACGCGATCAACGATGCGCGCGAAGAAGCCCTGATCCGCCAGCAGGGCCGCGAAGCGGCGGAAGAAGACGACGACAGGTAGCGCCACGCCATGCGTGGCGGCTGGCCGTCTGCTTCCGTAGAGCCGAGCCCACGCTCGGCTGCTCTGCTGCCCAGCCGAGCTGGCTACAGAAACGCAGTCGAGCATGGCTCGACTCTACAACGGCCGAGTCAGGCCTTCAGCGCGCGGGCGTGGTGGGCGATGTGCTCACCAATGAAGCTGGCGATGAAGTAATAGCTGTGGTCATAGCCCGGCTGCAGGCGCAGGGTCAGCGGGTGGCCGGCGGCATCGCAGGCCTGCTGCAGGCGTTCGGGCTGCAGCTGGGTCTGCAGGAATTCATCCGCATCGCCCTGGTCGACCAGCAGCGGCAGGCGCTCGCTGGCATTGGCGACCAGCGCCGTGGCATCCCACTGCGCCCAGTCCGCCGGGGTGTCGCCCAGGTAGGCGGTGAAGGCCTTCTGGCCCCAGGGCACCTGGCTGGGGGCGACGATCGGCGAGAACGCCGACACGCTGCGGTAACGACCCGGGTTGCGCAGGGCCAGCACCAGCGCGCCATGGCCGCCCATCGAATGGCCGCTGATGGCGCGCGCGTCGGTCACCGGGAAGTTCGCCTCGATCAGCGCCGGCAGTTCCTGCACCACGTAGTCGTGCATGCGGTAGTGCTTCGCCCACGGCTGTTCGGTGGCGTTGAGGTAGAAGCCAGCGCCCTTGCCCAGGTCGTAGCCTTCGGCATCGGCCACGTCATCGCCACGCGGGCTGGTATCCGGGGCGACCAGGATCACGCCGTGTTCGGCGGCATAACGCTGCGCACCGGCCTTGGTGATCACGTTCTGTTCGGTGCAGGTCAGGCCGCTCAGCCAGTACAGCACCGGAAGCTTCTGCGTGGCCGCCTGCGGCGGCAGGTACACGGCGAACTGCATGTCGCAGCCCAGCGTGGCCGAGTGGTGGCGGTAGACGTCCTGCCAGCCGCCGAAGCAGGCGCGGTGTTCGATGCGTTCCATGGGGTTCTCCTGCGCGGCGCGTCAGCGCACGCCTGTGTTGATCGTTGCGTCCAAACGGGAAAGCAGCTGCAGCAGTGGCTCGACGCCGGGCTGGCCCTCCAGGTTGCTCCAGGCCGCCACCGCCACATCGCTGCGCGGTGGCCACTGGCCATCGGCACGGGCTTCGTACAGGCGCGGCAGGAAGACCTGCGCCAGCCAGTGCTCGAACGGCATCTCATCGATACCGAACGGCGAATCCACCGCACGCGGTGCACCGACCTCGCCCTCGACCCAGCCCAGCGCGCGCAGCGCCTGCTCGATCGGGGCGACCAGGGCCGCGCGCGGGTCTTCCGCACGCGGTCGGCGCAGGGCATCCAGCCAGCGCATGCCGTGGCTCAGTAATGCACGACCGAACGGATCGACTTGCCTTCATGCATCAGGTCGAAGGCTTCGTTGATCTTGTCCAGGTCCATGGTGTGGGTGACGAACGGCGCCAGTTCGATATCGCCCTTCATCGCGTCTTCGACCATGCCCGGCAGCTGGCTGCGGCCCTTCACGCCGCCGAAGGCGGTGCCCATCCACTTGCGGCCGGTGACCAGCTGGAACGGACGGGTGGAGATTTCCTGGCCGGCACCGGCCACACCGATCACCACGCTCTGGCCCCAGCCACGGTGCGCGCATTCCAGCGCCGCACGCATCACGCTGGTGTTGCCGATGCACTCGAAGCTGTGGTCCACGCCCCAGGTGGTCATTTCAACGATGACCTGCTGGATCGGCTTGTCGAAGTCCTTCGGGTTGATGCAGTCGGTGGCACCGAATTCGCGGGCCAGGTCGAACTTGGACGGGTTGGTGTCCACCGCGATGATGCGGCCGGCCTTCGCCTGGCGCGCACCCTGGATGACCGCCAGGCCGATGCCGCCCAGGCCGAACACGGCCACGCTGTCGCCTTCCTGCACCTTGGCGGTGTTGTGCACCGCGCCGATACCGGTGGTGACGCCGCAGCCGAGCAGGCACACGTGTTCCGGGTTCGCATCCGGGTTGATCTTGGCCAGCGACACTTCGGCCACCACGGTGTACTCGCTGAAGGTCGAGCAGCCCATGTAGTGGTAGATCGGTTCGCCGTTGTAGCTGAAGCGGCTGGTGCCGTCGGGCATCACGCCCTTGCCCTGGGTGGCACGCACGGACACGCACAGGTTGGTCTTGCCGCTCTTGCAGAACAGGCACTCGCCGCACTCGGCGGTGTACAGCGGAATCACGTGGTCGCCCGGCTTGACGCTGGTCACGCCCTCGCCCACTTCCACCACGATGCCGGCGCCTTCATGGCCCAGCACCACCGGGAACAGGCCTTCCGGATCATCGCCGGACAGGGTGAAGGCATCGGTGTGGCAGACACCTGTGTGGGTGATCTTGACCAGCACTTCGCCAGCCTTCGGCGGGGCGACGTCGATTTCGACGATCTGCAGCGGCTGGCCGGGACCAAAGGCGACGGCGGCACGGGATTTCATGGCGGACTCTCCAAAAGAAAGGCAGTAACAGGATGGGCAGCGCTATGTTGCGCCGTTGTTTATTTCAGGTACGAGCGGATCAGCCCGCTCATCTCGCGCACGCGTTCGGCGCGTTGTTCATCGGAGGTGGCCGGTTGGCCGAATTCCTCGCGCAGGTGGGCCTCCATCACCTCGGACATCAGCCCGTTGACCGCGCCACGGATGGCCGCGATCTGCTGCAGCACCGGCCCGCAGTCGGCGCCGGCTTCCAGCGCACGGTCCAGGGCATCGCACTGGCCGCGGATGCGACGCACGCGGGCCAGGACCTTCTTCTTTTCTTCGGGAGAGTGCGGCATGGCGCGCCACCTGCGGAACTATACTGGGGGATAGTATACACAGGCCGCGTTCGGACTCAATCCGGAGGGTGCCCGAGGGCGTTAGTCGAACGCGCCCGCCGCAGCCAGCCGGGTCAGTTCATCCACCACGAAGCGTACTTTCGGCCGCAGGTGGCGGGTGGGCGGCCACAGCGCGTGGATATCGATGTGGCGCTGCATGCAGTGGTCCAGCACCGACTGCAGCGCGCCGGACTGCAGGTGCCGGCGCACCAGCGAAACCGGCATCTGGCAGATGCCCAACCCTGCAATGGCGCCGTCGATCACCGCGTCGCCATCGTTGAGCTGGTGGGTGGCCGTGGGAATGAAGGTGCCGCCTTCGCCATCAGGACCAATGCGCCAGGCCATCGGCTGCCCGTGGCGGTAGCCGACGATGCTGCGGTGCTGGCGCAGGTCGTCCACGCTGTGCGGCACGCCGTGCGCCTGCAGGTAGGACGGCGCGGCGCAGGTCACCAGGCGCTGGCTGCCCAGCTTGCGCGCCACCAGGTGCTCGGCCTGCTGCAGGCCGCCGAAACGGATCAGCAGGTCGATGCCTTCCTCGATCGGGTCGACGAAGTGGTCGGTGAAGGTCACCGTCAGCTGCAGGTCCGGGTACTGCTGGCACAGCTTCAGCAGCACCGGCATCACCACCAGGCGGCCGAAGGATGAAGGCATATCGATGCGCAGGCGCCCGCTGGGCAGGTGCGCGGCCGAGCCCAGGCAGGCCTCGGCGGCGGAGATTTCATCCAGCGCGGCCGCGCACGAGGCGTAGTAGGCCTCGCCGTCGGTGGTGAGGGAAATGCGCCGGGTGGTGCGGTGGAACAGGCGCACCCCCAGCCGCGCCTCCAGCCGGGCGATGGCCTTGCCCACCGCCGATCGCGAGATGCCCAGCGCTTCGGCCGCCTCGGTGAAGGTGCCGGCGCGCGCCGTGGTGACGAAGGTCACCAGGCCATTCAAGGATTCCACGGGCAGCATCGGCAGCCTCTATTGGGGACACCATATCCCGCCAAGGGGGAAATCGAAGCTCTTTATGTGCCTCGATGTCAACTCCATCCTGTGTGCATGGCGCCGCGGGCGCCCTCCCCCACACCGAGATGACCGACATGACCGACCTGCTGTTCCGCCCCTTCGACCTGGCAGGAACCCCGCTGCACAACCGCATCGCCATGGCGCCGATGACCCGCGCCCGCAACCCCGGTGCCGTGGCCAACGAACTGACCGCGCAGTATTACCGGCAGCGCGCCAGTGCCGGCCTGATCATCAGTGAAGGCACGCCGGTCTCGCCGCAGGGCCAGGGCTACATCGACGTGCCGGGCATCTGGTCGGCCGAACAGGTGGCCGGCTGGAAGCAGGTGACTGACGCGGTGCATGCCGAGCAGGGCGCGATCTTCGCCCAGCTGTGGCACGTCGGCCGCATGTCGCACAGCTCGCTGCAGCCCGACGGTGGCCAGCCGGTCAGTGCCAGCACGCGCGCCGTGGCCAGCGATCCCAGGTACTTCGCGTTCGTGTACCTGGACGACGGCAGCCGTGGCCGCGTCGACCCGACCCCGCCGCGCGCCCTGCGTACCGACGAGGTGCCGGGCATCGTCAACGACTTCGTGCGTGGCGCGGAAAATGCCATCGCCGCCGGCTTCGATGGCATCGAACTGCACGCCGCCAACGGCTACCTGTTCGAGCAGTTCCTCAACCCGGCCACCAATGACCGGCAGGATCTCTACGGCGGCTCGCTGCGCAACCGCGCACGGCTGATCCTGGACACCGTAGACGCGCTGGTTGCCAGCATCGGCGCGCACCGCGTCGGCGTGCGCCTGGCGCCGAACAGCCAGGTCTTCGACATGCCGGCCTACGCAGAAAACGAAGCCAGCTATCTGTACCTGGCCGAAGAACTTGGCAAGCGCGGGCTGGCCTATGCGCATCTGAATGACAACTACCTGCACGGTGAGCGCGCCATCGGCGAAGACTTCCTGAAGGCCTTCAAGCAGGCCTACGGCGGCACCGTGCTGCTGGCCGGCGGCATGACCCGTGAGTACGCCCTGCGCCTGGTCGACGAAGGCACCATCGACATCGCCGCCTTCGGCCAGCCGTTCATCGCCAACCCGGATCTGGTCGAGCGCCTGCAGCAGGACATCGCGCTGGCCGCGCCGGATCGCGACACCTACTACGGTGGCGGTCGCGAGGGGTATCTGGATTACCCGGTCGCCAGCTGACCAGGCAGGGGGGCGGATCCCTTTTCAACGGAAAGGGCTCTGACCCGGCTCGGCGAAGAGGGTCAGAGCCGCGCTGCGCGCGGATCTGACCCCTGCCTTCAGGCGCCTTCGCGCACGTAGGCGAACGACTCATCCAGCCGCGGGAAGCCGATCACCTGCTTCACCAGTGCCTGTGCTTCCTCGTTGCTGATCTTCCCTGCCGCGATGTCATCGGTGCGCGCAAACAGTGCTTCCAGCACCGCCGCCTGGTCATCCCGCAGCCACCCGCGGTGCGTGCCCAGCCAGGCCTGCAGGTTCGCGGCCAGATCACCTTCGACCAGCGTCGTGTACTCCGCTTCCAGTTCCGCCACCGCCTCGACCATCTTGCGGAACACGAAGTCCTGCAGGTTGGCGGCCAGCACATCGGCACGGTCATCGTCGTGCCAGACCAGCAACACCGGCGCTTCGGCGAACCCCGGCGCGTTGGTCCAGAAACAATAGGTATCGCCGGCGCCACTGCGCGCGAATGGCAGCAGCTGCAGGTCTTCGCGCAGCGGGTTGTAGTGGTCCTCGGCGGTCAGGTCTTCCCAGGCTTCACGCAGTTCGCCCTGCTCGATCGGCTCGAACTCGTTGCCGTGCAGCAGCAGCGGCGGCTGCGCCAGCAGGGTGGGGAACACCTCGCGGAACCACAGGTTGCCCAGCGCGCCCCAGTCGCTGCGGCCTTCGGCGGCCATCTGATGGAACAGCCGCGGGAACGACTGGCCGGTGGCCTGTTCGATATCGGAAAGCGTGCTCATGGGGGGGCCCTGTCGAAAGCGGCCGTCTACCTTGCCTGAATCCAGCCGACAGATGAACCGGCAGCGCCCTGCGGCAGGTCTAGACTGCCCGCAACCGGCTGCCGCAGACCCGTGCCATGGACTCCCCTGCCCGCACCTTCATCGTCAACATCGATGTGCCCGACCTGGCCGCTGCCGAGGCGTTCTACGTTGCGGCTTTCGGCCTGCACGTCGGCCGCCGGTTGGGTGATGGCGCGGTCGAACTGCTGGGCGGCCCGACCGCGCTGTATCTGCTGCAGAACGACGACGGCAGCGTGGCGGCCGACGACGGCGATGTGCGCGACTACGAGCGGCACTGGACGCCCCTGCACCTGGACTGGGTGGTGGAAGACATCAACGTCGCCCTGTCACGCGCGGTAGCGGCCGGTGCGGTGATCGAACGGCCGGTGAGCGAGCGGCGCTGGGGGCGGCTGGCGGTGCTGGCCGATCCGTTCGGGCATGGGTTCTGCCTGATCCAGTTCGTCGGCCTGGGGTATGACGCGCTGGTGGAATGATCGGCGCCTGCCATCCACGCATGGCGTGGATCTACCGCATCACCGCAGGGCATGGATGCGGGTACGCCAGTAGATCCACGCCATGCGTGGATGCCTTCGCATCACTCCCGCAACATGTCCACGAATGCGCGCAATGCCGAGGCCATCTGCCGCTGCTTCGGGTAATACAGCACGAAGCCGGGAAACGGTTCGCTCCAGTCCTGCAGCACCGCCACCATCGTCCCCGCCTCGATGTGCGGGCGCGCAGCATCTTCCAGCACATAGGCCAGGCCGAAACCATCGAGTACGGCGCGGATGATGGTGGTCTGCTCGCTCAACGTCAGCCGCCCACGCACGTCGATTTCCAGCGACTGCCCGTCGCGGTCGAACTGCCACTTGTACAGGTGCCCGCTGGCGAAGCGGAAGCGGATGCATTCGTGCTGCAGCAGATCGCGCGGGTGCTGCGGCGCCGGGTGCTGGCGCAGGTACTCCGGCGAGGCCACGATCATGCCGTGCAGCGACCGCCCCAACGGCACCGCCACCATGTCCTCGGGCACGAACTCGTGCAGGCGCACGCCGGCATCGAATCCCTCGGCCACGATATCGACCAGCCCATCGTTCTCGGTCAGCTCCAGGCGCACATCGGGGTGCGCACGCAGGAAGCGGGTCAGCCGCGGCCCCAGCTGGTTCGGCACCGCCGAGCGCGCCGCGTTGATGCGCAGCAGCCCGGTCGGGCTGTCCCTGAACTGGTTCATTTCCTCCAAGGCGTCGTGCACCTGGCCCAGCGCCGGCTGCAGCCGGTCCAGCAGGCGCTGCCCGGCCTCGGTCAGGGCCACGCTGCGGGTGGTGCGGTGGAACAGGCCCACGCCCAGCCGCTCTTCCAGCGCGCGGATCGCATAGCTCACCGCCGAGGTCGACAGGGTCAGCTCGCCGCCCGCCTTGCGGAAGCTGCGATGGCGGGCCACCGCGGCGAAGGCGGCCAGGTGCGAGAGATTGTCAGTGGCCATGATTGTGCAGTCTGCCTTGATGAATCATGCCGATATCCGCGCTTTGTAGGCCGGTACGAGGGGCGTATTGTAAAGCGCCTTTCGACAAACCCCGCCAAGGATTCCCCATGTCCCTCGCCCATGGTTATGCGGTACGTACCAACACCGCCCCGCTCGAGCCCTTCACCTTCGAACGTCGCGCCGTTGGCGCCAACGACATCCGCATCGAAGTGCTGTACAGCGGCATCTGCCATTCCGACCTGCACCAGGCCCGCGATGATTGGGGCGGCGCCGAGTACCCGATGGTGCCGGGCCACGAGATCATCGGCCGCGTGGTCGAAGTTGGCCCGTCCGTCACCACCCTGAAGGTCGGCGATTTCGCCGGCGTCGGCTGCATGGTCGATTCCTGCCGCCATTGCGATGCCTGCGGCCACGACCTGGAGCAGTACTGCGAAAAGGGCCCGACCTATACCTACAACAGCCACGACCGCACCACCGGCGAGCTGACCATGGGCGGCTACTCCGACCACATCGTGGTCGAGCAGCGCTTCGTGGTGAAGGTCTCTGAAACGCTGGACCTGAAGGCCGCCGCGCCGCTGCTGTGCGCCGGCATCACCACCTACTCGCCGCTGCGCCACTGGAAGGTCGGTCCGGGCCAGAAGGTGGGCGTGATCGGTCTGGGTGGCCTGGGCCACATGGGCGTGAAGTTCGCCAAGGCGATGGGCGCCACCGTGGTGATGATCACCACCACCCCGGAAAAGGGTGCCGACGCCAAGCGCCTGGGCGCCGACGACGTGCTGGTCTCGCGCGACCCGGAGCAGATGAAGGCCCACGCCAACAGCTTCGACTTCCTGCTCAACACGGTGCCGGTCAGCCATGACACCAACCCGTACATGAGCCTGCTCAAGCGCGATGCCACCATGTGCCTGGTCGGCGTCATCACCGAACTGGACCCGCCGCTGATGGGCTCCAGCGTGATCTTCGGCCGCAAGCACGTGACCGGCTCGGCGATCGGCGGCATGGCCGAAACCCAGGAAATGATGGACTTCTGTGCCAAGCACAACATCGTCAGCGACGTTGAAGTGATCAACATCAAGGACGTCAACGAAGCCTGGGAACGCATGGCCAAGAACGATGTGCGCTACCGCTTCGTGATCGACATGGCCACCATCAAGGCCTGATCGCTGCGGTGATGGAATGAAGAAACCCCGGCATTGCCGGGGTTTTTTCTGATCTGCGCCTGCCGGGCATGGCCCGGCGCTACCGGCCCCAGGGCGGGTAGCGCCGGCCGCTGGCCGGTGAACGTCATGGCCGCCTTGTGCCTGACGAAGGTCAAGGAACCGCCCCCGC
Organism: Stenotrophomonas maltophilia; assembly: GCF_047782825.1. Classification (GTDB taxonomy): domain Bacteria; phylum Pseudomonadota; class Gammaproteobacteria; order Xanthomonadales; family Xanthomonadaceae; genus Stenotrophomonas. The sequence continues at coordinate 4,052,608 of NZ_CP180589.1, read as the reverse complement.
GGCCGGCGCAGACTCGGCCCATGGCCACTCCGTCCCTGCCCCCGCCCCTGCTGCGTGCACCGCACCGCCTGCTGTTCTTCATCGGCGCCGCCAACCTGCTGCTGGCCATGCTGTGGTGGGCCGTGTGGCTGGGCGCGCTGCGTGGCCTGTGGACGCCCACGGCGCCGGCCCTGCCCGCCGCCTGGCTGCATGCGCTGCTGATGCAGTACCTGGTGCTGCCCAGCTTCATCTTCGGCTTCCTGCTGACCGTGTTCCCACGCTGGATGGGCCAGCCCGACCTGCCCCGCCGGCGCTACCTGCCGGTCGGCGCCGGCCTGTTCGGCGGCCAGACGCTGTTGATCGCTGCGGCCTGTGGCTGGGCGCCCGCGTTGTGGCCGGGGCTGCTGCTCGCCCTTGCCGGCTGGACCGCAGGGCTGGTCGTGCTCGGCGGCGTACTGAAGGCCGCCGGGGCCAACCGCAACTGGCATGCACGCGCGTGCTACGCCGCCCTGCTGCTGGGCGGGGCCGGGCTGCTGCTGTTCATCGCCATCGCCTGCGGCCATGCCGCGCTGCTGCCGCTGCACGTGGCGCTGGGCACCTTCGGTCTGCTGCTGCCCATCTACCTGACCGTGGCCCACCGGATGATCCCGTTCTTTGCCAACAACGTGGTGGCCGGCTACGTGCCGTGGCGGCCACTGCGCTGGCTGGCGGCCATGTGGGCCCTGATGCTGGCGCGCGTGGTGCTGGCCGCACTGTCGCTGGACGGGTGGCTGTGGCTGGTCGATGCACCGCTGCTGGTGCTGTCATTGCAGGCGCTGTGGCACTGGTGGCCGCGCGGCCCGATGCCCGGCCTGCTCGCCGCCTTGTTCCTTGCACTGGCCTGGCTGCCGATCAGCTTCGCGCTGTATCTGCTGCAGGACATCAGCGTTGTGGCCACCGGCCAGCTGCTGCTGGGGCGCGCACCGCTGCACGCGCTGTCCATCGGCCTGTTCGGCAGCCTGCTGGTGGCGATGGTCACGCGGGTCACCCAGGGGCATTCGGGGCGGCCGCTGGTGATGCCGGCGGTGGCCTGGTTCGCCTTCGTCGCCTTGCAGGCCGCGGCGATCATGCGCGTGGTGGCCGAACTCGGCAGCGATCCCTACGCATGGCATTTCGCCGCCGCGCTGGGCTGGCTGCTGGCACTGGCACCGTGGGTGGCACGCCTGGGCTGGATCTACCTGAGCCCGCGGCGCGACGGCAAGCCGGGCTGAGCGGCCCGCCGGGCATCGCCCAGCGCTACCGCACGTTGATCAGTATGCGAATTCGCGGAACACCGGATCCACATCGCCGTGCCAGCGGCCATGGAACAGTGCCAGCTTGCGCTCGGCCGGGGTCAGGCCGGATTCGACGATTTCCTGCAGCACGTCCAGGAACTTGCTCTCGTCCTGGCCGTCGGCATTGCGCGCGGCGCGGCGCTTGAGGCCTTCCACCGAAATCTTCACCGCTTCGCGGGCCAGGTCGCGCACGCTGCCGTTGCGGAACGGCAGGCCCATGGCGTACTTCGGCACGCCATCGCGCAGCGCATGGCGCTCGGCCAGGCTGAAATCACGCACCAGGTCCCAGGCGGCATCCAGCGCGGTGTCGTCATACAGCAGGCCCACCCAGAACGCCGGCAGCGCGCACAGGCGGCTCCACGGGCCACCATCGGCACCGCGCATTTCCAGGTACTTCTTCAGGCGCACTTCCGGGAAGGCGGTGGTCATGTGATCGGACCAGTCGCGCAGGGTCGGCAGCGCACCCGGCAGCACCGGCAGCTTGCCCTGCATGAAATCGCGGAAGCTCTGCCCGCTGGCATCGTGGTAGATGCCATCGCGGTAGGAGAAATACATCGGCACATCGAGCAGGTAATCGACATAGCGCTCGTAACCGAAGCCATCCTCGAACACGAAGTCGAGCATGCCGGTGCGGTCGGCGTCGGTGTCGGTCCAGATATGCGAGCGGTAGCTCAGGTAGCCGTTCGGCTTGCCTTCGGTGAACGGCGAATCGGCGAACAGCGCGGTGGCGATCGGCTGCAGCGCCAGCGACACGCGGAACTTCTTCACCATGTCCGCTTCGGTGGCGTAATCCAGGTTCACCTGCACGGTCGACGTGCGGGTCATCATGTCCAGGCCCAGCGAACCGACCTTGGGCATGTACGAACGCATGATCTTGTAGCGGCCCTTGGGCATCCACGGCATTTCATCGCGCGTCCACTTGGGCTGGAAGCCCATGCCGAGGAAGCCCAGCTGCAGTTCGCCGGCCACCTGGGCCACTTCATTCAAGTGGGTGCCGGTTTCCACGCAGGTCTGGTGGATGGTTTCCAGCGCCGCGCCGGACAGTTCCAGCTGCCCGGCCGGCTCCAGCGTCACCGAGGCGTTGTCACGCAGCAGGGCGATGGTGTTGCCGTTTTCCTGCACCGGCTCCCAGCCGAAGCGGGTCAGGCCGTTGAGCAGGGCTTCGATGCCGCGCTCGCCTTCGAAGGTCGGCGGGCGCAGGTCGTCCAGGCGGAACCCGAACTTCTCGTGCTCGGTACCGATGCGCCACTGCGCACGGGGCTTCTCGCCGGAGGCAAGCACCTCGACCAGCTCCGAGCGGTCGGTAATGGGCGTATCGGCGACGTGGCTGGGGCTCGACAAGGGGAGGACTCGCTGGACAGTGGCAGGGGATGTGGGGCTGGGGGCCCTGCATCGCAAGGGCGCACTATAGCGTGGCGGCCCTTCGCATCATGCGACGGTGACGGGTTTCAGCATCCTACCGACGACCTCTTGACCCCCGTACACTCAGGGCCATGAGCCGCCATTCACGACACCCGGAGCTGCACCGCGCCGACCGCGTGGGCTGGCTGCGCGCGGCCGTGCTGGGTGCCAACGATGGCATCGTCTCGGTCGCCGGCCTGGTGGTGGGCGTGGCCGCCAGCGGCGCCCCGGCCAGCACGGTGCTGGCCACCGGCGTGGCCGGCACCGTCGCCGGCGCGATGTCGATGGCCGCCGGCGAATATGTCTCCGTACAGACCCAGGCCGACACCGAAGCGGCCGACCTGGCCGTGGAGATGCGCGAGCTGGACGAGGACCCGCACAGCGAACTGGACGAGCTGACGGCGATCTACCGCCATCGCGGCCTGCAGCCCGCGTTGGCCCGGCAGGTGGCCGAACAGCTCACCGCACACGACGCGCTGGGCGCGCATGCACGCGACGAACTCGGCATCACCGATACCCTGCGCGCCCGCCCGCTGCAGGCCGCATTGGCGTCGGCCGGTGCCTTCACCGGCGGCGCCGCGCTGCCGGTGCTGACCGCCCTGTTCTCGCCCACCGACAAGGTGGCGGTGTTGACCACTGCCAGCACCCTGCTCGGCCTGTGCCTGACCGGCGCGATGGCCGCCCGCGCCGGCGGTGCACCGCCCGTTCGCGGCGCGGTGCGGGTGATGTTCTGGGGCGCACTGGCGATGGCCGCCGCGGCCGGCATTGGCAGACTGCTGGGAGCCCACCTGTCATGACCGCGATGCTGCCACCGGCCATCGCCCTGCTGGCCGAGATGTCCAGCCTGGCCGGCTGCGACCGCGCCGAAGGTTATGCCTGCATCACCGCGCGCCGCGAACACGGCGCCAGTTCGGTGGAAATTCCACAGCCGCAGTTCGCGATCCTGCTGGAAGGCCGCAAGCAGGTACGCACCGCGCACCAGTCACTGGATTTCGTGCCCGGCGACATCCTGCTGATCACCCAGCGCTGCCGCATCGATGTGGTCAACACGCCCGACCCAGGGACCGGCCGCTACCTCAGTGCCATCGTGCCGCTGTGTGCCGAAGTTCTGGCGGCGGCCCGCACGCTGTGGAACGAGCCGCCACCGGCGGCGGGCACGAGCGTGGCGCGCATTGCGCTGGCCGACCACGGCACGCTGCTGCGGCAGTGGCGGCAATCACTGCAGGATGGTCACTACAGCCAGGCACGGCTGGCACTGGCTGCGCTGGTACTGACCCTGTGCCGGCAAGGCCACGGCAACCTGCTGCTGCCGCAGGCACCGAGCCTGGGCGAGCAGATCCGCGACCGCATTGCAGCCGAACCTGCGCGCGACTGGCAATCGCGGGATGTGGAGGAACAGTTCGCGCTGAGCGGGGCGACACTGCGGCGTCGGCTGGCGGCCGAGCGCACCAGCCTGCGGCAGTTGTTGACCGAGGCGCGGCTGGCCCACGGGATGACGTTGCTGTACACGACGGATCTGCCGCTGAAGACGGTGGCCGCGCGGGCTGGGTATCGGTCGGCGGCGAGTTTCAGCAAGCGGTTTGCGGAGCAGTACGGGCTGGCGCCGACAGACATCTAGGGTGGGGTTCGGCAGGGCTTGCAGCCCTGCACCTGCCGAATCAACGGCAACGGCCAAAGCCAGAGCGGCATTCCGTGGGATGGCGGGGCGGTGTGGGTGGGCAGGACACGCCGTAAACCCCCCTCCGGGGTCCGGCCCAGCCGCTGGCGGCTGTGCGTTCGGACGCTTGCGAAGCAGTGCTTCGCAAGCAAAGCGCCCTCACCCCTGGGGGCTCGTAGGCGCCATCCATGGCGCCTGCGGTCCTGCCCACCCACACCGCCCCACCTTCGACAGTTGGCCGGCGGCCAGTAGATCCACGCCATGCGTGGATGAATCTCAATCGGAATCGAATATTTCGAATTGAAATCGAAATGCATCCACGCATGGCGTGGATCTACCGTGTCGACCAAGGTCGACACCCACCAAGGCAGAACGCCGTTCCGACAGATCGCAGCAAACTGTCGAAGGCGGGGTGGGTCCGGTTGAGGGGGTGTGAGCGGCATGGGCCCGAGGCATGCCTCGGGCGGGTTGGGCAGGATGCCCAACCCCGGTCTTGCCGTGTGCGCAGGACAGCGCACACGAGCAAGCTGCGACCAAGCCCCCATGGGTGAGGGCGCTTGGCTTGCGAAGCACTGCTTCGCAAGCGCCCGAACGCACAGCCGCCAGCGGCTGGGCCGGACCCCGGAGGGGGGTTTACGGCGTCCCCCTCAACCGGACCCACCCCGCCATCCCTCAGGAAACCAGCTTCTGCTGTTGCTTCGGCTCTGGCTTGCAGCAGGTGCAGGGCTGCAAGCCCTGCCGAACAACCCCCTTGAGCGTTCCGCGCAGTGGTTTGAGCGCATCGCGCGCGCGTCGCACGTCACGCTGCCCAGCACCGGAATCCCCCGCCTTGCCGAGCCGCTCATGAACCTCCATCACCTGCCCTTGCGTGGCGCCCTGCTGCTGGCGCTGTCCTCCCTGCCGCTGGCCACATTGGCCGAAGCCACCTCGCCCGCTCCCGCCCAGCAGGTGCCAGGCGTCTACCACCAGCGTGTCGGCGCCCTGCAGGTCACCGCACTGTTCGATGGCGTGGTCGCGCTGGGCCGCCAGGAAGTGGTCGATGTCTCCCCCACCCTGGTCACCCGCCTGCTCGACGGCCGCTACGTGCCCGAAGACAAGAAGGGCCTGCAGACCGCGGTCAACGCGTTCCTGGTCCGCCAGGGCAACCACCTGACCCTGGTCGATACCGGCACCGCGCAGTGCTTCGGCCCGGGCCTGGGCCAGGTGCTGGGCAACCTGCGCGCGGCCGGGGTGGACCCGGCCGAGGTGGATGACATCCTGCTCACCCATGCCCACCCGGACCACATGTGTGGCGTGCTCGACGCGCAGGGGCAGCCGGCCTACCCCAATGCCACGGTGTGGCTGTCCAAGGCCGATGCCGATTACTGGCTGGACCCGGCCAGCGAAGCCGGTGCGCCGCAGGGCGTGCGTTTCGCCTTCCCGCTGGCGCGCAATGCCGTGGCGCCGTACCAGGCCCAGGGCAGGCTGCGCACCTTCCAGCCCGGTGATGCCCTGCCCGGCGGCGCGGTGGCCATGGACAGCCACGGCCATACCCCCGGCCATGTCTCCTACCGGTTCGACAGCCAGGGCCAGTCGTTGCTGGTGTGGGGGGATGTGCTGCACTTCCACGCGGTGCAGTTCGCGCATCCGGAAGCCGCGTTCGAGGCCGATGCGGACCGCAGGGCAGCCATCGCCAGCCGTCGCAGCCTGCTGCAGCAGGCTACCGCCAAGGGCTGGTGGGTGGCCGGTGCGCACCTGCCGTTCCCGGGCCTGGGCCACGTGCGCCGCGAGGGCGAAGCCTATGCGTGGGTGCCGGCGGAGTATTCGCCGTTGAAATAAGCTGATGAGCCCCTGTAGAGCCGAGCCCATGCTCGGCTGCCGGGGGCGAGCCGCGCTGCGCGCGGCAGCCGAGCGTGGGCTCGGCTCTACAGGAATGCTGCCGGGCGACGCCCGGCACGGTCCATCTGTTACGCCAGGCCCAGCCAGCCGCCGATCACGCCGCGGGCTTCGTCCACGCCGGTGCGGTCCTCACCGGAGAACACCTGCACGCTGACGCTGTCGCCATAGGCCGAATGCAGTTCCTCGCGGACCTTCTGCAGGGTCTGCATCTGCTGGCTGCGGCTGAGCTTGTCGGCCTTGGTCAGCAGCGCGTGCGCAGGCATGCCACGCTGCACGGCGTAAGACAGCATCTGCCGGTCGTAGTCCTTCAGCGGGTGGCGGATGTCCATCACCACCACCAGGCCCTTGAGGGCTTCGCGGGTGCGGAAATACCGGTCGATGAAGGCCTGCCAGTGGGCCTGCAGGTCCAGCGGCACCTTGGCATAGCCGTAACCGGGCAGGTCGACCAGATGCGCTTCGGGGGTGATCTGGAAGAACACCAGCTGCTGGGTGCGGCCGGGGGTCTTGGACACGCGGGCCAGGGAGTTCTGCCGGGTCAGCGCGTTGAGGGCGCTGGACTTGCCGGCGTTGGAGCGGCCGGCGAAGGCCACTTCGGCCCCTTCATCGGGCGGCAGCTGCCGCACGTTGTGGGCCGAAAGGTGGTAACGGGCGCGTTCGATGAGCAATGACATGCGCCTAGGATCGCATGTTGCGGCGCCGCGCGCCCGTTCCGGGGGCTGCAGGCCGGGAAAATGCTGCACTGCTGCGTTGACCGTGTGCGGAAACGGCGTTGATAATCCGGGCGATGCCGGCGGCCACGCCCCGGCCCGGTCCATACGGAGCTTTAGCATGCGCCACGCTCGCGTTCTTGCCGTATCCGCTCTTGCCACTGCCGTCGTCGTTGCCGCCGCTGCGTTCGCGCAGACCACGCTGACCCCGCTGCCCGACAACGGGCCGATCCGCACCGCCTCGCTGGAAGTGGATTTCAGCAAGACCACCTGGGGCGATGCCAAGGCCGGCCAGACCAAGGCCTCGGCCTGCGCGGCCTGCCATGGGGCCGACGGCAATTCCACGGTGGAGATGTACCCGTCCATCGCCGGCCAGAGCGAACGCTACGTGGCCCAGCAGATGGCCCTGATCGCCAACGGCCAGCGCAGTTCCGGCGCGGCGGTGGCGATGGTGCCCTTCGTGCAGAACCTCACCCCGCAGGACATGCGCGATATCGGCGCGTTCTTCGCCACGCAGAAGGCCACCGCCGGCATCGCCGACGATACCGCCGTGGCCGATGGCCCCTACAAGGGCATGAAGTTCTACGAAATCGGCCAGAAGTTGTACCGCGGTGGCGATGCCGAGCGCGGCCTGCCGGCCTGCATGGCCTGCCATGGCCCCAGCGGCGCCGGCAACCCCGGCCCGGCCTACCCGCATATCGGCGGCCAGCACGCCAGCTACGTCGCCCGCCGCCTGCAGGAATACCAGGCCGGGCAGACCAACCAGACCGACAAGGCGCACTTCCAGATCATGGCCGCCGTCGCCCAGAAGCTGAGCGAACAGGAAGTCCAGGCCCTGTCCAGCTACCTGCAGGGCCTGCACAACAAGGCCGACGACATCGCCGCCGAGGGCGCCGCCACGCAACCGGCCGCCGCCCCCTGACCGCCACTGGTCGGCACGGGTCGCCACGTCGGCCCGTCGCTGCGGTATGTTTCCTTCACGCCGGCGGCTGCGCCGGCGTTGTTATTTTCAATGGAGATGCGTGTCGATGAGGTTGATTCCCCGCCTGCTGCTGTCCCTGCTGGTGCTGTTGCCGTTGACGGCCTGCGCCGCCACCCCCGCCAATGCCCCGCTGGTTGAAGGCAAAGACTACGAACGCATCGCCAAGCCCGGCCCGTTCCAGCCGCTGGCCGGCAAGATCGAAGTGGTGGAAGTGTTCGGCTACACCTGCCCGCACTGCGCCCATTTCGAGCCGCAGCTGGAAGCCTGGGCCGCCAAGCTGCCGGCCGACGTGCGCTTCACCCCGGTCCCGGCCGCCTTCGGCGGTGCCTGGGATGCCTGGGCCCTGGCCTACTACGCCGCCGAGGAAACCGGCGTGGCCAAGCGCAGCCATGCCGCGGTGTTCAAGGCCCTGCACGAGGAAGGCTCGCTGCCGATGCAGAACGTGTCTGCCGATGAGCTCGCCACCTTCTACGCCCGTTATGGCGTCAGCGCCGACCGCTACAAGCAGGCCCTGCGCGGCGATGCGGTGCAGAAGAAGGTCGATGCGGCCCGTGCCTTCGCCCAGCGCACCCAGGTGCCGGGCACCCCGGCCATGATCATCAACGGCCAGTACCTGGTCCGCGGCAACAGCTTCGAAGACCAGCTGCGCATTGCCTCCAAGCTGATTTCCGAAGCCCGCGCCAAGGGCGGCCGCTGAACCAACGCCGACCATCGACACGGCGCTGTCGCCGCCGCATGTCATCATTTCCCCCTGGCCGGCGCCTGCCGCCGGCCCCACCTTTCCAGATGCTGGAGACGTTTCAATGAAGACCCGTTACGCCGCCCTCGCACTCGCAGCGCTGCTGCCGCTCCTGGCCGCCTGCAAGGCTGACGACGGCACCACCAATACCACCGCCCCGACCGAACCGGCCGCCACCCCGGCTGCCGAGCCCGCCGCAGCCCCCGCCGCTGGCGCCGAAGGCGCTGCCCCGGCCGCCGAAGGCGACAAGGCCGCTGCCGAGGCCGCTCCGGCCGCCGCAGCGGCCCCGACCACCACCGCACTGACCGGTCCGGAGCCGGTGGAAGGCGCCGACTACCAGCTGATCCAGAACGGCCAGCCGTTCCAGCCGGCCGCCGGCAAGGTCGAAGTGGCCGAGATCTTCGGCTACGTCTGCCCCGCCTGCGCCGCCTTCCAGCCGCTGGTCGGCCCGTGGAAGGCCGGCCTGCCCAGCGACGTGAACTTCGTCTACGTGCCGGCCATGTTCGGCGGCACCTGGGACAACTATGGCCGTGCCTTCTACGCCGCGCAGACCCTGGGCGTGCAGGAAAAGACCCACGAAGCGCTGTACGCCGCCATCCACTCGCAGCAGACCCTGAAGGGTGAGCGCGGCGCCGACTCGGTCGAGGACATCGCCAAGTTCTATGCCGGCTACGGCGTGGACCCGAAGCAGTTCGCCGCCACCATGGGCAGCTTCGCAGTGAACGCCAAGACCAACGCGGCCAAGCAGTTCGCCCAGCGCAGCGCGATCAGCGGCACCCCGTCGATCATCGTCAACGGCAAGTACCTGGTGAAGGGCAAGAGCTTCCCGGACATGCTGCGCATCGCCGACCACCTGATCGCCCGCGAACGCGGTGCGGCCCAGGCCCGCTGATCCAAGAGAAAGCATCACCGGCCGTGACTTCCCCCCACACACGGACCCTGCGCTTGCTGACGGCCAACATCCAGGCCGGCTCAAGCACCCGCCGCTACAGCGACTATGTGACCCGCAGCTGGTCACATGCGCTGCCGGCGGGTCGCAAGCGCAGCAGCCTGGACGCGATCGCCACCCTGGCACGCGGCCATGACATCGTCGGCCTGCAGGAGGCCGACCCGGGCAGCCTGCGCTCGGGCTTCACCAACCAGACCCATTACCTGGCCCAGCGCGCCGGCTTCAATTACTGGAGCCACCAGCCGAACCGGCGCATGGGCGGGGTGGCGTCCAGCGCCAACGGCCTGCTGAGCAAGCTGGAGCCGGTGGAAGTACAGGACCACGCCCTGCCCGGCCGCATCGGCGGGCGCGGCGTGCTGCTGGCCAAGTTCGGCGATGGCCAGGATGGCCTGGCCGTGGCCGTGGCCCACCTGTCGCTGGGTGCGGGTTCGCGCATGTCCCAGCTCGGCTTCATCGCCGAGCTGCTTTCCGACCACCCCAACGCGGTGCTGATGGGCGATTTCAACTGCCTGGCCGAACGCCCGGAAATGCAGGTGCTGTACCAGAAGACCCGGCTGCAGCCCCCCGGCTGCGTGGTGCCGACCTTCCCCAGCTGGCGCCCGGACCGCGCCATCGACCACATCCTGGTCAGCAGCAACCTGCAGACCCGCACCGTGGAAGCCGTGCCGGCCGCGTTTTCCGACCATCTGGCGCTGGCCATGGCCATCGACGTCCCGGCCGACGCCCTGCGCTGAAAGGTGGCGCCGGGCCATGCCCGGCCAATGGCACCGGATCCGCCGGGCATGGCCCGGCGCTACCCTGCCTGCACCACCGGCGGCCTCAACCGACGCGCGGTCATCGTGCTGCCCACCGAGGCCACCACCGTGCAGCCGATCGCCAGCCACTGCACGCCGGCCAGGTGCTCGTGCAGCAGCAGCATCGCCCATAGCGCGGCCACCGCCGGCTCCATGCTGATCAGGATGCCGAAGGTCTCCTTCGGCAGGCGCTTGAGCGCCATCATCTCCAGCGACATCGGGATCGCGCTGGAGACCAGCGCCACCAGCAACCCGGCCAGCAGGATCTTCGGCTCCAGCAGGGCCATGCCGGCATGGGCCACGCCCACCGGCACCACCACCAGCGATGCGGCCAGCAGCCCCAGCGACACCGAGTGGCCGGCATGCAGGTGGCCGGCGCGCTTGCCGAACACGATGTACAGGCCCCAGCACGCCGCCGCGCCCATTGCATAGAGCACGCCCGCCGGATCCAGTGCCGGCCCGCCGCCCAGCGGCAGCAGCAGCAACAGGCCCACCAGCGCGCAGCCCACCCAGAGGAAATCGATCGACCGCCGCGAAGACAGCATCGCCACCGTCAACGGGCCGGTGAATTCGATGGCCACCGCAATGCCGAAGGGAATGGTGCGGATGGCCATGTAGAACAGCAGGTTCATCAGGCCCAGGGTCAGCCCGTAACGCAGGATGGTGATCGCATCCACGCGGCGGGTCTTCCAGCGCCACGGCCGCCAGAACAGCAGCAGCAACAGCGCAGAGAACCCTACGCGCAGCGCGCTGGTGCCCTGCGCACCAATCAGTGGGAACAGGTGTTTGGCATAGGACGTGCCGATGGCCAGCGCGGTGACCGAGCCGAGCACCGCCAGCGCTGGCAACATCGGCGCGAATCGTGAAGTCTGCATGCCCCCAGTCTATTGCGCCGGCGGCGAGCACTTGGCTCAATTGATGCCCCGTCCGTGCAACTTCTGCTCACCATGGCCACCACCCCCGTGCTGGACAGCTTCGACCGCGCCATCCTCGACCTGCTGCAGCAGGACAACACCCTGCCCCAGCGGCAGATCGCCGAGGCCGTGCACCTGTCCACGCCTGCCGTGCAGCGGCGCATCAAGCGCCTGCAGGACACCGGCGTGATCGCCGCCAATGTGGCGGTGGTCGATGCGGCCCGGGTCGGGCGCCCGCTGACCATCATCGTAGAGGTGCGCGTGGTCAGTGAACAACGGGAAAAGGTCGCCCCGTTCCGGCGCCGCGTGCAGGACGACCCCGCCGTACAGCAGTGCTACTCGATCACCGGTGATGGCGACTTCCTGCTGCTGGTGTCTGCGGCGTCGATGGAGGAGTACGAAGCGATCACCGAGCGTCTGTTCGGTGGCGATGACAACATCGAACGCTTCCGTACGTCGGTGGCACTGGGCACGTTGAAGCGCAGCTTCGCGGTGCCGCTGCCACCGGTTGTGTAGAGTCGAGCCATGCTCGACTGCTGTTGCCTCTGCCGTTGTAGAGTCGAGCCATGCTCGACTGCTTTTCCATGCAGTCGAGCATGGCTCGACTCTACATTACGGCCAGTCGAGCAAGCTCGACTCTTGTGTCTCGGAATGGTGCCCTGATCAGGCACAATTCCCCCGGTGACCCCGGGAGGCTCCGATGACGCTGCCTCGGCTCTTAAGCCTTCGAGCTTGCAAAGTAGATTCAGCGCGTCGGCGGCCTGACACCGCCTTGGAACTTGAACGGTATCTTAGGCCCACCTTCGGGTGAGAGCCTGCACTCACAAGGGCAAGTCTGGCGGCTTCCGATCACGATCGTAAGTTCAAGCTGGAGCAAGATCATGCAAGTAATCGGCAATGACATGGCCAAGGCGACCTTTGATGTCGCCTTGCCACTGTCCGAGGGCAAGTACCGCACCAAAGCCAAATTTCCCAATACGACCAAGGGTTATGCGGAATTTCTGGCGTGGCGAGCCAAGCATGCGCCTGACGCAGCGGTAGGCATGGAGGCCACCGGTATCTACCACGAGGCTTTGGCGCGCGCCCTGGTGGAGGCTGGGGTAGTGGTTTATGTCGCCAATCCCGCACGGGTGAAAGCATTTGGGCAGGCCGAGGGAGTCCGGACCAAGACCGACCGCAGCGATGCCAAGCTGATTGCCCGGTTCTTCGAGGCTCAACGCCCGGAAAAGCTGCACCCCTACGTCCCGCCGACGCCCTCGGAGGTGAAGCTGCGAGCCCTTGTCCGGCGACGTGATGACCTCCAGGAAATGCTGCAGATGGAGCAAAACCGCCTGGAAGTTGCCGATATCTCCGTCCAGCAAGGGATCAACGACGTGATCCGGACGTTGGAGGAACAGATCAGACAGGTGCGAAAGGCGATCCAGGACCACATCGACAACGATCCGGACCTGCGCGGGCGCCATCAACTGCTCACCAGCATTCCCGGCGTGGGCGATACCAGCAGTGCCCAACTGCTGGCGTTTCTAGGCGATCTCAACAGATACAGCGACGTGCGTCAGGTGGTTGCCCACGCAGGCCTGAATCCGGCGCAGCGTCAATCAGGAAATTACGAAGGTAAAGCCAGGATATCGCGAGTTGGCGACGCCAATTTCCGCAAGAAGTTGTACATGCCGGCGCTGACCGGCAAGGCCTACAACCCGACGCTGAAGGCCTTTGCAGAACGCCTCAGCAAGAAAGGAAAGCCATTCAAGGTCATCATGTGTGCACTGATGCGCAAGCTCATACATCTGGTCTGGGGAGTGCTGAAGAGCGGCCGACCGTTTGAGCCTGAAGTCGTCCTTGCCTAGGCAAGGACGACACGGTATCTACATATGGATGCCATGACCACACCGCCCTCGCCCGCCCGACGCCTGCGCCGCTGGCTGCTGCGCGCCGTGCTGCTGATGATCCTGACGGTGGCCGCGCTTGCGCTGTGGAACAGCCCCTGGGCGGCCGCACCGAAGATGCTCTGGTCACTGGCACGCATGCCACCGGCGACCGAACTGCCGGTGCCGGTCGAAGGCGTGCGACCGCGGCAGATCGCCGATACCTTCGGCGCCCCGCGTGGACGCGACCGTACCCATGCAGGCATCGACATCTTCGGCAAGCGTGGCACGCCCATCCGCAGCGCGACGGCAGGTGTGATTGCCGATGTGCGCGACAGTGGTCTGGGCGGGCGCCAGGTCTGGGTGATCGGACCCGGTCGCGAGCGCTATTACTACGCGCACCTGGAAGACTGGGCCGAAGGCCTGGCACGCGGCCAGGTGGTGCAGGCCGGACAGCTGCTGGGCTATGTGGGCGACAGCGGCAACGCCAAGGGCACGCCGCCACACCTGCACTGGGGCATCTACGGCAGGGACGGCGCGCGCGACCCGTTGCCGCTGTTGCGTTGAGCATCATGACGCTGCGGCTCGACTCCACGACGGGCCGGCCGCATCATCAGCCGCAGTGACAGGAAGAGCACGCCGATGGCCCAGCTTCGCGCCACCCCGCTGTTGATCGCCACCGTGATCCTGGCCGCCGGCTGCAGCACCCTGCAGGCACACCGCGACCCGTGGTGCAGGCAACTGGCTGCCTTCGCCAACACCGCGCAGGTCGATGCCCCGCAATCGATTGAACTGGTGACCGACTGGAGCCACTGGAGCAAGGGCTGCGAGCACGATGGCAGCGATGCGGGCAAGCAGTTCTGCCGCTGGCTGATCCCCAACACCTCGACCGAATTCGCCTCGGCCAATATTGGCCACATGCTGGCCTGCCTGGATCCAACGGCCATCCACGCCGGGCGTCTGCGCAGCACCCCGGTGTACATCACCGGCAAGGCGCAGGTGTACGGCGCGCCCATGATCGATGAAGACGTGATGGTCACCGTCGAGTACGCCGATGGCATCGAGGGCCAGCTCCCGCACATGAAGATCCAGGTCGAGCGCACCCCGCTGGACGACTGAAGCAGCAAAGGGACCAGCACGTCCCGCCTGTTTGTAAATAGAAACAATTCGCATTAACATATTTGCGTTTTCCGGGCGGCCAGGACGGCATGCCCGGCCTCGCATTGCCCAGCCACCGCCCTGCAACTGGGCCCCGCCAGCGGCGTGAGACCACCCACCAGCCGCGGCGCCAGACCATCCGGGAAGCCGGTCGGACGCACGCATGTGCCCGTCCAGGAACCCCAAATGACCCGTTCGATCCCCACCCTGCTGCCGCACCGCCTGTCCGTGGCGGTGCTCTCCGCCCTGTGCCTGGCCGCCACGCCGGCCGCCTTCGCCGACACCGCCGCCGACCCGACCACCCTCGACAAGGTCGTGGTCAAGGGCGAGCGCGCCGAAGGCTACTCGGTGCGCCGCACCTCGGCCGGTACCCGCTTCGACCTGGCCCCGCGTGAGATCCCGCAGTCGGTCAGCATCATCAGCCACCAGCGCATCGAAGATCAGAACCTGGATGACATCATCGATGTGCTGGGCAACACCACCGGCGTGACCAGCACCCAGTCCGACAGCGAACGCACCGAGTTCTATGCGCGCGGCTTCTACATCGACAGCTACCAGTTCGACGGCCTGCCCACGCAGATGGTGCAGAACTGGAGCTACGGCGACTCCGGCCTGGACCTGGCCCTGTACGACCGCGTGGAAGTGGTGCGCGGCGCCACCGGCCTGCTCAGCGGCGCCGGCAATCCGTCCGCCTCGGTGAACCTGATCCGCAAGCACGCCGACAGCGCCGAGCTGACCGGCAGCGTATCGGTGAACGTGGGCAGCTGGGGCCGTACCCGCACCACCGTGGATGTGGGCAGCGCGCTGAACGCCAGCGGCACCGTGCGCGGCCGGGTGATCGGCAGCTACCTGGATACCGATGCACAGATGGACCGCTACAACCAGCACAAGACGCTGGGCTATGTGGTCATCGATGCCGACCTGACCCCGGACACACAGCTGAGCGTGGGCTACGACTACCAGCAGAAGCGCGCCAACGGCGCGACCTGGGGCGGCTTCCCGATGCTGTTCTCCGACGGCAGCACTACCGGCTACGACGAATCGTTCAATGCCAGCCCGGACTGGACCTACTGGGACACCACCAGCAAGCGCGCCTTCGCCACCCTGCAGCACGCCTTCAGCAATGGCTGGAAGTTCAAGATCGGCGCCACCCATGACGAGACCAAGGCCGACGACAAGCTGTTCTACCCGGCCTACAACGACTGGACCACGGGCGCGTCCAACTTCGACAAGACCACCGGTGCCGGCATTTCGCCCTCGGCCGGCTTCTACAACACCGAACGCAAGGTCACCGGCGTCGATGGCTATGTCGACGGTCCGTTCCAGCTGTTCGGCCGCGAACACCAGTTCATGGCCGGCCTGAGCTACAACAAGCGCGACTACGCCAACTACGGCGATTACCAGGTTGGCGGCGCCGGCCTTGCCTGGGATCCGTTCGCCAGCTACCTCAACTGGACCGGCAACATCAGCGAACCGAACTGGAACGCTCTGGCGCTGGCAAGCGAGGGCACCATCACCCAGAAGGCCGGCTATGCCGCCGCACGCCTGTCGCTGGCCGATCCGCTGAAGCTGATCGTCGGTGCACGCTATACCGACTGGAAGAGCGAGGGTGAAGGGGCCGACCGCTCGCACAAGGTGACCACGCCGTACGCCGGCCTGGTGTTCGACATCAACGACACCTTCTCCACCTACGCGGCCTACACCGAGATCTTCCAGCCGCAGACGCTGAAGGACCGCAACGGCAGCTACCTCGACCCGGTGGACGGCAAGAGCTACGAAGTGGGCGTCAAGGGGGCCTGGTTCGACAACCGCCTGAACGCCTCGCTGGCCGTGTTCCGCATTGAACAGGACAACGTCGGCCAGGCTACCGGTGAACCGGTGCAGGGCAGCCAGAACGAATTCGCCTACCGCGCCGCACGTGGCACGGTCAGCCGCGGCTTCGAGTTCGAACTGAACGGCGAACTGGCCCCAGGCTGGAACGCCACCTTCGGTGCCTCGCGCTATGTCGCCAAGGATGCCAGCGATGCGGACATCAACACCAACCTGCCGCAGACCGCGATCAAGCTGTTCACCAGCTACACCCCGCAGTCGCTGCAGGCGCTGACCGTGGGCGGCGGCGCCAACTGGCAGAACCGCATCTACTACCCGGTGCCGGCCTACGGCCGCATCGAGCAGAGTGGCTATGCGCTGGTCAGCGCCTTCGTGCGCTACCGCATCTCGCCGGAATTCAGCGTGCAGGCCAACCTCAACAACCTGCTGGACAAGAAGTATCTGTCGCAGATCAACGGCTACGGCGCCTACGGCGATGGCCGCAATGGCTCGCTGACCTTCACCTGGTCGTTCTGATGCAAACGGCGCCGCCCCCCCGGCGCCGTGCGTTGTGTGCCCCGCTTCTGTAGAGTCGAGCCATGCTCGACTGGCTTTCGACCAGAGCAGCCGAGCATGGGCTCGGCTCTACCGGGGCATGAAGCAGCCGAGCATGGGCTCGGCTCTACAAGGGCACCCGCCGCGCCGGGATGATCCCGGCGCGGCATACAGGCCCTAGAACCGCAGATCCGCCCGCATGTACCAGTAACGCCCGCGCGGGATGTCATAGGTGGACGCGTCGTAGCCGTTCAACGAGCACGACAGGCAGATCGGCGGATCCTTGTCGAACACGTTGTTGAGGCCTGCGGTCAGCTGCAGCCCCTTCATCCAGTCGATTTTGTAGCCCACCTGCAGGTCATGGTAGGTGGTCGCGGCCAGCGTGTTCTTGCCGGCCACCTGGTCGCTGCACACCGGGAAGGCCACCGCGTCGCCGCAGTCTTCGGTCAGTTCGGAGATGTGGCGCACGGTCCAGTTGGCACTCCAGTTGTCCAGCGACCAGCCGATGCTGGCATTGCTGGTCCATTCCGGAATCGAGCTGTCGGCCACTTCCACGCCCGGCTTCTGTGGCTGCCGCTGGCCGGCCGCACCGGTGGCCTCGTAGCGGCCCACGAAGGTGTTCTTCCAGCCCAGCTTGAACTGGCCGATATCGCTCTGCGGCAGCGTCCAGAACATGTCCACGTCCCAGCCGTCGGTCTTGATCGAGCCCAGGTTGGTCAGGCGGTTGTTGAAGCTGCTGACCGCACCGGTGCTGGCACGGGTGATGCCATCGCAGTAGATCGGGTCCAGCGTATCCACGCACAGGTCCAGCTGGGTCTGCGCGTTGATGGCCTGGATGGCGCCATCGATGTTGTGGCGGTAGAAGGTCACCTCCACGTCGAAGCGCTCGGACCAGGAGGTGTCGTTGCCGAACCACGGGCTCCACACAAAGCCGGCGCTGAAGCTGCGCGAACGCTCCGGCTCCAGTTCGCGGTTGCCGCCGGTGGTGACCGAGATCTGCGAATTGGCCTGCTGGAAGCCGGTCGGCACGCCCAGCGCGGCGCAGTTGGCAGGGTTGCCGCGCGGCGCGGTTCCGCCCAGGCCCACCGAGCACGGGTCGAACAGCTGCAGGTCGGCACGCGCGGCCGACCCATACAGTTCACCGATGGACGGCGCACGGAAGCCCTCGGCATAGGTGGTACGCAGCACCAGGTCGTCGGTCACCTGCCAGCGCAGGCCGTACTTGGGGGTGAACTCGCCGCCGAAGGTGGAGTAGTCCGAATAGCGCCCGGCCAGGCTCAGGTCCAGCTTCTTGCCCAGCGACGAATCGGCAAAGATCGGAATGCTCAACTCCAGGTAGGCTTCGTTGACATCGTAGGAACCGGAGGTGGGCTGCGACGGCACGCCGTTGTAATGGCCGATCACCGTCAGCGGATCGGGCTGGTACCAGCCTTCGTAACGGCGGTGTTCAATACCGGTGGCGAAGGACACCGGGCCGGCCGGCAGGGTGAACAGATCGCTGGACAGGTTGGCGGTGAACAGGCTCAGTTCGTTCTGGCTGCGGTCGCGCACCACCGGCTGGATCCAGCGCAGCATGTCCGGGGTGATCGAGCCGACACCGCCGAAGATGTTCAGCGGCACGCAGCCCGGCGTGGCCGCGCACAGCGCCGGGTCGCCCAGCGCCAGGTTCACGTTGTAGATGTTGTAGCTGCCGTAGTTGGTCTGTTCGGCCTTGTTCTTGCTGTACATGCCGTTGACGTCCCAGAACCAGCTGCGATCGGCTGCCTGGAAGCTGCCGACCAGGCCGGTGGCGAAGTACGTGGTGTTGACCTCCTGTTCGAACACGCGCGCGCCGCCTTCCACCGGGCGGCGGCCGATCAGGCTCATGTTGCCCGACGACACCAGGTCGAATCCGAACGGGTTGTACGGGTTCAGCGCAGACACCACGATGTTGTCGGCCAGCGGATTGCCGGTGGCGCCATCGGGGCCGAAGAACAGCGGTTCCGGGCCGGCCTGGTTGGTCGACTCACGGCGGTTGCCCAGCGCCTTGACGTACCACTGCACGTTGTCGGTGATGTCGAAGCGGAACTGGCCGAAGAGGCCCTTACGTTCCGACGGCGTCAGCACCATGTTGTATTCGGCGAAGTTGAAGCGGTCGGCACTGGTGAAGCAGTGGTAATCGTCGC
The DNA here is from genome assembly GCF_047782825.1 of Stenotrophomonas maltophilia. GTDB lineage: Bacteria > Pseudomonadota > Gammaproteobacteria > Xanthomonadales > Xanthomonadaceae > Stenotrophomonas. The sequence goes on along the minus strand of NZ_CP180589.1, from coordinate 4,033,743 downwards.
TGCGGTTGCAGCCTGCGCTGCCGTCATAGCGCGGATTGCTCACACCGGTGTTGGGCACGATGTTCTGCTCGGCACCGGTGTTGGGATCGACGAAGGCGAAGCGTCCCTGCGGAATGCCGCCGCTGCCGAAGGCCAGGCCGGTGCCGGGAATGGGGAAGCGCGACTGCTCGCGGTCGCGCGCGTACACCGGATCCTGCTTGGTCCAGCTGGCCCCCAGGAACAGGCTGTAGCGGTCACCGCTGGTGCCCCAGGCCAGGTCCACGCCCTTCTGCGTGCCGTCGCCCTTGCTGTATTCGCCGTAGTTCAGGGTCACCTGCCCGCCATCGAAATCGCGGCGGGTGATGATGTTGACCACGCCGGCGATCGCATCGGAGCCATACAGCGATGACGCGCCGTCCTCCAGCACTTCGATGCGCTCGACAATGGCCAGCGGGATGGTGTTGAGGTCGGTGGCCGCGCCCACGCCCGAGGCCGAGGACTCATTGACCCAGCGGATGCCGTCCACCAGCACCAGCACGCGCTTGGCGCCCAGGTGGCGCAGGTCGACCTGGGCCGAACCGGCGCCGACACCGCTGCCATCGGGCGGGAAGCCGAAGTTGCCGGATGAATTGAACTTGGCATTGAGTGCCGAACCGGAGCCGGTCAGCTGCTGCAGCACTTCACCGATCGAACTCAGGCCGGTGCGCTCGATGTCGCTACGGTTCAGCGTCTGGATCGGCACCTGACCTTCCACTTCAGCGCGCTTGATGCGCGTGCCGGTTACTTCCACGGCATCCAGGGTCTTGGCCGTCTGGGCCATTGCCCCCAGCGGTGCCAGGGCCGTCACGCACAGCGCAACGGCAACCGCCAAGGGGCGGTAATGCAGGTGATTCATTCGCTCTCTCTCCAAAGGAATGTCGGGACATGGACTGCCGCGCTCCCCCCTGCATGGCGGCAGCGTCTCCTTTGTAAACAAGCTGTAAGAACATTGGCGTGACCTGCGACACCCTTTCACGCCGTTCTGACGAATGAAACAGCGGCATCCATTACTGAAAACACAGGGCGGAATGCTGCCCCCTAGGAAAAATCCGAAATCCTTGGAGTGCCGCGTCTTCAAGCTGGAATAAGGGAGAAACCGACACTCCTGACCAGCCTATGGCGCACTCGAGATGAAGGGACATCCCTCGGCATTTCCCGTGACAATTCTCTCGACATTCGCGCCGTTCTTCACGGGCAGCGCCAGTGCCGGCGGCGTGATCGAATGCAGCAACTGCGCATCGCCCAACGATGTGGCTCTTCAATCCGGGCCAGGTCTGACAGTCGTCGCGGACTTCGAGTGCGCGCAGCTGACGGCTTTCGACGTTGAATTCGATCACGCACAAGGGCGTTGGCGGGCCAACGAGACACCGGTTCCGCCCCAACTCCAGATGGCCTTTCTGCGGATAGTGGAATCAACGCTGCCTGAAATGACCCCGCTGCACCAGCGGATCCCCCGCGGTCATCACGACGCGCCGCATCCGTAACCGCCGTTGAGGGGAGCACAGCCCCCCTCAACGCCCCCCCCCCCCTCATCGCACGAACGCGATCCGCTCCATCCCCGTGGCCTCGGCGGCCGCCAGGATCCGCGCCATGCCCTCGTACTCGGCAGACGGATCGGTGGCGATACGCAGTTCGGGCAGGTTGCCGGCGTGCTCGCCGGCCAGGCTGCGCAGGCGCGCCTGCAGATCGCCGATGGGCATCGGCTGCCCGTTCCAGGTCAGCTGGCTGGATGCATCCAGGCGCAGCTCGATCGGCGGGGGTGGATCAGGGCGGACGTCCGCCCGGTGGGTCGTCTGTGGCAACTGCACCGCAATGGGCCGCGACATGATCGGCGCGGTAACGATGAAGATGATCAACAGCACCAGCATCACATCCACCAGCGGCGTGACATTGATGTCCGCCAATGGGCCGCTTCTTCCTGCGCTACTGAACGCCATGTGCCGCTCCCTGCAGCCGGGCCGTTCGCCCAAGGCGACAGTACGGCCGCCGAGCGGCCGGAGGGCAGTGCCGGGACGCGTGGCATTCAGCTGTGGTTGCCCGCGCGCCGTGCACGCAGTGCGAAACGTAATTCAGCCAGCGCCCGCTATGCTGGGGCCATGACCCGACGCTCTTCGACCGCCCTGTCCCTGCTCCCGCTGGCCGCATCCCTGCTGATCGGCTGCGCCAGCGCCCAGTCACTCGACGCCCAGAGCGGCCAGCTCAAGGCCGCCATCGATGCGGCCGAACGCGGCCAGCTTGCTCCCGCCCAGGCGGCGGCGCTCAGTCGCCACCCGGCCTATGGCTGGGTCGAGTTCGCCCAGCTGCGCCGCAACATCGATACGGTCGATACCGGCCAGGCCCAGGCCTTCCTCAAGCGCTATGACGGCCAAGCCGTGGCCAACAGCTTCCGCAGCGTCTGGCTGCCCTCGGTGGCCCGCCGCCAGGACTGGCCCACCCTGCTGGCCAACTGGGTACCGACCGACAACCTCGGCCTGCGCTGCGCGCAGCTGACCGCACGCCAGGCCACCGGCAAGGTCGACCCGCAGTGGATCGGCGAAGCACAGGACCTGTGGCGCAAGAACGGCAAGTCCCTGCCCGATGCCTGCGATGCGGTGTTCGCCGTGCTGCAGGCACAGGGCGGCATGAGCGATGCACTGCGCTGGGAGCGCGTCGACGCTGCCGCCGATGCGCAGCAGCCGGCGGTGATGCGCAGTGCCGCGCGGGGCCTGCCTGCGGCCGATCTGGCGCTGGCCAACACCTATGCGGCCTTCGTCGACACGCCCAATGCCAGCGCGATGAACTGGCCGCGCAACGAACGCAGCCGGCGCATCGCCACCGATGGCCTGGAAAAACTGGCCAAGGCCGACCCCGGCGCCACCGAACAGCAGCTGCCGCAGTACGCGCAGGCGCTGGGGCTGAGCGCCGAACAGCAGGCCCAGGTGCGCTACCAGATCGCCCTGTGGACGGTGGCGTCCTACCTGCCCGACTCCGCACGCCGCCTCAACGCCGTGCCCGAATCGGCCTATGACGAGCGGCTGCACGAATGGCGTGTGCGCGAAGCGATGTCACGCGGCGACTGGCCGGCGGCGCTGACCGCCCTGCGCAAGATGGGCGCCAAGCAGCGCAGCGATTCGCGCTGGCGCTATTTCGAAGGCCGCATGCTGGAAAAGACCGGGCAGGCGCAGCAGGCCCAGCCGCTGTTCCGTGAAGCCGCGCGCGCACCGACCTTCCATGGTTTCCTGGCGGCCGACAAGCTGCAGCAGAACTACACCCTGTGCCCGTGGAAGCCCAACGACACCGCCCAGGCCCAGGCTGCGGTGGCCCGTGATGCGGCCATCCAGCGCGCGATGGCGCTGTACCAGATCGACCGCACCGGCTGGGCCGTGGCCGAATGGAACAGCGCGCTGGCCCGCTTCGATGACACCCAGCGCCGCCTGGCGGTGCGCGTGGCGCAGGACAACGGCTGGTTCGACCGCGCCGTGTTCGCACTCGGCAAGCAGCCACAGGAGCAGCGCCTGTACGACCTGCGCTTCCCGCTGCACCACGACAGCACCATCCGCCGCGAGTCCGCGCGCAACGCCATCGACCCGGCCTGGGTGGCGGCGGAGATCCGCGCGGAAAGCACGTTCACCCCGCGTGCGCGCTCGCCTGCCAACGCGATGGGCCTGATGCAGGTCCTGCCGGCCACTGGCGCAGGCGTGGCCAAGAACATCGGCCTGACCGGCTACGGCGGTGCCGAGAGCCTGTACGACCCGGATACCAACATCGCCATCGGCACCGCCTACCTGCGCCAGCTGATGAACAAGTACGACGGCCTGCCCTACGTGACCATCGCCGCCTACAACGCCGGCCCGACCCCCACCGCGCGCTGGCAGACCCAGCGCCCGGGCTTCGATCCGGACCTGTGGATCGAGACGATCAGCTACAAGGAAACGCGCGAGTATGTCGCCCGCGTGCTGGCCTTCAGCGTGATCTACGACTGGCGCCTCAATGGCAATGCCCTGCCGCTGAGCGACCGCCTGATGGGCCGCCTGGTGGACAAGCGCAAGGCGTTCACCTGTGCGGCCGATGCCGACCAGGGCGGGGATTGAACAACGCGGCATATCCCGCCGGGCATGGCCCGGCGCTACCTGGGGAAACGATGAGCCTGCTGGCATGGATCGCGCTGTTCGCCGCTTGGAGCCTGTTCGCCATCTGGGTGCTGCGCTGGGGTGGCGCGGCCTGGATGAAAGGCTGGAAGTCACTGGCTTTCGTCGACAGCTGGGGCAGCCTGTGGGACGAGGCGCAGATCAAGCTGTATTTCCTCTGCCTGTGGATCGTCTACGGGCTGTGGTTCGTAGGCGGGGTGTTCGTGCCGGCATGGCGCGCGATGCCGTGGTAACCCGGCCCGGCATGCGATCATCGCGTGCATGAAGATCTATCTTGTCGGCGGCGCCGTACGCGACCGCCTGCTGCAGCGCCCCGCCGGCGACCGTGACTGGGTGGTGGTCGGTGCCACCCCCGCGCAGATGGAAGCGCAGGGGTACACCGCCGTGGGTCGCGACTTCCCGGTGTTCCTGCACCCGAAGACCGGTGAGGAATACGCGCTGGCGCGCACCGAGCGCAAATCCGGCCGCGGCTACCGCGGCTTCGTGGTCGATGCCGATCCGGCGGTCACCCTGGAAGAAGACCTGCTGCGCCGCGATTTCACCATCAACGCCATCGCCTGCGATGAGGCCGACGGCACGCTGGTCGATCCCTACGGCGGTGTACGCGATATCCAGCAGCGCGTGCTGCGCCACGTCGGCCCGGCCTTCGTTGAAGATCCGCTGCGCGTGCTGCGGGCGGCGCGCTTCATGGCGCGCTTCGCGCCGCTGGGCTTCAGCGTCGCCCCGCAGACCCTGGCGCTGATGCGCGAGGTGGCCGCCAGTGGCGAACTGGATGCGCTGGTGCCCGAACGCGTGTGGCAGGAGCTGCGCAAGGCGCTGGTCTGCGAACGGCCCTCGGCCTTCCTGCGCACCCTGCACGACGCGCACGCGCTGGGCCCCATCCTGCCGGAACTGGAAGCGCTGTACGGCGTGCCGCAGCGGGCGGAGTTCCACCCCGAAGTGGATACCGGCGTCCACCAGGAAATGGTCAGTGACATGGCTGCAAAGCTCGCACCGGGCGATGACCTGGTCGGCTTCGCCGCGCTCACCCACGACCTGGGCAAGGGCCTGACCCCGCCGGACGAATGGCCGCGCCACATCATGCACGAGCAGCGTGGCGTGAAGCCGCTCAAGGAGCTGTGCGCGAGGCTGAAGATTCCCACCGAGCACCAGCAGCTGGCCGAAGCGGTCTGTCGCGAGCACTTGAACGTGCACCGCATCGACGAACTGCGCGATGCCACCGTGCTGGACCTGCTCGGCCGCTGCGATGCCCTGCGCCGCCCCGAGCGCGTGGCCCGCATCGCGCTGTGCTGCGAGGCCGACAAGCGCGGCCGGCAGGGCTTCGAGGACAGCGACTACCCGCAGGGCGAGACGCTCAGGCGCCTGCACCAGGCAGCACTGTCAGTACAGGCGCGCGATCTGGACATGACCCACCTGAAAGGCCCCGCCGTTGGCGAGGCGCTGGCCCGGGCGCGGGTGAAGGCGATTGCGGCCGCGCGCTGATTCTCAAGCGCCGTACCAGCCACACGCGGGTTGTTGGCGGTAGTGCCGGCCGCTGGCCGGCAACCAGAAAACCCCTGGATTCAGTGCGCCATGCCGCGGGTGATCGCCGCGGCGCGTTCCTTCAGCTGGGCCACCGCGTCGGGAATCATCTCCATGCCCACGTCCAGGCCCGGGTTCAACACCAGGCCCACGCCGTCGCCAATGCCGGCCAGCAGCGCATGCACTGCGATCGGCATGGCATGGGCGAACTGCGGCAGCTGCTCGTGCCAGAGGCCGGCCCGCTCGGGCGCGGTGAACACCGCGAACATCGGCTCGCCGCCCTCGCTGGTCAGCACCAGCGGCGAAATGCTCTCATCCCAGGCGCCATCCTCACCGATGGCCTTGTCCAGCAGCACGAACACCGGCGCGGTCAGCAGGCCGTCGAGGAACTGCGACGCGGTCAGCGTACCGTCCTGTGCCTGCAGCAGGCGGACCTCCAGGTCGTTGAGGGGTTCGAACGGCGTGTCGTGGTCCATGGTCGGTTCCGGTACGTGATTGCAGGCTGTCACTTTAGCAGGCCGGGGGCTCAGGCCAGGTGCCCCTGCCGCCACATCCAGCCAGCCACCGCCAGCGCGGCCACGCCCAGCAGCATCAGCGGCAGGCCGAAGCGGTGCCGGAACGGAATCGGCACCCCGCCCAGCTGCTGGTCCATGGTCTCGGTATCCAGCACCCAGCCGTGCTCGCAGCCGGTGCAGGCCAGTTCGTAGCGGCGCTGGTAGACGAAGCCGAACAGCAGGTCGACGCGCGCCATGCGATAACGCAGCTGCGGGGCGAAGGCGGTCTCGGTCTGGCAACGCAGGCAGTGATGGGCTTCGGTGGGGCCGACCACCACCACCCGTTCCTGTTGGCCGATCAGCAGCACCGGTCAGTCCTTCCTGCAGGCCGGCTGGTCCAGCAGCCAGGCCTGGGCGGCCTGCAGGGTGGCCGGGCCACGGGCAGTGACCTGGTCGGGCTGCAGCCGGGTGCCGTCACCGTGCCCGTTGCGGTCGGCCATTACGTTGTGGGTCAACAGCAAGGTCGTGCCGTCCACCAGCCTTCTCGGTTGATTGCCGGTGGAAAAGCCTGCACTGGGCTGGCCGAAACTGCGGCTGTCCGGCTGCCCGCGGAAGGCGAGCGCGACCGCCTCGCCGGAACTTGCGCTGCCCGCGCCCATCACCACCGCCACCGGGGCGGTGCCCGCACGCAGTCGATAGCTGCCCTGCCGCGAGCGCAGCATCGAGGTGTTGCCCTGGATGACCTCACCTTCCGCCTGCCGCCACCACAGCAGTCCATCGGCACTGCGGAAGGCACCGATCAGCGCGCCCTGTGCATCCGGCGTGCCGTGCAGCAAGGGCAGCAGGCCGAACAGCATCGGCCACATGTTGCCACCGCCGTTGCTGCTGACGTCCACCACCCAGCCGCAGCGCGTGCCGTCATCCAGAGCGACGATGCGTGCCTGCAGCGCCAGCGCGTAGGCCTTGCGTGCGTCATGGCGTTCCTGCTCGCTGCGTTGCAGATCTTCCACGAAGGGGCTCACCTGCAGCACGCCGATGCGGGCGTTGGCCTGGCTGGGCGCTGCCAGCGCAGCGGCCTGGCCCGCGTTCAAGCGCTGGGCGCGCCCGGACCGCTGCTGCTGTTCCCCAGCCGATATCCAGCGGCCGTGGCCGCCGCTGCTGCGTGCCGCGGCATCATCCAGTACGCGGCGTTGCTGCGCGCGGTCATCGCCTGCGGCGGCCAGGCGCGTGCGCACTTCGTTCCAATCGACGCGATCACGGTACAGGGACTGGGTTTCCAGAATATCCAGCAGCTGGACTTGCGCCTCTTGTGTGGGCAAGTCAATGGCGTCAGCGGCCGCAGCGTGTGTTGTGGCGCAGAACAGGGCGCCTAGTGCAGCGACCATCACACGAAAATCAGGCGACATTCGACGTTCCTTCGTCGTGGGTGAGTACTGCAGCATACGCGTTTGCTATCGCTTCCGCGTGTCGGAATCGGCACGAACCAGATGGGACACGACTTCCACCTTTCCACATGCCATCTCTTGCAGGCAAAGCGCGAATCTGACTCTGCCATCGCGCTTTGCGCCGGCCAGGGCTGATGTCCTGAATGAAGCTATCCAAGCGCGGGCTTGCGGCCCTGTCACGGGTGCGGATACTGCGTCATCCATCGTGTTGCAGCGGGCAGCGCGCAGGGACCTTCGCAATCCGTTGTTCTGGTTTCCTTGGGGCAGATTCACTGGCAAGCCAGCCCGCATCGCCCCCCTTTCACAGGGAGAACCCATAGCAGGCGGCGGTGGTGCCGACCAACCATGCAGTTGCGCCGGAGGGAGCCGCACCACTGCGGAGGCACGCCGACGAAGGCTGCTCGATACCAGCACACTTCCTGGAGCTTTCGACCAATGGAAAATCAACCCTTTCAACGCATGGACGAAGAACGCTATGAACTACTGCGAAAGTTCGTGCAGGCGTTATCCGATCGCGACAGCAATACACTGAGAGAGGTCTTTGATCTGACCCCAGTCATGATCTCCGAGATCTACGAGCTTCTTCCGATTTACCTGATGGAGGGCGCAACTCTTTCCATCTGCTCACGTACGGAAAGCGCGACGGCAGAGGAGTGGCCGTTACTGACCACATATGACTGCGGTGATGGGGATATCGCAGTTGATTGCTACATCCTGGAGGACGGCATGCCCAGCGAGGCCATTCTTCATGTCTGCTTCGTGAAGGGTGAGCTTATCTATGGATTCATCAATTCCTAGGGATGCCCCCCCCAAGGGACGAGAGATGTTGCAGAGGGTGGCGAACAGGGACGCCCCCCCCAAAGCGATCACACCTGCCAACGCAGGAACTTCACCAGTCCGCGCGCAGTCCAATGTTGCCCTCGATGATCCGGCGCTTCTCGTTGCGGTCGCCACCAAGTTCGCGCGTGTAGTCGGCCACGGCATACGCGCTGATGCTGCGGTTGAAGCGTGCGACCACACCAACACCGGCTTCCAGCGCGCGCGAGCGCTGCGAATTGATGATCGTGTCGCTGTCGAACTGGATGCGGTCCTCGCCGGAACGGCCGTGCCAGTAGTTCACTTTGAAGTACGGCTGCCAGCCGTTGTCGGCCAGCTGGTAGTCGCCCGCCAGGCGCAGGCCGACGCGGCCGGTCCAGGCGTTGTCGTTGTCGAAACGGACAGTGGAAACCGCATCACGCTGATCATCCAGCGAACTGCGCTGCCAGATCACCTGCACCTGCGGCTCCAGCCACCACGACGACTGCCCCAGCTGCAGCACGGGCTTGCCCGCTTCCAGTGACAGTGTGGTGCCATCACCCTTCACGTCGATGCCCAGCCCGCGCGCGGATCGCGTGCGACCGTCGTAGCGGCTCTGCATGGCCACGGCATCGATGTAGCCGCCGCCGCTGCCGGTCAGCGTCCAGTACAGGCCCACGTGCTTGTCATCCACGCGATTCTGGCCCACCTGCACGTTTTCCCAGCCCAGTGCCAGGCCGGTGGTCCTGCCCTGCGCGCGGGTACGGCCGACGAACACGCCCACCTGGTTGCGGTGGTTGTCAGCGGCCGCGGCCCACAGATCCAGGCCGGCCTGCACGCCCATCACATCGCCATCGAAGCCAGGCTGTGCGTCGCCCTTCCAATGGATCTCGCTGCTCTGCCCCACCAGCCGCCCCCAGGCGGTGCGGAAGGCGCCGTTGCTGTAAAGCAGGCGCTGTTCGCCTTGGCGCTCGTGGAAGGTTCCCAGGCTGGCCAGCGAGGTCTCGCGCAGCAGGGGCGGCACCACGCCATAGGCTGCGGTTTCCAGCCGATACAGTGGCACCACATCCCCCTGCGCCGCGCGCGCACCTGGGCTGGGCGGGAGCGCGCCCGCGCCGGGCAGGCTGCTGCCGGCAATCGGTACGTCGGGCACGGCCGGGTCCGTGGGCGGCGCCACCGGTGCAGGCTCGGGGGGCGGCGGCGGCGGTGCGGCTTCGCCTGCGGTCAGGTCTGGATCGACTGCGCCCTCCGGCGGCGGCGGCGGAGCCGGTGCGATCGGGGGAGGAGGTGGTGCCGTTGGGGTGGGAGGCGGCGGCTCGGCGTTGATCCCGGTGCCGTTCGGCGCGGGCACCGGCCCCGCCACCAGGGTCGAACGCAGATACCAGTTCTCGCCCGTACCGGCACTGACGCCGCCCTTGAACAGGAAGTACTCGTACGCACCGGCCGATACCGGCGCGAACAACGAGAACGCCCCTGCTGCCGTGGTCCCGCCATTGAGCGCCTGCACGACCAGGATGCCGTCGGCCAACGTCGCCGCGCCACCGCCCCCGGCATTGATGATGCCGATGCCAGTGGTCCCGGTCGCGCTGCCGCCATCGATCACCAGGCGGTCACTGCTGGCGCCATCCCCGGCCAGCACCGTGCGCAGGTACAGGCCGCCGCCATCACCGCGGTAGTTGCCGCGGATGCTGAAGACATCGCCTGCGCCAACGCCGGTCAGGTCGATGCGCCCGGCGTTGACCACGTTGACCAGCGCGCCCGCAGCGAACGGCCGCACCGCATGCGCGCCGTTGCCGGCATAGAGCGTACTGGTGTCATCCACGGCCAGCGTGCCGGTTCCCGTGGCGCTGTCACCCAGCACCAGGTCGCCATCGAACGTCAGTTCGGTGCTGCTGGCCAGGCTGACCGCTTCCCAGTTCTGGAAGCGGGCCACGCCAGTGGTCTTTACGTTGTTGAAGCTGAGCCGGTCATTGCCGCTGCCACCATCGAACAGCGGCACGGCGCCCATGTTGGCCTGGCTGAGGTTGCTGAGCGTGGCGACATCATCATCCGGGCCCGCGTCGATGGCACCGTAGACGATGCCGCCCCCGTTCCAGTCGAAGGTGTCGTTGCCGGTGCTGAGCAGCACCTGCCCGCGCACGGTGCCATCGGTGATGGTCACGCTGTCATTGCCGCCGCTGACGCTGATGTTGCCGCCGATGTATGCAGTGCCGGAGATGATGATGGTATCGGTGTCGAAGCCGGTGACCACGTTGCCGTCAACCGTGCCGCCGGACTGGTCCCACAGGTTCTTGTCCAGCTTCATGTTGACCCGGCCGATGCGGCCGCCGGTCATCCACGCCTGGTCGCCATCCTCGAAGGCGCCGATGATGCGGCCGCCGCTCATGCGGAAGGTGTCGATGTTGTCGCCCTGCTGCAGCGCGCCGATGGTGCCGCTGGTCATGACGAAATCATCGCGTCCGCTGCCCTGCGTCACCAGGCCGGTGATGGTGCCGCCGCTGACCGTCATCTGGTCATCGCCATTGCCCTGGTCGACGCTGTCGAGCGTGCCGCCACTGATCAGCAGCACGTCGTTGCCATCGCCCTGCAGCACGCCACCGCTGATGCTGCCGTCCAGCATCTCCAGGCGATCGTTGCCAGCACCGGACTGCACGCCGGTGCGGCCGCTGATCGTGCCGCGGTTGACCAGCACGCTGTCACCGGCGCCGACGAACTGCAGGGCGGTGTTGTTGCCGGTGCTGATGCTGCCGAGGTTGTCGACGCGGCTGCCGCCGCCCAGCTGCACGGCGATGCCGCCGACCGAACTGATCGCCCCCTGGTTGCCGAGCTGGTGGCCACCGGCACCGACCAGACTGATGGCGCTGCCACCACCGCTCTGCTGCAGCTGTGCGCCACTGGCGACGTTCAGGGTGATGCCGGCCTCGCCGCTGGCGCTGATGGGAACGGTCTGCGGGTTCGGCGCAGCGCTGCTGCAGGTGACGGTCTGCCCCGCGACCGGGGCAACGCTGTCACAGCCCGCCCAGGCGATGGGCGCGGCCGCCAGCACGGTGGGAAACGCCAGCGCCTGCAGCAGGCAACGGGTCAGAAGGCGCGCACGCGGCACGCGTGATTCGGCAACGGACATACGGCACTCCTGGGTCTGCGGATTCAGGAACTGCGGATATGGACACTGCGGGCGCCACCGGGGCGCCATGAAGGGTTCGGGCAGATGAAGTTATGCCGGATGCATCACGTTGTGAGTGTGAAATAGAACGGGCATCACGCGGCCTGCATGTACATGAAAGCGTTCATGTTCTTCACGCATTAGGGTGAAGAGCATCCACGCATGGCGTGGCTCTACTGGGCCGCCGGGCCCTGACGCGGTTCAGATCTTCAGATAGATGCGGCGCCGGTCCAGCCACCAGGCCACGCCCCACCACAGCGCAACGAACGCCAGCGCCTGCAGCATCGAGGCCAGTTCAAGCGCAGCGGGCATGGCCGTCGCCAGCTGCTGCCACACCCAGCCCCAGGCGCCACTGGCCAGCAGCGCCACCGACATCACCGAGGCCCCCAGGTAGGCGGTGATGGCATTGACCCCGAAGCGGCGCCCGACTGCCGGCCATCCCCTGCGGTCGATCAACTGGTGCGCCAACCACAGCGCCAGCGCGGCCAGGCCGCCGGTCCACAGCACGTAGCTGGGCGTCCAAAGTTGCTTGTTCCAGGGCAGCACGGTGGCCAGCAACAGGCCAAGCACGGCCGTCGCCGCGCCCAGCCCCGCCAGCGCACCGGCGCGCCCACTGCGCAGCAGGCCACCGGCCAGCAGGCCCAGCACGGTGCTGGCCAGCGCGCCCAGGCTGCTCAACAAGCCTTCCGGGTCATGGCCCAGGCCGGTATCTGCGTGCCATTGGTACACCCAGGGTGCGAACAGTGCGGTGTCCAGGCGACTGGCCGGGTTGGTCCACGGCGCCAGATCGCCCATGCCCAGCAGCAGCAGGGTGTAGCCCACCAGCAGGGCCACCAGCAGCGCCGCCTGCATGCGCGGGCGCGCATACACCGCCACCACGCCCACCAGCGCCGCGCACAGCGCAATGCGCTGCAGGACGCCCCAGATGCGGAAGTGATGGGTATGCAGCGCCCACCACACCAGCAGGTGCAGCAGTACGCCAGCAACGGCGATGCGCAGCGCGCGCTCCAGCACGCCACGCGCCAGGGCAGGACGTGCGGCCGCATCGTGCGCACGCGGCGCCACGCTGAAGGCCATCGATACGCCCACCAGGAACAGGAAGAACGGGAACACCAGGTCGGTGGGCGTGCAGCCATGCCATTCGGAATGGCGCAGCGGTGCGAACACCGCGCTCCAGTCACCGGGGTTGTTGACCAGCAGCATCGCGGCCACGGTCATGCCGCGCAGGGCATCGATCGAACCCAGCCGGCGCGGCGCGGCAGCGCCGCCTGCAGGAACGGCCATCAGGCAGCCTCGTACTGTCCGGCAATCCAGGTACCGCGCACCTGCAGGCCATCGTCCAGCAGCACCAGATCGGCCTGGTAACCCTCGGCGATGTGGCCCAGGCGGTCATCCACGTTGAGGAACTCCGCCGGATAGGTGGACGCCATGCGCGCCGCTTCGGCCAGCGGCTGGCCGAGCAGCTGCACGGTGTTGCGCACGGCGGTGGCCATGTCCAGCGCCGAACCGGCCAGCGCGCCGGCGGCATTGCGCACCACGCCATCGACAGCGGTGATGGTTTCGCCATACAGCACGTAGCTGGGATCGTCCGCGCCGACTGGCGGCATCGCATCGGTCACCAGCAGCAGGCGGCCGCGCGGCTTGGCCGCCAGCGCCACCCGCAGGCTGGCCGGGTGCACGTGCACGCCATCGACGATGATGCCGATCCAGCTGTCGCGGTCTTCCAGCGCGGCGCCCACGGCACCGGGCTCGCGGCCCTGCAGCGGCGACATCGCGTTGTAGAGATGGGTGAAGCCACGCACGCCTGCATCCAGGCCATCGCGGATTTCTTCGTAGGTGCCGGCGGTATGCCCGGCCGCCACGATCACCCCGCGCTCGACCAGTGCACGGATGGTCTCCAGCGGCACACGCTCCGGCGCCAGCGTGAGCAGGGTCACCCCGTTGTCCAGCGATGCAGCCAGCGCGATTTCTTCCGCATCGGGAACACGGAACTTGCTGGCATCGTGGGTGCCCTTGCGCGCCGGTGCGATGTACGGGCCTTCCAGGTGGATGCCGATCACGCCCGGTACGCCTTGCGCGATCGCTTCACGCATTGCGCCGATCGCTTCGCGCATCACGCCCACGTCGTCGCTGATCAGCGTCGGCAGCAGGGCCGTGGTGCCGAAGCGCCGGTGTGCCTGCGCGATGGTGCGCAGGGAGGCGACGTCGGGGGTGTTGTTGAACAGCGCACCGCCACCGCCGTTCACCTGCACGTCGATGAAACCCGGCAGCAGCCAGCCGCCACCCAGGTCTACCTGTTCACCGGCCTGGCCCAGCTGCGGCGCCGCATCGGGCAGCAGCGCGATGATGCGGCCGTCTTCGATCACCACCGCCAGGTCGTCGCGGAAATCATCGCCGGTGAGGATGCGCGCGTTGCGCAGGACCGTGGCCATCAGACCGTCTCCGTAACCTTGTTCAGGTGCGGCGGCAGGTCCGGATTGAAACCACGGCGCAGGGCCAATGCGTTGATGGCGCGGTAGAAGCTCTGCACGGTCAGCAGCGGCGCGCACAGCGGGTGCGGCGCGGCGGCCACCGGCAGGTTGCCACCGGCGCCGGCCATCCACACCTGCGCACCGCGCGCGCTGAATTCTTCCACCACGGCGCGGGTACCGGCACCGGTTTCATCGGGCTGGGCAAAGGCCAGCACCGGGAAGCCGCGGCCGACCAGCGCCATCGGGCCGTGCTTGACCTCGGCCGAGCTGTAGGCCTCGGCGTGCAGGCTGCAGGTTTCCTTGAACTTCAGTGCCGCTTCCTGCGCCGCACCCAGGCCCAGGCCACGGCCCAGCACGAACAGGTTGGCGGCATCGACCAGGCCATCGGTCAGTGCGCTCCAGTCGCACTGCCATGCCTGGCGCAGTGCGTCGGGTAGCAGGTCCAGCGCATTGCGCAGGCTGCTGTCCTGCTTCCAGTACGCGGCCAGCTGCAGCAGCGCGGCCAGCGAGGCCAGGTAGCTCTTGGTCGCCGCCACGCTCTTTTCAGCACCGGCATGCAGCGGAATGACCGTGTCGGCCAGCTGCGCCAGCGGCGAGTCTTCCACGTTGACCAGGGCCACCACGCGCGCGCCGGCAGCCTTGGCCGCTTCGGCATTGCGCAGCAGGTCCGGGCTCTTGCCCGACTGCGAAATGACGATGAACAGCGCGCCGCGCAGCTGCAGCGGTGCGGCGTAGACCGAACCCACCGACGGCGACGCCGAGGCAACCACCAGGCCCAGTTGGGTTTCCAGCAGGTACTTGCCATAGGTCGCGGCATGATCGGAACTGCCACGCGCGCAGGTCACCACGAACGGCGGTGGTGCCGCACGCAGGCTGGCGGCCAGCGTTTCCATGGTGGCGTGGTTGCGGGCGTACTGGCGCGCAACCACCTCGGCCGTTTCGGCGGCCTCGGCGAACATCAGGGTGGCGGTGGGGTCGGACAGCGACATGGCGGACTCAGGCGGGATCGGAAGAAAGGGGGCGGGCGCCGGCGGGGCGCATCGGCGCGGTGGAACCACGCACCACCAGCTGCGGCACGAAGCCCTGGTTCTGCAGCGCGGCCGGTGCATCGTCGTAGGCATCGCTGCGCAGCTGCGCGATCAACAGGCGCGCAGCGTGGCGGGCGATGTCCTCGGTGGCCTGCTTGGCGGTGGTCAGCGGCGGCCAGGACTGGCGCGAGAACGGGCTGTCCTCGAAGCCGGCAATGGACAGGTCGTAGGGCACGTTCATTCCGGCCGACTTTGCCGCGGCCAGCACGCCGGCCGCGATTTCGTCGTTGGAACCGAAGATGGCCGTGGGCGGCTCGCGCAGCGCCAGCAGGCGGCGTGCACCGCGGAAACCATCATCGAAGGTGTAGTCACCCTGCACCACCAGGTGCTTGTCCACGGTCATGCCGTAGTCCTTCAGCGCGGCTTCGTAGCCGGCGTAACGCTCGCCCGAGGAACGGTGCGAGGAACCACCCCAGAGGAAACCGATGCGCTGGTGGCCGAGCTGGATCAGGTGCTCGGTGACTTCGTAGGCAGCCTCGCGGTCATCCACGAACACACAGGCACCGTCGGCCGGGTCTTCGGTGGCGGCAATGATGCGCACCAGCTTGATGCCGCGCGCGGTGAGCGTCTGGATCAGGTCGCGCCGCTCGGACATCGGCGCAGTCAGCACCAGCCCGGCCAGGCGCGAACGCTGCACCCAGTCGGCCAGTTCATCGGCCAGCAGCGGCGAGCTGGAATCGCAGGGATGGATCTGCAGGCCGAAGCCGGTTTCGCGGCAGGCGGCCAGCACACCGTTCTGCACGCCGATGATGTGGTACGGGTTGGGGTTGTCGTAGACCAGCCCGATCACGAACGTGGTGCCGCTGCGCAGGTTGCGCGCGGACGGATCGGGTTCGTAGTCGAGTTCGGCGATGGCCCGCAGCACCCGCGCACGGGTGGCCTGCATCACCGACGGTTCGTTGTTGATGACCCGCGACACCGTCTTCAGCGAGACCTTGGCCTTTTCGGCAACGTCCTTGATGGTCGCTCTGCGCATCGGCTTTTCCTGGGGTTGGCTGCCGTCCATCATCGCCGATCAGGCCTTGTCCTGCGGCAGGCCGGCGCGATGGCCGATCACCGAGTAGAACAGGATGTACAGGTAGCACGGCACCATCAGCAGGACGAACACCAGCTGGAAATCGATGTGCTGCTTGAGCACGGCGAACAGCTGCGGAATGATCGCGCCGCCGGCGATGCCCATCACCAGCAGGGCCGAACCGGTTTCGGTGAAGCGGCCCAGGCCGCGGATGGCCAGCGGGAAGATGGCCGGCCACATCATCGCGTTGGCGAAGCCCAGCAGCGCCACGAAGGCCACCGAGACATAGCCGTGGGTGGCCCAGGCGCCCAGGCAGAACACCACGCCCAGTACCGCCGAAATGGTCAGGTAACGCGACTGCGAGACCACCTTGGGGATAAGCAGCAGGCCGACCACGTAGCCGATGAGCATGGCGAACAGGGTCAGCGAGGTGAACATCTTTGTCTGGTCCAGCGGCAGGTCGAAGCCGTGGCCGTAGGTACCGATGGCATCACCGGCCATCACTTCCACGCCCACGTAGACGAACAGGCACAGCACGCCCAGCCACAGGTGCGGGAACTGGAAGATGCTGCGGCGTTCGGCGGCGCCCGCGGCGGTCGGCGTGGCGTTGGCTTCGGACGGCTTGATTTCCGGCAGCGGCGAGAACAGCACCGCCACCGCCAGCACCACCAGCACGCCGGCCATGGCCAGGTAGGGCGCGTGGATCTTGGCCGCGAATTCGTTGAGCAGCTGTGCCTTGGTCGCTTCATCGGCGGCAGCGACGCTGGCCGACAGGTCGCCGATGCCATGCAGCACCAGCGTGCCGATCAACACCGGCGCCAGCATGCCGGCGATCTTGTTGCAGATGCCCATCAACGCGATGCGGCGCGCGGCCGTTTCGATCGGGCCGAGGATGGAGATGTAGGGGTTGATCGCGGTCTGCAGCAGGGCCAGGCCGCTGCCGATCACGAACAGTCCACCGAGTGCACCGGGGTACCAGCGCTGGGTGGCGAATTCACCGAACAGTGCCGCGCCGGCTGCCATCACCAGCAGGCTCAGGCTGAGCCCCTTCTTCATGCCGGTGCGGCGCAGGATCCACGACGAAGGCAGGGCCAGGAAGAAGTAGGACAGGTAGAACACCATCAGCACCAGGAAGGCGCCGACCTCGCTCAGCTCGAAGGCGAGCTTGACGAAGGTGATCAACGGACCGTTGAGCCAGGTGAAGAAGCCGATCAGGAAGAACAGCACGCCGACGATGGCGATGGAGGCGGCGACGTTCGGGCGCGCGCTTGCAGCAGTGACGGCGGACATCAGGAGGGCTCCTGCGGCGACGACCGCAGAAGGCGGTGTCGGAGAGTGGCTGGGAACAACGTTGTCACATTCTTTCGATGGACTACGGCGGTTTGTCAACTTCCCTGCACACCCCTGTGCACCGCGTGCTGCACTGCGCAAGCGCGTGGCAGTGTTCCGCGCTGAATGCGCTCTGCCCCTAGAGGCCCATGGCTCAACGGCTTTCAGGTGAAAGCCGCACTCACGCCATGTAAACGTTTACGGCGTCTCTCATTCGTTGCGCCGCAGCAACGAAAGTGTCACGAACTCGTTGACATCGTTGTCAACGCAGTTACAGACTCCGCCCCAATCGCCGGGCCTTTCGTGGGTCCGGCCCCCACCTGCAGCAGGAGCCCGCGTGACCGCCAGCCATCCCGCCCCGGCCCATGTCCTGTCCCGAGTCGCGCCCTCGTTCCTGGCCGCCGACGTTGGCGGCACCCATGTGCGCGTGGCCCGGGCCCAGGCCAGCGGTGACCAGGCCCATCCGGTGCAGCTGCTGGAATACCGCAAGTACCGCAATGCCGATTACACCGGCCTGAGCGCCATCCTGTCCGACTTCCTGGGTGACAGCACGCGGCCCAGCCAGTGCGTGGTGGCCACTGCCGGTTTCGCCCGCGAAGACGGCACGGTGATCACCGCCAACCTGCCGTGGCCGCTGTCGGCCCGCCAGGTGGAAGCCGAGGTCGGCCTGCAGCATGTGCACATCGTCAATGACTTCGAAGCCGTGGCCTATGCCGCCGCGCAGGTCGATGCCAGCGGTGTGCTGCACCTGTGCGGCCCGGACACTGCCGCGCGCGGCCCGACCCTGGTGGTCGGCCCCGGCACCGGCCTGGGCGCGGCACTGTGGATCCCCACCCCGAACGGCCCGGTGGTGCTGGCCACCGAAGCCGGGCAGCCGACCCTGGCCGCCAGCACCGAACTGGAAATGGCCATCGTCCGCCACATGCAGCGCGACCGCGCGCACGTGGCGATCGAACACGCGCTGTCCGGCCCGGGCCTGATGAACCTGTACCACGCCGTCTGCGCCCTGCAGGGGCAAACGGCCACGCTGGCCAGCCCGGACGCCGTCACCGCCACCGCCATGGCCGGCAGCGATGCGATGGCCCGGCAGGCGCTGGATGTGTTCTGTGGCCTGCTCGGCAGCACCATCGGCGACATGGCGCTGTTCTACGGCGCCCAGGGCGGTGTCTACCTGGCCGGCGGCATCCTGCCGCAGATCCGCGAATACCTGCATGCCAGCACCTTCGTCGAACGCTACCTGCAGAAGGGGCCGATGGGCGAAGCGCTGGCACGCATCCCGGTGAAGGTGGTCGAGCACGGGCAGCTGGGCGTCATCGGCGCCGCCAGCTGGTTCCTGCTCCACGCCAACGCCTGAACCTGTACGACCGCTTTCAACGCAATCGCAGCACGCAGTACGTGGCACGCCAACGCACGGGACATCGCCGTCGCCCCGCGCACGTCTTCGCAACCGCAACCGAACATCGCCGCCGGCATCCAATCGAGTGATGAGGAGAGACATCATGAACACCCGCAAGACCCTGCTTTCGGCTGCCATCGTCAGCTGCATCGCCTTCAGCGCACACGCGCAGCAGGCCCCCCAGACCGCCACCGACCTGGACACCGTGACCGTCACCGGTATCCGTGGTTCGATGGAAAAGTCGCTGGACACCAAGCGCGAAGCCAATGCGCGCGTTGAAGTGGTCACCGCCGAAGACGTGGGCAAGCTGCCGGCGCACAACGTCGCCGACACCCTGCAGCGCCTGCCCGGCGTGAACATCAGCTCGGCCAGCGCCGACGAAGGTGGCTTCGACGAAGCCGACCGCGTCAGCCTGCGCGGCACCAGCCCGAGCCTGACCCAGACCCTGATCAACGGCCACACCGTCGGTTCGGCCGACTGGTTCGTGCTCAGCCAGGGCAACAACGTCGGCCGCAGCGTCAGTTACTCGCTGCTGCCGTCCGAACTGGTCAGCTCGGTGGAAGTGAACAAGTCCTCGCAGGCCAAGCTGCAGGACGGCGGCACCACCGGCACCGTCAACATCATCACCCGCAAGCCGCTGGAATTCGCCAAGCCTTTCAGTGCTGAAGCCTCGGTGGGCGCGGTGCGTTCGGACCAGGCCAAATCGACCGATCCGCAGTACTCGGCCCTGTTCAACTTCAAGAACGAAGCCAACAACTTCGGCGTGATGCTGCAGGCCTTCTACCAGAAGCGCGAACTGCGCCGCGAAGCGCAGGAAATCCCGGGTGGCTTCAGCAAGATCGCTGCCACCGATCCGGTGGGCATCAGCAACCCGGACCTGATCGGCGTGAACGTGCCGGGCCTGCTGGGCTCGACCCTGTTCGAACAGACCCGCGAGCGCAAGGGCGGCCTGGTCACCATCCAGTTCAAGCCGACCGATACTCTGGACCTGTCGCTGAGTGGCTTCTCCTCCAAGCTGGAAGCCAACAACTACAACCGCAACTTCATGCTGTGGGGCGGCAACTTCGCCAAGTCGCAGGCACCGAACCCGGGCTACACCGTCACCGACGGCGTGCTCAGCAATGCCACCTACGCGGGCGTGCCGGGCACCAACTACGGTGTCTACGACATGATCTACCGTGAAGCCACGGCCAAGACCAACTACGTCACCTTCGACGCAGACTGGCAGATCACCGACAACCTGGGCATGAAGTTCCAGGCCGGTACCACCAAGGGCACCGGCGAGACCCCGCGCCAGTTCATCGCCGAAGTCACCGTGGGCCAGGGCGGCGGCGCCAGCTGGGCCACCCACGGCGCCGGTTCGCCGGTGGACTGGAACATCGGCGGTGACATCAGCCCGACCGGCGTGACCAGCTTCGGTACCTGGGGCAACCAGCTGGTGCGCGCCGAGGACAAGGAAAACTGGGCCACCCTGGACTTCAGCCAGTACTTCGGCACCGGCGCACTGAACTCGATCGACTTCGGCGTGCGCTTCGCCGACCACGAACGCGAAGCCCTGTCGCCGGAAGGCGCCACCCCGGGTGACATCTGGTCGGCCCTGCGCGGCAGCGCCACCGGCAACTACCCGAGCGGTTTCGCCGGTGACATCGGCGGCAACTTCCCGCGCAACATCTGGTACTACACCCCGGATGCGCTGAAGAACGCGATCATCAACAACTCCACCTGGCTGGCCGGCAACGATGGCCCGACCGGTCGCCACAACTACGGCGCCGAGTGGAAGGTGAAGGAGAAGAACTTCGCCGGTTACGTGCAGGCCAACTTCAGCGGCGACTGGTGGAGCGGCAACGTCGGCCTGCGCTACGTCAACATCAAGCAGGACATCGACACCTACAACGCGGTCAGCAACGCCGCCGATGCCGATGTCAGCAGCCTGTTCGGCATGTGGGAGCGCACCGCCTTCCAGAACAAGCGCAACCGCGTGCTGCCCAGCGCGAACATCAAGTTCGACCTGGACGACAAGCTGGTGCTGCGCGTGGCCGCATCGCAGACCCAGACCCTGCCGGACTACTCGGCCCTGGGCACCTCCTCGTGGGGCTCGGACCTGAACAAGACCGGCGGCGGCGGCAACCCGAACCTGAAGCCGACCCTGTCGACCAACCTGGACGCGAACCTGGAGTGGTACTTCATGCCGCGCGGCCTGCTGTCGGTCGGTGCGTACCACATGAACATGAAGGACTACATTGCCTTCGACGTGGTCTCGCGCCAGCTGTACAGCGAACTGACCAACCAGCTCGAGACCTACCAGATCTCCACCCCGATCAATGCCGACGGCAAGGTCACCGGCGTGGAAGTGGCCTACGAGCAGCCGATCGGCGAGTACTTCGGCATCAACGCCAACTACACCTACGCCAACGGCACCACCGCGCACACCTGGTCGGACGGTTCGCACAACCTGCTGGGCACTTCGAAGAACACCTACAACGTGGGTGCCTACTTCGAGAACGAGCGCTTCGGCGCGCGTGTCAGCTACACCCACCGCTCCTCGTTCCTGATCAGCCTGTCGGGCACCAACCCGTACTACCAGGATGATTTCGGCACGCTGTCGGCTTCGCTGAGCTACAAGGCCACCGAGTGGCTGAGCGTCAGCCTGGATGCGCTGAACCTCAACAACCCGACCTACAAGTACTACCAGACCGCGGCCATCCCGACCTCGTTCTACAGCAACGGTCGCCAGTACTATCTGAACTTCCGCTTCAAGTACTGATCCAGCGGCAGCCACATCGCCGAGTCGTGCACGCACGCCGGGCCTGGGTCATTCCGGGCCCGGCGTTTTTCATGTATAGCGAACATCGCACCCGATCCAAGGAGTCCTTCCGATGACGAAGCCCACCCGCGCCAGGATGCGCAGCCTCCTGCTGCTGGGCAGCCTGCTGGCCGCCCTGCCCGTCCTTCCGGCGCTGGCCGCCGGCGCCCCGGCGCTCGACAGCGGCCCCGGCCCGCAGCTGCGCGCCGGCAGCCTGATGCTGATCCCCGCACCGGCCAAGGTGCAGCGTGGCAATGGCGCCGGCATCACCGTGGCCGCAGGCACGGCCCTGCGCGCCGACAGCGAAGCCGAGCAGCGCGTGGCCGGCCAGTTCGCCGATCTGCTCGCCCGCAGTGGCGGCCCGCGCCTGGCGCTGGCTACCGGCAAGGCCGCGGCCAAGGCCGGCGGCATCCGCTTCCAGATCATCCCCACCTTCCGCGATACCGGCGAGGGCTACACGCTGGAGAGCACCGCGCAGGGCGTGCTGGTGCAGGCCGGCAACGAGGCCGGCCTGTTCTACGGCGCCACCACCCTGGCCCAGCTGGCCACCGGCGGCAGCCAGGGCGCGCTGCCGGCCGTGCAGATCCAGGACGCACCGCGTTTCAGCTGGCGCGGCTTCATGCTCGACTCGGCGCGCCACTTCCAGAGCCTGGACGAGATCAAGCGCGTGCTCGATGCGATGTCCGCGCACAAGCTCAACACCTTCCACTGGCACCTGACCGATGACCAGGGCTGGCGCATGGAGATCAAGCGCTACCCGAAGCTGACCGAGGTCGGCAGCTGCCGCCTGCCGGCCGGCGATGGCGGCATCGATCCGGTGACGAAGCAGGAATACCCGTACTGCGGTTTCTACACCCAGGACCAGATCCGCGAAGTGATCGCCTATGCGGCCAAGCTGCACATCCAGGTGATCCCGGAAATCGACGTGCCCGGCCACGCCACGGCCGCGATCGCCGCCTACCCGGAACTGGGCTCGATCAGCACGCCGCTGAAGCCGATCAGCGAATGGGGCGTGTTCCCCAACCTGTTCAACGTCGAGGACGGCACCGTCACCTTCCTGGAGAACGTGCTGGAGGAAGTGATCCAGCTGTTCCCGGCGAAGTACGTGCACGTGGGTGGCGACGAAGCGGTCAAGGACCAGTGGATCGCCTCGAAGCAGGTGCAGAAGCGCATGCGCGAGCTGGGCATCAAGGATGAGATGGCCATGCAGAGCCACATCATCAAGCGCCTGGAAACCTTCCTGGAAGAGCACGACCGCCGACTGATCGGCTGGGACGAGATCCTCGAAGGCGGCCTGCCGCCGCAGGCCACGGTGATGTCCTGGCGCGGCACCGAAGGCGGCCTAGCCGCGGCCAGCAGTGGCCATGACGTGGTGATGTCGCCGGTCAGCCACCTGTACCTGGACTACCTGCAGACCGGCTCGCCGAACGAGCCGCCGGGCCGCCCGGCCCAGGTCAACCTGGCCAAGCTGTACAACTTCGAGCCGGTGCCGGCCGACCTGGCCGCCGACAAGCGCGGGCACATCCTCGGCCTGCAGGCGAACATGTTCACCGAGCACACCCGCACCTACGCACGCCTGCAGCACAACCTGTTCCCGCGCTTGGCAGCCGTAGCCGAGACCGGCTGGAGTGCGCCGGAGCATCGCGATTTCCGCGATTTCCTTGCCCGCCTGCCGGCGCAGCTGCAGCGCTACCGTGCCTGGGGCCTGGCCTATGCGCAGACCCCGTTCGAGGTGGCCGTGGGCTACACCGACAACCGCGCCGCGAATACGGTGACGGTGTCGCTGTCCAATCCGCTGGGCTATGAAGTGCGCTACAGCACCGATGGCACTGCGGTGAACGCGCAGTCGCCGCTGTACCAGCAGCCGCTGACCGAAACCCTGCCCGCCCGCGTGCAGGCCGCCGCGTTCTACCAGGGCCAGCCGCTGGCGGCGGCGCCCACCACGGCGGCGTACACCGCGCAGTCGCTGCTCAGCCGCCACAGCCAGGAACTGCTGAGCTGCGTGGGCGAGAAGGGCCTGGTCCTGCGCCTGGAAGATGACGGCCCGCGCGAAGGGGCACGCACGGTGTTCACCGTGGATATCTTCCAGCCGTGCTGGCGCTGGCCGGCCGCGCAGCTCGACGGCATCGGCAGCGTGGAAGTACGTGCCGGGCGCATTCCGTACTACTTCCAGCTGGCCCACGATGAGCCGGCACGCAAATTCGAGAAGGCCAAGGGCCGTACCGGCGAAATGCTGATCCGTCGAGGTGACTGCAGTGGCAAGGTTGTGGCCCAGGTACCGCTGCCGGCCAAGCCCGATGCCGATGGCTTCGTCACCCTGCGCGCCGCACTGCCGAAGGGCGTGTCGGGCACGGATGATCTGTGCATCAACTTCACCGGCGATACGCGCCCGGCGATGTGGGTGCTGGATGAGGTGACGCTGCAGAAATGATGCGGGAGACGGTGGAGCCGAGCATGGGCTCGGCTCTACCGGCACGGCATCCACGCATGGCGTGGATCTACTGGCGAATGCATCCACGCATGGCGTGGATCTACTGGTGAGGGCATCCGCGCGTGGCGTGGATCTACTGTAGAGCCGAGCCCATGCTCGGCTGCTTTTCAACGGGAAAGCCGAGCATGGGCTCGGCTCTACAGGGCCCTCAGCCCCGCCAGCGCAGCAGGATGTCGCGCAGCGGGGTCAACACGGTCGCCATGCCCGACAACACGCCGATCGTATTGGCCAACGCATCCATCGGATCGGCGCTACGGTTGCTGGTCAGCGCCCCCTGCGCGAATTCGATGCCCACGCCCATCAACACCAGCCCCACGCCCACCCACAGCAGCGGCCGGCCGCGGCGGAACAACTGCACCGCACTGCCGGACAGGATGAAGTAGGCCAGGAAGTGCTCGCCCTTGTCGCCGTTCTCCGGCAACGGGATCGGCGGCGGCGGGATCAGGCAGGCCACGATCACGATCAGCACCGCCAACAGCCACAGCGCGGCCCACAGTCGCGGGCGGCGCAGCGGCTTGATCACCGGCAACGCTGCACTCACAGGCGCCAGCTCAGGTCACCCAGCTCGAAGGCCGGTTCGAAGTCCACCTCGCGCTGCAGGCCGATCACCTGGAAGCGTTCGCCCATCTCGGTCGGCAGGGTCAGCTTCTTCACCTGGTCGCGCAGCTGGATGCGGCCCACTTCATCGGTGCGCTCCTCGGCCAGCACCAGCACCTGGTCCAGGCCATTGCCGAGCAGGAAGCTGGACTGGCTGCAGTACCCGGCCAGTTCGAAGCCCCCATGCAGGCCGGCCTCGGCCATGGCGGTGAAATCCACCGATGCGGTGATGTCCTGCAGGCCCGGCCAGCGGTAGATCTCGTTGTGCACGTGGTGGCGGTAGAACGCACGCACGGTGCCGTCGTCGCGGTCATGCTGGTAGAACTCGCCGCGGTTGTAGCCGTAATCGACGAACAGCATCGCGCCGCGCTGCAGGCCGCCGGCCACCGCCTGCAGCCAGTACGGCAGCTGCGGCAGCACTTCGGAGCGGTAGCCATCGGCGAAGGGTTTTTCCAGATAGCGCTCCAGATGCCGCACCGCGCCGTTGAGCAGCACATCGGCCGGCTGCGCGCCGCGCATGAAGTTGCCCTCGCCATCGAGCTCGACGGTTTCCTCATAGACCTCGCCGTCCTTGATCAGGAAGCGCGGGGTCGGCAGCGCGTCGATCACCTCGTTGGCGAAGACCACGCCATCCCAGTCATCATCGAACGGGCGATCGACCCACTCCACGCGGCTGGCCAGCTCGGCCGGCAGGTTCTGCTGCAGGCGCTGCTGCTGGCGTTCGCGCAGGTCGGCGCTGGGCTCGAGGATGGCGTAGCGCGCCGGCAGCGCGTCCAGCTCGGCCAAGCGTAGCAGCACGGCCTCGGCGAAGGCGCCGGTACCGCCGCCCAGTTCCAGCATGCGCGCGTGCGCATCCAGCTGGGCGAACACCGGGGCCAGCGCATTGGCCACGCTGCCGGCGAACAGGCTGCCGAGCTCGGGCGCAGTGGTGAAGTCGCCGCTGCCGCCGAACTTGCTGGCGCCGGCGCTGTAATAGCCCCAACCGGGGGCGTACAGACACAGTTCCATGAACCGTGAGAACGGGATCGCCCCGCCCTGCGCAAGGATTTCAGCACGCAGGGCGGCGGCCAGCTGGTCGCTGTGGGCCAGGGCATCGGCTTCGGGCAGGGGGAAGGTGGGCTGCATGGCGTCTTCGAATGCGGTGACAATGGTGCACAGGATAGCCGAGCCTTGGAGGACCCTCATGAGCGACACCGCCCCCGTGGCCCTGATCACCGGCAGCGCACGCCGGATCGGCGCGGCCATCGCCCGCCAGTTCCACGCCTGTGGCTGGTCGGTGGTGCTGCACGCCAATACCTCCAGCGCCGAGCTGCAGCAAGCCGCGTTCGACCTGGAAAACATCCGCCCGGGCAGCGTGCTGGCCCTGCAGGCCGACCTGCGCGACGCCGACGCCCTGCCCGACCTGGTGGAACAGGCCGTGGCCCACTTCGGCCGCCTGGACGCGCTGATCAACAACGCCTCCAACTTCTTCCCCACCCCGCTGGGCCAGGTCACCGCCGAGGCCATGGATGAGCTGTACGCGGTCAACGCACGGGCGCCGCTGCTGCTGTCACAGGCCGCCGCGCCCCACCTGCGCCGCCAGCAGGGCTGCATCGTCAACCTGACCGACCTGCACGGCACCGACCCGATGCGCGACCACATCGCCTACACCATGGCCAAGGCCGCATTGGAAATGGCCACCCGTTCGCTGGCGCTGGAACTGGCGCCAAAGGTGCGGGTCAATGCCGTGGCGCCGGGCGCGATCCTGTGGCCGGAACAGGGAAAGGATGATTTCGCCCGCGAGGCGCTGCTGGCACGCACGCCGCTGGCGCGGATCGGCACCGTGGAGGAGATCGCAGAGGCGGTCTACTGGCTGGTGGCCGAGGCCAGCTTCGTTACCGGCCACACGCTGCGCGTGGATGGTGGGCGGACGGTGAGCTGATCATTCAGCCACCCATGGGGGGGCTCTACAGTAGAGCCACCCCATGGGTGGCTGCGTCGGGTCAATCCGCCACGCCGGGATCCAGATCGACGACCTCGAACGCCTCGCCATGCTGCTTGTGCGCACGCCACAGCGTAGCCAGGTCCTGCCCGCTGACCGGATCGATGAAGTCCGGCGCGATGTCCGCCAACGGCTTCAGCACGAAGGCATGCTTGAGTTCGGGGCGCGGGATGCGCAGGTGGCCGGGGCCTTCCACCACCAGATCGCCGTAGAACACCACGTCGATGTCCAGGGTCCGGTCGGAGAACCGCGGCCCGCTGCGGTCGCGGCCGTGCGCGTCTTCCAGCGCATGCAGCCAGGCATCCAGTTCCTGCAGCGGCAGATCGGTCTCGATCGCCACACCGTTGTTGAGGAAGGCCGGACCCTCGAAGCCGACCGCAGCAGTACGGTAGGCCGGCGACACCTGCAGCGCGCCGAAGCGCTCGCGCAGGGCCATCACCGCGGCATGGAGGTAGCGGCGGGGCTGGACGTTGCTGCCCAGGCTCAGGAGCACGGTGGTCATGCGGTTCCGGTGTGCGTTCAGGTGGGGGGTGGGCATGCCGTCGTCACGGCGGCCTGCCTACAATCCGGGACGCACATGATAGGACACCCACATGACCTATTGCGTTGGAATCGAGGTGGACGAAGGCCTGGTCTTCGCCGCCGACACCCGCACCAATGCCGCACTGGACGATGTCCGCGTGCACCGCAAGCTGCACGTGTTCGAGTATCCCGGCGAGGCGACCTTCGTGCTGATGGCCGCCGGCAACCTGGCCACCACCCAGCTGCTGGTCTCGCGCCTGCAGCGTGATGCCGATGAGGCGCGCACGCCCAACCTGCGGCAGATGACCCACCTGTTCGAGGCCGCCGCCTATGTCGGCAGCCTGCTGGTGGACAGCCAGGTGAAGTGCCAGCACACCGAACACGGCCACGATGGGGTCAATACCCAGGCCACGCTGATCTTCGGCGGGCAGATCGCCGGCGAGCAGCCGGGGCTGTACATGGTCTACCCACTGGGCAATGCCATCGCCGCCTCGCCGGAGACGCCGTACCTGCAGATCGGTGAATCCAAGTACGGCAAACCGATCCTCGACCGCATCCTGGGGCCGGGCACGCGGCTGGAAGACGCGGCACGCACGGCGCTGCTGTCACTGGACTCGACCATCCGTTCCAACCTGTCGGTGGGCCTGCCGATCGACATGGTGATGCTGCGCAAGGGCTCGCTGCGGGTCGACCAGCAGCTGCGCTTCACCGCCGATTCGCCGCTGTATGCCGATATCCACAACAACTGGTCGCGGCGGCTGGAACAGGCGGTGGCCAGCCTGCCGCGGTTTCCGTGGGAAGCGCCCGGCGCCGACACGTGAAACCCCGCCGGGCAGGGCCCGGCGCTACCGGATCATGGTGAAGGTAGCGCCGGGCCATGCCCGGCGGCGCGGCGTCATTCCAGCGCTTCGGCCACCGCGCGGAACACCTGCTGCATCTGC
Source organism: Stenotrophomonas maltophilia (assembly GCF_047782825.1). Lineage (GTDB taxonomy): Bacteria > Pseudomonadota > Gammaproteobacteria > Xanthomonadales > Xanthomonadaceae > Stenotrophomonas. Next base: position 4,005,546 of record NZ_CP180589.1, on the reverse strand, counting down.
AGCGGCTTGCGCAGCACGTGCACGTCGATCCCGTCCGGGTAAGCGTCGGTGACCAGCTCCACGGCGGCCTCTTCCAGCACCAGCGCCGGGCCGCAGTAGCCCAGTGCGGCCATCTCGCCCAGCAGCTGGCTGGCCGGCAGCAGCTTGGAACCGGCATCGGCAATGACCAGCGCCGGCATCGCTTCCTGCTGCATCCAGCGCAGCGCAGCTGGGCCGTCGGACGCCAGCTGCAGCTGGTAACCCTGGCTGGAGAGCGCATTGCCCAGCAACGACAGCCGCGTGGCCTCGCCATCGACCACGAGGATCGACTGGCCACTGCCCAGCGCCACCAGCTGTTCCACCGGTTCGCCGCCCTCGGCCAGGTCGTGCATCGGCAGCCGCAGTTCGAAACGGGAGCCCTGCCCCAGCTGGCTGCTGACGTGGATGCTGCCGCCGGCGCCTTCCACGATGCGCTTGCAGGAGATCAGGCCCAGGCCGGTGCCGTCGGCCTTGGTGGTGAAGAACGGATTGAACAGGTGCGACAGGGTGTCGGCATCCATGCCGATGCCTTCGTCGATCACCACGATGCGCAGCCAGTCCACGCCATCGCGCTGGCCGGCGTGGTCGGCGGTCAGGCTCAGCTGGCCGCCCTGCGGCATCGCCTGGATCGCGTTGAGCGCCAGGTTCAGCAGCACCTGCTGCAGTTCGGTGTAGTTGGCATCGACCACCAGGCCATCGTCGCGCACCTGCAGATCCAGGGTGACCGCCTCGGGCACGTTGCTGCGCAACAGCAGCGCAACGGCCTGGAACAGGTCGTCGATGAGGATGCGCTCGCTGGGCTTGCGCGAACCACGCACGAACGACAGCATCGATTCGGCCATCTCGTGGCCACGGCGCCCGCACTCGGCAATGACATCGGCCAGGTGGTGCAGCTGCGGATCGGCGGTACGTGCCTTCAGCAGGTCCGGCATGATCAGCAGCGGCTGCAGGATGTTGCGCAGGTCATGGCTGAGGCCGGCGGCAAGCAGCGACAGGCTTTCCAGCCGCTGCGCGCGCATCAGTTCGGTTTCCACGCGCACGCGCTCGATGGCACTGCGCGCATCGCGCACCGCGCGCGCCACTGCCGAAGGCAGGCGCGCCGGGTGGTGCTTGATGATGTAGTCGTTGGCGCCCTTCTGCAGGGCCTCCACCGCGTTCTCCTCGCCCATCGTGCCGGACACGAAGATGAAGGGCACCTCCGGCGCGGTTTCGCGCACGATGCGCAGCGCCTCGTCACCGGAAAAACCCGGCATGCTCAGGTCGGACAGCACGATGTCCGGCAGCACGCCAGCCAGTGCCCTGCGCAGCTCGGCCTCGCTTTCCACACGCTCGAAACGGGCATCCAGGCCCGCATCGAGCATCTGTTCGGACATCAGCTCGGCATCCTCCGGTGAATCCTCCACCAGCAGGATGCGCAGCGCCCCGAGGGCCGGACCGGTCAAGGGCATGGTCTTACTCGAGTTCCGGTGCCTGGTTGATCAACGCCCAGAACTTGCCCAGGGTCTGCACCGCGCCGAAGAACTGGTCCACGTCCACCGGCTTGACCACGTAGGCGTTCACGCCCATGTCCCAGCTGCGCGCCAGATCGCTTTCCTCGCGCGAGGACGACAGGATGACCACCGGCAGGCGCTTGAGCTCGTCGTGTTCGCGGATCTGCCGCAGCACTTCCAGCCCGTCCATGCGCGGCATCTTGATGTCCAGCAGCAGCACCGCCGGCAGGCCTTCCTCGCGGCCGGCGAAGGCGCCGCGGCGCAGCAGGTAGTCCATCACTTCCACGCCGTCCTCGACGTGCACGATGGGGTTGGCCAGGCGGGCTTCCTGCAGCGCGTCGATGGCCATTTCAGCGTCGGCCGGGCTGTCTTCGGCCAGGAGGATGGTGCGCAGCGTGGTCATGCGGAAGGCCCTTGGTTGACTGCGTCCAGCGCGGGAGGCAGGTAGAAGTGGAAGGTGGCGCCGGCGTCGGGCTCGGCTTCGGCCCAGATGCGCCCGCCATGGCGGGTCAGCACGCGGCGCACGCTGGCCAGGCCGATACCGGTGCCGGGATAGTCACTGGCCTTGTGCAGGCGCTGGAACACGCCGAACAGCTTGCCGGCGTAGGCCATGTCAAAGCCTGCACCATTGTCGCTGACCGTGAACTGATGGCCGCCGTCGGCCTGCTGCTGGTAATCCACGCGGATCTGCGCCGGTTCACGGTTGCCGGAATACTTGACCGCATTGCCGAGCAGGTTCAGCCAGACCTGGCGCAGCATGTTCTCGTCGCCCACCACGATCGGCAACGGCGCGATGTTCCATTCCACGCGGTGGTCGATGCCCCGGGTCTCGACCTCTGCCTTCAGGTTGGCATCCAGCATCGCCCGCGTGTCGGCCACCAGCGTCTGCATGTCCACGGCCTGCTGGCGCATCGCCGCTCGGCCCAGGCGCGAATAGACCAGCAGATCGTCGATGAGTGCGGCCATGCGCCGGGCGGAACTGGAGATCACATCCAGGTAGTGGCGGCTCTTGTCGTCGGCATCGTCGCCCAGGTGGCGCGACAGCTTGTCCGAAAACCCGGCAACATGGCGCAGCGGTGCACGCAGGTCATGCGATACCGAATAGCTGAAGGCTTCCAGTTCACGGTTGACCTCCGATACCTGGGCCACCTTGCCCTCCAGCTGGCGGTTCAGCTCTTCCACGCGCCACTGCACCGCACGCTGCACGGTGATATCGCTGATGGTCATCAGCACCACTTCATCGTCACTATCAGGCAGCGGCATGCGCCGCGCATTGATGAGCATGTAGCGCACCGTTCCGTCGGTGCGCTGCTCGTGCTCGAAATCCCACAGCTCGCGCCCGCGCAGCAGAACATCGGACAGGCGTTGCCGTACCACCTCGTCCTGCCAGGCACCGTCGCCGACATCGGCCAGCAGGGTGCCGTCGGCAAGGTCGTCCTGCAGCCCGTACAGTTCGGCGAAGGCCGGGTTGTGCAGCTGCACGCGCAGATCGCGGTCGAGCAGCACGATCGGTTCGCGCACCGTCTGCAGCACCGAGGCGGCGCGCGCAGCCGAGCGCAGCGACTGCCGTTCGGCCTGCAGGCGGCGGCCGGTCTGCCGTTGCAGCAACCACAGCACCAGGCCCAGCAGGCCCAGCTGCACCAACAGCGAGCTCCAGGACACCAGCTCGGTCTGCCGGCGCTGGCGCGCGGCCTGTTCCGCGCGCGAAGCCAGCAGCTTCTGTTCGCTTGCCTGCAGCTCTTCCACCAGGCCACGGATGGGATAGCGCGTGCTCAGGTCCTGCACCAGCTCGCGCTGGTCGCTGTTGGGTTCCGAGCGCGCCAGCTGCCGGGCCAGGTCCATGCGCCCTTCCAGCATCGACTCGATGCGGCCGATGCGGATCAGCTGGTCGGGATTGTCGCGGGTCATCCGGCCCAGTTCGGCCAGGCGCCCGGAAATGTTGCTGGCCTTGGCCATGCGCTCGCGCAGGCCGGGCGCATCCACGCCCTTGGACAGGGTCAGCGCCGCCGATTCCACGTCGCGTACATCGGCCTGCAGCTGCTGCAGGGCCACGCCGACCGCCTGGGTGTGGCTGACCCAGGCCATGGCCTGTTCGTTGTCCTGCTGCAGCTGTCGCAGCGTCAGCCATGGGACGACGATGATCGCGGCAGCGGCGAGTGCCAGGGCAGGCAGCCGCCAACGGTCCCAGATGTCATCACTGAACGCCAGCGCCATGATCCATCGTCAACGAAGCGATGCCGACAATATAGCGCAGGCCGTCACTCCGCGATAACACGACAGGGGCGCCCCTTCCGGGACGCCCCTGTCCACTTCCGGTACGGCGGGGATCAGCGCTTGGCGGCGGCGTTGACCTTCAGCGCGGCCGAATCGACACGGGTCACGCCCTTGATGCCCTTCGCGGTGGTGACCGCCTTGTCCTTCTCGGCCTGGGTCGCGACGGTGCCGCTGAGGCTGACCACGCCATTGACCGTTTCCACCTTCACTTCGGTGCCCGGGACGTTGCTGCTGGCCAGCAGATCGGCCTTGACCTTGGTGGTGATCCAGCTGTCGGTCACCGGCTCGTTGGAGTCATGGCGATCGGCGTGGGTCATGGCGGCATGGTCGGCCTTCGGCGGATCCTTGGCCATGACCGCCGAGGAAGACAGGGCCAGGCCCAGGGTGAGGGACGAAGCAATCAGGGTACGGGTCAGGTTGCTCATCGTGCGGTGCTCCTTCTGGATGTGCTGCCAGTCTGGACAGGTGCCTGTGTTGCAGGCGTCGGGCTTGGGTCATGCTGTTGTGAACCCGCCAGCTGCAAGGGCAACGGTTCAGTTTTGCCAGCGCCGCGGCCACGTTCTACGCTGCCTGTCCCCCACCCTGCGGAGGCCGCCCTCATGCGCCCCGACCTGCAACTGGCCCTGATCGGCTACGGCCTGGCCGGCCGTGTTTTCCATGCCCCGCTCATCCAGCACACGCCTGGGCTTGCGCTGCACAGCATCGTCAGTTCGCAGCGCGATACGCTGCTGCGCAGCTTCAGCGATGTGCATGTGCGCGCCACCGCGCAGGAGGTGTTCGACGACCCGGCGGTGGATGCGGTGGTGATCGCCACGCCGAATGAACAGCATGCACCGCTGGCCATCGCCGCCCTGGCGGCCGGCAAGCATGTGCTGGTGGACAAGCCGTTCGCGCTGGACGTGGCCGAGGCGGAAACCGTGCTGGCCGCCGCACGCGGCGCCGGGCGCATCGCCACGGTGTTCCAGAACCGGCGTTTCGACGCCGACTTCCTCACCCTGCAGCAGCTGCTGGCCGATGGCACGCTGGGCGACGTGGCCGAGTGCCATGCGCATTTCGACCGCTACCGGCCCCATGTGCGTGAGCGCTGGCGCGAGCAGGATGGACCCGGCAGTGGGCTGTGGTACGACCTGGGTCCGCACCTGCTGGACCAGATGCTGGTGCTGTTCGGCTGGCCGCAGGCCATTGATGCCGACCTGGCCGTACAGCGCGACGGCGGCGGTGGCGTCGACTATTTCCACGCGGTGCTGCACTACCCGCGGCATCGCGCGATCGTGCATGCCGGTTCGCTGGTGGCAGCGCCCACGCCGCACTTCGTGGTGCATGGCCGCGAGGGCAGCTGGATCAAGCACGGGCTGGATGTCCAGGAGGCGCAGCTGCGCCGTGGCGTGGCACCGGGGGCGCCGGGCTGGGGCATCGACCCCCGGCACGGCGAGCTGCTGCGCTGCGATGCCGAGGACAATGTGCAGCGCAGTACCGTGGACAACCTGCCTGGTGACTACCGGCGGCTGTATGCGCAGTTCGCCGCGGCGATGCACGGTGATGGCGCGCCGACGGTGAGTGCGGTGCAGGCGCTGCAGCTGATGCGGTTGCTGGAGGCGGGGATGGAGAGTGCGCGGCTGGGGCGGCGGGTGGTGTTGGGGTGATCGGCAGGGCTGCGCTCTGCACCTGCCGAATCAACGTCAACGTCAACGTCAACGTCAGAAGCTGGTTTGCTGCGGATTGGCGGGGTGGGTCCGGTTGAGGGGGACGCCGTAAACCCCCTCCGGGGTCCGGCCCAGCCGCTGGCGGCTGTGCGTTCGGGCGCTTGCGAAGCAGTGCTTCGCAAGCAAAGCGCCCTCACCCATGGGGGCTTCGTCGCGGCTTGCTCGTGTGCGCTGTCCTGCGCACACGGCAAGACCGGGCTTGGGCATCCTGCCCAACCCGCCCGAGGCATGCCTCAGGCCCAAGCCGCTCACACCCCATCAACCGGACCCACCCCGCCTTCGACAGTTTCCGCGATCTGTTGGTAATTCCACGCCATGCATGGATGACTCGGTGAACGAACTGTAGCTGTCGGTAGATCCACGCCATGCGTGGATGACGTGGAAACGATCGGAGCAGGCTTTTGTAGAGTCGAGCCATGCTCGACTGGCTTCCTGACCGACAACAGGCGATCGGTGCACGCGTTGGAGACGTCGGTAGATCCACGCCATGCGTGGATGACGCGGAAACGATCGGAACGGGCTTCTGTAGAGTCGAGCCATGCTCGACTGGCTTCATGGCCGACAACAGGCAGTCGGCGAACGCGTTGGAGCCGTCAATAGATCCACGCCATGCGTGGATGACGTGGAAACGATCGGAACGGGCTTCTGTAGAGTCGAGCCATGCTCGACTGGCTTCATGGGGTCAGAGCCCTTTCCTGCGGAAAGGGATCCGACCCCGTCACCGGCGAACGCGTTGGAGCCGTCGGTAGATCCACGCCATGCGTGGATGACGTGGAAACGATCGAAGCGGGCTTCTGTAGAGTCGAGCCATGCTCGACTGGCTTCATGGGGTCAGAGCCCTTTCCTGCGGAATGGGATCCGACCCCGTTGCAAGGCTTACGACTTCTTGATGGCGTGGCCGCCGAATTCGTTGCGCATCGCCGACAGCAGGCGGTCGGTGAACGAGTTGGATTCGCGCGAGCGCAGGCGTTCCAGCAGGGACAGGGTGATCACCGGTGCGGGCACGTCCAGCGCGATGGCTTCGGCGACGGTCCAGCGGCCTTCGCCGGAATCTTCCACGTACGGGGCGATGCCATCCAGCGAGGGATTGCGCTTGAGGGCTTCGGTGCTCAGGTCCAACAGCCACGAGCGCACCACGCTGCCGTGACGCCAGACCTCGGCTACCTGGCCCAGGTCCAGCTCCATTTCCTGCTTGCGCTCCATCAGCGCAAAGCCTTCGGCATAGGCCTGCATCATTCCGTACTCGATGCCGTTGTGGACCATCTTGGTGAAGTGGCCGGCACCGGACGGGCCGACACGCCCCCAGCCACGATCTTCGGCCGGGGCCAGGGTGCGCAGCAGCGGGGCAATCTGTTCAACCACCGATGCTTCACCGCCCACCATCAGGCTGTAGCCTTCCTGCAGGCCCCACACGCCACCGCTGGTGCCGCAGTCCACATAACCCAGATCGTCTTCGGCCAGCGCCTTGGCGCGGCGGATCGAGTCCTGGTAGTTGGAGTTGCCGCCGTCGATGACGATGTCACCCTCGGCCAGATGCGGGGTCAGCAGGCCCAGGGTCTGGTCGACGGTCTCGCCGGCCGGCACCATCAGCCACACCACGCGCGGTACCGGCAGTGCGGCAACGGCCGCGGCCAGCGAATCGACCACGTCCAGGCCGGCTTCGGCAGCACGCTGGCGGGCACCTTCGCCCGGGTCGTAGCCGACCACGCGGTGGCCGCCGCGATGCAGGCGCTGGGCCATGTTGGCGCCCATGCGGCCGAGCCCGATCATTGCAATGTCCATTGTTTCACCTTCAGTTGGGGTCTAGGGTCAGGCTGCCTGGCCGGCCGGTCGCCGCGCAGTGGCGCAGTTGCGCCTCGCGCCAACGCCGATAGAGCGTGGTATGCAGATTGTGCAACGCCAGGTCGATGGAAAACGACGTGCGTGGGTTGCGGTCGAGCAGGCGGATGATGTGGTAACCGATGGGACGTATACCAAGTGGGTGCACATAGATCACGAACTGCTGGTAGAACGGATCGTCCAGCAACTGGTCCATCTGCGCCAGCGTGGGCTGGTAGCGCGCGTCCACGCGCGCGCGCAGGCCGGGATCACGCTCGTACAGCAGGCGTTCGAAGTAGCGGCGGCCGACGCGCGGCAGCGCCTGTGCCAGCCGCCACAGTTCTGCATTGCGCTGGTCATACCAGGCCAGCCCGCCATGCGCGGCCAGTGCCTGCGCGGCCTGATCGCCCACATCGACCACGACGAAGTTCTCGGCCTGGTTGCTCAGGTCGTCCAGCGTGGCCGTGTCGCCCACGTGTTCGATGAATCCGGGCAACCCGACGAAGGCCTGACGGCCCTTCGCTGCGGTACGCACGGCTTTTCCGTCGGCAAGGAAGTCGCCGGCGTGCGCGCCCAGCAGGATGCTGTCGGTGTCGTGCAGGCCCAGCAGGGTGCCGATCGACAGTTCGTCGGTGCTGAATTCGGCATCGAAGGCGGTATCGCCGTACAGCTCGCGCTGGGTGGCCAGCTGCGCAACCTGGCGGCCGACACCGCATTCGGCACGCACCTGGCCGCGATAGAACGCATCCAGGGCATGGCTGTTGCGGCCGTGTGGAACGTAGCCGCGGCCGAAGCTGCGGGTGTTCTGCCAGCCCTGTGCGGTGGCGCCACGCGCACCGAAACCGATCCAGCCCAACTGCAGTGCGCTGAAACGGAAGCCGGGGTTGTCCTGCAGTGCGTGCGCGGCGCGCTGGGTGGCCGCGCCCAGTTCGAAGGCATAGGCGCAGACGGTGGCGGGGTCGTCCAACAGCGTCTGCAGCAGGGCCTGTCGTGCGCCGTCATTCAGACGTGCCGGCCAGCGCACCTGCAGGTCGCCAGCGGCCTGTGCCTGCGCCAGCGACGTGCGCGTGCACACCGGGCCTGCCTGTACCTGTGGGGTTGAAACCGGGGCGACCTCGAAGCGCCAGCCCAGCCGCTGCAGCAGGCCCTGCGCGCAGTCGGCCGTGGCGGCGATACCTGCAGCGGGCCAGCCCATCAGCAGGGCCAGCCCAAGCGCCCTGCCCTGCATGATCAGCCCTGCTCGGTCGCCGGCGCTGGGGCAACCGGCGGCTCGGGTACCGGCGGTGCAGCGGGGGCAGGCTCCGGTACGGCCGCCGGTGGCGTCGCTGCGGGGGCGGGAGGCGAAGGCGGTGTGAGTACGGGTGCCGGCGCTGCCGCTGGCGTCGGGGGCGGAGTCGGGGTCGGGCTCGACTTCGGCTTGGCCGCCGCAGCAGCCGGCAGGTACTGATGCAGGCGATCGAAGAAGCGCCGGTAGAAATCGGCATCGGTGATGGTGCTGCTGGCTACCTTCACCAGCGAATCGTCATTGCTGCCGAATGGTAGCGACACCGATCCCAGGGCGCCTACGCCCACGCTGGCCGACGTCGGGCTCTTCTTCAGCGCGTAGCGGTCCTGCACCGCACTGACGAACACCAGGGCCTGGTCACTGCCGCGCGGGGCGCAGGAAATGCGCAGCACCAGTTGTTCGTGGTCGTCTTCGCGCAGCTGGAAGTTCTTGTTGCCCTCCACCTGGCCATCATCGGCCCGGGCAATGGCATAGCCCTGGCTGAGCAGGGTGCGGCGGGCCGCTTCACAGGCTTCGGCCGGGCGCCCATCGACGGTGCGCGAGAACGTGTCGCCCGAGTCGAAGGACTCGCGCAGCAGGCTGTTGTCGGCCGCGCGCCCACCACAGGCGGCCAGCGACAGGGTGCTGGCCACGGCCAGCAGGGACAGGCAGAGACGGGAGGCCCGCATGGGTACTCCTGCGAGAACGGAAGCCCCAAGGGTAGACCCCGGCCCGTGTGCGGCAGGTCGAAAAGGCCGCCCCCGTTGCTCCCGGTTCATCGACGCCCGCCGGGCATGGTCCGGCGCAACCGTGAACGCAGACGGGGCCGGCATTGCCGGCCCCGTGGGGTCCTTCAGGTCACCTGCGGATCAGTCCGCCCAGCGGCCGACGCCAGTGGACTGCGGCAGCACCTGGGCCGACAGCGGGCGGTCGGTTTCCAGCAGGTTCACCGCATCGGCCAGGATCGAGGCAGATTCACGCAGCAGCGGATCCGGGCGCTTCTCGGCGGCCTTTTCGCGGGCAGCGTCCTTCACGATGTCACGCTCGTTGCCGGTCAGGCCGTCATCGCTGCTGTCATCGGCCAGCGGGTCCAGGGCCAGGCCCAGTTCCTTGCGCATGACCTGGCGGTCCTTGCGCTGCTTGTCCTGACGCTCACGCTCGGCGCGGCGGGTGGCTTCGTTCAGCGACACGTACTTCTTGGCCGCTTCGGTGCGGAACTGCTGCACATCCTCGTTCCACCACTGGAATTCCTTGTCGGCGGCGATGCGCGCGTCGTGGCGGGTTTCCAGCTTCGGCAGCAGCGGCGCGAAGTTGCCGTACTGGGTATGCGGCACGGCGGCGATGCGGGTCCACGGCAGGGCGTTGTCGTAGGTGCTTTCGCCGAACTCGGTGGCATCGACGCTGGCCGGGAAGGCCAGGTCCGGCACCACACCCTTGTGCTGGGTGCTGCTGCCGCTGATGCGGAAGAACTGGGCGATGGTCAGCTTCACCTGGCCGAAGCGCTGGGTTTCGCCGCTGGGCCAACGGTCCAGGTCGACGATGTTCTGCACGGTGCCCTTGCCGAAGGTGGTTTCACCGATGACCAGGCCGCGGCCGTAATCCTGGATGGCACCGGCGAAGATTTCCGACGCCGAGGCCGAACCACGGTTGATCAGCACGGCCAGCGGGCCGTCCCATGCCACGCCCTGGTTGCGGTCGCTGTTGACGGTGACGCGGCCACCGGATTCGCGCACCTGCACCACCGGGCCCTGTTCAATGAACAGGCCGGTCAGTTCGATCGCTTCATCCAGCGAACCACCGCCGTTGTTGCGCAGGTCCAGCACCACGCCGTCCAGCTTGTCGTTCTTGAAGCCGGCCAGCAGCTTGGCCACGTCGCGGGTGGCCGAGGCGTAGTCGGCGGCGTTGCGGCGGCGGCCTTCGAAATCCTGGTAGAAGGTCGGCAGCTTGATCACGCCCACCTTGCGCTCGGGCTGGCCATCCGTGCCCGGGATGGTCATGGTTTCGCCCTTGGCGGCCTGTTCGGCGAGGCGCACCTTCTGGCGGGTCAGCACCAGGGTGTGGTGCTTGCCGTCCACGCCTTCTTCGGCGGGGATGAATTCCAGCTTGACCTGGGTGTCCTTGGCGCCGCGGATCTTGGCCACGACATCGTCGATGCGCCAGCCGATCACATCCTCCAGCACGCCGGACTTGCCCTGGCCGACGCCGACGATGCGGTCACCCGGCTTCAGCGTGCCATCCACGGCGGCCGGACCACCGGCGATGATCTCGCGGATCACCACCATGTCGTCCTGGCGCTGCAGCTGCGCGCCGATGCCTTCCAGCGACAGCGACATCGCCTGGTTGAAGTTCTCGGCGGTACGCGGGGTGAAATAGTCGGTATGCGGATCGACGGCGCTGGTATAGGCGTTCATGAAGAACTGGAAGACGTCCTCGCCCTTCAGCTCGTTCACCGACTTTTCCAGCGTGGAGTAACGCTTGTCCAGCGTCTTGCGGATGTCGTCGGACTTCTTGCCGGCCAGCTTCAGGCGCAGCCAGTCGTTCTTCACCGACTTGCGCCACAGCTCATCCAGTTCGACATTGCTGGCTGCCCACGGCACGTCCTTGCGGTCGTACTCGAAGCGCTCGTCGGTGGTGAAATCCGGTTCCTGCTTGAGCAGCTTGCGCGCATAGGCCACGCGCTCGCCCACCCGCTGCTTGTACACGGCGAACACCTGGAAGGCCGGCTCCAGCTCGCCGCCCCGGATGGCGTTGGCGATGTTGGCCTGGAACGGCGCGAAACGGGTCACGTCGGCCTGGGTGAAGTACTGCTTGCCGCCATCAAGGGTTTCCAGGTAGCGCTTGAACACGTCCTTGGAGGTGGCCTCGTCCAGCGCGCGCGGCCGGTAGGCGTAGCGGCTGTCGGACAGCAGGCCGTAGACCAGCTTGGAGGTGGTCACCTGGTCGGCGGTGGCGGCAGCCGGCAATGCCGGCGAGTCGGCCTTGGCCGCCAATGCCAGCGGCGCGACCAGCGCCAGGGCCATCAGGAATGCGGGGGCTTTGAATTTCATGGACGTGCTCGAAGGCGCCTTGCCAAGGGGGAGACTGCAGGGTGTTCAGACACCACGACAGTGCCGAAAGTTGCCGTGTTTGTCACCCGGCCACGTTCGGTGGAAAACCAGCCTAGCGGGGCCGGTGTAGCAAATTGTGAATGGCCGGGAAGCGTCCCCCGGGACACCGGCTGTCAGATTGCCGATGGCATCGGGTGGAGAGCCCCCTGAGTCAGGGGGCGGCCGCGAAGCGGCGGGGGTGTGGGGGGTGGTAAGCCGGGGCCCACGATGTGCGTAGCGCATCGTGGGAAGCGGTAGCGCGCATCGCGCAACCGCTTACCGGACGCCGGCGCCCTTGGCCTGCACGTCGGCGTGGTACGACGAGCGCACCATCGGGCCGGAGGCTACGTGGCTGAAGCCCAGTTCGTAGCCGTAGTCTTCCAGCGCCTTGTAGTCTTCCGGGGTCCAGTACTTCAGCACCGGGTGGTGGTGCGCGGTCGGCTGCAGGTACTGGCCGATGGTGATCATGTCCACATCATGGGCGCGCAGGTCACGCATGGTGGCCTTGATCTGCTCGAACTCCTCGCCCAGGCCCAGCATGATGCCGCTCTTGGTCGGCACCGACGGGTGCTGCGCCTTGAAGTTCTTCAGCAGGGTCAGCGACCACTGGTAATCCGCACCCGGGCGCACGTTGCGGTACAGGTCCGGCACGGTTTCGATGTTGTGGTTGAACACGTCCGGCGGATTCTGCGCCAGGATCTCCAGCGCGCGCTCCATGCGGCCCTTGCCACGGAAGTCCGGGGTCAGCACTTCAATGCGGGTGCCCGGCGATTTCTCGCGGATGGCGGTGATGCAGTCGACGAAGTGCTGGGCACCGCCGTCACGCAGGTCATCGCGGTCGACGCTGGTCACCACCACGTACTTCAGGCCCATGTCGGCCACGGTCTGGCCGAGGGTGGCCGGCTCGTTGGCATCGGGCGGCTTGGGGCGGCCGTGGGCCACGTCGCAGAACGAGCAGCGGCGGGTGCAGACCTCGCCCAGGATCATGAAGGTGGCGGTGCCGTGGCTGAAGCATTCGTGGATGTTCGGGCAGCTGGCTTCTTCGCACACGGTCACCAGACGGTTCTCGCGCAGCTTGGCCTTCAGGTTCTGCACGGCATTGCCCGAAGGAATGCGCACGCGGATCCAGGACGGCTTGCGCAGCACCGGCGCGTCGGCGAACTGCACCGGCGAACGGTTGATCTTGTCCCCGCCCATCTGCTTGACGCCCACCTGCAACGGCGCGGCGGACGGAAGCTCGGCCTGCACGATCTGCAGGGGAATGGTGCGGGCGGTGGTCTCAGTCATGGCAGTTCCGGGGGGCGGTCAGGCGGCCGCAGAAAGATCGGGCAGTTCGGGCGTAGGCTGCAGCAGCAGGCCGAACTGGCGGGCCAGGTGGTCCAGCAGCACCGGCTTGACGGCGTCCATCCCGGACGGGCCACCCAAGTCTACCACCGAGGTCACCTGCAACCCCTGGTAACCACAGGGGTTGATGCGGTGGAAGGGTTCCAGGTCCATGGCCACATTGAAGGCCAGGCCGTGGAAGGTGCAGCCGCGGCGGACGCGGATGCCGAGGGCGGCGATCTTCGCATCGCCCACGTAGACGCCCGGCGCACCGTCACGGCGCTCGGCACCGATGTTCCACTCGCCGAGGGTGTCGATGATGGCCTGTTCGATGCGGCAGACGTAGTCGCGCACGCCGATGCCCAGCCGCGGCAGGCGCAGCAGCGGGTAGACCACGATCTGGCCGGGGCCGTGGTAGGTCACCTGGCCGCCGCGGTCGACGTGCAGCACCGGGATATCGCCCGGTGCCAGCACGTGTTCGTCCTTGCCGGCCTGGCCCAGGGTGAACACCGGGTCGTGCTCGACCACCCAGAGTTCATCGGCGTCTTCGTCGCTGCGCTGGTCGGTGAAGCGCTGCATGGCGCGCCAGACCGGTTCATAGGCCTGGCGGCCGAGGTCGCGCACCACCGCAGGGCGGGCCGGGCGCAGCCCGGGGGCCGCTTCTTCTGCCGGGCAGCTGCTGGCTACACCGTCCACTTCACTTCCGGGTGGTCGCGCAGGGCCTGGTGGGCCACGTCGTACTGTTCGCGGTTCTCGGCCCGGAACACCAGGCGCACCGAGACGTACTTGCCGTTGGACGAATGCTTCCAGCTGATGCGCTCGTTCACCACGTCGACGCCAGCGGAGATCAGCAGGCGGGGGAGGTCGTGCTCCAGGCCGCGGTTGGCCGGGCCCATCGCGCTGAGCTCGAACTGACCGGGGAACTGGAAGCCGTGTTCGGGGTTGTCGGACTTGATTTCCATGGACCCATTATCGGGCCGCAGGGCAACAAACCCAAGAGTATTCATCTTGCCCGGCGCATGCGCTGGCGGGCTGCTGCGTTGCAGATGAATGCCTGTTCAGCTGGCGGCCGGCTGCGGCAGGGCGGGCGCCGCCAGCACAATGTCGTTTTTCGGAACAGACCAGTGAACGATAAGCGCTCGTTCCCTCACAGGCCGGGGAGTACCGTGTCGTTGCATAAAACGACAGACACCGATCCCCTTCCTGATGATCATCCCATCCATGCGTACTGCTGCCGCCTTCGGGCTTTCCGGCCTGATGGCCGCTGCCCTGCCCCTGACCGCCCTCGCCGCCCCCCAATGTGGTCCTGATGCGATGCGTGAACACCCGCCGCAGGTCAATTTCCGCGTCGACAACGACCTGTTCGGCGGCAAGGACCAGGACCAGGGCTACACCAACGGCGCCCAGCTGACCCTGGTATCGCCCAACCTGGTGGACTACACCGACGATCCCTGCCTGCCGCGGATGGCGCGCTGGGTGAACCGCCACCTGGAGCGCCTGCACCCGGGCGAGTTCGAACAGCAGAACATGATCTTCAGCCTGGCCCAGGGCATCTTCACGCCCACCGATTTCAGCCGCAAGGATCTGATCGAGGATGACCGCCCCTACGCCGGCGTGCTTGTGGCCAGCTTCGGCTACAACGCCCGCCGCGGCGACCGCCTGCAGACCACCCTGCTGACGGTGGGCGTGGTCGGCCCCTGGGCACAGGGCAAGCAGGTGCAGAACGCGGTGCACGACCTGCTGGGCGACGAGAAATTCCAGGGCTGGGACAACCAGCTGCACAACGAACCGGTGTTCATGTACACCCACGAGCGCATGCGCCGCTGGCCGGGCGATGCCAGCGTGAATGCTGGCGGCTGGGGCTGGGATGCGATCAGCCACTACGGCGGCTCGATCGGCAACCTGGAAACCAAGGCGAATTTCGGTGGTGAAGTGCGCTTCGGCTGGAAGCTGCCGGACGACTTCGGCAGCACCCCGCTGCGCCCTGCCGGTGAAAATACCGCGCCGACCCGCGGCGGCAAGCCCAGTGGCTGGTCCTGGCACCTGTTCGCCACCACCGATGCGGCCTGGGTGATCCGCGACATCACCCTGGACGGCAACACCTTCCGCGACAGCCACAGCGTGGACAAGCGCCATGTGGTGGCCTACGGCGGCTACGGCGTGGCGGTGATGCGCGGCCGCTGGAAGTTCGCGATGGCGCGCTACCACAGCACCCGCGAGTTCAATGGCCAGCGCGAAGCGCCGGTGTTCGGCAGCTTCACCATCAGCCGGTCGATGTAGGTAGGTGCCGACCGTTGGTCGGCACACCGGTTGAACCGCTCTGTAGAGTCGAGCCATGCTCGACTGATGGCAACGACAGCAACGACAGCAACGACAGCAACGGCAGTCGAGCATGGCTCGACTCTACAAAAGCAAAAAGGCCGGCTTTCGCCGGCCTTTTCATTCAACCCACCGGGGTGTGGATCATTCCGATTCCCACCACATCCAGAAGCTGTCCCACAGGCGCTTGAAGAAGCCGGCTTCTTCAACAGCGGCCACGGCCACCAGCGGGGCTTCGGCCACTACCTTGCCATCCAGGCTCACCTTGACGGTGCCGATCTGCTGGCCGGCGGTGAACGGTGCCACCAGGCTCTTGGGCACGTCGATGCTCGGCTTCAGGTCGTTGTAGCGGCCGCGCGGCACGCTGACCAGCATCGGCTGGGCCACGCCCAGCTGCACCTTGTCGGTGGTGCCCTTCCACACCTTGTGCTCGGCCACGGCCTTGCCCGGCTCGTAAAGGCGGTGGGTTTCGAAGAAGCGGAAGCCCCAGTTGAGCAGGGCCAGGCTGTCATCGGCGCGCTGCTTTTCCGACGAGCCACCCAGCACCACGGCGATCAGGCGCTGGTCGCCGCGCTGGGCCGAGCTCATCAGGCAGTAGCCGGCTTCGGAGGTGTGGCCGGTCTTGATGCCGTCCACGCTGCCATCGCGCCACAGCAGCAGGTTGCGGTTGGGCTGCTTGATGTTGCCGACCTGGAATTCCTTCACCTTGTTGTAGGCGTAGGTTTCCGGGTAATCACGCACCATCGCGCGGCCCAGCAGCGCCAGGTCGTAGGCGGTGCTGTGGTGGCCTTCGGCGGTCAGGCCGTGGGCGTTGACGAAGTGCGAATCCTTCATGCCGATCTTGGCGGCGTAGCTGTTCATCAGCGAAGCGAATGCTTCCTCGCTGCCGGCCACGTGTTCGGCCAGGGCGATCGCGGCATCATTGCCGGACTGGATCGCCATGCCCTTCTCCATGTCTTCCAGGCGTGCAGTCTGGTTGACCGGGAAGCCGCTGTAGCTGCCATCGGTGCCGGCGCCACCCTCGCGCCAGGCGCGCTCGCTCATCATCACCTGGTCGTCGGTACGGACCTTGCCGTTCTTGACCTCGGCGGCGACCACATAGGAGGTCATCACCTTGGTGATGCTGGCCGGGGCCAGCTGCTCATGGACGTTCTCGCCGGCCAGCACCTGGCCGGTGGCGTAATCCATCAGGACCCAGGCCTTGGACACGGTCGGCACCGGAGCCGGCGGCGTGGCCACGGTTGCCGGGGCGGCGGCAGCGGCGGGCGCCGGGGCAGCCGGGGTCGGCAGCGGCGTCTGGGCGGAAGCCAGACCAACCACCAGGGTGGCGGCCAGGGCGGTGGCGGCGGAACGGAAATTCATTGGACTGCAGGCTCCAGGGGACGGCCAGAATGGAGGGTGGTACGGGCGGCCATTGTAAGGCCGGTGTGGCAGGGGCCGGCAGCACCGGCCCGGGCGGATCAATCCTTGACGATCTGCGGCGAACCCAGGCCCAGACCGGCGATGCGGCCGACAAGTTCCGCCGCGCTGGCATGGTCGTTGGCGGGTACGCGCAGGCGGAACAGGGTGCGGCCACCGGCGACGATGTCGCTGATGGTGGCACCGACGATGCCGGCGGCGCTGAGCTGGCCCATCGCACGGGTGGCGTTGTCGCGGCTGGAGAAGCTGGCCACCTGCACCATCACTGCGCCGACCACCTGCTGGGACAGGGTGGGCGCGGCAGCGGCAGGCGCCGGGCCGACACGCACTGGGGTGGCGGGGCGCGGCGCAGCGGCGGCCACGGCCACCGGCGCGGCGGGCGCGCTGCGCACCGGCGGCGGTGCACTCGGCGGCAGGGTGCTGACCGCCACGTCCGGCAGGCTGCTGCTGGCGGCCTGGGTGGTGGCAGGCTGGCCACGGGCTGGCGTGCCATCGGCCGGCAGGCGCTGTACCAGGCGGTCGATATCGCTGGGCGCCGCCGCGCGCGGCGCAGCTGACGGGCGGGCCGCCGCCACGGCAGTGGCCGCGGCTTCGGCGGCACGGCGTTCGCGGCGCGAGGGCTTCTGCGCCAGCAGGTTGCTTTCGCCCGGCTGCAACGCGCGCACTTCCACGTTGCCGGTGCCGCGCTGGGTGATGCCCAGGCGCACGGCGGCGGCATAGCTGAGATCGACCACGCGGCCATCATGGAAGGGGCCACGATCGTTGACGCGCACGATCACCGATTCGCCGTTGTCCAGGTTGGTCACGCGGGCAAAGCTGGGCAACGGCAGCGTCTTGTGTGCGGCGGTGAACTGGTACATGTCATAGACCTCGCGGTTGGAGGTCAGGCGGCCATGGAACTTGGCGCCGTAGTACGACGCGGTACCGCGCTCGACATAGTCATGGGTGTCGTCGAGCACCTTGTACGACTTGCCCAGCACCACGTACGGCGATTTGTTGCCGATGGCCGAGCGCTCGATCGCGGTCACTTCCGGTTCGGGAATGCAGGCCACGTTGGGCACGTAGCTGGGCGTGGTGTCTTTCACGCCCGGCTTGTACAGGCCACCGGCGGTGTAGTTGCCGCGGGTGCTCAGATCTTCGGTGGCTGCCGCATACGGCGAGCCGTCCGGGCAGTGCGCAGGGCGCCCGCCCTTGCCCTGCACCACCGTGCCGGGCACCTTGCCGCCATGGCCGGCACTGGGTTTGTTCGGTGCGCTGCTGCAGGCAGCCAGCGCAAGCACGACGATACCGGAGACCAGCCATCTGATGTTCATGCCGGGGGCAGCTCCTGTCCGGCAATGGCCTGGGACAACTGGAACACGGCCATCGCGTACATCTTCGAGAGGTTGTAGCGGGTGATCGCGTAGTAGTTCTGGAAGCCCAGCCAGTACTGCTTGCCGGTGCTGCCTTCCAGCGTGACCGGGGTGGCCGTGGCACCGGGCTGCACCGCGACGCTGGGCTGGTAGCCGCGCTGGGCCAGATCGGCCAGCGACCAGGTCGGCATCCACTCGGTCGGATTGAATTCCTCGCGCCCCGGCGCCAGCGTGGCCGGCACCGCTACCTGTCCGCCGCGCACCCAGCCGCCCTTCTTCACGAAGTAGTTGGCGATGGACGAGAACACATCGTCGTAGCTGGTGAACAGATCACGGCGGCCATCGCCGTTGCCGTCCACGGCGTAGTCCAGATAGCTGGACGGCATGAACTGGCCCATGCCCATCGCCCCGGCGTAGCTGCCCTTGAGCGTGGTGATGTCCAGCTTTTCTTCGCGGCCCAGTTCGAACAGCTTGGCCAGTTCATCGCGGAAAAACAGCTCGCGGCGCACTTCGCGTTCCAGCTTGGCCGGGTCGCCACTGCGCGGGTAATAGAAGGCCAGGGTGTACAGCGCATCCAGCACGCGGTGGTTGCCGGCGTTCTTGCCGTAGCTGGTTTCCACGCCGATGATCGCCACGATCACTTCGGCCGGCACGCCAGTGCGCTGCTGCACGCGGTCCAGTTCGGCACGGTGTTCGGCCAGGAAAGCGCGGCCGCCGTCGATGCGCGCCTTGCTGATGAACATCGGCCGGTATTCGTTCCACGGCTTCACCCGTTCGGCCGGGCGCGACATGGCCGCGATGATCGGCTGGCGCACCTGCGCCTGGTCGAGCACGCGGGAAATTTCAGCCGGCTGCAGGCCGTAGCGCTTGGCGGTGTCGGTGATGAAGCGGGCGCGGGCGGTCTCGAACGGCACCGGGGTGAGGTCGACCGGCGGCGCGGTGGCTGCGGCGGCTTCGGGCGCGGCTTCGGCCGGGCCGGCAGGCTTGCTGACCGGATGGCGCGGCGTGCTGCTGGCCTGGGGTGAAGTCGGGGGAGCCGTCGGCTGGGTCGCGCAGGCGACCAGACCGAGGGTGAGCATGCAGGCCAGGGAGCGTCGAATCATCGTCGCAGGTTAGCAGGTCATGGATGAATTAAAACCCCTAACACCATGAATCACAACGATTTGCGCGCGTTCAGCGGGAAATGTGAAGGCGTCGTGATTGCCCTGCCCCAATTCAGGCAGAGGTTGCCGGTTGCGCCCCCATCCCCGCAGGCGCAACCGGCGACCGGATCCGGTCGATACCCGCGCGGCTGCCGCTCCCCAGTGGCAGTACCCCGCGCTCCCTGTATCCGTTGGATCAGTACTGCTTCCCGCCCGACGCCCCCTCGCGCTGCATCGAAAGACGGCGCGCCGTGCCGAACGGGCCGCCATTGTGCAGGCCGATTGCGACAAGTCCATTGATCCGGATCAACGCCGCGTCAAAGTGTGAATTGGTCCGCACTTTTTATGGAACTTCGTCGATGGGGAGGGCGGGTTCGTGGTGTCGAGCGTGCACGGCTGCGCTTTGATGTAGAGCCGAGCCGATGCTCGGCTGCTTCCCGCGAAGCGCAGCCGAGCGTGGGCTCGGCTCTACAGAAGCAACGGCGGCGGCTTCAGCCGTAGCCAGCGTGTATCGGGTTGTGCACGCGCACGGCCATCACCAGCCCGATGCCAGCCAGCAGCGATACGGCGGAGGTGCCGCCATAGCTGACCAGCGGCATCGGGATGCCCACCACGGGCAGCAGGCCGGAAATCATCCCGCCGTTCACCAGCACATAGACGAAGAACGCCAGCCCCAGGCTGCCCGCCAGCAAGCGCGCATGCGTGTCGCGCGCGTGCGCGGCAATCCACAGGCAGCGCCCCACCACGAACAGGTACAGCGCGAACATCGTGGCCACGCCAATCCAGCCGAATTCTTCGCCCAGCACCGAGAACGCGAAGTCGGTGGTGTACTCGGGCAGGAAATCCAGCGTGGCCTGCGTACCCTGCCCCCAGCCGCGGCCTTCCCAACCGCCCGACCCGATCGCGATGCGCGACTGCAGGATGTTCCAGCCTGTGCCCAGTGGATCGGCGGCGGGGTCGAGGAAGGTCAGCACCCGGTCCTTCTGGTACTGCCGCAGCAGGCCAAACCAGGCCAGCGGCGCGGCCATCGAAACGCTGGCCAGGCCGGCCACCACCCAGCCCCAGTGCAGGCCGGCCAGCAACAGGGCGAACACGCCGCTGGCGGTCACCAGCGTGGCCGTGCCCAGGTTGGGCTGCAGCAGGATGAGCAGCGCCGGCACGCCGATCAGCACCGCGGCGGTCAGCACCGTGCGCGGGGACGGTGGCAGCGGCTGGCGATGCAGGTACCAGGCCATCATCAGCGGCAGGCTGAGTTTGAGCAGCTCGGAGGGCTGCAGGTAGAACACGCCCAGGTTGAGCCAGCGCTGGCCATACTTGCCGGTGCCGACCACATAGACCGCCATCAACGGCAGCATCGACAACGCGTACAACGCCGGGGTCCACGCGCGCAGGCGCAGCAGCGATACCCGCGACAGCAGCCACATCGCCGCCAGGCCACCGGCAAAGCGCGCGGCCTGCCCGGCCACCGGGCCCGAGACACTGTGCAGCACGGCCAGGCCGGCCGCCATCAGCAGCAGCAACGCAAGCAGCAACGGCAGATCGATCGTACGCACCGCCTCGCGGCAGATGCCAAACATGCGTTTCCATTCCACGCAGGCAGGGTAGCGGGCGGCGCTTGCGCGAAGCTTTCCAATGCCGGTGGGGATGGCGCGGCGCTACCGAGCGATGCTTCTGGTAGAGCCGAGCCCATGCTCGGCTGCGTTTCGCGGAGAGCAGTCGAGCATGGCTCGACTCTACAAAAAGCGGAGAGCAGCCGAGCGTGGCTCGGCTCTACAAGAAGCGGAGAGCAGTCGAGCGTGGGCTCGACTCTACAGAAGCGGCTGCGCCGGGCTCAGCCGTAGCCGCCGTGCACGGGGTTGTGGCTGCGTACCGCCATCACCAGCCCGAAGCCGGCCAGCAGCGAAACCGCGGACGTACCGCCGTAGCTGATCAGCGGCATGGGCACGCCCACCACCGGCAGCAGGCCGGAAATCATCCCGCCGTTCACCAGCACGTAGACGAAGAAGGCCAGGCCGGTGGCACCGGCCAGCAGCCGCGAATAGGAATCGCGCGACTGGCTGGCGATCCACAGGCAACGCCCGATCACCACCAGGTACAGGGTCAGCACCAGGGCCACCCCCATCCAGCCGAATTCCTCGCTCAGCACGGAGAACGCGAAGTCGGTGGTCTGCTCGGGAATGAAGTTCAGGTGGGACTGCGAGCCTTCGCCCCAGCCCTTGCCGTCGAAGCCGCCGGAACCGATCGCGATCTTCGACTGGATGATGTTCCAGCCCGCGCCCAGCGCGTCCATCTCCGGGTCCAGGAACATCATGATGCGGTCCTTCTGGTACGGCCGCAGCAGCCAGAACCAGGCCAGCGGCGCGACCGCGGCCACGCCGCCCACGCCCAGCCCGACCCACCACCACGGCAGGCCGGCCAGCAGCAGCACGAACACGCCGCTGGCGGCGATCAGCACGCCGGTGCCGAAGTCGGGCTGCAGCATCACCAGGCCGGTGGGCACGCCGATGATCACCATCGACACCAGCACCGTGTTGAAGCGCGGTGGCAGCGGCATGCGGTGCAGGTACCAGGCCACCATCATCGGCAGGCTGACCTTCAGCAGTTCGGCCGGCTGCAGGTAGAAGAACTTCAGGTCCAGCCACTGCCGCCCGTACTTGCCAGTGCCCAGTACGAACACCGCCAGCAGCGGAATCATCGAGATCGCATAGATCATCGGCGTGGCCGAGCGGATGCGCAGGATGGGCACGCGCGAAATGGCCCACAGCGCTGCCAGGCCCACCGCGAAACGCGCGCCCTGGGCCATCACCAGGCTGTCGCCGCCGGCGCTCTTCAGCGTGGCCAGGCCGATCACCATCAGCGTGCCCAGGGCCAGGCACAGCACCCAGTCCAGGGTGCTGAAGAAGCGGCGCAGCATGTCGCCGGCCCAGCGCAGGAAGACTCTCATTGGGCCGCCTCCGCAGCGGTCGGGCGTGGCGTGGCCGGCAATGCGGCGGCGGCCGGCGTGCTCGGCAGCGGTGCCGGCGCCGGTTCCGGTGCGGGCACGCCGACCAGCACCGGATGCTCGGCCAGCTGCGCGGCGGCCGCATCACCGGCCGGGCGCGCGTTCACGTCTTCGTTGTCGAAGGCGGTCACACCGATGGCGGTGGTACCGCGTTCGGCATCCAGCGGCTGCATGCCTTCAGGCATCTTGCCCAGCAGATAGGCATCGAACACCTTGCGCGCGATCGGTGCAGCCGCCGAACCACCGTAGCCGCCGCCTTCCACGGCCACCGCAATGGCGATCACGGGGTTGTCGACCGGCGCGAAGCCGACGAACAGCGCGCGGTGGCGCAGATGCATGGGCAGGCTCTTGGGATTCACCGCAGCGGTGCCCTTGCGGCTGATGACCTGCGCGGTACCGGTCTTGCCGGCCATCACATACGGCGCACCGACCGCCACGCGCCAGCCGCTGCCGCCGGGCCGCATGGTCGCCATCATGCCCTCGCGCACGGCCTGCACGTTGTTGGGGTTGGGGCTGACCGGCTTGCTTTCACCCGGCGGCATCGCCGCCCAGTTGCTGTCGAAGCCGTCGCGCTGCTGGATCACCAGATGTGGGGTGCGCAGCTGGCCGTCGGCCAGTGCGCTGACACCGCGCGCCAACTGCAGCGGGGTGACCTTCCAGTCACCCTGGCCGATGCTGATGTTGACCGTATCGCCCGGGTACCAGGCTTCCTTGCGGCTTTTGCGCTTGTAGGCCGGCGACGGCAGGATGCCGCCGATTTCGCCGGTCAGGTCGATGCCGGTCGGCTGGCCGAAGCCGTAGTACTCCATGTAATGGTCGAAGCGCTCGATGCCCAGGTCCAGCGCAAGCTTGTAGTAATAGGTGTTGACCGATTCGGCGATGGACTTGCGAAGGTCGGTCCAGCCGTGGCCGCCACGGTGGGCGTCACCCCAGCCGCGCGAGGTGCCCGGCAGGTAGAACATGCCGGTGGACAGCACCTTGTCTTCCGGGCGGCGAACACCCGAATCCAGGCCGGCCAGGCCGATCAGCGGCTTCAGGGTGGAGCCGGGGGCGACGCCACCCAGCACCAGGCGGTTGAACTGCGGCCGCGACGGGTTCTCGTTCAGTGCCTTGAAATCGGCATGGGAGATGCCGTTGACGAACAGGTTCGGGTCATAGGACGGCAGGCTGACCATGGCCAGCACTTCGCCGGTACGCGGGTCCATCGCCACCGCCGAGCCCTCCTGTTCGCCGAAGGCGGCGACCATGGCACGCTGCAGGTCGGCGTCGATGGACAGGCGCAGATCGGCGCCGGACTGTGCGGCCACCCGGCCGATGGTGCGGATGGCACGGCCCTGCACGTTGGTCTCGACCTGCTCGTAGCCGACCTTGCCGCGCAGTTCCTGCTCGTAATAGCGCTCCAGGCCGGACTTGCCGATATGGGTCAGCGCCGCGTTGCCCTCGCCCAGGATCTCCAGATCCTTGTCATCTACGCGGCCGACATACCCGATGATGTGCGCGAACAGATCGCCATACGGGTAGCGGCGGGTCAGGTAAGGCTCCAGCTCGACACCGGGGAAGCGCCAGCGATCGACCGCGAAACGGGCCATCTCCTCGTCGCTCATGCGCAGCTTGAGGGTGACCGGCAGGAACTTGCGGCGCGCCTTGCGCGACTTGTTGAACGCTTCCAGCTCTTCGGGGCTGATGTTGATGATCTTCGCCAGCCCTTCCAGGGTGGCGTCCATGTCCTTGACCTTGTCCGGGGTCACATCCAGGCGGAACGCCGGCACGTTTTCGGCCAGCAGCCGGCCGTTGCGGTCGTAGATCATGCCGCGCCCGGGCACCACCGGCCGCGGCTTGATGCGGTTGGCTTCCGAACGGGTGGCGTAGATGTCGTGGTCCAGCACCTGCAGCTTGAAGTACCAGCCGCCCAGGCCCAGCAGGCACACCAGCACGCCGAGGAAGCCCAGCGCCGCGCGGCGGCGGAACTGTTCGGCTTCAGCGTGCGGGTTCTTGACCTGGCGGCGCGGGATCATGGCTCAGCGCCCGCGCTTGCCGAAACGCACTGCGTCCAGCAGCACGAACACCAGCGGCCACAGGCCCATGCCCAGAAGGGGCGCCCACCAGTACGACCACGGCAGGGTCGGTTCGCCCACCAGGATGTGCACCAGCGCGCTGACGATGCGGTCGTTGAACAGCAGGCCACCGATGGCCAGCATCTGCTGGGACATCGGGAAAAAGCGGATGCGGGCACGGAAGCGCTGCAGGATGAAAGCCAGCATGACCAGGCGCAGCGCCTGTTCACCCAGCACCCCGCCGTACAGCAGATCGGCGATGACGCCGCTGGCAAAGGCCACGCCCAGGCCGACACGCTCGGGGGCTTCGATGACCCAGTAGGCCAGCACCAGCGCCAGCCAGTACGGGCGCAGCGGCTGCAGCAGCGCCGGCAACGGCAGCAGGCCCAGCAGCAGGGCCACGACCAGGCTGGCCGGCAGCACCCAGGGGTTGTCGCGCAGGCGGCTCATCGTGCGGGCTCCTGCGGGATGGGTTGCGTGGGCTGCGGTTGCCGGCCAGCGGCCGGCACTACCGTAGCGCCGGCTGGAGTGGAGCCCCCTTCCTGTTGAAGGGGGCGCGCCGACGGCGCGGGGTTAAGGGAGGATGCGGGGGCAACAGTCCTCGTCGGCGACGAGGGCTGTTGCCGGCCAGCGGCCGGCACTACCGGGGCCGGCATTACCGGGGCCGAGCCAGCGTCGGGAGCTGCGGTTGGCGGGGTGCCTGCCTGCAGCGCCTCAGCCGCTGCAGGGCCGCCTGCGGCACCGGCGTCCAGACTCTTGCGCAGCTCCGGTGGGATCCGGATCGCCGCACCCGGCCGCAGCAGCAGCACGTCACGGCCACGGTCCAGCTGGGCCGCCGGCTTCAGCTCGCCCACAAGGAAGGCATGGGTATCGTCCGGGCGCAGGCCGGTGATGGTGCCGACCGGGAAACCGGCAGGGAAACGCCCGCCCAGGCCGGAGGTGACGATCTCATCGCCCACTTCCACGCCCGCGCTGAGCGGAATGTCACGCAGTTCCAGCGTGTCGCCACGCCCGTAGACGATCAGGCGCACGCCGTTGCGGGCCACGGTCACCGGCACGGCATGATCCGGGTCGGTCAGCAGCAGCACGGTGGACGTGCTGCCGGTGGTGCTGATCACCTGCCCCATCAGGCCGCCGGCATCGATCACCGCCTGGCCGACATGCACGCCTTCGCGGCTGCCGGCATCGAGCACCAGGCGCTGCTTCACCGGGTCCAGGTCGATATCCAGGATCGGCGCCAGCTGCACATCCAGCCCGCTGCGCTCGGCCACGTTCAGCAGTTCGCGCAGCTGGGCATTGTCCAGCGCGGCGGTCTGCAGGCGGGTCAGGCGCGCGTTGGCCAGCAGCAGCTGGTTGCGCAGTTCGCGGTTTTCGGTCACCAGCTGGCCATGGCTGGCCGCGCTGTCCTTGACCTGGTTGCCCAGCTTGCCCGGCAGGCCGGCCAGGGCCCACACCGGTTGCACCAGGCTGTTGGCCTGCTCGCGCAGGCGCGCAAGCCAGCCGGCCTGGTCGTCCAGCACGATCAGGGTGATGGCCAGTGCCAGGTAGGCCAGCAGCCGCAGGGGGCTGGCGGCATCACCGGATCGGGAAGCGACGGGAGGTCCGGCGTAGGGCGGCACGGCAACGATTCAACTGGCAGAAGGCGGAAGGGAAACACGCGGGCGCCCCGCCGGTGTCGACCCGCCGGCAGGGCGGGCCGCACCCCGGAGGGGCGCTGCGGGCAGGAGCAGCCGGGACGGCTTATTCCGGCGCAAAGAACTCGTTGCCGTGCATGTCGACCAGTTCCAGCGCACGACCACCACCGCGGGCCACGCAGGTGAGCGGGTCGTCAGCCACCTGCACGTGCAGGCCGGTTTCCTCGGAAATCAGGCGGTCCAGGTCACGCAGCAGGGCGCCACCACCGGTCAGCACGATGCCGCGCTCGGCGACGTCGGCACACAGTTCCGGCGGGGTCTGTTCCAGGGCCAGCTTGACCGCGCTGACGATGCCCGACAGCGGCTCGTGCAGGGCTTCGAGCACCTCGTTGGAGCTGATCTTGATCATCTTCGGCACGCCCTCGGCGAGGTTGCGGCCGGAGATTTCCATCTCGATCACTTCCGCCTGCGGGTAGGCGCAGCCCAGCTCGACCTTGATGCGCTCGGCGGTGGCTTCACCGATCAGCATGCCGTGGTTGCGGCGCACGTAGTTGGTGATCGACTCGTCGAAGCGGTCGCCGCCGATGCGGACCGAGGCCGAATAGACGATGCCGTTCAGCGAGATCACCGCCACTTCGGTGGTGCCGCCGCCGATGTCGATGACCATCGAGCCACGGGCCTCGGTGACCGGCATGCCGGCGCCGATCGCGGCGGCCATCGGCTCTTCGATCAGGAACACGTCACGGGCACCGGCTTCCTCGGCCGATTCCTTGATCGCGCGGCGCTCGACCTGGGTCGAGCCGGCCGGCACGCAGACCAGCACGCGCGGGCTCGGGCGCAGCACGCGGGATTTGTGCACCTTCTTGATGAAGTGCTTGAGCATCGCCTCGGTATAGGTGAAGTCGGCGATGACGCCGTCCTTCATCGGGCGGATGGTGGTGATGTGGCCCGGGGTACGGCCGAGCATCTGCTTGGCTTCGGCGCCTACGGCTGCCACCGAGCGGGTGCCACCAATGGCACGGTCCTGGCGCACGGCCACGACCGACGGCTCGTTCAGCACGATCCCCTGCCCGCGCACGTAGATGAGGGTGTTGGCCGTGCCCAGGTCGATGGACAGGTCGTTGGAGAACATGCCACGGAGTTTCTTGAACATCTGAGGAAGGAGTCCTGAGGGGTGTCGTGCCCGCCGCGGGATGGCGAAAAAATGGGCAGAATTCGAGGCCGACAAGCCTAGCAACCCGCTTCCCGCCGAGCAAGGAAAAAACTAGCTGAACCCGCGACTTGGCTGGGTTTCGGCCTGATCGGGCATCACCCGGTTCTGGCCCTGAGCGGCACCAGCGGGTAACCTTTGCGCCGTCGGGCGCCCAAGGGCGCCATTTGCTTGCTGGCCGAAGCCGGCCGGCCCACCCCGAAATTCACCGCATAGGCTTACATCGATGTCCGCTCTGATCTGTGGTTCTCTTGCCTTCGACACCATCATGGTGTTCCCGGACCAGTTCAAGAATCACATCCTGCCGGACAAGGTGCACATCCTGAACGTGTCCTTCCTGGTGCCGCGCATGCGCCGCGAACTGGGCGGCTGCGCCGGCAACATCGCCTACAACCTGAAGCTGCTGGGCGGCAGCCCGATCCCGATGGGCACCGTCGGCCAGGATTTCGGTCCGTACCGTGAGCACTTCGAGCGCATGGACATCGACCTGAGCCAGGTGCGGGTGCTGGAGGACATGTTCACCCCCCAGTGCTTCATCACCACCGACCACGACAACAACCAGATCACCGCCTTCCATCCGGGCGCGATGATGCGTTCGCACGAGAACCACGTGAAGGACGTGCCGGGCGTCACCTTCGGCATCGTCGCGCCGGACGGCCGCGACGGCATGATCCAGAACGCGGCCGAGTTCCTGGCCTGCGGCATCCCCTTCATCTTCGACCCGGGCCAGGCCCTGCCGCTGTTCAACGGCCCGGAGCTGCGTGACTTCATCGAGCAGGCCGACTACGTGGTGGTCAACGACTACGAGTCGAACCTGCTGCAGGAACGCACCGGCTGGGACGAGAAGCAGATCGTCAGCCGGGTGAAGGCCTACATCACCACCCGCGGCCCGAAGGGCGCAGTCATCCACACCCCGGAAAAGAGCTACGACATCCCGCCGGCGCACGAGCGCCGCGTGGTCGACCCGACCGGCTGTGGCGACGCCTTCCGCGCCGGCCTGATCTACGGCATCCAGAAGGGCTACGACTGGCTGACCATCGGCCGCATGGGCAACCTGATGGGCGCACTGAAGGTCGAGCACCCGGGCACCCAGAACCAGCGCTTCACCTTCGAAGAGTTCCACGAGCAGTTCAAGCAGCAGTTCGGTTACGCGCTGGGCGCGTAAGCCGAACTGCCCGCGCATTTCGATGCGCGATCGGGAACTGCTCTGGCAGGTGTCGACCTTGGTCGGCACTGCCGGCCAGCGGCCGGCACGTTGCCTGCGCTTTGTAGAGCCGAGCCCATGCTCGGCTTTCGCGCTCCAGCGCGACCCGACCGCAGAGCAGCCGAGCATGGGCTCGGCGCTACACGGTCATGCGGCCTGCCAGGCCGCCAACAACCCGCGGCAATCGGCGAAATGCCAGTCCGCGCGGCCCGGCCATGGGTTTTCTGGAAGGTTGACCAGCACGGTATGCGCCCCCGCAGCGCGGCCGCACTCCAGGTCGTAGGCATGGTCGCCCACCATCACCGCCGCGCCGGCACCGATGCCCCAGCGCCGCAGGTGCTGCTGCACGCCATCAGGCGAAGGCTTGGGCACGGCCTCGCCACGGCCGATGATGCCGGCATCGTCAAACAGATCCCCTACCCCGATCGCCTCCAGCGTCAGCTTGGCCAACGCATGGTCGTTGCGGGTCAGGATGCCCAGCTCGCAACCCGCCGCGGCCAGCGCGCGCAGCAGCTCGACCGCGCCGGGCGCCGGCAGCGCGTCCTCGGCCAGGTCACGCTCATGGTCCAGCAGCCAGGCATGCTTGCGTGCCGCCTCCGCAGCCGGCAGGCCTGCCAGATGCACCAGGATGTCCGCACTGGCCGGAATGCCCAGTTCGCGCTTGATCCGCTGGAAATCGTGCATCGCCACGGTCAGCGTGCCATCCATGTCGAACACCCAGTGGCGGATCGTCGACAGCGCCGCCACCGCAGTGGCCGTCACTTCCACCACTGCGGCATGCGGCTGGTGTCCACGCCGCCAGTCTCGAACACCGCGGTACGGGTGCCACCGGCCTTCACCGGGAACTCGATGCTGATCGACTTGCCCTTCTGGGCCAGCTTCCACAGCGCCTTCTGATCGGTGATGAACATGGCGATGGCCTCGTCGGTCTTCGGCCGCCAGGCCGCCATCGGGATCGCCTTGCCATCGTCCACGGTCACCTTCACCGAGCACTGCGGGCAGCGGAAATCGCCCGCCTGCAGTACCAGGTAGGCATGCCGCTTCCACTCGGGGTGGTCGCGGAACACCAGCTGCACCGGCTTGGCACCGCTGCCATCCACATCCACCCGTTCCTTGCTGTAGATCGACGCCGAGCGCTGCACGCCCTTGCTGCCGACCGGAATCTCGTTGTACTGCCACAGCGCCTGCATGCGGCGCAGGTCGCGCGCGGCATCGCCCTTGGCCTTGACCTCGTCGTAGCCGGCGGCGATGCGCTCGGCGGCAGCGGTGTCCTTGTACTGGTCCAGCAGCGAGGCGCCATGCAGGCGCGCGCGTTCCCAGTCCTGTGCGGCCACGGCCGCGTCGTACTGCTTGGCGACGTCCTCGGCCTTGGCCTCCTTCTGCGCCTGCACGGCGGCCGCGGCGGCTTCCTGCGCCTTGCGCTCCTCTTCCGGGTTGCTGCAGGCGGCCAGGGCCAGGGCGCAGGTGGTGATCAGGATCAGTCGTTTCATGCGGAAGTCCTTTGCGGGTGCCTTTCTGTAGAGTCGAGCCATGCTCGACTGACTGCCCAACAACAGTCGAGCATGGCTCGACTCTACAAATGCCTTGGAGCAGCAGTCGAGCATGGCTCGACTCTACAAAAAAAAGCGCCGGGGGATGCCCGGCGCGTTTTCTTACTTGGCTTCAGCCTTGGCCAGCAGATCCTGCACCGAGGCGGTGGTGATCGGGTGGTAGCCCGGCTTGGCCTTCTCGAAGGCCTGCTTGGCCAGCTCCAGACCCTTCGGGGTCTTCACCAGTTCGGCGTAGATCGGCATGATCAGCTTGCGACGGCCGACGCGCTCGATGAAGGCTGCAGCCGCTTCATTGGCCTGCTCGTAACCGCTGCGGATGGCCAGCGGGTACCAGCGCATGGCGATCTCGCCATTGGGCGTGCCGGTGAAGTGGAAGGCCTTGTCCAGCGTGGCCAGCTTGTCCAGCGGCAAGGTCGCGCCCAGGCCGTCGATGAAGCGCACCCATTCCTGGGTGCCCCAATCAGCGGTGACCTGGCTGGTCGGCAAGGTGCCCGAACCGGAGAAGGCGATGCGCGCGGCATCCACGCTGCTGAAGTTGCGCGACTGCGCCTTGGCCGCGAACGACGGAATGCCCGGCTCGTCCAGCCACGCCTTCAGCTCGGCTTCGCTCACCGCCGAGGGGTTCTTCGGCAGCAGGTTCTTCTTCAGGTAGTCGACGAACTGGTCGGTGTTGGCGCTCTGGAAGGCATGGTCATCGAACCAGCCACGCAGGAACGGGTCGAAGGTTTCGCGGCCGAAGCGCTGTTCCAGGAACTCCAGGAACCACGAACCCTTGACGTAGGCGACCTGGCTCAGGGCTTCGTCGGGGTCACGCTCGTTCAGCGGCGGCAGGGCCAGGGCCTGGTCGGCCGGGCTCATGTCCTTCACTTCGGCCAGCAGGTCGGTCTGGTCGATCTGCTTCTCCATCTCGGCCATCTCCTTGCCGTACAGGGCTTCGGTGATGCGGCCCTGGACGTAGGTGGTGAAGCCTTCGTTGAGCCAGATGTCCTTCCAGCTGGCGTTGGTCACCAGGTTGCCCGACCAGCTGTGCGCCAGTTCGTGGGCGACCAGCGAGACCAGCGACTTGTCACCGACGATCACGGTCGGGGTGGCGAAGGTCAGGCGCGGGTTTTCCATGCCGCCGAACGGGAACGACGGCGGCAGCACCAGCATGTCGTAACGGCCCCAGCGGTATTGGCCGTACAGCTTCTCGGCGGCACCGATCATCTTCTCGGTGTCTTCGAATTCCTTGGCGGCCTTGTTGACCATGGTCGGCTCGGCCCAGACGCCGGAGCGGCCGGAAATCGGCTCGAACACCAGGTCACCGGCAGCGATGGCCAGCAGGTAGGACGGGATCGGCTGCGGCATCTTGAAGGTGTAATCACCGTCACGCGCGGCCTTCGGGTCGTTGTCGGCGCTCATCAGCACCATCACGTCCGGGCGCGAGGTCACGTGCGCGCTGTAGGTGAAGCGCACGCTCGGGGTGTCCTGCAGCGGCACCCAGGAACGGGCGTGGATGGCCTGCGACTGGCTGAACATGAAGGGCAGCTTCTTGCCCTCGGTCATCGACGGCTCCAGCCACTGCAGGCCCGAGGCGGTCGGTGCGGTGTGGTAGGTCACTTCGACCTTGGCCGGCTGTTCCGGCGCTTCGATGGTCAGCTTGCTGCCGAACACCTTGTCGACCGGGGCCAGGGCGAACTTCAGTTCACTGCGCGCGCCATCGGCGCCGATGGCCTCGACCTTGGACACGCTCAGCTCACGGGTGTCGAGCACCAGCTGCTGGGCGTCCTTCTGCTTCCATTCCAGGGTGTAGGTGGCGGTGCCGCCGATCTGCTTCTGGTCGAAGTCCAGCTTCAGATCCAGCGCGATGTCCTTGATGACGACCTTGTCCGGCTCGGCGTACGAGCTTTCGTCGTGGCTGCGGTTCTCGGCGTTCACGGGGGCGGCGGGGGCCTTTTCGGCAGTCGGGGCGGCGGCGGGTGCGGCCGCCTCCTGGGAGCAGCCGGCGGCCAGGGCCACGGCCAGCGGAAGGAGCATCAGCGGATTACGCATGAATCGGGACCGTTACGGGGATCAAACCCCAATGGTACCTCTCCCTAGCCCCGGGCGCGTTGCGCGATGCGGGGTAAGGCCGGGCCACAGCACCGGTAGTGCCGGCCGCCGGCCGGCATCCGCACGGACGATGGCCGGACACGGGAATGCCGGCCAGCGGCCGGCACTACCGGAAACCCGGGCTTACAGCTTGTAGCCGGAGTGGATCGAGACGATGCCGCCGGTCAGGTTCTTGTAGTGGCAGCGCTCGAAGCCGGCCTGCCCCATCATCGCCTTCAGCTCTTCCTGCGGCGGGTGCTTGCGGATGCTCTCGGCCAGGTACTGGTAGCTGTCCGAATCGTTGGCGAACAGCTTGCCCAGCTTGGGCAGGATCCTGAACGAGTGGAAGTCGTAGATCGGCTTGAACCAGTCGGCGGTGACTTCGGAGAACTCCAGCACGCGGGCCTGGCCGCCCACCTTCAGCACGCGGTACATCTCGCGCAGGCCGGCGTCCTTGTCGGTCACGTTGCGCAGGCCGAAGGCAATGGTCACCAGGTCGAAGCTGTTGTCCGGGAACGGCAGGGCTTCGGCGTTGCACTGCACGTAGTCCAGGCCGAGCACCAGGCCGCGGTTGGTCAGGCGGTCACGGCCGACCGACAGCATGCCGGCGTTGATGTCGCCCAGCACCACCGAACCTTCCGCGCCCACGCGCTCCTTCAGCAGGGCGGCGATGTCGCCGGTGCCGCCGGCCAGGTCGAGCACGCGGTCACCCGGCTTCACCTGCGCGGTGGCCACGTAATAGCGCTTCCAGGCCCGGTGCACGCCGAGGCTCATCAGGTCGTTCATCAGGTCGTAGTTGCGCGCGACCGAGGTGAACACCTCGCCGACAAGCTTCTGCTTGTCCTTGGCGGCCACGTCGCGGAACCCGAAATGGGTGGTACCGGATTTGTAGGGGGATTCGCTCATGCCGCTGATTATCGCACCGCCGGGGCCGCTGCGGGGTAACCGGGCCTTATCATGGCGGCCCATGACCCACCGGAGCCCCGCATGATCACCACGCCCGACTACCAGGCCCTGCTGCAGACCGCCATCGCCGAAGCCCGACAGGGCCTGGCCGAGGGCGGCGTGCCGATCGGCGCGGCGCTGTACCACAACGACGGCCGACTGCTCGGCTGCGGCCACAACCGCCGGGTGCAGGAAGGCGATCCGTCCGTGCACGGCGAAACCGATGCCTTCCGCAAGGCCGGCCGCCAGCGCCGCTACCAGGACACCATCATGGTCACCACCCTGGCGCCCTGCTGGTACTGCTCGGGCCTGGTGCGCCAGTTCAACATCGGCACCGTGGTGGTGGGCGAATCGCGCACCTTCCAGGGCGGCATCGACTGGCTGCGCGAAAACGGCGTCAACGTGATCGACCTGGACAGCCAGGAATGCGTGGACCTGCTGGGCGGCTTCATTGCGCAACATCCGGAAATCTGGAACGAAGACATCGGCGAATAAGCGCTGCGCAGTGATGCTGCACGCTGCTTGATGAACGCTTCAGAGCCGGCACAGCCTTGTGCCGGCGGCGTCAGCGCACTGCGATGTGCGCTGGCGCACATTCAGTTGGGTGAGCTGCACACACGGCCCTAACATCACCTGCACGCACCACGCCTACGGTGGTTCCACCGGGGCCTCTTGTCCCGGCGGGGCCAGCCCATGCGCGCGCACGCCGTACACCCCCTGCCCGACCCGGTACTTGCCGGCATCCGCGACCGGATGACGCAGCAGTTCGCCCTGCATCGAAGCAGCGCGCCGTTCTGGACCGCTTTCCAACGCATGCAACAGGAAGTCGTGCGCGGCCATCCGCGCGACCACGTGCGCCTGTGCAATGCGATGGCCGACATGGCGCAGGGCCTGGGCGCCGTCGCACACGCGCAACTGATCGACGGCAACACCGGCTGCACACCGCGCTGACGCGGCATGCACCGGTGCATACGCCACACTGCGATCAACCCCCACTCCCTGCCACCCAACCGAACTGGAATGCCATGCACGCTGAAGTCCCCACCATCCCACCGGTCATCGATGTCGACGCCGAGCTTGATCACTGGCGCCGGCAGCATGCCGACGGCGCGCTGCCGCACAACTCGTTTGGTTCCTATGTGCCGTGGGTCAAGTTCGCCTGTGATTCGCTGATCACCCAGCCGCGCGCCAGCAATGCGCAGCGCGACGAAATGTTCCAGACCCAGTACGCCCTGCAGATCATGCCGCGCCTGAGCGAGGCGCAGGCCCGCGAATTCGTCGACCGCTGCTGGCAGCACGTCTACCAAACCAGCCGCGCGGTGCGCCTGCAGGACGCCCCGCGCCTGCGCGCCTGACCCGAGCGGCGGCTGCACGGCCCGTGCACGGGCCGATGCCGATCATCCTCGTCACCTGGTTGGAACGACGATGATGAAAGCACGGAGCCTGTTCAATACGATCGCCAAGAAGGCCGCGGCCGCCACCGGCTCGCCGTGGACCTTCCTGGCTGCGGTGGCGATCGTGGTGCTGTGGGGCATCAGCGGCCCCGTATTCGGCTTCAACGACACTTGGCAGCTGGTGATCAACACCGGCACCACCATCATCACCTTCCTGATGGTGTTCCTGATCCAGCATACGCAGAACTCGGACACGGCCGCGATGCAGATCAAGCTGGACGAGCTGATCCGCGCCACCGCCGAGGCCAACAACGAGCTGCTGGACCTGGAAGAGATGGATGAGGAGCGGCTGGAGGAAATCCGCGCCGAGTACGAGCGCATGGCCCGCGAGGCCGGAGACGCGCTGGTGCGGGTGCGTTCGTGCCGTGCGCCGCCGCGCGATGACGAGGCGGTCTGATCAAAGCCGGTAGCGCCGGGCCCTGCCCGGCGAGCGCGAAGCGCGGCCTATGTCCGACGCCGTGAACGCCTGCGCTCTGGTAGCGCCGGGCCCTACCCGGCGGGCGCAGCAGCGCGGTCTGTGTCCGACGCCATGAACGATCAAAGGAAAGCCGTCGGGCATGGCCCGGCGCTACCGAAAACCCGGACACCTGGGAAAATGCCCGGCGAGCGCGGCAGAACCTCACAGGCTGCCAAGGTGTCCGCCGATAGGCGGATTCAAAGCGCATTCCCAGACTGGTCCAATGTCCAGTCGCCATCTACAGCGTGGTCGCGTTTCCCGCATCGATGGGTACTACGTGCTCACCACCGTCGTACTGAAGCGACGCCCGGTATTTGCAGACCCACGCTGCGCAGAATGCCTCGTGGATACGTTGCGCTTCGTGGAGCGCAAGGGGCTCAGTCACTCGTTCGCCTGGGTCGTCATGCCCGACCATGTTCATTGGTTGATGCAGTTGCGCGCGGGAAAGCTCGCGCGATTGATGGGGAGGGTGAAATCACGCAGCAGCCGCCTCTTGAGGCAGCAGTTCGGCGTGGAAACGCCTCTGTGGCAACCGAGCTACTTCGACCATGCCGTTCGCAATGAAGATGCGTTGAGGCGTCATGCGCTCTACATTCTGGGAAATCCGATCCGTGCGGGGCTCGCGGCCGAATTGGATGGGTATCCGCTTGCCTGGTGCCGATGGCCGATGCGATAGCGACTTGACGTGCGGCAGAAGCCGCCGGGCATGGCCCGGCGCTACCGATGTTGCCCCCGCCTTCATGCGCGCCCGGCGTTTGATGTCGGGAACGCCCCATGAAAGCCGCCGGGCGTGGCCCGGCGCTACCGGGGTTTACCCGCGCTCGTGCCAGCCGCCGCCCAGCACCTTGTACAGGGTGATGCGGTTGGCCTGCTGGGCCAGCTCGGCCTGCAGGCGGGTCTGCTGTGCGGTGTAGGCAGTACGGCGTGCGTCCAGCAGGGTCACGAAGCTGTCCAGACCGGCGTCGTAGCGGGCCTGCGACAGGCGGTTGGCCGTTTCGGCCGCATCCACCAGGCGCTGCTGCGCACCGACCTGTTCATCCAGGCTGACATTCAATGCCAGCGCATCGGCGGTTTCGCGGAAGCCGCTCTGGATCGCCTTTTCATACTGCGCCAGCGCGATATCGCGATCGGCATTGGCCACGGCCAGGTTGGCGCGCAGCTTGCCGCCCTGGAAGATCGGCAGGGTGATCTTCGGCAGGAAGCTCCACACGCGGGTGCCGCTGTCGAACAGGTTGGACAGTTCACCCGAACCGCTGCCGATGCTGCCGGTCAGCGAGATGGTGGGGAAGAACGCTGCGCGTGCGGCACCGATGTTGGCATTGGCGGCCAGCAGCTGGTGTTCGGCCGCCATGATGTCCGGGCGCTGCAGCAGCACGTCGCTGGGCAGGCCGGCCGGCGGCGGCGCCAGGGCGAGCAGCTGCGGCTCGATGCTGTCGGGCAGCAGGTCCGCATCGAGCTGGCCACCGGCCAGCAGCGCCAGCGCGTTGCGGTCCTGGGCCAGCTGCCCGCGCAGGCGCGCGGCGTCGGTACGCGCGGTTTCGACCAGCGTGCGGGTCTGGCTCAGCTCCAGCCCGGAGCTGCCACCGCGTTCGTGGCGCGCCTCGGCCAGGCGCAGCGAGTCCTCGTAGGTCTTCAGCGTGGCCTCGGAAATCTTCAGCTGCTGCGCGTCGGCACCGTAGGTCAGCCAGGCGGTGGCGGTCTCGGCCACCAGGCTCAGCTGGGCGTTGCGGCGGTTGGCGGCCACGGCAAAGTACTGCTGCAGGGCGGCTTCGCTGAGGTTGTGCACGCGGCCGAACAGATCCAGCTCGAAGTCGGCCACGCCGACGCCGGCGGTGAACTGCTCGGTGACACCCGCATCGGTGCCGCGGCGTTCCATCTGGCCAGTGGCGGCCAGGCCGGGCACGCGGTCGGCACGCTGCACGCGGTACTGGCCGCGCGCCTTTTCCACATTCAGCACGGCCACGCGCAGGTCGCGGTTGTTGTCCAGCGCCTGGCCGATCACCTGCTGCAGGCGCGCATCGGTGAAGAAGTCACGCCAGCCCAGTGCCGCAACATCGGTCACTTCGCCCTGGCTGGCCTCGGCCGGCCACTGCGCCGGGATGGCCGGCGCAACGGCGGTGTTCTTCGGCGCCAGGGTGGAACACCCGGCCAGGCCCAGGCTGGCGACGAGCGCCAGCAGCAAGGGGGTCTTATTCATGGGAACCTCCATGGGCAGCGTCATCGCGCGGAGCCGGCGGCGTGCCACCTCCGTTGCCCTTGTTGCGGTTGAACACGCGCTGCACCACCACGAAGAACAGCGGGATGAAGAACACGCCCATCACGGTGCCCACGAGCATGCCGCCCAGCACGCCGGTACCGATGGCGCGCTGCGCACCGGAACCCGCACCGGAGGCGATGGCCAGCGGCAGCACGCCCAGGCCGAACGCCAGCGAGGTCATGATGATCGGGCGCAGACGATCGCGGACCGCGTGCATCGTCGCTTCGATCAGGCCCGCGCCCTTCTCCAGGTTCTCCTTGGCGAATTCGACGATCAGGATCGCGTTCTTGCTGGTCAGGCCCACCGTGGTCAGCATCGCCACCTGGAAGTAGATGTCGCGCTCCATGCCGCGGAAGGTGTTGGCCAGCACCGCGCCGAGAATACCCAGCGGCGCCACCAGCAGTACCGAGGTCGGCACGCTCCAGCTTTCATACAGGGCAGCAAGGCACAGGAACACGATCAGCAGCGACAGCGTGTACAGCAGCGGCGTCTGCGAACCGGCCTGGCGCTCCTGGTAGGACAGCGCGGTCCATTCGATCTCGAAGCCCGGCGGCAGGTCCTTGGCGATGCGCTCGATCTCGGCCATGGCATCACCGGAGGCTACGCCGGCTGCCGGTTCGCCCTGGATTTCCATCGCCGACACGCCGTTGTAGCGTTCCAGGCGCGGCGAACCGTAATCCCAGCGCTTGGTGGCGAAGGCACTGAACGGCACCATCTCGCCCTGCCCGTTCTTCACCGACCAGACGTTGAAGTCGTCCGGATTCATGCGGAACGGTGCATCGGCCATCACGTACACGCGCTTGACGCGGCCACGGTCGATGAAGTCATCGATGTAGCTGCTGCCCCACGCCGCGGCCAGGGTGTTGTTGATCGAGCTGACCGACAGGCCCAGGGCGTTGGCCTTCTCCACGTCCACGTCGATGCGCAGCTGCGGGGTGTCTTCCTGGCCGTTGGGGCGCACGTTGGCCAGCAGCTTGCTCTGCCCAGCCGCACCCAGCAGCTGGTTGCGCGCGGCCAGCAGGGCGTCATGGCCCTTGCCGCTGGTGTCCTTCAGGAAGAACGTGTAGCCCGAACCGATGCCCAGCTCCGGCATGGCCGGCGGCGGGAAGGCGAAGATGAAGGCATCCTTGATCTGGCCCAGCGCGCCCATCGCACGCCCGGTGATCGCACCGACGCTGTGGTCGGCATCGCGCTCCTTCCAGTCCTTCAGCTTGACGAAGGCCATGCCCGCATTCTGGCCCATGCCGGCGAAGCTGAAGCCCTGCACGGCGAAAATCGATTCGACGGCGTCGGCTTCGTTCTTCAGGAAGTGGTCTTCCAGCTTGGCCATCGCTTCCAGCGTGCGTTCCTGGGTGGCACCGACCGGGGTCTGCACCAGCGCCATCATGATGCCCTGGTCTTCATTGGGCAGGAACGAGCTGGGCAGGCGCGCGAACAGCACGCCCATCACCACGGCCAGCGCCACGAAGATGCCCATGAAGCGCCACGGACGATGGATGATGCCCTTCACGCCGCGCTGGTAGGTTTCGCTGGAACGGTCGAAGCCACGGTTGAAGCCATTGAAGAAACGACCCAGCAGGCCGCTGTGGGCAACGTGGTGCTCGCCCTTCTTCAGCGGCTTGAGCATGGTCGCGCACAGCGCCGGGGTCAGCACGATGGCCACCAGCACCGACAGCGCCATGGCCGAGACAATCGTGGCCGAGAACTGGCGGTAGATGATGCCGGTGGAGCCGCTCATGAAGGCCATCGGCACGAACACCGCCGACAGCACCAGGCCGATACCCACCAGCGCACCGGTGATCTGGCCCATCGACTTGCGGGTGGCCTCCAGCGGCGACAGGCCCTCTTCGGACATGATGCGCTCGACGTTCTCCACCACCACGATGGCATCGTCCACCAGCAGGCCGATGGCCAGCACCATCGCGAACATGGTCAGCATGTTCACCGAGAAGCCCAGCATGGCCAGCACGCCGAAGGTACCCAGCAACACCACCGGCACGGCGATGGTCGGGATCAACGTAGCGCGGAAGTTCTGCAGGAACAGGTACATCACCACGAACACCAGCACGATGGCTTCAATCAGGGTCTTGATGACGCCCTTGATCGAGACCTGTACGAACGGGGTGGTGTCATACGGCACGACGGTTTCCAGACCGGCCGGGAAGCTTGCCTTCATCTCGTCCAGCGCGGTGCGCACGCCTTCGGCCGTGGCCAGCGCGTTGGCGCCGGTGGCCAGGGTGATGGCGATACCGGTGGACGGCTTGCCGTTGTAGCGGGTGACGAAGTCGTAGCTTTCCGCACCCAGCTCGACGCGGGCCACATCGCCCAGGCGCAGTTCGCTGCCGTCGGTGCCGCCACGCACCAGGATGTTGCGGAACTGTTCCGGGGTCTGCAGGCGGTCCTGCGCGTTGATGGTAGCGTTGAGCTGCTGGCCCTTCACCGAAGGCGCACCGCCCAGCTGGCCGATGGCCACCTGTGCGTTCTGCGCGGTGATCGCCGCGGTCACTTCATCGACCGACAGCTTGTAGGTGTGCAGCTTGTTCGGGTCCAGCCAGATGCGCATGGCGTACTTGCCACCGAACACCTGGATGTTGCCCACGCCCGGCACGCGGCTCAGCGTGTCGACCACATTGGAGCCCACGTAGTCGGCGATGTCGTTGGCATCCATGCTGCCGTCGTTGGACACGAAGCCGAGCACCTGCAGGAAGCCGCTGCTGGACTTGGCCACGTTGATGCCCTGCCGCTGCACTTCCTGCGGCAGCAGCGGCATGGCCAGCTGCAGCTTGTTCTGCACCTGCACCTGGGCGATGTCCGGGTTGGTGCCGGCTTCGAAGGTGAGGGTGATGGTGGCCTGGCCGTTGGCCGAGCTGTTGGAGGAGAAATAGATCAGGCCATCGAGGCCCTTCATGTTCTGCTCGATGATCTGCGTCACCGAGTCCTCGACCACCTTGGCCGATGCACCCGGGTAGGTGGCGCTGATCTCGACGGCCGGCGGGGCGACCTCGGGATACATCGACACCGGCAGCTTCACCACCGCCAGCGCACCGGCCAGCATGATGATGATGGCGATCACCCACGCGAAGATGGGTCGATCAATGAAAAAACGTGCCATGGAATTCTCCGCTTACTTCGCGTCGCCGGCCGGCTGGGCGGCAGGCTGCGGGGCGGCGTCCGGCTGTGCCGGGGCGGCGCCCTTCTCGGTGGCATGCACGGGCATGCCGGGGCCGATCTTCTGCAGGCCTTCGACGATGACCTTGTCACCCGCCTGCAGGCCGTCCTCGACCAGCCACTTGTCGGCCAGCGCGCGGCTGACCTTCACCGGGCGCACTTCCACCTTGTTGTCCTTGCCCACCACCATCGCGCTGGTTTCGCCCTTGGCATCGCGGGCGATGCCCTGCATCGGCACCAGTACCGCATCGGCGCGCACGCCGCCGCCGATCACCGCGCGCACGTACATGCCCGGCATCAGCAGGCCCTCGGGGTTGTCCACCTTCACCCGCAGCGCGTAGCTGCCGGTGGCCGGGTCGACGCTCACTTCGGAGAATTCCAGCGCGCCCTTGTGCGGGAACTCGCTGCCGTCCTCCATCAGGATGGTGACCGGCAGGGTCTGGTTGTCCTGCAGGCGGCCGGCGGCCAGTTCGCGGCGCAGCTGCAGCAGCTCGGCCGAGGACTGGGTCAGGTCGACGTAGATCGGGGTGAGCTGCTGCACGGTGGCCAGCGCAGTGGCCTGGCCACTGCTGACCAGCGCGCCCTGGGTGACGCTGGACTTGCCGATGCGGCCGCTGATGGGCGCGGTGATGCGCGCGTAGCCCAGGGTCACGTTGGCGGCATCCAGTGCGGCCTTGGCGGCACCGACATCGGCCTCGGCCTGCTTCTGCGCGGCCACGGCGTTTTCCAGGTCCTGCTGGCTGACCGCATCGACCTTGGCCAGTTCGGTAATGCGCTTGGCGCTCAGGCGCGCGGCATTGGCGGTGGCTTCGGCGCGGGCCAGCTGGGCGCGGGCGCTGTTGGCTTGGGCGCGGTAGCTGGCGTCCTCGATCTGGTACAGCGGCTGCCCTTCCTTCACCAGGCCGCCTTCGGTGAACAGGCGCTTGGCAACGATGCCACTGACCTGCGGGCGCACTTCGGCAACCAGGAAGGCATTGGTGCGGCCCGGCAGTTCACGGGTCAGGCCCACGCTTTCCGACTTCAGGGTGACCACGGTCACCTGGCCGGGGCCTTGCTCGGGCTGTTCGGGTTGGCCACCGCAGGCGGCCACGGTCGCGGCGATGGCCAGCGACAGCAGGAAGGGGCGGATTCGGGTCAGGGGCATGGGGGCGGGGACTCGGGGAAGGAAAAAGATTCTCAGCTTGCCGTGATACGCAACCGCATCCCGATCCAGGGGTGTGGTTGTCGCAGCGGACAGGCATTCCCGCGCACGGCGCAGGCGTCGGCGAACGCGCATAGACGGCGGGGAGCGTGGATGCGAAATATACATACATGCTTGTTTGTTTGTAAAGCGGTACAATTCAGGCTGGTTTCACCGGCACTCGTACTCACTCACGGACCCATGGCGCGCAAGACCAAAGAAGACACCCAGGCAACCCGCGAAGGCATCCTTGATGCCGCCGAAGCCTGCTTCCATGAACACGGCGTGGCCCGGACCACGCTGGAGATGATCGGCGCCCGCGCCGGCTATACCCGCGGCGCGGTGTATTGGCATTTCAAGAACAAGGGCGAGGTGCTGGCGGCAATCGTCGAGCGCGTGCACCTGCCTTTCATGCAGGAACTGGAGCGCACGTCCAGCGATGAGCGGCAGACGCCTATCCACGACCTGCGCGCGGTGATGATCTACTCGTTCATCGAACTGTCCGAGGACGAGCGGCTGCGCAAGACCATGGAGATCATGCTGCGCAGCGATGCCTCGGCCGATACCCGGGTGCTGACCGAACTGCAGCAGGCCGGCTTCCGCGACGCACTGGACCGGATGGAGCGTGCCCTGCGCCGCGCGCAGGACCTGGGCCAGCTGCGCGAAGGCGCCGACCCGAAGATCGCCGCACGCATGCTGCACGCCACCGTGCTGGGCGTGCTGCACGGGGCGATGGTCGAACCGGAACTGATGGACCTCAAGCGCGATGGCATGCTCGCCTTGGACATGACGCTGGCCGCCTACGTGAAGGAAGGCGTGTTCGTACCGGGCTCGATTCCCGAGCCGCTGCCGTAGGGGCGGATCCACCGGGCGCGGCCCGGCTGTAGATCCACGCCATGCGTGGATGCCGTACGCGCAAACGAAGGAGGCCGCCTTTCGGCGGCCTTTTCTGTTGCTGGGCTTGGGGTCGGAGCCCTCGCGATGCGAGGGATCCGACCCTGCCTGGCGTTACAGGATGTAACGGCTCAGGTCCGGATCCTGCACCAGTTCACCCAGGTGCGCATCGACGTAAGCACTGTCGATGGCCAGGGTTTCACCATCGCGGTCCGGCGCTTCATAGCTGAGCGAATCCAGCAGGCGTTCGAGCACGGTGTGCAGGCGGCGGGCACCGATGTTCTCCTGGCGTTCGTTCACCTGGAAGGCGATCTCGGCCAGGCGGTCGATGGCATCGGCGGTGAAGCTGACCTTGACGCCTTCGGTAGCCAGCAGGGCTTCGTACTGCTTGGTCAGCGCGGCCTTCGGCTCGGTCAGGATGCGCACGAAGTCGTTCTTGCTCAGCGCGCCCAGTTCCACGCGGATCGGGAAGCGGCCCTGCAGCTCGGGAATCAGGTCGCTGGGCTTGGCCAGGTGGAACGCGCCGGAGGCGATGAACAGGATGTGGTCGGTCTTGATCGTGCCGTATTTGGTAGACACGTTGGAGCCTTCCACCAGCGGCAGCAGATCGCGCTGCACGCCTTCGCGGGAGACATCGCCGCCGCCCACGTTATCGCCACGCTTGGCGACCTTGTCGATCTCGTCGATGAAGACGATGCCGTGCTGTTCGCAGGCTTCGATGGCCGCAGTACGGATATCGTCTTCGTTGACCAGCTTGCCGGCTTCTTCTTCCACCAGCAGCGGGCGCGCGGCCTTGATGGTCAGCGTGCGCTTGTGTGCCTTGGCGCCGCCACCGAGGTTGGCGAACATCGACTTCAGCTGCTGGCCCATTTCTTCCATGCCCGGCGGGGTCATGATGTCCATGCTGACGTTGGCCGCCAGGTCGAGCTCGATCTCGCGCTCGTCCAGCTCGCCGTTGCGCAGCATCTTGCGGAACTTGATGCGGGTCTCGTTGTCCTGCGCCGACGGCTCGTTGCGGGCCACTTCCGGATCGAACCCGATGCCGCCACTGCGGCGCGGCAGCAGCGCATCGAGAATGCGGTCTTCGGCGCGCTCTTCGGCCTGGGTACGCACGCGCACTTTGGCCTGTTCGCGGTACAGCTTCACTGCGGTGTCAGCCAGGTCGCGGA
Source organism: Stenotrophomonas maltophilia (assembly GCF_047782825.1). GTDB lineage: Bacteria > Pseudomonadota > Gammaproteobacteria > Xanthomonadales > Xanthomonadaceae > Stenotrophomonas. The sequence continues at coordinate 3,962,091 of NZ_CP180589.1, read as the reverse complement.
TGATCTGCTCCACGTCCTTGCCGACGTAGCCCACTTCGGTGAAGCGCGTGGCTTCGACCTTCACGAACGGTGCGTTGGCCAGGGTGGCCAGGCGGCGCGCGATCTCGGTCTTGCCGACGCCGGTCGGGCCGATCATCAGGATGTTCTTCGGCATCACTTCATTGCGCAGCTCCGGCACCAGCTGCATGCGGCGCCAGCGGTTGCGCAGGGCGATGGCCACGGCGCGCTTGGCGTCGTGCTGGCCCACGATATGCCGGTCCAGTTCCTGCACGATCTCGCGCGGGGTCATGGTGGCGGAGGAAACTTCGATCTTCGACATGGATGTGCTCACGAATTCGTTGTCTACAATGCCGGAACCGAACGGCCCCGGACGGTAGCGCCGGGCCGTGCCCGGCGAATCTGGAATGTCTGTGACGGGTTCCCCGTCACAACTCCTCGACCACCACGTTGCGGTTGGTGTAGATGCAGATGTCGCCGGCAATGCCGATCGCTTCGCTGGCGATGGTGCGTGCATCCAGTTCGGTGTGTGACATCAGCGCGCGGGCGGCCGACAGCGCGTAGGAACCGCCGGAACCGATGGCGATGATGCCGTCCTCCGGCTCGATCACATCGCCGGTGCCGCTGATGATCAGCGAGGTTTCTTTGTCGGCCACGGCCAGCAGGGCTTCAAGCTTGCCCAGGCGGCGCTCGGTGCGCCAATCCTTTGCCAGCTCCACGGCGGCGCGCTGCAGCTGGCCGTGCTTTTCCAGCTTGGCCTCGAACAGTTCGAACAGGGTGAAGGCATCGGCGGCGGCACCGGCGAAGCCGGCCAGCACCTGGCCGTCGCGGCCCAGGCGGCGCACCTTGCGCGCATTGCCCTTCATCACCGTGTGGCCGAGGGTGACCTGGCCATCACCGGCAATGGCCACGTGGTCGCCGCGGCGCACGCAGACGATGGTGGTGGCGTGGAAAACATTGGGATTCTGACTGGGGTCCATGCGGCCTCCGATAGCTGTTCACGGGACATGGGGACAGCGCCGGGGGCGATCAAGCCTGCGTGGATGGCTGCCGTTCAGCGCTTGGCATGCGATGGCCGATCCGGATTGGGCTCGATACCCCAGGCGATGTACCAGTCTTCGCCCTGGGTTTCGATCGGGTGCTGGGTGCGGCCCGAGCCGTTGCCGCAGGCCAGCGCGTCGGCCGCGCAGTAGCGGTCACAGCCCCAGCAGATGCGCTCGGGGTGCTTGGGATGCAGCGGAATGGGCTTTGCCATGGTCGGCAGCTCCTCGTGGCCTGCGGCCACGATGCGCCGGTGCGCCCTGCCCCGCCCTGATCCAGGTCAAGCGCCGGCGCTACCCGGCCGGCTTGCGCCGCTTGGCGCGCGGGTGCGCGGCGTCGTAGACCTTGGCCAGATGCTGGAAATCCAGATGGGTGTAGATCTGCGTCGTTGCGATATCGGCGTGACCGAGCAGCTCCTGCACACCGCGCAGGTCGCCGGAGGATTCCAGGATGTGGCTGGCGAAACTGTGCCGCAGCATATGCGGGTGCACGTGCTTGAACAGCCCCTGCCGCTGCGCCAGCTGGCGGATGCGCACCTGCACCGCACGCTGGCTGATGGGCCCATTGCGGCCGGGGAACACCGGCGTGGCCGGGCCGCCACCACTTTCCGCGCGCCAGGCCAGCAGTGCTTCGCGTGCGGGACGACCGAACGGCACGCGGCGCTGGCGGTTGCCCTTGCCCAGCACGTTGACCAAGCCGCTGTCGAAATCCAGGTCGCGCCAGGTCAGCGCGCACACTTCGCTCAGGCGCAGGCCGGAGGAATAGAACAGTTCCAGCAGCGCGCGGTCGCGGCGGCCGAGTTCGCCTTCCGGTTCCAGTTCCACCAGCTGCACCGCTTCATCGGCATCGAGCACCTGCGGCAGGCGCCGTGGTGCACGGGGCGCCTTCAGGGTGGCCGCAGGGCTGACCTCGATGCGCCCGTGCTTGAGCAGCCAGGCATAGAAACTGCGGCAGGCCGACAGGCGGCGCTGCAGGCTCTTGGCCGACAGCCCGCGACGATGTTCATCGGCCACGAACTGGCGCAGCGTTTCGGCATCCAGGGCCTCCACCGCCACGCCACGCGGCTCGGCCCACACGGCCAGCGCGTCCAGGTCACGGCGGTAGGCATCGAGCGTATGCGCTGACATCCGCCGTTCCACCTGCAGGTGCTGCAGGAAGGCCTGTACCGCGCTCATCGCCGCACTCCCCTGCTCAGCCGGCGTAGCGCTTCAGGCCTGCGGCCAGGGCGTCGCCCATCATGCGCAGGAACAGCGTGCCCATGCCCGGGTAGAAGCGGTTCGCATCGTGGCTGCCCACGCCGATCAGGCCGATGCCCGGCAGCGGCAGCAGCGCGGTGGTCTGCACTTCGTCACTGCGCACGCCGTACAGCACCGCGTTCTTTTCCGGCTGCAGGCGGCCACAGATCGGCTCGCCGTCCTTGAGGCAATCACGGAACGGGCCCAGCTGCGGATCATCGGCGGCGATCACCTGCAGCCACTCGGCCTGTTCCAGGCCGGCCACCGGCGCATGCACCACCAACCGCACCAGGTCGCCGGCAAAGTCTTCCTGCAGCGAAGCGGCCATCGCGCGCAGGGTGTCGGCGGCGTTGTCCTGCTTCATCAATGCCAGGGTCAGCTGGTGCGTGCGCACCGCCAAGCGTTCGTTGACCTGGGCGGTGGCGCCCAGGTCGGCCAACCGTCGCGCCAGCTCACGGTTCTTCTCGCGCAGCACTTCCAGCTGGTAGCTGGCCAGCGACGCGGTCGGGCCGTCGTCGCGCGGCACCACCAGGGTCAGGGCCAGGTCGGGGAACTGCTTGAGGAAGCCTGGATGGCGCCGCAACCACGCAGCGACTTCATGGGCCCCGAGCTTGTCGACGGTCTCAGTCATGCGATCCACTCCCCTTCGAAGACGAATGCGGTCGGGCCGGCCATCACCACCGGCTGGCCATCGCCCGGCCACTGGATGCGCAGCTCACCGCCGGGCAGGCTGATGCGGGCATCGCGCTGCAGGCGGCCGCGCTGCATCAGGGTCACTGCCGCGGCACAGGCGCCACTGCCGCAGGCCAGGGTCTCGCCCACGCCACGCTCGTACACGCGCAGGCGCGCATGCTCGGGCCCGACCACCTGGGCGAAGCCCACGTTCACCGACTGCGGGAACGAGGCATGCTGCTGCAGCAGCGAACCGACACGCTCCACCGGTGCGGCATCGATCAGGCCCACTTCGATCACCGCATGCGGGTTGCCCATCGACACGGCAGCGAAGCGCACGCTTTCACCCTGCAGCGGCAGCAGGTATTCCTCGCGCGGGTGGGCAAAGCCCACCAGCGGCACCTGCGCCGGCTCGAAGGCGGGCACGCCCATCGCCACCGAGAACTGGCCATCGCCCAGCACCTGCACGGCGTGGCTGGCCAATGGGCTGTCGATGACAAAGTGCTCGCCCTGGGCGCTGCCTTCGCGCACCAGCCAGGCGGCGATGCAGCGCGCGCCGTTGCCGCACTGCTCGGAATTGGAGCCGTCGGCATTCCAGATGCGGTAGGACGCCACCGAGCCTTCCGCACGCGGTGCCTCGATGGTCAGGATCTGGTCGCAGCCCACGCCGGTATGGCGATCCGCCAGGCGCGCGGCCAGTTCCGGGGTGGGCGGCGGGGTGCCGTCGCGCAGATCGATCACTACGAAATCGTTGCCCGCGCCATGCATCTTGCTGAAGCGCAGGGCCTTGGAACCGGCCTTACTCATTCCCGTCGTCCACCGGCTTGATCGGGTCCGGGGTGACCGAGGGGCTGCCGTCGCTGGTCGGCTGGGTCGCCGCCGGGGTCGCCTCGGTGCCGGTTGCCGGCTCGGCCGGTTCGACGGTCTCTTCCACCGGCACCGGCTTCTGCGGCAGTACCAGCGGGCCCTTGTTGCCACAGGCGGACAGGAACAGCAGCGAGGCCGCTGCCAACGGAATCAGGATGGCATTGCGATGGGGGATCTTCATGCCCCCGAGTATAGCCACTGGTGGCTGAGCGGTTGGTGGAGGGTGCAGGGTCACGCATCCGCCGGGCACGGCCCGGCGCTACCGCAACCGTGCACCCCAAGGTAGCGCCGGGCCACGCCCGGCGAGGCATTATTCCGGCGGCGGCAGCGGCCGTGTCCACAGCCAGATCGCCACCACGGTCATGCTGCCGATGGAAAACCACTTCACCCAGGCGATCGGCACGCACCACAGCATGATGCCGGCGCACGCGGCCATGGTGATCGTCGCCATCCACTTGCCATAGCGGCTGACCGCGCCGTGCGCCTGCCAGTTGGCGATGGCCGGGCCGAAGCGTGGGTGCTGCAACAGCCAGTTGTGCAGCCGCTCGGACCCGCGAGAGGCGGCCCAGGCCGAAATCAGGATGAATACGGTGGTCGGCAGGCCCGGCACGAAGATGCCGACGATGCCGGTGCCCAGGCTGGCGTAGGCCAGCAGCCACCATGCCCAACGGAAACGCACCACCCGCTGCGGCGGCGGCGCGGCGTCATCGGAAGGCGGGGGAGCGGGCGCAGTCATGGCCGCAAGGATACCGGTTCAGGGTGCCAGGCAGCCGCCCGGCACCCTGTCGCGATCACGGCTGGACGATGCCCAGCTGCTGCAGGACGAACGCGTACGACTCGGACAGTTCGCGGTAACGCTGGAAGCGCCCCGACTTGCCGCCGTGACCGGCTTCCATGTTGGTGCGGAACACGATCGGGTAGTGGCCGATGTTGTCGTCACGCAGCTTGGCCACCCACTTGGCCGGTTCCCAGTACTGCACCTGCGAATCCCACAGGCCGGTGCCCACGAACAGCGCCGGGTAGGCCTGCGGCTTGACGTTGTCGTAGGGCGAGTAGGACAGCATGTAGTCGTAGTACGTCTTCTGTTCCGGGTTGCCCCACTCGTCGTACTCGTTGGTGGTGAGCGGAATGGTCGGGTCGAGCATGGTGGTGACCACATCGACGAACGGTACCTGGGCCACCATCACGCGGTAATCCTGCGGCGCCTGGTTGGCCACCGCACCCATCAGCAGGCCACCGGCGCTGCCACCGGAGGCGGCCACGCGATCCTTCGCCGCCCAGCCCTGCGCCACCAGCCCACGGGTGACGTCGATGAAATCGTTGAAGGTGTTCTGCTTGTGCAGCAGCTTGCCGTTCTCGTACCAGTCGCGGCCCATTTCCTGGCCACCGCGGATATGGGCGATGGCATACACCACGCCACGGTCGAGCAGGCTCACCGCGGTCTGGTTGAAATACGGGTCCATCGACATGCCATAGCTGCCGTAGGCGTACTGGAACAGCGCGCCCTTGCCATCCTTCTGGTAACCCTTGCGATAGACCAGCGACACCGGCACCTTCACCCCGTCGCGGGCGGTGATCCAGACGCGGTCGGTTTCGTACTTCGAGGCGTCATAGCCGATCACCGGCTGCACCTTCAGCTGGCGGCGCTCGCCGGTGGCGGTGTTCAGTTCAAACACCGTGGTCGGGGTGGTCATCGAGGTGTAGACGTAGCGCAGCCACGGCGTATCGGGCTCGGTGTTGTCGCCTAGGCCCATCGAATATGCCGGCTCGTCGGCCTTCACGTAGTCGCTGCGGCCATCCTTGAACAGCAGGCGGATGCGCTCCAGGCCCTCGGAACGCTCGGCGATGGCGGTATAGCTGTCGAACAGCTCGAAGCCTTCGATGAACACCGCATCGTCGTGCGCGATCCAGTCCTTCCACTGCGCACGCGAGTTCGCATCGGTGGGCGCGGTGACCAGCTTGAAGTTCTTTGCACCGTCGTTGGTACGGATCACCCAGCGGCCGTCGTAGTGGTCGGCGTCGTACTCCACATCGCGCTGGCGCGGGGCCAGAACGGTGAAGGTGGTCGGGTCGCTGGCCGGCGCGTAGCGCTCTTCCGAGGACACGGTGCTGTGCACACCGATGGTGATGAAGCGGTCGTCACGGGTGCGGCCGATGCCCATGTAGAAGCTGTCGTCCTTCTCTTCGTAGACGACGGTGTCGGCGCTGGCCGGGGTGCCCAGCACGTGCTTCTTCACCCGCACGGTCAGCAGGGTTTCCGGATCGTTTTCCACGTACAGCACGGTGCGGTTGTCGTCGGCCCAGACCAGATCGCCGGAACTGCCGGTGATCACGTCGGGCAGCACCTGGCCGGTGGCCAGATCCTTGAAGCGGATGGTGTACTGGCGGCGGCCGACGTCATCGTCGGCCCAGGCCAGCAGCTGGTTGTCCTGGCTGACCTCCATCGAGCCAACGTTGAAATAGCCCTTGCCGGCGGCCATCGCGTTGACGTCCAGCAGGACTTCCTCGGCACCTTCCATGCTGCCCTTGCGGCGTGCGTGGATGGGGTAATCCTGGCCGGTCTCGAAGCGGCTGTAGTACCAGTAGCCACGCTCGCGCGCTGGCACGCTTGCATCGTCCTGCTTGATGCGGCCGACGATTTCCTTGTACAGGGTGTCTTCCAGCGGCTTCAGCGGCGCCAGCAGCTGGTCGGTATAGGCATTCTCGGCCTGCAGGTAGGCCAGCATGTCCTTGTTTTCGCGCTTGTCGTCGCGCAGCCAGTAATAGTCATCGTTGCGGGTGGCGCCGAACGGCGCCTTGACCACGTGCGGGTGCTTGGCGGCATCCGGCGGAACGGGCGGGGTGGCGGCGGTAGCGGTGCTGGTCATCAGGCTGGCAAGCAACAGGCAGAGGGTGGATTTCATGAGATAAGGCTCCAGGCGCATCAATGCAATGGTCTTCGACGGGGTCAGATCCCTTTTCCCGAAAAGGGATCTGACCCCAATCCCGGCGACCCGGCAACCCTGCGGATCGTCATGGGTCGTGCCGGCCAGCGGCCGGCACTATCTGGGCGCGCGGCGTACCATGGGCCGCATGAGCACCCTGCCCCACACGCCGGGCTACAGCCGGCGCAGCCATGAAATCGCCCCGTTCCACGTGATGTCCCTGCTGGCCCGCGCACAGGCGCTGGAACAGGCCGGCCACGATGTGATCCACCTGGAAATCGGCGAACCGGACTTCACCACCGCCGAACCGGTCGTGCGCGCCGGCCAGGCCGCCCTGGCCGCCGGCCACACCCGCTATACGGCCGCGCGCGGCCTGCCGGCCCTGCGCCAGGCGATCAGCGGCTTCTATCGCAGCCACTACGGGCTGGACATCGATCCCGAACGCATCCTGGTCACCCCCGGCGGTTCCGGCGCGCTGCTGCTGGCCAGCAGCCTGCTGGTCGACCCGGGCCGGCACTGGCTGCTGGCCGACCCGGGCTACCCCTGCAACCGCCACTTCCTGCGCCTGGTGGAAGGCGGCGCGCAGCTGGTACCGGTGGGGCCGGAGACCGCCTACCAGCTGACCCCGTCGCTGGTGGAACGGCACTGGAATGCCGACAGCGTCGGCGCGCTGGTTGCGTCCCCCGCCAACCCGACCGGCACGGTGCTGTCGGCCGATGAACTGGCTGCCCTGTCGACATCGCTGCAGGCGCGCGGCGGCCACCTGGTGGTGGATGAGATCTACCACGGCCTCACCTACGGGGTGGATGCGCCCAGCGTGCTGCAGGTGGATGACAGCGCGTTCGTGCTGAACAGCTTCTCCAAGTACTTCGGCATGACCGGCTGGCGGCTGGGCTGGCTGGTGGCGCCACCTGCCGCGGTGCCCGATCTGGAGAAGCTCGCACAGAACCTGTACATCAGCGCGTCGAGCATCGCCCAGCACGCTGCCCTCGCCTGTTTCAGCGAGGAATCGATGGCGATCTTCGAGCAGCGCCGCGAGGCCTTCCGCCAGCGCCGCGATTTCCTGCTGCCAGCCCTGCGCGAATTGGGTTTCCGTATCGAGGTGGAACCGCAGGGCGCGTTCTACCTGTATGCCGACGTCAGCGCGTTCACCGACGACGCGCAGGCGTTCTGCGCACACTTCCTGGAAACCGAGCACGTGGCGTTTACGCCGGGGCTGGATTTTGGCTTCCACCGCGCCAACCAGCACGTGCGGTTGGCGTATACGCAGGAAGTGCCGCGGCTGCAGGAAGCGGTGGTGCGCATCGCGCGCGGGTTGAAAAGCTGGGGCGCCTGATCGCCCTGCGCGAACGGCATCCACGCATGGCGTGGATCTACTGCCCCCACGCACGCACGCCGCGCGCGGAGGGCATTACCGCGCACCGGTAGATCCACGCCATGCATGGATACGTGGGCGCCACGCCCGCCGCGCGCGGAAGGCATCACCGCGCACCGGTAGATCCACGCCATGCGTGGATACGTGGCCCCCAACGAAAAACGCCGCCCGAAGGCGGCGTTTTTCATTCCATCACTTGCCGCCCAACCGCTCCCACAGGAAGCTGTAGGCCAGGGCCGACATGTGTGCGGCCTGCGCGTTGTTGGCTGCGCCGCCGTGGCCACCTTCGATGTTCTCGTAGTAGGTCACGTCCTTGCCGGCGTCGATCATCTTGGCCGCCATCTTGCGGGCGTGGCCCGGATGCACACGGTCATCGCGGGTGGAGGTGGTGAACAGCACCGGCGGGTAGGTCTTCTTCGCGTCGAACAGGTGGTACGGCGAGAAGGTCTTGATGAACTCCCAGTCGCTGGTGTCCGGGTTGCCGTACTCGGCCATCCACGAAGCACCGGCCAGCAGGTGGCTGTAGCGCTTCATGTCCAGCAGCGGCACCTGCACCACCACCGCACCGAACAGCTCCGGGTACTGGGTGAGCATGTTGCCGGTCAGCAGGCCACCGTTGCTGCCACCCTGCACGCCCAGGTGCTTGGCGGTGGTGATCTTGCGCTTGACCAGATCCTGCGCCACTGCGGCCATGTCTTCATAGGCCTTGTGACGGTTCTGCTTCAGCGCCGCCTGGTGCCAGCGCGGGCCGTACTCGCCACCACCACGGATGTTGGCGACCACGTACACGCCGCCCTTCTCCAGCCAGGCGCGGCCCATGCCACCGGAGTAGTTCGGGGTCAGCGAGATCTCGAAGCCACCGTAGCCGTACAGCAGGGTCGGGTTGGAGCCATCCAGCTTCATCTTCCTGTCGTGCACCACGAAGTACGGCACGCGGGTGCCGTCCTTGCTGGTGGCGAAGTGCTGCTCGATCACCTTCCCTTCGGCATCGAAGAAGGCCGGCATGGTCTTCAGCGTTTCCGGGGCCTTGCCGATGTCGGCCAGGGCCAGGGTGGTCGGGGTCAGGTAGTCGGTGGCGGTCAGCCACACTGCATCGCTGTCGTTGCTGTCCACCGCGCCCACGGCCAGGGTGCCGAAGGCCGGCGCGCCGACGAACTCGCTCTTCTGCCAGCCGCTGGCGCCCGGGGTCAGCACCGACAGGCGGTTCTTGACGTCCTCGAGCACGTTCAACACGAGGTGGCTCTTGGTCCAGGTCGCACCGGCCAGCGAGGTGGTCGCGGTCGGGGTGAACAGCACTTCGAAATCACGCTTGCCGGCCAGGAAGTCGTCCAGCTGGGTGGCCAGCAGCGAACCGGAGGCATAGGTCTTGCCGCCCACGGTCCACGGGTCGCGCAGTTCCAGGGTCAGCCACTGCTTGTGCAGGCCCTTCTCGGCCGAGTTCGGCGCGTCGATCTTGGTCAGCGTGCCGTTGTCCGCGCGCAGGTAGACCTCGTTGTTGTAGAAGGCCAGCGTGCGGCTGACCAGGTTGCGCTCGAAGCCCGGGGTGTCATCGTGCATCGCCGCGATGTACATGTCTTCCGGCTTGCCTTCGTAGACCACGCTGGCCGAGGCCATCGGGGTGCCACGCTTCCACAGCTTGGCCACGCGCGGGTAGCCGGAGGTGGTCATCGAGCCGGCGCCGAAATCGGTGTAGACAAACACCGAGTCGCGGTCGATCCAGCTCAGGCCACCCTTGGATTCAGGGCGGAAGAAGCCGTCCTTGATCCAGGTCTTGTTGGCCAGGTCGAATTCGCGGGTGACGTCGGCATCGGCGCCACCGCGCGACAGCGCGATCAGGCAGCGGCTGTAGTCCGGGCGCAGGCAGTCGGCGCCGTGCCAGACCCAGTTCTCACCCTCGTCCTTGTTCAGCGCGTCCAGGTCCAGCACGGTTTCCCACTGCGGCGAGGCCTTGCGGTACTCGGCCAGGGTGGTGCGGCGCCACAGGCCGCGCTCGTGCTGCTTGTCCTTCCAGAAGTTGTAGTAGTAGTCGCCGATCTTCTGCACGCCGGGGATCTTGGCGTCCGAATCGAGCACCTCGCGGATGCTGGCTTCCATCTGCTTGAAGGCCGGGGTCTGCGCCAGGCGGCCTTCGGACTTGGCGTTCTGTTCCTTGACCCAGGACAACGGCTTGTCGCCGGTGACGTCCTCGAGCCAGGCGTAACGGTCGGTATCTTCAGCGGCCACGGCGGTCCCCACCGAGGCAGCGGTCATCATGCCGGCCAACAGGCAGGCGGAAGCGAAACGTGACATTGCAGCTCCAGGCAGTCATAAGCCGTGGAACGCTAGCATGGATCGTCGGCGCCGCCCCCGTGTCGAAGGTCAGGCCGTGGCCGCCCTCGTCCGCCGGGCCCGCGTGGGCAGGCGACGGGCCTGCCCGCCCTGCCGGCGCAGGCGCCGCGCCAGCGCGCGTACCGGCAGCGGGCAGCCCAGCAGGGCCCACCACGCGGCCAGTGGCATGCCCACCAGCCACAGCGGCAGCCAACCCAGCCAGGCGCTGCTGCCGCGTGCGGCTGGCCAGACCAGCACCAGCGCCAGCCCGGCCAGGGCCAGCTGCTGCACGCTGCGCAGCACGCGCGGGTCGGCGCGGTGGCTGACGCGTTCAGCAGTACGGCGGCGGGAGGATCGTGCGTTCATGTCCGTTCTCCGGTGTTCGTTGGCAGGCAGCTTGGCCCGCCTTCTTCTCACCGGCTGCGACACCATTGACGGATCGAGCACACACAGTCGACCATGCTCGGGCAAGCTCACTGGAACCGCTCCGCATGTCCTCGATCCGACCGTTCTGTGCCGTGCTGCTGGCCCTGTCCCTGGGAGGCCCTGCGCTGGCCGCCAGTGACCCGCCTTCGCCGCGCACCGCCGCATCGGGGGCATCCGGATACGGTGCACCGATCGATCTGCAGCGCTTCATGGGTACCTGGTACGTGATCGGCCGCGTGCCGAACTTCATCGAACGCGGCCATGTGGCCAGCGTCAACGAGTACGCGCTGCGCGAAGACAACAAGGTCGCCATCACCTACCGTTACCGCGATGGCTTCGGTGAACCGCTGCAGGAAGTGCGCGCCCGCGCCAGCGTCGATGCCGACAGCGGCAACCACGCCTGGCGCACCTGGTTCTACCGCATCGTGCCGACCCATTCGCGCGTGCTGGAAGTGGCCCCGGACTATTCGTGGGCGATGATCGGCTACCCGGGCCGGGAAATGGCCTGGATCTTCGCGCGCCAGCCGGACATGGACAAGGCGCTGTACAAGGAACTGGCCGAGCGCCTGCGCGACGAGTACGGCGTGAACACCGACAAGCTCAAGCGCGTGCCGCAGCACCCCGAACAGGTGGGCAAGCTGGGGTACGAAGTACCGAACGTGCGCTGAGAAAGCGCCGGGCGCAGAGGGTAGTGCCGGCCGCTGGCCGGCAACCCCGGAACACCGGGAAGCACCGCGTCTTTGCCGGCCAGCGGCCGGCACTACCGGATGCGTGTTACCTGCGGCTGTAGTGCGCTACCAGGCGGTCGCCCAGCATCTGCAGCAGCTGCACCAGCACCAGCAGCAGGACCACCGTGACCAGGGCCACGTCGGTGTGCGAGCGCTGGTAACCATCGCGGAAGGCCAGATCACCCAGGCCGCCGGAGCCGATCGCGCCGCCCATGGCGGTGAAGCCGATCAGGGCCACGGTGGTCACCGTCGCCCCGGCAATCAGGCCGGGCCGGGCTTCGGGCAACAGCACGCGGGTGACCAGCTGCCAGGTGGTGGCGCCCATCGCCTGGGTCGCTTCGATCACGCCACGGTCCACTTCACGCAGCGCGGTTTCCACCAGCCGCGCGTAGAACGGCGCGGCACCGATGACCAGCGGCACGATCGCCCCGCGCACGCCCAGCGAGGTCCCCATCAGGAACAGGGTCACCGGGATCAGCACGATCATCAGGATGATGAAGGGCACCGAGCGCAGCAGGTTCACCACCAGGGCCAGCACGCCATAGGCGAACGGGCGGCGCTTCATCTGCGGCGCCCCGAACAGGTACAGCAGCACGCCCAGTGGCAGGCCGATGGCCAGGGTGAGCGGCAGCGAGCCGAGCAGCATCAGCAGGGTGTCGAGGGTGGCCTGGCCGATATCGGCCCACTTGCCCGCATCCAGGTGGCGGAAGAAGCCGCCGGCAGTGGCGATGATCATCGACGCAGTTCCTCAACGTGCACGCCGGCGGCCACGAACGCGGCCTGCGCGGCGGACTGGTCGCCGCCCACCAGGGCGACCACCAGCTGGCCATACGGGGTGTCCTTGATCCGGTCGATGCGCCCGGACAGGATGTTGTAGTCGACGCCGGTCTGCCGCGCCACGCTGCCCAGCAGCGGCTCGTAGGTATCGCCGCCGAGGAAGGTCAGGCGCACGATGCGGCCACCCACCACGTCGAAATCGCGGTGCAGCGCGCCCTCGTCCACATGCTCCGATTCGCTGACGAAACGGCGCGTGGTCGGGTGCTGCGGGTGCAGGAACACGCGGGTGACCGGGCCGGTTTCCACCAGCTGGCCGGCATCGAGCACCGCCACGCGGTCGCAGACGCGGCGGATCACATCCATTTCGTGGGTGATCAGCACGATGGTCAGGCCCAGCTCGCGGTTGATCTTCGACAGCAGGGACAGCACCGAGGCGGTGGTCTGCGGATCCAGCGCGCTGGTGGCCTCATCGCACAGCAGGATCTGCGGGCGGGTCGCCAGCGCGCGGGCAATGCCCACGCGCTGCTTCTGGCCGCCGGACAGCTGCGCCGGGTACTTCGCTGCATGGTCCTGCAGGCCCACGGTCTGCAGCAGCTCGCCAACCCGCGCGTCGATCTCGGCCTTCGGCGTACCGGCCAGCTCCAGCGGGAAGGCGACGTTGCCGGCCACCGTACGCGAGGACAGCAGGTTGAAGTGCTGGAAGATCATGCCGATGCGCCGGCGCAGCGTGCGCAGCCCGTCGGCACCGAGTGCGGTGATGTCCTCGCCGCCGATCAGCAGGCGTCCACCGCTGGGTTCTTCCAGGCGGTTGATCATGCGGATCAGGGTCGATTTGCCCGCGCCGGAATGGCCGATGATGCCGAACACTTCGCCGGCCTCGATGGTCAGGTCCAACGGTTGCAGCGCGCTGACTTCGCGGCCGGCAACGGCATAGGATTTGTGCAGGCGCTGGAACTCGATCACGGGCGTGGCTCACCGGCGGGGCGATGGAAGGGGCGTGCAGCCTACCAGCGCCGGCGGTTCCGCGCCTGCGCCTTGGGCCAGAATGTTATTCCTTTTGGTTCTAAGACGCGTATACCGCGGATGACGGTGGGGGTCAGAGCCCCTGCGGGGATCCGACCCCGGGGTCGGATCCCCGCAGGGGCTCTGACCCCATCCCGGGTAGGTTCAAGGATGGTCGAGCGGCTTCGGCGGCTGCACCCGGTTCAGGCGCTCGCGGTGCAGCAGGTACAGGCCTGAGGCCACGATGATCGCCGCACCGGCCCAGGTATAGCCATCCGGCAGCTGGCCCCAGAAAGCCAGATCCCAGCCGATCACCCAGACCAGGCCGCTGTATTCCAGAGGCGCGATCATCGACGCCTCGCCCAGCTGGAAGGCCCGGGTCAGGGCGATCTGGCCCAGCGCCCCGGCCAGGCCCATGCCGGCGATCAGCGGGGCGTGTGCCAGCTGCAGCGGCACCCAGTCCGGCAGGGCCAGCAGGCCGGCACCGATGGCCATGATGACCAGGAACCAGACCACCATCGACTGCGACGTATCCGTGCGGGTGAGCAGGCTGACGGTGATCGCCGCAATGGCGTAGGCGGTGGCGGCGGCCAGCACCATCAGCCCGGGAATGGAAATGAAGCCGTCCACGCCGGGGCGCAGCACCACAATCACCCCCAGCAGGCCGACCCCGATGGCCACCCAGCGCCGCGGCCCGACCCGCTCGCCCAGCAGCGGGACCGACAGCGCGGCGATCAGCAGCGGGGCCACGAAGTAGATGCTGTAAGCGGTGGAAAGCGGCAGGTCACGCAGGGCGAACACGAAGCAGCCGATCATCGCCATGCCCAACACGCCGCGCAGCAGGTGCAGGCCCCAGCGACGGGGAATGAGCGAGCGCGGGCCGGCGCTGGCCAGCACCCAGACCAGCACGAAGGGCAGCGAGGCCGCGCCGCGCAGGAAGGTGACCTGCAGCGACGGGTAACTGGCCGACAGCTGTTTCATGCCGGCGTCCATCAACGAGAAGCAGGCCACGGCGGCAACCATCCAGGCCACCGCGCGCGAAGGGGAGCGTTGCGCGTTCATGGCCCATTATCGCCCGGCAACCGCCGTCTGTAGAGTCGAGCTTGCTCGACTGGCAGCACGGACACGGACACGGACACGGACACGGACACGGGGCAGTCGAGCATGGCTCGACTCTACAAACACTGCGGGGCCCACGCGATAGAATGGCCGCCACTGAATTCCGCGGAGCCACGCCCATGCCTTCCTTCGACGTCGTGTCCGAAGTCGACACCCACGAGCTGACCAACGCCATCGACCAGGCCAACCGCGAACTGGCCACCCGCTTCGACTTCAAGGGCGTGGAGGCCAAGTTCGAGCGCGATGGCGATGTCATCAACCAGTCCGCACCGACCGAGTTCCAGCTCAAGCAGATGAACGACATCCTGCGCGCCCGCCTCGCCGCGCGCGGCATCGACGTGCTCAGCCTGGAGTTCGGCGACATCGAAACCAACCTGGCCCAGGCCCGGCAGAAGATCACCGTCAAGCAGGGCATCGAGCAGAAGATCGCCAAGAAGATCGCCGCCGCGCTGAAGGAAGCGAAGCTGAAGGTGGAAAGCCAGATCAACGGCGACAAGCTGCGCGTGCAGGGCAAGAAGCGCGACGACCTGCAGGACGCCATCGCCGTGCTGAAGGCCGGCAAGTTCGAACTGCCGCTGCAGTTCAACAATTTCCGCGATTGATGACCCGCCGCCGGGCATGGCCCGGCGCTACCCGGGCTGGAACGACAGCGCCGGGCCATGCCCGGCGGACTGCCCGCTTAATCGCGCAGCAGCTTGTACAACGTGGTGCGTGAAATGCCCAACTGGCGGGCGGCCAGACTGAGATTGCCCTCCGCCGCCCGTGCGGCGCGCCGCGCCGCTTCCCGCTGCTGGTCACGCAGCGGCGCATCGTGCACGGGTGCAGGCGACACCGCACGTACCCGCGGCGCGCGCGGCGCACGCAGATGCTGCAGGTAGACCGCACTGCCCTCGCCCAGCCGCACCCGATGCGCCGGCCCCGGCTGCAGCAGGCGGCGGCGCTGTGCCGCACTGGCATCGGCAAACACCGCATCGATCGTCAACAGCGGCAGCGGCCCCCGCCGCGGCAAGCCCAGCAGGCGCCGCGCCACCCGGTTGGCCGCGCGCAGCTGGCCGTCTTCCTGCACCGCCAGCAAGCCCTGCAACGGCGTGGCCAGCCAACGCGGATCGTGCTGCACGGCCAGCACATGCACATCGGTGAGCGTCTGCAGCAGTCGGTTTTCACTGGCCAGCGCCGCCTGCCGGAAATAGCCCTGCAGCAGCGCCGGATCCCGCTCGCCCAGGCCGGTGATATCGATCGCCCCGCAGACCTGGCCGTCCAGGTCATGCAGCGGCTCGCTCAGGCAGAACACCGGCGCGAAGCGCTGCAGGTAATGCTCGTTGCCACGCACAAGGGCAGGCACATCATCGGCCAGGCTGACCGCCGGCGCCGTGGTGCCGATCTCCGCCTCACCCAACTGCCGCCCGACCTGGATCGGCCGCAGCAGCGGCGCATCCTCCAGGCCATGCGCCTGCTGCGCGATCACCATGCCCTGGCGGTTGGCGCAGAACATCGTCCAGCCCCGCGCGCCAAACGCCGCCCACAGCTGTTCCAGCTCGGGCTGCACGCAGCGCGCGAGCCGGCGGTCTTCAGGATGGCTCAAGCGCAGGCCATTGCCCTGCAGCGGCGGGTAACAAGGCTCCTGCCCCGGTTGCACCCCGGCAGCGCGCGAACGCTGCCAGGAATGCTGCAGCGGCAATGGCAACAGCGCCAATGACTGCGTATCGCCTTCTGCGAACGCAGCACGTGCAGCGACCAGCTGTTGTTGCCCGACTGTCGTGGCCATCATGGAAGCAGAGTACACCCACGCACGCCCTGCCCGCGTTACGTCCTGGCAACGGAATGTTTCCGTTTCCATCGGACATTCAGACAAGAAATCCAACAAGGGGTCAGAGCCGTTTTCCCGTGGAAAACGGCTCTGACCCCGTGCGGTACCGACAGCTTGCAGAAAACTGTCGAAGGCGGGGTGGGTCCGGTTGAGGGGGTGTGAGCGGCATGAATGCCGCGACCAAGCC
This sequence comes from Stenotrophomonas maltophilia, assembly GCF_047782825.1. Lineage (GTDB taxonomy): Bacteria > Pseudomonadota > Gammaproteobacteria > Xanthomonadales > Xanthomonadaceae > Stenotrophomonas. The sequence continues at coordinate 3,945,627 of NZ_CP180589.1, read as the reverse complement.
CCATGGACGGGTTCACGGCGTCCCCCTCAACCGGACCCACCCCGCCATCTCACGGATAGCCCGCTGTTGCTGTTGACGTTGATTCGGCAGGTGCAGGGCGCAGCCCTGCCGTTACGCCGCAATCCGCAGGATCGGCTTCAGGGTGATGCCACGCGTGCTGTCCTCCGCTGCCTGGTTGATCTGCTCCAGCGGGTAGAACTTCACCAGCTTGTCGAACGGGAACCGTCCCTGCTGGAACAGCGTCACCAGCTGCGGAATGAACACCTGCGGCACGCTGTCACCTTCGACGATGCCGCGGATGCTGCGCCCGCCCAGCAGCAGGTTGTTCACATCGAAACTGGCCGTGGTGCCCAGCTTCGGCGCTCCCACCACGCCCATCATGCCCAGCCCGCCCAGCGCCTCGATGCCGGCCGACAGCACTTCCGGGCGTCCGGTGGATTCCAGCGCGAAATCGGCGCCGCCCCCGGTGATCGCACGCACCGCTTCCACCACATCGGTCTCGCGGCTGTTGACCACGTGGGTGGCACCCAGTTCCAACGCCAGTTCCAGGCGCGACGGCACCACATCGATGGCGATGATGGTGGTGGCACCGGCCACCTTGGCCGCCATCACCGCACTCAGGCCCACCGCGCCCGCACCGTAGCTGGCAAAGCTGCTGCCCGAACGCACCTTCAGCGAATTGAGCACCGCACCGGCACCGGTCTGGATGCCGCAGCCCAGCGGGCCCAGCAGTTCCAGCGGCGCATCGTCGGGCACCTTGATCGCGTTGATTTCGCGCGCGATGGCGAAGGTGGCGAACGAGGACTGCGCGAAGAAGTGATCGTGCAGCGGCTGGCCCTGCGCATCGGTGATGGCGGTATGCCCATGGCCATCATCGCCACCGAAGTTGAGCCCGAAGAAATCCTTGCAGTACGCACCGTGGCCGCCGCGGCAGGGATTGCAGTGGCCGCAGGCGCCGTAGGTCAGCACCACGTGGTCGCCCACCTTCAGGTCGCGCACGTTCGGGCCCACGGCTTCGACGATGCCGGCGCCTTCATGGCCAAGCACCGCCGGCAGCGGTACGGGGTAGTACTGGTCACGCACAATCAGATCGGTGTGGCACAGGCCGGTGGCCACAACCTTCACCAAAACCTCGTCGTCCTGCGGGCCGCGCAGCTGCGCCTGCTCGATGACGAAGGGCTGTTCCTTGCCACGGACCACGGCGGCGGTGATCTCACGCGTTGCGGTGTTGTCGTTCATCGTGATGGTTCCTTCGATCAGATCGGGTAGGCGGGCGCTTCGCCCTTGACGGTCAGCCACTGCCACTGGGTGAACTCTTCCCAGTTCGCCGGGCCGCCGATGCTGGTGCCGTTGCCGGACGCACCGACGCCGCCGAACGGATTGATCACTTCGTCGTTCACCGTCTGGTCGTTGATGTGCAGCAGGCCGGTACGCAGGCGCTCGCCGAGCTTCAGCGCGCGGCCGACGTTGCTGGACACGATGGCCATCGACAGGCCGTACTCGCTGTCGTTGGCCAGCTGCACGGCGTGGTCGTCATCGTCGAACGGCACGACCACGGCCACCGGCGCGAAGATCTCCTCGTTGAACGCCGGGTTGTCGGCGGCCACGTTGCCGAGCACGGTGGGCGCGAAGAACAGGTCCTGATGGGTGCCACCGGCTTCCAGCGTGGCGCCGGCCTTCACTGCATCGGCCACCACGCGGGCGGCGTGGTCGCGCTGGGTGGCGTTGATCAGCGGACCGATCGCCACGTCCTCGCGTGCCGGGTCGCCCACCTTCAGCGATTTCGCCTTGGCCACCAGCTTTTCCAGGAACGCGGCATGGATCTTCCTGTGCACCAGCACGCGGCCGGTAGCCATGCAGATCTGGCCCTGGTGCAGGTACACGCCCCAGGCGGTGTTGGCCACGGCCAGGTCGAGGTCGGCATCGTCGAGGATGATCAGCGAGTTCTTGCCACCCAGTTCCAGCGAGACCTTCTTCAGGTGCTTGCCGGCGGCTTCGCCGACCTTGCGGCCTGCGGCGGTGGAGCCGGTGAACTGGATCATCGCCACGTGCGGGTCGCTGGTCAGCGCCGCACCGGCGGCGCCGTCACCGGGCAGCATGTGCAGCACGCCGGCCGGCAGCCCGGCCTGTTCAAACAGGCGGGCAATGACAGCACCGCCACACACCGCCGTGCGCGGGTCGGGCTTGAGCACCACGGCATTGCCCAGCGCGATGGCCGGTGCCACCGCACGCATGGCCAGGTACAGCGGGAAATTGAACGGCGAGATGACCCCGACCACGCCCAGCGGACGGCGTCGGGCCAGGTTCAGCCGGCCCGGTTCGGACGGCAGGATTTCGCCGGTGCTGCGCGAGGGCAGCGCAGCGGCTTCGTGCAGGGCCTTGATGGTCACCTTGGCCTCGAAGCCGGCCTTGAGCCGGGTCGAGCCGCTTTCGCGCACCAGCCAGTCCACCAGGGTATCGATGTTGTCTTCGGCCAGGCGCGCGGCTTGGCGCAGCACCTGCGCGCGCTGTTCGTAGGGGGCGGCGGCCCAGGCCTGCTGGGCCTGCGCGGCGGCCGCGGCCGAGGTGGCGACCTGGGCGGCGTCGGCCAGGCCGACCTCGCCGAGGGTCTGGCCGGTGGCCGGTTCGATCACCGGCTGGCGCTGGGCGGCGGCCTGCCATTGGCCGTCGAAGAAGGCGCCGGACCAGAGTTCGTCCGGCAGCCACGGGGAAGATGCAGTCATGGGGTGTCCTCCTGTGTCGTGCGTCCATTGCACGCCTGGCCCGCCGCGCAGGCAATCGGCCATCGGTGCGATATCGGCAAGGGCTTGAATGGATGGGACTTTCCAGCATCGCCACTGTCCAGTGCGTGGACAGTGAACAACGCAGCCGCGGGCGACTGCCTACAATGGCGGCCCCCGCCAGCCGAAGCGCCCGCCATGACCGACCCCGCCCTGCCCACCGACGACCCGATCGCCGCCACCCGCCTGTGGCTGGAGCGCATCGTGATCGGCCTGAACCTGTGCCCGTTCGCCAAGGCCGTGTACGTGAAGGACCAGGTCCGCTTCGTGCTCAGCGATGCGACTACGCCCGAGGCGTTGGTTGAACAGTTGGCCGAGGAACTGGTGCTGCTGCGTGACACTCCGGCCGAGCAGATCGACACCACCCTGATCGTGCATCCGCAGGTGCTGACCGATTTCCTCGACTACAACGACTTCCTGGACAACGCCGACGCCGCCATCGAGGCGCTGGACCTGCAGGGCATCCTGCAGGTCGCCAGCTTCCACCCGGACTACCAGTTCGATGGCGTGGCCGCCGACGACGCCAGCAACTACACCAACCGCGCGCCCTTCCCTACCCTGCACCTGCTGCGCGAGGAAAGTGTGGAACGCGCAGTGGACGCCTTCCCGGACCCGGATGTGATCGTCGAGCGCAACATCCAGACCCTCGACCGCATCGGCGTGGCCGGCTGGCACCGCCGCCTGCGCGGGGAAGACCTGTCATGAGCGCGGCCCCGCCCATCGCCGCGTGGCCGGCGGCACCGCTGCAGGGCAAGGTGGTGCTGGTCACCGGCGGCGCGAACGGCGTCGGCCGTGGCGTGGCGCAGGCCGTACTGGGTGCCGGTGGCCGCGTGCTGATCGGCGACCTGGACGTGGAAGCAGGCCAGGCCTGCCTGGACGAATGGCAGCGTGGCGACGATGCCGCGTTCCAGCGCCTGGACATCGCCGACGAAGCCAGCGTGAGCGACTTCATCGGCGCGGCGCAGCAGCGTTTCGGCCGCATCGATGGCCTGGTCAACAACGCCGGCATCGCCGGGCCTCACGGCACCCCACTGCAGGACATGGCCTGGGACGAATGGCAGCGCCGCCTGTCGTCGCTGCATGGTGCATTCCTGTGCAGCAAGCACGCATTGCCGGCGCTGACGGCCAGTGCCGCAGGCTCGATCATCAACGTTGCCTCCACCCGTGCCTGGCAGTCGGAGGCGAACAGCGAAGCCTATGCCGCAGCCAAGGGGGGGCTGGTGGCCTTCACCCACGCGCTGGCGATCAGTGCCGGCCCGGCGGTGCGGGTGAACAGCATCAGCCCTGGCTGGATCGGCACCACGGCCTGGCAGGCGCCCTCGCGCCGGCACGCGCCGGACTATTCGGCCACCGACCACGGCCAGCACCCGGTCGGTCGCGTGGGCGAGCCCGAAGACATCGGCGCACTGGCGGTGTACCTGCTGTCGTCGCTGTCCGGCTTCAGCACCGGCCAGGATTTCATTGTCGACGGCGGCATGACCCGCAAGATGATCTACGCCGAATAACCCGCGTTCGGTAGCGCCGGGCCACGCCCGGCGGCTTTTGCTGCCGCACCGCGCTTCGCGCCCGCCGGGCATGGCCCGGCGCTACCGGGATGCACCGCCTTCATTGGCAGGAGCATTGCAGTAGATCCACGCCATGCGTGGATGACACCAGAGCAGTTACGCCATGCCCGAATGGCGCAGCAACGCGTCGATCTGCGGCGCACGCCCACGAAACGCCTTGAAGTTCTCCGCCGCCGGGCGGCTGCCGCCACGCGAGAGGACTTCATCGCGGAAGCGCGCACCGGTTTCAGCCAGCGCCTGCGGGGCTTCCTCGAACGCCGCATAGGCATCGGCGCTGAGCACCTCGGCCCACTTGTAGCTGTAGTAACCGGCTGCGTAACCACCCGCAAAGATGTGGCTGAACTGATGCGGGAAGCGATTCCAGGCCGGCGGGTGGTTCACCGCCACTTCGCTGCGCACGCGGTCCAGCAGCGCCAGCACGCTGTCCTGCGCCGGTTCGAACTGGCTGTGCAGCAGCATGTCGAACAGGCCGAATTCCAGCTGGCGCACGGTGGCCATGCCACTGTGGAAATTGCGCGCGGCCAGCATGCGCTCGTACAGCGCGCGCGGCAGCGGCTCGCCGCTGTCCACGTGCGCGGTCATGCCCTGCAGGTGGTCCCATTCCCAGCAGAAGTTCTCCATGAACTGGCTGGGCAGCTCCACCGCATCCCATTCCACGCCGTTGATGCCGGCCACGCCCAGCTCGCCGATGCGGGTCAGCAGCTGGTGCAGGCCATGGCCCATTTCATGGAACAGCGTGGTCACTTCGTCGTGGCTGAAGGTGGCCGGCTTGCCGTTGGCGCCGCGGCCGAAGTTGCACACCAGGTAGACCAGCGGCGTCTGCACGCTGCCATCGGTACGCTCGCGACGGTTGCGGCAATCATCCATCCACGCACCACCGCGCTTGCCTTCGCGCGCGTACAGGTCCAGGTAGAACTGGCCGACCAGCGCGCCCTGCGCATCGACCAGGCGGAAGAAGCGCACGTCCTCATGCCACACCGGCGCGCTGTCTTCCTGCACACGCAGGCCATACAGCTGCTCGATCACCGAGAACAGGCCGCCGAGCACCTTCGGCTCGGTGAAATACTGCTTCACTTCCTGCTCGGAATAGCTGTAGCGCGCCTGCTTCAGGCGGTCGGCAGCGAATGCCAGATCCCAGGCCTGCAGGCTGTCGATACCCAGCTGCTCGCGGGCGAACGCTTCCAGTTCGGCGCGGTCCTTGGCCGCGAACGGCTTGGCCCGCGTGGCCAGGTCGCGCAGGAAGGCCAGCACTTCGGCCGGGTCCTGCGCCATCTTGGTGGCCACCGAATAATCGCCGTACGAGCCGAAGCCCAGCAGCGCCGCCAGTTCCGCACGCAAGGCCAGGATGCGGTCGATGTTGCCACCGTTGTCCAGCGCGTCATCGCCGAATTCGGAGGCACGCTGGGCGCTGGCGCGGTACAGGATCTCGCGCAGGTCGCGGTCCTCGCCCCAGGTCTGCACCGGCAGGTAGCACGGCATCTGCAGGGTCAGTTTCCAGCCGGGCTTGCCGTCCTTTTCGGCGGCGGCACGGGCAGCGGCCTTGACGTCGTCCGGCATGCCGGCCAGGCGCGCTTCGTCCTCCACGATCAGCGACCAGGCATCGGTGGCGTCGAGCACGTTCTGCGAGAACTTCGCCGACAGCGCCGACAGTTCTTCCTTGATCGCGGCGAAGCGCTGCTGCGCCTCGGGCGCCAGCTCGGCACCGCCCAGGCGGAAGTCACGCAGGGTGTTGTCCAGCACCTTGCGCCGGGCGTCATCGAAGCCGGCCGCTTCGGTGCTGGCGGCCAGCGCCTGGTACTGGCGGTACAGCGCCAGGTTCTGGCCCAGTGCGCTGGCGAAGCGGGTCACCCGCGGCAGGTTGCTGTTGTAGGCCTCACGCAGCTCGGGGGTGTTGACCACGCCCTGCAGGTGGCCGACCAGGCCCCAGGCGCGCCACAGGCGTTCGGTGGCATCGTCCAGCGGGGCCACGAAGGTCTCCCAGCGGACCGGCTGCACCTGCTCGGCTGCGCTGACGGCGGCTTCGGCATCGGCCAGCAGTACGTCCAGCGCCGGCGCCACGTGCTCGGGGCGGATCGCCTCGAAGCGCGGCAGGCCGGAAAAATCGAGCAGGGGGTTGGCAACGGTCACGGCAGGTCTCCAGGTACGGGCCCGGCGGGCGGGCAGCCCTGTCGATATGGCGCTGGCCGGGCCTGCAGACAAGGGGGAGGCATCGCAGGGCCTGCGGCCCTGCACCCGCTGGAGCAGGAGCAACATCAACCACGCCATGCGTGGATGGCGCTTTCCACGGAACCCCGGCATTCACGTCGGCCTGACGGTCGCCCGCCGAAGCTGGCACTGCGGGGGAAACCGCAGTAGTACGCAACGAGGAGACCCCACATGGAAGGTCTGGCTCCAAGCCCCACCGCTTCATCCACCCGGTCGCTGGCGCTGTCGGCCAGCCCGGACGAGCTGGCCTGGATCGCCGCGCTTTGCGACGCGGGCGACGATGCGCCGCGCCATCTTGCCCAGCTGCAGGCTCTGCAGCACCAGGGTGGCCGCCTGAGCGAGACCCAGGAGTGGTACCCGTTCGAAGTGATCGAACGCGGTGCCAGCCAGCTGCAGCTGGGGCACGAGCGCGAGTTCGTGATCTGCGTGCTGCTGTGGCTGCAGGCGCTGGCCCAGGGCCGCGCCAGCGTGCTGGACCCGCACCTTCACCTGGACGACCGTGCGATGGACATCGAGGCGTTGCCCGATGCGCTGCGCGATGCGGTGCTGGATGCGTTCATGGCCGCGGGGTACTGAGCGGCGCGTGAAGCGCCACTGCGCTCGCCGGGCATGGCCCGGCGCTACCTGACCGGTCTACCCGGTAGCGCCGGGCCATGCCCGGCGGCAATGCCAGACCCGTTACAGCGCTTCCAGGCTGCACCACGGCAGCACGGGCAGGCCCTGCCCGGCCACCGCTGCGGCCAGCTGTGCATCGGCGCCGTCCACATCGATACCCTGCCGGCCATACCACGCCGGGTCGTAATAGCTGTGCGCGTAGCGCTCGCCGGCATCGCACAGGATGCTGACGATGCTGCCCTGGTGGCCGGCCTCGCGCATCCACTGCGCCGCCTGCAGCACACCGATGAAATTGGTGCCGGTGGAACCGCCGACACGGCGGCCGATCTGGCGGCTGACATGGCGCATCGCCGCCAGGCTGAGTGCATCGGGCACCTTCACCATGGCATCTACGCTGGTCGGGATGAAGCTCGATTCCACCCGCGGCCGGCCGATGCCTTCCACCCGCGAACCGCCGCTGCAGGTCAGCCCGCGCCAGTCGGGCTCGCCAGCCACGGCCGCCTGGTAGCCGTCGAAAAACACCGACACTTCCGGGTCCGCACACAGGATGCGCGTGTCGTGGCGGCGGTAGCTGACATAGCGACCGAGGGTGGCGGCCGTACCGCCGGTGCCGGGGCTGCAGACGATCCATTCCGGAATCGGGCTGGGCTCCTCGGCCATCTGCTTGAAGATGGATTCGGCAATGTTGTTGTTGGCGCGCCAGTCGGTGGCCCGCTCGGCGTAGGTGAACTGGTCCATGAAGTGGCCGCCGGTCTCGCGCGCCAGCCGTTCCGAATCACAGTTGAGGTCGCAGGCGCGCTCGACCAGGTGGCAACGGCCGCCATGGAATTCGATCGCGGCGATCTTTTCCGGCGAGGTCGTGGCCGGCATCACCGCGATGAACGGCAGGCCCAGCAGGCGCGCGAAATAGGCTTCGGACACCGCCGTGGAGCCGCTGGACGCCTCGATCACCGGCCGGCCCTCGCGCAGCCAGCCATTGGCCAGCGCATAGAGGAACAGCGAGCGCGCCAGCCGGTGCTTGAGGCTGCCGGTGGGGTGGCTCGATTCATCCTTGAGGTACACGTCGATGCCTTCGAACCCGGGCAGTGCCAGCGGGATCAGGTGGGTATCGGCGGAACGGTTGAAATCGGCTTCGATCTTGCGGATGGCGGCGGCCACCCATTCACGCTGCGACATGGCGGGCAATCGTTGTCAGGACGGAACGGTGCGATCCGTCCATTGTACGTCGCGGTGCCGTCAGGTGGCGGCCGGTAGAATGGCCCCATCCGGCCAACACGGCCCCGTCTGAAGGACCTTCCCCCATGACCCTTCCCGCCCTGCGCGATATCCCCGGCGTGGCTGCCCAGGCCCCGGCCGAAACCCACGGCTTCGTGTTCAACCACACCATGCTGCGGGTCAAGGACATCACCGCTTCGCTGGACTTCTACACCCGCGTGCTGGGCTACCAGCTGATCGACAAGCGCGACTTCGCCGAAGCCCAGTTCAGCCTGTACTTCCTGGCCTACGTGCCGGCCGGCGTGGCCGTGCCCGAAGACGATGCCACCCGCCGGGTGTGGATGGCCGGCCTGCCGGGCGTGCTGGAGCTGACCCACAACCACGGTACCGAAACCCAGGACGGCCCGGTCTACCACGACGGCAACAGCGACCCGCGCGGCTTCGGCCACATCTGCGTGTCGGTGCCGGAACTGGAATCGGCCTGCCAGCGTTTCGAAGATCTGGGCGTGCCGTTCCAGAAGCGCCTGACCGATGGCCGCATGAAGAACATCGCCTTCATCAAGGACCCGGACGGTTACTGGGTCGAGATCATCGCCAACGCCTGACCGGCCGCGCCAGGCGCTCGCCGGGCATGGCCCGGCGTTACCAGAGCGGTCCCCTTCTTGTAGAGGTATGCATGGAAACGATGGAACTGCATCGCGGGCGCCTGATCGATCATCTGCAGCTGGTGGTGCGTGACCTGGCCGCCAGCCGCCGCTTCTACCAGGCGGTGTTCGACTGCATCGGCATTCCCGTTGCCGGCGAAGGCCCGGACTATTTCTGGGCCGACGAACTGTTCATTTCCACCGCCAGCAGCGAGGCCGCGGCCGGCCAGCTGACCGGTCGCCACCATCTGGCCTTCCAGGCACGCGACGCGGCCACCGTCGATGCCTTCCACGCCGCTGCGATCGCCGCCGGCGGCACCGACAACGGCGCACCGGGCGAACGCCCTTACCACCCGGGCTACTACGGCGCCTTCGTGCTCGACCCGGATGGCAACAACATCGAAGTGGTCTACCACGGCCCAGCGACCTACAGCGCCGATTCGGTGAAGGTCACGTTCTGATTCCTGCGCTGCGCGCTCGCCGGGCATGGCCCGGCGCTACTAATAGATAAGCCAGGCGTGGCCCGACGCTACCAACGAAGAAGCCGGGCGATGCCCGGCTTCGTTCGTCCTGCACGGCCGCCTCAGTGGGCGGCCATGTAGATGTCCTGCAGTACGGCCTTTTCCAGCTCCAGCTCGCCCAGCAGGTTCTTCACGATATCGCCCAGGCTGAGAATGCCGACCAGCGTGTTGCCATCGGTGACCATCAGGTGGCGGCGACGCGAGTACGTCATCAGCGACATGGCCTGCTTGAGGGTAGCCTCCGGCGCAATGCCTTCCAGACCGGTGGTCGGCACGGTGGAGATCACCCGGCGGCCGGCCTGCGGGCCGTCGTCGGCCAGGCTGCGCACGATGTCCTTCTCGGAGATGATGCCGACCGGCACCCCGTCCTTGATCACCACCAGGGCAGCGATTTTATTCGCGCTCATCTTGTGGGCGGCGGCACCGATGGTGTCTTCCGAATCGATGGTGATGACAGCTTCTTTCTTGGATTGCAGGAGTTCGCGGACGTTCATTCTTGTTTCCTGGTGCAGGTCACTGAAGTCAAAAAAGTGTGCTCTTCCGATTCGCCCCCTCCCCGGGAACAGACCTTTCAGCGCACGTCTGGCGCACTTTGCCGAATCCGGTTTTTCACCGCCGCACCGGCTGGGTGCTGCAACGCGAACGAGGTGGGATCAAACGTTGAACCCGAACCTCGGTCAAATCGATTCTACGACTGCGTCGATCGGTCACTAGCGGCATCGATGGGACAGTTCGTCGTGGGAACCTTCCGACGACCCAGAGAATGGCACCACGGTTGGAACCGCCGCTGAATGCCGCCGGCCACACCGGCTAAAGTTCCGCCGGCAACGACCGGGGGTCGCTGCGCACTTGGCTCAGGACATTGCCGAACTTGGCGGCACGGTGGCCGCCGCGCGCCGCGGCGCACGCGTGGCCCACCAGCACAGCAGAGAACCGCCAGTCACGCAGGCCACGCCCTGCACGAAGCCCATGCCCGGCTGCAGCGACAGCCACACACTGCTCCACAGCACCGACAACACCGGTGCGAAATAAGAAAAGATCGCCATCGAAGTGACGTTGCCGTGCTGCAGGCCGTGGTTCCAGCACGAATAGGCGGTGGCCGTGAGCAGACCGAACACGGCTACCTGGGCCAGGCCACCCCAGTGCAGGTGCAGCGGCGGCACATCGCCCAGCGCGTACTTCAGCCACAGCACGGCGGCGGTGGCGATCATGAACAACGGCACCGCATTGCGGGTGCCGCCGATGCGCTTGGTCACCAGCGAGTAGGTCGCCCACATGCACGACGCCGCCAGCGCCAGCGCATAGGCCAGCGGATTGCTGCGCAGGTTGGCCAGCAGCATCGCCGGCGACCATGCCCCTTCGCCGGTGATCACCAGCACCACTCCCAGCAGGCACAGCACGGTGGCCGGCAGCAGCAGCCAGCTGCCGCGCTGCATGCGGGTGAGCACGGTCAGCAGCACGGTCAGGCACGGCCACAGGTAATTGATCATCACCAGTTCCAGCGCCTGCCCACGGTGATGGGCCAGGCCGATGGACAGCGACAGCGAGATCTCGGTCCCGATGAACAAGGCGCCGCCGATCAGCAGGTAGCGACGCGGCAGCTGCGAGGGGCGCGGCACGCCAAGGATCAGCGCCGAGAACAGCGCCGCAGCCGTGAAGATCAGCGCCGCACCACCGACCGCACCGAAGATCTCGGTGATGGTGCGCAGCATGCCCAGCGTCGGGCTCCACAGCAGCACGGCGCTGGCGCCGATCAGGGTCGGAAGATGGGGTGACGCATAGGCGCGCAGGGCGCGGAAGCCGTACATGGGGGCGACGACAACAAAAGGCATTCGGTTGAAAGGCACGCGCAGCGAGGCGCCCGGCCCCGACAGCGGGACAGGCAGGTCATGCGGACGCGTGGGTCCTGGGGAGTACGCTGGTCCGTAGCGTCGTCCCCGGAACGCCCCGGCACTGTGCGTTGCAGGGGGGTACGGCGGGAGGCGGGTTACAGCAGCCGACTGGCCGAGGCGGATTGTACGCTTTCGATGTTGCGCTGCAATATGGCGTTGTTCATGGGGGGAGCGGCCCTGCGCCCCGCACGCCATGGCGCGCTAGCGCGCGCTCCCATCCACATACGGGCGCGACTGCAGGATCAGTACCTCATCGCCGACCACGGCCCACTCGATGTCCTGGTCGGCCCCGCCCAACGCCTGCCTGGTGCGGGTGCCAATGCGCGCCAGCCGCGCGATCAGCGCATCGGTCAGCACCTGCCGCGAGCCGGTGATCGGCACTTCCCGCACGCCGCCACCGGCACGCGCCACCAACTGGGTGTCCTCGGCCGACCGGCTCAGCACCTGCACGGCCCTGGACCAGGATGAGTACATCACCTGCTCGGCCTGGCGCTTGCCTTCGACCACGCGGATGCCCAGCCCGCGCTTGGCCGAAATGTAGGTGACATGGCGACGGGCGGCATCGAACGGATCGCGGGTGATCATCACCCCGGAACTGTCCGACGGTGCGGCCACCTGCACCAGCACCGCCATCGCCACGGCGTCCTGCGGCAGGCCGGCCGCCGCACGCGCCTCGTAGGCTTCGAAGTTGTAGACCGATGCCCACACCGTCTGCACGGCCCTGGCCACCGCATCCATGCGGGTCACGTTGGGAACCGTGGTGTACAGCCCTGCCCCGCTGAAACCCGGCAGATCCTCGGAGTTGGAGGAGCTGCGCACGAACACCGGCGCGCCCTTCAGCTGCCCTTGCCACTGCCGCTCCAGTTCACGCTGGAAGGTGGCGTCGGGCGCCGCGCTTTCGATCTGCGCACGCAGCGCAGCCAGCGCTTCGCGGCGGACCGCCGGGTCGCTGCTGAAACCCGGGCGCTGCTGCAGCGCGCGCAGGCGCTGCGGAATCTGCAGCCGCTCCCGCATCGCTGCGTAGTAGGCGAACGGAATGCAGAAGCCATCGGGCACCCGTGCAGCCGGCGGCAGCACCGCGCGCAGCGTGCCCAGGTTGGCGGCCTTCACCCCGCAGTGGGCACTGTCACTCGCACGCAGGGCGGCCAGCGGCTTCAAGGCGACCACGCGCAGATCCGGGCGTGGCAGGTCGCGCTGCAACGGACGTGCCGCAACGGCCGCCGACGGCGTACGCGCCGGGCGTGCCAGCGGAGTGATCCGGTAGCCGCTGGCGGTGACCTCCAGGGCCACCCAGCGCCCGTCGTACTGGCGCAGCACGGCCTGCGCGTCGCGCACGTAGGCGTTGGGAATGCCCCAGCCCTTGGCCAGCAGATTGACGTGCGACAACAGCGTCGAGGGCCGCTGGGTCACCAGGCCGGCCACCGGGGACAGCGCGATCGGCACCTCGTCCAGCACCGGGATGTCGCGCGGCGATACGTCGCGCAGCTGCGCCTCCGAACGCACGATGCGCAGCCGCCCTTCCGCACGCCCGGTATTGAGCGGCAGGAAGCGCTGCTCGCGCAGCAGTTGCTCCTGGCTGACATGGGCCAGTTTCATGTCGCGGGCCAGTTGTTCATGGCCGGTGGAATTGGTCTTGAAGCGGATGGGATCGGCGAAGGACGCCTGCAGCACGTCCTGTGCCTGCCGCAGCAGCGGCGCCGTCAGCCGGTCACCCTCCCAGAATTCGTAGGTGTAGCCCGGCAGGTCCTGCTGCCAGGCCACGGTACCGAACAGGAAGCGGCGTTGTGGATCACGGTACTGCGCGTTGAGCGTGGCCTTGTCCATCGACCGCACCAGCCGCTGCTGGCGCACGAACGACTCGTGCAGGGCGTGCCGGCGCGTATTGATGTAGTAGACGCGCCCGTTCTCGTGCCGGTCAATCACGAAGATCAGGTGCGGCATTTCCAGTGCGGTGCCGGCGTTGTAGACGCGTGCCAGCTGCATGAACTGCGCACGGTTGTCGATGCGCGACAGGAAATCCGGGCCCTCGGCAGGTGGCAGCTGCGCGGCTTCGCCCTCCGGGCGGTGCTCGTAGGCCGAGGGTTTGCGTGCGGTCTGTGCCGGTGCGGGCGCGCTGCAGGCCAGCAGCAGCGCCAGGCAGGCAAGACCCGCGAGGACAGCGCGGAGCCAGGGAGTGTGCATGCGGGATCGATCCTTGATGCCGGTGCGGGAACGTCGGGATGTGGTGCAGCGCAGGGGCGCGCGCCGGTTGCCAGGCGCGCGCCACCGCAACGGGTGTTACTCCACCGTCACGCTCTTGGCCAGATTGCGCGGCTTGTCCACGTCGGTGCCGCGTGCCAGCGCGGTGTGGTAGGCCAGCAGCTGCACGGGGATGGTGTGCACCACCGGGCTGAGGACGCCGGCGTGGCGCGGGGTGCGGATCACGTGCACGCCTTCGGATTCGTGGAAGTTGCTGTCCTGGTCGGCGAACACGAACAGCTCGCCGCCACGGGCGCGCACTTCCTGCATGTTCGACTTCACCTTTTCCAGCAGGCTGTCGTTGGGTGCAATCACCACCACCGGCATGTCCTCGTCCACCAGCGCCAGCGGGCCGTGCTTCAGTTCACCGGCCGGGTAGGCCTCGGCGTGGATGTAGGAGATTTCCTTCAGCTTGAGCGCGCCTTCCAGCGCGATCGGGTAATGCAGACCACGGCCCAGGAACAGCGCGCTGCTCTTGCGGGCGAAACGCTCGGCCCAGGCGGCGATCTGCGGCTCCATGTTCAGCGCGTGCTGCACGCTGCCCGGCAGGAAGCGCAGCTGCTCCAGGTAATCGGCTTCCTGGGCGGCATCGATGCGACCGTGCAGCTTGCCCAGCACCACGGTCAGCTGGAACAGCGCGGCCAGCTGGGTGGTGAAGGCCTTGGTCGAGGCCACGCCGATCTCGGCGCCGGCACGGGTGTAGCAGACCAGCTCGCTGGCGCGCGGGATCGCGCTTTCCGGCACGTTGCAGATCGACAGCGTGTGCTTGTGGCCCAGCGACTTGGCGTACTTCAGCGCTTCCATCGTATCCAGCGTTTCGCCGGACTGGGAAATGGTCACGATCAGGTGCTTCGGGTTGGCATACGCGGCGCGGTAGCGGTACTCGCTGGCGATTTCCACGCTGCACGGCAGGCCGGCAATGGCCTCGATCCAGTAGCGCGCGGTCAGGCCCGAGTAGTAGCTGGTGCCGCAGGCCAGGATCTGCACGCCTTCGATGCCCGACAGTACCGCCGCCGCATTCTTGCCGAACAGCTCGGCCGGGAAACCACCGGCGTCGATCGCCGCTTCGATGGTGTCGCCCAGCGCGCGCGGCTGCTCGTGGATTTCCTTCTGCATGAAGTGGCGGTACGGGCCCAGCTCCAGCGAGGCCAGCGAGACATCGGACAGGTGCACCTCGCGCTCGATCGGCTGGTCGTTGCCATCGAAGATGCGCACGCCATCGCGGCGCACTTCGGCGGTGTCGCCCTCTTCCAGGAAGATGACCTTGCGGGTGGCCGAGATCACGGCCGACACGTCCGAGGCAACGAAGTTCTCGCCCTCGCCCAGGCCGACCAGCAGCGGGCAGCCCATGCGCGCGCAGACAAAACGATCCGGCTCGGCGCGGCTGACCACGGCCAGCGCGTAGGCGCCGGTGAGTTCCTTCACGGTGTGCTGCAGCGCCACCAGCAGGTCGTCGCCGCCCTTCAGGTGGTGGTGCATCAGGTGGGCGATCACCTCGGTATCGGTCTGCGATTCGAAGGTGTAGCCCAGCGCGCGCAGCTTCTCGCGCTGCTCTTCATGGTTCTCGATGATGCCGTTGTGCACCAGCGCCACGCCGGCACTGATGTGCGGGTGCGCATTGGCTTCGGTCACGCCGCCATGGGTGGCCCAGCGCGTGTGGCCGATGCCCAGACTGGCGTTGAAGCCTTCGGCCTCGGCCGCAGTGGCCATTTCCGAGACGCGGCCGGTGCGGCGCACGCGGCGCACATCCGGGCGCTCGGCCTGGTCGATCACCGCGATGCCGGAGGAATCGTAACCGCGATACTCCAGCCGCTTCAGTCCTTCGATCAGCACCGGCACCACATCGCGATCGGCGATCGCACCCACGATTCCACACATGTCGCGCATTTCCTTGAAAACGATCGGCGCATTCTAGCGTGGGTGCCCACGCTCCCCCTCCTGTCCGCTTAATGAAAGTGTCCGGAAAGGTGTCCGCGGACACCCGGACACTGCCGGCCAAATTGCAAGCCATTGATGGAAAAGGAAATAAAGTTGGCACGGTGCGTGCTTTATCGCTTTCACCACCGAAAGGCATGCACCCGATGATCCGCGACACCTCTGCCCAGGACCAGATCGTTTCCGCCGCCCCCGCCAGCGCCCCGCGTGCGGCCTGGCACCGCTACCGCTGGCCGGCCCTGGGCGGGATCGCCCTGCTGGCCGCCATCGGCTGGGCCGTGCATGCCTGGTCCAACGCCAGCCGCTCCTTCGACAGCAGCCGCGTGCGCATCGCTGAAGTGCAGCGTGGCGACCTGGTGCGCGACATCGCCGCCGACGGCCGCGTCATTGCCGCCAACAGCCCCACCCTGTACGCCATCTCCGCCGGCACGGTGGACCTGAAGGTAGTGGCCGGTGACGTGGTCAAAAAGGGCCAGGAACTGGCGATCATCGACAGCCCCGAACTGCGCAGCAAGCTGGCCCAGGAACAGGCCACCCTGGCCGGCCTGGAGGCCGAAGCCAGCCGCGCCGCGCTGGACGCCACTCTGGCCCGCGCCAAGTCGCGCAAGGAAACCGACCAGGCCAGCATCGAACGGCAGGCCGCCGACCGTGACCTGCAGCGCTACCAGCGCGGCTACGACGGTGGCGCAGTGCCGCAGATCGACCTGGCCAAGGCCCAGGACAGCCTGAAGAAGGCGGACATCACCCTGGCCAATGCCACCACCGATGCGCGCCTGCAGAGCCAGGGCGCCGACCTGGATGCCCGCAACAAGCGCCTGCTGGCCGACCGCCAGAAGGCCGTGGTGGCCGAGGTGCAGCGCCAGGTCGATGCACTGACCCTGCGCGCGCCGTTCGACGGCCAGGTCGGCCAGGTGCAGGCCACCCAGGCCACCAACCTGGCGGCCAACGCGCCGGTGCTGGGCGTGGTCGACCTGTCCAAGTTCGAGGTGGAGATCAAGGTGCCCGAAAGCTTCGCCCGCGACCTGGCGATCGGCATGCCGGCGCAGCTGACCGGCGGCAACGGCAAGCCGTTCCCGGGTGAGATCAGCGCGGTGTCGCCGGAAGTGGTCAACGGCGAGGTCAACGCCCGCGTGCGCTTCGCCGCCGCCCAGCCTGAAGGCCTGCGCCAGAGCCAGCGCATGTCGGTGCGCGTGCTGCTGGATACGCGCCGCAACGTGATGAAGGTCGAGCGCGGCCCGTTCGTCGAACAGGGCAACGGCGTGGCCTACGTGATGGACGGCCGCACCGCGGTGCGCCGTCCGGTGGAACTGGGCGTCAGCAGCCTGGGCGAAGTGGAAATCAAGTCGGGTGTGCAGCCGGGCGACCGCATCGTGGTCTCCGGCAGCGACCTGTTCAAGGACGCCGAACGCGTCTCCGTCAACTGATACCTGATACCTGATACCTGATACCTGAATCCTGGAGAGAGGACACCCCATGTACATGCTCGAAATGCGTTCGGTCGCCAAGGTCTTCCGTACCGAACAGGTGGAAACCCATGCACTGCGCTCGCTGGAACTGCAGGTCAAGGAAGGCGAGTTCGTCGCCGTCACCGGCCCGTCGGGTTCCGGCAAGACCACCTTCCTCAACATCGCCGGCCTGCTGGAAACCTTCACCAGCGGCACCTACATGCTCGACGGCCAGGACGTGAGCACGCTGGGCGATGATGCACGCAGCCGCATGCGCAACCAGAAGATCGGCTTCATCTTCCAGGGCTTCAACCTGATTCCCGACCTGAACCTTTTCGACAACGTGGACGTGCCGCTGCGCTACCGCAGGATGGGCGCCGGCGAACGCCGCGAGCGCATCGAGAAGGCGCTGAGCCAGGTGGGCCTGGGTTCGCGCATGAAGCACTACCCCAATGAACTGTCCGGCGGCCAGCAGCAGCGCGCGGCAATTGCCCGCGCCCTGGCCGGCAGCCCGCGCCTGCTGCTGGCCGACGAACCGACCGGCAACCTGGACACGCAGATGGCGCGTGGCGTGATGGAACTGCTGGAAGAGATCAATGCCGCCGGCACCACCATCGTCATGGTCACCCATGACCCGGAACTGGCCGCACGCGCGCAGCGCAACGTGCACATCGTCGATGGCCAGGTGACCGACCTGGTGCGTGAGCCGGTGCTGGCCACCCCGCGCCGCATCGTCGCCGTCAACGAGTGAGGGCCCGACCATGTTCGCCTACTACGCCCGACTGGCGGCGCGCAGCTTCCGCCGCAACAAGGTCCTGACCGCGCTGATGGTGGTTGCCATCGCGCTGGGCATCGGCGCCTCGATGACCACCCTGACCGTCTTCCACGTGCTCTCCGGTGATCCGATCCCGGACAAGAGTGATCGCCTGTTCTACGTGCAGCTGGACCCGGGTCCGCGCGGGGGCTACGTGCCCGGCGAGGAGCCCAACAGCCAGATGACCCGCTTCGATGGCGAAGCCCTGCTGCGCGAAGCCAAGGCCGAGCGCCAGGCGCTGATGAGCGGCGGTGGCGGCACCATCGAACCGGACGGCAGCACCCTGCAGCCGTTCTCGATCGATACGCGCTGGACCTCGGCTGATTTCTTCCCGATGTTCAACGTTCCGATGCAGTACGGCCGTGCGTGGACGCGCCAGGACGACGACGGCCGCGCACGCGTGGTGGTCATCTCCAAGACCCTGAACGACAAGCTGTACCAGGGCGGCAACAGCGTGGGCAAGGACATCCGCATGGATGGCCAGAGCTTCCGCATCGTCGGCGTGATGAAGGAATGGAATCCCGAACCGCAGTTCTTCGACCTCACCACCGGCAGCTTCGGCAAGGACGAGGATCTGCTGCTGCCGATGTCGACCTCGATGGACCTGAAGCTGGGCAGCAACGGCAACATGAACTGCTTCGGCGAGAACCCCGACGGCGACAGCTATTCGGTGAACGCCCCCTGCACCTGGCTGCAGTACTGGGCCGAGATGGACCCGGGCAAGGCCGATGACTACCGCCGCTACCTGGAAAACTATTCCAGCCAGCAGCGTGAGGCCGGCCGCTTCGAGCGCCCGCCGAACGTGCGCCTGCGCAACGTGATGGAGTGGCTGGACTTCAACGGTGCAGTGCCCAGCGATGTGCGCCTGCAGCTGTGGCTGGCGCTGGGCTTCCTGGGCGTGTGCCTGGTCAACACCGTTGGCCTGCTGCTGGCCAAGTTCCTGCGCCGCAGCGGTGAAATCGGCGTGCGTCGCGCGCTCGGTGCCAGCCGCGGCCAGATCTTCCTGCAGTGCCTGGTGGAAGCCGGTGCGGTGGGCGTGGTCGGCGGCGTGCTCGGCATCGGCGTGGCCTTGCTTGGCCTGTTCGCCGTGCGCCAACAGCCGGTGGACTACGCCAAGCTGGCCCATCTGGACGGCAGCATGTTGCTGCTGGCCATCGGCCTGACCCTGTTTGCCAGCCTTGCCGCCGGTTTCCTGCCCGCCTGGCGCGCGATGCAGGTCACCCCGGCCATCCAGCTCAAGTCGCAGTAAGTACCGGAACGAGGACTCCCATGGACATCCGCCCCATCCTCAGCACCCTGCGCCGGCACAAGACTGCTGCCGCCCTGATCGTGCTGGAAGTCGCCCTGACCTGCGCCATCGTCTGCAACGCGCTGTTCCTGGTCAGCCAACGCGTGGAAAAGATCAGCATGCCCAGCGGCATCGCCGAGAATGAACTGGTCATGGTACGTGTCAGCGGCATCGGCAAGCAGACCAACGGCATGGCGCGCACCCGCGAGGATCTGGCCTCGCTGCGCGCCATCCCCGGTGTCACCAGCGCCACCATCATCAACCAGGTGCCGTTCCGCAGCGGCTCGTCCAGCAGCAGCATCCAGCGCCAGCAGGACCAGGAGCGGCCGACCACCGAGGCCTCGATGTACACGATGTCCGAGGATGGCATCCGCACGATGGGCATCAATGTCATCGCCGGGCGTGACTTCCTGCCCGACGAGTACATGGACTACGCCGTGGTCAGCAAGGCCGGTTCCAAGGACAAGGCGGTCCCGGTGATCTTCAGCCAGGCCACCGCGGCAAAGATGGAGCCAAACGGCAGTGCCCTGGGCAAGACCTACTACATGGGCAAGCAGCCGCTGCACGTGGTCGGCATCGTCGACACCCTGACCACGCCCACCGGCTGGGACGACAACTGGAATGAATCGATGCTGATGCCGTTGCGCCGCGGCTTCGATGAAGGTGGCACCTACATGCTGCGCACCGCACCGGAGCGCCGCGATGAAGTGCTCAAGGCCGCCGTCGCTGCGCTGGAACGCAACGATGCCAATCGCCTGATGCGCGACAAGAAAACCTACGAGGACCAGCGCAACGACTACTTCAAGAACGACCGCGCCATGGTCGGCCTGCTGGTGACCGTGTGCATCGCCCTGCTGGTGGTCACCGCGCTGGGCATCATCGGCCTGGCCAGCTTCTGGGTGCAGCAGCGCAGCAAGCAGATCGGCATCCGCCGTGCGCTGGGCGCCACCCGTGGGCAGATCCTGCGCTACTTCCAGACCGAGAACTTCCTGCTGGCCACGCTGGGCATCGTGCTGGGCATGCTGGCCGCGTACGCCATCAACCTGGCCCTGATGAACATGTACGAGCTGCCGCGCATGCCGCTGCTGTACCTGCCGCTGGGTGCGGTGCTGCTGTGGGTGTTGGGCCAGATCGCGGTGTTCGGTCCGGCCCGCCGCGCGGCCGCCGTGCCGCCTGCCGTCGCCACCCGGGGGGCATGAGATGCGCGCCTTGGCCCTGTTGATGGCATTGGCCCTGCCGCTGCCGGCGCTCGCGGGCAGCAGCACCACGCAGACGATGGACTGGGAGCAGGATGGCGCGCGGCTGACGCTGCGCTCCACCGAAGGCCAGGTACAGGTCGATGCGGCCCGCCCCGAAGCGCGCTTCGGCGTGCGCCGGGGCGACCGCATCCTGCGCGTGGACGACACCCCCGTGCGCCAGATCGACCAGCTTGCCGCAGCCCTGCGCAAGGCAGACAAGGCACAGGCATACCTGCTGCTGCGTCGCGATGGCCGCACGCTCAGCGTACCGGTGGCCGTGCCCACCTGGCGGGCGGTGCTGGTGCCCCCGCCGGCACCGCCTCCCCCGCCTCCGCCTCCGCCGCAGCGCTGAGCCTGCCCGGCCCCTGAGAGGCTGCCGGTTTGGCTATATTGGCGGGGGTGCGCTTGCGCCGGGCCATGCCCGGCGCCTGCACCCGCCCCTTGCACCTGATTCCGCCGGGCCTGGCCCGGCGCTACCTATCTGCGAACCATGCCCGCGATCCTGATCATCGACGACAACGCCAGCGTGGGCACCGCGCTGGATGTGCTGTTCTCCCTGCACGACATCGACACCCTGCAGGCGCAGAGCCCGGCCGAAGGGCTGGCACTGCTGGAATCGCAACCGGTCGACCTGGTCATCCAGGACATGAACTTCACCGAAGACACCACCTCGGGTGAGGAAGGCGAAGCGCTGTTCGCGCAGATCCGTGCGCGCCATCCGGACCTGCCGGTGATTCTACTGACCGCATGGACGCACCTGAGCAGTGCGGTGGACCTGGTCAAGGCCGGCGCCGCCGATTACCTGGCCAAGCCCTGGGATGACCGCAAGCTGCTGACCACGGTCAACAATCTGCTGGAACTGTCCGAAGCCCGCCGCGAGCTGGACCAGCGTCGCGCCCGCGAGCAGCGCCAACGCAATGCCCTGGAAGAGAAGTATGCGCTGTGCGGCGCGGTGTTCGCCGACCCCGCCAGCGAGCGCGTCATCGCCCTGGCCTGCCAGGTCGCCCGCTCCGAACTGCCGGTGCTGATCACCGGCCCCAACGGTGCCGGCAAGGAGAAGATCGCGCAGATCATCCAGGCCAATTCGCTGGTGGCCAAGGGCCCGTTCGTGGCGGTGAACTGCGGCGCCCTGCCTTCCGAACTGATCGAAGCCGAACTGTTCGGTGCCGAGGCCGGCGCCTATACCGGCGCCAACAAGGCACGCGAAGGCAAGTTCGAAGCCGCCGACGGCGGCACGCTGTTCCTGGACGAGATCGGCAACCTGTCGCTGGGCGGACAGATGAAGCTGCTGCGCGTGCTGGAGACCGGCCGCTTCGAGCGGTTGGGGTCCAACCGCGAACGCCAGGTCAAGGTGCGGGTGGTGAGCGCCACCAACGCCGACCTGCCCGCGATGATCCGCGATGGCAGCTTCCGCGAAGATCTCTACTACCGCCTCAATACCGTGGAACTGGTGCTGCCGCCGCTGGCAGAGCGCCCCGGTGACATCGTGCCGCTGGCCGAACGTTTTCTCGCTGCGGGCAAGCCGTTGTCCACGGCAGCGGCAGCGGCGCTGCAGCGGCACCCGTGGCCGGGCAACGTGCGCGAGCTGCGTAATGTGATCCAGCGCGCCGAACTACTGGCCAGCGGCAACCGCATTGAAGTAGCCGACCTGAACCTGCCGCGCACGGCAGCTGCGCCGCGCCCGGCACCGAGTGCGGGCAATGACCCCGATCGCGCCCGCATCGAAGACGTGCTGGCGCGCAACCACGGCGTCATTGCCCAGGCCGCGGCCGAGCTCGGCCTGAGCCGCCAGGCGCTGTACCGGCGCATGGACCGCCACGGCATCCCACGCGAATGAAACGCCGCTCGTTCACCTTCCGCCTGTTCCTGCGCCTGCTGCCGGTGCTGGCGCTGGCTGCCGCGCTGCCGTGGCTGCTGGCGTACTGGATGAACCATGGCTGGTGGGTGACGGGAATCTCCACCGTGGTGCTGCTGGCACTGATGTGGTGGTCGCTGCGGCGGGCCACCGCACCGGTGCGTTCGCTGATGCGTGCACTGGCCGGCACCACCAGCAGCTATCGCGATGGGGAGTTCAATTTCGGCGTGTACTGGCCCGGCAACGACGAACTGGGCGATCTGGTGGAAGCACACCGCGAACTGGGCGATGTGCTGCGTGAGCAGCGCCAGGGGCTGGTGCAGCGCGAGCTGTTGCTGGACACCATGGTGCAGAACACCCCGGTGGCGATGCTGCTGATCGCCGCCGGTGGCGATGGCATTTCCCGCGTGGTGTTTTCCAACCTGGCCGCACGCAAGCTGCTGCACGGCGGCTGGAAGCTGGAAGGCCAGCGCATGGAAGATGTGCTGGAGCAGTTGCCGGTGGAGCTGCGCGATGCGATCGCCCGCGGCGGCGACAGCCTGTTTGCGGTGCGCGCGGAAACCGAGGAGGGCGTGGAGCCGGACGAGGACGACGAGCAGGTCTATCACCTTTCGCGCCGCGCCTTCCATCTGAACGGCCGCCCGCACGACCTGCTGCTGGTGCGCCAGTTGACTGCAGAACTGCGCCGGCAGGAAGTGCAGACCTGGAAGAAGGTGATCCGGGTGATCAGCCACGAGTTGAACAATTCGCTGGCTCCCATTGCGTCGCTGGCCCATTCCGGCGGTGAACTGGTGCGGCGCGAGCGCTTCGACCGCCTGCCGGAAATCTTCACCACCATCGAAGACCGCGCGCGCCACCTGGAAGGCTTCATCCGCGGCTATGCCCGCTTTGCCAAGCTGCCGCAGCCGCAACTGCAGACCGTGCACTGGGCACCGTTCCTGTCCAGCCTGCGCCAGCAGATTCCGTTCACCATGGACCACGAGCCGGACGAGACGCTGAGCAGCCGCATCGACATCGCCCAGTTCGGCCAGGCGCTGTTGAACCTGCTGAAGAACGCACACGAGGCCTGCGCCGAAGCCGACCCGCCCAATGACGATGTGCAGGTGCAGCTGACCCGCCTGCCGCAGTGGCTGCGGCTGGACGTGCTGGACCGCGGCAAGGGCATGAACGAACAGGTGCTGCAGAACGCGCTGATGCCGTTCTACTCCACCAAGCGCAACGGCACCGGGCTGGGGCTGGCGTTGACGCGCGAGATCGTCGAGGCACACGGCGGCCGGGTGTCGTTGCAGAACCGCGGGGATGGCGGTTTGTGCGTGTCGATCCTGCTGCCGGTCAGCTGACGAAAGCCCTATCCACGCATGGCGTGGATCTACTGGACCGCGCCCACCCGGTAGATCCACGCCATGGGTGGATGCCTTTCCCGGTAGATCCACGCCATGCGTGGATGCCCCTCCCGGTAGATCCACGCCATGCGTGGATGCCCTCCCGGTAGATCCACGCCATGCGTGGATGCCCTTCCCGGTAGATCCACGCCATGCGTGGATGCCCTTCCCGGTAGATCCACGCCATGCGTGGATAGGCCGCCCGAGGTCGGCCGCTACCCGACACACCGCATCGCCACCCGCAGGTGCATCGGGAAACCCAGCGCGGCTTCTTCGGCCATCACCGCCCGCAGGCCGGTGCTCCAGTGCGGGGGCGGCACCACCACAAACCCCTCGCTGGCATAGAAGTCCGCATTCCACGGCACATCGGACAGCGTGGTCAGTACCGCCGCGGACAGCCCACTCGCCCGGGCCTCGGCCAATGCATGCCGCAGCAGTGCCCGGCCGTGCCCACGTCGCGCGTGCGCCGGGTCCACGTCCATCTGCAGGATGTGGAATGCATCATCAAGACGGCCGCCCAGCAGATAGCCGGCAATGGCACCGTCTGGCGCCTCCACCACCCACAGCTGCCCGCGTTGCAGGCCTGCGCTCAGGCTGGCCTGATCCAGGCCATGCCCGGCAAAAACCGGATATGCCGGATGCCCACGCAGCAGTTCGCCCGCACGCTGTTCGATGGCCGGCAGCACGCCGAGTTCATCGGCGCGTGCCAGCCGCGGCTCAGGACTTCTTGACCGGTCGGTGCCAGCCATCGATGGTTTCCTGCCGGGCACGGGCCAGCGTCAGCTTGCCGTCCGGTGCGTTGCGGGTGATGACCGAGCCGGCCGCGATGGTCGCGCCTTCGCCGATCACCACCGGCGCCACCAGGGCGCTGTTGGAGCCGATGAAGGCGTGGTCACCGATGGTCGTTGTCGACTTGTTCACCCCGTCGTAGTTGCAGGTGATGGTGCCGGCACCGATGTTGACCTTGCTGCCGATCACCGCATCGCCCAGGTAGGTGAGGTGGTTGGCCTTGCTGCCCACGCCCAGGGTGACCTTCTTGGTTTCCACGAAGTTGCCCACGTGCACGCCATCGGCCAGCACGGTGCCCGGGCGCAGGCGCGCGAACGGGCCGATCTGCGCGGCGCCTTCGGTCACCACCCCTTCCAGATCGCAGTGCGCGCGCACTTCGGTGCCCGGCCCCAGGGTGACGTCCTTCAGGCGATTGAACGGACCCACGGTGACGCCATCGCCAAGCACGATATGGCCTTCCAGCACGACATCGACATCGATCAGCACGTCGCTGCCGACGGTGACCGTGCCACGGATATCCAGCCGCGCCGGATCACGCACGCGCGCACCCTGCGCGCACAGCGCACGCACCGCGCGGCGCTGCCAGGCGCGTTCCAGCTGCGACAGCTGCCAGGGATCGTTCGCGCCTTCGGCTTCCTGCGCGTCGGACACCAGCGCCATTTCGGCCGGGGTGTACTCGTGCGCGGCGAAGGCGAACACATCGGTCAGGTAGTACTCGCCCTGCGCGTTGCTGTTGGACAGCTGCGACAGCCAGCGGCGCAGCGCGGTCGATTCGGCGGCGATGATGCCGGTGTTGATGGTGCGCACGCGCAGCTGGTCATCGTTGGCATCCTTCTGCTCGACGATCGAGCCGACCCGGCCTTCGGCATCGCGCAGCACGCGACCGTAGCCGGTGGGGTCTTCAACCTCGGCCACCAGCACCGCCAGCCGGCCCGGCTGGGCCAGCAGGTCGCGCAGGGTCTGCGCGCGGATGAGCGGCACATCGCCGTACAGCACCAGCACCTGCGCGGCATCGGGCACTTCCGGCATGGCCTGGGCCACTGCGTGGCCGGTGCCCTGCTGCTGCGCCTGTTCGGCCCATAGCAGGTCCGGCTGGTCGGCAAAATACCGGCGGACCGCTTCACCACCATGCCCGTACACCACGTGGATGGCGCTCGGCTGCAGTTCCCGCGCCGCTGCGATCACGTGCGCCAGCATCGGCTGGCCGGCGATCGGCTGCAGCACCTTCGGTAGTACCGATTTCATGCGCTTGCCGGCGCCGGCGGCCAGGATGATGACGTGCAGGGGTTGGGTCATGGGGAACGGTCCGTGGTTCGTTGCCGGTGATTCTAGAGCGTCGGCCGTTAACATGGCGGCCTGCCCGCCTTCATTGCCGCCATGAGCCTGCTCCGCCAAGGAAGCGCCTACATCGTCATCGGCCTGTTGCAGCTGCTGCTGGACTGGCTGGTGTTCGTCGCCGCCACGGCGGCGGGCCTGCCGGTGGTACCGGGCAACATCGCCGGGCGCGTGGCCGGCATGCTGCTGGGCTTCTGGTTGAACGGCCGGATCACCTTTGCCGACGCCCAGGGCCGCCAGCGCCTGGGCTGGCGCCGCTTCGCCCGCTTCCTGCCGCTGTGGCTGCTGCTGACTGCGGCCAGCACGTTGCTGGTCGCCGCCGCCGACCATGCCCTGGGCCTGCAGTACGCGTGGCTGGCCAAGCCGCTGGTGGAAGGTGCGCTGGCCGGCGTGTCGTTCCTGCTGATGCGCTACGTGGTGTATCGCTGACGGCACAAACAAAAACGCCGGCACGAGGCCGGCGTTTCTGCGGATGCGGCGCGAACCTCAGTGCTTGAGGGTCTTGCGCAGGCGCTCCAGCGCCTGCAGCTGCACCACGGCCTCGGCCAGCTTCTGCTGGGCTTCGGCAATTTCCATGGCTTCACCACGGTTGGCCAGGATGCGCTCGGCTTCTTCCTTGGCCTTGCGGACCGAGGCTTCATCGATATCCTGCGCGCGGATGGCGGTGTCGGCCAGCACGGTCACCACCTGCGGCTGCACTTCCAGGATGCCGCCGGAGATGGCGAAATCCAGCTGCTCGCCGTTCGGCGTGGTCACCACCACCTTGCCCGGCTTCAGGCGGGTGATCAGCGGTGCGTGTTTGGGCGCGATGCCCAGTTCGCCGAGCTCACCCGTAGCCACGACCAGAGTCGCTTCACCACGGAAGATTTCCTGCTCGGCGCTGACGATGTCGCAACGGATGGTGCTCATGATCAGGCCTTCTCAGCCATCTTCTTGGCCTTCTCGACCGCTTCTTCGATGCTGCCGACCATGTAGAACGCCTGCTCCGGCAGGTGGTCGTACTCGCCATCGACGATGGCCTTGAAGCCACGGATGGTGTCCTTCAGCGACACGTACTTGCCCGGCGAGCCGGTGAACACTTCGGCCACGTGGAACGGCTGGCTGAAGAAGCGCTCGATCTTGCGGGCGCGCGACACGGCCTGCTTGTCTTCTTCGGACAGTTCGTCCATGCCCAGGATGGCGATGATGTCCTTCAGCTCCTTGTACTTCTGCAGGGTCTGCTGGACGCGCTGGGCGGTGTCGTAGTGCTCGTGGCCGATGACCAGCGGGTCCATCTGGCGGCTGGTGGAGTCCAGCGGATCGACGGCCGGGTAGATACCCAGCGAGGCGATCGAACGCGACAGGGTGACGGTCGAGTCCAGGTGGGCGAAGGTGGTCGCCGGCGACGGATCGGTCAAGTCATCCGCGGGAACGTAGACGGCCTGGATCGAGGTGATCGAACCGTTCTTGGTCGAGGTGATGCGTTCCTGCAGGACGCCCATTTCCTCGGCCAGGGTCGGCTGGTAACCCACGGCGGACGGCATACGACCCAGCAGTGCCGACACTTCGGTACCGGCCAGGGTGTAGCGGTAGATGTTGTCGACGAACAGCAGGACGTCCTTACCCTTGCCGTTCTCGTCCTTCTCGTCGCGGAAGTACTCGGCCATGGTCAGGCCGGTCAGGGCGACGCGCAGACGGTTGCCCGGCGGCTCGTTCATCTGGCCGTACACCATCGCCACCTTGTCCAGGACGTTGGAGTCCTTCATTTCGTGGTAGAAGTCGTTGCCCTCACGGGTACGCTCACCCACACCGGCGAACACGGACAGACCGCTGTGCGCCTTGGCGATGTTGTTGATCAGTTCCATCATGTTGACGGTCTTGCCGACGCCGGCGCCGCCGAACAGGCCGACCTTGCCGCCCTTGGCGAACGGGCACATCAGGTCGATGACCTTGATGCCGGTTTCCAGCAGCTCGGTGGCCGGGGACTGGTCTTCGTACGACGGGGCCGCACGGTGGATTTCCCAGCTGTCGCTGGCGGCCACCGGGCCGGCTTCGTCGATCGGACGGCCCAGCACGTCCATGATGCGGCCCAGGGTGCCAGCGCCCACCGGCACGGAGATGCCGCGGTCGGTGTTGACGGCCACCAGGTTGCGCTTCAGGCCGTCGGTGGAACCGAGGGCGATGGTGCGCACCACGCCGTCACCCAGCTGCTGCTGGACTTCGAGGGTGATTTCGGTGTTTTCCACCTTCAGTGCGTCGTACACCTTCGGCACCGACTCACGCGGGAATTCGACGTCGACGACCGCGCCGATGATCTGAACGATCTTGCCCTGACTCATTGCTGCATCCTCTAAATGTGTGCTTTGAACGAACGCGGTCAGACTGCTGCCGCGCCGCCGACGATTTCGGAGATTTCCTGGGTGATCGCTGCCTGGCGCGCCTTGTTGTAGACGAGCTGGAGGGTACCGATCAGCTTGTTGGCGTTGTCGCTCGCCGCCTTCATCGCAACCATGCGTGCGGCATGCTCGGAGGCGACGTTTTCCAGCAGTGCCTGGTACACCAGCGACTCGATGTAACGCGTCATCACGTGCTCCAGCACGGTCGCGGCATCGGGCTCGTACAGGTAGTCCCAGTCGTGGTGAGCGACCTGCTTCTCAGCCGGCGGCAGCGGCAGCAGCTGATCGAAGCTGGCCTTCTGCGTCATGGTGTTCACGAAGCGGTTGTAGACCAGGTACACGCGGTCGACCTTGCCTTCGGTGAAGGCGTCGAGCATGACCTTGATCACACCGATCAGCGATTCCAGCTTCGGCACGTCGCCGATGTGGGTCACGCTGCCGACCATGTTGACCTTCACGCGGCGGAAGAAGGTCGATGCCTTCTGGCCGATGGTCACCAGGTCCACTTCAGCACCCTTGTCCTGCCATGCCTTGGCTTCGCCCAGCATCTTGCGGAACAGGTTGTTGTTCAGGCCGCCGGCCAGGCCGCGATCGGAGGAGATCACGATGAACCCGACCCGCTTGACCTGCTCGCGCTCGACCAGGAACGGATGCTGGTAATCGGTGCTGGCCTGGGCCAGGTGGCCGATCACCTGCTTCATCGCCTGCGCGTACGGACGCGAGGTCTTCATCCGATCCTGCGCCTTGCGGATCTTGGAGGCCGAGACCATTTCCAGGGCGCGCGTCACCTTGCGGGTGTTCTGCACGCTCTTGATCTTGGTTTTGATTTCGCGTCCGCTTGCCATCTTTGATTCCCGTAGAGCGGGGCGATGCCCCGCTGCATTCAACGGTGTAGCGGGGCCAGGCCCCGCCACACGTTCGTCTTACCAGCTGCCGGTGGTCTTGAACTCGGCGATGCCCTTCTTGAAGGCACCTTCGATGTCGTTGTCCCAACCGCCGGTGGCGTTGACCTTGCCGATCAGTTCGCCCTGGGTGTTGGCGAAGTGGGCGTGCAGGCCTTCTTCGAACGCCAGCAGCTTGTTGACCGGCACGTCGTCGAGGTAACCCTCGTTGACGGCGTAGATCGACAGCGCCTGGTTGGCGATCGACATCGGCGCGTACTGCTTCTGCTTCATCAACTCGGTGACGCGCTGGCCACGCTCCAGCTGCTTGCGGGTCGCTTCGTCCAGGTCCGAGGCGAACTGCGCGAACGCAGCCAGCTCACGGTACTGGGCCAGCGAGATACGGATGCCGCCCGACAGCTTCTTGATGATCTTGGTCTGGGCCGAGCCACCGACGCGCGACACCGAGATACCGGCGTTCACGGCCGGGCGGATGCCGGCGTTGAACAGGTCGGTTTCCAGGAAGATCTGGCCGTCGGTGATCGAGATCACGTTGGTCGGAACGAAGGCGGACACGTCGCCGGCCTGGGTTTCGATGATCGGCAGCGCGGTCAGCGAACCGGTCTTGCCGGTGACCTTGCCTTCGGTGAACTTCTCGACGTATTCCTCGGACACGCGGGCAGCGCGCTCGAGCAGACGGGAGTGCAGGTAGAACACGTCACCCGGGTAGGCTTCACGGCCCGGCGGGCGCTTCAGCAGCAGCGAGATCTGGCGGTAGGCCACGGCCTGCTTGGACAGATCGTCGTACACGATCAGCGCGTCTTCGCCGCGGTCCATGAAGTACTCACCCATGGTGCAGCCCGAGTAGGCGCTGATGTACTGCATGGCAGCCGATTCGGATGCGGTGGCAGCAACCACGACGGTGTGGGCCAGGGCGCCGTTCTCTTCCAGCTTGCGCACGATGTTGGCGATGGTCGAAGCCTTCTGGCCGATCGCAACGTACACGCACTTGATGCCGGTGCCCTTCTGGTTGATCACCGCATCGATGGCCATCGCGGTCTTGCCGGTCTGGCGGTCGCCGATGATCAGCTCGCGCTGGCCTCGGCCGATCGGGATCATCGAGTCGACCGACTTGTAACCGGTCTGCACCGGCTGGTCGACCGACTTGCGCCAGATCACGCCCGGAGCAACGCGCTCCACCGGAGCGGTCAGGTCGGTGCCCAGCGGGCCCTTGCCGTCGATCGGCTCGCCGAGCGCGTTCACGACGCGGCCCAGCAGTTCCGGACCGACCGGCACTTCCAGGATGCGGCCGGTGGTCTTGGCGACGTCGCCTTCGCGCAGGTGCTCGTAGTCACCCAGGACCACGGCGCCGACCGAGTCGCGCTCCAGGTTCAGGGCCAGGGCGAAGGTGTTGTTCGGCAGTTCGATCATTTCGCCCTGCATCACGTCGGCCAGACCGAAGATGCGCACGATGCCGTCGGACACGCTGGTCACGGTGCCTTCGTTGCGCGATTCCGCGGCCAGCTTGACCTTCTCGATGCGGTTCTTGATCAGTTCGCTGATTTCGGAGGGGTTGAGCGTGGTTGCCATCGTCAAGTCCTAGTGCCGGCAGCGGGGCCGGACGTTAAATGAATTCAGTTAGCGAGCGCGGTCTGCAGACGGGCCAGCTTGCCCTTCAGCGAACCATCGATGACCACGTCGCCGGCGTCGATGACGGCACCGCCGATCAGCGAGGCATCGACCGCGGTGGTCACGTCGACCTCGCGGTTGAAGCGCTTGCGCAGCGCGACCTTGATCGCGTCCAGCTCACCGGCCGACAGCTCGGCCGCCGAGGTTACCGTGGCCTTGACCACGTGCTCGGCTTCGGCGCGCAGGGCGTCGAACATGCCGGCGATTTCCGGCAGCAGCGGCAGACGATGCGATTCGGCCAGCACGGCGAGGAAACGCGAGTAGGTCTCACCGTGGGTTTCCGGCGCCAGCAGTGCGACGGCGTCGTCGCGACCCAGCTCCGGGTTGGCGAGCAGGGCCGCCACGCGCGGGTCGGCGGCGACGTGGGCGGAGAACGCCAGGGCGTCCGACCACGGCGCGAACGTGCCTTCGTCGCGCGCGGTCGCGAAGGCGGCGCGGGCGTACGGGCGGGCAAGCGTGAGGGCCTGGCTCATCCTTAGATCTCCGAGGCCAGCTCGTCGAGCAGCGCCTTGTGGGCGTTGGCGTCGATTTCGCGCTTGAGCAGCTTTTCGGCACCGGTCACGGCCAGCGCGGACACCTGCTTGCGCAGATCTTCACGGGCACGGTTGGCGGCGGCGTCGATCTCAGCCTGGGCCAGTTCCTTCTGACGGGTGGCTTCGGTGATCGCTTCGTTACGGGCAGCATCAACGATCTGGTTGGCACGCGCGTGGGCCTGGTCGATGATCTCGTTGGCCTTGGTGCGTGCTTCCTTCAGTGCTTCGTTGACCTTCTCCTGCGCCTGGGCCAGATCTTTCTGGCTGCGGTCGGCAGCAGCGAGGCCTTCAGCAATCTTCTGCTGGCGCTCTTCGATCGCGTTCATCAGCGGCGGCCAGATCTTGGTCGCGATGATCCAGATCAGACCAGCGAAGGCGAGCGCCTGCGCAAGAAGGGTGAAATTGATATTCATGGTTAGCTCGATCGCTGGTTTCGGGGTGGACGCGCCGCCGAAGCGGCGCATCCGGCCTTCATCCGAAACCGGGTGCATCAGCACCCGGTCGTCTCAAACCGCTGTATCAGCCGGCCAGAGCCTTGGTGACGGCGCCAGCGAAGGCAGCCGACAGCGGGTTGGCGAAGGCCAGCAGCAGGCCGACGGCGACCGAGATGATGAACGCGGCGTCGATCAGGCCGGCGGTGATGAACATGCGGACCTGCAGGACCGGGATCAGTTCCGGCTGGCGAGCGGCCGACTCCAGGAACTTACCAGCCATGATGGCCAGACCCAGACCGGCGCCCAGCGCGGCCAGGCCGATCATGATGCCGACGGCAAGGGCGGTGGAGCTCTGAATCTGCGCGAAGTTGGTCAGGACGGCGAAGTACATGGTTATCTCCAGGAACTTAAGTTGCTAAGGGTGATGAAACGGATGAAGGTTGAAACGCGTTGAAGCTTGGAACTTTAGTGAGCGTCTTCCGACAGGCTCAGGTACACGATCGACAGCATCATGAAGATGAAGGCCTGCAGCGGGATCACCAGCAGGTGGAACAGCATCCAGCCAAGGCCGAACGCACCACCGGCAATGGCACCGAAGAAACCGGCACCACCCAGCACCCAGATCAGCAGGAACACGATTTCGCCGCCGAACATGTTGCCGAACAGTCGCATCGCCAGCGAGATCGGCTTACTCAGCCACTCGACGATGTTGAGGATCAGGTTGAACGGCATCATCCACTTGCCGAACGGCGCCGTCAGGAATTCCTTGATGAAACCGCCCAGGCCCTTCGCACGCAGGGCGAAGAACAGCATCAGGAAGAACACGCTGAAGGCCATGCCCAGGGTGGCGTTGACGTCAGCGGTCGGCACCGGCTTCCAGTAGTGGATACCGGCCATTTCCAGCGGCTTGGCGATGAAATCGGCCGGGATCATCTTCAGCAGATTCATCAGCAGAATCCAGAAGAAGATGGTGATGGCGATCGGCGTGACCAGCTTGCTCTTGCCGTGGTAGGTGTCCTTGGCCTGGCGGTCAACGAACTCCAGGCAGATTTCCACGAAGGCCTGCCACTTGCCCGGCACGCCGGCGGTGGCCTTGCGGGTACCCAGCCAGAACGCGACCACGATCACCAGGCCCATCAGGACGGCAGTCAGGAAGGTATCGACGTGGATATGCCAGAACATCCCTTCGCCCTTGCCGACCGGTGCGGTCAGGTTCTGCAGGTGATGCTGGATGTAGCTGGTAGGGGTTAGAGCCTCGCCCGCCATGTGTCCGGAACCTTAGTTAATTGAATTCTGTCAACGCCTGGCCAGAGCCAGGACCTGGAACGTCAGTCCGACGAAGATACCGGCCAGCAGCGCCAATGCAGGCAGCTTGAAGACCAGGAACCCCGCCAGCAGGACGCCGAAAACGACTGCCCACTTCGCCACGATGGCGATGATCAGGCGTGCCATGGCCGATCCCGCGGCCAGAGCCCCCCCACCCAGCGCCATCCGTGCCGCCACCCAGCCACCGGCGGAAACCGCGACACCGGAAAGCAGGGCGCCGAGGGCGTACTTCGGCCCTGCCAGAAGGAAGGCCAGAGCCAGGACAGCCACTGCGGCCAGCGGGTAGACCGCGGCGCGCAGCATCAGTCGCCGACCCGTTTCAACGGAGTTCAGCACAGGACGTCCCGCGTGGTTACAAGTGGATGACTGAGGCCGCTACAGCAGGGGTGCCTCATCGAGCCGCCAAATTATAGCAATGGGACAATTTGCGAGACAACCTGTGCCTGTTCATCCCGGGAGCCGCAAGTTGCCGAATCGGCAGGATTTTTACGTACCACCGGGGGGACAATGGCGTCCGCATGATGTTGCAGCGCAGCGCATTCAACTTTGGTCGCAGGCTGCGGAACTTTCCCGGATGGGCCGGGTCCTACCTGTCGACCTGCCTGCAGCAACCTCGTCGACGCTTCGCCCCGCAGGTCCCAGGATGGCCCCGTAGTCCGCTCCGGGGCCATCTTCTTTTCGCGGGGCCTTCTCTTCGGGGGCGCGTTCTTTTCAGGGGCGTGACAGCGCTGAACCGTCCACATCGCGTGGACCATACTTTCACGCATGGTGGACGAGCGCGTCCGGCACAGTGGCCTTCATCCCGAATGAACCACTGCAAGGACTCCTCGATGCGCTCCGTACCCACCCTGCTCGCCCTGTCGCTGATCGCCGCTGGCGCCTCGTTCGCCACGGCCGCCCACGCCGCCGATGGCGATGACCGCTTCGCCCTGCGCCTGGGTGCGATGAACATCGATTCGGACAACACCCTGCGCGGCCAGACCAACGTCGCCGGCCAGGATGTCGGCTTCTCCGAGGACTTCAAGCTGGGTGGCAAGGAATGGGAGCCGCGCATCGACGGCATGTTCCGCATCAGCAACCGCCAGCGCCTGCTGTTCAACTACTTCAAGTACGACAAGGACCGCCGCGAGACGCTGGGCCAGGACATCACCTTCGGTGATGTGAACGTGCCGGCCGGCAGCTTCGTCAAGGGCGAGCTGAAGTACCAGGTGGCCAGCCTGGTGTACGACTACTCGGTGGTGGACACCGAGAAGTTCGATCTGGGCCTGCAGCTGGGTGCCGAATACGCCAAGGTCAGCACCAAGGGCTACGCCGATCTGGGCACCGTGTACGAAGGCCGCTTCCTGGACGAGAAGGCCGATGGCGTGGCGCCGGTGGTCGGCGCACGACTGAGCTTCACCCCGTCGGAAAAGTGGATGATCACCCTGCAGGGCCAGTACCTGAATACCCGCTGGGGCAGCTTCGACGACTACAAGGGCGACCTGAGCCGCGCCAATGCCATCGTCGATTACCGCTTCACCGACAACTTCGGCGTGTTCGCCGGCTACGACTGGTTCAAGCTGGACGTGGACCAGAAGGGCAGCGACGGTACCATCGGCCTGAAGCAGGAATTCAAGGGCCCGGTGGCCGGTATCAGCGTCAGCTTCTAAGCGTTTCCGCGCACTCTCTCCAACGCGGCGCCCGGGCAACCGGCGCCGCGTTTTTCGTTCCGCCACGCGTGCTGCGGGCACAAAAAAACCCGGCTTTCGCCGGGTTTTTCGTGTGCAACGCGCAGGCGCGTTATTTCTTCTTCGGCATGTACAGATCGGTGATGGTGCCGTCGTAGATTTCCGAGGCCATCGCCACCGACTCGCTCAGCGTCGGGTGGGCATGGATGGTGTGGCCGATGTCTTCGGCTTCGGCACCCATTTCGATGGCCAGGCCGATTTCGGCCAGCAGGTCACCGGCGTGCACACCGACGATGGCACCACCGATGATGCGGTGGGTCTCTTCGTCGAAGATCAGCTTGGTGAAGCCCTCGGTACGACCGATGCCGATCGCGCGGCCGCTGGCGGCCCACGGGAACTTGGCCACGCCAACCTTCAGGCCCTTGGCCTTGGCTTCGGTCTCGGTGACACCGACCCAGGCGATTTCCGGGTTGGTGTAGGCCACCGACGGAATCACGCGGGCCACCCACTCCTTCTTGTGCCCGGCAGCCACTTCGGCTGCCAGCTTGCCCTCGTGCGTGGCTTTGTGGGCCAGCATCGGGTTGCCGACGATGTCGCCGATGGCAAAGATGTGCGGCACGTTGGTGCGCATCTGCCGGTCGACCGGAATGAAGCCGCGATCGGTGACCTGCACGCCGGCCTTCTCGGCATCGATCTTCCTGCCGTTCGGCGAGCGGCCCACGGCCACCAGCACGCGGTCGAAGGTGCCCTGCGCCAGGGCCGGCGTCTGGCCTTCCTCGGCGGCTTCGAAGGTCACGGTGATGCCCTTGGCATCGGCGGTGACGCCCGACGCCTTGGTCTTCAGGTGGACGTCGATGCCCTGCTTCTTCAGGCGGTCGGCCAGCGGCTTGACCAGATCCTTGTCGGCGCCCGGCATCAGCTGGTCCATGAACTCGACCACGGTAACCTTGCTGCCCAGCGCGCCATACACGGTGGCCATTTCCAGGCCGATGATGCCGCCGCCGACGACCAGCAGCGAGCCCGGCACTTCGGCCAGCTCCAGCGCGTCGGTGGAATCCATTACGCGCTTGTCGTCCCACGGGAAGTTCGGCAGCTTCACCGCCTGCGAACCGGCGGCGATGATGCACTTCTGGAAACGCAGCAGCTGGGTGCTGCCGTCAGCCGCGGTGATTTCCAGTTCATTGGCCGACACGAACTTGCCGACGCCCTGCACGCTGCGGACCTTGCGCTGCTTGGCCATGCCGGCCAGGCCCTTGGTCAGCTGGTTGACGACCTTTTCCTTGTACTGGCGCAGCTTGTCCAGGGTGATAGTCGGCTTGCCGAATTCGACGCCGAAATCACCGGCATGGGCCACTTCGTCGATGACCGCTGCGGCGTGCAGCAGGGCCTTGGACGGAATGCAGCCCACGTTGAGGCAGACGCCGCCGAGGCTGGCGTAACGCTCGACCAGCACGGTGTCCAGGCCGACGTCGGCAGCGCGGAAGGCAGCGGTGTAGCCGCCCGGGCCCGAGCCCAGCACGACCATTTCGCATTCGATGTCGGCCGGCTTGCCGCTGGACAGCGCCGGCTTCGGTGCCGCCGGCTCGGCCGGGGCGCGGTGCGACGGGGTCACCGGCGGCTTGCTGGCCGGGGCGGCTGCCGCCGGGGCCGCCGGGGCCGGCGCAGCGGCCTTGGCCGGGGCTTCAGCGGCACCTTCAGCGTCCAGCACCACGACCACGGCGCCTTCGGAGAGGGTGTCACCCAGCTTGACCCTGATTTCCTTGACCACGCCGGCGGCCGAGGACGGCACTTCCAGGGTGGCCTTGTCCGATTCCAGGGTCACCAGACCCTGGTCCTTCTTCACCGTATCGCCGACGGCGACCAATACTTCGATCACCGGCACATCGCTGTAATCGCCGATGTCGGGAACCTTGACTTCAATCGTGGCCATGGTGGTTTTCCTCGTGCCCGGCCGGCGTGGCCGGCGGGCTGTCACTGCATCTGTTCACGCGGCCGCGCCAGGGGCTGCGGCCGCACGGTGGGGGGCGAAGCGGTGCCTTACAGCAGCACGCGGCGCATGTCGGCCAGTACCTGCGACAGGTACGTGGTGAAGCGTGCGGCCAAGGCGCCATCGATGACGCGGTGGTCGTAGCTCAGCGACAACGGCAGCATCAGCTTCGGTGCGAATTCCTTGCCGTTCCAGACCGGCTGGATGGCGGACTTGGACACGCCCAGGATGGCCACTTCCGGTGCATTGACGATCGGGGTGAACGCGGTGCCACCGATGCCACCCAGCGAGCTGATCGAGAAGCAGCCGCCGCTCATGTCGGCCGGGCCCAGCTTGCCGTCGCGGGCCTTCTTGGCCAGCTCGGTGGTTTCCTGCGCGATCTGCACCACGCCCTTCTTGTCCACGTCGCGGATGACCGGCACGACCAGGCCGTTCGGCGTATCGGCGGCGAAGCCGATGTGGAAGTACTTCTTCAGGGTCAGGTTTTCACCGCTGGCATCGAGCGAGGCGTTGAATTCCGGGAACTTCTTCAGCGCCGCGGCACTGGCCTTGATCAGGAAGGCGAGCATGGTCAGCTTGATGCCGGCCTTCTCGTTCTCCTTGTTCAGCGCCACGCGCAGGCCTTCCAGGTCGGTGATGTCGGCCTGCTCGAACTGGGTGACGTGCGGGATCATCGCCCAGTTGCGGGCCAGGTTCGCACCGGAAATCTTCTTGATGCGCGACAGCGGCTGCACTTCGGTTTCGCCGAACTTGCTGAAGTCGACCTTCGGCCACGGCAGCAGGTTCAGGCCACCGCCGGCGGCGACGGCAGCACCGGCAGCGGCCGGCACGCCACCGCTGAGTGCGGCCTTGACGAACTTCTGCACGTCACCCTTGGTGATGCGGCCGCCCTTTTCGGTGCCGCTGATCTGCAGCAGGTCCACGCCCAGTTCGCGGGCGAACACGCGCACGGCCGGGGTGGCGTACGGCACCTTGGCCGGCAGCACGCCATCGGCGTTGAACTGCACCGGCGGGCTGGCCGGGGTACCGGCCGAGGCGATCTCGCGGGCAGCCAGCTTGTCCGGCTGCGCCGGAACGGCGACCGGCTCGACCTTGGTGGCGGTCTCGGCAGCGGCCGGGGCGGCGGCAGCAGCGGCCTTGGTCGGGGCCGGCGCAGCAGCGCCCTCGGCCTCGATGATGGCAACCACGGCACCCTGCGACAGGTTGTCGCCGACCTTGACCTTCAGTTCCTTGACCACGCCAGCGACCGAGGACGGTACTTCCATGGTGGCCTTGTCGCTTTCCAGCGTGACCAGGCCCTGGTCCTTCTTGACCGTGTCGCCCACGGCGACCAGCACTTCGATGACCGGGATGTCGGTGTAATCGCCGATGTCCGGCACCAGGGCTTCCACGGCACCGCCGCTGGCGGCCGGAGCGGCCGGCGCTGCAGCGGCCGGGGCCGGAGCGCTCTGGGTGGCGGCGGCCGGGGCGGCGGCCTTGGCCGGTGCCGGGGCAGCAGCGGCCGGCGTGGCGGCTTCGCCTTCGGCCACTTCGATCAGCGCCACGACCTTGCCCTCGGACAGGTTGTCGCCGACCTTGACCTTGAGTTCCTTGACCACGCCAGCCACCGAGGACGGTACTTCCATGGTCGCCTTGTCGCTTTCCAGCGTCACCAGGCCCTGGTCCTTCTTGACCGTGTCGCCGACGGCGACAAGCACCTCGATTACCGGGATATCGCTGTAGTCACCGATATCGGGGACAAGTGCTTCCTTGATTTCGGCCATGGGGATAACTCCGGCAATCTGGTGTAGGGAAACGTCTATTGTGCGGCCAGCGGGGTCCAGCGCCAACCGTTACAGCTGTTTTCAGTACGCACGCTGCCGGGACACGCTGTTGCCACGGGCCTGCAGGCACTTCCAGTGGGTAGCGTATTGTCCCGCTGATGTCCGCTTCATGTCGCCAGTGCGTCGGCC
This sequence comes from Stenotrophomonas maltophilia, assembly GCF_047782825.1. Classification (GTDB taxonomy): domain Bacteria; phylum Pseudomonadota; class Gammaproteobacteria; order Xanthomonadales; family Xanthomonadaceae; genus Stenotrophomonas. The sequence goes on along the minus strand of NZ_CP180589.1, from coordinate 3,907,027 downwards.
ACCGGCTGCCAGGCCTGGCGCAGCCGCGGCAGGGACCACGCGGCATTGGCCGGGCTGGTGGACGGCAGTGCGAGCAGCGCCGGCGCTGCCGCCAGATCCGGTACAACCCAGCGCTGCAGCGCCTGCCACGCCGCGCCACCGTTGCAGGCCACCAGGCGTAGCGCCGGCAGACCGGCGATAAGTGCAGGCAGCGCATTGGCGACCTCCGATCCGCGCACGATGTCGGCATCCAGGCTGCCGCGCCGCTGGCACTGGCCGATCACATCCCACAGGCCAACGCCGGCATCGCCCAGCGCGCGCAGCCGTGCCGCATAGGGCAGGCCGGGATCGAAACCACACAGGTCACCCAGCAGGGGCCAGAAACGATTGCGCGGGTGTGCGTAGTACTGCTGCTCCTGCAGCGATGCAACGCCCGGCATCGAGCCCAGCAGCAACACCCTGCAATTCGCATTCACCTGCGCGGGCAGGCCGATGCACAACGAATCGATACTCACGGCATCTCCAACAGCATGAATGTCGGCATACGACGAAAAGCCCATGAAAACAGCGTTTCCGCGCTGCCTGCTGAACAAGGAGAACTAATTTTTAACGCGCGTCGGATTCGATTCATGTTGAGGCGACTACGGTGAGCTCGCCCCGCAACCGGGGGCCCAAAACAAGAAACGACAGGAGATTCCCCCCATGCGCTCCATCCGTATCCTCAGCCTTGCCCTGCTGACCTCCGCTGCCTTCGCACCTGCTGCCTTCGCGCAGGACGGCAGCAGCACCGACACCGCCTCGGGCAAGCATTTTGCCGTGGTTGGCGGCGTGTCGCTGCTGCAGCCGAAGAATGATCCCATCGACGGCATCAAGAAGGTTGATGGCGGCCCGGCGCCGACCGTCAGCTTCAGCTACTACGTCAACGACAACTGGGCCGTTGAACTGTGGGGCGCTGCCGACAAGTTCGACCACCGCGTGAAGGGTCCGGGCAATGCCCGCCTGGGCAGTGTCGAGCAGCAGCCGGTCGCGCTGAGCGGCCAGTACCACTTCGGCCAGGCCGACAACGTGTTCCGACCGTTCGTGGGCGTGGGTTACTTCCAGTCGGCCTTCAGCAATGAGAACTTCGCCGGCGGCGATGACATCCGCCTGAAGGATGCCAAGGGTGCCATCGGTACGGTTGGCGTGGACATGAACATCAACTCCACCTGGTTCGCCCGCGCCGATGCCCGCTACATGCACTCGCGCCCGGACTTGAAGGTTGCCGGCCAGAAGGTGGGCGAAGCCAAGCTGGACCCGTGGACCGTGGGCTTCGGTATCGGTGCCCGCTTCTAAGCGGTTGCCTGCTCCACCGTGTTGAAACGACGGGCCCTGCGGGGCCCGTCGTTGTTTTGTAGAGTCGAGCCATGCTCGACTGCCTTCTGTAGAGTCGAGCTTGCTCGACTGCTTTTCAGGGCAGTCGAGCAAGCTCGACTCTACCGACGGTTGGGGGGGACGCCATGCACGAATACGACCTGCTGGTGATCGGCGGCGGCATCAACGGCGCGGGTATCGCGCGCGATGCCAGCGGCCGCGGCCTGCGCGTGCTGCTGTGCGAACAGCACGACCTGGCCGCACATACCTCCAGCGCCAGCAGCAAGTTGATCCACGGCGGCCTGCGCTACCTGGAACACGGCGAATTCGGCCTGGTCCGCAAAGCCCTGGGCGAGCGCGAAACCGTGCGCCGCCAGGCGCCGTTCCTGGTCCGCCCGCTGCGCTTCGTACTGCCCTGGGAGCCGCACCTGCGCCCCCGCTGGATGCTGCGCCTGGGCCTGTGGCTGTACGACCATCTGGGCCGGCGCGGGCCCGCCTTCCCGGCTTCGCGTTCGCTGCGGCTGGCCACCGACCCGCTGGGGCCGCTGCTGGCCCCGCACCTGCAGCAGGCCTTCAGCTACGCCGATGCGCAGGTGGACGATGCCCGGCTGGTGGTGCTGAACGCCGTGGATGCCGCCCGCCGGGGTGCGCTGATCCGTACCGCCACGCGCTGCGTGGACCTGCAGCGAGCACACGGGCACTGGCGGGCCACACTGCAGACGGCCGATGGCCAGACACATGCCGTGCAGGCCCGTGCGCTGGTCAACGCCGCCGGGCCATGGGCCGGCGGCCTGCTCGAGCGCGTGCAGGCCCGCGGCAGTGGCCCTGCCCTGCGTCTGGTGCAGGGCAGCCACATCGTGCTGCGCCGCCGCTGGCCCGACGACAGCGCCTGCCTGCTGCAGCAACCCGACGGACGGGTGGTATTCCTGCTGCCCTTCGCCCACGACCACCTGCTGGTGGGAACCACCGATACCGACTATCGCGGCGACCCGGCGCGCTGCAGCGTGCTGCCATCGGAAATCGACTACCTGTGCGCGGCGGCCAACCGCTACCTGCGCGAGCCGGTCAGCCCGGCCCAGGTGGTCTGGCAGTTCGCCGGTGTGCGCCCGCTGCTGGCCGATCCTGATCCGCAGGCGGCGAAGCTGAGCCGCGACTACCGGCTGCAGCTGCAGGACGACGGTGCGCCGGCCGTGCACGTACTGGGCGGCAAGCTGACCACCTACCGGGTGCTGGCCGAGGAAGCGCTGGACCTGCTGCGCCCCCACCTGCCAGGCATGGGCCCGGCCTGGACGGCTGGCGGCGATGCCCTGCCCGGCAGTGACTGGGGCGATGCCGGGCAGGCCCAGGCACGGCTGCAGTCCCTGGCGCCATGGCTGCCTGCGGCCCTGGCCCGGCGCTGGGCCGAAGCCTACGGCAGCGGCAGTGCCGCGCTGCTGGAATGCGCAGACGGCATGGACGATCTGGGCGAAGACTTCGGTGCCGGCCTGCATGCGCGCGAGGTGGCCTGGCTGCAGCAGCACGAATGGGCGCAGACGGCCGAGGACGTGCTGTGGCGGCGCAGCAAGCTGGGGCTGCGGCTGGACACGGGTCAGGTCGCGCGGCTGCAGGCGTGGATGGAGAAACGGTAGAGTCGAGCCTGCTCGACCGGCACGAAATGCAGTCGAGCAAGCTCGACCCCACCAACCCCGTCGCCACCGGAGACGCCCCATGACGCCCCGCTACGTGCTGGCCATCGACCAGGGCACCACCAGCTCGCGCGCGATCCTGTTCGACCGCGGCGGCAACATCGTCGGCAGCGCGCAGCGCGAGTTCAGCCAACTGTTCCCGCAACCGGGCTGGGTGGAACACGATCCGCGCGAGATCCTCACCAGCGTCTACGCCACCCTGACCGAACTGCTCAGCCGCGAGCAGATCGACCCGCGGCACATCGCCGCACTGGGCATCACCAACCAGCGCGAAACCACCGTGGTCTGGGACCGTGCCACCGGCCAGCCCATCCACAACGCCATCGTCTGGCAATCGCGGCAGAGCCAGGCGATCTGCGAGCGACTGCGCTGCGACGGCCACGAAGCGCTGATCCGCGAGCGCACCGGCCTGCTGATCGATGCGTACTTCTCGGCCACCAAGGTGCGCTGGATCCTGGACCACGTGGAGGGTGCGCAGCAGCGCGCCGAGCGCGGCGAACTGCTGTTCGGCACCATCGACAGCTGGCTGGTGTGGAACCTGAGCGGCGGCCAGGCGCATGTGACCGACTACAGCAACGCCGCGCGCACCCTGCTGTTCAACATCCACACCCTGGACTGGGATGACGACCTGCTGGCGCTGCTGGACATCCCGCGCGCGATGCTGCCCAGCGTGCGCGATTCCAGCGCGGTGTATGCCCACACCCGGCCGCAGTTCTTCTTCGACCATCCGATTCCCATCGCCGGCATCGCCGGCGACCAGCAGGCCGCATTGTTCGGCCAGGCGTGCTTCCAGCCCGGCATGGTCAAGAACACCTACGGCACCGGCTGTTTCATGCTGATGCATACCGGCACGCAGGCCGTGCGTTCACGCAATGGCCTGCTGACCACTATCGCCTGGGGCGTGGGCGGCCGCGTGGAATATGCACTGGAGGGCTCGATCTTCATCGCCGGCTCGGTGGTGCAGTGGCTGCGCGACGAGCTGCGCATGATCGACCGCGCCAGTGACAGCCAGGCGCTGGCGGCAAAGGTGGAAGACAGCGGCGGCGCCTATCTGGTGCCGGCCTTCGTCGGCCTGGGCGCCCCCTACTGGCGCAGCGATGTGCGCGGGGCGATGTTCGGCCTGACCCGTGGCACCAGCAAGGCGCACTTCGTCCGTGCCGCGCTGGAGGCGATGGCCTACCAGACCCGCGATGTGCTGGATGCGATGCAGTCCGATGCGGGCATTGCCCTGAGCGAACTGCGCGCCGACGGCGGTGCGATCGGCAACGACTTCCTGGCCGGGTTCCAGGCCGACATCCTGGGCGTGCCGCTGCTGCGGCCACGGCTGACCGAAACCACGGCGCTGGGGGCGGCCTATCTGGCCGGGCTGGCGGTGGGGTTCTGGGAAAGCCGCGAACAGATCGCCGCGCAGTGGGGCCTGGACCGGCGCTTCGAGCCACGGATGGACGTGGCACGGCGCGAGAAGCTGTACGCCGGCTGGCAGCAGGCCGTGGCCGCCACCCTGGCCTTCCACGTCGACTGAAACTGTAGAGCCGAGCCATGCTCGGCTGCTGTTGGCGGCACGCCGTAAAAAGCAGAGCCGAGCATGGGCTCGGCTCTACATGACAACGCAGCGGCGCCCGAAGGTCAGAACGCCGGCAGCACCGCGCCCTTGTACTTGGTCTCGATGAAGGCCTTCACCTGCGGGCTGGTCAGCGCCTTGGCCAGCTTCTGCACGCGGGCGTCGTCCTTGTTGTCCGGGCGCGCCACCAGGAAGTTCACGTACGGCGAATCCTTGCTCTCGATCGCCAGTGCATCCTGGGTCGGGTTCAGGCCGGCATCGAGCGCGTAGTTGGTGTTGATCAGGGCCAGGTCGACCTGGTCCAGCACGCGCGGCAGCATGGCCGAATCCAGCTCGCGGAACTTCAGGTTCTTCGGGTTGGCGATGATGTCGCGCTGGGTCGACAGGGCGTTGCTCGGGTCCTTCAGCTCGATCACACCGGCCTTGTGCAGCAGGATCAGCGCGCGGCTGTTGTTGCTGGGGTCGTTGGGAATGACCACGTCGGCGCCTTCACGCAGTTCGGCCAGCGACTTGACCTTGCGCGAGTACGCACCGAAAGGCTCGATGTGCACGCCGATCACCTTGGTCAGGTCGGTCTTGCGGTCGCGGTTGTAGGCATCCAGGTACGGTTCGGTCTGGAAGTAGTTGGCATCCACCTGCTTCTGCACCAGCTGGTCGTTGGGCTGCACGTAGTCGTTGAACACGCGCACGTCCAGATCCACGCCTTCCTGCTTGAGGATCGGCTTGACCACCTCGAGGATCTCGGCATGCGGCACGGCCGTGGCGGCCACCACCAGCTTCTGCGAGGGTTCGCCGGACTTGCCGCAGGCGGTCAGGGCCAGCGCAGCGGCGAACAGGGGCAGCAACAGGGTCTTCTTCATGGGGGCAAAGGGTCTCTCGGGGGGAGGATCAGGAGTTTTCGTAGTTGGTCAGCGCCAGGCCCAGCAGCGCCTTGGCCTGCTCGCGCAGCATCACCGGCTCGACGATCTCGGCATCGGAACCGTAGTGCAGCACGTCCATCAGCAGTTCGCGCGACACGCTGTAGGGCAGCTTCAGTTCGTAGCGGCCATCGGGCAGGAAACGGCCCTGCTGCTTGGAATGCCAATGTTCATCGGCCACCCAGCGCGCGGCCTTGGCACTGAACAGGATGGTCGCCCAGCCCTTGGGCGCCCCGGAGAAGATGCCGTAGCTGGCGCCCAGCTGTTCGTCCAGCTCGTTGTCGGCCACGTCGCGGGCACTGTTGTCGACCACCCGCGCCTTGTGGATGCGATCCACGGCGAAGCTGCGCAGGGCCTCGCGGTCGTGGTCCCAGGCATCCAGGTACCAGTTGTCGCGGTAATGGGTCAGGCGCTGCGGCGAGACGGTGCGGCGCGTGGGTTCGTCGGTCGAGCGGGCGCGGTATTCGAACGCCAGCTGCTTGCGCTCCAGCACCGCCGAAGCAACGGTGCGGAAGCTGCCCTCATCGAACTTGCGGCCACGGTGCGGAATGACCCGCACCCGGTCCACCGGCCAGCTGGAGACACCGGCCTGGGCCGCCAGCAGGCTTTCGATGCGCTGCTGCAGCGGAGCCAGCACCGAGGACAGCACGCCGCCGCCGGTGCGCGCCAGCAGGTGCTGCGAGGCCAGCAGGGCGTGCAGCTCTTCGGAGCTGAGCCACAGGCCGGGCAGCTCGAAGCGGTCGCTCTCGTCGGCTTGATAACGGAAGCCGGCCTCGCCGTCGCCCTCGATCGGGGCCATCAGCGCATCGCGCAGGAAGGCCAGATCGCGGTAGACAGTGGCGCGGGAGCAACCGAGCTTGTCCTGCAGGGTCGCCACCGTCACCGGATAGCGTGCGGACTTGAGCAGACGATGCAGGGCGGTGATGCGTTCGTATCGGTCCATACCCCCGATTATGTCCGAGTCGCGGGCGTTGTGTGGGGGCTTTGGGCTATCGTGGTCGCCCCCTGCCCCACGGAGCACCCGATGCGCCGCTTGCCTGCCCCGTCTTTGCCTGGCTGCCTGTTGGCCTGCCTGCTGTTGGCGGCGTGCGGCCGCGCCCCGGCCCCTGCCCCGGCGGCCGCGCCCAGCGGCCAGGCGTCGCCTGCGCTGGCCCCACCGCCCACGCCGGTTCCGGCAGCCGATCCGGCCCAGGCCGTACTGGATGCCGGCCAGCGCCTGACCGCCCTGCACAGCTTCCACGCCGAACTGGATGTGCTGGGCGCAGAGCAGCCGGTGCACAGCGCCATGGACTTCGTCGCCCCGGACCGCGTCCGGCTGCAGACCCCGGCCGGAACGCAGACGATCATCGGCGACACCATGTTCCTGCAGGCCCAGGGCGCGATCCGCCAGTTGCCGACCCCGCCCGGGCTGATGGACCAATGGCGCAGCCCGCTCCCCGAGGGTGCCGACGCTTCGGCCCTGCAGGCCGAAGATCTGGGCCGCCAGACGGTGGACGGCGTGGACACCCACCACTACCGCCTGCGCGGCGCGACCGGCGAGCGCCTGGAGTACTGGGTGGACGACCAGGGCCTGCCGCGGCAGGTCGTGCGCAATGGCAGCGCCAATGGCCGCAGCTATCAGCTGCGCCTGCGCTACTCCCGCTTCAACGACCCCACGCTGCGTATCGATCGACCCTGAATGGGCGGTGGCGACAACGCCTGCTGAAGCGCCGGCCCGGGCAGATTCTGACGGTCATGGCGCTTCCAGTATCATCACGGGTTGTTAACCGCTTCGGAGAAGCCTCGATGTCCCTGCGCGTGTCCCTGTTGGTCCCCCTGCTGCTGTGCGCACCGCTGGCGTATGCGCAGGATGCTTCCGAACTGGCGGCAATGACCTCACCATGGAGCGGCAGCGGCGGCGAACTGGGCTTCGCCTCGGCGCGCGGCAACAGCAGCACCGAAAGCTTCAACGGCCGCCTGCGCCTGCTGTATACCGATGGCGACTGGGTGCACAGCATGGACCTGTTCGGCCTGCGCTCCAGTTCCAAGGTGGTCGAAACCAATGACGACGGCACCACCACCCGTCGCAACAACACCACCGCCAACCGCTACACCGGCAGTGCCGGCAGCGCGCTGCAGCTGGGTGAGCACCGCCAGCTGTTTGCCAAGGTGCGTTTCGAGCGCGACGACTTCGCCACCTACGACCGCCGCAGCTCGTTCGGCCTGGGCTACGGTACCCGCCTGTTCAACACCGACCGGTTCTCCTTCGACGCACTGCTGGGCCCGGGTGTCAGCCGCACCCACAGCACCGAAGATGACCGCACCCGCACCGGCCTGATCGGCCAGGGCCAGTTCGACCTGAAGTATTCGCTGACCGACAACACCGACCTGATCAACACCCTGCTGGTCGAATCGGGTTCGTACAACACCTTCGGCCAGAACGACTTCGGTGTATCGGTGAGCATGAACGAGCATCTGGCGCTGAAGGCCGGCTGGCAGGCGCGTTACAACAGCGACGTGGCCGACGACAAGCGCAAGACCGACACCCTGACCACGATGAACGTGGTCTACAAGTTCAAATAAGCAGAACGGGCGCCGAGGGCGCCCGTCTTCTTTTGTAGAGTCGAGCCATGCTCGACTGCTGTTGGCCATGCAGTCGAGCATGGCTCGACTCTACAAAAGCGAGGTCGAGCCATGCTCGACTCCACAACGGCGCAGTTCAGGCGTTCAGCAGCTCGCCTGCGCCGTCATCCAGCAGCATCTTCGCGACCTGCTGGCCCAGCGCTTCCGGATTACCGGCCGGGCCGACGGCTTCGGCGCGCACCGCGCGGCCATCGCTGGCGCTGCCGACCAGGCCCTGCAGATGCAGATCCTCACCCTGCCACTGCGCGATGGCCGCCACCGGCACGTGGCAGCTGCCATGCAGCGCACGGTTCATCGCCCGCTCGGCTTCCACGCAGGCACGCGTGGCGGCATCGTCCAGGCCAGCGAACAGGGCCATCAGCGCTGCATTGCCGCCATCACATTCCACCGCCACCGCGCCCTGCGCCGGTGCCGGCAGCCACTGCGGCGGCTGCAGGCGCGCCACGATGCGATTGCCCAGGCCCAGCCGCTCCAGCCCGGCCACGGCCAGCACGATGGCGTCGTAGCCACCGTTGTCGAGCTTGGCCAGGCGCGTGTTGACGTTGCCGCGCAGGTCCAGCAGGTGCAGGTCCGGGCGCAGCGCGCGCAGCTGGGCCTGGCGGCGCAGCGAGGAGGTACCCACCCGCGCACCGATGGGCAGCGCATCCAGCGAGGCGTACAGGTTGGAAACGAAGCCATCGGCCGGATCGTGGCGGGTCAGCATGGCCGGCAGCGCGAACGGCGCATCCAGTTCCATCGGCACATCCTTCAGCGAATGCACCGCGCAATCGGCATCACCGCGCAGCATGGCCAGCTCCAGTTCCTTCAGGAACAGGCCCTTGCCACCAATGGCAGCCAGCGAGCGGTCGAGCACCTCATCGCCGCGGGTGCTCATCGGCACCAGTTCCACATGCAGGCCGGGATGGGCCTGGCGCAGGCGGTCGGCGACGTGTTCGCTCTGCCAGAGGGCGAGCGGGCTCTTGCGGGTGGCGATGCGGACGGTTTCCATCCGGACATTATCGCGCCTATCGGCGGGATACGGCCAACGGCGGAGCCCCTCGTGGCGGGTGCGGGTTGCGGTTGGAAGGCGTGCTTGGCCGAGCGGGGTGGGTTAGCGGGGGACGCCGTGAATCCGTCCATGGAGCAACTGTGTTGTTGGAGGGGCTCAGGCCCCTCCGGCAGACGCGCACGGTAGTGCCGGCCGCTGGCCGGCAGCCTGTAAACGTACGCGCAAGCTGGCTTCAGGCGGGGATCGTTCCGCTTTCAGCGTCTCGCACGCGGGCGTTGAGGATCACCAGCATCTTCCGCATCACCGCCACGATGGCCACTTTGCCTTCCTTGCCGCGGGCCCGTAGTGACTGATAGAAATCCCTCAATCGAGGCTCATGGCGCATGGCCGACATCGCCGCCATGTAGAGCACCTGGCGGATTTCTGCTCTACCGCCCTTGATACTTCGTTTTCCTCGCATCGTGCCGCTGTCGTGGGACATCGGGGCCACCCCGACCAGGCTGGCGATGCGCTTGCCACTGATCCTGCCCAGTTCGGGCAGATAGCTGGCCAGTACGGCCTGCAGGGCCGGCCCTACGCCCTTCATCGACTTCAGTATCTTCAGTTGCGGCTGCTGACCAACCTGCTCGGCAATCTGCTTGCCCAGACGTTCCACCAGCGTCTGCTGCCGGATGATGTTGGCCTGCAGCAGGCGACGAAGCTCACGATCACTCACCATTTCCTGCTGCTGGCGGGCGATGGTCAATGCCTCCATCGCCTGCCGACGTGCCCGCACGAACTCCCGCATTCTCTGTTGCCAAGGCTCCAACGGCTGATAGGAGTGCAGCTTCACCAGGGCTGCCATCTGTGCCAACGCGTAGGCATCCAGCCGATCAGTCTTGGCCGTCTGGCCCATCCCCTGAGCGAACTTCCGGGCCCGAAACGCGTTGGCGCGGACCACCGGATGACCGGCCTTGTGCAGGAAATCCAGCACCGGCTGCTCATAGCCACCGGTGGCTTCCAGCACGATCTGGCTGGCCGCGTGTCTCTTCAACCATGTATCCAATTCAGAAAAGCCGGAGCGGCTGTTGCTGACCTGCAGGGTCTCTCCGTCGGTCGTGCCGACATCCAGCTGGCGCTTGCTGACATCAATCCCGATCCCGTTCATCACCGGACTCCGTATAGTCTGGAAGGGTCGAGAGCTCCCCCGCTTGCCCAGTCTTATCACTGCGAGTGTCAGCTCCAGCAACTGTTCGGGCGGATCAAGGGAGATTCCGGCGTGGGCGCCAAGCTCCATGGCGATCGTCGAGATCCAGGCTTGCACGGCGGCCCACGCCGGCTCTCGACACCTAAGCTGCCAGATCTCCATCAGATAAGGCTCGTAGGCGCCATCCATGGCGCCTGCGGTCCCGCGAACCCAACCCGCCCGGCCTTTGACAGTTTCCCTGCGCGCCAGCCACGGAAGATCAAAAGAAAAGAGCAGAAGCAAAGGCAACAGCCGGCGGCTTCCGGGGTCAGATCCCTTTTCCGCAGGAAAAGGGATCTGACCCCTCTTCCCCCACCCGATAACAACAATGCTCTGCTCTTGCCGTCCGACGCAGGGAAAACGAGAGGGTCGGGCCGGGGTGGGGTGGCGGGACCGCAGGCGCCATGGGCCCGAGGCATGCCTCGGGCGGGTTGGGCAGGACGCCCAACCCCGGTCTTGCCGTGGGCGCAGGACAGCGCACACGAGCAAGGCGCCTACGAGCCCCCAAGGATGGGTTTACGGCGTGTCCCGCCACCCCACCCCGGCCCGACCCAGCACGTAAAAACAACGAGCCGACCAACCACCGTTGCAGTTTCCGTTGCTCTTGATGTTGATCTGTAAGCAGTCGCGGCCGCAGGCCGCGCGGAACCTCACAGATGCCGCAATTCCTGCTTCAGCGTCGCCACGCACCGGCGGCTCACTTCCAGCGGCTGCTTGCCATGCCGCAATACCGCCTGCACCTGGCCGCCGGCGCCACGCCGCAGCTCCACCAGTTCGTGGCGGGCGACCAGGCAGTTGCGGTGGATGCGCACGAAGCGGCTGGCGAATTCCTCTTCCAGCGACTTCAGCGACTCTTCGATCAGGTCTTCGCCGCGTGCGTGGTGCACCACCACGTACTTTTCCTCGGCCTGCAGGTAATGGATGTCATCCAGCGGAATCAGCCGCAGGCTGCCACGCAGGCGTGCGCACAGCATGCTGCGGGCCTGGCCGCCATTGTGCGGCGGCGGTGCGCCACGACCGGCCAGGAAGGTGCGTGCGCGGGCAATGGCCGCAGCCAGGCGTTCGGCGCGTACCGGCTTCATCAGGTAGTCGATCGCGGCGGCTTCGAACGCCGACAGCGCGTGCGCATCGTAGGCGGTGCAGAACACTACCGCCGGGCGCGGTTCGAAACTGGCCAGGTGGCGGGCAGCCTCCAGGCCGTCCAGGCCGGGCATGGCGATATCCAGCAGGACCAGGTCCGGCTGCAGTTCCGCGCACGCGTGCAGGGCCTGTTCGCCGTTGCCGGCTTCGGCCACCACGTCGATGCCTTCCTGCGCGGCCAGCAGGCTGCGCAGGCGCTCGCGTGCCAGCGGTTCGTCATCGGCGATGACTACCCTCACGATCATTCCCTCACTGGATCGGCACTGTCACCTGACAGGCATAGTAGCCCTCGCTCCAGCCGGCCGTCATCCGCGCGGCACGGCCGAAGCGCCAGGCCAGGCGGTGGCCGATGCTGTGCTGTGCATGGCCGGCGCCGCGTGCCAGCGCCAGTCCCGGCGCCTGCGGATCGGGGGCCGGATTGCGAACTGTGATCTGCAGCTCATTGCCGTGGCAGGACAACAGCAACTCGATGGTGCCGCCTTCGGGCAGGCGCGAGATGCCATGCAGCACGGCGTTTTCCACCAGCGGCTGCAGCACCAGCCGCGGCAGCGGCAGATTCCAGGGCAGCGGTTCGTCGCGCTGCCAACGCACCTGCAGGCGATCGCCCAGGCGCAGCGACTCGATCGAAAGATAGCGCTCGGCCAGCTCGCATTCGGCCTGCAGGGTGGAATCCCCCTCGCCCGCTCCCAGCGCCGCACGGAACAGGTCGGACAGGTCCAGCACCGCGCGTTCGGCCACCGCCGGATCGCGATGCAGCAGGCTGGCGATCAGGTTCATGCTGTTGAAAAGAAAATGCGGGCGGATGCGCGCCTGCAGTGCGTCGGCCTGCGCACGCGCATTGGCCTGCACCTGCGCCGCCCAGCGGTCGCTCACGTAGAAGTAGCGCAGGGCCAGCGCGGTGATCAGCGCGGTGGTCGCTGCGCTGCCCAGGGTGAATCGCCAGAAGCTGATGCTGCGGGTGAAGCTGTCGCCCAGCACCGCGTACAGGGCGTGGATGATACCGGCGCAGGCCACCGCGATCAGGGCCGAAAGGCCAATGGCCAGGGCTGACCCCAGCACTTCGGGCAGGCGGGACAGTGCCTGCCGCAGCAGGCACAGGCAGGCAGTGACCGCCAGCGCCAGCCACATCGCGAAACCGCTGGCCGAAGCCAGCTCGCCCAGCGTCCAGTGCCGGCTGCCATCAGGCGCCAGTGCCAGCACCACCACCACCAGCTCGGCCAGGCCGAGCATCGCCAGCAGCCGCGGCAGGCGGCACAGTTCCGGCATCCAGGGGGTGCTGGGGCTGGCGGCCATGGGTCAGGCCACGCCCAACCGTTCCTGCAGCCAATCGCCCAGGGCGTGGATTTCCTCGGCGCAGACCTGGTGCGCCATCGGGTAGCGCTGCCACTGGATCTGCAGGCCCAGATCACGCAGCACCTGCGCGCTGTGTTCGGCCACGGCCAGCGGAATTACCGGATCGCTGCTGCCGTGGGCCATGAACACCGGCACGTCCACGGCACCGTCGGCGCGGGTGGCCGCCTGCGCGTCGGGCAGATAGGTCGACAGCGCGATCAGTCCGGCCAGGGGGGCGGTGCGCTCAAGTGCAGCACTGAGAATGACCGCCCCGCCCTGCGAGAAGCCGGCCAGGAAGATGTGGTCGGCCGCGATGCCGCGCTCGATCTCGCGGGCGATCAGCGCATCCAGCTGCGCCACCGATTCGCGCACGCCGGCCATGTCGGCGCGCGAGCGGAAATCCATGCCGACGATGTCGTACCAGCCGCGCATCGGCACGCCGTTGTTGATCGTGATCGGCCGCACTGGTGCGTGCGGGAACACGAAGCGCAGCGCCGGCCAGTGCGGCCGCACCAGCTCGGGCACGATCGGCGCGAAATCGTGGCCATCGGCGCCCAGGCCATGCAGCCAGATCACCGACCACTGCGGCGAGGCGCCGGTTTCCTGTTCCACGGTTTGCAGCATGATGCGGCTCCTTCAAGTTCGAGCCGCATTATGCCGCCGCCATGGGGCGATCAGTACAGCGGCGGCTGCTCGGCGGCTTCGCGGCGCAGTTCGGCGGCACGCACCAGAACGGGCGGCGGTGTGTTTTCCTCAGGAATGTCCAGCAGCCCCCAGCGGTGCAGGAAGGCACCGGGTCCGCGCGAGGAGGTGAGCGCGACCACCGGAATGGCCAACACCATGCCGATCACCACCGGTGCCATCCAGGCGGCCAGCGACGGCGACACCGCCCAGGCCAGCATGCCCATGAAGGCACCGAACACGCCCAGGCCACCGTAGCCACGCACCAGCGCCATCCAGGAAATGCCGCCATCGTCGCGCTGCTGCGCGTCCCAGCCCGAATCGCGGCCGGACAGCACTTCGGCCACGCCACGCGACTGCACGTACATCACCACCGGCGCCATCAGCGCCGCCAGCACGGTTTCCACCAGCATCGACACGAACGCGCGGAACGCGCCACCGCAGCCACGACGATCCACCGGGTCCAGCAGCATGGCCAGGTAGCCCAGCACCTTGGGCAGCAGCAGCACGGCCATGGTGGCGCCGAACAGCCGCACCACCTGCTCTTCGTCCTGCGCACGCCAGTAGACGCTGGGCGACAGATGCAGCAGGGCGTTGAAATCGATGCCTTCCTGGAACAGAGGGATGGCGATGCCGATCAGCATCAACATGCCCCACATCGGCGCGGTGAAGTAATGGCCGATGCCGATCAGCATGTGCACGCGGCTGATCCAGTGCAGGCCGCGGCTGCCCACCACCTTGCCGTGCTGCAGGTTGCCCTGGCACCAGCGGCGGTCGCGCACCAGCATGTCGGTCAGGGTCGGCGGGCCTTCCTCGTAGCTGCCGCCCAGGTAAGGCACCATGTGCGCGGCCCAGCCACCGCGGCGCATCAGCGCAGCTTCGACGAAATCGTGGCTGAGCACGTGGCCGCCGAACGGCTTGCGCCCCGGCAGCGCCGGCAGGCCGGCGTGGTCGGCGAAGGCACGGGTACGGATGATGGCGTTGTGGCCCCAGTAGTTGCTCTCGGCACCATGCCACCAGGCCACGCCACGGGCGATCACCGGGCCGTACACGCGGCCACCGAACTGCTGCATGCGTGCGAACAGCGTGCGGCCACCGATCACCGACGGCAGGGTCTGGATCAGGCCCACATCGGCGTTGTGTTCCATGCCGGCCACCAGGCGCACGATGCTGTCGCCGGTCATCAGGCTGTCGGCGTCCAGGATCAACATCTGCGGGTAGGCGCCACCGAAACGGCGTACCCAGTCGGCAATATTGCCGGCCTTGCGGGCGCTGTTGTCGCTGCGGCGGCGATAGAACAGGCGCACCTGGCCATCGGGCACCAGCCCGCGCAGTTCATTGAAGACCTGTTCCTCGGCGCGCGCGATGTCCTCGCGGCGGGTGTCGCTGAGCACGAAGAAATCGAAGCGCGCCAGCTGGCCGGTGGCCGCCACCGACTCATAGATCGCGCGCAGGCCGGCCAGCAGCCGGCGCGGGTCTTCGTTGTAGGTGGGCATCAGCAGCGCGGTGCGGCTGTGCACCACCGGCAACGGCTTGTCCGGGTCAATGCCCAAGCGGTAGCCACGGTCGAACACGGCGGTCAGGAAGCCGGCCACGGCGCTGGCGAAGGACAGCGCGATCCAGGCGAACAGACCGACGAACAGCACCAGCAGGCAGGCCTCGAGCACACTGATCCCGTTGGTGGACAGCACCCGCCACATCATCCGCGTGGCCACGGCGGTCATCGCCGCCGTACCACCGAACAGATACAGGCGGCGCAGCTTGATCATGCGCGGCGAGGTGCGGTGACGAGGAACCTTGAGCTTGCCCTCGCGCAGGGTCTGCTCGGGCATGGTCAGCGGCGCTTCCGGCGGCAGCAGTGCCCAGCCGGCGTCCAGCTCGGGGTTGCCCGGCCCCGCCTGCGCGATGTGAGCTTCCATCACCATCACTCCGCCCAGGCCGCACGGCCGGCCATCCCGGCCGGGCTGCATGCACCAAGGTTCCCGGCGCGCTTTCCCGGCGCCCGCACTTGTCCTGTCTGCAACGGCTTCACGCCGCGCAGTCGATGTCTGTCACTACCGGAACCCACACGATCTCCAACGGGGCGGAATCGAAAATGCGGCTCAGTCTATGGGGGCAAATGTAAGCCGGGCGCGAAGGTTTACGCCGGGAATTTCCCCCATTCAGCCATCAGCAGGCGACAGCGGGCAGCGCCAGACCCGCGCGCAGTCAGGCAGCGCGGACGCTGGATCGAACAAAATGATAACGATTCTTGATTGCGGAACGTGGCGGCCGCTGTCCTGGCAGACGCCACCCTTGGGTGGCGACCCATGATGCGCGCAGGAGCGTGCCAACCCTACCTGGGCAAGATCGCCTCGGGCGCTGCCGCATCGCGGGTGGCAGCCGTGCGTGCACGGTCCATCGCCACCGCCAGCTGCTGGCGGGCGAGCAGTTGTTGTGCCTGCACCACTTCGGGTGTCGGCAGGAGCACCGGCCCGGGTGCGTTTTCCGGTGTAACAGGTGTGGTCATGCAACCTCCATGGACATCCCGCCACCGCCGGGGGCCAAAGGCCGGGGGGCAGCGGAACTGCGCACCCTATCCTAAAAAGAAGGCGGGTGGGTGACGGTGCGGCGCCGTGACGCAAGCCCCAGGATGGTGCGACGTCACATTTTTGACGCGCGGGGCTGGCTGGCTGAATGCGACGCATTTATCATGAAAACGTTTTCTTACAGGGAAGTCCCCCTCCGTGAATGCAGTCGATCTTTCCCGCTTCAGCCAGAAGTGGCAGTTCCGCTTCAACTTCTTCCAGCAGCACGGCGCCCCCAAGGAGCCGGATTTCAAGCAGGCCTGGAAGGCCCTGTCCTTCGGCGACCGGCTGAAGGTCAACCTCAACTTCTTCGCCTTCTTCTTCGGCGCGATCTACCTGTTCATCCTGGGCATGTGGCGCAAGGCGCTGGTGGTGATCGGCATCAACATCGTGCTGGTTGCCGTCAGCCTGGTGCTGCCGGACATCGTGGCCCGCGCACTGTTCATCGCAATGAACTTCCTGGTCGCCTCCAGCACCAACTACGCCTATTACCTGGAACAGGTGAAGGGCAACACCAGCTGGAACCCGTTCGAAGGCATGTTCTAAAGAGGCATGCTCTAAAAAGGCATGCTCCAACGCGGTACCGACGACGCCCGGCCAGCCGGGCGTCGTCGTTTCAGCACTCAGGCCGCGCGCAACGCCACCGGTGCGGTTTCGGCCTGCAGGCGGAAGCGCGATACCGCCACCGCCAGCTGCTCGGCCTGGTCTTCCATCGCCCGCGCCGCCGCCGTGGCTTCTTCCACCAGCGCGGCATTCTGCTGGGTGGTCTCGTCCATCTGCACCACGGTCTGGTTGACCTGCTCGATGCCGGCCGACTGCTCGCGCGAAGCGGCCGAGATCTCGGCCATGATCTCGTTGACCCGGCCGACCTGGCCGACGATCTCCTGCATCGTGCGGCCGGCGCCATGCACCAGCTGGGCACCGGCACCGACCTGCGCCACCGACGCATCGATCAGTTCCTTGATCTCCTTGGCCGCCCCCGCCGAGCGCTGGGCCAGCGCGCGCACTTCGCTGGCCACCACGGCGAAGCCGCGGCCCTGCTCACCGGCACGCGCCGCTTCCACGGCCGCGTTCAGCGCCAGGATGTTGGTCTGGAAGGCAATGCCATCGATCACCGAAATGATCTCGGCAATGCGCTGGGAGGAGCGCTCGATCTGCTCCATGGTCTGCACCACCTGGCCGACCACCTGACCGCCTTCGCTGGCCACGCCGGCTGCCGATCCAGCCAGGGTATTGGCCTGCTGTGCGTGTTCGGCGTTCTGGCGCACGGTGGAGGTCAGTTCCTCCATCGACGCAGCGGTTTCTTCCAGGTTGGCCGCCTGCTGTTCGGTGCGGCGCGACAGATCGCTGTTGCCCGAGGCGATCTCGCCGGCAGCCAGGCGGATGCTCGCCGCCGACTGCTGGATCTGGCCGACGATCTGGGTCAACTGCTGCACGGTGCTGTTGGCATCGTCGCGCATCACCGCGAACACGCCATGGAAATCACCGTGCATGCGCGTGCTCAGGTCGCCCGCGGCGATCGCACGCAGCAGCGTGGACAGTGCCGCCAGGTTGTGGTCGCTCACCTGCATCATGGTGTTGAGCGTTTCCACCATGCGGCGGAAGTCGTGTTCAAAGCGCTGCGCATCACCGCGCACGGCGAAGTCGCCGGCCGCCGCGGCAGCCGCCAGCTGCTGGATCTGGTCGTTGATCGCGCCCAGGTTGGCCTTGGTGGTGGCCATGGCCGCGGTGAATACCGCCTTCTCGCCCGGCAGGGCTTCCATGTCCACGCTCAGGTCGCCCACGGCGTAGCGCTGCATCACGTCCACCAGGCGCTGGGTGACCGCGTTGCTGGAGGCCACCAGCTGGTTGCTGTCGGCCACCATGCGGCCGTACTCGCCCGGGAAGACCGATGCATCCATGCGGTAGCTGATCTGGCCGCCGTCATGGCGCTGCGCCATTTCCGCCTGCGCGGCCATCACCGCCTGCAGCGTTCCGCGCATGCCCTGCATCGCTTCCAGCAGGCGACCCACTTCATCGTTGCTGCGCGCCGGCATCACCGTGTCCAGCTTGCCGGCGGCGACGTCGCCAGCGATGCGCACGGCTTCGGCCAGCGGGCGGATGGCCAGGCGGCGCAGCAGCACGTACACGCCCGCGCTCAGGGTCAGCGCGGCGATCACGCCCACCAGCAGGGTCAGCCACAGCAGCTGGCGTGCCTCGGCCACGATCACCGCATGCGGCACCACCACGCCCAGGGCGAAGCGCTGCGGCGCATCGCCCACCTGCAGCGGCACGTACAGGCGCACGTTGCCCGCATCATCGGGTTCGAACGCCTCGAAAGGCTTGTCAGCGGCCACCTGCGCCAGCATCTGCCGGGTGAAGGCGTCGCTGCGCGGCTTGCCGATCTCGGCGGCGTTGGCCGAGGCCAGCACCACGCCCTTGGGCGACAGCAGTTCTACCCGGCCGGCGCCCATCGGGGCCAGCGTTGCCAGGTGCTTCTGCAGCGCGGCCAGCGAGAAATCGACGGTGAACACACCCAGGAAGGTGCCGTTTTCCACGATCGGCGTGCTGAGGGTGCTCATCAGCACCCGCTGGCCGCCGATGTCATAGGCATACGGCTCGCTGACCTTGGGCAGCTTGTCGCGGCTGGGGCCCATGTACCAGTCACCCGAACCGCTGGCGGTTTCGGTGTAGTCCGTCATCGGCGACTGCTGCGGCTTGCCGTCCTGCCAGGCCCAGTAGCTCATGAAGCGGCCGGTGGCGTCGTGCGCCTCGGTGTTGACGAAGTCCGCATCCTTGCCGTCGAAGGCGTCGGCCTCCCACATGGTGCTCTTGCCCAGCCATTCCGGGTGCGCATGCAGCTGCTCGCCGATGATCGCCGCCAGGGCGGCGCGGTCGGGCACATCGCCACGGGCGCGCTGGGCCAGCACGGTTTCCACCATGGCATCGTTGCTGGCGAAGGCGGTGCCCAGGTCGGCCGAGACCTTGCGTGCCTCGGCATTGGCTTCACTGGCCATGGTCTGGCGCGAGGCGCTGACCAGGCTGGCGCTGGCCTGGCGGTAGATCAGGAAGGCAGTCACGCCGAAACACAGCAGCGCGATCGTGGCGGTGCCCAGCATCAGCTTGTGGGCGATGCTGCCCGGACGGCGGGCAGCGGCGGAGCGGGAAGAGGACATGGAAGGATCCGCAGGCAGTTCAAGACAACCGGCACCACGACGGCACCGCGCAGGATGCGCGATCCCTCGCGCCGCCGCCGGCCCATGCCGGGATCGATTCCGGCGCAGGCAGGCACGCACCGGGTTAGCGGCCGCAGACGGATGAGGTTGAGGCGAAGCGCCTGCGCGAAGCTGAACCCGCTCAGGTGGAGGACCTGGAGCGCAGAGCAGTCGAGCATGGCTCGACTTTACAGGGGCGGTGGAGCAGTCGAGCATGGCTCGACGCTAGAGGGCCCTATTCCACTACGCGGTCGCCGATCCACCGCGCGCGCGGCAGCACTTCGATGCTGCCGGCGGCGTACTGCTGCAGCACGCCCTCGGGGCCGAAGCGCGGCTGCCAGCCCAGAGCCTGGCGCAGGCGGCTGCTGTCGTACACGCGATCGATGCTGAGCGGCAGCGGCCAGCCGCGCCGCTCGAACTCGGCCAGCAGCTGCGGGACGCGGCGGGCCAGGACCTGCCGCGGGTTCGCGGCCAGCGCCAGGCAGTCGCTGCGCTGGAACGGTGTGGCCGCACAGGCGATGTACCGCTGGAACACCCCGCCGTCATCGTGCAGCAGCGCCGCGTGCGCACTGGCCACGTCGCGCGCATCGATGCCGCGATGCAGGCGGAACATCGCCATGCGTTCAGGCGATTCGGGAAAGCAGCGCGCCATGCGCAGCACGCGCACCTCGAAACCCGGCTGGGCTGCGGCTTCGGCCAGCGCCTCGGCCTGCAGCTTGGTGCGGTGGTAGACGGTGCGTGGCAGGGGCTCGGTCGCCTCGTCGATCCAGCGGCAGCCGCCGGCTACCACCGCATGGCCATACAGCGCGGTGGTGCTGGTCAGCACGAAGCGCCGTGCACCGGCCTGGCGCGCCAGCTGCAGCAGCTGCGCGGTGGCCTCCACGTTGATCTGCTGGAACACCTCATCCGGCACCA
The DNA here is from genome assembly GCF_047782825.1 of Stenotrophomonas maltophilia. Classification (GTDB taxonomy): domain Bacteria; phylum Pseudomonadota; class Gammaproteobacteria; order Xanthomonadales; family Xanthomonadaceae; genus Stenotrophomonas. Next base: position 3,886,871 of record NZ_CP180589.1, on the reverse strand, counting down.
GCCCAACATGCGGGGCATGCAAGGCGGCGGTGTGGATCACCGCATCCACCCCGCGCACTGCCCGCTCCAGCGCCTGGCGGTGGGTGACATCGGCAATGATGCGGGTGGTGTTGAACGGACTGCGGTCCAGGCCCACTACTTCATGCTCGGCGGCCAGCGCGCCGAAGATCGCGCGCCCGATCCGCCCGGAACTTCCGGTCAACAGGATCTTCATTGAGTCCATTCACTCGACTGCGCCCGGGAGCTACCGGGATGACCCGATTCTAGGCATGCGCGGCGGCGGCGGCGATAGCCTTCGAAGGCGATGTGCGGAAGGACCTGGCCGGTCGATGGCGCGCAGGGCGCGCTCGCAGTGGATGACCTGGCTGCCGCGGACATGCGGGTGAGGTCGCTGCCCGCCCGCTAACGCCCCGTGGAGTGCGTGCATGCGCGATGTGAACGGATGCGCAGGCACGTCCACCTTCGTTTAGCCGCCGCTGTGCAGCATGGAACCGGTCGTCGAAGCTGGCGGCGTCCCTTTCCGCAACGGAGACACACGATGGCCAATGCACGCCCCGGCACCCAGAACCGCGGCTTCGCCTCGATGGACGAAGACAAACAGCGCGCCATCGCCGCCAAGGGCGGCCGCGCTGCCCATGCATCCGGCAATGCGCACGAGTTCAGCTCCGCCGAAGCCCGCGTGGCCGGCCGCAAGGGCGGCGTGGCGATCAGCCGCAACCGCCAGCACATGGCCGCGATCGGCCGCGAAGGCGGTCATGCGCGGCATGCCAATGCGCAGCAACAACAGCAGCAGATGCAGGCAGAGAAGCACGAGGAATCGCCGTCCGCCCCGGTGCCGCCGCCACGCGGGCAGCAGGGCTGAAAATGGCCTGCGGCATCAGGTGTGGCTGAGGATGTTCAACAGCCGCCCGAACGGATCGCGCACGTAGAAGCGGCGCACGCCCCAGGGTTCCAACGCAGGCCCGTAGACCAGCGCGATATCGGCCTGGTTCACCCGTGCCAGCACCTCATCCAGATCATCCACCTCGATGGACAGGTCCGGCACCGGCGTGCCGGACCCTCCTTCGCTGGCCACACTCACCTGCGCCAGCGACTTGCCCTGGCCACCCCAGGTCACGATCCAGCCGTGGTCCATCACCTTGTCCATGCCCAGGATGCCGCCATAGAAGGCTTCGGCCTGGGCAGGGTCCTGGCAGGCAATGTTGGCAACTACGCGTTTGACGACCATGCAGGATGTTCCTTCAGGGTGGCGGGGCCGGGGCAGCGATTGTGGAGCTTACAAAAGCAAAGGCCCCGCCAGAAGCGGGGCCTCCTGCACATCGACTGACGTGCAGATGCGGCGATCAGGCCGCCTTCATCGCATGCTTGCGGTCGCGCATCACGCGATGGCAGTCCTGCACTTCCGGCAGCCACTGGGTCACTTCCTGGCGCACGGCCGGCGGCAGGTCGTTTTCATTCAGCACATCCTTGAACGCGCCCAGCAGACGGTCTTCGGATTCTTCCAGCTCGGCCACGTAACCGTAGTTGGTATCGCCGAAGGCGGCGCGGACCTTGCCGTAGAACTGCTGCATGGAACCGACCATCGTGCCGTGCTCGGCCGGCTTGCCGCCGCTGGCGGCCACGGCACTGCTCAGCGAGGACACGATACGGGCCTTCACCCCGGCGATGCGCACGAACAGCGCGGACAGCTCGGTGTCCTTCACCTTGGTCGCGGCTTCTTCATAGAACGACTTGCCGTCACGGGCAATCTCGATCAGGTCGTTGAGGCGGTGTTCGATGGTGGACTGGGTGCTCATGGCATGTCTCCTTGATCGGGTCTGCGGGATAGGGGCAACGTGGTGTCCGTTGCCTGCAGGTCCACAGTGGAGAAGTGCGCGTGCGTTGCGGGTGAGTGGCGATTGATGCGGCAATCACGGCCACGAACGGCAACTGACTGTTCACGTCCTCTTGCATGTGATTCACACGGAGAGAACGTTTTCGAGTCCGCTCATCAATCCGGCAGTGCGCCATGCGCTGACGCAAACTTCGACAGCGAAGATGACTCGACGGGCAGATCATTTGCCAGGCACCATTCCACAAAATCGGCCACCGCCACTGTCACCCGGACAGTGCCAACGCCACTCACTCTGGCGAGCCATACGTGACGCTCAATATCTTTTTCCCACTCGGCAAACGTATCGTGCCAGTCGCGCTCAGGCAGGAGCGCCTTGAAGATGGCGTACTCTTCCTCCCGGAACCACGCGAACGCAAGATACGATGCGCCATCCTCGCGGGGAGGAGGAAGCGGCACGAGGGCGGGACGACCGTCTTTCATGGTTCCATGACCTCAGTGGAGCGTGTCTGAAGTATCCGATAGCAGCACCGGTTTCGGTCAAGGGTCAGACAATGGAAGGGAGATGTCGATTCCCATCCCCGTCACTCGTCGGAACAGGAAAGGCAGCGCTTCGGCTTGCAGGAGCCAACCCGTGCACCCGATCCTCACCGCCTTCGCCACCTCCCCCGACCGCGGCCAGGGCCTGGCCCGCGACATGCGCGTGCGCTGGGCGCTGGAAGAACTGGGCGTGGCCTACGACGTGCAGCTGCTGACCTTCGCGGAAATGAAGGAACCGGCGCACCGCGCCCGCCACCCGTTCGGGCAGATCCCCACCTACGAAGATGGCGAGCTGGTGCTGTTCGAGTCAGGCGCGATCATCCTGCACCTGGCTGAGCAGCATCCGGGCCTGCTGCCCGCCGATGCGGACGGCCGCATGCGCGCGATCGTGTGGATGTTCGCCGCCTTGAACACCGTGGAGCCGCCGATTGTCGAGCGCTCGATGGCCTGGGTGCTGGAGCGCGAACAGCCCTGGTACGCGCAGCGGCTGGTGATGCTGGATGAGCGCGTGCGCCGGCGCCTGGAAGAGCTTTCCACGCGGCTGGGCGATGGCCCCTGGCTGGATGGCGCGTTCAGTGCCGGCGACCTGCTGATGGTGTCGGTCCTTCTGCGCCTGAAGAGCAGCGGGATCGTCGATGAGTTCCCCGCGCTGGCGGCCTATGTGCAGCACGCGACCGATCGGCCGGCCTACCAGCGGGCCTTTGCCGCACAACTGGCCGTGTTCCAGAACACGTAGCGCCGCGTCGTGCCGGGTGGCGTAGACCTGCCGCGTGCAGATCAGCTGCGGCGGCAGGCCACCTGCACCAGCATCAACTGCGCGACCAGGATCAGCATCGCGCAACCGGACAGCAGCCAGGGGTCGATGTACCACTGCGCATTGAAGCTGAAACTACCAGCGGAAATTCGCTTCCAGCCGTTGAAGTGCTGCATGGCCGCGACCACGAACGCGAAGCCACCGCTGGTGTACGCCAGCCAGGGCACGACGATGCCACCGGGACGCGCGAACAGCATCAGTACACCCAACACGCCGATGACCGTGCGCTGCACGCGGCAGTACGGGCAGACATACGCCACGCCCGACCACTCCACCGCCCATGCCAGCAGGCTGATCACCACCGCCAGCGCGCCTGCCGCGTACAGGGCCTTGCGTGGAATCATCGCGCCGCCGTTGCCTGCCATGCCGTGCTCCCTTCACGTTCTGATGCGCACAGCGTAGCGCGCCCACGGTATTCAGCGCAGCGGGTCGGGCGCCACGCCTTCGTGGGTGATCTTCACCGGCAGGATGTGGCCCTGCGCATCGAACTCCATGCGCTCGATGGCGGTTTCGCGATGGTCGCGGGCGGTGTCCCCGTGCGGGCGACGGTGGTAGACGATGTACCAGCGGTCGGTGCCCGGCACCTGGATGACCGAGTTGTGGCCGGCGCTGGTGGCGATGGCTTCATCCTGCTGCAGCACCGTGCCGACGCGCTTGAACGGGCCGGTGGGTGCATCGGCAATGGCATAGGCCACCGTGTAATCCGGGCCACCCCAGCCGCCTTCGGACCACATGAAGTAATAATGCCCACCGCGCTTGAACATCAGCGGGCCCTCCACGTATTCCGGCGCCGGGGTGATTTCCTTGAACAGCGAGCCATCGGCCAGCGGCAGCACGCCGGTGAAATCATCCTTCAGGCGCACGATGTTCGCGTGCTTCCAGCCGCCATAGATCATGTACCAGGCGCCGTCGTCATCCTTGAACACGAACTGGTCGATGGGCTGCGCGCCATTATGGAAAGCGCCCACCAGCGGCTTGCCGAGCAGGTCCTTGTACGGCCCTTCCGGGCGGTCGGCCACCGCCACGCCGATGCCACCCGGTTCGCTATCGGTCTTGATGTCGTTGGCGGCGAAGAAGAAGTAGTACTTGCCGTTGTTTTCCACCACGGACGGTGCCCACATCGCGCGCTTGGCCCAGGGCACGTTCCTGGCGTTCAGTACGTCGGCATGCCTGGTCCACTGCACCAGATCGGACGACGAGAACGCATCGAACGTCGTCTGCGCATCGTAGTCCGCCGAGGTGGTCGGGAATATCCAGTAGCGGTTGGCGAATACCGCCGCTTCGGGGTCGGCATACCAACCCTTCAGGATCGGATTACCCGAGGTGGCCGGCGGCGCAGCCTGCGCGCCCGTTGCCAGTGCTGCTGCCATGCAGGCGGCCATCATCCACTTGCCCAACGCCATGCCGTGCGCTCCCGTGCTGGATAGATGGGAGCATATTAGATCGATTCAGATGCGGGATGCGAAGGCGGCCCCACTCCATGCGCAGGAGTGGGACGCAGGCCTCAGGCCTTCTTGATGACGGTGCGCTTGCCGATGCTGCTGGTCTTGCCGGCGGTCGGCTTGGCCAGACCCGGAATCAGGAAATCGGTGACCTTGTGGCCCTTGGACACCTTGGCCGCCAGCCAGCGTGGCATGCGCCCACGGCCGGTCCAGGTCAGGCGCTTGTATTCCGGATCGCGGTATTTGGGCGCGACCTTGCCGGACTTGCGGCGGGTGGGTTTACGCGCGGGTGCGGGTTCTTCCCCGGCGTCGTCGCCAAAGAGCTCCTCGATGGTGTAACCGGCTTCGGCCGCGGCGGCCTTCAGCAGGCGGCGCACGGCCGCAGCCGGGCGGCGGCTGGTGATAAGGGCTTGGCGCTGTTCAGCCGCAGCCACCAGAGCGCCCAGCTCCCGAAGGCTGAGCGATTCGATATCGATAGTCATGCGGGGAAGGTCTACTGCGGCGGGCCGGGTGTCAAGTTTGCTTCACTGATAAATCAGCGATGGCTGGCCGACGACGCTTCCCGCTTATCGGGCATGGCACCGATATCGAACAAATGGCTTGTCGGCTTGATCAACGGCGGTCAGGGCATTTCCATCGGCACTCAGCGTGAAGTATCTGTTGCCCAGCCAGGTCTCGCCCTCACCGGACAGTTCCGAAATCAGCATGATCTCGCGCGGTCCTCTGGTCACCACAGCCTTGATGGTACCCGCGCTTCCCCAGTAGGTGATGTGCCTGGCTTCGATGACAAGCATGGAATCGTCCCAATCGGCACCGCAGGCTCTGCCCCCCCCGCGCTCCACTCACCGAGAAAACGGGCGGGTACGGAATCAACGCGCTCGGCAGCATTCAAACCGAAAGTGGAAACCGCCAGGAAAATTACAGCCAGATAGTTCATCCAGCAACTCCATACCGCCCGGCGGAAGCAGGCCTGATGATGCCATGGGATTCACATGCCGCGCATACGGAGCACACTTGTCCGGTACGTGTTCGATCCAGGTTTTTGGAACAGTTTCATTTTCGGCGGATCAACGGAATGGCACAATGGAATTACTCCGTTTTGCCACTTCATCGCAGCGATGTTGCGACGGGGAGCAGCAGGATTCCGGAATGTCTCGATTCAGAGCGATACCACAGGGAAAGGCAGATGATCTCCGGCACGCTTACTCAAGAGCAGCATCTTCACGCACTTCGCCTGCACCGGCGGAAGGCGGTAAAGGTGCTGGTAGGGGTCCTGCTGGCATGTGCGGTGATCGGCGTTGTCGCTGTTGCCACGGGCCATCACTTCCCTGGTCTTGTCGTGGTCTGCGGCGGCGTCGGCGGCGCGCTCGGTGCGTTCGGCCAGTCCAGGCTGACCCTGCCCCGTCAGGTGGCCAGGATCCACCGTCAACAGGCGAGTCTGCACGCCCACTACACGTATAGCTGGGACGAAGAGTGGCTCAGTGTTGCGTCCGAGCATGTGCAGGCAAAACGGAGATGGTCGGATTACATCAAGCTGCGGGAGAACGAGGAAGTGCTGCTCCTCTACCACTCGGACGTCATGTTCGAGGTATTCCCGAAGGCATGGTTCAACGCCCAGGCACAGATGGATGAATTCCGGAGATTGGCCTCGCGCGGCGGGATGAGCGCACGAATGATTCGCTGGACGCGAGCGTAATGCGCAATCCTTCTTTGTGGTGGGCCCACCAGGATTCGAACCTGGAACCAAGGGATTATGAGTCCCCTGCTCTAACCGTTGAGCTATAGGCCCTGCGCAGCGCCACAGTGTAGTGGAGCGTACCCCCGCCCGGCTACTCAGGCATCAACTGCCAGTGACCTGGCAACCTGCTCCAGTCGCCCCCCGGCAATCCCCGCGAAACGCTCCTCCTTCAGCACCTCATCCCCGTCCAGCAGCGCTGGGAAATCGACCTGCAGGGAATCAGGCATGTTGATCCTTCATGGCGTAGCGCCACATACATGACGAAGCAGAGCAGCGGTGCGCACATCGTGCTTGTGGCCTGCTGCGCGTCTACAAATGGCAGATGCGACATCGGGCCGGTCCGCCGGGCACGGCCCGGCGCTACCGGCGGGGGCGCGGGACGAATAGTGTTACGTAATTTCCAGTACCCCATCCGCGCGACACAGTGGCGACATTTCGCAAGCCATTGTCTGGAAATGAAATAGATCCACACCCGGACGTTGGACCGACGGAATTGTGTTACGTAACCAATACGAATCCCGTTACGAATCCACCGCCCACGCCCCACCGCTACCAAAGAAAAACCCCGCCGAAGCGGGGTTTCTCTCAACACATCAGCCGTCGCCGGGTATCAGTCGATATCCAGGAAGCTGCGCAGCTGCTCCGAGCGGCTCGGGTGACGCAGCTTGCGCAGGGCCTTCGCTTCGATCTGGCGGATGCGCTCGCGGGTCACGTCGAACTGCTTGCCGACCTCTTCCAGCGTGTGGTCGGTGTTCATGTCGATGCCGAAGCGCATGCGCAGCACCTTGGCTTCCCTCGGGGTGAGGCCGGCCAGCACGTCGCGCACGGTTTCAGACAAGTTGATGTTGGTGGTGTTCTCGATCGGGGACTCCACGTTGGTGTCCTCGATGAAGTCGCCCAGATGGGAATCCTCGTCGTCGCCGATCGGGGTTTCCATCGAGATCGGCTCCTTGGCGATCTTCATCACCTTGCGGATCTTGTCTTCCGGCATGTCCATTTCCTTGGCCAGCTCCTCCGGCGTGGCCTCGCGGCCGTACTGCTGGAGCATCTGGCGGGAAATGCGGTTCAACTTGTTGATCGTCTCGATCATGTGCACCGGAATACGGATGGTGCGTGCCTGGTCGGCAATCGAGCGGGTGATCGCCTGGCGGATCCACCAGGTGGCGTAGGTCGAGAACTTGTAACCGCGGCGGTATTCGAACTTGTCCACGGCCTTCATCAGGCCGATGTTGCCTTCCTGGATCAGGTCGAGGAACTGCAGGCCGCGGTTGGTGTACTTCTTGGCGATGGAGATGACCAGGCGCAGGTTGGCCTCGACCATTTCCTTCTTGGCCTTGCGGGCCTTGGCTTCGCCGTAGGCCATGGCGCGGCTGATTTCCTTCAGCTCGTCCAGGTCCAGCAGGGTCAGCTTTTCAATATCGATGGTGGCCTGCTGCTCGGACACGATCTGGTCCTTCACTTCACGCAGCGCCGAAGACCACTTCTGCTTGCGCTTCAGTGCGTCTTCCACCCATTCCAGGTTGGTCTGGTTGCCTTCCCAGGAACGGATGAAGTCCTTGCGCGGCATGCGGGCGGTGACGGTGGCCAGGTTCAGCACGCGGCGCTCATGCGACTTGATGTCGGCCATGGTGTCGCGCAGCTGCTTGGTCAGCACGTCGGTCAGCGGCAGCGGCAGCTTCAGGGTGACGAACACCGCCGACATCTCCTCGCGGAGCTTGGGCAGGTTCTTCTTGTCGCCCTTGGCGGCGGCCTTCTTGAAGGCATTGAACGCGTCGGTCAGCGCCTGCATGCGTGCGGCGACTTCCTCCGGGTCCGGACCGGTCGGTGCGGCTTCTTCATCGCCGCCGTCGACATCATCGTCCTCGTCCTCGTCGGCGTCGTCATCGCTGTCGTCACTGTCATCGGACACAGCAGCGGCGGGCGCCGGCACTTCGTCGGAGAGGTCGTTGAAGCCAACGATCACTTCGGCCAGGCGCTTCTTGCCTTCCTTGTGGGCTTCGTAGTCGGACAGCAGCGATTCGACCGAGACCGGGAACTGGCCCAGGGCCGCCTGGACCTGCGAAAGGCCTTCCTCGATGCGCTTGGCGATGGCGATTTCGCCTTCGCGGGTCAGCAGCTCGACGGTGCCCATTTCGCGCATGTACATGCGCACCGGGTCGGTGGTACGGCCACCTTCGGTGTCGAGCGCGCTCAGCGCGGCGGCAGCTTCTTCGGCCGCGGTGTCATCGACTTCGCGGTTGCCGGTGTTGCCGTCGTTGAGAAGCAGGGTTTCCACATCCGGCGCAACTTCATGGACATCGATGCCCATGCCGTTGATCATGCCGATGATGTCTTCGATCTGTTCCGGGTCGACCATGTCGTCCGGCAGATGGTCATTGACTTCGGCGTAGGTCAGGTAGCCCTGTTCCAGGCCCTTGCTGATCAGTTGCTTGATTTCGGATTGGGCAGGACGTTCGTTGGCCATGTAGTGCTCGCGCCACCGGCTAGGGAGAAATAGGGAACGTAGCATTATACCAGCCCGGGGCCCCGCCTGCCGGGCGGTGGTCCCGCAGGCTCAGGGCCTGAGAAGGAAGGTCACGGGACCGTCATTGACCAGGCTGACGACCATATGGGCACCAAATCGGCCCGTTTCCACCCCGGGCGCGTGATTTTCACGACAGATCCCGACAAAACGATTGAACCCGCGTTCAGCCTCGTCCGGCGGCGCGGCCGTGGTGAAGCTCGGCCGCATGCCCGAACGGGTGTCGGCGGCCAGGGTGAACTGACTGACCAGCAGCAGGCCGCCGCCGGTATCGCGCAGCGACCGGTTCATCTTCCCGGCCTCGTCGGCGAATACCCGGTAGCCCAGCAGGCGCTCGGCCATCCGCCGCAGCTGGGCCTCGGTATCGCCCGGCTCCATGCCGACCAGGGCCAGCAGGCCGGGACCGATCTGCCCCACGGCCTCATCGTCGACATGGACGGCGGCCTGGCTGACACGCTGGATCAGGACGAGCATCGTGGGCTTCCAATGAACAGGGCCGGCCACGATAGCAGCGCCCTTGGCTAAACTGGCGCCGATGAATCCGCAACGCAAAGCCCGGCTGGTCTACCGCGCCACCACCCTGTTCGCCCGCCTGCCCTGGCCGCTGCTGCGGGCGTTCGCGCGCGCCCTGGCGTGGGCGTGGATCGCCCTCAATGCCCGCGAGAGCCGTGTCACCCGGCGCAACCTGGAGCTGGCCTACCCCGAGCTGGACGGCGCTGCCCGCGACCGCCTGCACCGGGAACTGCTGCGCTCCACCGCCCTGCAGGCCATCGAGACCCTGCGCCTGTGGAGCCAGAGGCCGGCCGACAACCTGCGCCTGCACCTGAAGCAGCGCCATGGCGAAGCCCTGTACGACGCGGCGCTGGCCAGCGGCAAGGGCGTGATCGTGGCCGCCCCGCACTTCGGCAACTGGGAGCTGTTGAACCAGTGGCTGGCCTCGCGCGGGCAGATCGCCATCGTCTACAAGCCGCCGGAGGACGAGGCCAGCGATGCCTTCCTGCAGCTGGTGCGCGGCGGCCAGAACGTGCAGCAGGTGCGCGCCGAAGGCCCGGCCGTGCGCCAGTTGTTCAAGGTGCTCAAGGAGGGCGGTGCCACCGGCATCCTGCCCGACCAGCAGCCCAAGGCCGGCGACGGCGTGTTCGTGCCGTTCTTCGGCGTGCAGGCGCTGACCATGACCCTGGTCAACCGCCTGGCCGAGCGCACCGGTGCCACCGTGCTCTATGGCTGGTGCGAGCGCATCGGGCCGGACATGGAGTTCGCCCTGCACATCGAGCCGACCGACCCGGCCGTGGCCGATCCGGACCCGCTGGTGGCGGCCACCGCCCTCAACGCCGGCATCGAACGCATCGCCCGCCGCGACCCGGCGCAGTACCAGTGGACCTACAAGCGCTATACGCTGCGACCACCGGGCAGCGACGAGGAAGACCCCTACGCGACCGACGAGCATCCCCACTGACGGCCGCCCACCCAGGGCCGCCCGGTCCCTGCGACCCGCGGCCGCACCACGTTGAATACGACGCCGTCGCCCCCATAGAGACTGCGATGTCCGCCTCCCCCGGTCCTGCCATGTCTGCTGCTTCTTCCCTGTTCGGCGATCCGGCCGCGATCCGCTGCGAGCGCGCGGTGGCCGAACTGCGTGCCGGTCGCCCGGTGCTGCTCCACGATGGCCAGGGCCAGCGCCTGGCAGTGATCGCGCTGGACAGCGCCACGGCCAGCAGCTTCGCCGCCTTCGCCACTGCCGCCCGCGAGCGCCACTACCTGTTCCTGACCGCCACCCGTGCCCGCGTGCTCGGCGTGGAGTCTCCCGAGGGCGCGCGCCTGCCGCTGGCCGGCGTCGCCTTCGATGCCCTGCCCTCGCTGGGCTACCTGCGCGAACCGGGCCCGATGCCGGAGGGCTGGAGCGCCGGTGACGCCTTCGATGCCGGCGCGGTGGAGCTGGCCCGCCTGGGCCTGCTGCTGCCGGCCATGGTTGCGGTGCGCCTGGATGCCGATGACCGCACCTTCGACGGCGCTGCAGACGTGGCGCTGTGCGACCTGGCCGAAGGCGCAGCACATGCGGCCCACGACTACGAACTGGTGGCGCGTTCGCCGGTGCCGCTGCGCGATGTCGGCATGACCACCTTCGCGGTGTTCCGCGGCGGCGTGGCGCAGCGCGACCAGGTGGCGATCATCGTCGGCGAGCCGGACCTGTCGGCGGTGGTGCCGGTACGCGTGCACTCCTCGTGCCTGACCGGCGATCTGTTCGGTTCACTCAAGTGCGACTGCGGCGACCAGCTGCGGCGCGGCCTGCGCAAGCTGAAGGAACTGGGCGGCGGCGTGCTGCTGTACCTGGACCAGGAAGGCCGTGGCACCGGCATCGCCGCCAAGATGCGCGCCTACGGCTACCAGCACGACGGCCTGGACACCATCGACGCCGACGCACAGCTGGGCTTCGGTGCCGACGAGCGCCGCTACGGCAGCGCGGTGGCGATGCTGCACGGCCTGGGCATTTCGCGCGTGGCCCTGCTCAGCAACAACCCGACCAAGGCGCAGCGCCTGCGCAATGCCGGCATCGAGGTACTGGACTGCATTCCGGTCACCGGCGAGATCACCGCCGAGAACGAGCACTACCTGCGCACCAAGGCCGACCGTGCCGGCCATATGCTGGATGTCGATGCGCTGATCCAGGCTGCCCAGTAACGCAGCCGACCTGCTACCGTCTGCGCGGTGTGGCCACGGCCGCCCCAGCCCGCCCTGCCGCCTGACGGAGCCCGCGTGACCGACGCATCGATTCCTGCACCGCCCCCCTCTGACTGGCAGGCACTGCCGCAACGCGCCGCCCGCCTGGCCGCGCTGGAAGGCGCCCTTGGCGGCCTGTTCGTCCCGGGCCTGCCACTGGCGGCAGCGGCATGGTTCTTCGATCTGCCCGGCGGCCTGTGGACCGCTGCGGCCGGGCTGGTGCTGGGCATCGCCTTCGGTGCATGGCTCGGCCATCGGCGTTTGACCCGCACCCGTTGGCGGCTGGACGCACAGGGCCTGGGCCTGCGCCGCGACCTGATGTGGCAGCTGGAAACGCGCATTCCCATTTCGCGCGTGCAGCACCTGGATCTGCGCCGGGGGCCGCTGGAGCGCCGCGCCGGCCTGGCCACGCTGATCGTGCACACCGCCGGCACCCGCATGAGCGCGGTCACCGTCAGTGGCCTGGACGAAGCCGACGCCGAGCGTCTGCGCGACACCCTCTCGCACCAGTTGGACCAGGACGCCGACGCCCTGTGAGCCTGCCGCCTCCCCTGCCTGCACCGTCGCCTGCCGGCGGCGAGGATCAACGTCTGCACCCGTGGTCGTGGCTGTTCGTGCTGCTGATGCAGCTGCGCCATTACTTCCTGCCGCTGGTCGCGCTGCTGGTGTTCGGCCAGCGCGGCGACCGCGACCCGATGTGGGCACAGTTGATCCCGCTGACCGCAATCGCGGCGCTGGTACTGGTGTCGGTGCTGCAGTACCTCAGCTACCGTTACCGCATCGGCCGTGATGCGATCACCGTGCGCAGCGGCCTGCTGGCGCGCAACCGTCGCGAGATCCCGTTCGCCCGCATCCACAACGTCGAGGTGCGGCAGAACCCGCTGCACCGGCTGTTCGGCGTGGCCGAGCTGCGCCTGGAATCGGCCGGCGGTGTGCGCCCTGAAGCGGAGATGCGGGTGCTGAAGCTGGACCAGGCGCTGGCACTGGAACGGCTTGTGCGGCAGCGCGGGCAGGCGCCGCAGGCCGTCGACGCCGTGGATGCGCCGCCCATTGCCGATGTCGACAGCGAACACGTGCTGCTGCGCCTGTCCAGCTGGGACGTGGTGCGCATGGGCCTGTTGTCCAACCGTGGCTGGGCGCTGGCGATCGCCGCCTTCGGCGTACTGTTCCAGACCGTGCCACGGCCGGTGATGGACGATGCCCTGCAGCGTGGCGGCCGCGAGGCTTTCGGCTATGTCAGCCACCTGCATCCGGGCATGACCGGCGCGTTCCTGCTGCTGGCCGGCGCGCTGCTGCTGGGCTGGCTGGGGCTGCGCGTGCTGTCGGTGGTGCTGACCCTGCTGCGTTACCACGGCTTCACCCTCAGCGAGCAGGAACGCCGGTTGACCGTGTCGGCCGGGCTGCTCAGCCGTACCCGCAGCAGTGTCGCACGTCGCCGCATCCAGGCCTGGACGCTGCGCGAAGGCACCCTGCAGCGCTGGTTCGGTCTGCGCCAGCTGCGCATCGACAGCGCCGCGGGTGGCCCCTCGCGCGATGAGGACCGCGCCCTGCGCGAACTCGCACCGCTGGCGTCGAGCGAGCGCTGCACGCAGCTGGTGCAGCATCTGCTGCCACAGCTGCATTGGCCGCCAACGCAATGGCAGTCCATTCCGCAGCGTGGCTGGTGGCGGCTGTGCCTGGGCGCGCTGGTGGTAGTGCCGCTGCTGGCCGCCGCCGGCTACTGGCGCTGGGGCCAGTGGGGCCTGCTGGTGCTGGCCTGGCTGCCGATGGCGCTGTGGGTCGCGCAACGGCAGATGGCACGCATGGGCTGGTATCTGGACGACCACTACGTGGCCGTGCGCGGCGGCTGGTGGAAGCGCTGGTGGCGCTGGGCCGAACTGGACAAGGTGCAGGGCCTGCGCCTGCAGCGCTCGCCGCTGGACAAGCTGCTGGGCACCAGCAGCCTGCAGCTGGATACCGCCGGCGCGCATGGCGACGTGGCACTGACCCTGCATTACCTTCCGCAGGCACAGGCACAGCAGGTGATGGAGCAGCTGGCGGCAGCGCTGGCGCGGCGCAAGCTGCGCTGGTGAGGCGGGCATCCACGCATGGCGTGGATCTACTGGACATCACTGCCTGCGTGGACGCCCGACGGTAGAGTCGACTGTCAGTCGACTGTCGCGCGCAGCGCGGGGTTTTCCGCGACCAATGGAAGTGCAGTCGACTGACAGTCGACTCTACCCAGTCGGCGCCACCCAGTAGACCTGGCGCCTCCCGTCACCGCTGCGAGGGGCCCCAGTAGCCCAGATCCTTGCGGATCTGCAGGTCACGCACCCAGCTGCCGAACGGCTTGCGGCGCAATGCTCCCATTTCGCCAGACAGGAAATCCTCGGTGGCGGTGATCACACGCTCGCTGGACAGGCCATCGCGGTACGGGTGGATCGCATCGGCATAACGCACGATTTCCGCCTGCAGCGCGGCATCCGGATGCAGCGCGCGCTGCAGCATCGCCGGCAGCTGCGTGGCATCGTCGAAGTCGATCATGTGCGGCTTCGGCACGCGGTTGCGGAAGGTCACCACCGGCTTGTGCTGGACGATGAACTCCGAAACGATCGACGAGGTGTCCGACACCAGTACGTCGGCCGCGCGCTGCGCGGCCATCACCTGTTCGGGTTCGATGAAGCGCGCATTGACGCCGGCCAGCGCGCGGTAGCGCTCGAACAGTTCCGGCGGGCACTTCGGGTGCAGGGTCAGCAGCCAATAGCGCTCGCCGGCAGCGATGTCGGCGGCAATCGGTTCCAGCAGGTGCGGGGCCGCGCTCAGCCGCTCGGTGAAGGTAGAACCAAACAGCATGACCGGGCGGTCGCCGGCCGGCGCGCGCAGTGCGGCGCTCTCGCCACCGTCATCACGGAACAGCGGGTCCAGCTTCGGCCAGCCGGTTTCGGCCACCGCGAAGTGGCCCTGCTGCTCGGCGATCTGGCGGAACGGTGCGGTGGTGGCCGGCCCCTGCGTGCAGTACAGGTCGAACATGCCGCGCACCCGGAAGTGGCCGCGCGCACTGTCGCGCTTCTCCACGTTGAAGCCATGGAACAGCTGTACCTTGGCTCCAGACAGGAAGGTCGGCACCCAGTTGGCGGCGCTGAACACCGCGCGCGGACGCATTGCCAGCGCCTGTTTCAGGCCGACCGTGGGCACCCCCGGAAGGCTGCCGCCGGCCGCGCCGCCCTCGAACCAGGCCGCCACCTCCTGCCCGGAGGCGTGCAAGGCCTGCGCCAACGGGGCGAGAATAGGCAGCGCATAACGCTCCGTCGCAAACAACAGGTACCCGGCCATCATGTCCTCCACGACCGCTCCCATCGAACGGCCTCGCATCTCGGCGTGCATTATCGCGTTCAACGAGGCCGGACGCATCGGCGACTGCCTGGCCTCCCTGGCCTTCTGCGATGAGATCGTGGTGGTGGACTCGTATTCCACCGATGCCACCGTGGCCATCGCCGAGGCCGCCGGTGCCCGCGTGCTGCAGCGTGCGTTCGAGGGTTTCCGCAGCCAGAAGGCGTTCTGCGTCGAGCAGGCCAGCCACGACTGGGTGCTGTGCCTGGATGCCGACGAGCGCATCAGCCCGGAACTGCGCGCGGCCATCGAGCAGGCCCGCAACGGCGGCTTCAGCGGCCACGCCGGCTATCGCTTCGCCCGCCTGTCGGAGTACTTCGGCAGGTTCCTGCGCCACGGCAACGCTTACCCGGACCGGGTGATGCGCCTGTTCGACCGCCGCCAGGGGGGCTGGCGCGGCAAGCGCGAGATCCACGAGGCCGCCAGCGTCGATGGCAGCGTAGGCACCCTGCGCGGCGACCTGATCCACTACCCCTACCGTTCATTGCGGCAGCAGCTGGCCAAGACCGAGAAGTACGCGCGGATGATGGCCGAACACGAATTCGCACGCGGCAAGCGGGCCACCCTGGGCAAGCTGGTACTGGCCCCGGCCTGGCGGTTCTGGCGCGGCTTCCTGTTCCGCGGCGGCTTCCGCGATGGCTGGCATGGCCTGGTCTATGCGTATGTGCGCGCCAACTACGTGCGGCAGAAGACCATCATGTTGTGGATGCTGGGCAACGGCCAGGCGGTGGCCGACCCGCGCAACGATTGATTCGCCGGGCATGGCCCATCCACGCATGGCGTGGATCTACTTATCCCCCGCGCAACGATTGACCCACCAGTAGATCCACGCCATGCGTGGATGAGCGCAAGGGTCGGCAGCCACAAGTTGCGTCAGGCCATCGCCCGATGGCGCGCGCCTTCCAGCAATGACAGGCCGGTCAGCAGGCCCACGATGGTCACGTAGAAACTGGCCGTCATCTGGTGGGCGAACATCGACTGGGTCAGGCCGCACAGCACGTAGGCAATGACGATCATCACCCCCGCCGCGGCCGGCCCACGGAAGGTGATGCGCCCGCTGCGCCGGTGCAGGTAGACGAACACCCACAGCGGCACGCCATACACGGCAATCAGCATCAGCAGGCCCGGCAGGCCCTGGGTCGCGGCCCATTCAGCCACATCGTTGTGCGCATGCCCCAGGTGGCAGCGCTGTTCTTCCGGGTCCGCACGGCAGACCGGCACGCGCTGCATGGCGCTGTCGAAGTGGCCGATGCCCACGCCGGTCAACGGATGGTCCAGGAAGGTCTCCCAGGCCACCTGCATGCGCTCCACGCGCGCGCCAGCCGAGGAGTCAACGTCACCCTGTTCAAGCTTCTGCACATCGCTGTGCAGCTCGGTCAGCCGCACCTGGTGGCGCAGCTCGGGCACCGACAGCAGCAGGGTGGCGGCGATGGCCAGCATGCCGGCCAACACCGACAGCCGGGCCACGCCGGTCCGCCAGCGCAGGCTCAGCGCCAGCACCACCAGCAGGGCCAGCAGCGCGGCGAACACGCCACGGCTTCCGGTCAGCACGATGGTGCCGCAGCCGGCGGCCATGCCCACGATCACCAGCGACCAGCGTCGGGACGGCCGGCAGAACACCAGCAGCACCATCAGCATGACCACGATATCGGCAAGCACGATGGCATTGGTGGACAGTTCGGCCCGCGGTGCGCCCTGCAGCACCTGCAGCAGCGACAGCGCGAAGGTACCGATCAGCCCCGCCAGTGCGCCGCGCCAGAGCCAGCGCAGGTCCGGGCGCAGCGCGCACACCCACAGCACCAGCCAGGGAATGACCAGGAACCGCGATCGGTTGTCGACATCGCGCAGGCCCTGCTCGAACAGCACCACCGATACCAGGCCCAATGCCACCGCCGCCAGGATCAGCCAGGTCAGCACGCGCACCGGCACGCCGCCCATCGGCCGCGCGCGCCACAGCAGCCCGGGCGCCAGCAGCGTGCTGACCAGCAGCGTCAGTGCATAGGGCAGCAGGTTGATCGGCACGGTCAGCACCAGTGCCGGCATGCAGAACAGCCCGACCTGGGCAATCCAGTGCGCCACGCCGTGACGGCCGCCAACGGGAGCGGGCAGCGGATCGCTGGCCGTCGGTTTCAGGTTGTCCGGTGACGCTGGCACGTGGGAATTGATCGCTGCGGTCCTGCGGAAAGTACGGTCGGCCCGGTCTGCGGCCGCCCAGCTGATGTTTTACTGCCTTTGCCCGCGCTTGGGCAGTCTGGACAAGCCGCCGGCGGCGTTGTTACTCATTGTTCTGCAAGCTTCGTTCACGTTTCAGTTCGGCATCGCTGGCCACGCAGGGCCCGTGTACTGCCGCCGCCGGCACCAACCACCAACGGCGACGGTTGGCGACACCGGCCAGGATCGCCTGGCTGCGGTCCACGCACGGCAGCAGCGCATCCTCATGGGCCAGCAGCCAACGCCGCTGCGGCGCCAGCTGCTGCCACTGCGTGCCCGCCACCAGCTGGTCGTGCCAGGGCACGTTGAAACCGAAGGTCGCCGCCGGGCGGTCGGCCATCAGCAGGTTCTGCTCCTTCCACGCCACCAGGCCCAGTTCGGCGTCTGCGCCGATGCGCGCGCCGACATCCCGCATCAGGCCCCGCGCCGAACTGGAATCGTTCAGCAGCGGGTAGCCGACCAGGCTGTACAGCACCCAGATCACGGTCAGGGTGGATACCAGCGCCACGTGGCGCCGCCCGGGCCCGCACAGCAGCAGGCTGGCCACGCCCCACCCGCCCATCGCCAGGGCGGCCCAGGCCATCGAGTCCATCACCCCCGGTGCCAGCCCGCGCTCCTGCACCAGCCGCGCCTCGAAGCCGGGGGTACCCAGCAGCGCCGACGCGCCGGCGGCCAAGGTGCCCAGCGCCAGCAGCAGGGTGAAGCCGCCCAGCACCCACTGCACGTCACGCCGGCGCAGCAGGCCCGGCAGCAGCGGCGCCAGGGCCAGGCAGAACATCGGCAGCGACGGCAGGATGTAGACATCGCGCTTGCCGTGGGGAATGGAGAAGAACAGCACGATCATCAGCCACCAGCCCAGCAGCAGCAGGTAGCGCGCATCGCGCCGCTGCAGGCGCCGCCGCCACGCCGGAATCGCCCACGGCACCAGCAGGAAGGCCGGGATCCACATCGACGGCATGGTGCCCAGGAAGTACCACCAGGGCTGATGGTGGTCCCAGGACTGCGCGTAGCGCTTGGCGGTCTGCCGGAACAGGATGTCGTCCATGTAGGCGTGGTATTCGCCCGATTTCGTCGCCACCGCGGTCAGCACCATCGGCGCCAGCCACAGCGCGACGGCCAGCAAGAAGGCCAGCGGGGCCAGCCAGAAGCGCAGGTCACGCGCGTGCAGGCGTACCCGCGGCCACTGCAGGGCCGAGGCGATGGCCGCCGGCAGGATCATCAGCAGGGCGATCACCCCCACGCCCTTGGTGATCACCCCGATGCCGGCGAAGAACCAGCCGGCCCACCACCAGCGCCAGGCCGGGCCCAGCAGCAGGTGCCGCAGCAGGCCATAGTTGGCCAGGGTGATGAACAGCACCACCAGCGGGTCGATCTGTGCCTTCTTCGCCTGGAAGGTGAACTGCAGGGCGAACAGCAGCGCCCAGCCGGCGTACAGGCCGACCCGGCGCGTCCACAGCCGCCGGCCCAGGTCCACCACGCACCACAGCGTGCCCAGCGCGGCAATCAGCGACGGCAGCAGGAAGGCCACCCGCCAGTGGCCGATCACGCTGTACAGCGTGGCCTGCCACCACATCAGCATGGGCGGCTTGTCCGAATACAGCTCCAGCCCGCGGTGCGGGAACAGCCACTGCCCGCTGTCCACCATCTGCTTGGCGACCAGGGCGAAGCGCGGCTCGTCCGACGGCCACGGATCGCGTAGTCCAAGCCCGGCGCCGAGCACCAACAGGGCCATCACTACGAACAACCACGTCTCGCGTGACGCGCGGGTTTTCAGCATGGGAACTCGGACAGCGGAAAGGTCAGGCTGTTTTTAGCAGACGCGCGTAGAAAAATCCGTCAGCATCGTCCGCACCGGGCAGGCGCTGGCGTGCGATACCCTCGCAATCCAGACCGAAGGCGTCGCCCAGCGGCGCGGCGCTCGCGTCCGGGTGCCACTTCAGGAAGGCACGCACCTGGTCCACGTTTTCCGCACGCAGGATCGAGCAGGTCGCATACAGCAGCACGCCGCCGGGCCGCAGCATCGACCAGCAGGCTTCCAGCAGGCGCGCCTGTACCCCCACCAGCGCGTCGATGTCCTCGGCGCGGCGGTGGAACATCACATCCGGCTGGCGGCGGATCACCCCGGTGGCCGAACACGGGGCGTCCAGCAGGATCGCGTCGAACGGGGTGCCATCCCACCAGGCTGCCGTATCGCTGGCATCGGCCACCTGCGTCTGCACGCGCTCGCCCACGCCGGTGCGGGCATAGGTGTCCTTGGCCCGGGCCAGACGCCGCGCATCGATGTCCAGGGCCAGCAGGCGCAGGCTCGGGTCACGTTCCAGCAGGTGGGCGGACTTGCCACCGGGGGCGGCACAGGCATCGAGCACGCGCGCGCCCGCCGGCGGGGCCAGCGCATCGGCGGCGCACTGCGCCGACAGGTCCTGCACCGACAGCGCACCGTCGGCGAAGCCCGGCAGCTGGTTGACCGGGGTCGCCACGGCCAGGCGCAGCGCATCGGCGCTGAGCGGGCTGGCCTCGGCGGCGATGCCCGCCGCTTCCAGCGCAGCCAGCGCCTTGTCACGGCCGCCATGCTGGCGGTTGGCGCGCAGCCACAGCGGTGCCGGCTGCAGGCTGGCGCTGAAGATCGCCTCGGCCTGCTGCGGCCAGTCGCGCTCGACCGCCTCGGCCAGCCAGGCCGGGAACGCATCGCGCGCCGGTTGTTCGGGGAAGCCTTCGCGCTGGGCGCGGCGCAGGATCGCGTTGACCAGGCCGGCCTGGCGCTCACGGCCCAGCGCGCGCGCGGCATCGACCGTGGCCGACAGCGCCGCATGGGCCGGCAGCTCCAGAACGTCCAGCTGGGCGAAACCCACCATCAACAGCGTGCGCAGGTCGGCGTCACGCGCCGACAGCGGCTTCTGCATCCACGCCTGCAGGGCAGCATCGTAGGTGCTGCGACGGCGCAGCACCGCAAAGCACAGCGCCTCCAGCAGCGCGCGGTCGCGGGTATCGGCAAGCTTGGGCAGGGCCCAGGCCAGTTCGGCCTTCAGCGAGCGGCCACGGGTGAACACCTGGGCCAGCACGCGCGCGGCCAGCATGCGGGTGGCCGCGCCCGGCGCCGCCTTGGCGATGGAAAAATCGTTCTGCTTCGACACCGGCTTACGCTCCCACGCGCAGGTCGCGACGGGCGTTGAGGTAGTCGGCGGCGGTGATCGCCTTGCCGCCCTCACGCTGCAGCACGCGCAGGCGCAGGGCGCCCTGGCCGCAGGCGATGTCGATGCCTTCGCGGGCCGCCGCCAGCACCGTGCCCGGCGCCTGGCCGTGGGCCAGGTCCAGCGCCACCGCGCCGTGGATGCGCACGCGTTCGCCGGCCAGCTGCGCTTCGGCGATCGGCCACGGGTTGAAGGCACGCACGGTGCGCGCCAGCGCCTGTGCATCCTGCGCCCAGTCCAGCTTCGCTTCGGCCTTATCCAGCTTGTGCGCGTAGGTCACGCCCTGTTCCGGCTGCGGCCGCGCGATCGGCTTGATGCCTGCGCGCAGCAGGCCCAGGCCGTCGGACAGCACCTGCGCGCCCAGTTCGGCCAGCTTGTCGTGCAGATCGCCACCGGTATCGGTGGCGGCAATCGGCAGTTCCTGGTGCAGGAGCACCGGGCCGGTATCCAGGCCGGCTTCCATCTGCATCAGGCACACGCCGCTGGTGGCATCGCCGGCCTGGATCGCGCGCTGGATCGGCGCTGCGCCACGCCAGCGCGGCAGCAGCGAAGCATGCACGTTCCAGCAGCCATGGGTCGGGATGTTCAACACCGCGCGCGGCAGGATCAGGCCATAGGCCACCACCACCATCAGGTCCGGCTGCAGGTCGCGCAGCTGCTGCTGCGCCGCCTCGTCCTTCAGCGTTTCCGGCTGGTAGACGGGAATGCCACGGGCCACCGCCTCCAGCTTGACCGGCGACGGCGCCAGGCCGCGGCCACGGCCGGCCGGGCGGTCAGGCTGGGTATAGACGGCCACGACCTCGTGATGGCGCGCAGCCGCGCGCAGCGACGACACCGCGAATTCCGGCGTACCGGCAAAGACAATCCTCATGGCTACCCCACTTGCAGGATGGATTCGTGCAGGAAAAAAACGTGCAGGAAATAAAAAGGCGCCGTCGGCCGGCGCCGTACAGCCCGCGCCAGGGGCGCAGGCAGGGGCCACCCCGGAGGGCGACCCTGGCTTGCGATCAGGCCACGTGCTTGCGCTGCTTGGCCAGCTTCTTGCGGACCATCTCGCGCTTGAGCGGCGACAGGTAGTCGATGAACAGCTTGCCGTCCAGGTGGTCCATCTCGTGCTGCACGCACACGGCCAGCAGGCCGTCGGTGCTCAGCTCCTGCGGCTGCCCCTGGCGGTCCAGGAACTTCACCGTGATGGAATCGGCGCGGGTCACGTCGGCGAAGATGCCCGGCACCGACAGGCAGCCTTCCTGGTACACCTGGCCCCCGTCCTTGGCGACGATTTCCGGGTTGATGAACACCCGCGGTTCGTTCTTCTCTTCGCTCACGTCGATGACCATGAAGCGCTTGTGCACGTCCACCTGGCTGGCGGCCAGGCCGATGCCCGGTGCGTCGTACATGGTCTGGAACATGTCGTCGAGCAGGGTCTGGAAGGCCGGGGTGGTGACCTCGGCAGCGTCGATCAACGCAGCCTTGGTACGCAGGCGCGGATCGGGGAACTCAAGAATGGGGAGCAGGGCCATGGCTGTTTCCGGGTTGGGGGCCGGGGTACGCCGGCATACGTCGCAGATTCTATCTGCAACGCTTGCCTTGCGCCCCGGTTTCTGGACTATAGTGCGCGAACCTGTTGGGGAATCAGGGCTTCACACCTATGTTGCTTCGTTTTCGTACGGTCGTCGCTGCGGCGATGCTGACCGTGGCTGCCTATGCTACCGCCGTCGAAGTGAATGGCGGGCACCCGGACACCTATGTGGTCCGCAAAGGGGACACGCTGTGGGACATTGCAGGCCGGTTCCTGCAGAAACCCTGGCTGTGGCCGGAGATCTGGCAGGCCAACCCGCAGATCGCCAACCCGCATCTCATCTACCCCGGCGACGTGCTCAGCCTGGCTTACCTTGACCGCGTGACGGCCAAGCCGGGCCCGCGCACGGACGCCCCGGTGACCGGCGTTCCGCTGTCCCAGGTCGAGCCCTTCCTGAAGCAGCTGAGCGTGGTCGACAGCATCGACGCGCTGCCCTACGTGGTGGGCCTGGAAGACAACCGCCTGCGTGCCACCGCCGGCCAGACCGCCTATGTCCGCCTGGCCGATGCCCAGGTCGGCCAGCGCTGGGCCGTGGTCCGCCCGACCGTGCGCTACAGCCAGCCCAAGCCCACCGAGGACCTGACCGCCAATGGCGATGTCACCCCCGGCAGCGGCAACCTGTGGAAGGCCTACAACGCCCCCAACCACCGCCGCGGCGTGCTGGGCTACGAACTGGCCCAGGTCGGCCTGGGCACCATCACCCAGGTAGCCGGCGGCAAGACCGAAGCCTCCACCCTGGTGCTGGACGGGTCCACCAGCGGCCGCGAGATCCGCGCCGGCGACCGCCTGGTGCCGGTCGAGGCCCAGCCGTACGACCTGCAGTTCTTCCCGCATGTGCCGGCCGCCAGCCTGGAAGGCCTGGACATCCGCGTGCTGGCCATTGCCGACATGTTCAACGCCGGCGGCCCGCGCGATGTGGTCGCCCTGTCGGCCGGCCGCAACCAGGGCGTGGACAACGGCACGGTGTTCTCGCTGTGGCGCCAAGGCAGCCATGTCGCCCACCGCATGAAGTACCCGGGTTCCTCGCGCATGGACGATTCACCGTCCACCGGCGCCGGCCGGGTCAGCCTGCCGGACGAGTATGCTGCCCATGCGATGGTGTTCCGCACCTTCGACAACGTCAGCTACGCGCTGGTGATGCAGGGCGTGAAGCCGGTGCACGTGGGCTACGGCGCGCAGCACCCGGACGCCAAGTAAGGGCGCACGGCACACGCCGGACAACCCTGACAGCAATTCGCGAAGGCGCCCTAGGGCGCCTTCGTTGCTTCTGGCCGATAGTCGGCCGATGCCCGATCCCGATGCCCTTGCCCAGCTGGTCCTGGCCGGTGGACCGCTCGCCCCCCGCCGCGCCCTGCTGCAGGCCGCTGGCAGCGCCAGCGCCGCGCTGGCCCAGGGCGCCGCCAGCTGGCGCGCCCACGGCTGCACGCCCGAACAATGCGCCGCCCTGCTGCGGCCCGATGCCCGCGCGCTGGCCACCACCCTGCGCTGGCTGCAGGCACCGGGCCAGCAGTTGCTGGATTGCCTGGACCCGGCCTTTCCGCCGCTGCTGCAGGAACTGCCGCAGCCGCCACTGGCCCTGTTCGTGGCAGGCGACCCCATGCGCGCCTGGCACCCGGCGGTGGCCGTGGTCGGCAGCCGCTCGCCCACCCCCACCGGGCGCGCACTGGCCGCGCGCTTTTCCAGCCGCTTCGTCGAAGCGGGTCTGGCAGTGACCAGCGGCCTGGCCGCCGGTATCGATGCGGCTGCCCACACTGCGGCCCTGGAGGCCGGCGGCTGCACCGTGGCGGTGATCGCCACCGGCCCGGACCAGGCCTATCCCCCCGGCAATACCCGCCTGCAGGCCCGCATTGCCGCCGAAGGCGCCCTGCTCAGCGAATATCCGCCCGGCATGCCGGCGCGGCCCGGGCAGTTCCCCGCACGCAACCGGCTGGTGGCCGGGCTGGCCCTGGCCACGGTGGTGATCGAGGCAGCACACCGCTCCGGCGCACTGATCACCGCCCGCCTGGCCGCCGAGGCCGGCCGCGAGGTCGGCGCGGTGCCCGGTTCGGTGCTGAACCCGCGCGCGGCCGGCTGCCACCGGCTGATCCGTGAAGGGGTGGCCCTGGTCGAGCGCCCCGAGGACATGCTGGAGCTGCTGGCCCCCGCCCTGCGCCATCAGCTGCCCGGCTTGCAAAGCCGCCTTGCCACCCCCACTGAACAGGCATCGCCGGCAGCCTTGCCGGCACGCTGGGCGAACGACGCTCACTACCAGAGCTTGTGGCGGGCGCTGGACCACAACCCAAGCGGTATGGATTCATTGATCACGCGCTGTGGATTGACGGCGCCTGAGGTGTCCTCCATGCTGCTGGCCATGGAACTGGCGGGAATCGTGGTGTGCGTACACGGCCGCTACTGTCGAACTCCCTAGTTTCTTCACCTCCACAGCGTCGCGCGACGCAGGCCGAGGGGCAATGAAAGAGAGCATCCTGGACGTACTGCTGTACCTGTTTGAACACTATTTCAGCGAAGATGCGGACCTGATCCGTGACCGCGACTCGCTGCAGAACGGCCTGATCCAGGCCGGGTTCAGCCCAACCGAAATCAACAAGGCATTCGACTGGCTCGATGCCCTGGCCGCCCAGCGTCCGAGCGTGTCCCAGGCCCGGGTCGATGGTCCCGTGCGCATTTTCCATGGCCCCGAGCTGGACAAGCTGGACGTGGAATGCCGTGGTTTCCTGCTGTACCTGGAGCAACACGGCATCCTCGATGCCGACCAGCGCGAGCTGGTGCTGGACCGTGCCATGGCGCTGGACCAGGACGAACTGGATCTGGACGACCTGAAGTGGGTCGTGCTGATGGTGCTGTTCAATCAGCCGGGGGCTGAAGCGGCCTACGCCTGGATGGAAACCCAGATGTTCATGGACGAGCCAGAACCCCTGCACTGACCGTACACTTGGGGGCCGTGCGCATTCAGGAGCGTCCCCGTGAGTGAGTGGTTTCACGCCCAAGGCAACCGCCAGCAAGGCCCGTTGCCAGCGGAACAGTTGATCGAGCTTTTCCGCAGCAACGAGATCACCCTGGACACCCTGGTCTGGCGCGATGGGCTGCCGCAATGGCAGCCCCTGCGCAGCGTGGTCGACGAGCTGGGCCTGATCGTGCCGGCAATGGACGCACCGGCCACCGTGCCGCCTGCGCCCCCGGCTGCCCCGCAACCGCCCATCCTGCCGCCCGAAGCGCCTTACAGCGCAACGGCCAGCACCGCGCTGCCGCCGCCCAGGAAGGGCCTGTCCGGCTGCGCGCTGACCGCCATCATCGGTGGCGTGGCGCTGGTGGTGGTGGTGCCGATCCTGGCCATCCTGGCCGCCATCGCCCTGCCGGCCTACAACGACTACACGCTCAAGGCCAAGGTGGCCGCGGCCATCACCGCCCTGCAGCCGATCAAGGACCAGGTCCAGCGCTTCGCCGACAACGAAGGCCGCTGCCCGGGTGCCAACGACGCCGGCTTCCCCGCCGCGGGCGATTTTGCCGCCCAGGGCCTGTCGGCCGTGCACATCGGCCGCTTCAACAATGGCCACTGCGGCATCGAAGCGACCCTGTCCGTACCTGGCAAGACGATCGATGGCGACCTGCTGTGGCAGGAGTACGACCGCGACAGCGGCCGCTGGGAGTGCAGCGGCGAAAGCGACAACAAATACCTGCCCACGCAGTGCCACGGCTGAGCCGTCGGCCGCCTGGCCTGCAAGACAACCAAGGACGACCCAACAGGGGAATGCAATGACCGAGTGGTACTACGCCGAAGGACAGCAACGCCAGGGACCGCTGGCCGTCACCGAGATCCGCGAGCGCTTCCAGCGCGGCCAGCTGACCCTGGACACACTGGTCTGGCGTGAAGGCATGGGGCAATGGTCGGCCCTGCGCCAGGTGGTGGACGAACTGGGCCTGCAGACCCTGGCCGATGCCAGCACGGCCAGCAGCACCAGCGGCGGTTTCGACCTGCGCGGTGACTACGCGGCCATCGACAACGGCACCGCACCGCTGCCCGGCACCGGCCCGCTCAGCTCGCCGTACAGCGCCCCGGGCACGACCAGCAGTGACTACTCGCAGGCCGTGCAGGGCGGCGAAGTGGTCTACGCCGGCTTCTGGAAGCGCTTTGCCGCCTACCTGATCGACTACTTCGTGCTGCTGATCCCCAGCTGGATCGTCGGCGCGATCCTCGGTGTCGGCATCGGCGCCGGTCTGGGCGCAGCCGGCAGCGGTGATACCGCTGCGGGCGTCATCGCCCAGGTGGTCAGCGGCCTGGCCGGCCTGGTCATCTCCCTGGCCTACTACGGCTGGTTCCACGCCTCGGCCGGCGGCGCCACCCTGGGCAAGATGGCCATCGGCATCAAGGTCGTGCGCGGCAACGGCGAGCGCCTGACCCTGGGCCGAAGCATCGGCCGCTACTTCGCCACCATCCTCAGCAGCCTGACCCTGCTGATCGGCTACCTGATGGCGGCCTTCACCGACCGCAAGCAGGCCCTGCACGACCTGATCTGCGACACCGTGGTGGTCGACCGCTGGGCCTTCACCGACCAGCCGCAGCTGCAGCGCCGGGAATTGGGCGCGGTGACCACCGTGGTCCTGGTGATCGGCGGCCTGCTGATCCTGGGCGGCTTCGTGGTGATGATCTTCGCCGTTGGCGTCATCGCCAACATGGCCTCCTGATCGGGCCAGGTGGCCGTCCTGGACGGCCATCATCACGTCTGGCTGCTTGACAGGGGCTGGCCGGGCGTGATTCCTCTAATAAGGAAACCTGAACGCCCGGCACATTACCGGGCGTTCAGTTTATGGATTTGCCCGTGGCCGCTTCACTAATGCGGCCGTTTGCTCCACCCTAGCGGCCCCTTCCCCCGGTCCGCCCACAGACCTTTCCCGACATGCCCAAGCACCTGCTCATCGTCGAATCGCCGGCCAAGGCCAAGACGATCAACAAATACCTCGGCAAGGACTACACCGTCCTGGCCTCGTATGGGCATGTGCGCGACCTGATCCCGAAGGAAGGCGCGGTCGACCCGGACAACGGGTTCGCCATGCACTACGACGTGATCGACAAGAACGAAAAGCACGTCGATGCGATCGCAAAGGCCGCCAAGGGCGCCGACGACATCCTGCTGGCGACCGACCCGGATCGCGAGGGTGAAGCGATCAGCTGGCATATCGCCGAGATCCTGAAGGAACGCGGGCTGGTCAAGGACAAGCCGATGCAGCGCGTGGTCTTCACCGAGATCACCCCGCGCGCCATCAAGGAAGCGATCAACCAGCCGCGTGCCATCGCCAGCGACCTGGTGGACGCCCAGCAGGCACGCCGCGCGCTGGATTACCTGGTCGGTTTCAACCTGTCGCCGGTGCTGTGGCGCAAGGTGCAGCGCGGCCTGTCCGCCGGCCGCGTGCAGAGCCCGGCGCTGCGCATGATCGTCGAGCGCGAGGAAGAGATCGAAGCCTTCATCGCCCGCGAATACTGGTCCATCGCTGCCGAGTGCGCCCACCCCAGCCAGCACTTCAACGCCAAGCTGATCAAGCTGGACGGGCAGAAGTTCGAACAGTTCACCGTCACCGACGGCGACACGGCCGAAGCCGCCCGCCTGCGCATCCAGCAGGCCGCGCAGGGCTCGCTGCATGTCACCGACGTGGCCAGCAAGGAGCGCAAGCGTCGCCCGGCGCCGCCGTTCACCACATCCACCCTGCAGCAGGAAGCCTCGCGCAAACTCGGCTTCACCACCCGCAAGACCATGCAGGTGGCGCAGAAGCTGTATGAAGGCGTGAACATCGGCGACGAAGGCACCGTCGGCCTGATCTCGTACATGCGTACCGACTCGGTGAACCTGTCGCAGGACGCGCTGGCCGAAATCCGCGACGTGATCGCCCGCGACTACGGCATCGCCTCGCTGCCGGACCAGCCCAATACCTACCAGACCAAGTCCAAGAACGCCCAGGAAGCGCATGAAGCCGTGCGCCCGACCTCGGCCCTGCGCACCCCGGCCCAGGTCGCCCGCTTCCTCACCGACGACGAGCGCCGCCTGTACGAGCTGATCTGGAAGCGTGCGGTGGCCTGCCAGATGATCCCGGCCACGCTCAACACCGTCAGCGTCGACCTGTCGGCCGGCAGCGATCACGTGTTCCGCGCCAGCGGCACCACCGTGGTCGTGCCCGGTTTCCTGGCCGTGTACGAGGAAGGCAAGGACAACAAGAGCGCAGAAGACGAGGACGAAGGCCGCAAACTGCCGGCCATGAAGCCCGGCGACCGCATTCCGCTGGAACGCATCCTGGCCGAACAGCATTTCACCCAGCCGCCGCCGCGTTTCACCGAAGCGGCGCTTGTGAAGGCGCTGGAAGAGTACGGCATCGGCCGTCCCTCGACCTACGCCTCGATCATCCAGACCCTGCTGTTCCGCAAGTACGTGGAAATGGAAGGCCGCAGCTTCCGCCCGTCCGATGTCGGCCGCGCAGTGTCCAAGTTCCTGTCCAGCCACTTCACCCAGTACGTCGATTACGACTTCACCGCCAAGCTTGAGGACGAGCTCGATGCCGTCTCGCGCGGCGAGGAAGAGTGGATCCCGCTGATGGCCCGCTTCTGGGAGCCGTTCAAGGAACTGGTCGAAGACAAGAAGGAATCGGTCGACCGCGCCGAAGCCAGCGGTGCCCGCGAGCTGGGTACGGACCCCAAGACCGGCAAGCCGGTCAGCGTGCGCCTGGGCCGCTTCGGGCCGTATGCCGCCATCGGCAGCACCGCCGAGGATGCCGAGGAGAAGCCGAAGTTCGCCTCGCTGCGCCCCGGCCAGTCGATGCACACCATTTCCCTGGAAGACGCGCTGGAACTGTTCCTGATGCCGCGCGCGCTGGGTGAGGACAAGGGCGAACCGGTCAGCGTCGGCATCGGCCGTTTCGGCCCGTTCGCCAAGCGCGGCAGCACCTATGCCTCGCTGAAGAAGGAAGACGATCCGTACACCATCGACCTGGCCCGCGCCGTGTTCCTGGTGGAAGAGAAGGAAGAGATCGCGCGCAACCGGATTATCAAGGAATTCGACGGTAGCGACATCCAGGTGTTGAACGGCCGCTTCGGCCCGTACATCAGCGACGGCAAGATGAACGGCAAGATCCCAAAGGATCGCGAGCCGGCCTCGCTTACCCTGGCCGAAGTGCAGCAGTTGATGGAAGAAACCGGCAAGCCGGTGCGCAAAGGCTTCGGCGCCAAGAAGGCCGCTGCGAAGAAGGCCCCGGCCAAGAAGGCGGCGGTGAAGAAGGAAGCCGCGCCGAAGAAGGCCGCGGCCAAGAAGGCGCCGGCGAAGAAGGCCGCCAAGAAGGCGGTGAAGAAAGCGGCGAAGAAAGTAGTAAAGAAGGCCGCAGCCAAGAAGTAGATCCACGCCATGCGTGGATGATCTGCCACGCCATGCGTCGATGAGGATCGTGCCGGCCGCTGGCCGGCACGACCGGGCGCCACCGTTCCACCCCATCTGCACGCGGCAGGGGGATAATGATGCCCCACGCCGGGCCGGTCGCCGCCATGAAAGAACTCACCCTGGACACCGCTGTCGCCATGCTCCGCGCCGGCGGCGTGATCGCCTACCCGACCGAAGCGGTCTGGGGCCTGGGCTGCGACCCTGCGCATGAGGCGGCGGTGCACATGGTGCTGCGCCTGAAGCAGCGCCCCATCGAGAAGGGCATGATCCTGGTCGCCGCCGACCTGCCGCAGCTGGAAGGCTGGGTACGCCTGGACGCCCTGCCCGACGCACGCCAGCGTGCGGTGCTGGCCAGCTGGCCGGGCGCCAACACCTGGATCCTGCCGGCCGGCCCGCGTGCACGCAGCTGGGTCACCGGCGAACACAGCGGCATCGCCGTGCGGATCAGTGCCCACCCGCTGGTCGCTGCGCTGTGCCGCGCCTGGGGTGGCCCGCTGGTCTCCACCAGCGCCAATCTGGCCGGCGAACCCCCGGCACGCAGCCGCGAGGAGCTGGACCCGCGCCTGCTGCGCCTGCTGGACGGCGTGCTGGATGGCCAGACCAGCGGCCTGGCCCAGCCAACCCCCATCCGCGACGCGCTCAGCGGCAGCATCCTGCGCTCCTGAAGCGGCGATTGCGTCGCCCCGGCAAATCGCGCAGGCTGCGCCCATGAACCTGCTGCGTCTAGCGCCGTGCCTGGCCCTGCTGCTGTCGATGACGGCGCTCGCTGCCGATGACGTGCGGGTCTACCGCTGCGTAGGCAGCAATGGTGCCGTCGCGCTGCAGGACAAGCCCTGCAGCAGTGGCCGCCAGGAGGTGCGCGACCTGCAGCGCCCGCGCGATCCGCCGCGCGTGGTCAGCAGCGACGACACCCTGCCCGCAGCAGCCGCCGCGCCGGACATGGGCGTGCGCGAGGTACGCCACGTCTACATCCAGCCACCGCAGCCGATGTACGAATGCGTGCGCGAGGATGGCAGCCGTTACACCAGCGACAGCAACGAAGGCAATCCGCGCTGGGTGCAGGTATGGACCACGTTCTGGCACCCCGGCGGCCATCGTGGGCCCTACCCGTATCCCTCGCGGCCACAGCCCGGCCCGCGTCCGGCCGGCAGTGATGCGGGCATCGGTGGCTCGGTTGGCGGGGCGCCGCCGGTGTATCGCGGCCCCTCGTTCGGGCGCGCGGTGGAGGTCCCCGCCGGCAGCGTGCTGGTGCGCGACAGCTGCGCCCCCCTGCCCGCCCAGGAAGTGTGCTCACGCCTGCGCGACCGCCGCTGGGAACTGGACCGGCGCTACAACAGCGCACTGCAGAGCGAGCGCACCGCGATCAGCAACGAACAGCGCGGCATCGACGCCCGCCTGGCCCAGGATTGCGGCGGCCGCTGAGTCGGCGCCATGGCGCGCACCGCGCTCTGCCGGGTCTGTGCCGTTGGCGGGGTTTGGCCCTCCACTGTAGGCTGCTGGCATGAAGAAGCTGATCTGGCTGGCCGTGTGCCTGCTGCCGGGCTACGCGCTGGCCGATGACATGGTGATCTACCGCTGCACAAGCAGCAGCAGCGATGTGCCCACCCTGCAGCGCACCCCCTGCGCGGAAGGCACCCGGCAGGAGATCCAGCGCGTGCGCGCGCCTGCGGCCTCTACCCCGGTGCCGGTTGCAGCGCCCGTGCAGGACAGCGCCCCCCCGGCGCCTGCTGCCAGCGCCCCCAGCCGCAGCACCAGCGCTCCCCCGCCGGCGCCCGAGTCCCCGCGGGCGGGACAGGAACGCATCATCAGCGAAGCGCGCATGGTCGAGCGCGAAGGCGACAACGCGATACTCGACAGTGCGCTGCTCGCCCGCCCCAGCGATTCGGCAGCGGTCGATCCCAATGCTCCCCCCCGGCCGCCCCTGCCGCCGATCTACCAGTGCATGGATTCGCAGGGCAGCCAGTACCTGCACGAGTACGAACCCTCACCCGGCCGGTGCGAGCTGCTCAATGTCAGCGGCCTGGGCGGGGCGACCCCGGTCAACGCCGCCAGCTGCGAAGTGGTGAGCGACCGCTGCAGTGAAGTGGCCGAAGCGCAGCGCTGTGGCAGCTGGCAGCAGCATTTCCGCGATGCCCGCGGCCGCGAGCGTTTCTCCTCAGCGGAAAACCGCGACGCCGCCCGGCGGGATCGCGAACGCCTGCAGGGCGTGCTGGCAGCCAGCAACTGCCGGGTACCGGAGTAGGCGTTGCACACACGGTTGCTGCCGGCCAGCGGCCGGCACTACCCGCGTGGTGTTGCCCGACCACCGGCGGCGATGGGGTCAGAGCCCTTTCCTGCGGAAAGTGATCCGACCCCGGGCCACGGTCAGAACCCGTAGCGCAGGAATCCGCCATCCACCGCGATGCATTCGCCGGTGACATAGCTCGATGCCGGCAGGCACAGGAAGCCCACCGCCGACGCTACTTCCTCCGGCTCACCGATGCGCCGCATCGGCGTGCGCGCGATCACCTCTTCGTAGTAATCGGCATCGGACAGCGGCCCCGACGTGCGCCGGGTTCGGATGTACCACGGCGCCACCGCATTCACCCGGATGCCATCCTCGGCCCATTCCACGGCCAGGTTGCGGGTCATCTGGTGCATCGCCGCCTTGGTCATGCCGTACACCACGCCGCTGCGCACATGGGTCAGGCCGGACACGCTGCCGACATTGACGATGGCCGAGGACGCATGCCGCGCCAGCAGCGGGTGCGCATAGCGCGACAGCTCGAACGCCGAGAACAGGTTGGTCTCAAAGATGCCCCGCCATTCGTCCTCGGAATACTCCGTAGCCGGCTTGGTGATGTTGCCGCCGGCATTGTTGACCAGAATGTGCAGGCCATCGCTGTGGTCCTCCACCCAGTCGAGGATCTGCCGGCGGTCGTCGTCGTCGGATACATCGGCAGCCAGCGCATGGATCTCGTGCTGTGGATACACGTCCAGCAGCTCGTCGCGGGCGCTCTCCAGCATGTCCAGGTCACGACCGACAATCATCAGGTCCGCACCGAGACCGGCCAGTTCATGCGCGATGGCAAGGCCGATGCCGGCGCTGGCGCCGGTGATCAGGGCCGTCTGCCCATCCAGGCGCCACCGTTGCTGGGTCATGCGTTCTCCCGGGCCGCGCCCGCTGTATTTCGATGCGGCAAGGATACGCGTCACAGCAGGCGGTTGCAGACAGTGCGACACTGCCACAACGCCCGCTCCGGAGAACCCCCATGCGCCTGTTGATTCCGCTCTGCCTGTCGGCCGCGCTGCTGGCCGGTTGCCAGAAGCCGGCACCGCCCAACCCGGAAAAGCCGCCGGAACCGCAGGCGCTGGCCAAGGCCATCAACCAGCCGCTGGACCGCGCCAAGGGCGTACAGCAGACCCTGGATGACGGTACCGAGCGCGAGCGCAAGGCCGAGGCTGAGGCGACGCAGTAATGCATGGGGTCAGAGCCCTTTGCATTGCAAAGGGATCCGACCCCGCACAAACAAAAACGCCCGGCCGAAGCCGGGCGTTTTCAGTTGCGGCGATGCCTGGTCAGAACCCGCAGAAGCAGTACGCCAGCGCCTTCACCGGTGCGCCATTGCCCTTCTCGCGCGCAGCGTTCTCGACGAAGCGCAGCTGCGTATCCACTTCCGGCATCGTGCGCGCCAGCATCACCCGTGCCATGCCCGAATCGGCCAGCATCCAGGCACCGGCACGGCTGCCGGCGAAGCCGCTGACGAACTGCGCGAACGGGGTTGCCGCCTTCTCGATGTAGCGCACGCGGTACTTTTCCGCGTTGCCCAGCTTGGCGCGGCCGGCGGCGTCGGCCACGGCGTCCTTCAGGCCGCCGAAGGCGTCGACCAGACCGCGGTCCTTGGCCTGCGCGCCACTCCAGACGCGGCCACGGGCCACTTCGTCGATGGCTTCAACCGGCTTCTTGCGGGCCTCGGCAACACGGCCGGTGAAGTCCGCATAGCCCTTGTTGATCACCGACTGGATGACCTGGCCCACCGCCGGGTCCATTGGGCGGGTCACGTCGAAGGCACCGGCGAAGCGGGTGGTGCCCACGCCGTCGGTATGCACGCCGAACTTGTCCAGCGCGCGGCTGAAGTTGGGGATCATGCCGAAGATCCCGATCGAACCGGTGATGGTCGACGGATCGGCATAGATGCGGTCGGCGTTCATGCTGATCCAGTAGCCACCCGATGCCGCCAGGTCACCCATCGACACCACCACCGGCTTGCCGGCAGCCTGCAGGGCCACCACTTCGCGGCGGATCTGCTCGGAAGCGAAGACTTCACCACCCGGCGAATTCACACGCAGCACCACGGCCTTGACGTGTTCATCGTCGCGCGCAGCGCGCAGCAGCGCCGAGGTCGACTCGCCGCCGATGCGGCCGGCCGGCAGATCGCCGCCGCTGATTTCACCGGACGCGACCACCACGGCCACCTGCGGACGGTTGTCGACCGGGTTGCGGCGCGCATCGAGCTGGCCCAGGTAGGTGCCGAAGTCGATGTTGCGGAAACCACCCTCGGCGTCCTCATCGGCCACGCCGCGGTCGATCATCAGATCCTCGAATTCCTCGCGGGTCTTCAGCGCGGTCACCAGCTTCTGCTGCAGGGCGAACTTGGCCAGGTCGCCACCGGCGGCAGCCACGCCTTCGGGCAGCGTATCGATGCCCGCGGCCAGCTGCGCCGGATCCAGGCGGCGTGCCTTGGCGATGTCGCCCAGGTAGCGCTGCCACACATCGTTCATCCAGAACAGATCGGCTTCCTTGGACGCCGGCGAGGCGGCGTCCAGCACGTACGGCTCGGCGGCGGACTTGTACTCACCCACCTTGAACAGGTGCACGTCCACGCCCAGCTTGTCCTGCAGGCCGGTGCGGAAATACTGGCGGTAGCGGCCCAGGCCCTCGAGCACCACCGACCCCATCGGGTCCAGGTAGACCTCGTCGGCCTGCGCGGCCAGCAGGTACTGCGACTGGCCCATGCTCTGGCTGAAGGACACCACCTGCTTGCCAGAGGCGCGCAGGTCCTGCAGCGCACCGGCGATTTCACGCAGCGACGCAAAACCGGACGGCTGCAGCTTGTCCAGTTCCAGCACCACGCGTTCGATCTTCTTGTCGTTCTTGGCCGACTCGATCACCCGCAGCAGGTCGCGCAGCTGCACTTCCTCGGCACCGTTGTCGCCCACCGCCTTGGCCAGCGCGCGGCTCACCGGGTCGGCGCTGTACTGCTCGACCAGCCGGCCTTCCGGCGCGATCACCAGGGTGGTGCGGTCCTGCAGCGACTTGCTGGCGCCGGCGCCCATGCCCGCAGCGACGATGAACATCACCACCACGAACAGCAGCAGGCCAAAGAACACCAGGTTGAGGATCAGCCTGCGGGTGAAATTCATCACGTCCCACAGCCCGATGAAGAAACTGGCGACAGGATTACGATGCGCCGGGGGCAGCGGGGGCACGGGTTGGTTCATGGAGCGCTCCGGATGGCTTCTTGCCGTGGTAACAGCATAGCCGGTGCCGCGTGAGGCGGCATCGGACACAAGTCAGGGGATCGCCCGTCACGGTGTGTCGTGACGGGCACCAGGTTCAGGACAGAGCCGACTGCCCGATACGCAGGCTGCTGCGGCGCAGGCGCCAGCCCATCAGGATGGCGGCGGCGGTCAGGCCCACGATCAGGCCGATCCACATGCCCTGCGGGCCCATGCCCAGGCCCAGGCCAAGCCCCGCGCCCAGCGGCATGCCCAGGCCCCAGTAGGCGAACATGGCGATGAACATCGGCACCCGGGTGTCCTTCAACCCACGCAGCGCACCGGCCGACAGCACCTGGATGCCGTCCGGGAACTGGAAGGTGGCCGCGTACAGCAGCAGGGTCGAGGCCAGGCCGGCCACCGCCAGATCGTTGGTGTAGACGCCGACGATGGCATCGTGGCCGAACAGCAGCGCCGCCGCCGACAGCGTCTGCGTGCCCATGATGATCGCGTAGCCGGCCCAGGCCGCGCGGCGCACGCCGAAGCCATCGCCACGACCCACCGCATGGCCCACGCGCACGGTGGTGGCCTCGGCCACGCCCATCGGGATCATGAAGCACAACTGCGCCACGTTGATCGCGATCTGGTGCGCGGCCGCTTCGTTGGCACCCAGGCGGCCGATCAGCAGCGCGGTGACGATGAACAGACCGCCTTCCATCAGCACGGTGATGCCGATCGGCAGGCCGGTGCGCAGCAGATCCCAGATGGCTGCCCCGCGCGGGCCTTCGAAGTGCGAGAACAGCTGCAGGTGGGCAAAGCGCTTGGTGAACCACAGATAGGTGGCGAAGGCGATGGCCTGCAGCCACATCATCACCGCCGAGGCGATGCCCAGGCCCTCGGCGCCCATTTCCGGGAAGCCCAGCTTGCCGTTGGCCAGCACATAGCCCATCGGCGCCAGCACCAGCAGGCCGCCAAAGCCGAGCAGCATGGTCGGCAGCGTCCAATGCATGCCCTCGCTCAGGTAGCGCATGCAGAAGTACAGGGTCAGCGCCGGGCCACCCCAGCGCACCGCATGCAGGAACGCGGTGGCACCCGGCACGATGTCCGGGGCGATGCCGAAGGCCGGCAGCAGCGGCGGCACCACCGTGAGGAAGGCGAACATGATCAGGCCCAGGCCGAGTGCCAGCCACAAGGCCTGGCGGAACAGCGGGCCGATCTCGCGCTCGCGGCCGGCGCCGTGCAGCTGCGACACCGATGCGGTGAGCGAGATGAGCGTGCCGATCGGGATCAGCATCGGCAGCCACAGCAGGGCCGTACCGATGGTCACCGCGGCCAGGGTGGCCGTGGCGTGGTGGCCGGCAATCACGTTGTCGACGAAGGAGATCAGACCGGTGGATACATGGCCCAGCACCAACGGCAGGGCGAGCAGACCGGTCGCGCCGACTTCCTTGCTGAAGCGCGGCGTGGAGGTTGCAGTAGACATGGAAATGCGGAACGCCAACTACGGTTGCGCGCGAAGGGCACAGGCACCGGGTTGGGGCCGGTCATCTTACGCGCGCAGGCCCGGCATTCCCATGACTGCCACCTAAAAAGGGGATGGTGGGGTTGCGTGGCCGTCATCCCCTCCGCCCCCATTCGGGGTTATTGGCCGGCCTGTCGCTTCAGCCAGGCATCGCGTTCGGCGGCGGGCACGGCCAGGAAGGCGCTGCGCACGGCATCGCGCTGCTGCGGCGGGGTGCGCTGGGCGACCAGGGTCAGTTGCGTCAGCTGCGCGGCGCTGAGCTGGCGAAGCGCGGCCAGCGCCGCCTCGCGCTGTTCCGGCGGCACCAACCCGAACAGGCCATGCAGTTTCGGGAATTCCATGCCCAGCTGCGGGCCCAGCCGCCAGCCGTCGCGGAATGCCTGGTCCTGGGCCTGGAACTGTTCGCGCAGATGCTGCTGCTGTGCCGCCGGCAGCGCCGCGAAGCGGGCCGCTGCCTGGCGGATGCGCTCACGCTCGCCCTCCGGCAAGGACTTCCAGGTGGCGTAGTCGGCACGGCGCTGGCGCTGCTGCTGCGGGTCCAACTGGGCGAAGGCAGCGGGCGACGCGGTCGCGGTCGCGCTGGCCGGCGCCGCCGCAGGGGCGGCCGGTGGCAACGGCACGCTGACCTGCTGCGGGGCGGCGGCCAGTGCCAGCGGCAGGGCCAGCAGCACGCTGGCAAGCAGGAACTTATTCATCGGCGGCAGAGGTTTCCAGCGCGGCGCCCACCGGCTCGGGGCGGGTCGGCTTGGGTTCGGATTCGTCCACCGGCAGCGGGCCGCCGGCAGCGCTCCAGGCATACAGGTCGGCATCGGCCACCAGCGGGAAGTCGCGGTCGGCCAGCATGGCGGCATCGTCGGCGGCCTGTGCATCGGTGCCCGCGGCCGGCTTCACATCGGTGGCGGGCAGTGCCTCCACGGTGACCGGGCCGGCTTCGCCCACCACGCCTTCGGGCAGCGGCGCATCACCGGCCAACGAATGGCCCTGCCAGTACCGCCAGCCCAGTGCGACCGCCAGCAGCACCGCCACGGTGGCCAGCAGGATGGCCGGGCCGCGCCACCGCGGTGCCCCGCCGCTACGGCGGCGCTTGGGCGCGCTGCGCTCGTCGCGTTCGGGCGTGCGCCAGCTGCTGGCCGGGGCCTGGTTGTTGGCCGCCGCGGCGGCCGGCTGCTGCAGCTGCTGCAGGCGCTTGGCCGGCAGGTCGCGGATACGCAGCTGCACCTGCTCGGCCAGGCCGCGCCAGGCGGCGGCGTCGGGCTGGCCCTGTGCATCGCGCGGGCAGGCGGCGGCCAGCAGTTGCTGGTAGCCGTCTTCATCGGTATCCAGTACGCGGGTGGCAATGCTCTCATCCAGGCTGCCACCGACCCGCAGCAACAGAGCCAGGCGCGGCAGCGGCGGCATCCCGCCCAAGGCGGCCAGCGACGGCGGCCATTGCCCGGCGGCCGGTTCACGCAGGGCCTGGCGCTGGCCCAGCAGGGACCAGAAACGGGCGGGCCACTGCGCCATCGGCAGGTCGCTGGCCACGGCAGCGAAGGCGCGCATCACCGCGACCAGGGTCTGCTCGGCGCGGGCGGGGTCGCCGCACTGCAGCTCGGCAACCACCAGTGCACGGCGCTCGACGCCACGCAGGAACGCCGACAGCGCGCCGGCCGCGGTCGAGGAAACAGGGGCGGGCACAGCCGTCATCGGTCACTCCAAAGGTCTACCGGCATGATAGCGGCAGCCCATCGGCAGTCGGCAGGACTTGCGCCCACGGGCACTTCGTGCTGCAGGTTGTGCACAGCATCAAGCGCCTGCGGCGGTGAATCGGGCTCTGCGCCTGCATTCACCCTGTTTCAGCAATGTTTCACACTCAAGTTGTTGATTATAATGGAATTTCAAGTATGGCTATTTTTTGACCAACCCAAGTGTAAAGCTGTCGCCATCGGCCTCACGCGCTCCCGTCGACCGGTAACGCACAACGTTATCCACAGAAGATGTGGATAAGACTGAATCTCTAATGGACACCGATATTTAGGTGACATTTATGATTCAGCCGGCGTCCGTGGCGACGCCAATGCCTCTGCCATCGGCCCCCGCACGGACCGTTACACTGCCCCGATGCTCGACCCCATCCCGACCCTGCAGGTCGCCCTGCCCGTCCCCCTGCCGCGCCTGTTCGATTACCTGCCACCGGAAGGGCACGGCCCGGCCGATCCGGTCGGCTGCCGGCTGAAGGTGCCCTTCGGCAACCGTGAACTGGTGGGCGTGGTGGCTGGCCACGGCCAGGTGGACGATGGCCAGGGCCTGCGCCAGGCGCTGGCCTGGTGCGACCCGCAGCCGCTGCTGCAGGGCGAACTGTGGCAAAGCCTGCAATGGCTGGCCCGCTACACGCATTCCCCATTGGGCGAAGTGGTGAACACCGCCCTGCCCGGCCCACTGCGCCACGGCGAGGCCCTGCCCGACACCCACCATTGGGGCTGGCAGCTGACCGCCGCCGGCCAGGCGCAACGCGAAAAGCTGCGCGCCGGCACCCGCCCGCGGCAACTGGCTGAACTGCTGGGCGAGGCCGTCGTGGATGAAGACGTGCTGGGTTCGCGCATGGACGACTGGCGCACCGCCGCGCGCAGCCTGGCCAAGCGCGAACTGGCCGAGCGGGTCGCCCTCAGCGTGGCGCCGCAGCATGCGCAACCCCTGCCCGGCCCCACCCTCAACCCGGAACAGGCCGAGGCCGTGGCCGCGATCACCGCGGCCGACGGCTTCCATGCCTTCCTGCTGGACGGGGTGACCGGCAGCGGCAAGACCGAGGTCTACCTGCAGGCCATCATCCACTGCCTGGCGCAGGGGAAACAGGCGCTGGTGCTGGTGCCGGAGATCGGCCTGACCCCGCAGACCCTGGCGCGCTTCCGTGGCCGCCTCGGCATCGCGGTGCATGCGCTGCATTCGGGCTTGAACGACAACGAACGCGCGCGCGTCTGGGCCGCGGCCTCGCGCGGCGAAGCGCGGGTGATCGTCGGCACCCGGTCGGCGGTGTTCACCCCGCTGCCGCAGGCCGGCCTGCTGATCGTCGACGAGGAACACGACGGCAGCTACAAGCAGCAGGACGGCATCCGTTACCACGCCCGCGATTTCGCCCTGGTGCGGGCCAAGGCGCTGGGCATCCCGGTGCTGCTGGGCAGCGCCACGCCCTCGCTGGAAACCCTGCACAACGCCTATGCCGGCCGCTACACCCACCTGCGCCTGAAGCAGCGCGCCGGTGATGCACGGCCGCCACGCGTGCGCATCCTCGATGTTCGCAAGCGGCCGCTGCACGATGGCCTCTCCGCCGATGTGCTGGCCGGGATCGGCGAACACCTGCAGCGTGGCCAGCAGGTGTTGGTGTTCAAGAACCGCCGTGGCTACGCGCCGGTACTGCTCTGCCACGACTGCGGCTGGACCGCGCCATGCCAGCGCTGCGATGCGCCGATGACCGTGCATGGCGGCGGCCGTCGCCTGCAGTGCCACCACTGCGGTGCGCGGCAGCCGGCGCCCCTGGCCTGCCCGGCCTGCGGCAGCCTCGCGTTGCAGCCGCAGGGCATCGGCACCGAGCGCCTGGAAGAGCACCTGGTCAGCGCCTTCGCCGATTACCCGGTGGTGCGCATCGACCGCGGCACCACCTCGCGCCGCGATGCGCTGGAACAGCAGCTGGCGAAGCTGGGCGACCAGCCCGGCATCCTGGTCGGCACGCAGATCCTGGCCAAGGGCCACGACCTGCCCAAGCTGACCCTGGTGGTGGTGGTGGGCATCGACGAAGGCCTGTTTTCGGCCGACTTCCGCGCCAGCGAGAAGCTGGCCCAGCAGCTGATCCAGGTGGCCGGCCGCGCTGGTCGCGCGCGCGATCCCGGCGAGGTCTGGCTGCAGACCCACCACCCGGGGCACCCGTTGCTGGAAACCCTGGTGAGCGGTGGCTACCACCCGTTCGCGCAGGCCGAATTGAACCAGCGCCAGGCCGCCGGCTTCCCACCGTTCGCGCACCTGGCGCTGATGCGTGCCGAAGCGCAGCAGCTTGAACATGCCAACGCCTTCCTGCTGGCGGCGCGGCAGCTGCTGGGCGAGCAGAACGTGGTGGAAGCCTATGGGCCGATGCCGGCGCCGATGCCACGCCGCGCCGGTTACCAGCGCACGCAGCTGCTGCTGTCTGCGCTGCAGCGGCCGCCGCTGCATGGCGTGCTGGCCCAGCTGGTGCCGCAGCTGTACGCGCTGCCGGAGGCGCGCAAGGTGCGCTGGTCGCTGGATGTGGATCCGACGGATCTGTATTGAGGCTTGCCCGATGCTGCGTAGAGTCGAGCTTGCTCGACTGCCTCATGCAGAAGCAGTCGAGCAAGCTCGACTCTACCAACGGCCCTGCCACTTACGTCAGCGGCGACATCACGCCGCGCTGGTAGGCCGGGCGCTCGCGCAGGCGGGCATACCAGTCGGCCAGGTGCGGCAGCTCGGGGCGCTGGATCGGCAGTTCAAACCAGGCGTAGATCAACGAGCCCAGCGGAATGTCGCCCATCGCGAACGTCTCGCCCGACAGCCACGGCTGCCTGCCCAGGGTCTCATCGGCCATCTTCAGGTAGTCACCGGCACGCACGATGGCGGCGTTGATGCGCGCTTCGTCGCGGTCGGCCGGCGCGGTGCGCATGATGCCCCAGATCAGTTCGGAGTACAGCGCGGCCATCCGCGAGGTGCTCCAGTCCATCCACTTCTCGGCCTGCGCGCGTTCCATCGCATCTTCGGCGTACAGCGTGCCCAGCGAATAGCGCGCGCTCAGGTAGCGCACGATGGTGTTCGATTCCCACAGCGGCAGGCCGTGGTCTTCGATCACCGGCACCAGGCTGTTGGGATTCATCGCCACGTATTCGGCCGACTGCGTGCCGCCATGGCTGCCGCCCACTTCGATGGATTCGTACGGCAGCCCGATTTCTTCGGCGCACCACAGCACCTTGCGGACATTGCTGGAATTGCGGCGGCCCCAGATCTTCAACATTGCGGATTTCCCTGCCTGCAGCGGTGCGCCACGGTGGCGCGGAAACGCTACGATACGCCCATCCACAGGGAGAGACGACGTGACTGCATGGGATGCTTTGAACTACGTTCTGCTGGCAGCAGGGCTGGTGATGCTGGTGCTGGGCTACCGCCGTTCCAGCCGCAACCAGCTGCTGTGCGCCGGGCTGTTGCTGCTGGCCTTCAATGGCGTCGAGGATTTCGCCGCCGGGTTTGCCGACGGCTATGCGGGTTCGGATGCGCGGGTGATCTGAATCGCGGCGTCGATATGCCGGCCAGCGGCCGGCACTACCGGTTCTTCTTCGGCAGCGCGCGCACGTAGGACGATTTGCCGTCCTTCTTCAGCTCGAACAGGCCGATCGCCGCCAGCAGATCGCTCAGCTTGCCGTAGCCATAGTTGCGCGGGTCGAACGAGGCCTGGTTGCCGATCTGGCTGCCGACCGGGCCCAGGTGTGACCAGCCATCCTCGCCCTCGGCCGCCGACACTGCACGGCGCAGCATCTTCACCAGGCGCGTGTCGTTGCGCAGTTCCGCACTGTTCTTGCGCGGGCGCACTTCATCGCTGGCCACCTGCCCGCCCGGTGCCTGCCCGACCTCGGCTTCGGCCTCGACGTCCGGCACGCTGGCATGGGTCTGGCCCAGTGCTTCCAGGTAGGTAAACTTGGAACAGGCGTTGACGAAGGGCTCGGGCGTTTTCTTCTCGCCGAAGCCATAGACTTTCACGCCGTCGGTCAGCAGGCGCATCACCATCGGGGTGAAGTCGGCATCACTGGACACGATGGCGAAACCATCCAGGTTGCGTGCGTACAGCAGGTCCATGGCATCAATGACCATGGCCATGTCCGACGCGTTCTTGCCCTTGCTGTAGGCGAACTGCTGGATCGGGCGGATGGCGTATTCGTGCAGCACCGCTTCCCAGCCCTTCAGCCGCGGGCTCTTCCAGTTTCCGTACGCGCGGCGCACGTTGGCCACGCCGTAGCGGGCCACCTCGGCCAGGACTTCGTCGATCTTCGAGGCCGGCGCATTGTCGGCGTCGATCAGCAGGGCGATGCGCTTTTCGGGTTCAGACATGATTTCCTCGTCAGGCTGCAGGCTGAGCGGAGTATCGCCCATGGCCACTGGCAGCCATGTGACGTGCGATGATGCAGGGCGACATCCATCCCCCTCTGGAGTACGTCGATGAGCCGCGAACCAGTCCCCCACCTGGTCATCATCGGCGGCGGTTTTGCGGGCCTCTGGGCCACCCGGGCCCTGGCCCGCGAGAAGATCAGGATCACCCTGCTCGACCGCCGCAACCACCACCTGTTCCAACCCCTGCTCTACCAGGTCGCCACCGCCGGCCTGTCCGCCCCCGATATCGCCGCGCCACTGCGCCACATCCTTGGCCACCAGCGCAACGTGGAAGTGCGCCTGGGCGAGGTCGTGGCCATCGACAAGGCCACCCGCCAGGTGCAGCTGGCCGATGGCAGCACCGTAGGCTACGACAGCCTGCTGCTGGCCACCGGCGCCACCCACGCTTACTTCGGCAACGACCACTGGGCCGCGGATGCGCCGGGCCTGAAGACCCTGGACGATGCCATCGCCCTGCGCCGCAAGCTGCTGCTGGCGTTCGAGCGCGCCGAGGCCGAACCGGACCCGGCGAAGAAGGCCGCATGGCTCAGCTTCGCGGTCGTCGGCGGCGGCCCCACCGGCGTCGAACTGGCCGGCACCCTGGCCGAGATCGCCCGCCACACCCTGCGCAACGAGTTCCGCCACATCGACCCGGCCAGCGCCAAGGTGCGCCTGGTCGAGGCCGGCCCGCGTGTGCTGTCCTCCTTCCCCGAGGTACTTTCGCTGAAGGCACGGCGGCAGCTGGAGAAGCTGGGCGTGGAAGTACTGACCGGCACCCCGGTGAGCGACATCGACAGCCTCGGCTTCAAGCTGGGCGAACAGTTCGTGCCCGCACGCACCGTGGTATGGGCTGCCGGCGTGGCCGCCTCGCCGCTGGCGCGCACGCTGGACGTACCACTGGACCGCGCCGGCCGCGTGCAGGTGCAGCCCGACCTGACCCTGCCCGGGCATCCCGAACTGTTCGTCGCCGGCGACCTGGCCGCGGTGAACCAGGCCAACGGCAAGCCAGTGCCCGGCGTGGCGCCCGCCGCCAAGCAGATGGGCAAGTACGTGGCCGATGTCATCCGCGCGCGCCTGCATGGCAAGCCGGCACCGGGGCCATTCAAGTACGCCGACTACGGCAACCTTGCCACCATCGGCCGCATGGCCGCCATCGTGCACCTGGGCAAGCTGCAGTTGTCCGGCGTGCTGGCCTGGTGGTTCTGGCTG
This sequence comes from Stenotrophomonas maltophilia, assembly GCF_047782825.1. Taxonomy (GTDB): domain Bacteria; phylum Pseudomonadota; class Gammaproteobacteria; order Xanthomonadales; family Xanthomonadaceae; genus Stenotrophomonas. The sequence continues at coordinate 3,843,182 of NZ_CP180589.1, read as the reverse complement.
GCCGCGCACGTGTTCTTCCTGATCGGTTTCCGCAACCGCGTGGTGGTGCTGCTGAACTGGGCGGTGGCGTACTGGAGCTACCAGCGCAGCGCGCGCATCATTTTTGGTGATGACCAGGAAGATCGCCGGCCGAAGTAATGGCTCCTCGAAAACCGGTACGGTAGATCCACGCCATGCGTGGATGAATGTCTGCGCGGGGCGCATGGAGAGCAGCCGAGCATGGGCTCGGCTCTACACAATCGTGCCACGCACTCACTTGCTGCAGAAGTCTTCCCTCCTCGCGGTGTCGGCAATCTGCGCGGCACTCCAATGCCGGGTGATCCAGATCGTCAGCGCCGTGCTGCTCAACTGCCAGCGCAGCATGCCGTGCCGCGGCTGCTGCATCAGGTGACGGCGGGCAACCCAGTAGGCCTCCTGCTCGACCACGGGCACCTTCGCTTTCCTCGCATCCTTGTCGAAGAACTGGGCGGTGAAGTGCCAGGGGTTCATCGGCTGGTATCCAGCCCGCGGTTCACTGCTGCATGCCGCCACGCCGCTGGGCGCGCGGTCGGCCGGCTTCGGCCGACCCTCCACCAGCGCCAGCCCGAGCAGATACAGCAGGCCAGGCAGCAGCGCGATACCGGCGACCAATACGACGACGGAGATCCATGCCTTGCCGGCAGCCCGCATCGCGCTCACTTCGCCTTCGGTTTCGGGTACCACAGCGCATTGACGATGACCCAGCGCTGGTCGAAACGGCCCATGTGGAAGTAGTCGACGAACCATGGCGTCTCCAGCCGTACCGAGGCCGCATTGCCGGTCACATCCAGCACCGTGCAGCGGCGGTCCCATTGTTGCTCCGGCGTCTTCAGCGCGCCCTGCTTCGTCAGTGCCACCAGTTCGTCCTTCGACATCCGGCGCAGGCCCAGGCGCTCGTCGGGCGTATCGCCAAGTACCGCGCGTTTGGCCAGGTCCGGGTGCAGCGAGCGCGCGACGCGCTGCGGGTCGGGCTCCAGCTGGCCATCGACATAGTCATGACAGGTGGCCTCGATGGCCGCAATGGTGGCCGGGTCGGCGGGAGGGCTCGTCGCACCGGCAACAGCGAACAGCAGGGCAAGCGTGGACATCCGGGTCTCCAGCTCTGGGGCGCGCGGCGATCATGGCATGGGCCGGGTGCCCCATCCACGCATGGCGTGGATCTACAGGACCGGGGCCTGCAGCCAGGCCAGCTTGCGTTCGCGCGGCTGCTGCTTGAGCTGCCATTCGGCGCGGGAGGCGGCCGAGCGATCCGGGTATTCGCGCACGGCGAGGATGCGCAGCGGCGGCCGGGCGCGGGTGTAGCGGGCGCCCTTGCCGGCCAGATGGGCGGCGAAACGGGCGGCCACGTCGGTGCTGATGCCGGCGTAATAGCTGCCATCCCGGCATTCGAGCAGGTACAGGAACCACGGGGCGGAGGGACGGGCCATGGGCGGGATTATGGCGTGCTGCACTGCAGCGGATATACTGGCGCCCGAATGCAGGAGAGAGGCGCCGCGCTGGCGCCCGCCGAAGGCGCAGGCTCCCATGATCGCTCAGGCCGGTGGACTGGAATCCCACCAACCATGCATTCGACTCGCCGAGCTGGAGAGAGGTCACCGGGCATGCCCGGGACGATCCGCCGAAGGGGCACGCGGCTCACGCCGCTGAACTCTCAGGCAAAAGGACAGCGGGAGCGGCACCGGTCATCGTCATCCCGTCATTGCGCAGGCAGTGGCGGTGGTCGCGCATGGCCGGCCCCACCGCGCCCGGAGCCTGCCCATGCTGTTGTCCATCATCTACCTGATCGCCATTTCCGCCGAAGCCATGACCGGCGCCCTGTCTGCAGGCCGCCGCCGCATGGACCTGTTCGGCGTGGTCATGATCGCCTGCGTCACCGCCCTCGGTGGCGGCTCGCTGCGCGACATCCTGCTCGGCCACTACCCGCTGGGTTGGGTGAAGCACCCCGAGTACCTGGGTTTCACCGTGTGCGCGGCACTGATTGCCACCTGGGTGGCGCGCTGGATGCACCATTTCCGCCGCACCTTCCTGGTGCTGGACGGGCTGGGCCTGATTGCCTTCACCCTGATCGGCTGCTCGATCGCGCGCGAAGCCGGCCATGCACTGCCGATCGTGCTGATCGCGGGCATGCTCACCGGCGCCTTCGGCGGCGTGCTGCGCGATATCCTCTGCAACGAGGTGCCACTGATCTTCCAGAAGGAGCTGTACGCGATCATCTCGCTGCTGACCGGCGCGGTGTACCTGCTGCTGCTGCGCTGGGGCGTGGCCGATGCCACGGCCATCCTGTGCTGCCTGGGCGGTGGCTTCGCGCTGCGTCTGCTGGCGATCCATTACCGCTGGGAAATGCCCAAGTTCGTGTACCACGACGAAGTGCATTGATCGCTCTTTGTAGAGTCGAGCCATGCTCGACTGTTCCCGGCAGAAGCAGTCGGGCATGGCTCGACTCTACAGGAGCAGTCGGGCATGACCTTGGTCATGCGGCAATCGCCGGGCTGATTGGCTACCATTGACGCCCCGTCGCACGCGCGACGGCATCCAGCCACGCCGCGCCCGCGGCCCCGCCAGACACTCCCCTCCCCCGCTGCCCGTGGTGCTGACAAGGCGCCGATGGGCCCGCACGTCCCTGCGCGCGCAGGGCGCAGGATGCCCCATGTCTGTCGCCGAAACTTCCCGCTTCCGTCGTGCCCGCCCGCTGCTGGTCGTGGCCGCCATCGCCTTTGCGGCCGGTATCGCATGGTGGGCGTGGCCGCGCGCCGAAGCGACCGTGGCCGAAGGCCCGGGCAAGACGGTGCCGGTACGTGTGGCCCGTGCCAGTGCCGAACCGCTGCAGCTGCGCCTGAAGGCGGTGGGCACCGTCACCCCGCTGCACAGCGTGGTGGTGCGCAGCCGCGTGGATGGCGAACTGCTGCGCCTGCACTTCCAGGAAGGCCAGCAGGTGAAGGCCGGCGACCTGCTCGCGCAGATCGACCCGCGCCCGTATGAAGTGAAGCTGGCGCAGGCGCAGGGCACCCAGCAGCAGAACCTGGCGGAACTCGAGAACGCCGAACGCCAGCTACAGCGCTACCGCGAACTGCAGAAGCAGAACTACGTGTCCGGGCAGGAACTGAGCGACCAGCAGAGCAAGGTGCGGCAGCTGCAGGGCCGCCGCATCAGCGACCAGGCCTCGGTGGATGAAGCGCGCCTGCAGCTGCAGTACACCCGCATCACCGCGCCGGTCAGCGGCCGCGTCGGCCTGCGCCGGCTGGATGTCGGCAACCTGGTGCGTGCCAGCGATACCGAAGGCCTGGTGACCCTGGCCCAGACCGCGCCGATCAGCGTGCTGTTTACCGTGCCCGAACCGGAACTGCCGGCGTTGCTCGACGCCGTGCAGGCGCAGCCGAGGCTGGCCGTGGAGGCCTGGGACCGAAGCGAAGGCAAGGCGCTCGCGCAGGGGACGCTGTCCAGCGTCGACAACCGCATCGATACCGCCACCGGCACGCTGAAGCTGCGCGCGCAGTTCGACAACGCCGGCCTGGCCCTGTTCCCCAACCAGTTCGTCAACGTGCGCCTGCAGCTGGGCGAACAACCAGCGCTGCTGATTCCCGATGCCGCCGTGCAGTTCGGCAGCCAAGGCAACTACGTGCACATCGTCGACAAGGACAACAAGGCACAGCGCCGCACCGTGGTGCTCGGGCCAGCCGATGATGGGCGCGTCGCCGTGCGTTCCGGCCTGCAGGCCGGCGACCAGGTGGTGATCGAAGGCATCGACGGCCTGGAAGATGGCACCGCCGTGGAGATCGTGGCCGAACAGCCCGCTGTTGCAGCGAAGGCGGCCAAGGCCGGCGCATGAACCTTTCGCGCCCGTTCATCCTGCGCCCGGTCGCAACAACGCTGCTGATGGTGGCACTGCTGCTGTCCGGCGTGCTGGCTTACCGCCTGCTGCCGGTGGCGGCGTTGCCGCAGGTCGATTACCCGATCATCCAGATCACCACGCTGTACCCGGGCGCCAGCCCGGAACTGACCACGCGCACCATCACCGCGCCGCTGGAACGCCAGCTGGGGCAGATTCCCGGCCTGAAGCAGCTGTCATCCACCAGTTCCGGCGGCGCCTCGGTCATCACCCTGCAGTTCGGCCTGGACGTGTCGCTGGGCGTGGCCGAGCAGGATGTGCAGGCGGCCATCAACGCCGCCAGCAGCTTCCTGCCCGGCGATCTGCCGGTGCCGCCGGTGTACCGCAAGGTCAACCCGGCCGACACGCCCATTCTCACCCTGGCGGTGACCTCGCAGGCGCTGGCGCTGCCGCAGGTGCACGACCTGGTGGATACGCGCATCGCGCAGCGCCTGGCGCAGCTGCCCGGTGTCGGCCTGGTCAGCCTGGCCGGTGGCCAGCGCCCCGCGGTGCGCATCCAGGTGAACCCGGCTGCGCTGGCGGCCAACAACCTGGGCATGGACCACATCCGCACCGCGATCGCCGCGGCCAACGTCAACCTGCCCAAGGGCAGTTTCGATGGCCCGATCCGCGCGGTGATGCTCGATGCCAACGACCAGATGCGCAGCGTCGATGAGTACCGCGCGCTGGTGCTGGCCTGGCGCGAAGGCGCGCCGCTGCGCCTGGGCGATGTGGCCACCATCACCGATGGTGCCGAGAACCGGCAGCTGGCCGCCTGGAGCGGCACCACGCCGGCGGTGCTGGTGAACATCCAGCGCCAGCCCGGCGCGAACGTGATCGCCGTGGTCGAGCAGGTGCGCACGCTGCTGCCGCAGCTGCAGGCCACGCTGCCGGCCGGCGTGCAGATGAATGTACTGAGCGACCGCACCGAATCAATCCGCGCCTCCGTGCGCGGCGTGCAGAAGGAACTGGTGCTGGCCATCGGCCTGGTGGTGCTGGTCACCTGGGTGTTCCTGCGCAACCTGCCGGCCACGCTCATTCCCAGTGTGGCGGTGCCGCTTTCGCTGATCGGCACCTTCGCGGTGATGCTGCTGGCCGGCTATTCGCTCAACAACCTCACGCTGATGGCACTGACCATCGCCACCGGCTTCGTCGTGGACGATGCCATCGTGATGCTGGAAAACATCGCCCGCCATCTGGAAGAAGGCGAGAGCCCGCGCGAGGCAGCGCTGAAGGGCGCGGCCGAGATCGGCTTCACGCTGGTCTCGCTCACCGTGTCGCTGATCGCGGTGCTGATCCCGCTGCTGTTCATGGCCGACCTGGTGGGTGCGCTGTTCCATGAGTTCGCGGTGACGCTGGCGGTGGCGATCGGTATTTCGCTGCTGGTGTCGCTCACCCTGACGCCGATGCTGTGTGCGCGGTTTCTCAAGCCGCACGCAAAGGGGTCAGAGCCCCAAGGGGCTCCGACCCCAAAACAAGATCTGTTCGACCGCATCATTGCCATCTACGACCGCCAGCTGCACTGGGTGCTGCAGCGCCAGCCACTGATGCTGCTGGCCACCGTCGCCACGCTGGCGCTGACCGTGGCGCTGTACTTCGCCGTGCCCAAGGGCTTCTTCCCGGTGCAGGACGCCGGCCTGGTGCAGGGCATCAGCGAAGCACCGCAGGCCATCTCGTTCCAGGCCATGCGCGAGCGCCAGCAGGCGCTGGCGGCGGCCATCGAAGCCGACGAGGCGGTGGCCAGCGTGTCGTCCTACATCGGCGTGGACGGCAACAACGCCACGCTCAACACCGGCCGCCTGCTGATCGAACTGAAGCCGCATGGTGACCGCGACGGCGCCGCCGTCGTGATGGAACGGCTGCAGCAGCGCGTATCGAAGATTCCCGGCATCACCCTGTACCTGCAACCGGTGCAGGAGCTGGGCATCGAAGACCGCATCAGCCGCACCCAGTACCAGTTCACCCTGACCACGCCGGAACTGGACATGCTGGAAGCGTGGACGCCGAAGCTGCTGCAGGCGCTGCGCCAGCAGCCGGCGCTGCGCGATGTGGCCAGCGACCTGCAGATGCAGGGCCGGCAGGCGCGGGTGAACATCGACCGCGATGCCGCCGCGCGCCTGAATGTCAGCGTGGAAGCCGTGGCCGATGCGCTGTACGACGCGTACGGGCAGCGGCAGATCTCCACCATCTTCACCCAGGCCAGCCAGTACCGCGTGGTGCTGGAAGCCGACCCGTCACGGCAGCCCGGGCCGGATGCGATCAGCGGCCTGCGCGTGCGCAACAGCGCCGGGCAGACCGTGCCGCTGGGCGCGGTGGCACGGGTGGAACTGGGGCCGGCGGCCCTGCTGCGCAATCACGTGGGCCAGTTCCCGGCGGCCACGCTGTCGTTCAACCTGGCACCGGGCGCGTCGCTGGGTGAAGCCATCGACGCCGTGCAGGCCGCACGCACGCAGGTCGCTCTGCCGGCCAGCATCGAGCTGCGCCTGCAGGGCGCGGCGGCGGCGTTCAGCAGCTCGCTGTCGTCCACGCTGTGGCTGATCCTGGCCGCGGTGGTGATGATGTACATCGTGCTGGGCGTGCTCTATGAGAGCTTCGTGCACCCGATCACCATCCTCTCCACCCTGCCCTCGGCCACGGTGGGTGCGTTGGCCGCGCTGTGGGTCAGCGGGCGCAGCCTGGACCTGATCGCGGTGATCGGCATCGTGCTGCTGATCGGCCTGGTGAAGAAGAACGCGATCATGATGATCGACTTCGCGCTGGACGCGCAGCGCACGCGCGGCATGAGCCCGCGCGAGGCGATCCACCAGGCGGCGCTGCTGCGCTTCCGGCCGATCCTGATGACCACGCTGGCCGCGCTGTTCGGTGCGGTGCCGTTGATGCTGGCCAGTGGCTCGGGCGCCGAGCTGCGGCAGCCGCTGGGCTGGGTGATGGTCGGCGGCCTGCTGGTCAGCCAGGTGCTGACCCTGTTCACCACGCCGGTGATCTACCTGGCCTTCGACCGCCTGCAGCGCCGACGCTCGGCCACACTCGCCACGCCTGAAGAGGCGCGCGCATGAGCCCCATCGCACGCCTGGCCCAGGCCTGCGTGCAGAGACCGGTAGCGACCATCCTGCTGGCGGTGGCGCTGGTGCTGGCCGGCGTGCTGGCGCTGCGCCTGCTGCCTGTGGCACCGCTGCCACAGGTGGATTACCCGGCCATCGAAGTGAGCGCCAGCCTGCCCGGTGCCTCGCCCGAGTCGATGGCCGCCACCGTGGCCACGCCACTGGAACGCGCCCTCGGCAGCCTGCCCGGCATCTCGCGCATCGATTCGGCCAGCACCCAGGGCCAGACGTCGGTGGAGCTGAAGTTCGTGCTCGGCCGCGATATCGACGAGGCCGCGCGCGAGGTACAGGCGGCGATCAATCTCGCACGCGGGCAGCTGCCCAGCGGCATGCCGGGCATGCCGCAGTACCGCAAGGTGAATCCCTCGCAGGCGCCGATCCTGGCGCTGGCACTGACCTCGGACACGCTGCCACCGGGCCAGCTGTACGACCTGGCCTCCACCGTGCTGGCGCAGAAGCTGTCGCAGGTACCGGGCGTGGGGGAGGTACAGGTGGGCGGCAGCGCATTGCCGGCAGTGCGTGTGTCGTTGGACCCGAATGCACTGAACCACGCCGGACTGGCGCTGGAAGACGTGGCCCAGGCCATCGGCCGCGCCAATGCCATGCGCCCGCTGGGTGCGGTGGGTGATGATCGCCAGCAGTGGCAGCTGGAAGCGCCGTTGCAGCTCCGCCAGGCCGCGCAGTACCGCGAACTGGCAGTGAAGGTGAGCGACGACCGCACCCTGCGCCTGGGCGATGTGGCCATGGTGGCCGATGGGGTGGAAGACCGCTATGCCAGCGGCTTCCACAACGAGCGCCCGGCCGTGCTGCTGATCGTCAGCCGCCAGCCCGGCGCGAACATCATCGCCACCGTCGATGCCATCCAGGCGCAGCTGCCGCAGCTGCATGCGCTGCTGCCACGCAGCGTAGACATGCGGCTGGTGATGGACCGCTCGCCGGTCATCCGCGCGACCCTGCACGAAGCCGAACTGACCCTGGTGCTGGCCATCGCCCTGGTGGTGCTGGTGGTGCTGGGCTTCCTCGGCCACTGGCGCGCGGCGCTGGTGCCCAGCGTGGCCATCCCGGTGGTGCTGTTCGGCACGCTGGCGCTGGTGGCGCTGATGGGCTTCTCGCTCAACACGCTTTCGCTGATGGCGCTGATCGTGGCTGCGGTGCTGGTGGTGGACGATGCCATCGTGGTGCTGGAGAACATCGCCCGCCACCGCGAACTGGGCGCCGACCGCTGGCAGGCTGCGGTCCGCGGCGCGGCCGAAGTGGGCGCCACCCTGCTGTCGATGAACGTGGCGCTGGCCGTGGTGTTCGTCTCCATCCTGTTCCTGGATGATTTCGTCGAGCGCCTGTTCCGCGAATTCTCGCTGACCCTGGTGGCAGCGATGAGCGTGTCGGTGGTCGTTGCGCTGAGCCTGGTGCCGATGCTGTGCGCGCGTCTGTTCGTCGATGACGCGCAGCACGCCTCGCGCTGGCAGCGTGGCAGCAACGCGCTGTTCGAGCGCGTCCGCGCCGCCTACCTGCGCACGCTGCAGGCCTGCCTGCGCCGGCTGCGCTGGCCGCTGCTTGCCTTCGTGGCGGTCATCGCGCTCAACGCCTGGTTGTTCCAGCAGGTGCCCAAGGGCGTGGTGCCCAAGCAGGACACCGCACAGCTGCGCGGCTTCGCCCGTGGCGACGATGGTCTCTCGTTCCAGGCCATGCAGCCGAAGATCGATGCCTACCGCAAGCTGCTGCTGTCCGACCCCGCCATCGAGGACATCATCGGCTATATCGGCGGCAGCAACGGGGTCAACAACGCCTTCATCATGATCAAGATGAAGCCGCTGGCCGAGCGCAAGGTGTCCAGCCAGGAAGTGATCGACCGCCTGCGCGCGCGCCTGCCCAAGCTGCCCGGCGGCAACCTGTACCTGTGGGTGGACCAGGACATCCGCCTGGAAGGCGGCGGCAGTGGCCAGTACGAGTTCCAGCTGCTGTCGGCGGACATGGCACCGCTGCGCGAGTGGGCCCCGAAGGTCGGCGCCGCGCTGCGCGCCCTGCCCGAGCTGGTGGACGTGGAAGCACAGGGCGAGGCCGGCATGCGCCAGGTGGTGCTGGACATCGACCGCGAGGCTGCCGCGCGCCATGGCGTGGACCTGAAGACCGTGGCCAACATGCTCAACAACTCCTTCAGCCAGCGGCAGGTCGCCACGCTCTACGACAGCCTCAACCAGTACCGCGTGGTGATGGAGCTGGACCCGAAGCACACCCAGGACCCGGGCACGCTGGCGCGCCTGCAGGTAGTGGACGGCAGCGGCCAGCGCATTCCGCTGTCGACCATCGCCAGCTGGCGCTATGGCATGGCACCGGACCGCATCTACCACAGCGAACAGTTCGCCTCGATCTGGATCCAGTTCTCGCTGGCCCCGGGCGTCGGCCTGGAACAGGCCACGCAGGCGATCAACGCCGCGATGGCCAAGCTGATGCTGCCGCGCACCGTGCAGGCCAAGCTGTCCGGTGAAGCCGGTGGCCTGGACAGCCTGCGCGCGCGGCAGCTGTGGCTGGTGCTGGGCGCCACGCTGGCGGTCTACCTGGTGCTGGGCATCCTGTACGAGAGTTTCCTGCAGCCGCTGGTGATCCTGTCCACCCTGCCTTCGGCCGGCATCGGCGCGCTGCTGGCGCTGTGGGTGTTCGGCAACGAACTGAACCTGATCGCGTTGCTTGGCTTGTTCCTGCTGGTGGGCGTGGTGATGAAGAACACCATCCTGCTGGTGGATTTCGCCCTGGCCGGTGAGCGGCGTGGCTTGAGCGCGCAGGATGCGGTGATGGACGCGGCACGGCTTCGCCTGCGGCCGATCCTGATGACCTCGCTGGCGGCGCTGCTGGGCACGCTGCCGCTGATGCTGGCCAATGGCGAAGGCTGGGAGCTGCGACAGCCGCTGGGCATCGCGATTGTGGGCGGGTTGCTGGTCAGCCAGTGGCTGACGCTGTACACGACGCCGGCGATGTATCTGGCGCTGGCGAGAGTTCGCGCGAAGCGGTGAATGCGGCGGGGTAATCATCCACGCGTGGCGTGGATCTACTGTAGAGCCGAGCCATGCTCGGCTGCTTCTTGCGTCAGTCGAGCATGGCTCGACTCTACAGAACGGCGGGTCAGCGCGCGGAGCGGATTGGACTACCTGGCGTGCCGGACATGGCGCGACGGCTGCGCGCCACACGTCGGGTGGACGCGGCTGCAGCGTCCTGTGGCCTGTCCAGCAGCGGGACCGCCGTGCCGGTACGCTCGGCGAGCCAGCGAACGACTTCGGGTTTCTCGATGGCCAGTGACAGCAGCATCGTGGTGGCATCGTCCGGATAGGTCGTCTCGTTCTCGTAGCGGGAGAATGCGATCGGGCCTTTTCCGAACAGCGTTGCCGCTGCGCGCTGGGTCAAACCATAGCGGCGGCGGAATGCCAGGACGTCTTCGCCGAGCAACAGGCCGCCGTAGTGCTCGCGCCGCGCGGCAAGCCGCTTGAGGTTCTCGATCTGCTGCTCGGCACTGGTTGCCGTTGCGCCGCATGCGGGGCACTCCAGCGCCAGCAGCTCGACGACCACAGGATTTCCGCGCGGGCTGAAGTGCCGTTCGCGCTTGGATGCGACCAGTTGCGCTTGCTGGCAGGCGGGACACATCCGAGGGTTGGCTTTATTCATGGCGTGCTCCGGTCAGACGTATGGCGAGCTACAGATGGCAACTGAGCAGAACGATTCGCAGACTTCCATTCTTGCCAATGGAAAATTTGAGGTAGTAGTTGATGTCCGAATGGTGGAGCCGACGCTTCCGCACATCGTCGTAGCGGACGGCGTATGCGTCGCACGGATGCCAGGTGCCCAGCTGATCCTTGCACCACTCTGATCCCTTGTAGTCCTCCGCCTGCAGGCACAGCAGACAGTCCAGCAGATCACCCAATGTCCAGCGCAGGTTTTCCAGATCCCGTTGTGCTTTGTGGGTAGCGACCCAGACGTCATCAGGCCGCAACGCACCCGTGCGGACGCACTGCTGCAAGGCCGACAGATCAATCAAGGCTGACCCGCGGACATTGATCGCCCGGCGCGACGTCCCGGAGTCCTTGTGCCGCTGCAACTGTGTTGGATCAACCCTCCACAGCATCGGCTTCAATTTATCACCGTGATAAGTTTCGTCAAGTCCATGGCCGATCTTCCGCTCCTGCCGCCCTGGGGTGGCGACGCCCGGACGGATTACCGTGGGGCGGAGGTGGGGCAAGGGGAATGGTCGTTTGCGGCAGGCAGCGCCGGGCACGGTCGAGACCCGTCTGCAGCCTGCAGATTCTTCAGTGGAATCAGTGAGGTACGGTTTCGATGAATGCCTGCCAGACGCAGGATCATTGATAGCCGGGAGCGCGCTGTCGGCGCTGGCGCGGCCGCCGACGGGTCGTAGCCGTCATTGGCGGGCGGGCGGTTCATCCACGCATGGCGTGGATCTACTGCGTCAGTCGAGCATGGCTCGACTCTACAAAAACCAATATCACCACCCCGGCGATGTACCTGGCGCTGTCGCACTTACGCAGCGCCAGGCGCATCGCCGGTGCGGACGGGTCGGTCTCCAACTCCGACCGACCCTGATCGCGGCCGCACCCCCGCAGGCGCTGGCCGCCATCCACACACGTGCCGCGATCAAGCGGCTTCGGACACCTTTACTTCACGACGGGCGCGCACGGCAGCGGCCAGGCGCTCCAGCACGTCCACGGTGGTGTCCCAATCAATGCAGCCATCGGTGATGCTCTGGCCGTAGACCAGCGGCTGGCCATCCACCAGTTCCTGGCGGCCACCGACCAGATGGCTTTCCACCATCACGCCGACGATGCGCTGCTCGCCGTCTTCCAGCTGGGTGGCGATGTCCTCGATCACCTTCGGCTGGTTGTCCGGATTCTTCAGGCTGTTGGCGTGGCTGGCATCGATCATCAGGCGCGTCGGCAGCTTGGCCTTGGCCAGTGCCTGGCAGGCCTCGCCGACGCTGGCCGCGTCGTAGTTCGGCTGCTTGCCGCCACGCAGGATCACATGGCAATCCGGGTTGCCGGTGGTCGACACGATGGCGGTACCACCCTGCTTGGTCACCGACAGGAAATGATGCGGGTTGTACGCTGCGCCCACGGCATCGGCGGCGATCTTGACGTTGCCATCGGTGCCGTTCTTGAAGCCGACCGGGCAGGAAAGGCCCGAGGCCAGTTCGCGGTGCACCTGGCTTTCGGTGGTGCGCGCACCGATGGCGCCCCAGGCGACCAGATCGGCGATGTACTGCGGCGAGATCACATCGAGGAACTCGACGCCGGCCGGCAGGCCCAGCTTGTTGATGTCGCGCAGCAGGCCGCGGGCGATGCGCAGGCCCTTGTCGATCTTGAAGCTGCCATCCAGGTCCGGGTCGTTGATCAGGCCCTTCCAGCCCACCGTGGTGCGCGGCTTTTCGAAGTACACGCGCATGACGATCTCCAGTTCGCCGGCCAGCGCATCGCGCAGGGGCTTCAGGCGCTGGGCGTATTCGATGGCCGCGTGCGGGTCGTGGATCGAGCAAGGGCCCACCACCACGGCCAGGCGGTCGTCACGGCCATGCAGGATCTGGTGCAGGGCCGCGCGCGAGGCGCTGACGGTGTCGGAAGCTTCATCGTCGCAGGGCAGCATCGCCAGCAGCTGGGCGGGCGGTGTGAGCGGTTCGATGGTACGGATACGCAGGTCGTCGGTGTGCGGGGGCATTGCGGGGGTTCTCCGGAACGTTGGGGGTCCCCAGCGTGGCGACATGAAAAAAGCCGCCAGGTTCGCTGGCGGCTTTCGGGAATGCGTCTGAAGGTTTCTTCAGGGTGAGCGCAGTCCTTCCTCCGCCGGGGGCTTCGGAAAGTAATACCAATAAAAGTTGGCGTGGGCTGCGTTCATGGGGTGTATTGATAGCACAGCTTTGGCGCAGTGCAAAATGTTTCATCGGCAACTGCGGGAGCTGTTCAGGCAGTGCCCGCGTCAACGTTTGCCGTGCACTTCCACATCCAGCAGCAGGCCCTCGTGGATGTCCACCCAGCGCTCCACCACGCGGTCCAGTTCCTTCCGGGCCTCGTCCAGCTGCTCGGGGTTGAGCAGGGAGCGGGCGGTGTAGAGGTCGGACACCAGCTGACGCAGGGTCGTTTCCAGGATGGCGACCGACGGCCCTTCCAGCCCCGGCAACTGCAGTGCCGGGCTGTCGCCAAGGGTTCCGTACAGCGTCACCTGGAGCTTGCTCTGCATGATCGACTTCCCTGCGGATGGACATGGGCAACCGTCATGTTTACCCGGAATCGATGACACGCGCATGTGCCTACGCGCGCTGGTGCTTCAGGCCGACTTCTTCATTGCCCGAACTGTCGCGATTGAACCGGCTCGCGACACGGTACGTGATACGCAAGTAACTTCGCGGAAGCGAAGCTCAACCGAAGAAGAATCCGGATGAAACAGCAGGTTTCATGGCGTGGAGCCTGTGCAATACTGCGACGCGCTTTCATGGCTGTCGCGGATGCCCTTGGTGCTGCGCGCAGGCATGTGCACTAGATGGATTGCCACCGAAAAAGGGTGGCCGGGTCGGCAAAGCCCGTGGAGATGCTGTTTACGCTTGCCGGCCGGCGTCGCTTCGTGCGGCGCCGGCTGGCAATCCGTCCGCGTTCCATGGCGGGCGGTGCGTGGGGGCGCTTGCGCCCGCCGGTATCAGCATCTCCCGGTCTTTGCCGCCACGTACCGTCCGCCACCTATTCCGGTGGCGCTGCCGTCCTCTCTGTACGGAGCACACGCCATGAACGCAAAGCACGTCCCCTTTCCCGGTAGCGGCCACAACGACCCGGCCAACACCGAAGACGCTGCCCCTGATCCCCACGGTTTCATCGCCAACCTGCAGCGCATCGGCGCGGGCTGCGGCAGCGATGGCCTTCCCTGGCCTGAACCAAAACTGCCGATTGGCCGACGCATCCAGTTGGCCGATGGCGACTGCGCCTTGGCTGGGCTGCGCATCGTGCATGAGGTGATGCTGGCCGCCGAGCGCAGCCGTCAGAACGGCGGCCCGGAACATGATGTTGGACCGCGCGTGATGGAAGGTCTGATGATGGCCTGCCTGGAACTGGGTACGCACGTAGCAGAGCGGGTGCGACCTCGGTAGCGCTACTGCGTGAGTCGACTCGATAACTGCCTGCCAGCCGTGCAGCATCCTGCACGGCTGGTGACTACGCCATGGCTCGAGTTCTCCCTGGCGCTGGCCTCCAGACATGCCAACGTTTGCCGTTGACGCATTCCACCAAAGTCCAAACGTCCAGAAACCTGTAGCCCCAACTGATCGACGCACAGAATCGCAGTTCAGCTTAGGTGGAATGCGGGTCAGCCTGCGTCAGATATTCCTTACTACACAACGAGCTTGACGATGGCCGGATCATGCATCAGTTTCCGTCGCCACGACCGGTTAATAGGACTTCGGGAACAGGTAGTGAATAAAACCCATCGTTTCACGCGTTCAAGCAGCGGTGGCCACCTGCTGGTGCTGACCTGCGTGCTTATGGCCTTTTTGGCGGGCTGCGCAGTAGATGGATCAAGCGTGGGGGCCGTCCAAGACAACAAAAGCACCCCCATGATTCCGGTTGACGAAGTACGTAGGCAGAAGGGCGAAAAGAATCAGCCTGCCGCAGCTGTAAGTGTTTCCTTGCCACGCGCAACACGGCAAGACATGGGCTTCGACGATGACCCATGGGGAGCCACGAACGTGCAGGAGCAGCACTGGTTGGATCGGCATGGATACCCGAACAAGGAACAGCATGAGACGTTCACCGGCGCCTCCGACGGCATCCTTTGGAGTGCGGCCAATGCTGGGGACATCGTTGCCCAAGTCATGTTGGACACGCGGGCGCTGCCGGAGCGCGAAGCCTTGGATCGACTGTTGATCAAAGGCGCTGAGGGCAATCTCTATGCGCTGCAGTCTGCTGCATCGTTCTTTGCTGGAAGCACACAAGGTGATGTGGTCACCGGCTACGCAATCGCGCGAGTCGCCGAGATGAGAGGAGATACGTCACTGGCACTGGCCAGGGAAATGATGTTCAGAACTCCATTGACAGTTGAACAACGAATGCGTGGTGAAGCGGAAGCGCTGAAGCTCAGCAGAACGCTGGATGCCATATATCGGGAAAAAACCGGAAGCGAGTTCATCCCCGATCCTCGACCGCTACCGTCTGAGTAGTTGTTCGTTTCACACGCAAGGAGCAAAAGCTGAAAACGTCCGTAAAGCTGTGCCTGATTTCTGCTGGATGACCCGTCCTGAATTGGGTTGACACCTTTTCCCTCTGGAGAAGGAATGTTCAATGAAATCAACAGTCAGGCGCACCCAGCGGGATTACTCGCTGGCCTTCAAGTTGTCGGTGGTCGACCAGGTCGAGCGCGGGGAACTGACCTACAAAAAGGCCCAGGAGCGCTATGGGATCCAAGGGCGCACCACGGTGCTTTCCTGGCTTCGTCGGCATGGTCGGCAAGATTGGTCGGCTGGGGCATCATTCCCTCCCATGAGCACTGTCCCCAAAGCCGGAGCGGCCAAGCCGCTTACGCCGGAACAACAGATCAAGGCCCTGCAGGTCCAGTTGCGGGAGGCAAACGAGAAGGCGCAGCTCTTCGAGGCGATCGTGGACGTCCTCAAAGAGGATTACGGTGTGAAAATCGTAAAAAAGCCTTCCGGCAAGTCCTCACGCAAAGGCGCCTCAAAGGCATAAGCGTGGCAAGGGCTTGCCGCCATTTCGGCATCAGTCGGCAGGCGTTCTATCAGGCGGGGCACCGCCATCAGCGGCGAAACGCTGCTGATGCCACAGCCTTGGCGCTGGTGAGCGATTGCCGCGCGCGCCAGCCTCGGGTCGGTACACGCAAGCTGCATCACCTGATTGAACCGAAGCTGCAGGAGGCGGGAATCGCTCTGGGTCGGGACCGTCTATTTGACGTGCTTCGAGAAGCACGGCTGCTGGTGCCGCACCGTCGTGCGTATCACAAGACCACCAACAGTCATCACCGCTTCCGGAGGCACCCGAACCTGCTTAAACCGGGCGAGGGATGCGTGATGCCGACCGGCAGTGAACAGGTATGGGTCGCGGATATCACCTATCTGCCCACAGATGGGAATTTCGTTTACCTGAGCCTGGTTACAGACGCCTGGTCACGCAAGATCGTGGGCTGAAGCGTGAATGAGACGCTGCAGACCGAACACACCGCACAAGCATTGGAAATGGCTCTGAAAGCGCGGAAAACCAGACAGCGTCTGATCCATCATTCGGATCGAGGCATCCAGTACTGCTCGGACAACTACCAGAACATCCACGCCAAGCATGGCCTGACCTGCTCCATGACTGACGGCTACGACTGCTATCAGAACGCGCTGGCGGAGCGGATCAACGGGATCCTCAAATGCGAGTTTTTGCTTCATCGCCCACGGGACCTGGGTCAGGCACGGCAGATGGTGGCTGAGGCAGTGCAGATCTACAACGCCGAGCGACCCCACCTGTCACTTAAAATGCAGACGCCCGATGCGATGCATCGGGCGTCTTTGGCCGCCTGACGGCGGCCGGATCATCCACCCCATAGGTGTCAACCTATGGCAGGACGAGTCAGGATGTTGCGCCGGGATTGCAATCGCCTGTTCAGAGCTACCCATCCCACCTCTTCCTCCCTTGAAAGTTGATATCAAGGACATCTCAAAGGAGCGCGCCGCAGGCGCCAGCGATCCTTTTGCCTCGGCCTTCAACAAGAAGCTGGATGAAGCTGCGGAGAAGGTTGTTGGCGCCGCTGTTTGGCGCAACAACTACTTCAAAGGAAATGTGAGTTACACCACAAGGATCATGATGATGACCGGGCGCGCCATGATTTACGTTGAAAAGCCCTGCGGCCAGCGCGCACAGGACTCATCGAATGACGGCAGCACTGCTGGGCAACCTGGAGCCGGTGGCGGTGGCGGTGGCGGTGGCGGTGGCGGTGGTGGCGGCGGCATTGGAGGCTGGCTGCCCGGAGGAGGAGGTTGTTACGGCAATTGCCAACCCCCTTATGGAGAAGTTGGACCGGTCGAGCAGGCTTGACAGCCCAATGAGCGAA
This sequence comes from Stenotrophomonas maltophilia, assembly GCF_047782825.1. Taxonomy (GTDB): domain Bacteria; phylum Pseudomonadota; class Gammaproteobacteria; order Xanthomonadales; family Xanthomonadaceae; genus Stenotrophomonas. The sequence continues at coordinate 3,826,121 of NZ_CP180589.1, read as the reverse complement.
ACCAATGAACGGAGCTTGCCGCGAATTCTGGATTACAGCGAAGCTTAGCGACTGACGCGCCCGCCATTTATCGCAAGCAAAGTTCAATTGCAGGAAGCTAGGCGCAAACGCCCGGCGTTTCCCTCTCAACGCGTGTGCGATATAGCGCCGTGCGTTATGAATGCCGCGGACGCACTCGACGTTCTTCGCAGGCATCTACTCTAGATAGATTGCCACCGAAAAAGGGCGGCCGGGTCTGGAAGCCCCTGCGACAGAAGAAACGTTTGCCAGCCGGCGCCGCGTGTTGCGGCGCCGGCTTCCATATCGTCCGCGTTCCATGGCGGGCCGCGCGTGGGGACCCAAGGGTCCACCGGTTTACTTCTGTTTCCCGGCTTCCAGACACGTACCGTCCGCCACCTGTTCCGGTGGCGCTGTCGTCTTCGCTGGACGGAGCACACGCCATGAACGCAAAACACGTCCCCTTTCCCGGTAGCGGCCACAACGACCCGGCCAATACCGAGGAAGCTGCCCCTGATCCCCACGGTTTCATCGCCAACCTGCACCGCATCGGCGCGGGTGCCGGCAGCGATGGCCACCCCTGGCCCGAACCAAAACTGCCGATTGGCCGACGCATCCAGTTGGCCGATGCCGATTGCGCCCTTGCCGGGCTGCGCATCGTGCATGAGGTGATGCTGGCCGCACAGCGCAGCCGCCAGCATGGCGGCCCGGAGCATGATTTCGGCACGCGCGTGATGGAAGGGCTGATGATGGCCTGCCTGGAACTGGGACGCACGCGGCAGAGCGGGTGCGACCGCGGTAGTCAGGCATTGGCGGAAGACTGGGAGCCGCCGGGCATGGCCCGGCGCTATCGGGTGGCGTGGGGGTTCATCCACGCATGGCGTGGATCTACTCGTGGGACGCCAGATCGTGCAGGTGCTGCGGCATGGCATCCACGGCGCCTACCGTGTTGGTGGTGGTGAAGTAGTCATGCCAGCCCGTCGCGCTGATGGCAGCCAGCAGTGCATCGGCATCGGTGCGGCTGGCGCACTGCCAGACCGCGTAGAACTGTTCGGTACTGCCATGCGGCACATCACGCGCGACGCGGCCCATTGCCAACGGCGTGATGCGCGCCACGTCGAACTGCTGCATGCCGGCGCCAATGCGTGCGAAGAAGGTGCTGCGTTGTTCGGGCGGGAGTGCGACCCAGGCGGGAGTGGCGGTGTAGTGCTCGATGAGGATGTGGGGCATTGGGGCCTTCCTTGGGTTGGTGGGTTTGCCGGCCAGCGGCCGGCACTACCGGGATGCGGGGTTCTCCGGTTGGCGGCCGGCACTACCGGAGGGAGCGTTGGGCGCGCTTGCGGATGTACGCGTTTGCTGCGCTGCTGTGTTCGTGTTGCCAGCGCGCGCAGAGGTCGCGCACCCACTCGGGTTGTGTCTTGCTGGCATCGTTGAGCCAGTTGCCCACCGAGTCCTGCACGTAGCGCTCGGGGGCGTTGGCCAGGGCGTCCACCAGCGGCAGTGCGTGCTGCGGTTGTTGTTTGAAGAGCGCGATATGGGTGGCCCAGACGCCGCGTGGACGCAGTGCTTCGCAGGCGAAGCGACGGAGGTGGGGCGAGACTGCGCTTGTCCACGGCAGCAGCAGCGTCAGCGCCTGCAGCGGCGCGGCTACGAGATCGCCTCGTACCGCCAGCCAGGCCCATTCGCGTACGCCGAAGTGCGCGTCATCGGCCAGTGGCTGCATCGCCTGCAGCTTCTCGGCAAGGCCCAACGTGGTATCGCTGCCGATCAGGTAACACGCCCAGCCGCGCACGGTGTCCGATGGGTGCGACTGCCAATGCAGGACATCGCCCTGCCCCGCTTCGCGCAGCAGCGCGGCAGCCAAGGCCATGCGCTGGGTGATGCCCTTGCTGGCCGCATCACGCATGCGCTGCACGGCAGCCTCGGGCAGCACCGCAACGGTCTGCAGCAGCACGGCGAAATCCACGGCGAGGCATTCGGCCAGATGCGTGCTGGCGGCCGCACCGGTGTCGAGATCGCGCTGTCGCTCGGCGCTGATCGCAGCACTCACGGCGTCGCCTCCCGACCACGGTCAGTGTGCTGCCAGACCTTCATCAACAACTGCGCCAGCTGCGCTTGCTCGGTTGCGTCCAGGCCGTTGAACAGTCCACCGATCCACTGCGTGTGCTGGTTGAACAGTTCCTCGGCCAGGCGCCTGCCGCGCGCGGTCAGCACGATCTGCAGGCGGCGGCCGTCTTCGGCATCGTGCTTCCGCTGCAGCAGGCCCTCACGCTGCAGCCCGTCCAGCAGGCCACTGATGGTGGCGCGGGTGACGCCTGCGCGCTCGGCCAGCTCGTGCGGGGGCAGCGTGCCGCCGGCGCCTTGCAGCAGGAACAGCACCATGAAGCGGCCTTCGCTGAGGCCATGCGGTGCGAGGCGGGTGGCGCAGTCGCGGTCGATGGCATTGGACAGGGAAAGCAGCTGGAAGCACAGGCGCAACTGCGCCAGGTTGGCGTGGCCGCGACGGGCGGCTTCTTCGATGAGGGCGCTGTGTTTCGCTTCCAGCATTGCGGCCACCGATGTGATTAGGCGGCTAAGCATAATTTCAAAAACGGGAATTTCCAAGGTCTGATGACGTGGGGTGACATCTCATCCACGCATGGCGTGGATCTACTGGACGCCGGACCCAGGCGCGCGGGATTTACGCGACCTTGGCGGGCGGCGCAGTATAAGAACCAGACACCCGTCTCTCTGGACCCCGCATGCCCCCTTCGCAAGCCGATGCCATTGCCAGTGCCGTGATGCAGCCCGACCACCGGCGTGACGAGATCGCCGTGCGCCAGCAGGAGGAGATGCAGCAGCTGCAGCGCCAGCGCAGGGCAGCCGCCATCGGCCTGGTCGGCATGGCCGCAGGCGGATTGATTGCCTACCAGTCGGGGCTGCCCTGGGTGAAGGGCGTGCTGTATGGCGGTGTTCCTACGTTTTTCATCGCCAAGGTCTGGTTGGATCGGCGCGCGTTGCGCGGTTGAGGCCGCGCGCGGTTCATCCACGCATGGCGTGGATCTACCCGAGGGCATCGCGATCCGCGCCCACAAAAAAACCCCGCCTTTCGGCGGGGTTTTTCATTACGTCGGGAACGCGTGGACTTAGAAGTCCATGCCGCCCATGCCACCCATGCCGCCCATGCCACCGGCGCCGCCCATGGCCGGTTCGTCCTTCTTCGGAGCTTCGGCAACCATGGCTTCGGTGGTGATCATCAGGCCAGCGATCGAAGCAGCGTTCTGCAGCGCCGAACGGGTCACCTTGGTCGGGTCCAGGATGCCGAACTGCAGCATGTCGCCGAACTCGCCGGTGGCGGCGTTGTAGCCGAAGCTGCCGGTGCCTTCCTTGACCTTGTTGATGATGACCGACGGCTCTTCGCCGGCGTTGGCCACGATTTCGCGCAGCGGGGCTTCCATCGCACGCAGGGCGATCTGGATGCCGTGGTTCTGGTCTTCGTTGGCGCCCTTCAGGCCAGCCAGCGAGGTGACCGCACGGACCAGGGCAACGCCGCCGCCCGGGACCACGCCTTCTTCAACGGCTGCACGGGTCGCGTGCAGGGCGTCGTCGACGCGATCCTTCTTTTCCTTCATTTCGATTTCGGTCGAAGCACCGACCTTGATCACGGCAACGCCGCCGGCCAGCTTGGCAACGCGTTCCTGCAGCTTCTCGCGATCGTAGTCGGAGGAGGTGTCCTGGATCTGGGTCTTGATCTGGCCGACGCGTGCGTCGACGGCAGCCTTGTCACCCACGCCATCGATGATGGTGGTGTTTTCCTTGGAAACCTGCACCTTCTTGGCGCGGCCGAGGTCCTTGATGGTGGCCTTTTCCAGCGACAGGCCCACTTCTTCGGAGATCACGGTGCCGCCGGTCAGCACGGCCATGTCTTCCAGCATTGCCTTGCGACGGTCGCCGAAGCCCGGAGCCTTGACGGCCACGACCTTGACGATGCCACGGATGGTGTTGACCACCAGGGTGGCCAGCGCTTCGCCTTCGACTTCTTCGGCAACGATCAGCAGCGGCTTGCCGGCCTTGGCGACGCCTTCCAGCACCGGCAGCAGGTCACGGACGTTGGAGATCTTCTTGTCGTGCAGCAGGATGAACGGATCATCCAGGTCAGCGGTCTGCGACTGCTGGTTGTTGATGAAGTACGGGGACAGGTAGCCGCGGTCGAACTGCATGCCCTTGACCACGTCCAGCTCGTTGTCCAGGCCCGAGCCTTCTTCAACGGTGATCACGCCTTCCTTGCCGACTTCCTTCATCGCGTCAGCGATGATCTGGCCGATCGACTCGTCCGAGTTGGCCGAGATGGTACCGACCTGGGCAATGGCCTTGTCGTCGGCGGTCGGCTTGGAGATGTTCTTCAGCTCGGCAACGGCGGCCACGACGGCCTTGTCGATACCACGCTTGAGGTCCATCGGGTTCATGCCGGCGGCCACAGCCTTGGCGCCTTCGCGGATCAGGGCCTGGGCCAGCACGGTGGCGGTGGTGGTGCCGTCGCCAGCGTCGTCGTTGGTGCGGGAAGCAACTTCCTTCACCATCTGCGCGCCCATGTTCTCGAACTTGTCAGCCAGTTCGATTTCCTTGGCGACGGACACGCCGTCCTTGGTGATGGTCGGAGCGCCGAAGCTCTTTTCCAGCACGACGTTGCGGCCCTTCGGGCCCAGGGTGGCCTTGACGGCATTGGCGAGAACGTTGACGCCGCGCACCATGCGCGAACGGGCGTCTTCACCGAAACGAATATCCTTGGCAGCCATTGTAATTACCTCATTGGTAGCGCCGGGCCGTGCCCGGCGGCTGGGATTTTGGGATCAGGTTGAAACAGGTCGCGCCGCGGCTCAGCCGATGACGGCGAGCACGTCGTCTTCGCGCAGGACCTTGTACTCGACGCCTTCGCTCTTGTACGAGCTGCCGGCGTACTGGCCGTAGATGACCTTGTCGCCAACCTTCAGCGACGGAGCGCGCACGGTACCGTTGTCCAGCGGCTTGCCCGGGCCGACGGCCACGACTTCACCCTTGGTGGACTTTTCCTTGGCCGAATCCGGAATGACGATGCCACCGGCGGAGATTTCGTCGGCTTCGATCGGCTTGACCACAACGCGGTCGTGCAGCGGCTTGATGCTCATGAGAGACCTCTTAAGTTATTGATTGGTCTGAAAAAGTCTGGCGATGTTAGCACTCACACAGGGTGACTGCCAAAACCGCGCCTGAAAAAGCCCGACAGGTCGGGAGCAGGACAGAGATGGAGCTGCCCGGTGGCCTTTCAAGCCCCGCCCCGAAAAATTTTTCCAAGGTGCGCTGCGGTGGCGGACAGACGGGCGGACCGCCAGGTTCCCGCAATTTTGGTGAACTGCGTCGCAGTGTCAGATATCTGACGTTCAGTTACGACAAAGTGTCACGCGTTCGGCCTTAGGCTCGCCCGGCATTCCCAATCACAAGGAGTTGTCGATGCGATTGCTGTCCCCGCTCGCCGCCGCCTGCCTGCTGGCGCTGGTCGCCGCGCCGGCCCAGGCCGAGGTCTTCATCAACGAACTGCACTACGACGACAGCACCCCGGCCGGTGACGTCGGCGAAGCCATCGAAGTGGTCGCCACCGCCGGCGAGGACCTGTCCGGCTACCGCCTGTACCTCTACAACGGCGCCAACGCTTCGGCCGCGGTGGTCTACGACAACAAGCCGGTGCCGGCCGGCACCGCCGCTGGTTGCGGCAGCGCCACGATCGCCGTGGTGACCTACCCGACCAACGGCCTGCAGAACGGTCCCAACGACGGCATCGCCCTGGTCGATGCCAGCGGCAAGGTGGTCCAGTTCCTCAGCTACGAGGGCGCCATCACCGCCTCCGGCGGTCCCGCCGCCGGCATGACCAGCCAGAACATCCCGGTGGCCGAGACCAACAGCACCGCGCCGGGCACCTCGCTGCAGCTGACCGGCAGCGGCAGCCAGTACGCGCACTTCACCTGGGCCGAATCGGCCGGCCAGACCTTCGGTCGCTGCAACAACAGCCAGACCTTCACCGGCGGTGGCGGCACCCCGGGCCCGAACACCCCGCCGTCGGTGACCACCACCACCCCGGCCCAGGGCAGCAGCACCTTCCCGGCCGCGGCTGATCTGGAAGTGGTGTTCAGCGAAACGGTCAACCTGGCCACCGGCGCGTTCGCCCTGAGCTGCGGCAAGTCCGGCAGCGTGCCGCTGACCCACCCGGCCAGCGGCCGCAGCGTGAAGCTGTCGACCAACACCGCCCTGGTGGCCGGTGAGGCCTGCCGCTTCGATATCCGCGCTGCGCGCATCACCGACAGCCAGGGTGCACACCCGGCCGCCGACAGCCGCATCGCCTTCACCGTGGCCACCACCACCGGCAACCCGGACCCGGGCAACCCCGGCAACCCCGGCACCCCGGAGGGCTACTACTCCAAGGTGAACACCACCAGCCCCAGCCAGCTGCGCTGCTCGCTGCACGAAACCATCAAGGGCCACACCGCCTACCCGTACAGCGGTTCGGGCACCAGCACCTGGACCATCCTGGAAATTGCCGACGAAGATCCGAACAACAGCGGCAAGATCCTGGACGCCTACCGCAACCACAGCTACACCAAGGTAAGCAGCCGTGCGGGCACGGGCAGCGGCCTGACCTACAACCGCGAGCACACCTGGCCGAACTCGCTGGGCTTTGCCAGCACCACCGGCGACAAGGGCCTGCCGTACGCGCCCTACACCGATACCCACATGCTGTACCTGACCGATGCGCAGTGGAATGCCGACCGCGGCAACAAGCCGTTCGGCAAGTGCGATGCCAACTGCGGCGAGCGCGCCACCGAGGCCAACAACGGCCAGGGCGGCGGCAGCGGCGGCTACCCGGGCAATTCCAACTGGGTGCGCACCCCCGACGGCAACACCGGCACCTTCGAGGTCTGGGGCAAGCGCAAGGGCGACATGGCGCGTGCGGTGATGTACATGGCCATCCGCTATGAGGGCGGCAAGGATGCGGCCACCGGCCAGTCCGAACCGGACCTGGAACTGACCGACGACCGCAGCAAGATCGTCAAGACCAGCAGCTCGCCGGCCTACATGGGCCTGCTGTCGACCCTGATCGACTGGCACCTGTCCGACCCGCCGGATGATGCCGAGCGTGCGCGCAATGACGTGATCTACTCGTTCCAGGGCAACCGCAACCCGTTCATCGACCACCCCGAGTGGGCGACCCCGGGCCTGTTCACCTCCGCCAAGCCGGCCACCTGCCAGCTGGCCAACTGACCGCGCAACGCAGCGGTCCATGCCGCCGCCGGGCCTTGACCCGGCGGCGGCCCTATACTCGGCGGTCATGTCGACCGTCGATCCCGTCCTGCTGTTGCTGACCACCTGCCCGGACCGGGCCAGTGCCGAGCGCATCGCGCACGCGCTGGTCGGCGAGCGGCTGGCGGCGTGCGTGACCCGCCTGGACGGTGCACAGTCGACCTACCGCTGGCAGGGCGAAGTCACCACCGACGCCGAACTGCAGTTGCTGGTGAAGACCACCGCGAGCCGCGTCGACGACGCCATCGCCCGGATCGTCGAACTGCATCCGTATGAACTCCCGGAGTGCATCGCGGTCGAAAGCCGGGCCGGCCTGCCGGCGTATCTGGACTGGATCCGGGCGCAGACCCGGGAGGACACCGATTGATGAAATTGTTTGCCCGTGGCGCCGCGCTGTGTGCCCTGCTGTGGCTGGCCCTGCCCGCCTTCGCCCTGGATGAGAAAGACCTGCTGCCGGTGGACCAGGCGTTCGCGCTGACCGCCACGGCGCCCGAACGGGGCCAGATCCAGCTGCAGTTCAAGATCGCCCCTGGCTATTACCTGTATCGCCACCGCACCAGCGTCAAGGCCGATCCGGCCTTCAACGCCGGCGCGCTGCAGATGCCCAACGGCAACAAGCACCACGACGATTTCTTCGGCGAGGTGGAAACCTACCGCGAGCGGCTGCAGGCCACCCTGCCGGGTGCGCCCACCGATGCGGCCGGCACCATCAGCCTGGAAGTGCGTTACCAGGGCTGCGCCGATGCCGGCGTCTGCTACCCGCCGCAGAAGCGCGTGGTGCAGGTGACCCTGCCCGGCGCCGGTACGGCCGCAGCGGCACCGGCTGCCCGCGCCGCCGGTGCCAGCCCGTTCAACAACCCGCTGGCCGGCACCAGCAGCGGCGGCGGCCTGCGCCTGCCGGGTGCCGCCAGCAACAGCCAGGCCCTGCCCCTGCCGTCGGAACAGGCCTTCGGCTTCGATGCCATCGCCAGCGACGGCAACACCCTGCTGCTGCGCTTCAGCCCCGCACCGGGCTACTACCTCTACCGCGACCGCACGTCGCTGAAGCTGGAAGGCAGTGCCGGCGTGCTGGCCGACAAGCCACGCTGGCCGGCCGCGCAGTCGCACCGCGATGAACACTTCGGCGATGTGTCGGTGTACTTCAACCAGGTGGAAGTGCCGCTGCCGCTGCGCCGCACCCGCACCGAGGCCGTCGACAGCACGCTGGTGGTGACGTTCCAGGGCTGCCAGACCGATGGCATCTGCTACCCGCCGATGACCCGCCGGGTGAAGCTGTCGATTCCGGCCGGCACGCTCACCACCGGTGGCCAGGCCGCTGCCGCCGATGCACCGGCAACGCAAGCCGGTACCGCCGCCAGCACCCGCGAAGGTGCCAACGGCGCGCCGCTGCGCCTGCTGCCGACCGTGCCCAACGATGCACCTGCGGCCACCGCCGAAGCGGCAGTGGGCGCCGATGCCTTCGCCGCCGACGCGCAGCAGGACAACGCACTGCGTACCAAGCCCCCGGGCAGCGTGCCCAAAACCGACAGCTCGCTGCTGTGGGTGCTGCTGCTGGCGCTGGGCGGCGGCCTGGTCCTGAACCTGATGCCGTGCGTGCTGCCGATCCTGTCGCTGAAGGTGCTGAGCCTGGCGCAGAGCGGTGAAAGCGCCGAACGCGCCCGCAGCCATGCCCTGTGGTACACGCTGGGCGTGCTGGTGGCCTTCGCGGTGATCGGCGCGCTGATGGTCGGCCTGCGCATGCTGGGCAATGCCGTCGGCATCGGTTTCCAGCTGCAGCACCCGGGGGTGGTCGCCGCGCTGGCCTACATCATGTTCGCTGTCGGCCTGAGCCTGTCGGGCGTGTTCACCATGGGCGGCGGCATCGGCAACTTCGGCCAGTCGCTGGCCCGCCGCAGCGGCCCGGCCGGCGATTTCTTCACCGGCGTGCTGGCCTGCGTGGTCGGCAGCGCCTGCGTGGGCCCGTTCTTCGGCCCGGCGGTGGCCTATGCCTTCGTCGCACCGCCCATTGCCGCGATGCTGGTGTTCCTGTTCCTGGGCCTGGGCCTGGCGCTGCCGTTCCTGCTGATCGGCTTCGTGCCGGCGCTGGCCCGCCGCCTGCCCAAGCCGGGCCCGTGGATGGAAACGCTGAAGCACGTGCTGGCCTTCCCGATGTATGCCGCCGCACTGTGGCTGCTGTGGGTGCTGGGCAAGCAGCGTGGCGTGGATGGCATGGCACTGGCGCTGGGCGGCCTGCTGCTGCTGACCGGTGGCCTGTGGCTGTTCGAGACCAGCCGCTGGCGCAGCAAGCGCGGCGCCAGCCTGCTGGGCGTGCTGCTGGCCCTGGCGGCGCTGGTTCCGGTATGGGGCGTGACCCAGCTGGCCCCGCCGGCGCGTGCCGCCCAGGCGGCCAGCGACAACGTGGTGGACTACTCGCCGCAGATGCTGGACCGCCTGCGCGCGGACAACCGCGTGGTGTTCGTGAACATGACCGCCGACTGGTGCGTGAGCTGCAAGGCCAATGAACGCGCGGTGCTGTCGCGCCCGGAGTTCAAGGAACTGCTCAAGCGCACCAACGCGGTCTACATGCGTGGCGACTACACCAACGTGGACCCGCAGATCACCGCCTTCCTGGATGAACACAAGGCCGTGGGCGTGCCCCTGTACGTGGTCTACGGCCCGGGCGCACCGCCCACCGTGCTGCCGACCCTGCTGACCCAGGCGCTGGTGGAAGAAGCGCTGCTGCGCACCGCCCGATGAAGTGGCAACGGCCCGCACTGCTGTGGACAGCGGTGCTGGCCGCCGGCCTGGGCCTTTGGGCCGGCCACCGCCTGGCGCCGGCCCCGCCCGCGCCGGTCGCGGCCCCGGCACCGGCCGCAGTGGCGACACCGGCCGCCCTGCCCGCCTTGAACGCGGGCGATGCCCTGCCCGCGCTGGTGCTGCCCGACCTGCACGGGCAACCCCTGGATCTGCGCGAACGCTTCAGCGGCCGCCCCCTGCTGGTGAATGTCTGGGCCAGCTGGTGCGGACCCTGCATCGAGGAAATGCCCGAGCTGGCCCGTTTCGCCGATCAACAGGGCGAAGGCGGCGTACAGGTGCTGGGCCTGGCCCTGGACACTTCGCAAGCGGTGGCTGATTTCCTGCGGCAGGTGCCGGTGGATTACCCGATCGTGCTGGACACCCCGGGCCCGCGTGATGCCAGCGTAGCGCTGGGCAATGCGCAGGGGCTGCTGCCGTACAGCGTGCTGTTCGATGCGCAGGGGCGGATGGTGAAGGCCAAGCTCGGGCCGTTCGAGCCGGGTGAGATTGCAGGCTGGGTGAAGTGAGGGTGTGTTTGCAGGGCTTGCAGCCCTGCACCTGCAGAAGCAACAGCAACAGCTGGCATTCCGTGGGATGGCGGGGCGGTGTGGGCTTGCAGGACACGCCGTAAACCCCCCTCCGGGGTCCGGCCCAGCCGCTGGCGGCTGTGCGTTCGGGCGCTTGCGAAGCAGTGCTTCGCAAGCAAAGCGCCCTCACCCATGGGGGCTCGTAGGCGCCATCCATGGCGCCTGCGGTCCTGCAAGCCCACACCACCCCACCCCTGACAGATTCCTGCGGCGGTTGGTAACGGCGGCTGTTGGTACGCGCGGTTGTTGGTAGGTGTCGACCTTGGTCGACACGATTTTTCTGTCAGATATCGAATTGAATATTGAATCCAGGCTCGGAGCCTGTTGCGCAGCAACGGGATCCGCCCCCTCGCCGTTGTGACAGATTGCGGAAAACTGTCGAAGGCGGGGTGGGTCCGGTTGAGGGGGCGTGAGCCGCATGGATGCGGCGACCGAGCTTACAGGGACGTACTTGCAGCGTCCCCCTCAACCGGACCCACCCCGCCAACCCACAGGAAACCCGCTTCTGCCGTTGCTCCGGCTCTGGCCGTTGCCGTTGCATTGAGCGGGTTCAGGGCTGCAAGCCCTGCAACAAACCCCTCCTTGACCGTAGCCCATCAGCCCCCGGAGAATTACGGATTAATTCTCATTTGCTGTTGCGCAGGATGCCGGCGGCAGCCTCGACGGCCCCCTCCCCGATGTTCAAGAACGTCCTGTTCCAACTGCACTGGCTGCTGGGCATCACGGCCGGCACCGTCCTGGCCCTGATGGGCCTCAGCGGCGCCACGCTGTCCTTCGAGGATGAGCTGCTGCGCGCGGCCAATCCCGGCTTCGCCGCCATCGCCGAACACCACGCCGAAGGCCAGCAGCCGCTGCCCCTGAGCGAGCTGGTGCCGCTGCTGAAGGCCGGCACCGACCGGCCGCTGCAACGCCTGCGCGTGGATGCCACCGGCCAGCGGCCATCGGTCGCGCGCTTCGCCGGCGGCAAGGACCACTGGGTCTATTTCGATCCCTACAGCGGCGAGCGCTTCAGCCGCCTGCGCGGCCAGGCGTTCTTCGATTTCGTCGAAGACCTGCACCGGCACATGGTGGCCGGCGAGCGCGGCAAGCTGATCACCGGCAGCTGCGCGATCGCATTGCTGTTCTTCACCCTGTCCGGCCTTTACCTGCGCTGGCCCCGCCGCTGGTGGCACTGGCGCAGCTGGTGGGTGGTGGAATGGAAGCGCAGCGGCCGCAGCTTCCTGTGGAGCCTGCATTCGGTCATCGGCACCTGGGTGCTGCTGATCTACCTGATGAGCGCGCTGACCGGCCTGTGGTGGTCGTTCGACTGGTACCGCAGCGCGGCCAATGCGGCGCTGGGCGTGGTGCCGGCAGCCAAGCACAAGGTGGCCGCCGACGCCGCACTGGACCTGCGCCGTGTCGAAACCCGCCTGTACGCGCAGCCGGGCGTGCGCACCGGCTTCATCGATCTGCGCCTGCCGGAAAAGCCCGGCCAGGCCTTGAACGTGCGGGTGATGTCCGGGGATCCGGCACAGCGTGGCGGGCATCACGACCGCGCGCACGATCTGCTGCAGCTGGACCCGGCCAGTGGTGCCATCCTCGATGCACGCCCCTATGAACGCCAGGGGGTCGGCGGGCAGCTGGCCACCAGCATGTTCGCGCTGCATTCGGGCAGCTACTTCGGCATGCCCGGGCGCGTGGTGGTGATGCTCAGCAGCCTGGCCATGTGCCTGTTCTTCATCACCGGCTGGATGCTGTACCTGGACCGCAGGCGCAGCCAGCGGGCCGCGCGTGCGCTGCGGCAGACCCTGCCCGGCACGGTGGCCAGCGGGGAAGGCACGCCGTGGCGGGTGATCCACGCCAGCCAGAGCGGGCTGGCCGAGCAGCTGGCCTGGCGTGCGGCTGCACAGCTGCAGGCGGCCGGCCATCCGGTGCAGGTATTGCCGCTGTCCAGGGTGACGGCAGCGCTGCTGCAGGACACGCCGCAGGCGCTGTTCGTGCTGAGCACCTTCGGTGATGGCGAACCGCCGGACAGCGCGCGCCGCCTGGCGCGCCAGCTGTTGGCGCAGGACGCGGACCTGTCCGGCCTGCGCCATGGCGTGCTCGCCCTGGGAGATCGCCAGTACCCGCACTTCTGCGCGTTTGGTGCGCAGGTGGACGCGTGGCTGGCACGCAACGGTGCGCAGGCGCTGTTCGCGCGCATCGATGTGGATGCCGCCTCGGTGGTGGCACTGCGCCAGTGGCAACGCGAACTGGGTGCACTGACCGGCATCGCCACCGATGACAGCGTGCTGCCACCGGCCACGCAGATGCACGACTGGCAGCTGCTGGCACGCGAGCAGCTCAACCCCGGCAGCCTGGGCGGAGCGATCTGGAAGATCCGCCTGGCGCCGCCGGCCGACACCGCCTGGCAGGCCGGTGACATCCTGCACATCGCACCCCGCAACGACGTGCAACGCAGCGCCGCCGTGCTGGAAGCCCACGGCGTGGATCCGCTGCAGCCGCTGCGGGTCGACGCGGGCACCCGCACCCTTCTGCAACTGGCCAGCGAACGCCTGCTGCCCAACGAGGGCGCAGCGTTGCCGGTGCAGGACGCCGCGCTGTGGCTGGCCGGCCTGCCTACGCTGCCAGGCCGCGAGTATTCCATCGCCTCGTGCGCGGCCGATGGCGCCGTGGAACTGGTGGTGCGGCTGGTGCATGACGCCGCCGGGCGGCCCGGCCTGGGGTCGGGCTGGCTGGCCCTGCATGCGCCGCTGGGCAGCAGCATTGCCGCTCGCGTGCACCGCAACCCGGGTTTCCATCGGCAGGCCGGCACGCCCATGGTGCTGGTCGGCAACGGTACCGGCATCGCCGGCCTGCGCAGCCTGCTGCGCGAAGCAGCCCAGCACGGCGAACACGGCCATTGGCTGCTGTTCGGCGAGCGCCAGCGCGCGCACGACCAGCTGTTTGCCGATGAGATCGAGCAGTGGCAGGCCGATGGCCACCTGGCCCGCGTGGACCTGGCGTTCTCGCGCGATGCCGACGGCGGCGGCTACGTGCAGCACCGCCTGCAGGCCGCGACCGGAGAACTGCAGGCGTGGCTGGCACGCGGCGCGGTGATCCACGTGTGTGGTTCACTGCAGGGCATGGCCGAAGGCGTGGACCAGGTACTGCGCGCGGCACTGGGTGATGAAGCGGTGGAAGCGCTGCTGGAGAACGGGCGCTACCGGCGCGACGTGTATTGAGTTCGCTCGCCGGGCATGGCCCGGCGCTACCCGTCATTGGGTTCAAAGGTAGCGCCGGGCCATGCCCGGCGAAGGCGATCAGGCCATCACGCCGCCACGCGCGGGCGCCGCTCGGGCTGTAGACGGAACGCCGATACGGCTTCGGTCAGGGCCTGCACCTGCGCCTGCATCTGTGCCGTCGATGCCCCGGCCTCTTCCACCAGGCTGGCATTGCGCTGGGTGCTCGATTCCATCTGCACGATGGTCTGGTTCACCTGCGCGATGCCGGCATGCTGGTCCTGCGAGGCGCTGCGGATGCCGGTCAGCAGCTCAGCCAGCTGCTGCACGCTGCCGACGATCTCGCCCATGGTGGTGCCGGCCTGCTCGGCCTGCACGTTGCCCTGGCCGACGCGCGCTACCGAATCCTCGATCAGCCCCTTGATCTGCTTGGCCGCATCCGCGCTGCGCTGGGCCAGCAGCCGTACTTCCGAGGCCACCACCGCGAAGCTGCGACCCTGTTCGCCGGCGCGCGCAGCTTCCACTGCGGCATTCAGCGCCAGGATGTTGGTCTGAAAGGCGATGCCATCGATCAACTGGGTGATGTCGCCGATGCGACGTGAGGCCGCACTGATGCCGTGCATGGTCGCGACCACCTGGCCAACCGCCTGGCCACCACGCGCGGCCACGGCGGCCGCGCCCTGTACCAGGGCATCGGCGCGGCCGGCGGCATCGGCATTGCGGCCAACGGTGTCGGTCAGTTCGTGCATGGACGCCGCCGTTTCTTCCAGGTTGGCCGCCTGCTGCTCGGTGCGCTGGGACAGGTCGTGGTGGCCGGCAACGATCTCGCCCACGCCCACATCCAGCCGCGCGGTGGCCTGCTGGATGCGGGTGACGATGCGGCCGAGCTGGCCGACGGTGGCGTTGGCGTCGTCGCGCATGCGCGCGAACACGCCCTGCAGCTCGCCTTCCATGCGCACGCTCAGGTCGCCCCGCGCCAGTGCGGCCAGCAAGGTCTGAAGGTCGCCCAGGTTGGTTTCGAAGGTGGCCAGCAGATGGTTGATGCTGGTGGAGAGCGTGCGCACGAAGCCCTGTTTGCCCTCCAGCGCGATGCGGCCGTGCAGATCGCCGTGTGCGGCGGCATCGACCAGCGCGGCCACTTCGGTTTCCAGCAGGGTTTCCAGCGCACGACTACGCCACTCCACCGCCACGCCAAGGAACTGCCCGTCATCGACGATGGCATTGGCGATGAGCTGGTAGCGTACGCCGAGATGACTGATCTCGCGTTCTTCGCGGCGGCGCGCACCCGCCAGGCTGGACATGGCCGGGTGCAGGCGCAGCGCGTCACTGCCCAGCAGTGCATCGGCCGGCACGGCCAGCTGCTGCAGCAGGGCGGGATTGGCATAGGCCACCAGGCCGTCGGCATCGATCACCATCAACCCGGTCTGCGCGCTGTCCAGCGCCTGGCGCACGCGGGTGTTGCCACGGGCCACCGCGCGCTCCTGCTCGATGCGCGCACGCAGCCGCTGCTGCATGTCGACCAGGCGCTGTGCCAGCTGCCCGATCTCGTCGTTGGCGTTGTGCACGCGCAGCGTGGTGTCCAGCCGATCATCGGCGATGTCGCTGGCGAAACGCAGGGTGTCCTGGATCGGCCGGCGTACCGCACGCAGCACCAGTACCAGGCTGGTGATCAGCACCCCGGCCACCAGCGCCAGGGTGGTGGCGAACAGCACGCTCATGGTGCGCGCACCGGCCTGCTGGCGTGCCTGGGCCTGCGACAGCGCAGCCACCTGCGCCTGCTGGAAGGCGGCGAGCGCCGGGGCGACGCCGGCTGCCGTATCCAGCAACGACTGTGCTTCCACGTCCAGGCCTACGCGTGCAGCGGTATACCCCAGCAACGCGGCTTGATAGGCATCCATCGCGGCCCGCACGCTTTCCTGCGCCTCGGCCGGCAGGCCGGCAAGGGCCAGATCGAAGGGCAGCTTCTCCTCGCTGGCACGATCGGCATGGGTGGAATCGCCATCCAGCAGCAACAGGGCCTCCTGCCGGCGCATCTTCTGTACGTGCAGCTCCAGCGCCGGCCGCTGCAGCGCCTCCACCTGCGCCTGCAGCGTGTCGGCCGCCTGCTGCAGCTGTGCGCCCAGCCCGGCGTCACCACGGCCCATTTCATCCACGCGCTCGAACAGCGCGGCGATGCCCTGGGAGAACGCATCGACCGATTCGGCCAACGATTGCAGCGCCTTGCGCCGGCTGGCATCCATCGGCATCGCGCGCAGCGCCTGCAGGTCGCGCTTCAGCTCCTGCTGGGTCGCCAGCAGCTGGCTGCGGTCGGCATCATCGAAACTGCGCGCATACTGTGTCTGCAGCCGCCGTGCTTCGGCCACGCGGGTGGCCAGCGCCGCTGCCAGATCACTGCCGCGCTGGTAGCTGGCCTGACTGCGCGCCGCCTGCGCGCTGGTATGCCCGGTCCAGGCATACACGCCGGCAATGGCCACCAGGCCCAGGCCGCAGACCCACAGGGTGGCCTTCAGCTTGTTGGCTACGCTGAGCCGGTGTGGCTGCAGCCACAGCAGCAGGCCAGGGAACACCGAGCGCACGCCCTCCAGGTGGGTGCGCAGGGACCGGAGGCGAGGGACCACGGTCGACATGACAGACTCCAGGCAGAATGACGCATCGGTATCGGCCTGGCTGAGCGGGACTTTAGGATTATTTTCGACCCTGCCGGGTGGCCCCCGGCGGTCGCGGCCTTTGTACCGGCCGCAGGCGACCGGGGGATGACACCGGCGCGCCGGCCTTGACCTCAACCCCGGTTGCGGTTGCACAGTGGGCGTCCGCCCCTGCCCCCGCACCGCCATGGCCCCCTTGGATATCCCCCGCTACCTGCAGCGCCTGCAGCTGGACGCCGCGCCACCCACCACCCTGGAAGGGCTGACCCTGCTGCAGCAGCGGCACAACGCCCTGCTGCCGTTCGAAACGATCACCAGCCTGCTGCGCGATGCGGTGCAGATCGATCTGGACAGCGTGCAGCACAAGCTTCTGCAGGCGCAGCGCGGCGGCTACTGCTTCGAACTGAATGGCGCCTTCCTGGCCTTGCTGCAGGCGCTGGGCTTCGAGGCGCAGGCGCTCAGTGCGCGGGTGCTGCTGTCGGCCGGCGCAGGTGAACTGACCCCGCGCACGCATCTGTTGATCCGGGTCACGCTGGAGGGTGAGGACTGGCTGGTGGATACCGGCTTCGGCAGCCTGACCCCGACCGTGCCCCTGCGACTGCGGGAAACGGCTGCGCAGGACACGCCGCAAGAGTGCTATCGGCTGCAGCGGCTGGAGGACGGTGATTTCCTGCTGGCGGCCAGCAGCGGCGACGACTGGCGGGCTCTGTACCGCTTCGACCTGCACGCCCCGGCGCCGGTCGATAACGAGGTGGGCAACTGGTATGTGTGCACGCACCCGCATTCCAGTTTCCCGGGCCAGCTGCGCGCATCCCTGACCGGGCCGGACTGGCGCCGCACCCTCGGCAGCGGCAACTACACCCAGTACCGGGCGGGCCAGGCGCCGGACAAGCGGGCGCTGCGCGATGTGGCCGATGTACGGCAGGTGCTGCAGGAGGGCTTTGGCATACGGTTGCCGGACGATCGGCGGCTGGATCCGGCCATTGCCGATTGGTTGCAGCGGTGGCAGACCACGGCGGTGTAGAGCCGAGCCCATGCTCGGCTGCTTTTCGAAAAGCGCGATCAAAGCCAGCCGAGCATGGGCTCGGCCCTACAGAGGGGGTCAGGCCACTATCGGGGCCTGCACGGCAATGCGGTTGCCTTCGCTGTCGGCAATTTCCGCCACATGCCATTGGCCAGCCTGGGCGGGACCGAACCGCAATGCGGCGCCGGCCTGCAGCGCGCAGGCCAGGCTGGTATCGAGATCCTCCACGCCAATGTAGATGCGCGCGCCCTGCTCGGAAGGGCGGTAATCCGCGCCGTGGACCAGGGCGATGCTGGCGCCGGCCGCGTCGTCCTCGAACGGCAGATAGGCCATCAGGCAGTCATGCACGGCCACCGGGGCTTCAATCCGGAGCTGCAGCCACTGCTGGTAGAACGCGATGGCACGGGCCAGATCGGCCACCGGAATCTCGACATGCATGACAGGGTTCATCGACACACCACACCACCTCAGATGATGCGCAGGGTAATGGCTTTGAGCACCGCGCGGGTGCGGTCGCGGGTACCGAGCTTGTCGAGGATGGTGGACACGTAGTTCTTCACCGTGCCTTCGGCCAGGAACAGGCTGCGCGCGATTTCCTTGTTGCTGTAGCCACCGGCCAGCAGGCGCAGGATCGCCACTTCACGTTCGCCGAAGGTATCGCTGGGCGGCGCGTCATCGTGGAAGCGGTAGCGCGAGCGCACCGCGTCGGTGCTGACCGGCAGCAGCAGGGTTTCGCCCGCCGCTACCCGTTCGATCGCTTCGCGCAGGTCGGCCGGCGCGGCATCCTTCAGCAGGAAACCCTGCGCACCGGCCTCGCTGGCACGCAACAACAGGTCGCTTTCATCGAAGGTGGTCAGCAGCAGGCAGGGTGTGGCATCGCCGCGCGCACGCAGCTGACGCAGAGCCTCGATGCCATCCAGCCCCGGCATGCGGATATCGCTGAGCACCACGTCCACCGTCTGCGTGGCCAACGCGTCCAGCAGCGCCTGGCCGTCTTCAGCCTCAAGCACCACCTGCACGCCCAGCCCGTGCAGCAGCGCACGCAGACCGGCGCGGACCAGGGCCTGGTCATCGGCCAGCGCCACCCGGATCGGTGTGCCGCTCATGCCGGCAACCGCGCGATCAGGTGCATGCCACCGTGTTCGGTACGGGCCAGTTCCAGCCGCCCGTGCACATCGGCCAGGCGCTCGCGCATGCCGGCGATGCCGTTGCCCTCGCGGATGCGCTCGGCACGCTGGCCGTCGTCGCGGATATCGATACGCAACTGGGAATCCTCTTCGCTCATGGTCAACCACACGGTATCGGCATCGCCGTGCCGGGCGGCATTGGTCAGGGCTTCCTGCACCAGCCGCAGCACGGTCTCGGCCATGCGCGGGTCGGTCACCCGCACGCCTTCGCCGATCTGCAGCTGCAGGCGCGGGCGCGGGAACGGCGCGGCCAGCGCGTGCAGGGCGGTGTCCAGGTCCAGGCCGCGGTCATCGCGCATGGACTGCACGACCTGGCGGATGTCGGCCAGCAGTTCGCCGGACAGCTGTTCGGCGGTATGCAGGCCCTCGCGCCCGGCCAGGGTGGGATCGGCGGCCAGTGCACGCAGATTGAGGCGCATGGCGGTGAGCTTGTGCCCGGCCACGTCGTGCAGCTCGCGCGCCAGGCGCAAGCGCTCGGCATCGCGGGCGCTGTCGGCCAGCAGGGCACGGGTGGCCAGCAGATCGGCATTGACCCGGGCCAGCTCGTCGCGGGCCAGCGCCGTACTGCGCGCATAGTGCGCGGTGAGCGCGGCGAAGGCCTGGAAGCCGCCATACAGCAGCACCACCAGCAGCGGCTGGCTGAAGCCACTGTGCCGCAGCACGGCATACAGGCCCACGTTGGCCAGCAGGGCCAGGGCCACCACGAACCGCGGCGGCCAGTGCTCGGCCAGCTGCGCGATCAGCACCACCAGCAGCACCGGCGCGGTTCCGGTACGCGGTTCCAGCGCCGCCACGGCCAGGGCCAACAGCGCCTGCAGCACCGCGGCGATGGCGCGCAGGCCATGCCGGGTGGGCAACCGCGCATGCACCACGAACAGCAGCAGGAAGGCGCCGAGCACGGTCCAGCGCAGGCCCACGCCCGGCCGACCACCGAACGACAGGCCGACCACCAGCACGGTGACCACGCCGGCAAGGCTGAGCGGACGCAACAGATGGCGGAGCAGGCTGGGCATGGGCGCATGCTGCCGGTCGCCGTGCCCGGCCGGCAATGGGTCCGGCGCAGAAAGTGACTTCTGGCACGTCGAATCGATGACCACTGGCCCTGAACCCCACCCGCGGCTCGCCGCAGACTGGCCCCACTCCTCGACCGGAACCGCCGCCATGACACGCACTGCCCTGACCTGCTCCCTGCTCGCCGGCCTGCTGCTGGCCGGTACCGCCCACGCCGCCGACCTGACCGTGAACGTGCACGACATCCGCGCCCAGAGCGGTACCCTGCGCGCCGCGCTGGTGTCCTCCGAGGAGGCGTGGAACGGCAAGGCTGCGCCAGTGCAGGCGCAGCAGACCCGCCCGCAGGGCGACAGCCTGCACTTCACTTTCAAGGATCTGCCGGCCGGCAACTACGCCGTGCTGCTGACCCACGACGAGAACGACAACGGCAAGCTCGACACCAACCTGGTCGGCATGCCGGTGGAAGGCTATGGCTTCAGCAACAATCCGCAGGTGATGCGCAAGCCGACGTTCGAGGAGGCGCGCTTCACGGTGCCGGCGGCCGGTACCGCCATCGACATCACCCTGCGCTGATTTTCCTTCCTGCACCGAGGCCCGCCATGGATCGCCGCCGCTTCCTCCGTACCCTGATCACCAGCACCGCCGGCCTGGCGCTGGGCGCCACCGCCCTGCGCAGCGCCCCGGCCTTCGCCAACGACCCGGCGCAGTTCGCCCAGGGCCTGCAGGCGCATCCGTGGCTGATGGGCTGGCGCGGGGTGAGCAGCGAGACACTGGGCCCGGCCACGGTGCAGTTGCAGGGCCGGCTGCCCGCTGGCCTGGCCGGCACCCTGTACCGCAACGGCCCGGCCTGGAGCGAGCGCGGCAACCTGCGCTACGACCACTGGTTCGACGGCGACGGCATGGTCCACGGCTGGCACTTCAACGGCGATGGCAGCCTGACCCATCGCGCACGCATGGTGGCCACGCCCAAGTTCACACGCGAACAGAAAGCCGGGCGCTTCCTCTACCCCGCCGCCGGCACCAGCGTCCCCAATGCGCAGGCCGTGCGCAACAACGACGACGCCAACGTGGCCAACACCTCGGTGATGTCACTCAATGGGCGCCTGTTCGCGCTGTGCGAATCCGGCTCGGCGTTCGAGGTGCATCCCGATTCTCTGGAAACCATCGGCCCGGTGACCTGGCGCCCGGACCTGGCGGCCCTGCCGTTCTCGGCGCACCCGCTGGTGGACCGCGACGGCAGCATCTGGAACTTCGGCTCGATCAGCCTGATGGGCGGGGCCGGCTTGCTGGTCTGGCACATCGGCAAGGACGGCCAGCTGATCAGCGCCGATGTGATCGCCACGCCCGGCCGCGGCTACCTGCATGCCTTCAGCATGACCGACCAGCATCTGGTGTTCGTCCTGGCGCCGTTCGACTTCAACGAGAGCGGCGGCAGCTTCTTCGAACGCATGCAGTTCGCACCGCAGCGCGCGGCCAACATCGCAGTGGTGTCCAAGGATGCGCCGGACAAGGCGCAGTGGCTGGAGGCCCCGTTCGCGGCGATCTACCACTTCGGCGATGCCTACCGGACCCGGGATGGCATCGCGCTGCGCGCGGTGCGCCGCGACAACATGGACGAGGCCCGTTCGCCGATGAAGGAAGCGATGGCCGGTGACGGCGCCCATGCGACCAACGGCCACAGCAGCCTGGTCGAGCTGCAGCTGGACCTGCGCCGTGGCAAGGCACGGTGGCAGGACACCGGCATCAGCACGGTGGAGTTCCCGCTGTTCGACCCGCGCACGCCCGACCGCCGCGCTGCCCGCCTGTATGCGCCCACGGTGGAGGGTGCGGCCAGCACGCCGTACTTCAATGCGGTCGCCGCCTTCGACGTGGAGCGCGGGCATCGCCAGGTGTGGCGCTATGGCAGCGACATCATGGCCGAGGAACACGTATTCGTGCCCCGCCCCGGCAGCCGCAACCCGGATGATGGCTGGCTGGTCGGCACCCTGCTGGATCCGGTGAACAAGCGCAGTGGCATCGCAGTGCTGGACGCGCGCCACGTGCAGGACGGCCCGCTGGCGCAGGGCTGGCTGCCGTATGCGGTACCGCTGGGCTTCCACGGCACGTTCGCTGCGCAGGGCTGAGCGCACGCGGCACGCACGCCGCCGGTGGCATGCTGGAGCTCCCCGTGTTCTCCGGAGTGCCCCATGCCGCTGTCCGATCATCGCGCTGCGCTCGCACCCCACGGTCACCTGCGCGTGGCGATCAACCTGGGCAACCCGGTACTGGCCCAGGGCGATGCGCGTTCGCCGCGTGGCCCTTCGGTGGAACTGGCCACGACGCTGGCGCAGCGGCTGGGCGTGCAGGCGCGCTTCACCTGCCACGACGCCGCCGCATCGGTGGTGGCCGCCGCTGCCGAAGATGGATGGGATCTGGCCTTTCTGGCGGTGGATCCGGCGCGCGCCGACCGCATCGCTTTCAGTGCGCCCTATGTGGAGATTGAAGGCACCTACCTGGTGCGTGCAGACAGCGCGGCACGCACGGTGGTCGACCTGGACCGCGAAGGCGTTCGCATCGCCGTGGGCCGCGGTGCGGCCTACGACCTGTTCCTGAGCCGTGAAATGAAGCACGCGCGGATTGAACGTGCCGACACCTCGGCGGCGGCCATCGAACTGTTCGACCAGCAGCGGCTGGATGCGGCGGCCGGGGTGCGCCAGCCGTTGCAGGCGTGGGCCGGGGCGCATGCAGGCCATCGCGTGCTGGCGGACCGCTTCACCGCCATCCAGCAGGCCGTGGCCGCGCCGGCCTCGCGCCCGGCGGAGGCGCTGCAGGCGCTGTTTGCGGAAGTGGAAACGATCAAGCAGGGGCCGCTGCTGGCCGAGGCGTTCGCGCGCGCCGGGCAGGCGGTGACGCTCGTGCGGTAAGGGCGCTGCCTTCTGTAGAGCCGAGCCTGTGCTCGGCTGCCGTGTGCAAGGTTCCCGCGAAAGACAGCCGAGCATAGGCCCGGCTCTACCGTGGTTGGATCAGCGCTGCAGGGCGTCCTGCACGGCCTTGGCCACATCGGTGTTGTCGATGTAGCTGCCGTCGTTCCAGCGCACGTGCTGGCGGTAACCGGCATCCACGCCGCGCACGCGCTGGCCCAGCAGTTCAGCGCCGTTACCCTTGGCCCACAGCGGCACCAGGCCGTTGGAATGGTTGCCGGTGGGGCGGAAGCTCATGCCGGGCATCTGCCCACGACCGTTGTTGCGCACCGGCTCGAAGGCCACCTGCTGCGCGTTCGGGCCCATCGGCATGCTGTTGTCGTGGTCGGTGGTGACGATCAGCAGATTGCGTTCCCAGCCACCGTTCTGCTCGATCCACGCCACCACTGCCGACACCGCGTCGTTGAACTCGACCGTCTCCTCGATCAGCCGGCCGTACTGCGGCTGGTCGGTGCAGGCGCCGTAGTGCCACTCGGTACCGCAGGCGCTGGTGTGGGCGGCCCAGTCGGTGGCACCGCCTTCCACCATCAGGAAAAGGCCCTGCGGCGAGCGCTGCTGCAGGAAGCGCAGCGCGCCGCGGGTCATGGTCGCCAGATCCGGCACGCTGTCGATCTTCTTGACCCCCGAAGGCGTGGCGGCATCGCGCCCGACTACGGGCAGCTGGCGCGCCTGCTGCAGGGTGTTGGCCACGCGCGGCACGCCGATCAGCGGGCGGTCGGCCGGCAGGCGGCCGTCGGCCAGCGCGGCGAAATCTTCCTTGCTGCGGATCAGGCGCCAGGCGCCGGCCGGATTGTTGCCCACCGGGATGCCCGCTTCCAGATGCTGCCAATCCTGCTGCGACACCCATTCCCACGGGTTCTGGCAGCCTTCGGCAGCGGTCTTGTCCATGCCGTCCACGCAGGGCTTGCCATCGACGCTGTAGCCCGGGCCACCGGTGCCCATCACCAGATCCATGTGGCCCTGGGCCAGCATCTGGTGTGCGATCTGGTGGTAGCTGTTGCGCGATTCGCTCTGCGCGGCGAAGGCCGCAGGCGTGGCGTGCGGGAACGGCACCGAGGTGACCACGCCGGTGGCCATGCCCAGCGCCTTGGCGCGCAGGGTGTTGAACTCGACCGGCTGGCCATCGTTGTTGTAGTTGATGGCGTTGTTGTAGGTCTTTACCCCGGACGACAGCGCGGTGCCGGCCGCGGCACTGTCGGTCGCAACGGCGGCCAGGTACTGGTAAGCGACGAACGGCAGATCCTGAGCCGGCACGGCAGTGGTGTCCCAGGCCTTGGCGGCGTCGTAGCCGATGCGCTGCGAGTCATCGCGGGTGGGTTGGCCACTGGCGTTCAACGGGAAGGTGGTCACGGCCAGGCGCTGCGGGAAACCGGCATAGGGCGCGCCTTCGCGGCTACCGTACTGCCAGTACGCGGCAGCGTCCCAGGTACCCCAGCCGGCGCCATCGTTGATCATCACGATGACATTGTGCGGGCGCGCTTCGGTGGTCGCAGCGGTGGTCGCCTGCGCATCGGGGCGCGCATTGGGCTGGCAGCCGGTGAGTGCGGCCAGCGCAGCCAGGATCGACGGGCACAGCCAGCGTCGCGCGAGGGGTCGGGTCATGGGCATTCCTGCAATGCGAGAGGCGGCGACACCGCCAACAGCGGCACGTTATATCATTGCAATGTTGCAGATTCGTGCGGCTTTTCCGCCCGCGTGCTGCGCGCTATCGTGTTGATGATGTCCTCGCCTGCTTCGCCGATACCGGCACTTTCCTCGATCACCCTCGATGCCGCCACGCTGCAGATCCTGCAGCAGCACGACGCCGTTGCGCCGCGTGCGCCCGCTTCGCTGACCAAGCTGATGACCGCGTTCGTGGCTTATGAAGCCGTCGCACGCGGTGACCATGCGTGGACGGACAATACAGCCATCGATGTGCGTGACGTGCATGAAGTAGCCGACGATGAAACGCGGATGGGACTCGTGCCCGGCGAGCGTGTCACCCTGGGCCATCTGCTGGAAGGCCTGATGGTCGTGTCCGGCAACGATGCGGCGTTGGCGCTGGCCCGCCATCTCGCCGGTTCGCAGGCCACCTATGTGCAGCGGATGAACGATGCGGCCGCAACCTTGGGGCTGCGCGATACCCACTTCGTCTCGGTCTCGGGCATCACCACGCCGGGCCATGTATCGACCGCGCACGACATGGCGATGCTGGCCGCACGCCTGCTGGCCGATCATCCACAGGTGCTGGCCATCACTGCACAGCGCCATTTCAGCCACGGCACGTTCTGCAGGGACAACCAGAACACCCTGCTGGGCAGCGACGGCGTCGATGGGCTGAAGACCGGTTACACGCGTGCGGCCGGCTTCTGCCTGGCGGCGACCGCACGGCGCGGGAGCGAAGACGCGGTGCAGCGGCTGATCAACATCACCCTGGGCGCGCCCAGCCGTGAGCTGCGCAATGCCTGGGTGCAGCAGTGCCTGCAGGAAGGTTTCAGGCGCCTGCAGGCAGAGGCGGGCGTCAGCGCGCGCGGCTGACGATGTCGACAATCATCTGCTGCAGTTCCGCTTCCGCCGCCGGCTGCAGCAGCGCGCCGGCAGCCACCGCTTCGGACAAGGCCTCGGCCGCACCCAGGATCGCCCAGCGCCCGGCCACCGGCACATCGCCGCCATCGGCGAACGGGCCCAGCCACTGCGCGCACTGGTCGACGAAGTCCTGCTGGTAGCGGTGGCGCACATCACGCAGCTCGGGTGAGCCAGCCAACGCAGCGAGGATCGCCTGGATATCGCTGCCCTGCGACAGCACACAGTCGATGTAGCCCGAAGCAATGGCCTGTGCGCGCTCACGCAGCTGGGCAGGCGCCGCGCCGATGCGCGCATCGAACACGGCGGTCTGTCGCTGGTCGTAATCCGCGTAGAGCGCGGCCAGCAGGCCATTGCGGGTGATGAAGTGATCGTAGGCCACCGGCTTGGTCACCCCGGCCGCTTCGGCCAGCCGCCCCAGGGTGAGCGCATCGGTGCCCTCCTCGCCCACCAGGGTCCAGGCCACGTCCAGCAGCTGGCGGCCACGCTGTTCGCGCGACATCCGGCGGCGGGTGGGCGTGGCGGCGGTGGACATGCAGTGGCTCTACATCATCAGGCAGGTGTGCCTATGGTACGGCCGATGTCAGTGGCGGTCTGCAGATGCGCCTGCGCCTGTGCCTGCCCGCTGTCTGCATCCAGCAGCAGGGTGGACGAACGCACGCGGGCGCCGCAGTAATCGAAGATGCCCATGTCGATCTGCGTCTTCATCGCCGCGCCGTAGCCGCGGCGTTGGATCATGTCCGCACCGGCACCGCCGATGCCGACCAGGTGCACCTGCAACCGCTGCAGTTTCTTCTCCACCTTGCCGTCGGTGCCATCTGCATAGGCCCAGCCCTGGGTGAACACGCGGTCGATCCAGCCCTTCAGCAGCGCCGGGAACGACCACCAGTACAGCGGGTAGACCAGCACCAGGGTGTCGGCTGCATCCAGACGGGCGTGCTCGGCAGCGACATCGGCCGGCACCGCGCCGGTCTGCCGGAACAGGCCGATGTCATCGGCGTTGAAGCGCGGATCGAAGCCCTCGGCGGCCAGATCGGCCAGGACCACCGTGTTGCTGGCCGCTGCAGCGGCGATGGCATGGCCGATGCGCGCGGCCACCGCATGGGTGAGCGCGGCGGGATCAGGATGGGCGGTGACGATCAGACTACGCATGGAAGAGTCTCCGATTTCATTAGCTACCAATAGTAACTAGTGAATCCCGATCTACCAGTGCAGCGCGCAGGACGCTGTTTTCGCCTGCGCGGGGCGTGCTCGCCCATTACGCCATGTGTCACTTCGCATCAAATGCGAATGATTCGTGATACGATTGTTAAGGATTGTTGAAACCCCCACACGGACGTCCCAGCCATCGCCAGTGGACCCTCACCAGGAGTACTGCGCGATGTCGCACACCGTTTTCAGTTCCCGCCGTTCCGTTGCCGCCCTTGCCGCCGCCATCGGCCTCGCCCTTGCCACCACCGCCCACGCCGATGCTTCGGCTGATGCGTCGTCGGCCAAGCAGATGGACACCGTGGTGGTCACCGCCACCGGCGCCCAGCAGTGGATCAAGGATGCACCGGCCAGCATCAGCGTGATCAGCCGCGAGGAGATCGAGCGCAAGCCGGTCACCAGCATAGGCCAGCTGTTGAGCACCGTGCCGGGCGTGACCGGTGGCTATGCCCTGAGCGGCGCGCAGTCGAAGATCCGCCTGCGCGGCCTGCCCGAGCAGTACACGCTGATCCTGATCGACGGCCGCCGCCAGGGCAATTCGTCCGGCGTGAACTACCGCGACGACCTGGGTCCGCAGGATCTGAACTGGCTGTCGCCGGACATGATCGAACGCATCGAAGTGGTGCGCGGTCCGATGTCCTCGCTGTACGGTTCGGATGCGATGGGTGGCGTGATCAACATCATCACCCGCAAGATCGCCGACCACTGG
The DNA here is from genome assembly GCF_047782825.1 of Stenotrophomonas maltophilia. Taxonomy (GTDB): domain Bacteria; phylum Pseudomonadota; class Gammaproteobacteria; order Xanthomonadales; family Xanthomonadaceae; genus Stenotrophomonas. The sequence goes on along the minus strand of NZ_CP180589.1, from coordinate 3,798,947 downwards.
GGCGGCTCGGTCACCCTCAACCACAGCATGCCCGACGCGTCCACGCGCGGTGACACCACGCAGATGGGCGCGCTGTTCAGCGGCCCGCTGACCGAGAACCTGGGCGTGCGCATCGGCGCCAACGTGACCGACCGCAAATCCGATCGCCTGGAAGGCCAGACCCCCGGCAGCAAGGCGGAGAATGCCAACCTGCAGTTCCACTGGCGCCTCAACGACGACCACGCGCTGACCGTGGAAGGCTCGCGCGGCGTGCAGCGCAACACCGGCACCGGCGATGTCTATGCCTGGGGCCTGTCCAAGCTGGTGCAGACCGGGTACGTGGTGGGCCACGACGGTCGCTACGGCGATACCACCACGTCCAAGACCACGCTGGTGCAGAACGACTACAAGGACAAGGGCAGCGCGGTGGGCAACCACTCGAAGGAAACGGTGTTCGATACCGCCTTCACCACCGGCTTCCATTGGGGCTTCGAGCACAGCCTGAACGTGGGCGGCCAGTGGAAGCGCGAGCAGCTGCAGAACAGCGACACCATCGGCACGGTGCCGGTGACCTGGACCGGCAGCAGCCGCATCAGCCCGACCAGCGAAGCGGACTCGTGGGCGCTGTTCGCCGAAGACCACATCACCCTGCACGAGCGCTTCGTGCTGACCCTGGGCGTGCGCTGGGACAACACCGACAACTACGACGACAACGTCAGTCCGCGCATCTACGGCGTGTGGCACCCGGCGGATGCATGGACCGTGCGCGGCGGCGTGTCCAAGGGCTTCCGCGCGCCCAACCTGAAGCAGGGCACGGCCGGTGCCGCGACCCAGTCCGGTGGTCGCGGCTGCGGCAGCCTGACGCCGGAAGGCTGGAACAGCCGCCTGGTCAGCGCCGACGGCACCACCGGCTGCTACATGGCCGGCAACCCCAACCTGGAACCGGAAACCAGCACCAACTACGAGCTGGGCGTGGGCTTCGACCAGAACGGCTGGTCGGCGTCGGCCACCTACTTCCTGACCAACTTCGACGACAAGATCGAGCAGGTGCCGCTGCGCGACATTCCCGGCCAGACCACCAGCTTCGTCAACGGCTTCTGGTGGACGGTGGCGCAGAACATCCAGAAGGCGCGCACCCGCGGCGTGGAAGCCAGCGTGACCGTGCCGCTGCACGAACGCCTGAGCTGGACCACCAACGCCACGCGCATGCTGGAGTCGAAGAACCGCACCACCGGTGCCAGCCTGCTGGTGGTGCCGAAGATCACCGCCAACACGTCGTTGAACTGGGATGTCACCGATGCGTGGTCGCTGAATCTGAGCGCGCAGCATATCGGCGAACAGCTGGTGTCTTCGTCCAGTGCGACCTTCGCCAAGGCCTACACCACGGTTGACCTGGTGACCGGTTATGACGTGAACGAGAACCTGACCCTGCGCGCGGGAGTGCTGAACCTGGGCGATGTGTCCACCCTGGAAGAAGGCAACAACTACGACGGCGGTGCACGTACGTTCTTCATCGGCGCGACCGCGCGGTTCTGAGGAAGCATCGGGGTCGGATCCCTTCGAAGAAGGGCTCTGACCCCAGAGGCGCGCATCCATCCACGCTTGGCGTGGATCTACTGAGCAAAGCGCGCTGCCCCCCCTTCTTGCGTCAGCGGAACAGGTCGTTCAATGCCGCACCGGACGCGGCCTGCTCCAGCCCATCGAAGCGGCCGCCGCGCAGGATCGGATCGGTGGCCTGCATCAGGCCGCCCCAGGCGGCACGCGCCAGTGCGCCGCCCAGGCTGACCCGGCGCACGCCCAGTTCGGCAATCTCCTGCAGTGTCAGCGGCGTCGGCCCACCCACCAGCAGATTCACCGGCGTGGACCCGGCGGCACTCACCACGGCACGGATCTGCTCGCGGGTGGTGATGCCCGGCGCGTACAGCACGTCGGCACCGGCCGCGGCGTAGGCGCGCAGCCTTTGCAGGGTGTCTTCAAGGTCGTGCACGCCCACGAAGAAGTTCTCTGCGCGCCCCACCAGCAGTACATCGGCACCGGCGCGATCAATCGCCGCCCGCGCGGCCGCCAGGCGCTGCACGGCTTCCTGCAACGGCCGCAGCGGCGCCCCTGCCACACCACTGGCATCTTCAATGGACAACGCGGCGATGCAGGTGCCCAGCGCGGCCGTCACCGCCTCGCCCACCGCATCCGGCGTCGCACCGAAACCATCGCCGAAGTCCGCGTTCAACGGCAGGGACGTCGCGCCCGCCATCAGGCGAAGGTGTTCCAGCGTGGCTTCCAGCGAAACGGCGCCATCGGGCCGGCCCTCGCTCCACGCGCAGCCGGCACTGGTGGTGGCCAGCGCCTGGAAGCCCTGCCGCTGCAGATAGCGCGCACTGCCCACGTCCCATGGGTTGGGCAGCACGAAGCAGCCCTGGGCGTGCAGCTGGCGGAAGGCGGCGCGCTTGCGGGCGGTATCGGCATCAACAGCGGTCATGGCGAGGGTCCGGTGTGGGGCCCAGCCACCCTAGCCCGGCCGCGAGCGCGACTCAACGTGGCAGCCCCGGGACCAGGCCAGTGTGCTCGCGCAGCGTCCGCTCGATCACCGTGCGGCTCATCCGGTCGGACAGGAACACCCGATGATCGACGCCGGCATGATCGCGCAGGCTCAGTGCGCCTTCACCCTCCACCGTGACGAAACCGTAGCTTGCAATGGCCTGCCAGGGCAGGAGCAGAATGCTCTCGCCCTTGTTGATGACGATGCCATTCGGTTCGTGATCGACCTTGCGCGGAGTGAGCCAGTTCAAGGTGTAGGCCAGCAATGCGATTGCGGGCCCCATGCCGACGCAGATCGCCAGCGACAGGGCGATATCACTCGCACTGCGTTCCCGGGTGAGCAGCGTCACCGCCCCGAGGACAGCGAAAGATCCGCTCACCCCCAGCGCGGTTTTCAGTACCCCCCACTGGAAAGGGTTGAATCGCGACTGGTGCCGCAGTCCCAGCAGCCAGGGTTCACGCCACTTCATCGATAGGCCACGTCCGTTGTGCAGTCGCACGTTGTAGCGCACCGCGGCGACGCCCGGAAGATGCGCGGCATCACCTGATGCCTGCTGCTTATTGGACGGTGCAGCCACCATCGCCGAGCGTGGCGGCTCTGCCACCAGGACGCAGGCCATGCCGCCGCACACCCCCGCCCCACCTTTCGACACGGCTGAAGACGCGCATTGGGCCGACCTGCTCTCCCCCGCGCGCCGGCGCCTGATCGCCTCGGCTGGGGCGGTCGCAGGCGGGCTGGCCGCTGCCAGTACGGCCAGCGCCGCGCCCAACACCACCGAACCCGGCCGACCCGGCTTCCGCCCCATCGTGCCGCCGCCGGCCCAGGGCCACAGCCCCTGGGGCCAGGACACGGCCGCCGAAGCGACGCCGCGCCCGGCCAGCGTGCGCCCGGGCGAGTCGCCGCTGCCCGGCCGGCCACGCGCCTATACCGCCATCAAGAGCTACCACGCACATATCTATTTCGACGAAGACAGTTACCAGAAGGCCGCCCTGCTGCGACGCTGGGTGGCCGAGCGCTTCCCGGTGGAGCTGGGCAACTGGAACCTGGAACCGCGCGGCCCGCACGTCACGCCCTCTTTCTACTTTGGTTTCAACAACGATCTGCTGCCGGTGCTGGTGCCGTGGCTGCAGCTCAACAGCCTGGGCCTGACCATCCTCATCCACCCGAACACGGGCGATGGCCGCGCCGACCATCTGCACTACGCCCTGTGGGTGAACCGCGCGCAGCCGGTGAACGCCTACAACTGGCCGGCGCCCAGGCCGGGCGAGAGCGAGCCCTTGGAAGAGGTGTTCCCGAACGTGGTGCCGACGGTGCCGCTGGAGACGTGAGCGCGGAGCGCGGTCATCCACGCATGGCGTGGATCTACCGGACGTGGGGGCGGGGGCAGCCATCCACGCATGGCGTGGATCTACCGGGCGCGGCAGCGGCCATCCACGCATGGCGTCGATCTACGCCATCGTCGGCCTACGTGCGGGCATCCCCGCCGCCAAGGCGTTCAGCGCGCCTTGATCCGGCGCCACCCATACGGCCGCAAGCGCTTTCACGACTTTCAAACGATCGCTTTAAACACCTGCAATTTCGCCGAACTGGACAGCATCCGCAGGTTCCGCCAGACTGCCGCCCTTTCCCGTTGATCGGACTCCATGGCGAAGCTGCTGGTCCTGCATGGCCCCAACCTCAACCTGCTCGGCACCCGCGAGCCGGAGGTCTATGGGCACACCACGCTGGCCGACATCGACCAGGCCTTGGCCGCCCAGGCGGGCACCGCCGGCCACGCCGTGGAAAGCCTGCAGTCCAACGCCGAACACGTGCTCGTGGACCGTGTGCAGGCCGCACGCAGCGACGGTACCACGTTCATCCTGATCAACCCGGCCGCCTTCACCCACACCTCGGTCGCCCTGCGCGATGCGCTGGCGGCGGTGGCCGTGCCGTTCATCGAGATCCACCTGTCCAACCCGCACACCCGCGAACCGTTCCGCCAGCACAGCTATTTCAGTGACAAGGCGGTGGGCGTGGTGTGTGGCTTCGGCGCCGACAGCTACCGTTACGCGATGGACGCGGCGCTGGCTCGCGTGCAGGCGGCGGGAGCGTGAGCATGCTGATGCGGATTCTTGCCGGCATCATGCTGTGCGGGGGCCTGTGCGGTGCCGGCACCGCCGCCGAACGTGCGTCACAGGGCATCGACTGCGCCCAGGCCAGCGGCGGCTACGAGCGCGACATGTGCGATTCCGATCGCCTGGACGACGCCGACAACGAATTGAATGCCGTCTACGCGCAGGCGCGCAGCGAACTGAAGGCGCAGGCCGCCGATGGCAGCTGCAGCCGCTGCGTTTCGGCCGAACAGCAGCTGGTGAAGGCCCAGCGCATCTGGATCACCCTGCGCGATGCAGACTGCGAGGCCGTATACGCCTTCAATGCAGACGGCACCTCGCGCAACCCCGCGAAGATGCAATGCCTGATTACCCAGACGCGCGACCGTACACGGCAACTGCGCGCGTTCTACGAACTGATTTGACCCGAGCGCAACCGCGCTCCCCACCACACTGACATCAAGAGCAAAGAGGCCACCATGGATCTCCGCAAAATCAAGAAGCTGATCGACCTGCTGGAAGAGTCGAACCTGGCTGAAATCGAAATCAAGGAAGGCGAAGAGTCCGTGCGCCTGTCGCGCGCCCCGGTGGCCGGCTATGCCGCGCCGATGCCGGCCCCGGTGTACGCCGCGCCGGCCGCTCCGGCTGCGCAGGCCATGCCGATGCAGTCGCCGACCGAAGCCTCCACCGGCGGCACCGCCAAGCCGGGCCCCGCGCTGCCGGAAGGCCACGTGCTGCGCTCGCCGATGGTCGGCACCTTCTACGCCTCGTCCGCTCCGGACAAGCCGGCCTTCGTCACCGTGGGCCAGCAGGTCAAGGAAGGCGAGACCCTGGCCATCATCGAAGCGATGAAGATGTTCAACCCGATCGAAGCCGACAAGTCCGGCACCATCGTCGCCATCCTCGGCGAGAACGGCCAGCCGGTGGAATTCGACCAGCCGCTGTTCGTGATCGGCTGAGGGGCACGCCATGCTCGACAAAGTCGTCATCGCCAACCGAGGGGAAATCGCGCTGCGCATCCTGCGCGCGTGCCACACCCTCGGCATCCGCACGGTGGCCGTGCATTCCACGGTCGACCGCAACCTCAAGCACGTGGCCATGGCCGACGAGTCGGTCTGCATCGGCCCGGCGCCGTCGCCGCAGAGCTACCTCAACATTCCGGCACTGATCGCCGCCGCTGAAGTCACCGACGCCCAGGCCATCCACCCGGGCTACGGCTTCCTGTCGGAAAACGCCGATTTCGCCGAGCGCGTGGAAGAGTCGGGCTTCATCTTCATCGGCCCCAAGGCCGACACCATCCGCATGATGGGTGACAAGGTGGAAGCCATCCGCGCGATGAAGTCCGCCGGCGTGCCGTGCGTGCCCGGTTCGGGCGGCCCGCTGGGCGAGGACATCGTCGCCAACACCAAGATCGCCCGTGAGATCGGCTACCCGGTCATCATCAAGGCGGCTGGCGGCGGCGGTGGCCGCGGCATGCGCGTGGTGCATGCCGAAGCCTCGCTGAAGACCTCGATTGAAACCACCAAGAGCGAGGCCAAGGCCGCGTTCGGCAATGGCGAGGTCTACATGGAGAAGTTCCTGGAGAATCCGCGCCACGTGGAAATCCAGGTGCTGGCCGACGGCCAGGGCAACGCCATCCACCTGGGTGAGCGCGACTGCTCGATGCAGCGCCGCCACCAGAAGGTGGTGGAAGAAGCACCGGCACCGGGCATCAGCGCCGAACAGCGCGAGCAGATCGGCAAGGTCTGCACCGAGGCCTGCGTGCGCATCGGCTACCGCGGCGCCGGCACCTTCGAGTTCCTGTACGAAGACGGCCGCTTCTACTTCATCGAAATGAACACCCGCATCCAGGTGGAGCATCCGGTTACCGAAATGGTCACCGGCATCGACCTGGTGGCCGAGCAGTTGAAGATCGCCGCCGGCCAGAAGCTGTCGATCAAGCAGAGCGACGTGGTGCTGACCGGCCATGCCATCGAGTGCCGCATCAACGCCGAAGACGCTGAAACCTTCGTGCCGAGCCCGGGCACCATCACCGGCTTCCATCCGCCGGGCGGCCCCGGCGTGCGCGTGGACACCCACATCTACAGTGGCTACCGCGTGCCGTCGAACTACGACTCGATGATCGGCAAGCTGATCGTGCACGGCCCGGACCGCGAAACCGCCATCGCCCGCATGCGGGTGGCGCTGAGCGAGATGGTGGTGGACGGCATCAAGACCAACGTCGCCCTGCAGCAGCGCATCATGCGCGACAAGGGCTTCCAGGCCGGTGGGCAGAACATCCACTATCTGGAAAAGCGCCTGGCCGAACGCAAGAACAAGCCGATCGCGTTGACCTGATCGGCGGCAGACGCTGGACACGAAAAGGGCGGGGATTTCCCCGCCCTTTTTTGTTTCCTGTAGAGCCGAGCCCATGCTCGGCTGGCCGCAAGAGCAGCCGAGCGTCGGCTCGGCTCTACAACATCGGCTCAGCGGCCATTTCCTTTTTCTGCTTTCTTGTAGAGCCGAGCCCACGCTCGGCTGGCCGCAAGAGCAGCCGAGCGTCGGCTCGGCTCTACAACATCGGCTCAGCGGCCATTTCCGTTTTCTGCTTCCTGTAGAGCCGAGCCCATGTTCGGCTGGCCGCAAGAGCAGCCGAGCGTCGGCTCGGCTCTACAACATCGGCTCAGCGCTTGTCGGCGACTTCGGCGGGAATCTGCGAATTGGCCAGCGGGCGGACACCGTTCGGCGAGGTCGGGTCGACGATGACCATGGTCTCGGTCGAACCATCGGGCCAGACCACCTGAAAGGTGCTGCCGGCCGGCAGCGAAGCAAACGGCATGCCGCTCTGCGAGCGGTACACCGCAGCGACCTGGCTGGCACCGGCGCGGCGCACGTCTTCCTGCGCCTTCACCGTGGTCAGCTCGACCTTGGACAGGTGCCGGTAGCGGTCCTCATAGGTGTCGATCATCAGCAGGCCAACCGCGCCCGCCGAGTACGCCACGAACAGCACCACCCAGAACCAGAACTTGGCCCCATGCAGGAATCGACGGTAGTTCATCGCCCGTTCCTCTTTCCAATCAATTGCCTGATCCATTCGTTCATCTTCCCCGCACCTTGCCGCGATACCGCAGCGTCATACACGAAATCCCGGAAATCCTGTGTCCCATCCGGCGAACAGATCCCTCCATTCGCGCAAAAACTGTTCACCAGCACGCTGTCCGGCCCACACGGTAGACCGAGTTCGCAGGCGGCAACCCGCCATGCCAGTTCACTCAACTGCTCGCCGGACACCATGCCGGTCAGCGCCTTGTCACCGGCCGCACGCAGGCCCATGCCCGGTGCGATCGCCATGTAGGCCTCCGGATCACGCGACACGCGCACGCGCTCGACCAGGTCGCGGCGGTACTGTTCGTTGTCGTGCAGCGGCTCGCCGTCGGCAAACAGCGCGGCCTCGGCGGCCAGGTTGCCCTGCAGGGCAGCACGGCGGCGCTCGTTGAACACCAGCGCCGGACCCAACTTGTCAGCCGGCACGAAGCCGCCGCAGCGCTGCGCCACCCGCTCGCGCGCCTGCACCATGGCCGGTGCCGCGCTCAGGCCCAGACCGGCCAGCACGTTGTTGTCCAGGCGGTAGCCGCCCGGGTCGACCGCATACTGCGCGCAGTAGTCGTAGACCCGGCTCAGCATCCAGCGCGCTTCGTGGTTGCCCTGTTCGGCCTGCACCTTCAAGCGCTGCGCATAGGCGAACAGATCGGTATCGCCTTCGATGTCGGCGCGGATATCCAGCGGCAGCCCGGACGGCAACGCCGCGCTGCGCTCGAAACCGGCCAGACGCCGGGCCAGCGCCTGCGGCACCACCGGTTCCAGCGCCACGCCCGGGTCGGCGGCTGCGGCCGTCATCGCCGATGCCCCGGTGTCGGTCATCGCTCGGCCATGGCCGTTGACCCGATAGCCGGCCACACCCAGCACGGCCACGGCCGGCAGGACAAGCAACCAGGTTTTCAGGGTCGGGGCGAAAGCCATCGGCGGGCGGGGTGCGGCAGGGCGGGCATGAAAGAGCGCAGTTTAGCAAGGCCCGTCTGGCCTGTCTGAATCGGCCTCGTTCATCTGGATCGGTCATCTCAAGGGATACGGAGACGGCCGGATGGTCTAGCATGGCCCCCTTTCCCGCGATCGCCCCCACCGCCATGCCGTTTCTGGAACTGACCCTGCGCTGCACCGAAGCCACCCAGCCCCGCTATGAGAACGCGCTGGAGGACGTGGGCGCGCTCGCGGTCACCCTGTTGGATGCCGAAGCCGATACCAGCAACGAGCAGGCCATCCTGGAGCCGGGCGTGGGCGAGACCCCGCTGTGGGACACCCTGGTATTGAGCGCCCTGTTCCCGGCCGACAGCAATGCCCTGCTGCTGCTGGCCGCGCTGGAATCCTTCGACCCGGAACTGGACTGGAGCACCGGCAGCTTCCGCGCGGTGGAGGACGAGGACTGGGAACGCGCCTGGCTGGACCAGTTCCAGCCGATGGATTTCGGCAGCCGCACCTGGATCGTGCCGTGGAACCATGAACTGCCCGAGGCCGCACAGGCCGCCGACGCCGCCGTGGTGCGCCTGGACCCGGGCCTGGCATTCGGCTCGGGCACCCACCCGACCACCGCGCTGTGCCTGCGCTGGCTGGACCAGCTGGCCGTCGATGGCGTTCTGCAGGGCCAGCGCGTGCTCGACTTCGGTTGCGGCTCGGGCATCCTGGCGCTGGCCGCGCTGAAGCTCGGTGCCGGCCAGGCCATCGGCGTGGACAACGATCCACAGGCGCTGATCGCCACCGCCGACAACGCCGAGCGCAATGGCGAGCAGGCGCGCATGCACGTCTACCTGCCGCAGGACGAACCGGTGGCGACCTATCCCATCGTGGTCGCCAACATCCTGGCCTCGGCGCTGGATGCGCTGGCCGAACTGCTGGCCGCGCGCGTGGCCGCCGGTGGCCGCATCGCCCTGTCGGGCATCCTGCATGGCCAGGAAGGCGAACTGCTGCAGCGCTACGCCGTGTGGTTCGACGAACTGCAGGCCACCCAGGATGGCGACTGGATGCGCATCACCGGCGTACGCCGCGCCTGATCGTGGTTGAATGACCGCTGGATCCGAGCCCGCGCCCTGAGCATGTCCGAGCCGAACCCGCCGCGTCGTCCCCTGGCCACCTTCCTGCGTACTGCGCCGGGAGCCGAAGCCCCGCCTGCGACCGATGGCGACGCCATCGCGCAGGCCCCGGCCGGCGACGCTGCGCCACTGCACGAGGAAGCGGTACCCGCGCAGGCCGCGCCCGATGCGCATGCGCGCTTCGAACCGGAGCCGGAACGGGATCTGGATCTGCAGCCCGCACCGCAACCGGACATGCGACAGGCCGATGACACCGTCATCGAAGCGTCTGATTCGTCGGGCAGCACACCTCGTAGCGCCAGCGATGCGCCCAGCTTCCTGGGCGTGCGCCCGCGTGCGCTGCCGACGCCGCGCTGGCATTGGGCACTGGTTGCAGGCCTGGCCCTGTTGCTGGTGCTGCAGAGCGTGCTGGCCGACAGAACGCGATTGGCAGCCGATGCCGGCCACCGCCCGTGGGTCAGTGCGCTGTGCGGTGTGCTGCGCTGCGGCCTGCCCGCCTGGCGCGAACCCACGGCATTGACCATGACCAGCCGCGAGATCCGGCCGCTGCCCGGCCAGGCCGGCGTGCTGCAGGTACAGGCCAGCATCCGCAACGATGCGCGCTGGGCACAGGCGTGGCCGGACCTGCGTCTGTCACTGTCCGATGCCGATGGCCGGGTGATCGGCACCGGCGTGTTCCCACCCGCGCAGTACCTGGGCGAGAACCCGGGTGCGGCCCTGCTGGAACCGGGGCAGAGCGCGCGCATCGCCTTCCGCGTGCAGGAACCGGCCGCCTCCACCGTCGCATTCACCTTCGAGTTCCTTTGATCGGGACGAAGGCGTCCGGCCGTGGCAGGTCGGGCACGCTCGCGCTAGACTGACCGCCACCACCTCGTCCGGCCGCGCGCTCCGCGCGCACGGGCCAACCGAATCGGGAACCCCCTTGAACGCTGTCCTTTCTCGTCCTGACAACAGTCGTGGCGCTGCCCGGCCACCGCTGCGTGAACATGTCGCCCAGTCCGTGCGCCGCTACCTGCGCGACCTCGATGGCTGCGACGCGGACGATGTCTACGAGATCGTGCTGCGCGAGATGGAAATCCCGCTGTTCGTGGAAGTGCTCAACCACTGCGAAGGCAACCAGAGCCGCGCCGCGGCGATGCTGGGCATCCACCGCGCCACCCTGCGCAAGAAGCTGAAGGAATACGGCATCAGCGCGTAAGCGCGGCCCGCCGGGCATGGCCCAGCGCTACCGATGTATCCCCGTAGATCCACGCCATGCGTGGATGAAAGCCCGACGGAATCGCAATCAGGGTCAGAGCCCTTCGCCGTGCGAAGGGATCCGACCCCGGGCTGATCAGCCAACCCCACCGGCCTTCCAGTAATACCGCACCACATGGAAGAACACCGGCGCGGCGAAGCACACTGAATCCAGCCGGTCGAGCATGCCGCCATGGCCTTCGATCATGTGGCCCCAATCCTTGATGCCGCGGTCGCGCTTGATGGCCGACATCACCAGGCCACCCCAGAACCCCATCAGGTTGATCAGCAGCGACAGGCCAAAGGCCTGCAGCGGCGTGAACGGGGTGATCCACCACAGCGCCGCACCCAGCGCGCTGGCACTCAGCACGCCGCCCACGAAACCCTCCACCGTCTTCGACGGCGACAGCTTCGGCGCGATCAGGTGCTTGCCCAGCAGCTTGCCCCAGATGTACTGCAGCACGTCCGAGGACTGCACCACGATCACCAGGAAGGCGAACAGCAGCACGTTGCGCGACGGATCGTGGCCGGGCACGTGCAGGTTGAGCAGCAGCGGCACGTGCGAAATGCAGAACACGCAGATCATCAGCCCCCACTGCACCTTGGCCGTGCGTTCCAGGTAGTGCGTGGTGTCGCCACCAATGGTCGACAGGATCGGCAGGAACAGGAACGCATAGACCGGAATCAGCAGCGTGTACATGCCGTACCAGTCGATCCACACCAGGTAGTACTGCCACGGCAGCACGATGTAGAACGCCGCCAGCAACGCGTAGTAATCGCCTGAACGTGTCGGCGCCAGGGTGATGAACTCGCGCAGGGCGAACAGCGAAATGATCGCGAACAGCACGATCACGCCGGCGCGGCCGAACAGCAGCGCACCGCCCACCACGACCGCCATCACCCACCACGCGCGGATACGCGAGACCAGATTGGCGATGACCGCGCTGGGGTTGCCGCGCTGGCGCCAGCGCAGGGTTTCCGATACCAGGGTTGCCAGCACCAGCACCGCGCCAACGCCGGCAAACAGCAGGCCGGTCTGCTGGCCCACGCTCTGCGTGGCCAGGTCACCGGACACATCGATCAGGAAACTCATGCCTTGCCCCCGTTCGGTGCCAGATCCAGCAGCGCCTGCCGGCTGCGCGCCAGGAAGGCGGCCTTGTCCTCATCGGCCTGCAGCCGCAGCGGCGTGCCGAACGTGGCCGTGCACAGCAGCGGCAGCGGCAGGAAGCGGCCCTTGGGCATCACCCGCTTCAGGTTGTCGATCCACACCGGCACGAATTCCAGTTCCGGGCGCTGCCGCGCCAGATGGTAGATGCCACTCTTGAACGGCAGCAGCGGCTCATCACCGACGTTGCGCGTGCCTTCGGGAAACAGAATCAACGAACACCCCTCATCCACTGCATCACGCAGCACCTGCAACGGATCCTGCTGGCGCCGGCCGGCTTCGCGCTCCACCAGCACACCGTTGAACACCGCATCGATCAGGTAGCGGCGCAGGCCGTCACCCTGCCAGTACTCGGCGGCGGCCACCGGCCGCACCTGGCGCCGCAGCGCGGGCGGCATCGATGACCAGATCAGGACGAAATCACCATGGCTGGCGTGGTTGCCGTAGTAGACCCGATGCTCGCTGGACGGCGCACAGCCGATCCACAGCGCGCGTGCACCGGTCACTACATGGATCGCGCCACTGCAGGCGCGCGCGACCAGTTCAGCGAACATCGGCACCCCCGCTCAGGTCTGCGGCCACAGCACGGCCACCAGCAGCACCGCGAACTGCAGCAGCGTGGCCGCGTACTGGCGCATCAGAAGGCGGCGCATGCCCGCCCAGCGCCCATCCCAGCCACGCACCGGCGCCTGCGCATCGTGGCGACGCAGGCCGGCGGCATGCAGGGCCTGGTCCACCCGCTCGGCCGCAGCATCATCCTGCAGGCGCTCACGCAGCAGCAGCTGCAGCAGGCTGGCATCCAGGTGCACGCGCACCGCGTAGTACGCCTGCACCATGCCTAGCGCCACGCTCAGCAGCAGCAGGCCGGCGGCAAACATCGCCAGGCCCGGCTCGATGCCCAGCAGCAGCAGCGCCACCAGCAGCAGGCCCAGTGACAGCGCGGCGGGCAGCCGGCCCTGGCGCAGCAGCAGATGCATCATCGGCAGATCGGCAGCGGTGCTCATGCAGTGCTCTCCCCGGCGGCGGCGGCCGCGATGGCCTGTAGGTGAACGTCATGCAGGACGATGGATGGCCGCGCCGCGCGCACCCGCGCCACGGCCTCGGCCGCGCTGCAGACGCGGCCGGTACGCAGCAGCCAGGTGGCCACGCTGGCCGCACTGCGCGAATAGCCCAGTGCACAGCAGACCAGCACCGGCCCGTGCGCGCGCAGGTCTTCGATGGCATCGGCGGCCTCGCGCAGCTGCGCGGCGGCGGGCACCACCAGATCCAGCATCGGCACGTTGGCGTAGGCCGCGCCCGGCGCGCTGCAGGACAGCTCGGCGCAAGCATCGACCACGCCACGCAGCGGCGCCGGCAGCGCGGCGCAGGGAATGCGCCCCAGCCACACCCCACCGGCGACGTCCACCGGCTGCGGCGCGCGCCGTGTCCACAGCCGCGAATTGATCCACGCCGCCGCCAGATAGGGGGCCAGCAGCCAGCGCGCGGCCATCGTCAGCCGCCCATCGGCGCGCTTCTGGAATACCGCCGTGCCCAGCCCGGCATAGGCCAGCGCCACCAGCAGCAGTGACACCACCGGCCACAGCAGCCACAGCGCCGCACCACGCAGCAGCAGCACCGGCACCAGCAGGGCAGCGGCCCCCAGCAGGTAGAACAGCGCCAGGCGCCAGCGCCGCGGATCGCGCGCGGTGCGCCACGCCCGCAGCGGCGGCGTGCCCTGCTCCGGCCACAACCACACGCACAGCCAGCCGGCCAGCAGGCCGGTGGGCACATCGATGAAATGATGCTGGAAAGTGGTCAGCACCGAGACGCCGATCAGCAGCGCCCACCCATGCAGCACCCAGCGCCAGGGCCCCTGCAGATACTGCGCGAACTTCACCCACAGCACGATCAGCAGCACGATGTGCAGCGATGGGGCCTGGTTGAACGGCTGGTCGAAGCCCAGCAGCACATCGAACAGCCAGCCGAACACGCCGCCGATCTCCGGCCGCTGGAAGCTGAAGCGCAGCGGCCACAGCAGGAAGCAGGTGACCGCGATCAGCTGCGCACTGAACAGCCGCAATGCATGCCGGTCCAGTTCGAGGCGCTGCCGGCACAGGAAGAACGAGACGGCATAGAACAGATCGATCGACCAGTACGGCACGATCGTCCACGGCACGAACGGAATGCGGGTTTCCCAGGCGAAGGCCATCACCGGCAGCCCGGCGTGGCGGCCGGCCATCCAGTTGGCGAAGCCATAGCTGGCGAAGAAGAACGGTCCCAGCAGGGCCAGCCACAGCAGAGCGCGCCGCCAGGGGCGCCCTGCCACGGCCAGCGGGGGTGCGGCCAGCGTCGCCATCAGGCGGTCCGGCGCGCCAGCGACACGGTGAAGATGCCGAATTCGTCGATGCGCTGGGCCACCTTCTCGAACCCGGCCAGGCGCACCAGCTCATCCATTTCCTGCTGGGTCCGGCGCCGCATCACCCAGGCCGCGCCACCGCGGTGGCTGGTCAGCGCACGGGCGATGAATTCCAGCTGCGGGTGCCAGGGCTGGCCGGTATAGGCCAGGTAGCCGCCCGCCGGCACGGTCGCGGCGATGCCCTGCAGCGAGCGCAGCACCGCATCGTTGTCGGGGAACAGTTCGTACAGGCCCGACACCACCGCCAGCGTCGGTGCCGGATCAACCTTGGCCAGCTGCACCGGGTCGAAGGCATCGCCCTGCTCGAAGCGGGCGATGTCGGCCGCGCCCAGACGCTCGATCAACGCCTGGCCCTGGGTCACGTTCAGATCGCTGAAATCACGCAGCACGATGCGTTCGGCACGCTGCTCGCCCTGGCCCAGCGCTTCCAGCACATAGCGGCCATGGCCGGCCGCCACGTCCAGCACGCGCACCGGCGCGCCCTGCCCGCGCAGGCGCTGGGCGGCGTCACACAGCAGTTCCTGCAGGTGCTGGCCGCGGATGCGGATGCCGCGCCAGCCGATCGCATCGAGATAGTTGCGGTCGACCATGCGCCCCAGCGGGCCCTTGCCACGCGCTTCGTCGCGGTAGATGTAATCCAGCGTGCTGCCCGAATCGAAGCCGGTCTGCAGGCCCAGTGCGATGCCTTCGGAGAGCGTGCCGCCAAAGCGCAGGCCCCCACGCACCACCCGCCAGCGCAGGTCGGCCAGGCTGTTGCGCTCCGGCGGCCATGCCAGGATCTCGGACTCTTCGAAGGTCGGCCCATGGCGGTGCGCATCGCGGCGCGACAGCTCGCGCAGTGGTTCGGCGAAACGGGCCTGGATGAAGCTGCGGATGCGCGCCAGCGCCGGCGCGCGATCACGTTCGCCCAGGGTGTCGTGGAAGAAGCCGGGCAGGTGCACGCGCTCCTTGATCGGGCTGGACAGGCGTTCGTAGAAACGGTCCTGCGGGCCCCGGTGCACGACGAAATCCGAACCGGACACCAGCAGCTGCACCGGTACGCTGATCGCCTGCGCATCGGCCACGATGCGGTCGGCGGCCTCGTACAGCCCCAGCAGCACGCGCACCGAAATCGGCCGGGTGATCAGTGGATCGGTGCGGTAGCTTTCCACCCGCGCCGGGTCGTGGGTCAGCCACTGCGGCTTGACGTAGCTGTTGACGAAGAAGTTGCCGCGCAGCTTCTGCATCAGGGTCAGGCCAGCGCGCGCGAACGGCACGTACAGCTTCACCTTGAACGCCGGCGAAGCCATGACCAGCGCGCGCAGGCGCGGCGCGTAGTCGTGCACCCAGGTGGCGGCCACCACGGCGCCCACGCTCTGCGCGATCACCACGATGTCTTCCACCGCGATGCCGTGCTCGGCACCGATATGGGTGATGAAGCTGTCCAGGTCGCGCACCAGCGCCGGGAAGCCGGGGGCATCACCGCGCGCACCGGGCGAACGGCCATTGCCGCGCGCATCCCAGGCGAAGAAGGCGGTGTCGGGCAGGTCCAGCTCATCGACCAGGTGGGTGACCCGGCCGGAATGTTCGTGGCCGCGATGCAGCAGCACGATGGCCTTGGCCGGCGTGGTGGTGGTGGTGCTCGCCCAGTACCGGTAGAACAGCGGTACCTGGTCGAAGCTGTGGAATTCCCGTTCCTGCGCCTGACGCATGCAATCTCCAGATTGTCTTTTGGTATGTACTTGATTACTGCGGCGGAAGCGCCGCTTCCTGCAGCCCGCGGCGTACGCGGTTGATCATCGTCAGCACGCACAGCACGGCCATGGCGGCAGCCACGCCGCTCACCGTCATCGCGCCCACCCACTCAAAGGCCAGCAGCAGGCCCAGCGCGCCGATGACGAAGGCACGGTCGCTCTTGCCCATCGGACCGTCATAGCGGCGGCTGGCGCCGACCATCAGCCCCAGTACGCCAGCGTACTCGCTCAGGGCGGCGGTCCAGGCCAGCAGCCACAACGCCTCGGGGCGAACGCCCGGCACGCTGAGCAGGCTCAGGTACAGCGCGGCGTCGGCAATCACATCGCACAATTCGTTCAGATAGGCACCCAGCCGTGACTGCTGGCCGAACTCGCGGGCCAGCATGCCGTCCACGGCGTTGAGCGCCATGCGCAGCAGCATCCACAGCGGCAGCAGCAGGTACAGCAGCGGCTGCGCCGGGCCACAGCACCACACGGCGGCAGCCACCAGCAGCGAGACCACGGCCGCAGCCACGGTCACCGTATTGGCGGTGATGCCGAGGCGGTAGAGCCCGCGCACGGCCGGACGCAAGAGGTCCTGGAAACGTCCTTTCAAAGCATAGATCGACACGATCTGAACCCGCTGATCCTTGGCAGTTCCGGCATAGCCTACCCCATGGCGTGTTCAGCCCGGCATGCCGATGCAGGTCGTTTTCCCCTTCTGGGGCCAGCAAAGCGCGCCGGCAGCGCCCGCCACCGCCCCCCACGAACTACAATATCGGCCCCGCTCCGCTGCCGATTGCCCTGTCCCCATGACTGCTGATCTGTTGCCCGTCCGTCGGGCCCTCCTCTCCGTTTCCGACAAGACCGGCCTGGTCGAGCTGGCCACCGCGCTGGCTGCCCACGGCGTCGAGCTGTTGTCCACCGGCGGCACCGCCAAGGCGATCCGCGAGGCGGGCCTGGCCGTGAAGGACGTGGCCGACGTCACCGGGTTCCCGGAAATGATGGACGGCCGGGTCAAGACCCTGCACCCGATGGTGCACGGCGGACTGCTGGGCCGTTCGGGCCTGGATGACGCGGTCATGGCCGAGCACGGCATCGGTGCCATCGACCTGCTGGTGCTGAACCTGTACCCGTTCGAAGCGGTCACCGCCAAGGCCGACTGCAGCCTGGCCGACGCGGTGGAGAACATCGACATCGGCGGCCCCGCCATGCTGCGCTCGGCAGCCAAGAACTTCGCCCGCGTGGCAGTGGCCACCGACCCGTCGCAGTACGCCGAACTGCTGGCCTCGCTGGACGCCAACGATGGCCAGCTGTCGGCCGCCACCCGTTTCGCCTTCTCGGTCGCCGCCTTCAACCGCGTCGCCCAGTACGACGCGGCCATCAGCAACTACCTGTCGGCGGTCACCGCCACCGACGCCGCCGTGCCGGCGCGTGCCGAGTACCCGGCGCAGATGAATTCCACCTTCGTGAAGGTGATGGACCTGCGCTACGGCGAGAACCCGCACCAGAGCGGCGCGTTCTACCGCGACCTGTACCCGGTGCCGGGCACCCTGGCCACGTTCCAGCAGCTGCAGGGCAAGGAACTGAGCTACAACAACCTGGCCGATGCCGATGCGGCGTGGGAATGCGTGCGCCAGTTCGATGCGCCCGCCTGCGTCATCGTCAAGCACGCCAACCCGTGCGGCGTGGCCGTCGGTGCCGGCAACGGCGATGCCTACGAGCTGGCCTACGCCACCGACCCGACCAGCGCCTTCGGCGGCATCATCGCCTTCAACAAGCCGCTGGATGCTGCCACTGCGAAGGTCATCCTCGACCGCCAGTTCGTTGAAGTGCTGATCGCCCCGGATTACGAGGCGGCCGCGCTGGAATACGCGCAGAAGAAGGCCAACGTGCGCGTGCTGCGCATCCCGCACGGTGATGGCCTGAACAACTTCGACAGCAAGCGCGTCGGCTCGGGCCTGCTGCTGCAGTCGTCGGACAACCGTGGCATGACCCGCGACGAACTGAAGGTGGTCAGCAAGCTGGCGCCGACCGACAAGCAGTTCACCGACCTGCTGTTTGCCTGGAAGGTGGCCAAGTTCGTGAAGTCCAACGCGATCGTCTATGCGAAGGACAACCGCACCATCGGTGTCGGCGCCGGCCAGATGAGCCGCGTGTACTCGGCGCGCATCGCCGGCATCAAGGCCGCCGATGCAAACCTGGTGGTCGAGGGTTCGGTGATGGCTTCCGATGCGTTCTTCCCGTTCCGCGACGGCATCGATGCCGCTGCTGCCGCCGGCATCAAGGCGGTCATCCAGCCGGGCGGTTCGATGCGCGATGCTGAAGTGATCGCCGCCGCCGACGAACATGGCCTGGCCATGGTGTTCACCGGCGTTCGCCACTTCCGCCACTGATCCTGGAGCGACACGGATGTCCGCAGTTTCGATCAAACCCCTGGTTCTGCCCGCCCTGCTGGGCGTGGTCCTGCTGGCCGGCTGCAAGCCGGCCGCCGAGCCGGCACCCGCCTCTGCCCCGCCGGCAGAGGCGCCCGCCGCGGCCAGCACCGCAGCGGCCGGGCATGTCAGCCGCACCGCGCGCCTGCAGGCCTTCCTGACCGCGCGTTATGGCAAGGACGCACAGCTGTCCGACAGCTGGCGCAGCAACCTGACCCAGGATGGAAACACGCGCCCGGTCGACTGGGCGGTCTGCGCCGAACAGCCGGTGGTCAGCGGTGACAGCTGGCAGCAGCTGCTGGCGGTGTGCGGCGAACTGGCCGACGCCGGCCACGCCGACGCGGGCCCCATCGACTACTACGTGCTGCGCCCGGCCGGCGACGGCTTCGAGGTGGCAGCCGAGCTGACCGGCGGCACCTCTGGCAGCAGCGGCCGCCCGGGCAGCGTCGAGATCATGCGCTTCGGCAGCGACTTCTACGGCTTCCGCAACGTCAGCGGCTGGTATGGCCAGGGCTATTCGCTGCAGACGCAGAGTTTCATCCTGCCCGGCCCGAACGGGCTGGTGGATGCCGGCAACGTGCGCAGCCACATCGACAACACCGCCGCCTACGACTGCGACGACGCCGAGCAGGCCGAAGACTGCCGCACGCGCGTGTTCGACATCGAATTCGAACTGCGCATGGACGACAGCAACCGCAGCGCGCGCATCTGGCCGCTGCTGATCGAGGAAACCGGCAGCAGCTGCGGCGGCAGCAATGTGCGGCGCACGCACCGCTTCACGCTGGACCCGAAGACCTGGACCTATGCCTTCCCCGACGCGCTGCAACGCGAGGGCTGCGAGTGAGGCATATCGACCGGCCATGAACAGTCCCCTCGGCGAACTGATCCTCTACCGCACCGACGACGGCCGGACGGAAGTCCACCTGCGCGCGGCGGAGGGAACGGTGTGGATGACCCAGGGCGAGATGGCCGAGCTGTTTGATACGACACCGCAGAACATCACCCAGCACGTTCGCGCCGTCTATGACGAGGGTGAGATTGATGAGTCCACAACCTGTAAGGATTACTTACAGGTTCGTCGGGAGGGCGGCCGCGACGTCCGACGCAACGTCAAAACCTATCGACTTGAATTGATCCTGGCGGTCGGATTCCGGGTGAGGTCCCCACGCAGTCTGACCCATTGGCAAGGCGAGCGCATCAGGAAATCCGATGCCGTGGTTTCCAAGAATTACCTCGGTCAGCAGGAGCTGGAGCAGCTTAATCGCCTGGTTACCATGTTCCTGGATTTCGCGGAGGACCGCGCCGAGCGCCGCATCGAGATGCGCATGGCCGACTGGCTGACCCAGACTGATCGATTCCTCGATTTCAATGAGCGCGCAATCCTGGAAGGTGCGGGCCACGTCTCGCACCAGCAGATGGAAGCGATCATTGCCGAGCGCTACGGGGTGTTCGATCGACATCGCCGCAACAAGGAGCTGGGCGAGGCCGAGCAGGAGGCGATCGAAGACCTGCGCCAACTCGAAGCAGAAGCAAAAGCACTGACCAACCCTGCGCTGAAGCGCGAGGATTGAGCATCCCCCTCCACCGTCCTCCCTCCTGATTTCTCCGTTCGGATACTTCCCACATGAAGAAGATTCTTGTCATCGGCTCTGGCGGCCGCGAACACGCCCTGGCATGGAAGCTGGCCCAGTCCTCCCGTGTCACCGAAGTGATCGTGGCGCCCGGCAACGCCGGCACCGCCAACGAAGACAAGTGCCGCAACGTGGCGGTGAAGGTGACCGACATTGATGGCCTGCTGGCGCTGGCTCAGGCCGAAGGCGTGGCGCTGACCGTGGTCGGCCCGGAAGTGCCGCTGGTGGCCGGCGTGGTCGACCGCTTCCGCGCAGCCGGCCTGCGCATCTTCGGGCCGACCGCCGCCGCCGCGCAGCTGGAAGGCAGCAAGGCCTACGCCAAGGATTTCCTGGCCCGCCACAACATCCCCACCGCGTTCTATGCCGTGCACACCGAGGTGGACGCGGCGCTGGCCTACATCCGCGACAAGGGCGCGCCGATCGTGGTCAAGGCCGATGGCCTGGCGGCCGGCAAGGGCGTGATCGTGGCGATGACCCAGGCCGAGGCCGAGGATGCGGTGCGTGACATGCTCTCGGGCAACGCCTTCGGCGATGCCGGCGCGCGCGTGGTCATCGAGGAATTCCTTGATGGCGAGGAAGCCAGCTTCATTTCGATGGTCGACGGCGTGCACGCGCTGCCGATGGCCACCTCGCAGGACCACAAGCGCGTCGGCGACGGCGACACCGGCCCGAACACCGGTGGCATGGGCGCCTACTCGCCCGCGCCGGTGGTGACGCCGGAGGTGCATGCCCGGGTGATGCGCGAGGTGGTGAACCCGACCGTGCAGGGCATGATCGCCGACGGCATCCCGTTCACTGGCTTCCTCTATGCCGGCCTGATGATCGATGCCAGCGGCGCGCCGAAGGTGATCGAGTTCAACGTGCGCTTCGGCGATCCGGAGACCCAGCCGGTGATGCTGCGCCTGCAGTCGGACCTGGTGGACCTGGTGGAAGCGGCCATCGATGGCCGCCTGGACCAGGTGGATGCGCAGTGGGATCCGCGCCCGTCGCTGGGCGTGGTGCTGGCCGCCAAGCCCTACCCGGAAGCGCCGATCACCGGCGACGTGATTTCCGGCCTGGACGACGTGCCCGCCAATGCCAAGGTGTTCCATGCCGGCACCACGCTGGATGCGCAGGGCCAGGTGCTCAGCGCCGGCGGCCGCGTGCTGTGCGTGGCCGCGCTGGGCGACAGCGTGCGCGACGCGCAGGCCAATGCCTATGCCGGCGTGGCCAAGGTGACCTGGGCCAACGAGTTCCACCGCACCGACATCGGCTGGCGCGCGATCGCACGCGAGGGGTGAGACCTGGTAGATCCACTACACAGCTTCCTGCATGGAACCAGATCACGGATTCTGGGAGTCTTCACCGTCCTCGGCATGGAAGCCGGGACGGTGCGCTTCGGGAAGAAGCGACGCACGTCAAGCGAAGGAAATTACGCTGAGTGAATCTGCTACTTCGCCGAGTCAAGATAACGCTTCCAGTTCTCGAAGAGCCGCGCAACATTCTGCTCATGTGAGTGCGCAGCCGGATCATACCCATCAGAAGCTGGCATGTACCTGACAAAGCTCTCCAGAGACTCCGGGTAATCAAAATCAGCGTAGATCCTCTCAACCTCTCCGAGCGGATCAGCAATCTCATCGCGCTTAGCGTAAGCGTCCGCGAGAAATGCAACCAGCCATCTTCTGAAAATCTCATCCTCGTTTGAGTTCTTGTCGAATGCCGCCAACTGCGCAGCTACACTATTACGCTCATCGGGAAAAGCCCCTTCAAGTCTTTCAATCAAGGAGTTCAGATTGAACTTCTCTTCCAGTCCCTTCTGCTCCGACGCGCAGTGCTTCGCAACCTCAAAGTCAATCAGATGGCGCCCCAGTGCCCACGCCACCTCGGTCTGACTCCAGGGCCCATAGGGTTGAATACAGTCATACGTTCTCATGTAGACACTCACTTCTTGTTTGGTATTCCGTTCATGCTGCCACCTTCCACAAATCTTTGATGGGTCAAGTCGCCAGCCTTGTCGACTATGTATTCAAACCGACCAGCCTTTCCATTGAGTTCACCGGGTAGCTGAGTCAGAGTGCGAACCACGCCGTCGCCTCCTGTCAATGGAGTATGAACACCTGCTTCTGCAGCGGTCTCTCGCATAAAGGTCGCTGAATTGTGCCCAGCGTCCGCTTTGAGTGCACTTCCAACAGGCCGGGAATTCAAAAGTGCCCGACCTTCTGCACTCAGAGCTTTGGATGCCGCAACACCTGCTCCACCGGCACCTGTAACTCCTGCGATATCAGCAGCGATACTGGTAGCTGCCGATACGACACTCGGATTGGCCATCGCAACCATGCCAGCTTCGATCAGCACTGGGGCAGCCATTGCCGCTGTAACGGCGATTGCGGCCGGTCTCATCGGCTCGTATACGGCGCCATTTCCGGCAGCAATATCTCTCCGATGCTGCTCAACGAATCGCTCTGCGGCCTGCCTTCCATCCGCATCGACGAACCTGTACGGATTCCCGTTCGCGTACCGATACCGATTGAACTGCTCAACTGGCATTTGGTGAGCGGTGACTGGGTCTACCGACAGAAACACGCCCAATTGTGGATCCATGTAGCGCTGTTGCATGTAGCTCAGCCCTGTAGCCGAGTCGCTCACATGTCCGGCGTATCCAGGTCCATCCGTGACCTGACCGCCTACCACGGCCCCGTAGGGTTCGTAGTCATATCGCTTGATGACGTTGCCGTTGGCATCGCTTTCCGCCACAACCGAGCCTAGGGCATCAGTGTGAATGTATGTGATCGTTGTCTGGGCGATTGCGGATGGTGACAGGCCAAGGCCCATCAGCAGCACGCAGCACAGCCAGACGCCTATGGCACCCAGCTTGCGAGTTCGATCTTCAAATCCCCCGAGGCGGGTCGACACACCGCCTGCAGTTCCCCCGAACCTGCGCATCATTCCAATCCATGAAAGAGCCTTGAAGCAAGGCTTGGCATTCATAGCACAGGAAGGCAGTCATCGGAGTCCAACTCCAGGACTGAGGCCAGAGGGACCATTCTGAATTGGACCAGACCCTTGGCTATAAACCTCTCGAGGGATTGAACGGCTACCGGAAGCGCATGACTGCCCGCCATGGGCTGGTACTACTGAAGCAGCCGATCAGCGGCCCGCATTACCAACAGCCATGCCGGTCAAACGAAAAGCCCCGACCAACGCCGGGGCTTTTCATCAGAACGGGGCCGGAAACAGGAACCGAACCAAAGATCTATGCCTTACGCGGTGAACAGCGCCTTCATCTTCTTCAGCGCGTTCGCTTCCACCTGGCGGATACGCTCGGCCGACACGCCGTACTCGTCGGCCAGCTCCTGCAGCGTCACCTTGCTGTCGGCATCCAGCCAGCGGCGGCGGATGATGTCGCGCGAGCGGGCATCCAGCTCGGCCAGCCCTTCGCGCAGCAGCTGCATCTGGCTGTCTTCGCTGTCGGCGCGCTCGTAGGCCATCGACGGATCTTCATCGTTGGCGACCAGGAACGCAGCCGGCGACGGCGGGGCGTGCTCGTTGTCCTCATCGGTCGGCGCATCGAAACCGATATCGCGGCCGGAAAGACGCGATTCCATTTCCATGACCTCACGCTCGGACACGTTCAGGTCCTTGGCAACGGCACTGACTTCAGCCGCGTTCATCCAGCCCAGGCGCGTCTTCGACTTGCGCAGGTTGAAGAACAGCTTGCGCTGCGCTTTGGTCGTGGCGACCTTGACGATGCGCCAGTTCTTCAGGATGAACTCGTGCATCTCGGCACGGATCCAATGCACGGCGAAGGACACCAGGCGCACACCCATGTCCGGGTCGAAGCGCTTGACCGCCTTCATCAGGCCGATGTTGCCTTCCTGGATCAGGTCGCCCAGCGCAAGGCCGTAGCCGTTGTAGCCGCGGGCCACGTGCACCACGAAGCGCAGGTGCGAATGCACCAGCTCGCGTGCGGCGTCCAGATCGTCACCGTCGCGGAAACGACGGGCCAGGTCCTGTTCGTCATCGACCGACAGCACCGGAATCTGGTGCACGGCACCGATGTAGGCGTCCAGCGAACCGAGCGCACTGGGAATCGGGAGATTGTTTGCCACAAGGGCAGTAGAGGTGTTCTGGCTCATAGGCACCCATCTTAGCAGTCCGGATATTGGACTGCTAAAGGAGGAAAAAGTTCCAGCGTTCCGTACATGCAACACTGGCCCCAAACAGAACCCTACCCTAGCGCGATTTGATGACAGTGGCGAGCGCCTGTTTCGGGATTCACAATCCCTTGCAAATCAACTCATTAAGCCCTGAAACCCTGCGGTGGCGGGGCAAGCGCGGCTGAACAGGGCGGATTCAGGCGGCCCGACAGGCCGGGGAGGTTGCCCGGCGTTCAGCCCAGGCCCCAAGGGGCGGCGCTAGAGGGCCGAACGCGGCGGCAGCGACCAGTCGATCGCGGCCTGGCCCTGGCGCTGCAGGTACTCGTTGGCCATCGAAAAGTGATGGCAGCCCAGGAAGCCGCGATGGGCCGACAGCGGCGAGGGGTGCGGCGCCTTCAGCACGCGGTGGCGGCGGGTATCGATCACCTTGCCCTTCTTCTGCGCGTAAGCGCCCCAAAGCATGAACACCAGGCCGTCGCGCTCACGGTTGAGCACGTCCACCACGTGGTCGGTGAAACCTTCCCAGCCCCGCCCCTGGTGGGCACCCGCCTGGCCCTCCTCCACCGTCAGCACGGCGTTGAGCAGCAGTACGCCGCGCTGGGCCCAGGGCACGAGGCAGCCGTGGTCCGGTCGCGGCAGGCCGAGGTCGCCCTCGATCTCCTTGTAGATGTTCAGCAGCGACGGCGGCACCGGCACGCCCGGCGCCACCGAGAAGCTCAGGCCGTGGGCCTGGCCGCGGCCGTGGTACGGGTCCTGGCCGAGGATCACCACCTTCACCTGCTCGAACGGGGTGGCATCGAAGGCGGCAAAGATCTGCGGGCCCGGCGGGAACACTGCCGCACCGGCGGCCTTGCGCTGGCGCAGGAATGCGGACAGCTCGCGCATCTGCGGCTGCAGCAGGTAATCGCCAACGTGCTGCTTCCAGCTCGGTTCCAGCTGGATCGCCGGGGTGTCCACTACTTCATCGATCATCGCAGCACTTCATCGCAACAGGGGTCCATCGTTCAAGCGGGCCAGCCGCAGCTGGAACAGCACCTTGGTCACCAGCAGGCGCTCCTCGATCGGCTTGAGCACCAGATCGTTGGCACCGGCCTGCAGCAGCCCGGTCTGGTTGTGCGGGTTGCCGTCGCCGGTCATCACCAGCACCGGCAGGCGGCGCTTGCCGTAACCGAAATCCACGCGCACGCGCTGCACCACGTCGCGGCCGCTCAGTTCGCCCTTCAGGGTGACGTCGGTCAGCACCAGGTCGATGCGGTGGCGGCTGCGGCCCAGCGATTCGGCGGTGAGCAGGGTGAAGGCTTCCTCGGCGCTGACCACGTGCAGCACGTTCAACTGCTGCCGTTCGAGCATGCGCTTGGTGGCCTCGGCCACGACGCGGCTGTCCTCGACATACAGGATGGTGGCACCGGGAATGGTCTGCGGCTGCACGTAGCCGCGGATGAAGGTCGCCAGGGCTTCGTGGCCCAGCGCCTTGTCGAAGTAGTCGGTGACGAATTCGGTGAAGCGGCGCTGCTCCAGGTGCTGCTGCGCATCACCGGAGACCACGATGACCGGCACGTAGGCCTGGCCGGCGGCTTCGCGCACGCTCTTGGCCAGCGCCAGGCCGTCGCCATCACGCAGGGTGAGCGAGGTGGTGACCAGGTCCACCGGGCCCTGCGCCAGCACCCGCTGCGCTTCCTCGATGCTGTCGCAGCCGATCACCTCCACGCCCGGCAGGTCGCGCTGCAGGACGTCGGCAATCAGCTTGCGGACCAGCTTGGAACCATCGACCACCATCACTCGAGTCGCGGGCCCTTCAAGGTGCTTCAACGCTTGCGGTCGCATGCTGGTCTCAGGTGTCGGTGGGGCGGGTCTGGCGGAGGAAGTGGCCGGTCACCAGCCAGGCACCCAGCCAGCCCAGCAGCAGGGTGCCGAGCAGGACCAGGCTGCCGTGCAGCAGGTCCAGGCCGTGCAGGACGAAGGGGCTCCCGTAGCTGCGCGACAGTTCGGCCAGCGGTGCGCGCAGGGCGGCACCGGCCACACCGATCAGGGCCAGGGCCACCGCACCAGCACCCAGGCCATACCAGGCCCCCAGGTACAGGAACGGGCGGCGGATGAAGCCGTCGCTGGCGCCCAGCAGCTGCAGCACGCCGATTTCCTCGCGGCGGGCCTGGATGTCCAGGCGCACCGTATTGCCCACCACCAGCGCTGCACCGGCGCCGAGCAGGGCCGACAGCACCTGCACCAGGCGTGCACCGAAGGCCAGCCAGGCATCCAGGCGCTGGCGCCACAGGGCATCGTGCTGCACCAGGTCGGCATCGGGCAGGCTTTCCAGCGCGCGCGCCAGGCGCGCGTCGTCCTGGCCCTGGCCGGGGGTGATCACCAGCAGCGATGGCAGCGGATTGTCGTTCAGCGCATCGATCGCTTCGCCCAGGCCGGCATCACGCAGCTCCTGCAGGCCCTGTTCGGGGGTACGCACGGCCACGTTGGCCACATCCTGGCGGTCGCGCAGTTCGCCGGCCAGGCGCAGCGCGCCGGGGCCATCGACACTGGCCTTCAGGAATACATTGATGTCGCGCGACTGCTGCACGCTGCCGGCGAACTGCTTGAGGTTGTCCAGGGCGATGGACAGGCCCAGTGGCAGGGCCAGCGCCAGCGCCATGACCATCACCGTCAGCAGGGTGGCCCAGGGCTTGCGGCAGGCGCGGCCCAGGCTGAACACCACGCTGTGGGCGTGGTGGTGGAACCACACACCCAGGCGCGACGGCGCGGCGGCTTCGCTGTTTTCGTTCTTGCCCATGGGTTACTCCGCCAGATCCTGCGGCGAGATGTCATCCGCCAGCCGGCCGTGGTCGAGGATCAGCACGCGCTTGCGCATGCGGCGCAGCAGCGGCAGGTCGTGGCTGACCACCAGCACGCTGGTGCCGCGCGAAGGCAGTTCGGCGAACAGGGCCATGATCTCCGCCGCCAGGGTCGGGTCGAGGTTGCCGGTGGGCTCGTCGGCCACCAGCAGCTTGGGTTCGCCCACGATCGCGCGGGCGATGCCCACGCGCTGCTGTTCGCCGGCCGACAGCTGCGACGGCAGCGCCTTTTCGCGGTGGCCCAGGCCCATGCGCTCCAGCACCGAGCGCACGCGCTTGGCGATGTCGCCGCGGCGGGTGCCGCGCAGGATCAGCGGCAGGGCCACGTTTTCGGCGATGGAACGGTCCATCAGCAGCCGGTGGTCCTGGTAGACCGCGCCGACCGCACGACGGTGGCGGGGGATGTCGCCGCCACGCACCTTCAGCAGGTTGCGCTCGTCGAAGACCACTGCGCCGCGGCTGGGCCGCTCGTCCAGGTGGATCAACTTGAGCAGGGTGCTCTTGCCCGCCCCGGAATGGCCGGTGACGAACAGCATTTCGCCGGGGGCGACCTCGAAGCTGACATCGGTCAGGGCTTCGTGGCCACCGGCGTACTGTTTGCTGACATTGTCGAAGCGCAGGACACTCATGCCCCGATTATGCAGGAGCAGCGCGACGGATCGGTAGCGCCGGGCCATGCCCGGCGAAAACCTTCCGGCATCGCGGCCCCGGACGGGGCCGCTGCGCTCGCCGGGCAGGGCCCGGCGCTACCGGCTTAGTTGCCCGACAGCATGCGGCGGATCTTGCGGCCGATGCGGGTCAGGAACGAATCGCCGGTGTCAGCGGCGGTACGCACCGGCTTGGCCACCACCTGCACCGGGGTGACCGGGCTGGCGCCATTGCCGGCGGTGTTCTGCGCGCCCTCGGCACCCTCGACCGGACGGCCGTGGCGACGACGACGACGCTTGCGCGTCTTGTGCTCGCCTTCGGCGGCACCTTCCGGTGCGCCTTCTGCACGCGGCGGGCGCGGCGGACGCGGGGCCTGGGCAGCGGCGCCCGGCGCGGCAGCAGCCTGCTCGCCTTCCACGCGCGGCTTGCGCGGGCCACGCGGACGGCGTTCGCCGCTGCGCTCACCGTCGCGACCACCACGGCCACCACCACCGCTGCCGGAGCGGCCGCCACTGCGGCCACCGCCACGACGCTCTTCCTCGGCGGCGCGGGCTTCGCGCGCTTCACGGAAGATCTGGCCGACGCTCTCGTTCTCTTCGCCTTCCTCGCCAGCGGCCGGGGCCGGGCGTTCCGGGCGCGGCAGCGGGGTCATCAGTTCCTTGGTGACCGGCTCGGACGGAATCTTCTGCTCGATGTAGGCCTCGATATCCGGCAGGCCCATCGCGTAGCGCTCGCAGGCGAAGCTGATCGCATCACCTTCTTCGCCCAGGCGTGCGGTACGGCCGATACGGTGCACGTAGTCTTCGGCGTCGAACGGCAGGTCGTAGTTGTAGACGTACTTGATGCCGTCGATGTGCAGGCCGCGGGCGGCCACGTCGGTGGCCACCAGGATTTCCAGCTGGCCCTTCTGGAAGCGGTTGAGCAGGCTCTCACGCTTCTTCTGCGGCACATCGCCGGAGAGCACGCCGACGCGGTAGCCGGCCTTTTCCAGCGAACGGGCCACGCGTTCGACGAACACCTTGGTGTTGACGAAGACCATGGTGCGCGCGCCTTCGCTGCGCGACAGCAGGCCCAGCAGCAGCGGGATCTTCTCGTCATCGGCCGGGAAATAGATGCGCTGGCGAACGCGCGCGGCGGTGATGGTCTCGGCTTCGACCACCAGCTTCTGCGGCTCGTTCATGTGCTCGTAGGCCAGCTCCAGCACGCGGTGGCTGAGGGTGGCGCTGAACAGCAGGGTCTGGCGGGTGGTGCGCTCCGGCATGCGACGCAGCAGGAAGCGGATGTCCTTGATGAAGCCCAGGTCGAACATGCGGTCGGCTTCGTCCAGCACGCAGATCTCGCAGGCGTGCAGCGAGACCACCTTGTGCTGCTTCACGTAGTCGATCAGGCGGCCCGGGGTGGCGATGATGACGTCCACGCCCTGCTGCAGCAGCTCGCGCTGCTTGTCGTAATCAACGCCGCCGTAGACCAGGGCGAAACGCAGGCCCAGGTCGGAACCGAACTTCACCGCATCCTTGTGGATCTGGATGGCCAGTTCGCGGGTCGGGGCCAGGATCAGCGCGCGCGGGTCTTCCGGCTTGCGGTCGGCCAGGGCCGGGCGGGTCAGCAGGCGGTTCACGACAGCGACCAGGAAGGCCAGCGTCTTGCCGGTACCGGTCTGTGCCTGGCCGGCGACATCGCCGCCGGGCAGCGCGACCGGCAGGGTCAGCGCCTGGATGGGCGTGCAGCGGGTGAATCCGGCTCCTTCAAGACCGGCCTGCAGGGCCGGATGCAGATCAAAGGAGGAAAAGGTCAAATCGGTCAGCGGTTTGTCGCTCATGTGTCCGTCTTGGTATGGCCGCCGGCCCGTAGGGCGGCTGGCACTTCATCGTCTAGGGGCACCGTCGCAAACTGCGGCCCCTGCGGCGGGTTGGCCGGCTGGGACCACCCGGTCCGCACGCCGCACAATGTTCCAGTTTAACGCACTCCGGCCGGCAAACCGGAACGGGGCGTCTCACAGGGCTTGGAGACGATTCCCAGGGCCTGACGCCTTCACCCAGCCAGACGGCACTTGAACGGCCCCGCCCCGCCCTCTGGACCCCCGCCAATGCCACCCCCATCTTCGGGAAGACAGTGAAATCCGACACATACCGGGCAGCGACACGATCACGATACGCTGGGTTCCAGCCAGCATCTGTCCCCGCCCCGCGATAGGGGTACACTGCCGGCCGTGAGCGTCCAGGCATCCCGCCGAACGCACCGCGGCAGACCGCCGCGAGGCAACGACGAGGGTCGCGCCACCGGGCATGGCCCAGTTCACCCACCTCCGGCCTGGCCGGGTGCAATCCAAGACGAGAAACCAAGATGAGCGACAAGGTTGTACACGTCGGCGATGCCGACTTTGATAGCGCCGTACTGAATTCCAAGGAACCGGTGCTGGTCGATTTCTGGGCCGAATGGTGTGGCCCGTGCAAGATGATCGCCCCGGCGCTGGACGAACTGGCCGACGCCTACCAGGGCCGCGCCAAGATTGCCAAGGTCAACGTCGACAACAACCGTGCGCTGGCTGCCAAGTACCACGTGCGCTCGATTCCGTACCTGGTCGTCTTCAAGGACGGCGAAAAGGTCGGCGAGCAGATCGGTGCGGTGGGCAAGGCCCAGCTGGCCGGCCTGCTGGACAAGGCCCTGGCCTGACCCTGCTGTTCCACGGCAGCCGCTGACCGCGGCTGCCGCGGGCGTCCTGCGCCCATATGAATGTTGTTCCCGGCGACCCTTGCATGGCGCCGCTGGCCGATGATAGTGTCGGCATATCCGGCCGCGTTCGCGTGCCGCACCCTCTGGACGCAGTTTCTTCCAGACCCATTCCCAACGTTCGCCGCCCGCAGCCGGGCGCTCGCACCTTCAAGCGAGGAATAACGCTCTTGTCCGATAACACTCCTGAAACCGGCAGCGCCGATGCGCCCGCCGAAAAGCGCGTGCGCAAGCCCCGCGTGAGCAAGGCCGCCGCTCCGGCAGCCGCCGAAACCAGTGCTGCCCCCGCGCAGCCGACCCTGCCGCTGGCAGCCGCGCCCGAAGCGCCGGCACCGGCCGCAGCCGCTCCCGCGCCGAGCGCGCCCGCTGCTGAAGCCCCCGCCTCCGGCGGCGGTGATGGCGGCGAAGGCCGCGAATCCGGCCAGCCGCGCCAGCAGAACCACCAGGGCGGTGGCCAGAACCAGGGCCAGAACAACAATCCCTACAACCAGGGTGGCCAGAACGGCCAGCAGGGCCAGGGCAACCGCCGCGACCGCTTCCGCAACCGTCGCGACCGCGACCGTGGCGGCCGTGGCCGCGATGACGGCATGCCGCAGGACGGTGGCGAGCAGCAGCCGTTCGTGCCGCGCCCGCACGCCAACGTGCCGGAAGGCTTCCCGGTCTACTCGCTGAGCGACCTCAAGCGCATGCCGGCACAGAAGCTGCTGGAAATCGCTGAGCAGCTGCAGATCTCCGAAGGCGTCGCCCGCGCCCGCAAGCAGGACGTGATCTTCGCCCTGCTGAAGGTGCTGACCCGCCACGGTGACGGCGTCGCCGCCGACGGCGTGCTGGAAATCCTGCCCGACGGTTTCGGCTTCCTGCGCGCGGCCGAGGCCAGCTACCTGGCCGGCCCGGACGACACCTACATCTCACCCAGCCAGATCCGCCGCTTCAACCTGCGCACCGGCGACCACATCTCCGGCCGCATCCGCTTCCCGAAGGACGGCGAGCGCTACTTCGCACTGAACATCGTCGACACCATCAACGGTGAACCGATCGAAGCGTCGAAGAACAAGGTGCTGTTCGAGAACCTGACCCCGCTGTTCCCGCGTCGCCGCTTCACTCTGGAGCGCGGCAACGGTTCGTCCGAAGACATCACCGGCCGCATCCTCGACCTGATGGCGCCGCAGGGCAAGGGCCAGCGCTCGCTCATCGTTTCCCAGCCGAAGGCCGGTAAGACGATGATGATGCAGCAGGTGGCCACGGCCATCACCACCAACCACCCGGACGTGCACCTGATCGTGCTGCTGATCGACGAGCGCCCGGAAGAAGTGACCGAAATGCAGCGCACCGTGCGCGGCGAGGTCATCAGCTCGACCTTCGACGAGCCGGCCGCGCGCCACGTGCAGGTGGCCGAAATGGTCATCGAGCGCGCCAAGCGCCTGGTCGAGCACAAGAAGGACGTGGTGATCCTGCTGGACTCCATCACCCGCCTGGCCCGCGCCTACAACAACGTAGTGCCGAGCTCGGGCAAGGTGCTGACCGGTGGTGTGGACGCCAACGCCCTGCACCGCCCGAAGCGCTTCTTCGGTGCCGCGCGCAACGTGGAAGAAGGCGGCAGCCTGACCATCATCGCCACCGCGCTGGTCGACACCGGCTCGAAGATGGACGAGGTGATCTACGAAGAGTTCAAGGGCACCGGCAACAGCGAAGTGCACCTGAGCCGTCGCATCGCTGAAAAGCGCGTGTTCCCGGCCATCGACATCAACCGTTCGGGCACCCGCCGCGAAGACCTGCTGATCGAACCGGAACTGCTGCAGAAGATCTGGATCCTGCGCAAGCTGCTGCATCCGATGGATGAAATGGCCGCGATGGAATTCCTGCTGGACAAGATGAAGAACACCAAGTCCAACGACGAGTTCTTCGGTTCCATGAAGCGATAAGAAAGAAGCCCCGCATTGCGGGGCTTTTTTTGCCTTGGGGACGCCGCATCCACGCATGGCGTGGATCTACCGGTAGCGCCGGGCCATGGGGCCATGCCCGGCGAAATACATCCCCGGGCGCGATCACGGACACGCCGGGCATGGCCCGGCGCTACCTTCGGCTTACGGGCAGGCCACCGCGCCCTCTGCATTTGCCGTGTTGGCGGTCAGCTTGACCTGGGTGAATGCCGCCACGAACGGCTTGTCGGCGGTCACCACGAACGGGGCCTCCACCGCGCCCAAGGCAACGCCCTGCTTGGCAAAGCACGCCAGCGGCACGGTCACCGTCTGCTTCTGCCCCGGCGAAAGCTTGCCCAGCAGCGGGGCGATGTCCACCCCACCCTCGCAGCTGCTGCCGCATTGCATCGTCACCTTCACCGGCGAGGCCGGGCGCTTCACCAGCTGCACATCGAACTGCAGTGCGCCATTGCTGCGCGCCAGTGCGCCCAGGTTGCGGCGTGAGGTGCTGCGTGCGATCAGCTGCGCCGGGGCCAGCCAGGTCACTTCCTTGGCGTCCTGCTGGGTGTTCACCTGCACGGTACGCACCTGCACCACCGGCTTGGCGGTGGGCCAGCGCAGCGTGGCGTTCAGATCGCTGCCCAGCGGCTGGGTCGCACCCGCGGCCGCCACGTGCAGGGCGAACGGTGGCGTGTCGGCACGGTTGAAGATCGGCAGCACGGTCACTTCACCGCAGCTGTCCGGGTTGGCTTCGTCAAGCCGCGCGACCTTGCCGCCCTTGGCGTAGCTGAGGCCATAGCCCAGCGCGAACAGCGAGGGCTTCTTCGCATCCGGCTGATCGATCGGCGCCGGGCATGGCACGCCGGGCCAGGGGAAGCTGAGGCGGCCGTGGAAATCATGCACGGGCTTGCCCCCCTTGCCGGCCACCAGCACGTCGGTCACCCCCTTGCCTTCGGTGCCCGGCAGCCAGGCGGCCACGAAGGCGCTGGACAGGTTGAGCAGGTCGTTGGTGTACATCGGCCGACCGGACATGTAGACCGTCACCACCGGCTTGCCAGTGGCAGCCGCGGCCTTCAGCGCAGCCAGATCCTGTGGGTACGCGCGGCTGTGGCTGACGGTATCCGAAGCGAGGATGTCGCCATTGGTTTCCGCATACGGGGTCTCACCGATCACCGCCAGCACCACGTCGAACGCCTTCGGATCGACGCCCTGGCCATCGGCACTGAAGCTGACCTTGTCCGCGCCCAGTTCGGCACGCAAGGCGCCCAGCACGGAATCGGCGTTGGGGAAATCGACATTCCTGTTCTCGGTACCCTGCCAGGTGAGCGACCAGCCACCGGACTGGTCGCCGATGTTGTCGGCGCCCTTGCCGACCACCAGCACCCGCGCATCGCGGCGAAGCGGCAGCGCCTTGCCTTCATTCTTCAGCAGCACCAGCGATTCGCGCACGGCGCGCCGCGCCAGCTCGCGGTGCTGCACGGCGCCGGCATCGCCCGCGTAGCGGCTGTCCGACGGCTTGTGCTCGAACAGGCCGGCGCGCAGCTTCACCCGCAGGATGCGCGTCACTGCGTCATCGATGCGCGCCATCGGGATCTCGCCCTTCTGCACCTGCGCGGTGGTGTTGTCGATGAAGGCCTTCCAGTCGTCGGGCACCATCACCATGTCCACGCCGGCATTGATGGCCTGCGCGCAGCTGTCATTGCGACAGCCCGGCACCTGGGCGATGCCGTTCCAATCGGAAACGACGAAGCCGTCAAAACCCATCTTGTCCTTCAGCGCATCGGTCAGCAGTGCCTTGCTGCCGTGCATCTTGCCGTAGTCCACACCGGCGGCGCGGTCGTTCCAGCTGTTGAACGAGGCCATCACCGTCTGCGCGCCCTCGGCCAGCGCGCCGTAATAGCCCTGCGCGTGGACGTTGATCATGGTGGCCTTGTCGACCAGCGCCTCGCCCTGGTCACGGCCGTTGTCGGTGGCACCATCGCCCAGGTAATGCTTGGCCGTGGTGACCACGTTGCCATCGTCCTTGAAGCTGCCTTGCGCGCCCTTCACGTAGGCGTGGGCGTAGCTGCGGATCACTGCCGGGTCGGACGAATAGCTTTCATAGGTACGGCCCCAGCGCGGGTCATGGGCCACGGCCAGAGTAGGTGCGAACACCCAGCCGATGCCGGTGGCGCGCACCGAGCGCGCGGTGGCTTCGCCGATGCGCTCGATCAGTTCGGCATCGCCGGCCGCGCCCAGGCCGATGTTGTGCGGGAACAGGGTCGCGCCCAGCACATTGTTGTGGCCATGCACCGCATCGGTCCCCCAGATGACCGGCACCGGCGTCTTCGCATCGGTGGCCAGCGATGCAGCGTGGTAGGCATCGGCCAGCTTCAGCCAGTCCTGCACGCTGGCGTGCTTGTCCATGCCCGGCCAGGAGCCGCCGCCATTGAGCACTGAGCCGATGTAGTAGCGACGCACCTGCTCGGGCGTGATCGTCTTGATCTCGGCCTGGATCATCTGCCCGATCTTCTGCGCCAGCGTCATCTGCGAAAGGATCTTCTGCACGCGGCTTTCGATTCCGGCATCGGCACTGATCGCGCTCTGCACGTGCGGCCAGTCCTGCAGGCGTTCGCCGCCGGCCGGTGCGGCGCCGACGGGGGCGGCAAGGGCAGCCAGCAGGCAGCTGGCAAGAAGGGTCTGGGTGGGGCGATTCACTGGGCTCTACCTCCGTGGATGAAGTTCCTGTCATGCGGGCCTGCGGCAGCACGACAGTGCGGGCACTTGCGTACCGTTCCTGACAGCGCTGTCATATAAGCCCGCCTGTGTACTGTCAATCGTTGTCCGTGCGCTTCGTGGTGGCCATCCCGCAACCACGGGCCCCGGCGCATCACCGGCGCGCTACAGTGGTGCCCGGGTGCTGCATCGCGACAAGGAATCGGGACGTGCCAGCGCACCACATGTCGTGGCAACATCCGCCTGCTTCGGCAATACCGACCGGGCCACCACGCTCTACCATCGCCGCGTGCCCGCCGCCTTCCAGGAGGAACCATCGCACCATGCGCAGTCGAATCGAGGATGTCGCCGCCGTTGCCGGGGTTTCGATCAAGACCGTGTCCCGCGTGCTCAACCACGAGCCGAACGTGCGCGAGCAGACCCGCGAACGGGTGCTGGCGGCCGTGGCGCGGCTGGGCTACAAGCCCAACCTGTCGGCGCGCAGCCTGGCCGGCCAGCGCTCGTATGCACTGGCACTGGTCTACAACAATCCCTCGCGCAACTACCTGATGGAAATCCAGAGCGGCATGCTGGAAGCCTGTCATGCGCAGCACTACAACCTGATCCTGGGCCCGGTCGGCACCGGCCGCCGCACCCTGCCCGACCTGGCCGCGCTGTTCGAGAACTCGCGCCCGGACGGTGTGGTGCTGATCCCGCCGCTGACCGATGACGAGGTGGTGCTGTCCTACCTGGAAGAGCACGACATTCCGTTCGCCTGCATCGCGCCGCGCCATCCGGAAGGCCGCATCGGCGTGCGCATGGACGAGACCACCGCCGTGGTCGAACTGATCGGCCACCTGGTCGCGCAGGGCCACCGCCGCATCGCCCACATCAAGGGCCCGCGCGCGCACGGTGCCTGCCAGTGGCGACACGCTGGTTACCGCCAGGCGCTGCGTGACGCCGGTATCGCCTATGACCCGGAACTGGTGGTCAATGGCCAGTTCTCGTTCGAATCGGGCGTGGACGCGGCCAATGTCCTGCTCGACCTGGACGAGCCACCGACGGCGATCTTCGCCGCCAACGACGACATGGCCGCCGCGGTCTACCGCGTGGCCGGCGAACGCGGCCTGCGCGTGCCACGCGACCTGTCGGTGTGCGGCTTCGACGACACGCCCATTGCCGGCCACATCTACCCGGCACTGACCACGGTGCGGCAGCCGACCGCGCACATGGGGCGGTTGGCGACCGAACAGCTGATCGAGCACATCCGTGCCGACAGCGCGGGGCGCATGATCACCGTCGACCACGCGGTGCTGGAACGCGAATCCACCGCCGCGCCGCGCAGGCGCTGACGCTTGCCGAAGACGGCTCACGGCACCGGCAGCCGTGAGCCCTTCCACGCGTAGAAGGCGATGTACAGGTAGCACAGCACGGGCAGCAGGAAGGACAGCTGCAGGCCATGGTGGTCGGCCAGCCAGCCCATTGCCAGCGGAATGACCGCGCCGCCGACGATGGCCATCACCAGCAGGCTGGACGCCGGACCGGTGAGCGCGCCCAGGCGGGTGATGGCCAGGGCGAAGATGGTCGGGAACATGATGGAGTTGAACAGGCCGATGCTGACCACCGCCCACTTGGCCAGCCCCCCGCTGGCGGTGACGGTGATGCCCAGCAGCACCACCACGGCCAACGCGAACACGCCCAGCAGGTGGCGGGCATCCAGCCGCGCCAGCAGGGCCGCGCCCAGCAGGCGCCCAACCAGCGCGCCGCCCCAGTACAGCGACACGTAGCCGGTGGCTTCCTGCTCGGTCATGCCGTGGCCGATGCCCGGCGAGGACAGGAAGTTGACCAGCACGCTGCCGATGGACACCTCCGCACCCACGTAGAAGAAGATCGCCAGCACGCCCAGCCGCACGTGGCGGTGGCGCAGCGCATCCCACACGCGGCCCTGCGTGCTGCTGCCTTCCACGCCGGTGATGGTGGGCAGGCGGAACATCCAGATTGCCGCCGCCAGCAGGAACAGCACCACGGCCAGCCCGAAGTACGGCAGCTGCACCGACTGCGCTTCGGCGGCGCGATACGCCAGCGCCTCGGGCTGCGGCAACAGTGCCAGCTGCGCTTCACTGCGCGGCTGTGCCGACAGGATCAGCAGGCCGCCGAACAGCGGTGCCAGGGTGGTGCCCAGCGAGTTCATCGACTGTGCCAGGGTCAACCGGCTGGAACTGGTGCGCTCATCGCCCAGCAGGGCGACGTAGGGGTTGGCCGCCACCTGCAGCACGGTGATGCCGGTGGCCAGCACGAACAGTGCGGCCAGGAACAGGCCGTAGACATGCGCGGCCGCCGCCGGCCAGAACAGCAGTGCGCCGACGCCGGCGATGGCCAGGCCGGCCACGATGCCACGCTTGTAGCCCACCGCCGCGACCAGCCGCCCGGCAGGCAGCGACATCAGGAAATAGGCGCCGAAGAAGGTGAACTGGATCAGCATCGCCTGCACCCACGTCAGTGCGAAGGCGGCTTTCAGGTGCGGAATGAGGATGTCGTTGAGGCAGGTGAGGAAGCCCCACATGAAGAAGATCGCGGTGACCACCGCCAGTGCGCGGGTATTGCCCTGCACGTGATGTCCGCGAACGGTCGTTGTTGTGTCCAAAGTCTGTCCTCCTGGTCAGTCATTGAAGCCATGGTGCGGTCATGCAGGACAGGCGGCGGTCATCCGGGTTGTCCAGCGCTGTCAATTCACTGGAAGACCCTGCCCGACCGCTCCCACCCACGCATCCGCGCAGTTTCGTTTTGCACCGCACAACACTTTTCCGCATCCGGATTGGCAGCGCTGTCATCCCTGAAAAACCGCTGCGGATGCCGCCGTACAAGGCAATTCACCGATGCGCGCGGCTTCGTGGCAACGGTTACATGCGGACCTGCGCGACCGCCTGCGTGGCGCCCTTGATGGCAGTTTGTTGACAACGCTGTCAACCGTGGGCCCAATCCGGCCACATGCAGTGACCCGTGATTGAGACGACGCACGATCGCCACCAACGCATTCCCTGGGGAGGGAGCTTCCATGAAGACGTACAAGGCTGTACCTCGCAAGACGTTGCTCACTTCCGCGCTGCTCGCGGCCCTGGCTGCGCCCGCCTGGGCGCAGGACGCGCCCGCTGCTGGCAGCGATCCGGTCGACCCGGCCACGCTCGATACGGTGCAGGTCACCGGTATCCGCGGCAGCCTGCAGTCGTCGATGAACCTCAAGCGCGACAGCCAGGGCGTGGTCGATGGCATCGTCGCCGAGGACATCGGCAAGTTCCCCGATACCAACCTGGCCGAATCACTGCAGCGCATCAGCGGCGTGTCGATCGACCGCACCTCCAGCGGCGAAGGTTCGAAGGTGACCGTGCGCGGCATCGGCCCCGACTACAACCTGGTGCTGTTGAACGGGCGGCAGATGCCGGCGTCCAACCTCGGCAACGGCGGTGGCGGCCTGAACGGCTCGCGCTCGTTCGACTTCGCCAATCTCGCTTCCGAATCGATCTCGGCGGTGGAGATCTACAAGACCAGCCGCGCCGACAACCCGGCCGGTGGTATCGGCGCTACCATCAACATCAAGACCCTGCGCCCGCTGGAATCGGCACCGGTCATCAGCCTGGGCCTGAAGGCGGTCAACGATTCGTCCAACGACAACCTGCCGCGCACCCTGCAGGGCTCGAACATCACCGGCGAGCTGTCGGGCATCTTCAGCCAGCGCTATGCCGACGACCGCTTTGGCGTGGCCCTCAGTGCCAGCCACCAGGAACGCGACTCCGGCTTCAACCAGGCCACGGTGGCCGAAGGCTGGGCCACGTTCTACGGCAACAACACCACCGACTGGCGCGCTCTGCCGCAGCCAGGCCAGGGCTATTCGGACCGCATCAGCAACCGTCCGGGCCCGAACGACGTATACGCGCGGCCACAGAACACCGCCTACAGCGTCAACGGCGTGCAGCGCCAGCGCACCAATGCGCAGGCCACCTTCCAGTGGAAGCCGGCCGACAATGTGACCACCACGCTGGACTACACCTATGTCGAGAACAAGGTGCAGCAGCAGCGCAGCGAACTGTCGGTGTGGTTCAACTACGGCCCGGGTGACAGCATCTGGACCAACGGCCCGGTGTCCGCACCGATCATCTACAGCGAAGACATGACCAACTCGGACGTGTCGATGGGTGGCGCCCGGCTGGCCACCAAGACCGACATGCAGTCGCTGGGCTTCAACGTGGATTGGGAAGTGAACGACGCGCTGGACCTGTCGTTCGATGCGCACAATTCCACCGCCGAATCGCAGCCGGACAGCCCCTATGGCTCGGCCGGCGTGCTGGGCGTGGCCGCCTTCGTGCGTGGCAAGACCACGGTCGATTACAGCGGCGACCTGCCGATCATCAACATCGCCCTGCCGCCGGGTGGCGTGCAGGCGTCCGATGCGCTGGTGACCGGCTCGGTGTTCCAGAACAGCTACAACAAATCCAAGGTGCAGCAGTACCAGGGCCGCGGTACGTTCCGCTTCGCCGACTACTCGGCGCTGGACTTCGGCATCGGCCACACGCAGGTGGAGAACCGCTCGGCGTCGGCCATCATGCAGCGCAATTCCTGGGGTGGCCTGGGTTCGCCGTCCGACTATGCCGATGACATCTGGTATTCGGACAACATGGCCCGCTACTTCAAGTCGTTCTCCGGGCACAGCGACCCGCGCCTGACCGGCCAGTTCCTGGTGTTCGACTTCGACCGCCTGATCGACCGCGCCGCGCAGGTCGGCACCGCGTCCGACCCGGCCTGCCCCACCTGTTACTACGCGCCCAGCGAATATTCCGAAGACATCCGCACCACCGAGAAGACCCGCAGCGCCTACCTGCAGTACCGCACCACCTTCGACTGGTCGATGCCGCTGCACATCGGCGCCGGCGTGCGCTATGAGCAGACCGAAGTGGAATCCAACGCGATGGTGCGCGTGCCCACCGGCATCAGCTGGGGGTCGGCCAACGAACTGAACATCGTGTATGCCGCAGACAGCAGTTTCGTCGGCGGCCGCGGCAAGTACGACTACGTGCTGCCCAACGTGGACCTGAAGCTGGACCTGAGCGATTCGCTGGCCCTGCGTGGCAGCTACAGCCGCACCCTGGGCCGCCCCAGCTGGACGCAGATCCAGAGCGGGCAGTCACTGGCTGACATCGTGCGCACCCAGGGCGGCAGCGGCAGCCGCGGCAACCCGGGGCTGGAGCCGCTGATCTCGGACAACTTCGACATGTCGCTGGAGTGGTACTACGGCGAAGCCAGCTACGCCTCGGTCGGCTTCTTCCGCAAGAACATCAAGAACTTCATCAGCGATACCGTGGTGCGCGAGAATTCCGGCAACCTGCACACGCCGGTGGGTGGCGCGTACTGGAACGAAGCACTGGCCTCCTGCGGCGGCACCGACATGCCGTGCATCCGCGATTACATCTTCACCAACCATGCCGGCGACCCGGGCGTGAACTTCACTGGCGTCAATTCGGCCGGCCAGCTGACCGGTACCATCGAAGGCCTGCCCACTGACCCGATCGCCGGCTTCGACGTGACGGTGCCGGCCAACCAGCATTCGGACCACCTGGATGGCTGGGAAGTGGCGGTGCAGCACCTGTTCGGCCAGTCCGGCTTTGGCGTGGCCGCCAACTACACCAAGGTGAAGTCGGGGCTGACCTTCAACAACCTGAGCCTGGGTGACCAGTACCCGATGATCGGCCTGAGCGATTCGGCCAACCTGGTTGCCTTCTATGACAAGAACGCCTGGCAGATCCGCGCGGCCTACAACTGGCGCGACAAGTTCCTCAACGGCATCGGTGGCCAGGGCCCGAACCCGAACTACACCGCGGCCTACGGCCAGCTGGATCTGAACATCAGCTACGCGGTGAGCGAGCAGCTGACGCTGAGCCTGGAAGCGATCAACCTGACCGACGAGACCATGCGGACCTACTCGCGCCACACCAACATGCTGCGCTACGCCACCCAGACCGGCCCGCGCTACATGTTCGGCGTGCGTTACAAGTTCTGACCGGCTGCAGTACCGTAGAGCCGAGCGTGGGCTCGGCTCTACAGGATCCGGCCAGCTCCGCACCGCTCCGCTCCGGATGCCCGCACATGTTGCCTTCGCCCCGCCCCATCGAAGAGATCCACGGCCTGGACCCGGCGCAGCTGCAGGAGCAGCTGCCCACCTGGACCACGCCGAAGGTGATCCGCGGGCTGGTGGCGCACTGGCCGCTGGTGGCGGCCGCGCGCCGTTCCGCCGCCGAAGCGGTCGCCCAGCTGGCCGCGTTCGACCACGGGCAGATGCCGGTGACCGCGACCACCGCCGCGCCCGAAGCGCGCGGCCGGCTGTTCTACAACGAGGACATGAGCGGCTTCAATTTCCGCCGCGAACAGGTGCCCTTGAAGGTGGTGCTGGCCACCCTGCTGAAGTACGCCAGCGACCCCGCGCCGCCCTCGATCTACGTGGCCTCCACCACGCTGGACAGCTTCCTGCCCGGCTTTGCCCAGGCCAATCCGCTGCAGCTGGGCGTGCCCGACCCGCTGGCCAGCATCTGGATCGGCAACCGCTCGCGCATTGCCGCCCACCAGGACGTGCCGGACAACCTGGCCTGCGTGGCCGCGGGCCGGCGCCGGGTCACCCTGTTCCCACCGGCGCAGATCGACAACCTGTATGTCGGGCCGCTGGACTTCACTCCCGCCGGGCAGGCGATCAGCCTGGTCGACTTCCATGCACCGGACCTGCAGCGCTTCCCGCGCTTCGCGCAGGCGCTGGCGCACGCGCAGGTGGCCGAACTGGAGCCCGGCGATGCGGTGTTCATTCCCTCGCTGTGGTGGCACCACATGGAAGGGCTGGAAGCGTTCAACGTGCTGGTCAACAGCTGGTGGCGGCCGGTACCGGCGTGGATGGATTCGCCGATGAACGCGCTGATGCTGGCCATCCTGGCCCTGCGCGAGCTGCCGCCGGAACAGCGCGCGCACTGGCGTTCCATGCTTGACCACTATGTGTTCGATGCCGATGAACATACGGCCGCGCATGTACCGCAATCCGCCCGCGGCCTGCTGGCACCGTTGGACGCTGCAGGCGCCGAACGCGTGCGCGATACGCTGCGGCGGCGACTGCAGCGCTGACACTGCAGCTGCCCCGCCGCGGGCGAATGTGCCCATAATGGCGGTTCCCCCACCGACCGTGCACGGCTGCGCTCCCGCTGCGCCGCGCACTGCTGCCGCATGCCACCCATCTCCAAACGCCTGAACCTGGGCAAGCTGATTCTCGCGCTGGCCCTGCTGACCACGCTGGTGGCGCTG
Source organism: Stenotrophomonas maltophilia (assembly GCF_047782825.1). Taxonomy (GTDB): domain Bacteria; phylum Pseudomonadota; class Gammaproteobacteria; order Xanthomonadales; family Xanthomonadaceae; genus Stenotrophomonas. Next base: position 3,756,349 of record NZ_CP180589.1, on the reverse strand, counting down.
GCCAACACCCTGCTGGCCAGCTACCGCGTGCAGCGCGACCAGCTGGTGAGCAACACCCTGGAAGCCAACCGCGTCTACACCAGCAAGCTGGCCGAGACGACGCAGATCTTCCTGCAGTCGGCGCAGCAGCAGCTGGCGTACGCCGCGACCCGGCTGGGCGAAAGCGGCCTGGACAGGGACCACGCGCAGGACGAGGCCAGCCGGCTTCAGCTGCAGTCCAGCAGCTTCAATTCCTCGCTGGTGGTGAATGTGGATGGGCGGGTGATCGCCACCTCGCCGCAGACCCTGCAGCTGCAGGGCGAAGTACTCAAGAGCTTCGGCAACAACCAGGCGCTGGCACGGCGCCAGCCGATGATCAGCGATCCCTACCAGTCGGCCACGGGCAAGCTGCTGATCTCGCTGTCACACCCTGTCTTCGACCGCGAAGGCACCTACCTGGGCTATGTGAGCGGCACCCTGTACCTGCGCCAGCGCAGCGCGCTGCACACGCTGCTGGGCAAGCACTACTACCGCGACGGGTCCTACCTGTACGTGGTGGACCACAACGGCCGCATCATCTACCACAACAACCCGAAGGAAGTGGGCACCTACGCGCTGGACAACCCGGCGGTGAAGGCGGTGATGCGCGGCCATTCGGGCAGCCAGCAGCTGGTGAACAACCATGGCGTGGCGCAGCTGTCCGGCTACGCGCCGGTGCCGGCCACCGGCTGGGGCATCATCGCCCAACGCCCCACCGAAGCCACCCTGCAGCCACTGTCGCGGCTGATGACCTCGGTCATCTGGAACGCGATTCCGCTGGGCGTGCTGTCGCTGCTGATCACCTGGTGGTTCGCGCGGCGCATTTCGCTGCCGCTGTGGCAGTTGGCGCGCAACGTGCAGGACGGCGAAGACACCGGCAACGCGATCAGCCACGTCAACGGCATCCGCGCGTGGTACTTCGAGGTGGCGCAGCTGAAGCAGGCGGTGCTGTACAGCTTCAACGCGCTGCAGGACCGCATCGGCACCCTCAACCGGGCCAGCCGCACCGATCCGATGACCGGGCTGCTGAACCGCCGCGGCCTGCAGAACGCGCTGGAAATGCTGCAGGCGCAGGGGCTGCCCTTCTCGATCGTGGCGCTGGACATCGACCGCTTCAAGGCCATCAACGATGGCCATGGCCACGACGTGGGCGATGGCGCCATCGTCCACATCGCCGAGCAGATGCGCCGCCATTCGCGCGAAACCGACGTGCTGTGCCGCGCCGGTGGCGAGGAGTTCCTGGTGCTGCTGCCTGGCGTGGGCGTGGCCGCGGCACAGCAGGCCGCCGAGCGGCTGCGCCAGGCCATTGCCGAGCAGCCGTTCGCACCGGTGGGCACGATCACCGTGTCACTGGGCGTGGCCCACTTCCCCACCTTCCATGCCGACGTGGAACAGGCGCTGCGGCTGGCCGACAAGGCGCTGTACCTGGCCAAGGAACAGGGCCGCAACCGCGTGGTGGTCTACCCGCACGCAGACTGAGGCCACGGGCTGACCACAGCGCGGCAGCGCCGGGCAATGCCCGGCGGCGCGTCAGCCCAGCGGGGTCAGCAGGCGCGGACCCTCGTTGCGGCCGACCATGTAGACGCCGCCTTCGGGCAGCAGATCGGTACCGGCGGCCTGCGCTTCCTCGCCGGTCTTCCACGGTGCCTGCTGGCGCGGGCCCGGAATGTAGGCCGACCAACGGCCATAGCGTGTTTCCTTCGGGTCGAAGGCGTAGCTGACCGGCACCCGCACGGTCCAGAACTCGCGGTCCTTGTCCTCGCCGGTAGTGGGCGGCCTGAAGGTCCAGTCGCGTGCATTGCGGATGCTGGCCTTGGCCAGCACGTCGCGCAGCATCTGCATGGTGCGTTCGGAACCGACCGAGGTCAGGTTGGTCCGTTCGGCCACCACGTCGGCCACCTTGCCATCGCGCCCCACCTTCACCAGCAGCAGAACCACGCCCTGGCCGCGGATCGCGGCCGCCTTTTCCGGGTACATGGGCGGGCGCAGCTTCACTGCGGTGACATCGTCGCTGCTCGGGTTCTTCTCATCGTGCAGCTTGCCGAAGTTCGCATCGGCCACGCGGATCTGCATGGTGCTGTCGGTCAGGTTGTCGGCCAGCAGGCGCAGGCGGACCGCCGTGCGTGCCTGCACCGGAGCGCCATCGACCAGCACGGGCTGGAAGCGCCAGGCCTTTACCGTCCTGTCGACCAGGGATGCCACGTCCGCGGCCACCTTTTCACGGTGGTCCAGCTGGAAGCCTTCAACCTGGCCCTCGCGGCCGATGTCGATGACGCCGCTGAGGGTCATGCTGGCTTCGGTCTGCTTGCGTACTTCACGTGCGGACTGCGCGTCGGCCGCGTCGATGCAGGCCGCGCCGCCCCCCAGGGCCAATGCCAGGGCCAGGAAAAGGGAAGATCGCATCACACTCACTCCTTGTGCTTGGAACCGCAAGCCTACCGCAGGTGCGGCGGTGCTGCCCCAGTCTCTGGCCTCACCCGCTGCGCAGGCATTCAGGCAAGGCGATGGCTGGCCGCGTAGGGCGGCGTATCCGGGTAGTCGCCGGCGGCGAAGTGGGCCTGCAGGCCCTGCCACCAGGCCGGGTCGAACAGATGCCGGTAGTGTTCACGCACTGCCGCCAGCTCCAGTGCCGGCAGGCCCATGAACGGGCCGAAGCGCTCGGGAAACACGTCACGCGGGCCGACATGGAACCAGGGCTCGTCAGCCAGTGCTTCTTCCGGCGTGGAGGGCTGCGGCCAGGCGCGGAACACGCAGTCGCTGACCAGGCACAGTTCGTCGTAGTCGTAGAACACGGCGCGGCCATGGCGCGACACACCGAAGTTCTTCGGCAGCATGTCGCCGGGGAAGATGTTGTTGCGGGCCATGTCGGTGATGGCCTGCGCATAGTCCAGCACCGCCGCGCGGATGGACGCTGCGGCCTGCTCGCGCAGGTACAGATTCAATGGGCGGAAGCGGCGCTGCACGTAGCACAGGGCGATCTCGATCTGGTCGCCCTGCACGCGCACGCTCTGCCCGCACTGCTGCAGCAGCTCGTCCAGCAATGCCGGCGCGAAACGCGCGCGCGGGAATCGCAGGTAGCGATAGGGTTGCGCATCGAGCAGGCGGCCGACGCGGTCCAGGTTGAACACCAGCGCGTACTTCTCTTCCACCTGCTGCCGCGACATCGCCTTGGGCCAGGCGAAGCGGTCGCGGATCAGCTTGAACACCAGCGGATAGCTGGGCAGGGTGAACACCGCCATGACCATGCCCGGGGTGCCTTCGGCGTGCACCAGCTGCTCGTGCGGGTGTTCGCTGAAGTGGCGGAAGAAGGTGCGGTAGCGCTCGGTCTTGCCCTGCTTGGCGCGGCCGAGCACGGTGTAGATCTCGTCGATGGGCTTGCCCGGCAGCAGGCTGCGCAGGAACACCACCGCGTCGCCCACGGTGGCCAGGTCGGCCTGGAAATAGCTGCGCGACACACCGAACAGATGGGCGACATCGCGGCGCCGGGTCAGCACGGCATCGGCGCGCAGGCCCTGCTCGTCATTGACCAGGGCGATGACGCATGGCGAAAAGCGGTGTTCACCGAACACGCGCCCGACCAGGTAGGCGCGGCGTTCGCGGTAGAACACGGTGTCCAGCAGTTCGATGCTGCGCACCGGAGTATCGCCCCAATGGGCCAGATCATCCTGCAGGCGCACGGCGATGGCGGCTGCGCAGCGCAGCTGGTGCGCATACGGCACGTCGAAGCGGTAATCGGCCAGCACCCGCTGCAGCGCCTCCACCGGGCGGGTGGGCGATACCGCATAGGTGTGGCGGGCGACCGGATGGGTGATCGCATCGGACGGCTCGACGTCGAAGGCGATGAATTCCAGGGCCGGATCCACGCCGCGGGTGGCGAACAGGCGCCGTGCCAGGGTGTTGTAGAAGGTCTTGTACAGCTCGGCATCGATCAGCCCCTGCAGCAGGGCGCTGTAGCGGGCGTGCACCTGCAGCCACAGCGCGCGTTCGCCGATGGCTTCGCCGGCCACGCGGCGCAGCGCATCCATGCGTTCGGCGATGCACAGGTCGTAGAGGGCGATGCGCTCGACCGCGTCCTGCCGCGCGCCGGCCCAGTCGCGTTGTTCAAAGCGCTGCCGCGCCCGCGCGGTGATCGCCGCGAAACGGGCGTGGTAGTCCTCGAAGCCATCGCGGATGGCCGCAGCGATGCGCGGCGCCAGGTCAGCGGCGATGTCGGGCTGGGACATGCACGGCTCGGCAGGGGGATGGATATCCACCATACGCCGGCGTGGGGTGCCTTGTGTAGAGCCGAGCCCATGCTCGGCTGCTTTCGAGCAGAAACAGCCGAGCATGGGCTCGGCTCTACAGACGCCGGTGGCTCAGATCGCCAGTTCGGCTTCCACGTCCTGCACCTTGCGCCGGGCCAGGGCCAGGTTGCTCTTGGCGCGGTCCAGCACGATGTAGAAGAACAGGCCCTTCTTCTTCGCGACCGGGCGCATGATGTGGTACGCCTTGCCCAACGAGATCAGGATGTCCTCGATGCTGTCGTTGAGGTTCAACGAGGCGGCGGTCTTCATCTTGGCCCGGATCACTTCGGTGTTGCCTGCGGCGGCTACTTCCATGTCCATGCCGGCGCCCGCTTCGCCCAGCAGCATGCCGCTCTCGTAATCGACCAGTGCCACCGCCTGCGCGCCGTCGATCCCCATCAATGCATTCAGCGATTCAGTCAATCCAGCCACGTCGCACCCCTTGTCGATGTTGGTTCGAGCCCCTCGTTCCCCTGCGGACGGGCTCACGATCCGCCGAGTTCGGCCAGGATCGCCTGGCCACATTCCCTGCTCTGCCACAGCACCTGGCCGATCACGCTGCGCTGGTCACAGGCCGCCATCAGCAGCAGCGGCGCGCGGCCCTCGGCCTGGATGGCCAGCATCAGTACCTTGCCGCCCAGCGCCTCCAGCATCAGCGTCTGCAGATCACCCAGTGCCAGTTCGCGGCCCACCGCAGCCGCCAAGGCCAGCATCGCGCTGGTCATCGCCGCCAGCCGTTCGCCGCGCCCGTCGGCACCTGCACTGACCAGGGCGAAGCCATCAACACTGGCCAGCACCACCGTACGCACGCCTTCCACGCGTTGCTGCAGGTCCTGCAGCAACGGCTGCAGGCGCTCGCGCTGCCGCGCATCGGGCAGTACCGCCACCTGGCCATCAGCCATGCGCGGCCACCAGGGCGTGCGCTTCCATTTCGCTCATCAACACATCCATCAGCAGCAGGCCCTGTTCGCGATCACGCGCATCCACCGGCAGCAGTGGCAGCGGCTGGTCATCCAGGCAGGCACGCGCCGCCCAGTCATCCAGCGCCGCATCGGGAACCTGGTCCAGGTGGGTGACCGCCACCACCAAGGCCAGCGCGCCCGCAAACGGGCGCAGCGCCTGCAGGTAGGCCTCCAGTTCGGCGGCCACGCCGGCGCGGCGCGCGTCCAGCAGCAGCACCGCACCGCGTGCGCCCTGCAGCAGGATCGGCCACAGGAAATCGAAGCGCTGCTGCCCCGGGGTGCCGTACAGGCGCAGGCGCTCGCCGTTGGGCAGGTCGATATCGGCGTAGTCCAGGGCCACGGTGGTGGACGCCTTGTCCGCGCCACTGCGGTCACTGTTGGCCACGTCGGTGTCGATCACCGCACCGGCGGCGATGCTGCGCACCAGGGTCGATTTGCCGCTGCCCATGCCACCGAGCACGACCACCTTGTGCTCACGCATTGCGCTCGCTCCCGCGCAGGCTGCGCCACAGGCGCGCCAGCAGGCCGCTGTCCGGGCCGTTGCCGCGCGCAGCGATGGGCGCGGCCGCGCCTGCCTGCAGCTGCGCGTAGCCACACAGGTAGGCGGCATGGATGAAATCGCGCACGGCGGCGGCCGGCAGGTCCAGCAGCATCGCGCACTCGTCCACCGTGCAGGCGCGCTTGAGCAGCAGCGAGCACAGGCGGAAGCCATCGTGGTCATGGCCCAGCACGCGGAAATCGGGCCAGCGCAGCAGCTTCACCGATGCGCCGCGCAGGCGTTCGTCCAGCGCCTGCCAGTGGCGGCTGCGCTGCGCCCATTGCCACAGCAGCGGCCGCAGTGGCTGGCGTGCGCGCGTCCCGGCCAGGGCCTGGAACTGCGCAGCAGACAGCGCATCCAGGTGCAGGTGTTCGAAGCCCTGGGCCAGGCGCTCCACCAGCGCGCTGGCCGGCTCCTGCAGCAGCACCGCCTGGTCCTGCTCCAGATCCAGCAGCAGCAGTGGCTGCCCGCTTTCGCCCAGCAGCGCGTGGCCCTGGCGCAATGGCAGGCGCTCGCGCAGCAGGCGGGTGATGGCGTGTGCGCCGTCGGCCAGACGGATCGGCGCCGGTTCGGCACTGCCCTGCATGCCGCGCAGTGCGCGGCCGATGGCGCTGTCGTCCAGCACGTCCTGGCGGCCGTGGCCCTCGCGCAGCTGGCCGCCACTGCCTTCTATCCAGCACTGCAGGCGCGGGCGCTGCTGGCGCATGCGCAGGGCGGCATTGCGCAGCGCCGGCGTATCGCGGATCACCAGCAGATCGCAGTCGTCCAGATCCTGGCTGCGGCGCACTTGTCCCTCCGGCAGGGCCGAGGCCAGGCGCAGGCGTTGCAGCAGGGCGCGTTCGCCCTGGATATCGGTTCCCACCACCAGCACGCGTGCCATCCGTGTTCCCCGGGCGACCGCCTCCCCGGCGGTCTCGCGTCGCCAAGGCTAGGCCATCGCCAGCCGCGTCCGTCGTGATCGACTGCTCAGATTGATGGCGACCGCGAACACGTGCCGAGCGGTTCTGCGACGGCCATCGTGGGCAAGTTTCATGCCGTATTGACGGGGTTACGACGCCGGATGGATTTCACGTTTTTTTCCGGGGTGAGTAACAACGGCCCTGCCCCCCTCACCACAGGCAAAAAGAAACCCGCGCCGGAGCGCGGGTTTCCAGGTGACACATGCCGCGGGCGATGGATCAGCCGCGCAGCTGCTCCAGCGCGGCGTTGAAGGTCGCGCTCGGGCGCATGGCCTTGCCGGCCTTGGCCACGTCCGGGCGGTAGTAGCCACCGATGTCCACGGCCTTGCCCTGCACCGCGGCCAGCTCGTCGACGATGGTCTGCTCGCTGTCGGTCAGTGCCTTGGCCAGCGGGGCGAAGCGGGCCTTCAGTGCGGCGTCTTCATCCTGCGCGGCCAGGGCCTGGGCCCAGTACAGCGCGATGTAGAAATGGCTGCCACGGTTGTCGATGCCACCCAGCTTGCGCGACGGCGACTTGTCGTTGTCCAGGAACTGGCCGTTGGCTTCGTCCAGCGCCTTGGCCAGCACGCGGGCTGCGGCATTGTCGTAGCGGTTGCCCAGGTGTTCCAGCGACGCGGCCAGGGCCAGGAATTCACCCAGCGAATCCCAGCGCAGGTAATCCTCTTCGACGAACTGCTGCACGTGCTTCGGGGCCGAACCACCGGCGCCGGTCTCGAACAGGCCGCCACCGGCCATCAGCGGCACGATCGACAGCATCTTGGCGCTGGTGCCCAGTTCCATGATCGGGAACAGGTCGGTCAGGTAGTCGCGCAGCACGTTGCCGGTCACCGAGATGGTGTCCTCGCCCTGGCGGATGCGGTCCAGCGAGAAGGCGGTCGCTTCCACCGGCGGCAGGATGCGGATGTCCAGGCCGTTGGTGTCGTGGTCCTTCAGGTACTGCTCGACCTTGGCGATGACCTGCGCGTCGTGGGCGCGGGCGGCATCCAGCCAGAACACGGCCGGGGTGCTGCTCAGGCGGGCGCGTTCGACGGCCAGCTTCACCCAGTCCTGGATCGGTGCGTCCTTGGTCTGGCACATGCGCCAGATGTCACCGGCTTCCACGGCGTGCTCGAACACCACAGTGCCCGCGTCGTCGGTGACCTTGACCACGCCATCGGCCGCGATCTGGAAGGTCTTGTCGTGCGAGCCGTACTCTTCGGCCTTCTGCGCCATCAGGCCGACGTTCGGCACCGAGCCCATGGTGGCCGGGTTGAAGGCACCGTTGGCCTTGCAGTCGTCGATGACGGCCTGGTACACGCCGGCATAGCAGCGGTCGGGGATGACGGCCTTGGTGTCCTGCAGCTTGCCTTCGGCATTCCACATCTTGCCGGAGTCGCGGATCATCGCCGGCATCGAGGCGTCGACGATCACGTCGCTCGGCACGTGCAGGTTGGTGATGCCCTTGTCCGAGTTGACCATGGCCACGCCCGGGCGCTGCGCGTACTCGGCGGCCAGGTCGGCTTCGATGGCGGCGCGGGTGGCTTCGGGCAGCGACGGCAGGCGCGCGGCCAGGTCACCGATGCCGTTGTTGGCATCGAAACCGGCCTGCTTCAGCACGTCGGCGTGCTTGGCCAGCACGTCCTTGTAGAACTCGTTGACCGCAACGCCGAACATGATCGGGTCGGAGACCTTCATCATGGTCGCCTTCAGGTGCAGCGAGAACAGCACGCCCTGGGCCTTGGCATCGGCAATCTGCTCGCCGATGAAGGTGGCCAGCGCCTTGCGGCTCATGACGGCGGCATCGACGATCTCGCCGGCCTTGACCGCGGTCTTTTCCTTCAGCACGACGGCGCTGCCGTCCTTGCCGTGGAAGGTGATCTTCAGTGCACCGGCGTTGGCCAGCGTGGCCGACTTTTCGCTGCCGTAGAAATCACCGGCGGCCATGTGCGAAACGTGCGACTTCGAATCCGACGCCCAGGCGCCCATGCGGTGCGGGTGCTTGCGGGCGTAGTTCTTCACCGACAGCGGCGCGCGGCGGTCGGAGTTGCCTTCGCGCAGCACCGGGTTCACCGCGCTGCCCTTGACCTTGTCATAGCGCGCCTTGTAGTCGCGCTGCTGGTCGTCGGCCGGGGTTTCCGGGTAATCCGGCAGCGGATAGCCCTGGTCCTGCAGTTCCTTGATGGCCGCCTTCAGCTGCGGCACCGAGGCGGAGATGTTCGGCAGCTTGATGATGTTGGCGTCCGGGGTGGTCGCCAGCTGGCCCAGCTCGGCCAGGTCGTCGCTGACCTTCTGCGCATCGCTCAGCAGTTCGGGGAACTGCGACAGGATGCGGCCGGACAGCGAGATGTCACGGGTTTCCACCACGATGCCAGCGGTGGCGGTATAGGCGTCGATGATCGGCAGCAGCGACTGGGTCGCCAGGAACGGTGCTTCGTCGGTCAGCGTATAGAGGATCTTGGACATGGGGGACTTGGACTCTGTAGCAGTTCTCAGGGGAAGGCCGGCGCCAGCGCCGGGCCACGTGCAACCGTGTCACTTTCCCTCGTCGCCGTCAGGGTGGGCGCGCGGCGGGGAAACCCCTGCATTGTCGCGTTTTCAGCCGCGCGGGGCAAAGCCATGCCATACGCTGAGGTACTGCGCTGCGGCAACGCAGTGATCCATTGCCGTGGTATCGGTTGCAACCATCGCCGCGCGCCCACGCGTGGCGTGGTCTACACCCGGCGCGGCGGCCGTTCGGGTAGATCCACGCCATGCGTGGATGCGGCCCAGCGTGCAACCGCCCAACAAAAAAGACGCAGCCTCGCGGCTGCGTCCATCGTGAGTCCAACCGGGAGAGAGTCGGCGGGACTTACTTGACCTCGAACTCCTGCGGCGTTCCGGCCGCCTTACCATCAACCATGACTTCGGCGCGGTACTTGCCGGCCGGCCAGCCATTGGCATTCTTGAACGTGATGTTGGTGGTCTCGGCGCCGCTGGTGTTCAGCGTGGCGCTCTGTTCACCGGCCACTTGGCCGTCCTGGAAGGTCAGCTTGGCGCCCATGTTGACGTTGCTGGCGGCGCCATCGGTCTTCACCGAAACGACCACATCGTCCTTCGGCGCGAACAGGGCGGCCGTGGCAACGGACTTGTCCGCAGCCGCGCTCTTGCCCACGGTGACCGAGGACACGGCCACGGCGCTTGCGGCGGCCATCGGCGGCGGCGCGCCGGTCATTGGCGCCGGTGCCGGCTCGGCCGGGGCAGTGGCGGCCGGGGCGGCATTGGTATCGGTGGATTCTTCCTTCTTCTTGCAGCCCACCAAGGCAACACTGCCCAGCAGGGCGGCCAGCAGGGCGTTCTGAAGCGGCGTGGTCTTGATCATTCGTGGTTTCTCCCAGGCATGTTCGGATAGCGATCGTGGGCCGGTTGCGGGTCCGGCTTACTTCGGCGGCAGCTTCAGGGTCTGGCCCGGGAAGATCTTGTCCGGGTCGTCAAGCACATCGCGGTTGGCCTCGAAGATCTTCTTCCAGGCGTTGGCATCGCCCAGGTGCTGCTTGGCGATCTTCGACAGCGAATCTCCCTTCTGCACGGTGTAAGTGCCGCCACTGACAACATCAGCGGTGCTGTCCACCGATGCGCTCACGCCGGAAAAGTCCGCCTTGGGAACCTGTTGCGCGGTACTGTCGACGCTGGCGCTTACGCCGGAGAAATCGGCCTTCTTCTCGGTACTCATCCACACACTCCCGTCTGCATGACTACGTGGTATGCACGGTGCCATGGCGGTTGTTAAATGGGGATGGTGCAGATGTGAAGCCGCCCCCCGGGGCGGCTGAACAATCGGGGTGGCCGATGGCCCCTGCGCTCGCCGGGCGTGGCCCGTCGCTACCCGTAGGCGCCGGCCATCCCCTGCGGTGGTAGCGCCGGGCCATGCCCGGCGGCGCTTATTGGCGCAGCTCGCGGTAGGTCGCAGCGGGGGCTGCGATGCCGGGACTGGCACGCCAGGGATTGATGTCCAGGCCACCGCGGCGGGTGTAGCGCGCTTCCACTTCCAGCCACTGCGGCTGGCAGCGTGCGGACACCTCGCTGAAGATGCGCTCGACGCACTGCTCGTGGAACTCGGCGTGCTCGCGGTAGCTGACCAGATAGCGCAGCAGGCCGGCACGATCGATCTTCGGGCCCCGGTAGCGCAGGCTGACCGTGGCCCAATCCGGCTGGCCGGTCACCGGGCAGTTGGATTTCAGCAAGGCCGACACCAGAGTCTCTTCCACCACGTTGGCCGCATCGGCGGCCAGATAATCGGCCTGCGGCGGGCCATAGCAGTCGATCCCCACCTCCAGCCCGTCGATGGACTCACCCAGCGGCGCTTCGCGCAGTTCCGGCAGGCCGAATTCCACCTGCACCGGGGCACCGGCACAGGCCGACAGATCGGCGACCAGGCGCTCGCGCAGTGCTTCGGCACTGTCGATACGGGTGCTGTTGAGAGAGTTCAGATACAGCTTGAACGACTTCGATTCGATCAACCGCGGCGAAGTGCACGGCACCTGCACGGTGGCCACGGCCACCTGCGGCTTGCCACGCGGGTCGAGCCAGCTCAGTTCGAAGGCGTGCCAGCGGTCATGGCCGACGAACGGCAGCGCGGCATCATCGAGGCCGATTTCCGAACGGGCGCCGATGCGCGGGATGGGAAACAGCAGGCCGGGATCGTACTGCGACGGGTAACTGACCTCGCGACCGAGGCTGGAGTCCTGGGGGGTGTTCATGGGCGTCATTGTATCGCGCGCAGGGCGGGCCTTCGGCCGGATCGGCCAACGGCGGAGCCCCTCCGTGGTGGTTAAGAGCAGGATCTCGGGGTTGGCCGGGAGGGTGGGTTGGCTGGGGGACGCTGCAAGTACGTCCATGTAAGCTCGGTCGCCGCATCCATGCGGCTCACGCCCCCAGCCAACCCACCCTCCCGGCCACGGACAGTTTCCCGCGCCACCACGGGAAAGATCAGGAAAATCAAATTCAAAAGCAGAAGCCGGCCGTTCAGACGTTCATGACGTCCGCCATCCACGCATGGCGTGGATGGATCCATCAGATATCGAAACGATTCCGGGGTCGGAGCCCGTTGCGAAACAACGGGATCCAACCCCGTGCCGTTCCGACGGATCGCAGGAAACTGTCGGGGGCGGGGTGGTGTGGGCTTGCAGGACCGCAGGCGCCATGGATGGCGCCTACGAGCCTCCATGGATGGATTTACGGCGTGTCCTGCAAGCCCACACCGCCCCGCCCAACCCACAGAAAACCAGCCCCGCTTTTGACGTTGCCGTTAGCGGGTGCAGGGCTGCAAGCCCTGCCGTTACCCCTCAGCCGGCGCCGTGCAGGTAATCCAGGCTGACCTGCAGCAGCGCGCGCAGGCCCACATCCAGCGCCTTCTCATCCAGCAGGAACTTCGGCGAATGGTTCGCTGGCGCCGTCGCCGGATCGATCCCCACGCTGGTCGAACCCACGAAGAAGAACATGCCCGGCACCTCCTTCGCGTACAGCGAGAAATCCTCCGCCCCCATCTGCAGCGGCGGCTCGTACACGTTGTCCTTGCCCACCACCGCCTGCAGGCTCGGCAGCATCTTCGCGGTCAGCGCCGGGTCGTTCACCGTGGCCGGGTTGCCTTCCGATTCGTAGATGTCCGTCACCGCCTTGGCGCCGTGCGCGGCCGCGGTGTGTTCGGCCACGTTGCGCAGGTCGGCGAAGATCTGCTGGCGCATGCCTTCGTCGAAGGTGCGGATGGTGCCGACCATCTCCACTTCATCCGGAATGATGTTGTAGCGGATGCCGCCGTTGATCGCGCCGAAGGTCAGTACCGCCGGTTGCTTGGACAGGTTGGCGCGGCGGCTGACGATGGTCTGCGCGGTGCCCACCAGGTCGGCCGTGGCCACGATCGGGTCCACCCCATTCCACGGCGCCGAGCCATGCGTCTGGCGGCCGATCACCCTGATGCCGAACCGGTCGGACGCGGCCATCAGCGGGCCACCGCGCACGGCGATCTGCCCGGCCTGCACGCTGGAAAACACATGCAGGCCGAACACCGCTTCCGGCTTGAAGTCGGCGAACAGGCCTTCCTTCAGCATCAGCGCGGCACCACCTTCCTCCGGCGGCGGCGCGCCTTCCTCGGACGGCTGGAAGATCAGCATCACCTGCCCCGGCAGGTCCTTCCTCATCGCCACCAGCGCCTCGGCCACGCCCAGCAGGGTGGCGGTATGCGCGTCGTGGCCGCAGGCATGCATCACCCCCACGGTCTGCCCGCGGTACTGCGCGGTGGCCTTGGAAGCGAACGGCAGGCCGGTCTGCTCGGTCACCGGCAGCGCGTCCATGTCCGCGCGCAGGGCGATCTTCGGGCCCGGCTTGCCGCCTTCGATGATCGCCACCACGCCGTGGTGGGCGATGCCGGTGCGCGGCTTGAGGCCCATCGCGCGCAGGCGCTTGGCGACCTCGGCCGAGGTGCGCTCCTCGCGGTTGGACAGCTCGGGGTGCTGGTGGAAGTCTCGCCGCCACTCCACCACCCGGGCCTGCAGGCGCTGCGCGGCAGCAGTCACTTCCGGGCGCTCGGCCTGTTCGGCGTGGGCAAGGGCCGGCAGGGCCAGCAGCAGGGCGGACAGCAGCAACGAACGGCGCATCTCATGTCTCCACGGCAGGGGGCTTCACCTGAATGTAGGGCAACCCCGCCGCCACGGGAACCTCCAGCGCCGCGCCCGGTCTTAGCGCCCGTCCCATCCGTCATGCAGGAAACGTGATGTGGCACAGGTATGCTTTGCGCATTGCCACCCGGGGTCCCGCCCCGTCCAGCCCTCTTGGAGTCCTTGAATGTCACGTGTTTGGAAGATCGTGCTGCTGGTCGTGGCAGTGCTGGTGCTGGCCGTGGTGGGCCTGCGTGTACTGGGGGGCGGCAAGGACAAGGCCGCCGGGCAGGCGGCTGGCGCACGCCAGGGCGGTGAGGATCCCGATGCCGGTCCGGTGCCGGTGACCGTGGTCGATGCCGCCCGCCAGGACGTGCCGGTGTACGCCAGCGCGCTGGGTACGGTGACCGCGATGAACACCGTGACGGTCAGCCCACAGGTGGGCGGCCAGCTGATGAGCCTCAATTTCCGCGAAGGCCAGGAAGTGAAGCAGGGTGACCTGCTGGCGCAGATCGACCCGCGCAGCGCCCAGGCCAGCTATGACCAGGCCGTGGCCGCCAAGCGCCAGAACGAAGCGCTGCTGGCCACCGCCCGTTCCAACTACCAGCGCTCCAACGCGCCGGAGTACCGCCAGTTCGTCGCCAAGACCGATCTGGATACACAGCGAAACCAAGTGGCACAGTACGAAAGCGCCGTGGCCGCCAACGAAGCCAGCGCGCGCGCCGCGCAGGTGCAGCTGCAGTACACCCGCATCACCGCGCCGATCTCGGGCATTGCCGGCATCCGTGCGGTCGACGCCGGCAACGTGGTCAACGCCGGTACCGCGCTGGTCACCCTCACCCAGATCCACCCGATCCACGTGCTGTTCAACCTGCCCGAGCGCCAACTGGGCGACGTGCGCCAGGCGCAGAACGCCGGTGCAGTGCCGGTGGCCGCACTGGACCGCGCCGATTCGCACGTGCTGTCCGGTGACGGCAAGCTGGACGTGGTCGACAACCTGATCAGCGCCGACAGCGGCACGTTCAAGGCCCGCGCGATCTTCGACAACACCGACAACGGCCTGTGGCCGGGCCAGTTCGTCAACGTGCGCATGCAGCTGCGCACCATTGCCGGCGGCGTGGTCATTCCCACCCAGGCGGTGCTGCGTGGCCCGGACGGCGAGTACGTCTATGTGGTGCAGGGCGACAATACGGTGAAGATGCAGACCGTGCGCAGCGGCGTGGAAGTGGGCGACAGCCAGGTGCAGATCGCCGAAGGCCTGAAGGGCGGCGAGCGGGTGGTCAGCGAAGGCCAGTTCCGCCTGAAGCCGGGCAGCAAGGTGACCGCGCTGAAGCCGGGCGAGACCCCGGCCGCGCCCACCGAGGCCGAGCTGAAGGCCGCCGAACAGAAGAGTGGTGGCGGCGGTGGCCGTCGTGGTGGCGGCCCGCGCTGAGCGCAGGCCTCCCTTTCCTTCCGCGCCGGCCTCGATGCCGGCGCTGCCATTGAAGCACCAGCAAGGATCCGTCCGTGGGCTTTTCGACGATCTTCATCCGCCGTCCCATCGCTACCTCGCTGTTGATGGCGGGTCTGTTGCTGCTGGGCATCCTGGGTTACCGCAAGCTGCCGGTGTCGGCGCTGCCGGAAATCGATGCGCCCAGCCTGGTGGTCACCACCCAGTACCCGGGTGCCAACGCGACCACCATGGCCTCGCTGGTGACCACGCCGCTGGAGCGCCAGTTCGGGCAGATCTCCGGGCTGGAGCTGATGACCTCCGATTCCTCGGCAGGCCTGTCGACCATCATCCTGCAGTTCTCGATGGACCGGGACATCGACATCGCCGCGCAGGACGTGCAGGCGGCGATCCGCCAAGCCACCCTGCCCTCCTCGCTGCCGTACCAGCCGGTCTACAACCGGGTGAATCCGGCCGACGCGGCCATCGTCACCCTGAAGCTGACCTCGGACACGCGCCCGCTGCGTGACGTCAACAACTACGCCGACTCGATCCTGGCCCAGCGCCTGTCGCAGGTGCAGGGTGTGGGCCTGGTATCGATCGCCGGTAACGTGCGCCCGGCCGTGCGCATCCAGGTCAATCCCGCGCAGCTGTCGAACATGGGCCTGACCATGGAGGAGCTGCGCAGCGCGCTCACCCAGGCCAACGTCAATGCGCCCAAGGGTTCGTTGAATGGCAAGACCCAGTCCTACAGCATCGGCACCAACGACCAGCTGGCCAGCGCCGCCGAATACCGCGACACCATCATCAGCTACAGGAACGGCCGCCCGGTGCGGCTGTCCGACGTGGCCGACGTGGTCGATGGCGTGGAGAACGATCAGCTGGCCGCCTGGGCCGATGGCAAGCCGGCGGTGCTGCTGGAAGTGCGCCGCCAGCCGGGCGCCAACATCGTGCAGACCGTCGAGCGCATCCGCGCGATCCTGCCGCAGCTGCAGGGCGTGCTGCCGGCCGACGTGCACCTGGACATCTTCAACGACCGCACCGAGACCATCCGTGCCTCGGTGCATGAAGTGCAGTTCACCCTGATCCTCACCATCGGCCTGGTGGTGGCGGTCATCTTCGTGTTCCTGCGCCGGTTCTGGGCCACCATCATTCCCTCGGTGGCGGTGCCGCTGTCGCTGGCCGGCACCTTCGCGGTGATGGCCTTTGCCGGCATGTCGCTGGACAACCTTTCGCTGATGGCCCTGGTGGTGGCCACCGGCTTCGTGGTGGACGATGCGATCGTGATGATCGAGAACATCGTCCGCTACATCGAGCAGGGCAAGAGTGGCAAGGAAGCGGCCGAGATCGGTGCGCGCCAGATCGGCTTCACCGTGCTGTCGCTGACCGTGTCGCTGGTGGCGGTGTTCCTGCCGCTGCTGCTGATGCCCGGCGTCACCGGCCGCCTGTTCCATGAGTTCGCCTGGGTGCTGAGCATCGCGGTCGTGCTGTCGATGCTGATCTCGCTGACGCTCACGCCGATGATGTGCGCCTATCTGCTCAAGCCCGACGCCCTGCCCGAAGGCGAAGACGCACATGAGCGCGCGGCGGCGGCCGGCAAGCAGAACCTGTGGACGCGCACCGTCGGCCTGTACGAACACAGCCTGGACTGGGTGCTGGGCCACCAGCGCCTGACCCTGGCCGTGGCCGGCGCCGCCCTGGTGCTGACCGTGCTGTTGTACGTGCTGATTCCCAAGGGCCTGCTGCCCGAACAGGACACCGGCCTGATCACCGGCGTGGTCCAGGCCGACCAGAACATCGCCTTCCCGCAGATGGAACAGCGCACCAAGCAGGTGGCCGAAGCCCTGCGCAAGGACCCGGACGTGACCGGCGTGTCGGCCTTCATCGGCGCCGGCAGCATGAACCCCACGCTCAACCAGGGCCAGCTGTCGATCGTGCTGAAGGAGCGCGGCGAGCGTGATGGCCTGGATGAGATCCTGCCGCGCCTGCAGAAGGCAGTGGCCGGCATTCCGGGCGTGGCGCTGTACCTGAAGCCGGTGCAGGACGTGACCCTGGATACCCGCGTGGCGGCCACCGAGTACCAGTACTCGCTGTCGGACGTGGATCCGGCCACCGTGGCCACCCAGGCCACGCGCCTGACCGAGGCGCTGCGCCAGCGCCCGGAACTGGCCGACGTGGACAACAACCTGTCCAACCAGGGCCGTGCGCTGGAACTGAACATCGACCGCGACAAGGCCAGCGTGCTGGGCGTGCCGATGCAGACCATCGATGACACGCTCTACGATGCGTTCGGCCAGCGCCAGATCTCCACCATCTTCACCGAGCTCAACCAGTACCGCGTGGTGCTGGAAGTGGCCCCGGAATTCCGCACAAGCACCGCGCTGATGGAACAGCTGGCCGTGGCCTCCAACGGTGCCGGCGCGCTGACCGGCACCAACGCCACCAGTTTCGGCCAGGTCACCTCGTCCAACTCGTCCACCGCCACCGGCATCGGCGCGCAGAACACGGGCATCACCGTCGGTGCGGGCAATATCATCCCGCTCTCGGCCCTGGCCGACAGCAAGGTGACCAGTGCGCCGCTGGTGGTCAGCCACCAGCAGCAGCTGCCGGCGGTGACGGTGTCCTTCAACATCGCCCCGGGCTACTCGCTGTCCGATGCGGTCAAGGCCATCCAGGAAACCAAGGACAGCCTGGACATGCCGGCCCACCTGCATGCCGAGTTCATCGGCAAGGCCGCCGAATTCACCGGCAGCCAGACCGATGTGGTGTGGCTGCTGCTGGCCTCGCTGGTGGTGATCTACATCGTGCTGGGCGTGCTGTACGAAAGCTACATCCACCCGATCACGATCATTTCCACCCTGCCCCCGGCCGGTGTCGGCGCACTGCTGGCACTGATGGTGTGCGGGCTGAGCCTGTCGGTGGACGGCATCGTCGGCATCGTGCTGCTGATCGGCATCGTGAAGAAGAACGGCATCATGATGGTGGACTTCGCCATCGAGGCGCGCCGTGCCGGTGCCAACGCGCACGAAGCGATCCGCCGCGCCTGCCTGCTGCGCTTCCGCCCGATCATGATGACCACCGCCGCGGCCATGCTGGGCGCGCTGCCGCTGGCGCTGGGCACCGGCATCGGTTCGGAACTGCGCCGCCCGCTGGGCATCGCCATTGTGGGCGGCCTGCTGCTGTCGCAGCTGGTCACGCTGTACACCACGCCGGTGATCTACCTGTACATGGAACGCTTCTCCGAGTGGCTGGCCCGCCGCCGAGAGCAGCGCGCACTGCGCGACGGCACGCTGCAGGAGCCGCAGGCATGATCCACGCCCCGCTGCTGCGGGGGGCCGCACGATGAACCTGTCCGGCCCCTTCATCCGCCGCCCGATCGGCACCGCCCTGCTGGCCATCGGCCTGTTCATGATCGGCGTGATCTGCTACCTGCGGCTGGGCGTGTCTGCGCTGCCGAACATCGAGATCCCGGTGATCTTCGTGCACGCCAGCCAGTCTGGCGCCGACGCGGCGACCATGGCCTCCACGGTGACCGCACCGCTGGAACGCCACCTGGGCCAGCTGCCGGGCATCGACCGCATGCGCTCGTCGAGCTCGGAAGGCAGCTCGCTGGTGTTCATGATCTTCCAGACCGACCGCGATATCGATTCTGCGGCGCTGGACGTACAGACCGCGATCAATTCGGCGCAGGCCGACCTGCCCTCGGGGCTGGGTTCGCCGATGTACCAGAAGGCGAACCCGAATGATGATCCGGTCATCGCCATCGCGCTGACCTCGCAGACGCAGTCGGCCGACGAGTTGTACAACGTGGCCGATTCGCTGCTGGCCCAGCGCATCCGCCAGATCAGCGGCGTGGCATCAGTGGATATCGCCGGCGCCTCGACGCCGGCCGTGCGCGTGGACGTCAACCTGCGCCTGATGAACGCCCTGGGCCTGACCGCCGATGACCTGCGCAATGCCGTGCGCGCGGCCAACGTCACCTCGCCCACCGGCTTCCTCAGCGATGGCAACACCACCACGGCCATCATCGCCAACGATTCGGTCGCCCGCGCCGCCGATTTCGCCGATCTGGTGGTGAAGACCCAGGGCGATGGCCGGGTGATCCGCCTGAAGGACATCGCCAACGTCTACGACGGCCAGCAGGATGCCTACCAGGCCGCCTGGTTCGACCACAAACCGGCCGTGGTGATGTACGTGTTCACCCGCGCCGGCGCCAACATCGTGGAAACCGTGGACCGGGTGAAGGCGCAGATTCCCGCGCTGCGCGACTACCTGCAGCCCGGCACCACGATGACGCCGTACTTCGACCGTACGCCGACCATCCGCTCGTCACTGCATGAGGTGCAGATCACCCTGCTGATCAGCCTGGCGATGGTGGTGCTGACCATGGCGCTGTTCCTGCGCCGGCTGGCGCCGACCCTGATCGCCGCGGTCACCGTGCCGCTGTCGCTGGCCGGCGCGGCGCTGGTGATGTACGCGCTGGGCTTCACACTGAACAACCTGAGCCTGCTGGCGCTGGTGATCGCGATTGGCTTCGTGGTGGACGATGCGATCGTGGTGATCGAGAACATCATGCGCCACCTGGATGAAGGCATGCCGCGCATGCAGGCGGCCTTCACCGGTGCGCGCGAGATCGGCTTCACCATCGTCTCCATCACCGCCTCGCTGGTGGCGGTGTTCATTCCGCTGTTGTTCGCCAGCGGCATGATGGGCGCGTTCTTCCGCGAGTTCACCGTCACCCTGGTGGCGGCCATCGTGGTCTCGATGATCGTCTCGCTGACCCTGACCCCGGCGCTGTGCAGCCGCTTCCTCAGCGCGCATGACCACACCGCCGCACCGTCGCGCTTCGGCCGCTGGCTCGATGCCGGGCATGACCGCATGCTGCGCATCTACACGGTGTTCCTGGACTTCTCGCTGCGCCATGCGCTGCTGCTTTCGCTCACCCCGCTGATCCTGATCGGCGTCACCATCTTCCTGTTCGGTGCGGTGAAGAAGGGTGCGTTCCCGCCGCAGGACACCGGCCTGATCTGGGGCCGCGCCAACTCCAGCGCCACGGTGTCCTTCGAGGACATGGTGGCCCGCCAGCGCCGCATCACCGACATGCTGATGGCCGACCCGGCGGTGAAGACCGTGGGCGTGCGCCTGGGCAGCGGCCGCCAGGGTTCCAGCGCGCAGTTCAACGTGGAACTGAAGTCGCGCAAGGAAGGCCGCCGCGAAACCACCGCCCATGCACTGGCGCGCCTGAGCGCCAAGGCCGACCGTTACCCCGACCTGCAGCTGCGCCTGCGCGCGATCCAGGATCTGCCCAGCAACGATGGCGGTGGCAACAGCCAGGGCGCGCAGTACCGCATTTCACTGCAGGGCAACGACCTGGCCGCACTGCAGGAATGGCTGCCCAAGCTGCAGGCGGCATTGAAGAAGAACCCCAAGCTGCGTGACGTGGGCACCGACGTGGACAACGCCGGCCTGCGCCAGAACATCGAGATCGACCGCGCCAAGGCGGCGCGGCTGGGCATCTCGGTCGGTGCGATCGATGGCGCGCTGTATGGCGCCTTCGGCCAACGCCAGATCTCCACGATCTACTCGGACATCAACCAGTACAGCGTGGTGGTCAACGCGCTGCCGTCGCAGACCGCCACGCCGGCGGCGCTGGACGAGGTCTACGTGAAGGCACGCAGCGGCGAAATGGTGCCGATCACCGCGGTGGCCCGCCAGGCGCCGGGGCTGGCGCCGTCGCAGATCACCCATGAAAACCAGTACACGACGATGGACCTGAGCTACAACCTCGCGCCCGGCGTCAGTGCCGGCGAGGCCAAGGCGATCATCGATTCGACGGTGGCAGGCATGCGCATGCCGGGCGACATCCGCCTGGCCGACGATGCGGGCTTCGGCTTCAATTCCGACCCCAGCGACATGCTGATCCTGGTGATGGCGGCGATCCTGACCGTGTACCTGGTGCTGGGCATGCTGTACGAAAGCCTGATCCACCCGGTGACGATCCTGTCCACCCTGCCGGCGGCCGGCGTGGGCGCGCTGCTGGCGCTGTTCGGCACCAACACCGAACTGTCGGTCATCTCGATGATCGCGCTGGTGCTGCTGATCGGCATCGTCAAGA
Source organism: Stenotrophomonas maltophilia (assembly GCF_047782825.1). Lineage (GTDB taxonomy): Bacteria > Pseudomonadota > Gammaproteobacteria > Xanthomonadales > Xanthomonadaceae > Stenotrophomonas. The sequence goes on along the minus strand of NZ_CP180589.1, from coordinate 3,735,437 downwards.
AGAACGCGATCATGATGATCGACTTCGCCCTGGTGGCGCAGCGCGAGCATGGCCTGGCGCCGCGTGAGGCCGCGCGTGAGGCCAGCATCGTGCGCTTCCGCCCGATCATGATGACCACCATGGTGGCGATCCTGGCGGCGGTGCCGCTGGCGATCGGCCTCGGTGAGGGCTCCGAGCTGCGCCGGCCGCTGGGCATCGCGATGATCGGCGGCCTGCTGTTCTCGCAGAGCCTGACCCTGCTGAGCACCCCGGCGCTGTACGTGATCTTCTCGTGCCTGGCCGAACGCTGGCGCGCCCGCCGCGCGCGGAAGCGCGAAGCAAAGCTGCTCAAGCGCGCGCAGCGCGCGTGACGGGAGGTGCCGGCCAGCGGCCGGCACTACCGCGGAAGGCCATCCACGCATGGCGTGGATCTACGGGTAGAGCCGGCCGCTGGCCGGCTGCCTGGTCCCCCCGGGTTTGACGCACCGTAACGAAAAGAGAACAATTCGCATCCAGCCATGGTCCTGCGCCCCGTTGCGGCGCCCCGCTGCCGGTTCCCGGCACGCCTGCGTGATCCCAGCCATTGACCTTTCCCCCTGCATGGGCGGATGGCTCGTGGCCGTCCGCCGAGGACCTCCATCGATGCTGCCCACCCGTTCCCCCCGCCTGGCCACCCTGGCCATCGCCCTGTCCGTCGCCTGCGCTGCCCACGCCGAAGCGCCGGCCGACACCCGCAGTGCCACCGACCTGGATGCGATCAAGGTCACCGCCGAACGCACCCACACCGATGCCGGTGCACTGGGCGATCGCGCCCTGCGCGATACCCCGTTCGCCATCACCGCCGTCGGCCGCGAGCAGCTTGAACAGCGCCAGGTCGTGTCGCTGGGCGAAGCCTTCCTGTTCGACCCTTCGGTCAGCACCCAGGTCAGCGCCTATGCCAGCGGCTGGAGTTCGCCGATCCGCAACCGCGGCATCGACCTGAACTTCGACAGCTACCGGGTCAACGGCCTGCAGGTGTCCTCGTGGGGCACCGAATGGCCGCTGGAAGTGATGGAGCAGGTCGACCTGCTGAAGGGCCCGGGTGGTTTCCTGTATGGCTTCGGCGCGCCGGGCGGCATCGTCAACTACATCACCAAGAAGCCGACCGAAACGCCGACCTTCTCCGCCCAACTCGGCTGGCGCGAACAGGGCATCGTCAGCGGTGGCGTCGACACCGGCGGCCGCTTCGGCAACGAGCAGATGTTCGGCTACCGCTTCAATGCCTACCGGGAGAACGGCGAGACCTTCAACGGCGGCCACGTGGACCGCAAGGTCGGCGCGCTGTCGCTGGATGCGCGCCTGAGCGATGCGCTCACCTGGACCTTTGATGGCGTGTTCCAGTCACGCGACCTGAGCGAGGAATCGCCGCAGTACTACTTCCGCGGCCTGACCTCGCTGCCGCGCACGATCGCCGGTGATGTCGACAACAGCGTACCGGGCACCTACTACGACACCCGTTCCAGCCTGCTGTCCACCGCGCTGGACTGGCAGATCAACAGCGACTGGAAGGCCAGCCTGAGCTACGGCGTGACCACCTCGTGGAACGACGTGAACAAGATCTTCGCCTACATCGACGATGTGAACGGCGACTACGACGTGAACGTCTACGAGCTGGGCGGCAAGAGCGAATGGAAGCTGGCCCAGGCGCTGGTGCAGGGCAGCTTCCGCACCGGCCCGCTGCAGCACCAGCTGGTAGCCGGTATCAGCCACCAGACCGGGCTGGGCTGGGACCGCCCCTATGAGTGGACCACCATCGGCCGCGCCAACCTCTACCAGCGTTCCAGCATCCGCCACGATGCGGTGGGTTCGCGGGTGCTGAGCCGCGGCGATGAAACCGTGCAGCAGGCGGTGTTCGCCAGCGACACCGTCGATTTCGGCGGCGGCTGGTCGCTGCTGGCCGGCTGGCGCTACAACGACTTTGAAACCAAGGGCCGCTACCACACCTACCCGGTCACCCCGACCTACGCGGTGATGTTCAAGCCCAGCGAGGCCGTCACCCTGTACGCCAGCTACATCGAATCGCTGGAAGCCGGCAGCCGCGTGGGCAATTCCTACATCAATGCCGGCGATGTGCTGGACCCGACCATCAGCAAGCAGTTCGAAGTGGGCGCCAAGGTGGAAGCCGCACGCTGGAACGCCAACGTGGCGGCGTTCCTCCTGGAGCGCGGTGCCAACATCGACCAGCAGACCGATGCCGGGCTGCGCCTGGTGCAGGATGGCATCACCCTTTACGAAGGCGTGGAGGCCAGCGCCGACCTGCACCTGACCGATGCGCTGACCCTGGGCGGCGGCGTGACCTGGCTGGACCCGACCTACGACAAGCTGTCGCCGTCCAGCGCATCGCAGGAGGGCAACCGCACCGTGGGCGCCGCCCGCTGGAGTGGCGTGCTGCATGCCAGCTACCAGCTGCCGTGGGTGGATGGGCTGGAAACCTACGCCGCCGTGCGCTACTACGGCGATGTCTGGTACGACGCGGACAACACCCTGAAACTGCCCGACTACACTCTGGTCAATGCCGGGGTGGGCTACCGCCTGCTGGCGTCCGGGCACCCGGTCACCCTGCGTGCCAGCGTGGAAAACCTGGCCAACCGCAGGTACTGGTCGAACGCGGGCGTCGGCCTGCCGCGCACCTTCGCGGTGAGCGTGCGCTGGGAGATGTAACCGGCTTCGGTAGCGCCGGGCCATGCCCGGCGGTTCTGCCTGTCCGCCGCGCATGGCGCGGCGCTACCGTATTCGATGGTTGGTCCGCACATCGAACGCCCCATTTCACGCGCGCACCGCAATAATGGGGGGCATCCCGCCACCCGAGCCTGCATGTCCGCCCGCGATTCCCGTTTCAGCCGCCTGTGGGCCCATGAGAAGGCCAGCTATGGCCTGCGTGTGTTCATCGCCCTCACCGCGGCACTGGGCCTGTGCTGGCATCTGGACGCGCTGCCGGCGCTGCCCGGCGTGTTTCTGGGCATTATCGCCAGCGCCATCGCCGAAACCGATGACAACTGGTGGGGCCGGACCAAGGCGGTACTGCTGTCGCTGCTGTGCTTCTGCATCGCCGCCGCCTCGGTCATCTGGCTGTTCCCGTTGCCGTGGGTGTTCATCGGCGCACTGGCACTGTCCACCTTCAGCCTGACCCTGCTGGGCGCGCTGGGCGAACGCTATGCCTCCATCGCCCAGGCCACGGTCACCCTGGCCATCTACACCATGATCGGGCTGGAACAGCATGGCGGTGCCGGCGATCTGGCGCGCGCCCTGGATGCGGTCAGCCACCTGCTGGCCGGTGCCGTCTGGTACGGCCTGCTGTCGATCCTGTGGACGGCGCTGTTCGCCAACCGCCCGGTGCGCGAACGGGTCGCGCGCCTGTATGTGGAACTGGGCCGCTACCTGCAGCTGAAGGCCACCCTGTTCGAACCGGTGCGCGAAGCTGACCTGCAGCGCCGCCAGCTGGATCTGGCCGAACAGAACCGGCGCGTGGTCGGTGCGCTGAACGAGGCCAAGACGGCGATCCTCGCCCGCTTCGGCCGCTCCGGCCGGCCCGGCGTGAATTCCGGCCTGTACCTGCGCCTGTACTACATGGCGCAGGATTTCCACGAGCGCGCCAGTTCTTCGCACTACCCGTATGGCGATCTGGTCGATGCGTTCTTCCACAGCGATGTGCTGTACCGCTGCCAGCGCCTGCTCGACCTGCAGGGCCAGGCCTGCGCGCGGCTGGGTGAAGCGATCCGCCTGCGCCGCCCGTTCGTGTACGGCGAAAGCAACCAGCAGGCCGGGCGTGACCTGGCCGATGCGCTGGCCTACCTGCGCGACCAGCAGCGCCCGCAGTGGCAGCGCCTGCTCGGTTCGCTGGATCTGCTGGTGCACAACCTGCGCAGCATCGAACGCCGCCTGCTGGACGCCGAGCGTTCCGAGGCCAGCCTGGACAACGTCGATACCCGCCTGCGCGACAGCAACCCGCACACCCTGCGCGAAATGGGCGTGCGCATCCGCCAGCAGCTCACCCCCGGGTCGGTGCTGTTCCGCCACGGCCTGCGCATGGCGCTGGCGCTGATCGCCGGCTTCGTGGCCATCCGCCTGTTCAATGCACAGAACGGCTCGTGGGTGCTGCTGACCATCGTGTTCGTGTGCCGGCCCAACTTCGGTGCCACCCGCCAGCGCCTGGCCCAGCGCATCGTCGGCACGCTGGCCGGCCTGGTGCTGACCTGGGCGCTGCTGCAGCTGTTCCCGCAGCTGCACGTGCAGCTGCTGATCGCCCTGCTGTCGGCGCTGCTGTTCTTCTTCACCCGCACTGACCGCTACCTGGTGGCCTCGGCGGCGATCACGGTGATGGCACTGACCTGCTTCAACCTGATCGGCGATGGCTTCGTGCTGATCGTGCCGCGCATGGTCGATACGGTGCTGGGCTGTGCGATTGCCGCCGCAGCCGCGTTCCTGATCCTGCCCGACTGGCAGGGCCGGCAGCTGCACCTGGTGCTGGCACGCGTGCTGGATACCGCCGCGCGCTACCTGGATTCAGTGCTGGGCCAGTACCGCAGCGGCATGCGCGACGACCTGGCCTACCGCATCGCCCGCCGCGACATGCACAACGCGGACGCGGCGCTGTCCACCGCGCTGTCGAACATGCTGCGCGAGCCCGGCCACGTGCGCCGCAACCTGGACGCCGGCTTCCACTTCCTGGCCCTGTCCAACACCCTGCTTGGGCATCTTTCGGCCTTGGGCGCGCACCGCGACCAGGTGGACAGCTACGCCGGCGATCCGCTGGCGCTGGCCGCCGGTGAGCGCGTACGCAAGGCGCTGCAGCAGCTGGCCACGGCGCTGACCGCGCGGCAGCCGGTCAGCGAGGAGGACAACGATGCCGATCGCGCGGTGGCCGCCGAGCTGGAACAGATCGAAGATGCCATGCCGCCGAAACTGCAGCTGATCCGCACGCAGATGGCGCTGGTGCTGCGGCTGCTGCCGAAGGTGCGCGCAGCGGCCAACCAGGCGGTGGCGACCCTGACCTGACACCGTGCCGCCGGGCATGGCCCGGCGCTGCCGACGGCGCAACATCGTGTTGCAGTTGGCGCTGCATCGCGATCACGCCGCCGGGTTGATACTGGGCCATCCCCCCGTTGCTGGATGCTCCCCATGAAGATCGAACTTGGCGGCCGCACTGCGCTGGTCACTGCCTCCACCGCCGGCATCGGCCTGGCCATCGCCGAGGGGCTGGCCGCGGCCGGCGCCACGGTGGTCATCAACGGCCGCAGCGCCGACAGCACCGAGCGCGGGCGCCAGCGCCTGCTGGCCGCGGTGCCCGGCGCCGAGGTGATCGGCGTGGCGGCCGACCTCTCCGATGCCGCCGGCGTGGAGACCCTGCTGGCCGGCCTGCCGAAGATCGACATCCTGGTCAACAACGCCGGCATCTTCGGCCCGCAGGATTTCTTCGACACCGACGACGCCACCTGGGAACGCTACTGGCAGACCAACGTGATGTCCGGCGTGCGCCTGGCCCGCGCCCTGCTGCCGGCCATGGTCGATGCCGGCTGGGGCCGGGTGCTGTTCATTTCCTCTGAATCGGCGCGCAACATCCCGGCCGACATGATCCATTACGGGGTCAGCAAAACCGCGCAGCTGTCGCTGTCGCGCGGTCTGGCCAAGCGCGTGGCCGGCAGCGGCGTCACCGTCAACGCGGTGCTGCCCGGCCCGACCCTGTCCGACGGCTTCGCGGCGATGTTCGAGGAAGAGCGCGCACGCAGCGGCAAACCGCTGGAGCAGATCGGCCGTGAGTTCGTCATGGCCCACCGCCCGGCGTCGGTGATCCAGCGCGCGGCCACCGTCGAGGAAGTGGCCAACATGGTGGTCTACCTGGCCTCTGCGCAGGCCTCGGCGACGTCCGGTGCCGCCCTGCGCGTGGACGGCGGCGTGGTCGACGATATCGTCTGAGGCCGCGGGTGGTGCGGGCCAACCGTCCGCACCTGCCGCAGCGTCGAGCGTGCTCCACTGCCCTGCCTGAGGGGCGGGAATGCTAGTCTGCGCCGGTCATAGGAGGTTCCATGTCCGGTCACAACCAGTTCGCCCTGCTGCGCCAGCGCCGCTTCCTGCCGTTCTTCATCGTCCAGGCCCTGGGCGCCTTCAATGACAACGTGTACCGGCAGGCAATCATCGGCCTGCTGTTCTACCTGGGCGTTTCCGAAGAGCAGCGTTCGCTGTACACCACGCTGGCACCGGCCATCTTCATCCTGCCCTACTTCCTGTTCTCGGCGCTGGCCGGACAGATCGCCGACAAGCTGGAAAAATCGCGGCTCATCGTGATCACCACCACCATGGAGATCGTGATCATGTCGCTGGCAGCCATCGGCTTCATCACCGAGAACCTGCCCTTCCTGCTGGTGGCCCTGTTCTGTACCGGCATGCAGTCGACCCTGTTCGGCCCGGTGAAGTATTCGGTGCTGCCTTCGGTGCTGAAGCCGGAGGAACTGACCGGCGGCAACGGCCTGGTCGAGATGGGCACCTCCATATCCATCCTGTCGGGCATGATCATCGGCGGCTCGGTGTTCCTGCTGGCCGGTGCCCATGGCCCGATCGTGGCGGCCACCGCGGTCATCGCGCTGGCGATCTGCGGCAACATCGCCGCGCGCATGATTCCCAAGGTCGACGCAGGTGATCCCGGCCTGAAGATCAACTGGAATCCGCTGCCCGAATCGCTGGTCGTGCTGCGCATGGCACGCGAGCAGAAGGCCGTGCGCAACGCCATCCTGGGTGTGTCCTGGTTCTGGTTCGTCGGCACCGTGCTGACCTCGCAGCTGCCCAACTACGCGCTGGCCAACCTGGGCGGCGAACCCAAGCTGTACCTGTTCGCGCTGGCACTGTTCTCGGTCGGTACCGGCGTCGGCTCGCTGCTGTGCGAGAAGCTGTCGGCGCGCACGGTGGAAATCGGCCTGGTGCCGCTGGGCGCGTTCGGCATGACCGCCTTCCTGCTGGACCTGTACTTCGCGCGTACCGGCGAGGCCACCGTGCAGAACCTGGGCGTGCTGGCCTTCCTGCAGCAGCCGGGCAGCATCCGCATCGTCATCGACCTGGTCGGCATCGGCCTGTTCACCGGCGTGTTCGTGGTGCCGCTGTTCGCGCTGATCCAGAGCCGCACGCCGAAAGCACAGATGTCGCGCGTGTTCGCCGCGCTGAACATCCAGAACTCCGGTTTCATCGTCGGCGCCGCCCTGCTGTCGCTGGCCGCGCACAAGCTGCTGCACTGGTCCATTCCGCAGCAGTTCCTGGCCCTGGCCATCGCCAATGCCATCGTGGCGATCTACATCTTCACCATCGTCCCCGAATTCCTGATGCGTTTCCTCAGCTGGGTGATGGTGCGCACGCTGTACCGGCTGCGGCCGCATGGCATTGAAGCCAACGTGCCCGACGAAGGGGCGGCGTTGCTGGTCTGCAACCACGTCAGCTACATGGACGCGCTGATCCTGTCGGCGACGATTCCGCGCCCGGTGCGCTTCGTCATGTACTACAAGATCTTCAATATTCCGGTGATGCGCTGGATCTTCCGCACGGCCAAGGCCATTCCCATCGCCGGTGCCCGCGAAGACCCGGCACTGATGCAGCGCGCGTTCGATGAAATTGATGCGGCGCTGGCCGAAGGTGAACTGGTCTGCATCTTCCCCGAGGGCGCGCTGACCAGGGACGGCACGATGGCGCCGTTCAAATCCGGCGTGGAAAAGATCCTCGAGCGGCGCCCGGTGCCGGTGGTGCCGATGGCCCTGCGCGGCATGTGGTCGAGCATGTGGAGCCGGCGCGACACGCGCCTGGGCCGCATGCGCGTGCCGCGCCGGTTCCGCGCCACGGTGCAGGTGGTGGCCGCCCCGGCCGTGGACGGCCACAGCACCGATGCGCCCACGCTGGAAGCCCAGGTGCGTGCCCTGCGCGGCGATCACGCCTGAGGATTTCCGCACGAACGCGGCGGCCCAGAGCCCGTTCCGATACACCCCCGTCCGCGGCCAGGCCAGGCGTGGCGGGGCTGTAAACGCATACATGCGGCGCCGGTTGCGGTAGATTACGCACCCACAGGGGGGAGGTTCGGTCTGTCTGCGACAGATCGACCGCCAAGGAATGGAGTCTTGCTTTGAATCAACCACCACCGCTCAGCCGTCCGGTCTATATCCCCAACCATCTGGTCTGGGCGATCCTGACGACGCTGTTCTGCTGCCTGCCGCTGGGCGTGGTGTCGATCGTATATGCCTCGCAGGTTGACGGCCGCCGCGCGGCCGGTGATCTGGCCGGGGCCTATGCTGCGTCGCGCAAGGCGGGTTGGTGGGCGGTGGCTTCGGCCGCGGCCCTGCCGATCCTGTTGCTGTTGTGGTTCGGGCTGTTCGGCGGCCTGGCCGCTCTGGGCGCTCTTTCCGACCATTGATTCACCACCACCACCCATCGAGGAGCTAGAACCATGAACACCACCACCCCGCAGGTCCCGAACAATCTGGTCTGGGCCATCCTGTCCACCCTGTTCTGCTGCCTGCCGGCCGGCATCGTGTCGATCGTCTACGCGGCGCAGGTGAACGGCAAGCTGGCTGCCGGTGACATCGCCGGTGCCCAGGAATCGTCCGAGAAGGCCAAGAAGTGGGCCATGTGGTCGGCCATCGCCGCTGTGGTCGTCGGCGTGCTGTACGTCATCCTGATCATGGCCATCGGCGGCCTGGGCGCCCTGAGCGGCGGCAACGGCAGCTACTGATGCCTGCGACGGGATCCGGCCACGCGCCGGGTCCCGTACTCCCTGCATGTCCGCACGACCTGTCCGTTCCCGACTGGCCCGCTGGGCGCCGCTGCTGGCCGCATCCGGGCTGGCCGCCGGCGCCGCCGTGGTGCTGCGCCACGTCAGTCCGTATGCGTCCGGCAATCCGCTGCCGGGCTGCCCGCTCTATGCGCTGACCGGCTTCTACTGCCCGGGCTGTGGCAGCACGCGCTGCCTGTATTCGCTGGTCCATTTCGACCTGCCCGGGGCGATGGCGATGAACCCGCTGCTGGTCATCAGCCTGCCGTTCCTGTTCCTGATGCTGTTGAACATGGCGGGCGTGCGCCCGAAGGTGCTGGACCCGTTGATGCGGGTGCTGGCCAGCCCGATGTTCTGGTTGTGGGTGTTGCCGGGGTATGCGGTGCTGCGCAATCTGCCGTGGGCGCCGTTTACTGCACTGGCGCCGGTGTAGTTTTCCCGCCAACGGCAGAGGCCCTCGTGGTGGGCGGCGCTGGTTGATGCTGGCGCAGGCCGGGCGGTGTGGGCTGCGCAGGGGACGCTGCAAGTCCCCCTCCGGGGCCCGGCCCAGCCGCTGGCGGCTGTGCGTTCGGGCGCTTGCGAAGCCGTGCTTCGCAAGCAAAGCGCCCTCACCCATGTAAGCTCGGTCGCCGCATCCATGCGGCTCACGCCCCTGCGCAACCCACCCGCCCGGCCTCTGACAGTTTCCGTGTGCGTCCACCACGGAAGAAAGAAGAAGAAGATCAAAAGCGCGAGCAAGAGCAAGAGCAAGAGCAAAAGCGGAGCGGGTCGCTTCGCTCGGCTATGCTGGTGCGATGAGTGAGCGACGTGATGAATTGAGCGCGGCCATGAAGGCTGCTGGCTGCAGTGATCCCCGCGACTGGGTGAACAGCGAACTGGGCGAGAACCTGCCGCAGTTCGCACGCTTCCTGATGCTGCGCGATGTGCACGCACTGGCCGACGATGTGGACGGCACGCTGTCCGAAGCGTTGTTCGACCGCCCGGATCTGGAACAGACACTGGCGACACTGCGCGGCGCGGTGCATTCGCAGGCCCTGCACGCGCTGCTGCATGCCTATGGCAAGGCACTGGGCAACAGCGTTGTGATGGCCGTGGACGAAGGCCCCGCCATGCGCGAAGACGGCATGCCCGGCTGGCTGCTGATGGAAACCGACGCCAACGACGAACCCACCGGCCGCCTGGTGCAAGGCCTGCACGAAGACTACCTGGACTTCACCCCGTAGCCTCACCACCACGCCCCGCAATTCCGGGGTCAGAGCCCTTCTGCTTTGCAGAAGGGATCCGACCCCAGGCCCAGGCCACCGGCCAACTGTCAGAGGTGGGGCGGTGTGGGAGTGCAGGACCGCAGGCGCCATGGGTGAGGGCGCTTTTCTTGCGAAGCACTGCTTCGCAAGCGACCGAACGCCCAGCCGCCAGCGGCTGGGCCGGCCTGGGGGTTCACGGCGTGTCCTGCAGTCCCACACCGCCCCGCCATCCCCAGCAATCCGGCTCTGGCTCTGGCTTTGGCTTTGGCTTTGGCTCCAGCAGGTGCAGGGCTGCAAGCCCTGCAGGCAACCCCTACGTCACCCACCCCGCAATCACCAGCGCCGCCAACACCGCCAGCCACAGCAGCAGCATCCGCCACACCAGGCTCATCGCATCACGCAGGTCCGGCAACCGCTGCCACACCGGCAGCAACCCGGCTTCGGTGTAGTCATGCGCTTCCTCGCGCAGCTCGGCATTCACGCTGGCCCGCGCCACCACACCCAGGAAACCAATGCCGCCAGCCAGGCGCTCGCCATGGGCCTGCCGCCACGCTTTCCACGCGGTGTCGAAATTGCCGACCAGCGCCATCGAAAACGCCATCAACTGCGCGACCGGCCATTCAATCCAGCCCAGCAGGCGCTGCGCCAGCGCCAGCGGCTCCACCGGCACGCGTGCACGCATCGGGCTTTCGGCCATCAACGCCAACAGGCGATAGGCCAGCGCACCCACCGGGCCCAGCAGCAGGAACCAGAACAGCACCGCGAACCAGCGCCGCAGCGCATTGAGCACGGTCGCCTCGACCAGCGACGGCACATCCTCGCGCAGGCTGCCGCCGGCGGCCTGCAGGTGGCGCACGGCTGCCTGCCGCGTTGCGGCGTCGTCCGCATCGATGATCGCTTCGATATCGCGGTCCAGGTCGCGCGGCCCCCAGCACCAGGCCAGCACCAGCACGCCCAGCAGCAGCGCCGGCAGGCCGAACAGCACCCCGTGCAGCAGCCAGGCCAGCAGGCCCATCAGCAGCAGCGACGGAATGATCGCCAGCGCCACGCCGGCCGGCCCCTGCCATGCCCGCCCACCGTGCGCGTCCAGCCAGCCCAGCCAGCGCCGGAAGCCGTCGAAACGGCGCAGCGAGGCAGCAGCAGCCGGGGCGACATGGCCCAGGGCCAGTGCGACCAACACGGCGACCAGGGTGGTGAACATCGGCAGGTCTCCCTACGAACAAGCGTTCGGCGCCGCTACCTTACCTGTCGCAGCGGCACCCTCAGCGGTGAACCTGACTGTAACCCGCTGCGTGTTCAGGTGGCGGCAATGCTGGCTGCACCACGCGTGCGTGCAGCCGCTGCCCTCAGCCCTGCTGCTGGCGGTACCAGTGCTCGATCAGGCCCCGCGAGATCGAGATCGGCGGCGACAGGCGGATGCCTTCGCCATCGTCCTCGACATCACGCGCCAGTGCCGCACCCACTTCATCGGCAGTGAACCAGCGCGCATCTTCCAGTTCGCCATCCACGGTGGGCACGTCGTCCTGCGCCTGCGCACGGAACCCCACCATCAACGCGCCGGGGAAGGGCCACGGCTGCGAGCCCAGGTACTGACAGGAGGTCACCCGCACCTTGCTTTCCTCGTGAACCTCGCGCACCACGGTCTGTTCGAAGGTCTCGCCGGGTTCGACGAAGCCGGCCAGCACCGAGTAGCGGCGCGGCGCCCAGTTGGACTGGCGTCCCAGCAGCAGCCTGCCCTGGTTTTCCACGGCTACGATCACCGCCGGGTCGACCCGCGGGTAATGCTCGGTGGAACACTGCGGGCAGCGGCCGACGAAACCGCCGCGGGCGAAGGCCACCGCGCCACCGCAGACACCGCAGAAGCGGGTGCGCGAGTGCCAGTAGGACATGCCGCGGGCGTAGCTGAAGGCGGTGGCATCGGCCACGGTCCACAGCAGTGCGGCCTGGCGCAGGTCGAGCCGGCGCGGTGCGGTCTGGGTGACGTTGGCGGCTTCGACCGAGAACCAGGCCTGGCCGGCACGCAGGCCCAGGAAAATGGCCGCGCCGGGCCCACCGCCGATATCGGCGCCGGTCAGCGCCAGTGGCTGGTCGTCGTCACCGGTGAAGGCGGTGCCGTCCTGGTCCAGGACAAGAATGCGCGCATCCGGCCACAGGCGCGCCAGTGCATCGGCATCGTCGCGCAGGGCATCGGCGCGCTCCAGCGGCTCGGCCACGAAGGCGAAACCGGAAAGCGGCGAAGGAGTATTGAGCATCCGACAAGCCTGCCGCCAATCGCTGCAGGTGGCAAGGTCGGCGATGTGCGTAGTCTGCCGGTGTCGCGCGCAGGCACCGCGTATCCACGCATGGCGTGGATCTACTGGATGTGGGCAGGCACCGCGTATCCACGCATGGCGTGGATCTACTGAATGCGGGCAGGCACCGCGTATCCACGCATGGCGTGGATCTACTGATGCGGGCAGACACCGCGTATCCACGCATGGCGTGGATCTACTGGATGCGGGCAGGCACCGCGTATCCACGCATGGCGTGGATCTACCGGATGCGGGCAGGCACCGCGTATCCACGCATGGCGTGGATCTACTGGATGCGGGCAGGCACCGCGTATCCACGCATGGCGTGGATCTACCGGATGCGGGCAGGCACCGCGTATCCACGCATGGCGTGGATCTACTGGATGCAGGCAGCGGATGCCCGCGCCCGGCAGTTACATGCTGAAGCTGCTGCCGCAGCCGCAGGTGGTCTTCGCATTCGGGTTGCGGATCACGAACTGCGCACCGGTCAGGCTTTCGGTGTAATCCACCTCGGCGCCCATCAGGTACTGCAGGCTGAGCGGGTCGACCAGCAGGGTAACGCCGCTGGTCTGCACCGCCAGGTCATCCTCGGCGCGGTTCTCGTCGAACTCGAAACCGTACTGGAAGCCCGAACAGCCACCGCCTTCGATGTACACGCGCAGGGACAGGTCGGGGTTGCCCTCGTCCTGGATCAGTTCCTTCACCTTGGCCGCGGCCGATTCGGTGAAGTTCAGCGGCCGCTCCAGCGACTGGTAGTCGGGAGCGGCGGCCGGCGTGGCGCCGGGCAGGGAAACTAGCGTGCTCATGCCGTCAGCATGGGGGCGCCGGGGATGGCTTTCAAGCCATCGCCTCGGCCAGCTTGCGGCGTGCGGCATTGCCACCCTTGCCTTCACCCTCGGCCTCGGCCTCGCCTTCCGGTGCCGGCAGGGCCGCAACCGGGCTGCTGGCGTGGATCAGGCGGCCATTCAGCTGGGCACCGGCGTTCATTTCCACCACCTGGTAGTGGACGTTGCCGTTCACCCGGGCGCTCGGGGTCAGTTCGACCTTTTCGGTGGCATGCACGTCGCCGTCCAGGCGTCCGCTGATGACCACCACGTGGGCGCGGATCTCCCCTTCGATCACGCCGTGCTCGGCGAGCGTCAGGGTCGCCGCGCTGGCGCCTTCCTGGGCGATCACCTTGCCATGGATGCGGCCTTCCACGTACAGGCCGCCACTGAATTCCACATCACCGCGGATCACCACCTGGTTGCCGATCAGGGCATCCACCACCAGTTGGCCATCACGGCTGGATTTGCTGCTTCCAAACATCTGCCTACTCCCCTTTGCTGGCCGGTGCGCCGGCCTGTTTCCAGTCGAATACCTGCGTGGTGCCCCCCGCACCACTACCCAATGTCACCCGCACCCGTTGCGGGGTGAAGTCAGCCGGCAGCATCACGCTGCCGGTGAGTTGCTGGAAGTACCGGAACGAGTAGTCCTGCCCCGGTACCTTGCTGCGCTGGTGCAACTCATCCCAGCTGATGGTGGCCAGCTTGCCGTTCTTGACGCCTTCAACGGTGAAACGCATCTGCCCCTGGCTGATCGCCCCGCGGTTGAGGTTCTGGGTCAGCACCACGGCGTACTGCCAGGTACCGGCCGATTCGGGGCTGAACTCGATCGAATGGGTGTTCAGGCCCTTGCGCTGGCTGGTGGACCCGACCAGGCGCTCGTAGAAGGCCACGTCGGCGCGCAGGCCGGCGATCTCTTCATCGCGCTCGGCCAGCGAGGACTGCACCTCGGTGTTGGCCGCGCGGCTGATGCGGTCGGACGCTTCCAGCGTAGCCTGCTTCTGGCGCAGCTCGGTCAGCTGCGCCTGCACCGTGTCGGCGCGCTTTTCGGCGGCCTGCAGGCGCTGCCCCTGGGCATCGCGCGGCGCCCCCAGCCAGCAGCCGCCCAGCACCGCCAGCACCAGGCTGAGCAGCCAGATGCCGGCGATCACCAGCAGGCGGCGCCGATCGACCGGCGGCGGCTTGGCACCGGGCAGGCGGACCTGTACGCGCATGGGTGGGCGGTTGTTCATGGGTAGTCTCCGTGGACTCGCAATGGCGACACCAGCACGGCCCCTGTAGCAAACGACGGGCTAGTGTATGACAGGAACGGCGGCTTTCCCCTGTGCCGGCCGACGCCGGCCAGTGGTGTTCAGCCACGTCATCGCCGATAGTGTGGCACCCCGCACAGTTCCGCCGCCGGAGCCCGCCATGACCGAAGCCCACCTGTTCGTGATCGGCATCCTGCTGGCCTGGCTGGCCGGCATCCGCGTCTACCTCACCGTGTTCGGCGTGGGCCTGGCCGGCCTGCTGGGCTGGGTCGACCTGCCGCCGGCCCTGCAGGCCACCGAATCGTGGTGGGTGCTGGGCACCTCGGCGGCACTGGCCGTAGCCGAATTCTTCGCCGACAAGATTCCCGGCGTGGACTCCATCTGGGATCTGGTCCAGACCCTGGCCCGGGTACCGGCCGGCGCCTTCCTGGCCGCCGCCACACTCTCGCCCGATGGCCAGCTGGGCACCGGCACCCTGCTGGCCGGCGCCGGCGTGGCCCTGGCCAGCCATGGCCTGAAGGCCGGTACCCGCGCCCTGCTCAACACATCGCCGGAACCGGCCAGCAACTGGGTCGCCTCGGCGGCCGAAGACACCGTGGTGGTGGGTGGCCTGGCGCTGGCCCTGGCCCACCCGTGGATCGCACTGGTGGTGGTGCTGGCCTGCAGCCTGGCCGGCGCGCTGCTGGTGTGGCTGGTCTGGCGCGCCCTGTGGAAGGGGGTGCGCTGGCTGGCGCGTGGCGCCACACAGGGCGATGCAGGACAACCGCGTACCGGCTGAACGCCGGGCTTGTCGCATAATGGCCGCGAACACCAGGAGCATCGATGGCCGCTAACGAATCCCCCGCGGGCGCCCGCCCGGGACGCGCAGAAACCCCTCCGGCCGACCATTGGCAGCGCTGGGCCAGCGTGCCGACCGCGGCTGTCATGAGCGCCGCCGCGGCGCCGGCTGACCCCGCCGCAGGCCTGCAGGCACCGCCGCCGTTGCCGCCCACCTCCAGCGCCACGCCGGCCCCGGTGGAAGCGGGCAACAGCAGCGAGCCGCCGCCGGCCGCCGATTCGCCCTACCGCGTGCTGATTGTCGAAGACGACCGCGCCCAGGCCCTGTTCGCGCAGAGCGTGCTGCATGGCGCCGGCATGCAGGCGGTGGTGCTGTCCGACGCCGATGGCGTGCAGCAGGCGATCCGCGACCAGCATCCCGACCTGATCCTGATGGACCTGCACCTGCCGGGCCTGGACGGCATGCGGCTGACCGCGATGATCCGCCAGCAGCCGGGCATGCAGCTGCTGCCGATCGTATTCCTCAGCGGCGACCCCGACCCGGAACGCCAGTTCGAAGTGCTCGACAGTGGCGCCGACGATTACCTGAGCAAGCCGATCCGCCCGCGCCACCTGATCGCGGCCGTGGCCAACCGCATCCGCCGCGCGCGCGCGCAGGCCGCCACCCTGCCCGGCGCCAGCGGCGCGCCCGCCACCAGCAACCCGGAAACCGGCCTGCCCACGCGCCACCACGTCCTGCAGCAGCTCAACACGGCGCTGGCCCACCGCGACCGCGGCGGCGTCTTCTTCGTGGAAATCTCCAGCGCGCTCGGCCTGCGCGAGCGCTACGGCTACGCCGCCTTCGAACGGCTGATGGTGCAGGCCGGGCAGCGTCTGGCCGAGGCCGGCCATCCGCACCTGCTCGCGCGCCTGAACGACAACAGCTTCCTGCTGCTGGCCCGCGATGCCGACGAGGACAGCCTGGACGCGATCGCCGCTGCACTGCGCGAGCAGCTGTCCGCGCGTGCGTTCGTGATCCGCGACGATGAATCGGTGCACCTGCGTGGCGTGGTCGGCTATGCGCCGCTGTCGCCAGGCTTCGACGATGCCTCCAGCGCGCTGGAAGCCATTGAACGCACCACCCTGCAGGCGCGACTGCTCAGTGCCGGTGTGGCCGGCCACGTGCATCGCCAGGCGGTGACCGGGCAGGAACATCTGGCTCTGCTGGAAGGCCAACTGGAACTGGCCTACCAGCCCATCGTGGCGGTGGCCGGCGGCGGCAGCGCGCAGTACCAGCTGCTGCTGCGCCTGCGCCAGGCCGATGGCACGGTGCTGACTGCCGGCCAGGTGATTCCGGCGGCCGAAGCGGCTGGACGCATCGCCGATCTGGACCAGCAGGTGCTGGAACATGCGATGGGCCTGCTGGACCTGTACCGCCACGCCACCCAGCCGCTGAACCTGTTCGTCTCGCAGTCACTGCGTACCCTGCAGCGCGATGCCTTCGCCGATTGGCTGCTGGAATCGCTGCAGCAGCGCGACCTGCCCGGCAGCGCACTGGTGATCGACGTGCGCCTGCCCGATGCGCTCATCCACACCGTGCCGCTGCAGCAGTTCTGCCAGCGCATGGCCAGCGTGGGCGTGCGCTTCTGCCTGAGCCAGTTCGAGCCCGGCGGTGAAGCCGATGCCCTGCTGACCCAGCTGCCGCTGTCGTTCGTGCGCATGGCCGCGCGTTTTTCCAGCAGCCATACCAACCCGGAAACGCGCGAGGAACTGCGCCGGGCAATCGAGCAGGCCCATGCGGCCGGGCTGCAGATCATCGGCCAGCAGATCGAAGACCCGCAGGCGGCCGCCGCCATGTGGGTGGGCGGCGTGGACTACATCCAGGGCAACATGGTGCAGTCGGCCGGCAGCGACCTGAACTTCGACTTCCACAACGCGGTGCTCTGAGTGCCGCTGACGCTCGCGCTGCTGGCGGCTCTGGTGCTGGCGGCCGGCGTGGCGCTGGCGCTGGGCCTGCGGCTGCGCAGGCGCGGCCAGGAACTGGCCACCCTGCAGCGCGAGCGCACGGTGCTGGCCAGCGAGCGTGACCAGCTGCGCCGCACCACCGAGCGCCAGGGCCAGCTGGAGCAGCAGCTGCTGCTGGCCAAGCAGGCCGCCGAGGCGGCCGCGCTGGCCAAGGGTGAATTCCTGGCCACCATGAGCCACGAGATCCGTACCCCGCTCAACGGCATCCTGCCGATGCTGGACCTGATCGCACGCGGCCCGTTGGGCGATGACCAGCGGCAGATGCTGGCCACCGCCTCGGCCAGTTCGCAGCAGCTGCTGCGCATCGTCGATGACATCCTGGATTACTCGCGGCTGGAAGCGCAGGCGCTGGAACTGGAGATCACCAGCTTCAACCTGCGCGAACTGCTGGACGGCGTGGTACAGCTGCTGCAGCGCGCCGCGGAATCCAAGGGCCTGCTGCTGGGCCTGCACCTGGACCCGGCGGTACGCCTGCCGGTGCGCGGCGACCCGGTACGCCTGCGCCAGGTGCTGACCAACCTGCTGGCCAATGCCATCAAGTTCACGGCCCGCGGCCAGGTGCAGCTGCGCGTGCAACGCCTGGGCGAAGCCGCGGCGCAGCACCAGCTGCGTTTCGAAGTGGTCGACACCGGCATCGGCATCGACCAGAGCCTGCAGGCGCGATTGTTCCAGTCCTTCAGCCAGGCCGATGCCTCGACCACCCGCCTGTATGGCGGCACGGGCCTGGGCCTGGCCATCTGCAAGCGCATCATCGACCTGATGCATGGGCAGATCGGCGTGCAGTCCATGCCGGGCCAGGGCGCAACGTTCTGGTTCGAGATTCCGCTGCTGAAGATTCCCGGCGACCTGCCGGCGCTGGCGCGCGAGCCGTCGTCGCTGCTGCTGCACAGCGCCGACGTGGCGCTGCAGGCACGGGTGCAACGCATCGCCGCCCACCATGGGCTGCAGGTGCAGGCCGTGGCCGAGCGCGATGCCCTGGTCGAACGCCTGCGTTCGGCGCCGCGCCCGGGCCAGCCGGCACCGGCGTGGCTGCTGGTGGATGCACGGCAACGCCGTTCGGCAGATGCCGGGCTGCAGCGTGCGCTGATCGAACGCGGCGCCGAGGACGCCCTGCAGGTGCTCTGGCTGCAGCACGAGCACGAGCCCTTGCCCGAGCGCGACCGCCAGCAGCGCCTGCCCGCAGACTTCAGCGACGCGATGCTGCACGCCCTGCTGGCCGTGCCGACGGCCAGCGCACGCCCTGCGGCGCTGCTGGCCGCGGCCGAGGATGGGCAGGCACCGCAGGCGCTGCCCGCACTGGGCCTGCGCGTGCTGCTGGTGGAAGACAACACGGTCAACCGCATGGTCGCCGAGCAGTTGCTGCGGGTCTTCCAGTGCGAGGTGCGCAATGCCGGCGATGGCGAACAGGCACTGGCAGCCCTGCGCGAAGGCGGCATCGATGTGGTCTTGATGGACTGCCAGATGCCGGTGCTGGACGGCTACGCGGCCACGCGGCGCTGGCGCAGCGAGGAAATGGCGGAGGGCCGGGCGCGCCTGCCGGTCATCGCGATGACCGCCAATGCCATGGCCGGCGATCGCGAGCGCTGCCTGCAGGCCGGCATGGACGGCTACCTGTCCAAGCCGATCAACCGCGAAGTGCTGCATGCGTTGTTGCAGCGCTGGGGCGAAGCCCCCACGGTTGTAGCGTCGAGCTTGCTCGACTGCCACCCTGCCGAAAACAGTCGAGCAGGCTCGACTCCACCTCCCGCGCCCGAGCCCGAGCCCGTCCCTACGCCGCAGCCGGTGCTGGACCGCAGCGTGCTGGAGGAACTGCGGGGGGTGATCGGCGACGCTGCGCTGCAGATCGTCGCGGTGTTTCTGGAAGACGCACCGGGCATGGTGCAGCAGTTGCAGCAGGCCGCGCAGAGCGACGAGATCGAGCGCCTGCAGGCGCTGTCGCACAGCCTGAAATCTTCCAGCGCCAATGTCGGCGCGCTGTCGCTGTCGGCGGTGGCGCGGCGGATCGAGCACGAAGCCCGCGCCGGCACCCTGCAGCGCCCCGCCGTGGCGGTGGCGCTGCTGGTGGCCGAATTCGCCCGCGCGCGCGTGGCGCTGACCGGCTACCTGGGCCAGGAACGGTAGCGTCGAGCTTGCTCGACTCTACATGCGAACGCGCCTGGCGCAGCGCCGCTGGATCACTCTTCCAGCTTGCTCAGCAGGTACTTCGGTTCGCCGATGCGCTCGATCAGGTCCAGCTGGGTTTCCAGCCAATCGATGTGCTCTTCTTCCGAATCCAGGATCTTCACGAACAGCTGGCGGCTGACGTAGTCGCCAACCGAATCAGCATAGGCCACAGCCTCGCGCAGGGTCACCACACCATCGCGTTCGAGCGACAGGTCGCACTGCAGGATCTCGGTCGGGTTTTCACCGATGCGCAGCTTGCCCAGTGCCTGGAAGTTCGGCAGGCCTTCCAGGAACAGGATGCGGTCGGCGAGCATGTCGGCATGCTTCATCTCGTCGATCGATTCCTTGTACTCGTGCTCGGCCAGTTCCTTGATGCCCCAGTTCTTCAGCATCTTGGCGTGCAGGAAGTACTGGTTGATCGCGGTCAGCTCGTTGTAGAGGACCTTGTTGAGGAATTCGATGACCTTGGTATCGCCCTTCATGGGAATGCTCCTGCACGCTGAAAACGCAGGCACTTTAGCGCCTTGCGCGCGCCCGTGAAGGAACGCGAATCGTGCGCATTGGCCTGTGCGGCCAGCAATGAAGGAAGAACGGGGGCGGCGTCAACGCGCCGCGAAGGCGCGGCTCAGGCGGCCTGCAGGCCGAGTACCGGCAACGGCAGGTCGTGGGTGGCCATGGCCTTGGCCAGCAGGTCGCCGGCCATGTCCAGGCAGGAACCGCAGGTGGCGCCGCAACCGGTACGCATGGTCAGCTCGGCCACCGTGGTGACGCCATTGCTGGCGGCTTCGCGGATCTGGTGGTCGGTGACTCCGTTGCAGATGCAGACGTACACAGGCGGGAACCGGGCTGGCAGGCCAGAAGCGGCCTGAGCGCTATTCCAATGGAAACGAGAATGGTTGTCAATCAGAGACCTGAACCATTCTCGCTACCGTTCAGCCGCTCAGGTGGCCGGCCCCTCACCCTGCGCCTTGCGGGGCCAGTAGCCCTTGCTGCGCGGGCGTTTGCGCGGGCGGTCGTGGCCGGCGGTGTTGCCCGGCATCCAGGCCTCGGCCGCGGTCTTGGGCATGGCCGTCACCCCCTGCCCGGCCACCCCCCGCGCCAGGGGCGCCAGGTGTCGCAGGGCGCGGGCATAGACGCCGCGCTTGAACATCACCACGTGCTCGACCGGGTACCAGAAATCCACCCAACGCCAGTTGTCGAACTCGGGCGAGTCGGTATGGTCCAGGCGCACATGCGATTCATCGCCGGTCAGGCGCAGCAGGAACCAGACCTGCTTCTGGCCGATGCAGACCTGCCGCTCATTGCGACGGATGGCCCGGGCCGGCAGCTTGTAGCGCAGCCAGCCCGGTGTCGCCCCCAGCACTTCAACGTGCTCGGGCAGCAGGCCGGTCTCTTCCTGCAGTTCACGATACATGGCCTCGACCGGGGTCTCGTCGGTGTTCATCCCACCCTGCGGGAACTGCCAGCCATCCCGGCGCACGCGTCGTGCCCAGAACACCTGCCCGTCCTGCCGCATCAGCACGATGCCGACGTTCGGTCGATAGCCGTCCGGATCGATCACGATGCGGACTCCTAAGAAAATCTACTGGTCGGGACTATCCCATGCCGTCTGTCGGCCCACAAGCACGATACAAAAGTGTTGACAGGCCCGATACACATGAGCAGAATAGCGGGCTCACCAAGGCTATGTAGCTCAGCCGGTTAGAGCACAGCACTCATAATGCTGGGGTCGGTGGTTCGAGTCCACCCATAGCCACCACACTGAAAATCAAGTTGTTTTTCAGCGTGAAAAGTGAGAAAATAGTTCCACGTTACATTGCCCCTTAGCCAAGCGGTAAGGCACCTGACTCTGACTCAGGCATCGGTGGTTCGAATCCATCAGGGGCAGCCAAATTAAAAAGAAAAAGGCCTGATCAAAAGATCAGGCCTTTTTCTTTTTAATTTGGTCACGCATTCCACCTTATCCCCGCGCCTGTCGGCGCGCCCCCTTGAACATCAAGGGGGCTCCTCTCCAGAGAGAACCCCGGGGTCGGACATGCAAAAAGACGGGTAGTGCCGGCGCTGGCCGGCAGCCAGGAAATGCACGACCCCGGAACGACAAAAGCCCGGCCGAAGCCGGGCTTTTGCTTTTTCAACCAGCGGGCTCCCAAAGGAGCCCAACCAGGCGCGATGGATCAGCGCTTGGAGAACTGGGTGGCGCGGCGGGCCTTGTGCAGACCGACCTTCTTACGCTCGACTTCACGGGCGTCACGGGTCATGAAGCCGGCCTTGCGCAGCTCGGACTTCAGGGTTTCGTCGTACTCGACCAGAGCACGGGCGATGCCCAGACGGATCGCACCGGCCTGGCCGGTGGTGCCGCCGCCAGCGGCGGTGACCAGGATGTCGAAGCTTTCGGTGTTCTTGGTCAGCTCGAGCGGCTGGCGCACGATCATGCGCGCGGTCTCACGACCGAAGAACTCGTCCAGCGGACGGCCATTGACGGTGATGTTGCCCGAACCCTTGCGCAGGAACACGCGAGCGGTGGAGGACTTGCGGCGGCCAGTGCCGTAGTTTTGAGTGATAGCCATGATTAGATATCCAGAACCTGCGGCTGCTGTGCGGCGTGCGGATGCTCAGTGCCGGCGTAGACCTTGAGCTTGCGGTACATCTGGCGACCCAGCGGGCCCTTCGGCAGCATGCCCTTGACGGCAGTCTCGATGACGCGCTCCGGGTGACGCTCCAGCGCCTGGGCCAGGGATTCGGTCTTCAGGTTGCCGATGTAACCGGTGAAACGGTGATACATCTTGTCCTGCAGCTTCTTGCCGGTGACGACAATCTTTTCTGCATTGATGACGACCAGGTAGTCGCCGGTATCAACGTGGGGGGTGTAGACCGGCTTGTGCTTGCCACGCAGACGGCGGGCCAGCTCGGTGCAGAGACGGCCCAGGGTCTTGCCCTCGGCGTCGACGAGGTACCAGTCGCGCTGGACGGTCTCGTTCTTGGCAGTGAAAGTGCTCATGAAGAACTCTAGGTTAGGTCGGGCTCATTGCGGCGAAAGGCTCGCCGGAACTCTGCCACGCGTTGTGAAAAGGTGAGACGTAAGAGGCGGGATTGTACTCACCCCGGCCGCCGGGTGCAAGCCAGCCCCTGTACCGGGTTGGCAGGGGGCCGGGGCCGGGCGAGAATCGGGGGTCCCCCGCCCCACCCATGCCGCCATGACCGTGCTCCGCCAGACCACCCCGCTGGACCACCTGCTGACCGAGGCGCAGCGCGCCCTGGACACGGTGTTCGGCAACCCGCCGGCATCGCGCCCCTACCCGGCTGCGGAGACCGACGAACCCGGCATGGACCGCGCCGAGCGCCGCCACGCCGCGGGCCTGATGCGCATCAACCACGTCGGCGAGGTCTGCGCGCAGGGCCTGTACTTCGGCCAGGCCGCGGTGGCCCGCGACCCGGCCACCCGTGAACACCTGCTGGAAGCGGCCCAGGAAGAGACCGATCACCTGGCCTGGTGCGCCACCCGGCTGGCCGAGCTGGACAGCCGCCCCAGCCTGTTCAACCCACTGTGGTACGCCGGCAGCTACACCATCGGCACCCTGGCCGGGCTGCGCGGCGATGGCTGGAACCTGGGCTTCGTGGTCGAAACCGAGCACCAGGTGGAAGCCCACCTGGACGAGCACCTGGTCGACCTGCCGGCCGGCGATCTGCGCAGCCGCGCGGTCATCCGGGTGATGAAGGAAGACGAGGCCCGCCACGCCGACCACGCTGAACAGGCCGGCGCGCGCCGCCTGCCCTTCCCGATTCCGGGCGCGATGGCGCTGGCATCGAAGGTGATGAAGACCATCGCCTATCGGCTGTAGGCCCAGTCCGGGGTCGGATCCCTTTCCCATCGGGAAAGGGCTCTGACCCCACGATGGATCGCGCCACCTGCAGGGGTCAGAGCCTTTTCCCATCGGGAAAAGGATCCGACCCCACCTTTCAGTTGGGCGACACCAGCTTCAGGCCGATCACGCCGGCCACGATCAGGCCCACGCAGGCCAGGCGGGCCGGCGAAGCGCTGTCGTTGAACAGGAAGATGCCCAGCACCGCCACACCCATGGCGCCGATGCCGGTCCAGATGGCGTAGGCCGTGCCGACCGGGATGCTCTTCATCGCCTGGCTCATCAGGTACAGGCTGATCAGGGCCGATACCACCGTCGCGGCGGTGGGCAGGGGTTTGCTGAAGCCTTCGGAGTACTTCATTCCAAGGGCGAAACCGATCTCGAACAGGCCGGCCAGCAGCAGGTAGATCCAGGGCATGGGTGGGGGCTCCTTACCTTTTTGAAGAAAAACAAAACGGCCCGGTGTTTTCACACCGGGCCGTGGGTCGGTACATCACCGTGGAACTTCATTTGCGCAGAGCGCGTGTTCCACGGGGCGGGTCGTCCCGCCTGGGTGGCGATGCCGCGGGGCATCGCGCACGGGGTCTTACTCGGACAGGTTGCGGCCGTGGAACAGCTCTTCGATCTCGCGCTTGAGCAGCGCTTCGATCTTCATGCGTTCCTTGAACGACAGGTTCTTGGCCTTTTCCTCGAACAGGTACTGGTCCAGGTCGAAGTCCTTCAGGTGCATCTTCGTGTGGAAGATGTTTTCCTGGTAGACGTTGACGTCGAACATCTCGTAACGCGACTTGATGTTCTTGGCCAGGAAGTTCTGGATCGAATTGATCTTGTGATCGATGTAGTGCTTCTTGCCCTTCACATCGCGGGTGAAGCCACGGACACGGTAGTCCATGATCACGATGTCCGACTCGAGGCTTTCGATCAGGTAGTTCAGGGCCTTCAGCGGCGAAATGACGCCACAGGTGGCCACGTCGATGTCGGCGCGGAACGTCGCAATGCCTTCCTGCGGATGGGTTTCCGGGTAGGTATGGACCGTGATGTGGCTCTTGTCCATGTGCGCGACCACGGCGTCGGAGATCAGCTCCTTGCCGGCCTGCTTCTTGTCGATCACCGGCTCTTCGGAGATCAGGATCGTCACCGAAGCACCCTGCGGATCGTAGTCCTGGCGGGCCACGTTCAGGATGTTGGCGCCGATGATCTCGGCGACATCGGTCAAGATTTGAGTCAGCCTGTCGGCGTTGTACTCTTCATCGATGTATTCAATGTAACGCTGACGCTCCTCTTCGGTGCGCGCGTAACACACGTCATAGATGTTGAAGCTCAGCGCCTTGGTGAGGTTGTTGAAACCCTGCAGCCTCAGGCGAGGCAACGGCTTGACCACGGCGGTCGATTCCTGTGTAAGAAGGGAAAGGATGAATTATGAGGCAAAGTGTCGCTGGGGGGAACGTGAAGTGCTGATGACTCTGGCACACTATTTGCCCTTAACAGGTGCGCTGGTTAAGCTCCGCCATCGAACCTGTGAATCCGTTCATGCGCAGAGGGAGCGCCCCTATCGTGTCAACCGTGCGCCTAGCTAGCAGCCCATTGGCCTTGGACATCGCAACTATTGATCGCTTCCTGGCGCACAGCCACCGGCGGCGCTACCCCACCCGGACCGACGTCTTCCGCCCTGGAGACCCGGCGGGAACCCTGTATTACGTCATCAGCGGCTCGGTCTCGATCATGGCCGAGGAAGATGACGACCGTGAGCTGGTGCTGGGCTACTTCGGCGCTGGCGAGTTCGTCGGCGAGATGGGCCTGTTCGTGGAATCGGACCGCCGCGAGGTGATCCTGCGCACGCGTACCGCCTGTGAACTGGCCGAAATCAGCTACGAGCGCCTGCACCAGCTGTTCCTGGGCCCGCTCTCAGCCGATGCCCCGCGCCTGCTGTACGCGCTGGGCCAGCAGATTTCCAAGCGGCTGCTGGATACCAGCCGCAAGGCCAGCCGCCTGGCCTTCCTGGATGTGACCGACCGCATCGTGCGCACCCTGCACGATCTGGCCCAGGAGCCGGAATCGATGAGCCACCCGCAGGGCAGCCAGCTGCGCGTGTCGCGCCAGGAACTGGCGCGCCTGGTCGGCTGCTCGCGTGAAATGGCCGGCCGCGTGCTGAAGAAGCTGCAGACCGATGGCCTGCTGCATGCCCGCGGCAAGACCGTGGTGCTGTACGGAACCCGTTGAGAAACCTGCGTTCGCCGGGCATGGCCCGGCGGGTCCGGGGACGTGCGACATGCCATCGCACGCCCCGCACACCTGCATCCGCTAGGCTCGGTACATGGAACTGAGCAGCGAATTCTGGTGGTTCATCCTCATCGGCCTGGGCGCACAGCTGGTCGATGGTGCCCTGGGCATGGCCTTTGGCCTGGTGTCATCGTCGGTGATGCTGGCCATGGGCATTCCGCCGGCGCAGGCCAGCGCAGCCATCCATACCGCCGAGGTGTTCACCACCGGCGCCTCGGGCGTATCGCACCTGGTGGCCGGCAATGTCGACCGCCGGCTGTTCTTCCGCCTGGCCCTGCCCGGCGCACTGGGCGGCGCCATCGGAGCCTACGGGCTGACCCAGCTGCCGGGCGAAGTGATCCGCCCGCTGATCTATCTCTATCTGCTGGTGCTGGCCATCATCATCCTGGCCCGCGCTGCCGGCCGGCTGATGCCCAAGGGCGAAGTGAAGCGGGTGCCAGTACTGGGCCTGGTGGCTGGCTTCCTGGACGCCAGTGGCGGCGGCGGCTGGGGCCCGGTGGCCACCTCCACCCTGCTCGCCCGTGGCGGCCAGGCGCGCACCACCATCGGCACGGTGAACGCCGCCGAATTCGTGGTCACCCTGACGGTTTCAGCCACCTTCCTGCTGTCGATGGGGCTGCAGCACCTGCAGATCGTCGCCGGCCTGCTGATTGGCGGCATGATGGCCGCGCCCGTGGCCGCGCTGCTGGTGAAGCGGCTGAAGGAGCGCTGGGTGCTGATCGCGGTGGGCGTGCTGGTGCTGGGCATCAGCCTGTTCCAGATCGGCCATGCGGTGTTCGGGTACCTGGGGCGCTGAGCACAGGACCTGTAGAGCCATGCTCGGCTGCTTCTGGTGGGGAAGCAGCCGAGCATGGCTCGGCTCTACAACAGGCTCGGATCAGGCCTTGTCGCCGCCGCGGTCCACGCAACCCCAGTTGAGGATGCGGGTACCGGCCGGCAGCACGCGGCGGAAGAAGTCCACCTTGCCCGGCTTGGGGTTCACCACCACCGGCGACTTGGCGGCCAGCAGCAGCGGCAGGTCGGCCGTGCTGTCCGAATAGGCGATATCGATCTGCCCGTAGCCGCGCTCGCGCAGCATGCGCATCTTTTCTTCGTTGTGGCAGTGCCGGGTCGGGCCGACCCCGCCCAGGCGCGGGCCGACTTCGGTGCCGATCACCGGTACATCCTGGTGGGCCACGAAGGCCAGGATGGCACGGGCCAGCTCCGGCGGTGCGCCGGTGGCGACCACCACGCGGTCCCCCTTGGCGCGGTGCGCAGCGAACACCTCCAGCGCCTGCGGCAGCAGCTTGGCGCGCATCTGCGCTTCGTTGCGCAGCACGTAGGCGTCGATGACCTTGTTGAAGTCACGCGCCCGGTGCAGGCCGAAGCTGCCGATCCACACATAGACCGAAATGCCGGTACGCCGCGTCGGCAGCATCGCCACCAGCGGCCCGGCGATCGGGGTGACCAGCAGCGCGGCCAGCATGCGCAGCGGGTTGCGCTTGATCAGCGAGGCGAACAGGTGGGTGCCCGAATCGCCGTCGTAGAGGGTGTGGTCGAAGTCGAAGACCACCAGCGGCGCATCCTCGCGCGGCGTTGGATAGTGCGTTGTCATGCTGCGAAGAATAGCTGACGCAGACCCTCGCCCGGCTCTTCCACGCGCATGAAGGCCTCGCCCACCAGGAAGGCGTGGATGCCGGCATCGCGCATCAGGGCCACGTCCTGCGGGCCGAGGATGCCGCTCTCGGTCACCAGCAGGCGGTCGCGCGGCACGGCCTTCTGCATGTCCAGGGTGGTCTGCAGCGACACCTCGAAGGTGCGCAGGTTGCGGTTGTTGATGCCGATCATCGGCGCCGGCACCTGCAGGGCGCGCTCCAGCTCGTCGATGTCATGCACTTCCACCAGCACGTCCATGCCCAGCGACAGCGCCAGTTCGGACAGGGTGGCCAGCTGGGTGTCGTCCAGCGCGGCCACGATCAGCAGGATGCAGTCGGCGCCCAGCACGCGCGCCTCGTACACCTGGTAGGCGTCGATCACGAAGTCCTTGCGCAGCACCGGCAGCGTGCAGGCCTCGCGGGCCTGCTGCAGGTAGGCGTCGGCGCCCTGGAAGAAATCGACGTCGGTCAGCACCGACAGGCAGCTGGCGCCGCCGAATTCGTAGCTGACGGCGATGTCGGCCGGGCGGAAGTCCGGGCGGATCACGCCCTTGGACGGGCTGGCCTTCTTCACCTCGGCGATGACCGCCGGGTCACCGTTGGCCACCGCCGCCTGCAACGCGCGCACGAAGCCACGTACCGGCGGGGCGCTGGCCACGGCGGCCTGCAGCGCCTCAAGCGGGCGCTGGGCGCGGCGCTGGGCCACTTCTACGGCCTTGCGGGCCAGGATCGTCTGCAGGATGTCGCTCATCGTCGTCGGTTCGGTGCGGGGGCGGTGAGGACGGCCATTATCGGCCATCGGGTGGGTCAGGCTGAACCGCGCGCTCAGGCAACCAGCGCGCGGGTGGTATCAACGTACTGCTGCAGGCGCTGGCGGGCGCTGCCGTTGGCGATGGCGGCACGGGCACGGGCCAGGCCGTCGCCGATGTCGCTGGCCACGCCGGCCACGTACAGGGCGGCACCGGCGTTCAGGGCGACGATGTCCAGCGCCGGGCCCGGCGTGTTGTCCAGCACCGCGCGCAGCATCTGGATGGACTGCTCCGGGCTGTCCACGCGCAGGTTGCGGCTGGCCGACATGGCGATGCCGAAGTCTTCCGGGTGGATCTCGTATTCGCGCACCTTGCCATCGCGCAGCTCGCCCACCAGGGTGCCGGCGCCCAGCGAGATCTCGTCCATGTTGTCGCGGCCCCAGACCACCATGGCGCGCTCGGTGCCCAGCTCGCGCAGCACGCGTGCCTGGATGCCCACCAGATCGGGGTGGAACACGCCCATCAGCACCGACGGCGCGCTGGCCGGGTTGGTCAGCGGGCCCAGGATGTTGAAGATGGTGCGTACGCCCATCTCGCGGCGGACCGGCGCCACGACCTTCATCGACGGATGGTGGATCGGCGCGAACATGAAGCCGATACCGGTCTGCTCGATTGCAGCGGCCACCTGCGCCGGCTGCAGCTCGATGGCCGCGCCCAGCGCTTCGACTGCATCGGCACTGCCGGACTTGGACGACACGCTGCGGTTGCCGTGCTTGGCCACGCGCGCACCGGCGGCAGCGGCGACGAACATCGCGCAGGTGGAGATGTTGAAGGTGTGCGAGCCATCGCCACCGGTGCCGACGATATCGACCAGGTGGGTGCTGTCAGCCACCGGCACCGCCAGCGCGAACTCACGCATGACCGTGGCCGCCGCGGCGATCTCGTCGATGGTTTCCTTCTTCACGCGCAGCCCGGTGAGGATGGCGGCGGTCATCATCGGCGACACGTCGCCGCGCATGATCTGCCGCATCAGGTCGACCATTTCGTCGAAGAAGATCTCGCGGTGTTCGATGGTGCGCTGCAGGGCTTCCTGGGGGGAGAAGCTCATGGGAATGCTCCTTGGATCAGGCCGCCGGACGCTGCAGGAAATTGCGCAGCAGGGCGTGGCCGTGTTCGGTGAGGATGGATTCGGGGTGGAACTGCACGCCTTCCACCGGGAACTGGCGGTGGCGCAGGCCCATGATCTCTTCGATCGAGCCGTCGTCGTTCTCGGTCCAGGCGGTTACTTCCAGCACATCGGGCAGGCTGTTCTTGTCCACCACCAGCGAGTGGTAGCGGGTGGCCTGGTAACGGTCCGGCAGGCCGGCGAACACGCCCTTGCCTTCATGGCGGATGGGCGAGGTCTTGCCGTGCATGATGTTGCCGGCGCGGATGACCGTTCCGCCGTACACCTGGCCGATGCCCTGGTGGCCCAGGCAGACGCCGAGGATGGGCGTGGTCGGGCCCAGGCGCTGGATCAGCTCCAGCGACACGCCCGCTTCGTTGGGCGTGCACGGGCCAGGCGAGATGACGATGCGCTCGGGTTTCTGCGCGGCGATCTCGTCCACGCTCATCGCATCGTTGCGCACCACCTTCACCTCGGCGCCCAGCGTCTGCAGGTACTGCACGAGGTTGTAGGTGAAGCTGTCGTAGTTGTCGATCATCCACAACATGGTCAGGTTCCGTCGCTTATCAGGAAAATGGCGTACACGTTTTCGGTGTAGGTGATGGGGCCGGCTTCGATGGATTCGCGTACGTTCGAACCGGTGCCCTCGATGCTGTTCATCGGCGCCTCCGGCGCGGGCGGCGATGGCGGGGTTACCAGGTCACCACGGCTGGGCCAGCTGCCTGCCTGGATGCCGTAGGCGAAATTCGGCGCCACATCGGAAATGCTGTACAGCCCACGGAGTTGGGTGCCATAGGCTTTGGCCAGGCCCTGCGCGGACTCGCGGGTCTGGGCCGCAGCCTCGCCCTTGAGCTCGCGGCGCAGCGCCACTTCGTCCGAGTAGGTCGGGGCGACACTGCTGACCTGCACGTTCTCATTGGCCTTCAGCGCACCCAGCACGTCCTGCATCGCCTTCACACTGGCGAAGCTGGCACGCAGCTGACGCGACACGCGGGTACCGATGAAGACCTGCCGGCTCTGCTCATAGCGCGTTGCCGGGCCGATGCGCAGGTTGTCCGCGCGTACGCTGCCGTCCACCGCCTTGTGCTGCCTGAACAGTGCCAGCACACGGGCGACGTTGTCCTGTACGCGGCGTCGCGCCGCATCGGCATCCATGTCGGTCTCTTCGATGTTCAGCTGCAGGCCGAACCGGTCGGGCATGACCGTGCGGGTACCCTGCCCCTTCACCAGCAGATGCGGTTGCGAGGGAATGGTGTTGGCCTGCGCCCATGCAGACGGGGCCATCGTGGCCAGCAGCGACGACCACAGCAATGCGCTCAGCAGCTTCATGCGGTACTCCTTGTCTTGAACGGGAACAGCAGCGGAAGGTGCCGCGGCGCGGGCCACGGCACGGGAAGGCTCACAGGCCCTTGGCGGCCTGGGCGACGGCACGGAACAGCGCGCGGCCCTTGTTCATCGTCTCGTCCCATTCCTTGTCCGGGTCCGAGTCGTAGACGATGCCGGCACCAGCCTGCACGTACAGGCGGCCATCCTTGATGACCGCGGTGCGGATGGCGATGGCGGTATCGGCATCGCCGTGCCAGCCGATGTAGCCGATGCTGCCGGCGTAGACATTCCGCTTGATCGGCTCCAGCTCGCGGATCACTTCCAGCGCGCGGATCTTAGGCGCGCCGCTGACCGTGCCGGCCGGGAACGTGGCGCGCAGCACGTCGGCGTAGCTCAGGCCCGGCTGCAGCTGCCCGGTCACTTCGCTGACGATGTGCATGACGTGGCTGTAGCGTTCGATCACGAACTGCTCGCCCACTTCCACGGTGCCGGCCTTGGACACGCGACCGGCATCGTTGCGGCCGAGGTCGATCAGCATCAGGTGCTCGGCGCGCTCCTTCGGATCGGCCAGCAGTTCGGCTTCCAGCGCCAGGTCCTGTTCGACGGTGGCGCCGCGCGGGCGGGTGCCGGCGATCGGGCGCACGGTCACTTCTCCATCCTGCAGGCGCACCAGGATTTCCGGTGACGAACCCACCACCTGCAGGTCGCCCACATCCAGGAAATACATGTACGGCGACGGGTTCAGTGCACGCAGCGCGCGGTACACGTCCACCGGGCGCGCCTTGAACGGCACGCTCAGGCGCTGGCTCAGCACCACCTGGAAGATGTCGCCGGCGCGGATGTATTCCTTGCTGCGCTGGACCGCATCGACGAAGCCTTCGCGGGTGAAGCCGGAAATGAAATCGGATTCGTCCAGCACGTCGCTGGTCAGCGGCGCGGGATAGCCCGCACCCGGCGCACGCAGCTTGGCGGTCAGCGCATCCAGGCGGGCCTGGGCCTGCTCGAACGCACCCTCGACACGCGGGTCGGCGTGCACGATCAGGTACAGACGGCCCTTGAGGTTGTCGAACACCGCCAGTTCGTTGGAATCCAGCAGCAGGATGTCCGGCGTGCCCAGCTCATCGCGGTTAGCCGGCGGGGCCAGACGTGGCTCGATGTAGCCGATGCATTCAAAGCCGAACCAGCCGACCAGGCCACCGGTGAAGCCCGGCAGGCCATCCAGCTTCGGCACCGAGTGGGCGCTGCGCAGCGCCTCGACCTCGGCGAACGGGTCGGTCACCTCGCGGGTGTCCACCACCTGGCCGTCTTCACGCACGGTCAGGGTGTGGCCGTGGAAGGCATACACGCGGCGCGCCGGCAGGCCGATGATCGAGTAACGACCAAAGCGCTCGCCGCCTTCGACGGATTCAAACAGGTAGGTATTGGGGCCGTCGGCGAGCTTCAGATAGACCGAAAGCGGCGTGTCCAGGTCGGACAACACTTCGCGGACGACGGGGATATGGGTGTGGCCTTCAGCGGCCTGCTGCTGAAACTGAGCGAGCGAATTCAAGACGACTTTCCTTCCGGGACACAGCGTTATGGGGGCGGACGACGGCAACGGGCCACCATCGCCACCAACGGCGTGCGGAAGAAAGGGTATGCGGGGTCGTCAGGCTGGACACCCAATGACTGTAACGCAGCTTCGCCGGGAGTGAAACCCCGGCGCCCGGGCACCGGGTCAGGCCATGCGTCGCGCCTGCTCCTGCGACTCCTGCACCTGCTGCTGGGCCAGCCCCTGTTCCACGGCCGCGGACCGGTTAGCGACGAGGGCATCCACCTGGGCCGTGCTCACGGCCAGCGGCTGGGCCATGCCCTGGGCCACCTCGACATGCGCATGGCGCCGGTGCGGGGCGTTTAGGTCGGCGGTGTCGACGGCAAAGGCCCGTGCATGGTCGCCGCTGAGGACCACATGGGAGATGGTCTCCAACCCGTCACGCTTGGCCTGGGCCGCCAACGCGCCAGCCAGCTGGTCGCTCTGCAGGTCGGGCACCCGGTTATGGGCGCGGTCCAGGGCGTGGACGCCGGCTTGGGCGCCGAGGAACAGGGGATTGCCGGCATGGGAGGGATGATCGATGCCCGTTGTCCGGGGCGCGGGTTCTGGCGTGTGGCTGGCGGGTCGGCCGTCACCGGCAGGCGCCATGCTCGGCTGCTGCTCGATCAGTTTGCGCGCGGCGGCCTCCTGCGAGATCAGCGCCGAATCCAGGCTGGGAATGACGGTCGGGTCCATGCCATGGCGGGCCGTCGCCTCGCTGAACGCCGCGCCGATCCCGCGAACCACGCGTGCGGACTGGTCCAGGTTGTGCAGTTTCACGATGTCCTGCGGCAGATTGCCGGTCGGCACGTGCGTGGCAGCCGCTGTTACGACGCCCGCTGTTGCACCGCCCACGGTGGCCAGCGTGACCGGCGCTGTGGCCGTGATGCCTTTCACGTGGGACGCCATGAAGTCATAGCCGCGATCCACATGCGCGCCTGCCGTGGCAAACCCGTTCTGCAGCTTGCCCGCCACCCACTGCCCATCGTGGTTGATGGCGGCGGCTACGCGGTCGCCCGTCGCGCGGACGCCCGCGGCGGCGGCATGGGCCTGCTTTGTCGCGTGCTGCGCATGTTGCTCACCCTGGTCGCGAACGGCCTCGGCCTGCCTGGTCAGCTTGTCGGCCACCTTGTCCATGCCGATATGGCCAGCCACCCACGACAGTGCGGACAAGCCACCGGCACCGGCCTGCGAGTGCACCCGGTGCGCCGTGGCTTCGATGCTGCCGGTCAGTTCGCGCCCCGAAGCGATCACCGTGCTGGCCGCGCGCGTGCTCACCTGCAGGCTGGCCGAGCCCATGTTCACCATCTGACCGATGGCCATGCCTTCGGTCTTCAAGCCGCGTTCGACGCCATCACCGGTTCTGTCCAATACCTGGGCGGCGACGGCGCCTGCCTTTTCAACCTGCTCGCCCGCCCGGCGGCCGATGTGCATGCCGACGGCAGTGGAATGCAGCACGGTGGATATCGGGCCGGCGAGCTCCGCGACCTGGCTGGGTGCCGCGGTATGCGGGCGGTCAACCAGCACGCCCTGCGCATCGCGCGTCCTGGCCTCGAGCAGCAGTTCGAGGCGCCCAGCCGCAAGCGGAATATCGCGCAGCGCCTGCTGACCCGGTTGGGTCGCCAGCTGCTCGATGAACTGTGCTGCAGCGGTCTGCGCACCTGGCGGCAGCATCTCGCGCAGCTTCTCGCCGACGACCTTCTGCATGACCGGGTCCTTCAGCACCATGCCCAGCTCGTTGGCCAGCAAGCCGTAGCCGCGGCGCTGCTGCTCGCTGAGCCGGTGCATGCCGTTCTGCACATCGTTCAGCACTTCACCGGTGGTCTGGTAGGTGTGCACCGTCTGCTGCGTGTCGAAGGTCGGCAGGCCGTTGTCCTTGGCGTACCGCGATGGCGTTGCCGGATGCAGGCCCGCGGCATTGAACGTGGTGGCGCGTGCGCCGGTGACGGCGGAAGCGGCGGAAGCCATGCCGCCGCCGAGAGAATGGCCGGCTATTTCGAAGTTGTTACCAATGCG
Organism: Stenotrophomonas maltophilia; assembly: GCF_047782825.1. Classification (GTDB taxonomy): domain Bacteria; phylum Pseudomonadota; class Gammaproteobacteria; order Xanthomonadales; family Xanthomonadaceae; genus Stenotrophomonas. The sequence continues at coordinate 3,701,526 of NZ_CP180589.1, read as the reverse complement.
ATCATTCAACAGTGTCGCCAATGACATCGCGCGATCATAGTAGTCGCTGCGCATGCCAATCCCCTGCTGACCATTGTTGAGGAAGTCCTCACCGCCGGATTCGCGTTTTCCATTGGGCGCCAGCGGGTCGAGAATCTCACCCGTGGATCCCTTGTATACCACGACGGGTCTGGCCTCCTCGCCGAAGACGCGCTTGTCGGGGATGTAGATCTCGGCGCGGAAACCCGACTCAGGCGGCTGCAGCATCTTACGGATGGCGTCGTCGGTCAGATCGATCCCCGCCGTGCGCAATGCAGCCGGATCGGTGCTTGCACGGATCCAACCTGCCGGTGGCTCACCGGAATGCCGGGCTGATTGATACACGTCGGAGGCAAGCCCGGACATCTCCCGCGCGTGGTACGTCTCCTGCAGACGGTCTGCCTGCGTGTCGTTGCCACTTGCTCGTAGTTGGCCCACGAGTTCGCGCTGCTCCTGGATTGCGCGTACGCGCGCCTCGATGTCGTGATCCGTCATGACACACTCCATTCACCTTGCGGGCGGGAATATCCCGACAGTTATCGATTATCAGAACCGTTTGCTAATGTCACGCGTCAAGCTGCGCCTGCGGACTCAATATGCCCATTCATGTATTTGGAAGTGTGAAGAAGATCCTCCTCATCTCACTATGTGCTGCGCTGCTGGTAGCGAGCGGATGCGCGCTGTCATCAAGCCATGGCGCAGAACAGTATTTTGCGGGGAAGGATCTGGAACTCGCAGCAGCAACTGAGAATGGTGATTCAGATGCCATCCGTCGACTGATGAAAGACGACGGTGTAGATCCCGACAGAATCTTCGCACGTGATGCCGGAATCCCCCTGCTGGCTTGGCCGCTCCGCGCGCGAAATCTCGACGGATTACAGGCGCTGCTGGACAACGGTGCCGATCCGAACGCACGCGCCTACAAGACGGTTGACGGGCGCAGGCTTGGCTACAACAACGCCATGGTCTACGCAGCCAAGATGGACGACCCCCGGTTCCTCGAACTTCTACTGAAGCACGGAGGTGACCCCAACACGCGCAACTCTGCCAACGAGACCCTCTTGTTTCAGGCGTTCGTTGCGGGCAATCAGTGGGAAAACGTCAAACTTCTGGTCGAGAACGGCGCTGACGTCAACGAGCAGAATCGAGGCAGTGCCGACACCGTCATCAGCTGGTATACAACTCGCGGGGCATTCGAGCATGCCTACTGGCTCCTGGAGCATGGCGCTGATCCCACTGTAATGCTCACGTCCTCAACCGGCGAACCTGACCGTATGCTTGTTGCCGAACACATCTACTGGGGCATCACTACGCCCGACCTGCTTCCCTGGCAGAAGAAGTGCCAACAATGGCTGATGGCACGGAACATACCTCGCCCCCCCATGCCCAAGGGAATTCGGGACAAGCGTGAAGCATTTGGTTTCCCGACCAGGGAAGAAGATATCCCACTGCTGTAAGGATTTTTGACATGGATGTTCGCCTGCGACATCTCGATCGGCCTACCCTCCTGGCAACAGTTCTGATTCTTCTTTCGGCGTGCGTTCCGCAGTCACTACACGGTGCTGACGGCTACTTCGAAGGCAGAGCTTTACAGCTGGCGATTGCCGCCGAAAGCGGCGACTCCGATGCCATACGTCACATCGTCAAAGAGGAAGGCGTCGATCCGGACAAGACCTTTTCATCGCGCGACGGAATTCCTCTGATCGCATGGCCGCTACGAGCCCGCAGCATCGAAGGACTCAAAGTCCTGCTCGATGCTCGATGTCGGCGCAGACCCCAACACCCGCGAGTCGAAGCAGATGAACGGGCAGTTGATCAACTTCGACAACGCAATGGTCTATGCGGCAAAAATGGACGACCCGCGCTTCCTCGATGCTCTGCTCAAGCACGGAGGAGATCCGAACACACGCAACTCCAACCATGAAACGCTGATGTATCAGGCTTTCATCAGCGGCAACCAGTGGAAGAATATCCAGCTTCTGGTTGAAAACGGGGCCCGCGTCAACGAACCAAACCTAGGCAAGAACGACACCGTTCTTAGCCTATACACAGGCAGAGGAGGGTTCGATTACGCCTACTGGTTGCTCGAACATGGGGCCGACCCGACAATTTCCCTGCCACCCATCGATGGAACCACCCAATCGCCTCGACAGGTGATGGTCGAGGACATCTATTGGGAAATCACCACGCCCGACAACCTGCCCTGGCAGAAGAAGTGCCAACAGTGGTTGGCTGACCGCAACATCCCGCGGCCGCCTATGCCAGAGCACATCCGCAGGAAGCGCGAGGCCTTCAAGTTCCCGAGCAGGGAAGAAGACATCCCCCTGCTGTAGGCTGCGGCTCAGCCGCCGGAAAGCAGCTCGCAGTCCGCCGGCAGGTGCATGCGCACCCGGCCCGCCACGCAGTCGATGCGGAAGCGCTGCGCCTGCACCGGCTCGCCATCCAGATTCAGCGTCAACGATTGCGGCGCGTCGATCTGCAGCCACGGCAGCTGCGCGCGGGTCGCCACGCGATCGAGTGCCGCTTCCTTGCCACCGGTCAGCATCTGGCCAATGGTTGCGGCCACCTCGCCATCCAGTTCGGGCACTACGGTGACGTCCAGCAGGCCGTCATCGATCAGTGCCTGCGGGCACAGCTGCTGGCCACCGCCGGCCTGGCGGCCGTTGCCGATACCCAGGGCGATGAAGCCGCCTTCCCAGGCGAAATCCGGTCCCGACAACCGTGCGCTGATCGGCTCGATGCGGCCAAGCTTGGCGATGCCGGTGATGACATACGCGAGCCCACCCAGCATCTTCTTCAGGCCTGCATCGGTTTCCACCGTCACCTGGGTCCCGAAGCCACCGCTGGCCAGGTTGGCGCACCACCAGCGCTTGCCATCGGCGTCGACGCGCAGCAGATCGATGGGCCTGGCCGGCGCCTGCGCGATCAGTGCGAACGCATCCTTGGGCTCGGTGGGAATGCCGGCCGAGGTGGCGAAATCGTTGGCCGTGCCCATCGGCACCAGAGCCAGCGACGGCAATGCGTCGGCCGATTCTTCGCGATGGGCCAGGGTCTCGGCGACGGCACTGAGCGTACCGTCGCCGCCAGCCGCCACGATCACATCCACGCCGTGGTCGATGGCTTCGGCCACGTAGCGTTCGGCATCGCCTTCTTCCCACGTCACCCGCACTTCCAGCTGCACGCCCTGCCCGCGCCAGTGGCCAACCGCATTGCGCAGGTCGTCATTGCCAGCGGATTTTCCGTTGAGTATCAGGCGCCAGCGCGGGGTCGTCATGCAGGTGCTTCCAGTGGGGGTGGCACAGGCTATCAATCGCGCGTTCGCGGCCGGTGAATGCCGCGGGCAACCGTTCAGGGCAGCGCGATGACGGCCACCTGCAGCGATTGCGGAGCGGTCTCCTCGCCGACGTCGATGTACGCGCCATAAGAGGGATTCAGCCAGTCCTGCTCCACAATCGCGCGTACCACGCAGTCAACATCGGGCGTAGTCTCGTGCACGCAACCGAACGGCAACCGGCCGTGCGCCGTGGACACCAGGCTCAGCCGCAGCTGCCGCGCCTGCGCGTCGTGCCAGCAGTAGAAACGCATGGGATGGCCGTCCAGCTCGAGAGCGCGATGCGCCGCCACGCGGCGCACGAAGGCCGCCAGCGCGCCAGCATCCGGTTCGCAGCCCTCAGCGGGCGAGAAGCTGCAGAGGTTCCCGCGCGCTTCCTCGTTGATGAAGTCCGTGTCGATGACAAGCGCGTCCTCGACCGCGAACAGGAACCAGTCTTCGAGCAGAACGTCCTGGGTGGGATGGGTCATCGCAGCGTGGTTCTCCGCCGCAACCAGCGTGTCATGCGGGTGTCATGCCCGGCCCGGAGAATGGAAGGCCATAGCAGGGAAGACGGATGGAGGCAGGATCAGCCTCCCACGAATGCAGCAGGGCCGCGCCGGTGTTTGGCGCGGCCTTTTTTTTTTGCTTCAGCCGTTGGCGAAATCGTGCAGCGCCTGGCCCTGCAGCCGGTACACGGTCCACTCGTCCTGCGGCGTGGCACCGGCGGCGGTGTAGAACTCGATGGCCGGGGTGTTCCAATCCAGCACCGACCATTCGAAGCGACCGCAGCCCTCGGCCACGGCCTGCCGCGCGATGTACTTCAGCAGCGCCTTGCCGGCACCTGCCCCGCGCTTTTCCTGGCTGACGTACAGGTCTTCCAGGTAGATCCCCTTGCGGCCCAGCCAGGTAGAGTAGTTGTAGAAGTACACCGCATAGCCGATGGCCTCGCCGTCGGCTTCGCAGATCAATGCGCGGGCGGTGGCGTCGGCGCCGAACAGGCTTTCGGCAATGCCGATCTCATCGGTCTGCACCGAATGCTCGGCCTTCTCGTAGATGGCAAGTTCGCGGATGAACTGCAGGATCAGACCGGCATCGGCCACGGTGGCCGGGCGGATGTTCAACACGGCCACCGTTCCCATGGCTCAGCCCCTCGCTGCAGCGACATTCGCGCGCATCTGCGCGATCACGTCCTGGTAGCTGGTCTTGGCGTTGAAGATGGCCGAGCCCGCCACGAAAGTATCGGCGCCGGCGGCGGCGATCGCGCCGATGTTGTCGGCCTTCACGCCACCGTCGATCTCCAGGCGGATGTCCTTGCCGCTGGCATCGATCTTCTGGCGGACCACGCGCAGCTTGTCCAGCGCCGAGGGAATGAAGGCCTGGCCACCGAAGCCCGGGTTGACCGACATCAGCAGCACCAGGTCCAGGTCATCCAGCACCCAGTCCAGGATGTCCACCGGGGTGGCCGGGTTCAGCACCAGGCCCGGCTTGCAGCCCAGCGAACGGATCAGCTGGATGGTGCGGTGCGGGTGGCGGCTGGCCTCCGGGTGGAAGCTGATGTAGGTGGCACCGGCCTCGGCGAAGTCCGGGATGATGCGGTCCACCGGCTCGACCATCAGGTGCACGTCGATGGGCGCGGTCACGCCGTGCTTGCGCAGGGCCTGGCAGACCATCGGGCCGATGGTCAGGTTGGGCACGTAATGGTTGTCCATCACGTCGAAGTGGACCCAGTCCGCACCGGCGGCCAGGACGTTGTCCACTTCCTCGCCCAGGCGGGCGAAATCGGCGGACAGGATGGACGGGGCGATGAGGCAGTTGGACATGGCCGGGGCCTTGGGGACGAGGGAAAGGGGTCAGCGCTTGCGCAGCGTCTTGATGCGGTCGTAGGCGGCATTGATGCGCCGCGACTTCTGCTCGGCCTGCTGCTGCAGCTCGGGGGCCGCGCCGCCGAGCTTGTCGGGGTGGTACTGGGAAATGAGCTTGCGGTAGGCCCGTTCGACCTCGGCATCGGTGGCCTCGGAGGTCAGCCCCAGCTCGCGGTACGGGTTTTCCTTGTTCAGGCGGAACCAGTCCGAATCGAAGGCATGGCCGAGCAGCAGGCCGATGACCGCCCCGAACAGCGGATTGGGCCGGAACAGCAGGGCGCCGGCGATGAAACCGAGCAGTTTTCCGTACCAGCGCATGGCGCTCCGGGGTCGGCCGACGAAATGGACGCTCATTTTACGTCACAGCGGGCCCGGACCGCTTTACACTAGGCCGCCCGCTGGTCAGCGGGCCCGCCGGGTCCGCTGGGCAGCCGTATCGACAACGCCCCAGGAGTGCCCGTGCCAACCACGCTGTTGCAATCCGATCTCCCCGGCCTGCCCTTGCGCCATCGCGGCAAGGTGCGTGATGTGTTCGATATCCCGCGCGAGCGGCTGCCTGCAGGGACCCCGCCGGGCGACTACCTGCTGATGGTGGCCACCGACCGCCTGTCGGCGTTCGACGTGGTCCTGCCCGACCCGATCCCGGGCAAGGGCGAGATGCTCTGCCAGGTGTCCAACTTCTGGTTCGCCAAGACCGCACACCTGATGCCCAACCACCTGACCGGCATCGACGTGGCCAGCGTGCTGCCCGAGGGCGTAGACCCGGCCCTGTACGCCAAGCGCGCGGTGGTCACCCGCAAGCTGAAGCCGGTGCCGGTGGAAGCCATCGCCCGCGGCTACCTGATCGGCAGCGGCTGGAAGGACTACCAGCGCACCGGCAAGGTGAGCGGTATCGACCTGCCCGACGGCCTGCGCCAGGCCGAGCAGTTGCCCGAGCCGATCTTCACTCCCTCGACCAAGGCCGCCGTGGGCGACCATGACGAGAACATCGATTTCGATGCGATGGTGAAGCAGGTCGGCGCCGATCTGGCCGAGCGCGTGCGCGATGCCACCCTGCGCATCTACAAGTTCGCTGCCGATTACGCCCGCGAGCGCGGCATCATCCTGGCCGATACCAAGTTCGAGTTCGGTACCGACGCCGATGGCCGCCTGTACATCATGGACGAGATGCTGACGCCGGATTCCTCGCGTTACTGGCCGGCCGACGAGTACGAAGTGGGTACCAGCCCGCCGAGCTACGACAAGCAGTTCGTGCGCGATTACCTGGAGACGCTGGACTGGGGCAAGACCGCCCCGGGCCCGACCATCCCGGCTGAGATCATCGAGCGCACCCGCGCCAAGTACGCCGAGGCGCTGCAGCGCCTGGCCGGGATCAGCGTCGATTGATCCCCTGCGCCCCCGGCCTGGCCGGGGGCGTTTCATTTTGGGGTAGTGCCGGCCGCTGGTCGGCAACCTTGGCCAATCCGCAGCCGGGCATGGCCTGGCTCTACTGCCGGCCCGGGGTAGTGCCGGCCGCTGGCCGGCAACCCTGGCCAATCCGCAGCCAGGCATGGCCTGGCTCTACTGCCGGCCCGGGCCGGAGTATGCTGGCAGCATGCAGACCACCACCCAGCTTGCGCGGCCGATCGACCGCTACTTCGCCAGCTATTCCGACGACCACCGCAACGTGATCAACCAGCGCATCCACGTGGTGGCCGTGCCGGCAATCCTGTGGTCGGTGGTGGCCCTGCTGTGGTGCGTACCGCCGCTGATCACCTGGTTCCAGTACGGCATCTGGGCGGCCTTCGCGATGTTCAGCGCCTGGTGCTTCTACAACAAACTGTCGCGCCCGCTGGGCATCGGCATGCTCATCCAGTTCTTCGTGTTCGGCTGCCTGTGCCGCCTGCTGGAGGCCGAAATCGGCCTGCACAACCTGTTCTGGCTGGCGGTGGGCGTGTTCGTGGTGGCCTGGATCGCACAGTTCATCGGCCACAAGTTCGAGGGCCGCAAGCCCAGCTTCCTGACCGACCTGACCTACCTGCTGATCGGCCCGGCCTGGGTGATGGCCAAGGCCTACCGCAAGCTCGACTGGCGCTACTGACCACCGAGGCGGTAGTCCGGACCGCCGTTTCCTGAACGGGCCCCGCCCCTCACCCCTGCTGCACAAACGACCTGACAGCCTGCGTTGCACAGGCGGCCATCGCCTGCGCGCGCGTCGCTCTTGCAGCCCCCAGCCGTTGCCACGTGGGCGCGCAGGGCCCCATGCGCGGGCGTAGGGAGCCGATCCGGCAAAGCCGGCGACCACACGCCGCAAGGCCCGGATTGGGCATGCCGCACCGCAAAAAAAGATGAATAGCGCACGTTACATGCCGTTTGTAGCCGTTACATGGGTTTCGGCGACATTTGGCTGACTGTTAGACTCAATGACCTGCTCGTGAATCATGGATTCCCTGCATGCTCCCCAGCCTGCCCCTGCTGCTGGCCCTGCCGTTCCTGATGGCAGTGGCTGTTGCGGCCTTCCCCCGTAGTCCGCGCTCGACAGCTGCCTGGCTGGCGGCGCTGGCGCCGTTGGGCGGGCTGGCCATCCTTGGCTGGCTGACCCCGGCCGTGCTTGATGGCCAGGTGGTGCGCACCCTGGTGCCCTGGCTGCCGCAGATCGGCCTGGATTTCGCCCTGCGCCTGGACGGCCTGGCGTGGATGTTCGCCGGCATGGTGCTGGGCATCGGCGCGCTGGTGGTGCTGTATGCGCGCTACTACCTCAGCAGCCAGGACAACGCGCACCGCTTCTACTGCTACCTGCTGCTGTTCATGGGCGCCATGCTGGGCATGGTGCTGTCGGGCAACCTGCTGCTGTTGATGGTGTTCTGGGAACTGACCAGCATCAGCTCGTTCCTGCTGATCGGCTTCTGGTCGCACCGCAAGGACGCCCGCGAAGGCGCGCGCATGGCGCTGGTGATCACCGGCGGCGGTGGCCTGGCCCTGCTCGGCGGCGTGCTGCTGATCGGCCGCATCGTGGGCAGCTTCGACCTGGACGTGGTGCTGGCCGCCGGCGAACAGATCCGCGCCAGTGCGCTCTACCCCTATGCCCTGTTCCTGGTGCTGGCCGGCATCTTCACCAAGAGCGCGCAGTTCCCGTTCCACTTCTGGCTGCCGCACGCGATGGCCGCGCCCACCCCGGTGTCGGCCTACCTGCACTCGGCCACCATGGTGAAGGCCGGCGTGTTCCTGCTGGCACGCCTGCACCCGGCGCTGGCCGGCAGCGACCTGTTCTTCTATACCGTCAGCGGCATCGGTGCGCTCACCCTGCTGATCGGCGCCTGGAACGCGATCTTCCAGCACGACCTGAAGGGCCTGCTGGCCTACTCGACCATTTCCCACCTGGGCCTGATCACCCTGCTGTTCGGCCTGTCCACGCCGATGGCGGTGGTCGCCGGCGTGTTCCATATCCTCAACCACGCCACGTTCAAGGCCTCGCTGTTCATGGCCGCCGGCATCATCGACCACGAGACCGGCACCCGTGACATGCGCAAGCTGGGCGGGCTGAGGAAGCTGATGCCCTTCACCAGCGCGCTGGCGATCATCGCCTCGCTGGCGATGGCTGGCATTCCCCTGCTCAACGGCTTCCTGTCCAAGGAAATGCTGTTTGCCGAGGCGCTGACCGCCGGCGGCGGCCCCGGCACCATGCGCACGGCCGTGTCGATCGCCGCGCTGCTGGCCGGCGTGTTCGGCGTGGCCTACAGCCTGCGCTTCGTACACGACACCTTCTTCGGCTCGGGGCCGCACGATCTGGACCGTGTACCGCATGAGCCGCCGCGCTGGATGAAGGTGCCGGTGGAGATCCTGGTGGTGATCTGCGTGGCGGTGGGCATCGCCCCGGCGCTGACCGTGGCGCCGGTGCTGCACGCCGCGGCCGGTTCCATCCTGGGCAGCGCCATGCCCGAATACAGCCTGTCGGTCTGGCACGGTTTCAACCTGCCGCTGGCGATGAGCGCGGTGGGCGTGGTCGGCGGCGTGGCCCTGTACTTCGGCCTGCGCAAGCTGATCAACCTGCATGGCGTGCAGAACACCGCCACCGGCCGCAACGTCTTCCACGCACAGCTGGACACCGTTTCCGCACTGGCCATGCGCCTGACCAACGGCATTGCCAACGGCAGCCTGCAGCGCATGCTGCTGGGCCTGGTACTGGTGGCCATCACCGTGGCCGCCGCGCCCTACATCGCCAACCCGGCCTCGCCCAACTGGACCCGGCCGCAGCCGATCCCGCTGCTGGGCTGGGCGCTGTGGCTGGTGATGATGGCCTGCGCCGTGGCCACCCTGCGCATCTACAAGCAGCGCCTGCTGGCGGTGCTGCTGGTGGGCGGCGTCGGCCTGATGGTGGCGCTGACCTTCGTGTTCCTGTCCGCGCCGGACCTGGCCCTGACCCAGCTGCTGGTGGAAATGGTGACCCTGGTGCTGATGCTGCTGGGCATGAACTACCTGCCCGCGCAGTCCGGGCCGGAGCGGCCGCGTTGGCGCAAGCGCCGCGATGCGGTCATCGCGATCATCGCCGGCGCCGGCCTGGGCGCGCTGGCCTACAGCGCGATGACCCTGCCCCCGAACACCATGGCCGGTGAGATGCTCGCCCGCGCCCTGCCGGAAGCCTACGGCCAGAACGTGGTCAACGTGATCCTGGTCGACTTCCGCGGCTTCGATACCTTCGGCGAGATCACCGTGTTCGGCATCGCCGCACTGGTCGTGCACGCCCTGCTGCGGCGCACGCGCATGGCCCCGGAACAGATCATGCCCGGCCCGCCGATCAAGCTGCCGGTACCGGCCGATCTGGCCCAGATCATGTTCCCGCTCACCCTGACGGTATCGATCTTCCTGTTCCTGCGCGGCCACAACGCCCCCGGGGGCGGCTTCATCGCCGGCCTGGTGCTGGCCGTGCCGCTGCTGATCCAGTACGTGATCCAGGGCACCGCCTCGGTGGAATCGCGCTTCGGCTTCGACTACATCCGCTGCATCGGCATGGGCCTGCTGATCGCCCTGCTCAGCGGCAGCGCCTCGATGCTGTTCGGCGTGCCGTTCCTGACCAGTGGCCACCTGGACCTGCACCTGCCGCTGATCGGCGATGTGCCGTTGGCCAGCGCCATTGGTTTCGACATCGGCGTGTACCTGGTGGTATTCGGTGGCGCCATGCTGATGCTGTCGATGATGGCCACCGTGAAGCCTTCGCGCACCCGCAGCGCGCGCAAAGGCGAGATCGACCTGCAACGCCGTTCGGCCCGCACCGGGGAGATGCACTGATGGAACTGGCCCTGGCCACCGCGATCGGCGTGCTGACCGCCATCGGCATCTACCTGCTGCTGCGCGCGCGCAGCTTCGATGTGATCCTCGGCATGACCTTCCTGTCCTATGCCACCAACCTGCTGATCTTTGCCGGCGGCCGCGTGGTGCAGGGCAAGGCGCCGGTGCTGCAGGATGGGCTGGACAGCCACCTGGGCAACTACACCGACCCGCTGCCGCAGGCGCTGGTGCTGACCGCCATCGTCATCGCCTTCGCGATGACCGCAGTGACCATCGTGCTGGCCATGCGCAGCCGCAGCGACAACCACAGCGACCACGTGGATGCGCATGAACCCGATGAAGACGCACCGCCGCGTCGGGGCGAGGACCAGGCATGAACCATCTGGTGATCCTGCCGATCCTGGTTCCCCTGCTCGGCGCAGCGCTGTCCCTGTTCGTCGAACACCGCCGCTACGGGCCCAAGGTGCAGCGCAGCGTGGCCTGGTCGGCCATGGCCGCGCTGGCCGTGGCCGTGGGCGTGCTGTTCGCGCAGACCGCCGGTGGCGACATCAACGTCTACCTGCTGGGTGACTGGCCGGCACGGCTGGGCATCGCGCTGGTGGCCGACCGCCTGTCGGCGTGGATGCTGCTGACCACCCTGCTGCTGGCCATTCCCTGCCTGATGCATGCCTGCTCGGGCTGGGACCGGCGCGCACCGCACTTCCACGCGCTGTTCCAGTTCCAGCTGGTGGGCCTGAACGGTGCGTTCCTGACCGGCGACATCTTCAATCTGTTCGTGTTCTTCGAGGTGATGCTGATCGCCTCCTACGGCCTGCTGCTCAGCGGTGGCCGTGGCCTGCGCATGCGCATCGGCCTGCACTACGTGGTGTTCAACGTCACCGCATCGACCCTGTTCCTGATCGCGCTGGGCCTGCTGTACGCCTCGCTGGGCTCGCTGAACATGGCCGAGCTGTCGCAGCGCATTGCCGAGGTGCCGCCCGCACAGCTGACCCTGGTGAAGGCCACGATGGGCCTGTTGCTGCTGGTGTTCTGCGCCAAGGCCGCACTGATGCCGCTGTACCTGTGGCTGCCCGAATCCTATGCCCGTGCCCCGGCTGCGGTGGCCGCGCTGTTCGCGATCATGACCAAGGTCGGCCTGTATGCCGTGCTGCGCGTGCAGATGCTGTGGTTCGGCGAGGATGCCGGGGCCATGGCCGGCTATGGCCGCGACTGGCTGCTGTGGGCCGGCGTGGCCACCCTGGTGCTGGGCGGGCTGGGCGCACTGGCCGCAGCGCGCCTGCGCGTGCTGATCTCCTATCTGGTCATCGTCTCGGCGGCGACGCTGTTCATCGCTTTCTCGGTGGGCACCCCGAAGGTGCTGTCGGCGGGCCTGTACTACCTGCCACACAGCAGCTTCGTGGCGGCGGCGCTGTTCCTGGTGGCCGACCTGATCCGCCGCCGCCGTGGCGGCGCCAGCGACCGCAAGGAAGTGGTGGCGCCGATGCCGGGCAAGGAAACGCCGGCCGTGCTGTTCCTGATTGCGGCAGTGTCGGTGGCCGGCCTGCCGCCGCTGTCCGGCTTCCTGGCCAAGGCCGCGCTGTTGGCCGGCATGCCCGCCCAATACACCGGCGCGGTGTGGACGGCAGTGCTGGTCAGCAGCCTGCTGGTCATCATGGGCCTGACCCGTGGTGGCATCCGTCTGTTCTGGCGTGTGCCCGCAGCCGACCCGGACGCGCCGCCGCCGCGCAAGGCACCGCTGCGCCGCATTGAACTGTATGCCGCCTGCCTGCTGCTGGCCTATGGCGTGGGCATGACCCTGGGCGCCGCGCCGCTGATGCGCCACACCGATGCCATCGCCGCCCAGCTGCTGCAGCCGGTTGACTACGTGCAGCAGTTGCGCGCGACCCCGCCGGAGATCCGCCAGCCATGACCGCCAAGCGTTCCCTCCGCCGCCGCGTCTTCCCCTCGCCCGCACTGAGCGTGATGGTGGTGGCGTTCTGGCTGCTGATGTCCGACAGCTTCACCCTGGGCCAGGCCCTGCTGGGCCTGCTGCTGGGCGTGGTGGTGCCGCTGTTCGCCGCGCGCCTGGACCGCGAATTCGCCCGCATCGGCACGCTGCGGCCGGTGCCCAAGCTGCTGTTCGTCACCCTGTGGGACATCCTGATGTCCAACATCCGCGTGGCCATCCAGGTGCTGGGCCCGGAAAAGAACATCCACCCGGGCTTCATCTGGTTGCCGCTGGACATCGCCAACATCCACGGCATCGCCGCGCTGACCAGCATGATCACCCTGACCCCGGGCACCGTGTCGGCCGCCCTGAGCGATGACCGCAGGTACCTGCTGGTGCATGTGCTGCACCTGGACGACCCGCAGGAACTGATCGACACGATCAAGCGCCGTTACGAAGCCCCGCTGATGGAGATCTTCCCATGACTGGATTCCAGATCATCCAGACCACCCTGGTGGTGTGCATGCACGTGGTCGGCCTGGCCATGCTGCTGGCCACCTGGCGCCTGCTGCGCGGGCCGACCGTGCCCGACCGTATCCTGGCGCTGGACACCTTGTCGGTCACCGCCATCGCCGAACTGATGCTGTTCGGCATGTACCTGAACTCGGCCATCTACTTCGAAGCGGCCCTGGTCATTGCCATGCTCGGTTTCGGCAGCACCGTGGTGCTGAGCAAGTTCGTGCTGCGCCGGGACATTGTCGAATGATCACCTTCATCCAGATCGCCCTGTCGGTGCTGCTGCTGTTTGGCTGCTTCTTCATCCTGGTCGGCGCACTGGGGCTGGTGAAACTGTCGACGTTCTTCAAGCGCCTGCATGCGCCCACCAAGGCCAGCACGCTGGGCGTGGGCTGCGTGCTGGTGTGCTCGGTCTGCTACCACATCTTCCTGGGCCAGGACCCGCAGCCGCGCGAGCTGCTGATCACCGTGTTCCTGTTCATCACCGCCCCCATCAGCGCACACATGATGGCCAAGGCCGCGCTGTCGCTGTTGATGGAAACCCGCCCCAGCCTGCCCGGCAACGAGCGCGCCAAGGAAGAGCAGCTGCCGCCGCCGGAACCGGCGCGGGAAGAGGACGCCACGCAGAACCGGTAGGTGCCGGCCGCTGGCCGGCATGGCTCGATATCCACGCATGGCGTGGATCTACAGGACCAGGGCGATCTCCAGCCCCAGCCACGCCACGAATGCGCCCAGCAGCACCGCGCCTTCAACGCGGCTGATCTTCAGGTCGCCGCGCAGCATCGGGTACAGCACCAGGGCAAAGGCCAGCAGCGCCGGCAGTTCAAGCCGCACGAAGGACGCCGGCAGGGCCAGCGGCTGCAGCAGGCCCATCGCGCCGATCACCAGCAGCAGGTTGACCACGCTGGAGCCCAGCACGTGGCCCAGCACCATGTCGCCATGGCCGCGCCGCGCGGCGGCGATGGCCGCGGCCACTTCCGGCAGCGCCGTGCCGATGGCCACCGGCAGCAGGCCGACCAGCAGCGGGGTCCAGCCCAGCGCGGTACCGAAGTCCGCCGCCGCACCCACCACCAGGCGCGCGCCCCAGTACAGGGTCAAGGCGGCGAACAGCACGCGCAGCACGTTCAACGGCAGGCTGGTACGGCTCAGTGCGGATTCGGCAATGGCCGCCTGCACTTCGGCGCTTTCAGCGCGGCCCCGGCGCAGCAGCACCGCCTGCACCAGCACGAACGCAGCCACCAGCACGCCGGCTTCCCAGCGCTGCAGGCGCCCATCCAAGCCGAACACGATCAGCAGCACGGCGGCGCCCAGCAGCGACCACCACAGCACCCCCTGCAGCCGCGCGCGCAGCAGCAGCGGCGCGGCGATGGCGGCCAACGCCAAGGTCAGGCCCAGATTGGCCACGCTGCTGCCAATGGCGTTGCCCAGCGCCAGCTCGGGCTGGCCCATGGCCAGCGCGCGCGCATTGACCGCCAGTTCCGGCAACGACGTTGCCACGCCGAGCAGCAGCAGGCCGGCAGTGAAGGCGCTGGCGCCGAAGCGCTGGGCCAGGCCGGACACGGCCTTGACGATGGATTCGCCGCCCAGCGCCAGCAGCAGCAGGCCAAGCAGGAACCAGGCAATCGAGATGGCGATCATCGAGCACTCCCCAGCGGTCGTGGCGCGATTCTACGCGCGGCCCACCCGTTGCGGGTGAGCCGCGGTCGTGGTGGTTACAGGCAGCCTTCCACGTAATCCACCTGCGGGGTCTGGCCGACCCGCCAGCCGTTGACCTTGCCGTCGGGTGCCACCTCGAAATCGATGATGCCCGCGCCTTCCTGGGCCGGGCGCACGCGCAGATGCTGGGTATTGTCGTCGTACTTGTCTGGACCGACGTCGGCGCGCTCGGGGTACAGCAGCTGCAGTTCGCCCAGGGTCATGCCGACCTTGCCGCCGCCCGGTGCGACGATGCCGGTGCTGAACACCTCATAGCGCACCAGCTTGCGGCCCTCGATCATCAGGCGTGGCTCATCGGCCCCCTGCGGGCGCAGGTAATAGCATTCTTCGTCGTTGTCATTATCCGGCAGCGGCTTGCCGGTCGCATCCAGGTTCATGACCTGCAGGGGCGCGCCGAAGCCACTGCGCACATCGGCGATGGACGCACCCAGGCGGGCACCGCCGAAGCCATCCAGCCGCGCCGGGCTGTCAGTGCGCGGGTCGGCCGGGGACGTCGGCGCCAGGTCGGCATCGGCCGGTGCGGTGGCGGCGGCCGTGTCCTTGGCCGGGGCAGAGGCCTCGGCGGGGGCGTCGGCGGTGCGGTTGCAGGCGGCCAGCGACAACAGCAGCAGGCCGGCGATGGGCAGGTGTTTCATGGGTGCGGTTCCTTGGCACGGGGTGCTGGCACGCTAGCGCAGCGCGCGTGCAGGCGCTGCATTGTCATCGCCGTTTCATGGCGCTCGTTCAGGCTCGGCGTGCACCGACTTGGCTGTCCTTTCCATGCAACCGCGCAAGACCGACCTCGCCCGAACTGCGCTGCAGGCCCACCGTGCGCCGCTGGACATGCGCCAGCGCCGGCTGTTGATCCTGTGCGATGGCCAGCGCAGCATCGCCGACCTGACCGGGCTGATGGGCCAGGAAGCACCGGCAATGGTGATCCAGCTGATCCAGGGCGGCTATCTGGAAACCGGGCCGGTGGCCAAAGCGGCGCCCCCTCCCATGCCGGAAACGACACAACGTGTCGCTCCCCCGCCCGCGCCTGCCGTGCCTGCGCCCGTCGCGGCACCGGCGCCGGTCGAGCGCCGCCGCTCGCTGGTGTCCGCGCGGATCTACCTGCTGGGCATCCTGGAAATGCAGCGGCACCCGCAGGCGGCCGCGCTGTTCCGCGACCTGCAGCAGGCCCGCGCGGAAACCGAAGTACTGCGTGTACTGCAGGCGGCGCTGCAGGTGCTGCCGGGCATGACGTCGGAAGGTTACTGCCAGCGCGTGCGACAGCGCCTGCTGGAGGCGCTGCCGATGGAGCATTGCGACGCCTTCGCGGCCACGGCGTAGGTCGCCAAAGCATCCACGCATGGCGTGGATCTACACCATCACGACCGGATCGCCCCGTAGATCCACGCCATGCGTGGATACCGCATCCCGCCAGTAGACCCACGCCATGCGTGGATACCGCATCCCGCCAGTAGATCCACGCCATGCGTGGATGCCGCATCCCGCCAGTAGATCCACGCCATGCGTGGATGCCGCATCCCGCCAGTAGATCCACGCCATGCGTGGATGCCGCATCCCGCCAGTAGATCCACGCCATGCGTGGATGCGGTGAATCAACGGAAATTGTTGCGCAGGCCGTTCCAGCACTGCTGGTAATCGCCTTGGCGGTGGCCGGCAGCCAAGGCCTGCGCGCTCGGGCGGATCACCGCGCGGGTTTCGAACATGAAGGCCATGGTGTCCTTGATCACGTCCGGCTTGGACAGATCGGCATTGGACGCCTTGTCGAAGGTGGGCGCATCCGGGCCATGGCCGCTCATGCAGTTGTGCAGCGAGGCGCCACCCGGCACGAAGCCTTCGGCCTTGGCGTCGTAGGCACCGTGCACCAGGCCCATGAACTCGCTGGCGATGTTGCGGTGGAACCACGGCGGGCGGAACGTGTTCTGCGCCACCAGCCAGCGCGGCGGGAAGATGGCGAAATCCATGTTGCTGGTACCCGGCGTATCACTGGGCGAATGCAGGACCAGGAAGATGGACGGGTCCGGGTGATCGTGGCTGATCGAGCCGATGGTGTTGAAGCGGCGCAGGTCGTAGCGGTACGGTGCGTAGTTGCCGTGCCAGGCCACCACATCCAGCGGCGAATGGTCGATGGGCGCACGCCACAGGCGGCCGTCGAACTTGGCGATCAGCTCGAAATCACCATCCACATCCTCGAACGCGGCGTGCGGAGTTTCGAAGTCGCGCGGGTTGGCCAGGCCGTTGGCACCGATCGGGCCCAGGTCCGGCAGCTTCAGCAGCGCGCCATGGTTTTCGCAGATGTAGCCACGGCTGGGGCCGTCAGGCAGCTCCACGCGGAAGCGCACGCCGCGCGGGATGACCGCGATCTGCTGCGGCTCGATCTCCAGCACGCCCATTTCGGTCAGCAGGCGCAGGCCGCCCAGCTGCGGCACGATCAGCAGTTCGCCATCGGCGTTGTAGAAGTAGCGGCCCACCATGTCCCGGTTGGCGGCGTACAGATGGATGCCGACCCCGGCATGCGCGTCGGGCGCGCCGTTGCCGCCCATCGTGTACAGGCCTTCGACGAAATCGGTCGGCAGTTCCGGCAGCGGCAGCGGGCTCCAGCGCAGCTGGTTGGGCGAGGCCGGCTGCGCGCCGAAATCGCACTGCAGCCGTGACTGCGCGAACGGGGTGAACTCGCCGTGGGTCACCGCCGGGCGGATGCGGTACAGCCAGCTGCGGCGGTTGCTGCCGCGCGGCGCGGTGAAGGCAGTGCCGGACAGCTGTTCGGCATACAGGCCGTGGGCCACCTTCTGCGGCGAGTTCTGCCCGACCGGCAGCGCGCCGGCCACGGCCTCGGTGGCGAATTCGTTGCCGAAACCGGACTGGTAGCCGCGGGCGGTGAGGGCGGTGGACATGGTGGCTCCTGGAACGCGATGCCGGAACGGAAAGCAGCCGAGCATGGCTCGGCTCTACGGGTGAGCAGCCGCCGGGCGTGGCCCGGCGCTGCCGATGAACGTTACAGCACGCCGCGGCGGATCTGGTCGCGCTCGATGCTTTCAAACAGCGCGGTGAAGTTGCCTTCGCCGAAGCCTTCGTTGCCCTTGCGCTGGATGATCTCGAAGAAGATCGGGCCGATGCAGTTCTGGGTGAAGATCTGCAGCAGCTTGCGCTGGTGGGTTTCCGGATCGGCATCGATGAGGATCTTGTTCTTCGCCAGGCGCGCCACGTCTTCACCGTGGTTCGGCACGCGCTGGTCGATCACGTCGAAGTAGGTTTCCGGCGTGTCGAGGAAGTCCACGCCCTGCGCGCGCATCGCTTCAACGGTCTCGTAGATGTTTTCGGTGAAGCAGGCGATGTGCTGGATGCCCTCGCCCTTGTAGGCGTCCAGGTACTCGTTGATCTGGCTCTTCGGGTCGGACGATTCGTTCAGCGGGATGCGCACGATGCCGTCCGGTGCGGTCATCGCCTTGGACACCAGGCCGGTCTTCAGGCCCTTGATGTCGAAGTAGCGGATCTCGCGGAAGTTGAACAGGCGCTCGTAGTAATCCGACCACTGCTGCATGTTGCCGAAGTACAGGTTGTGGGTCAGGTGGTCGATGAAGGTCAGGCCGAAGCCGGCCGGGTGCAGGTCGGCACCGGCGATCACTTCGTAGTCGCCATCGAAGACGCTGCCGGCGCTGCCGTAGCGGTCCACCAGGTACAGCATGCAATCGCCGATGCCCTTGATGACCGGGGCGTTGACGGCCTTGCTGTCCGGCTTGAAAGCGATGGCTTCGGCGCCGTTGCCCAGGGCGGTCTGGTAGACCTCCTGGCCCGGCTTCTTGAAGCGGATGGCGAAGCCGCAGGCGCAGGGGCCGTGCTTTTCGGCGAAGTCGGCGGCGAAGGAATCGGGGTCCTCGTTGACCAGGAAGTTGACGTCGCCCTGGCGATAGACGGTAATCGGACGCTGCTTGTGCTTGAGCACCGCGCTGAAGCCCATCTTGCGGAAGTACTCGTGCAGCTCCTGGCCACGGCCGGCCGGGGCGGCGAATTCGACGAACTCGAAGCCGTCGATGCCCATCGGGTTTTCGAAGGTGGTGACCTGCATACCGGGGTTCGGGTGCGAGGCGGTCGGGACTGCGGTATTCATGGCGTGGCTCCGAATCGGTACCGCATCGGTACAAACCAGGTGCGGGCTAGGGTGGACCCGGCGAGAATGCAGGGTCCGGACATACCACTTATAGTTACACTTGAAACCACCAGCAAGGTGCACCGCAGCATGAGCCCAGCCGATCCCGCCTCCACCCGCGTGCGCGCCTCGCACGTCCTGCTCGACCTGGAACAGTTCCTGCCGTACCGGCTGAGCGTGCTGTCCAACCGCGTGAGCGGCAACATCGCCAAGCTCTATGGCGACCGCTATGGCCTGGCCATTCCCGAGTGGCGGGTGATCACCATCCTGGCGCTGTACCCGGGGTCGTCGGCCAGTGAGGTCTCCGACCGCACGGCGATGGACAAGGTGGCGGTCAGCCGGGCGGTGGCGCGGCTGCTGGAGCGCGGTTTCATCAAGCGTGAGACACACGGCGATGATCGCCGGCGTTCGGTGCTGGCGCTGTCGGCGGCGGGGTTCGAGGTGTACGAGACGATCGCGCCGATGGTGATCGAGATCACCCGCAAGCTGATGTCGGTGCTGAGCGAGGAAGAAGAGCAGGTGCTGGAGAAGCTGATCCTGCGGTTGGCGGGGGATGGCCTGGAGCGGATGGGCGAAGGCGTCTGAGGGGTTTGTTTCCGGGGCTCTGCCCCGGTCCCCGGTAGTGCCGGCCGCTGGCCGGCAACTTCAACAGCAGAAGCTGGCTTCCTGGGGAGGCGGGGTGGATCCGGCTGCAGGGGACGCTGCAAGTACGTCCATGTAAGCTCGGTCGCCGCATCCATGCGGCTCACGCCCCTGCAACCGGACCCACCCCGCCTTCGACAGTTTCACGCGATCTGTCGGGTGATCCGGGGTTGGATCGCGTTGCTGCACAACGGGCTCTGACCCCTTGCTGATGATCCTGTGGTTTGTCGCGGTCGGCTTGTGAAGCGGCGTTGCGGTGACGGTTGCTGCGCACTCTTTAGGGCTTGGCGGCCGGGACGGACTGGGTTGGCTGCGGCTGGTTATGACGCGGCTAGCGCTTGAAGTTTCGCGATTGGCTCGTTTCGGTGCTGTTTGACAGGGCTGGGCTATCAATCGGCTTCGATCGAGTGCTTTTTCCTATTGGACGAATCGGCGCGTCGCGCTTGAGGGTGGGCGGGCAGCGGGGCTCCGTTGCCGGGAGTGAACGCCCGTTGATCCAGGCAGGAATCCCGCGCCATGTCCAAGCCCCGCCGTCGTAAAGATCCGGCGCCCGTGCCTTCCGCTGTCGATCACGACGGTGATCTGCAACGCATCGATGAGGCGCTGGCGACGGTGGAATCCATCGCCGATGCGTGGTTCGAACACCATCGCCTGAAGCCCTGCCCGCCCGGGTTTCTGCTGTCGTTGAACCGGTTGCGCGATTTCACCAGCTTCGCCAAGGCGTACGCGGCGGCGTTGCGGGTGGTGCGGGAGTAGCTCCACGCCCTGCGTGGGGGGCGGCGATGCCGGTGACCGCGGCGCTCAGCTCAGGTGCTTGCGCCGCGCATGGATCCACGGCACGGCCAGGGCGGCAATGGCGCCGCCGGCAAAGCCCAGCGAGGCGGCCACGGTGGCGGCTTCAATCGCACCCGGCAGGGCCAGGGCGGCGGCCACCAGCAGCAGCGACGGCAGGCCGACGAAGGTGCCCAGGAAGAACGTCCAGCGCGGCGACCAGGTGTTGAGCTGCAGCAGGCTGACCGGCTGCCAGGCGTCCGCTGCGGTGTCTTCGGCGATCTTCGCCACGACCTTGCCCAGGTCCACTTCCGGCAGCAGCCTGCCTGGGCGGGCGGCGGCAATGGCTTCGGCCACGGCATCCACCGGCGGGAAGCTGCCGGGCCAGGCGACCGGGGCCGGTACGCCGTAGGCGGCCAGCAACGGCACGCTCAGCCACGGCGCCACCAGCGGGCGCAGCTTGCGCCGGCCATAAACGCACCAGATCTGCGCCTGACCGTGGGCGGTCACGCTGTACAGGGCCAGTTCGCCGGGCGGCGGGTAGCCCAGCATGGTCACTCGCGCGGCCAGGCTGTCCTGGTCCATCGCGCGCAGGAAGCCCGGGCGGCTGCGCCCTTCCTGCATCCATGCCAGGCCCAGCGCGCCGACCAGGTAGGCCTCGGCCACGTCCTTGCTGCCGGCGGTGGCGCGGTCATCACTGGCCAGGTACCAGGCCAGCGACTTCGGTTCGGTCACGTCGTGCACGCCCCAACGGCTGTCGTCGCCCAGCACGTGGCGCACCGGCAGGCGGGCCGGTGCGGTCTCGCCGCGTTCGCCCGGCTGCAGGAACGGCAGCACGCCCTGCACGAAGCTGGGCAAGTCGATCGCGCGCAGCCCGTTGCCCTGCCACTCCGGCGGCAGCAGGCCGGCCAGCTGGCCATCGGCGGCCAAGCGGTCCAGGCGGGCCTTCTGTTCCACCAGCTTCTGCACCGCGCCCTTCAGCACCACGTTGTCCGGCAGCGCGATCTGCGGCAGGCGGTGGCGCGGTGGGGCGAGATCGACGGTGTCTTCGCCGGTGCTGGCGTCATCCAGCAAGGCTTCCTGCGGCGGCAGGCTCACGCCTTCGGGTGCAGCCGCGTCAGCCGGTTCACTGGCAGTGTCGGGCAGGCGTTGGGCGTGGTCGCTGTGCATGGGCGCTCCGGTAGGGGCAGCCGACGATCCTGTCGACTGACGTCCTTGCCGTTAGCGGCCGCAGCAGGGGGTTCTGTAGGGCGGGCGGGCTGTCGAGCATGGCTCGGCACTACAGGGGGCGTGGCCTTCGGCGTGGGGACTGTGGTGGTGGCTGCCGAGCATGGCTCGGCACTACAGGGGGGCGTGGCCTTCGGCGCGCGGACTGTGGCGGCTGCTGCCGAGCATGGCTCGGCACTACAGGGGTGCGTGGCCTTCGGCGTGGGGACTGAGGTGGCGGCTGCCGAGCATGGCTCGGCACTACAGGGGGCGTGGCCTTCGGCGTGGGGACTGTGGTGGCGGCTGCCGAGCATGGCTCGGCACTACAGGGGGGCGTGGCCTTCGGCGTGGGGACTGTGGCGGCGGCTGCCGAGCATGGCTCGGCACTACAGGGGGCGCGGCCTTCGGCGTGGGGACTGTGGTGGCGGCTGCCGAGCATGGCTCGGCACTACAGGGGGGCGTGGCCTTCGGCGCGCGGACTGTGGCGGCCGCTGCCGAGCATGGCTCGGCACTACAGGGGGCGTGGCCTTCGGCGCGCGGACTGTGGCGGCCGCTGCCGAGCATAGCTCGGCACTACAGGGGGCGTGGCCTTCGGCGCGCGGACTGTGGCGGCCGCTGCCGAGCATGGCTCGGCACTACAGGGGGCGTGGCCTTCGGCGCGCGGACTGTGGCGGCCGCTGCCGAGCATGGCTCGGCACTACAGGGGGCGTGCGCTCAGCGCGATGGGGCCCACTGCTTGAGGAACGCTTCCACGCGTGCGGTGTTCACCGTCTTGCCCTTGTGCATGTCCGCGGTGGACTGCGGCACCAGCAGGGTGCCATCGGCGTCCAGCACCAGCAGGTAGGGGTAGTCGCCGTCCATCGCCGGGAACTGGCCGAGGAAGGCTGCGTTGCGGTTGGCGGGGCTGTCGTTGACCTTTACCCAGACGTAGTTGGCATCGCGGAAGCGGCGCAGGTCGCCGTTGCCTTCCACCGCCTCGTCCAGCACCTGGCAGGGCGCGCAGTCGGCGTTGCCCACTTCCAGGAGGATGCGCTTCTTGCCGCGCTGGGCCTCGACCTTGGCCGATTCCAGATCGTCGGCCGGGTTGCGGCCCGGGTCGAACTGCGCGCCCAGGCCAGCAATGGCGGCAATGTCGGCGGCCGCCGGGGTGTTGCCCGAGGCCACCGGTTCGCTGGGGTCAGCGACCGGTGGCTCGGTGGGGCGGGTATCCACAGGCTGCGTCGGTTCGGCCGGGGCCGGGGGCGGGGGTTGCGAACAGGCGCCGATCAGCGCCGCACACATCACTGCCACCACACCACCGACCGTTGTACGCATGCCCACTACCCTCTCATTTACTTGACGCCGTGCATCAGCTTGTTGATCAGCGGGGCGATCAGGAAGAGCACCACGCCGGAGCCGATCAGAGCCCAGAAGCCGAAGGTATACCCCTTCAGGGCCGATTCGATCGTCATGCCGCCTTCACCGGACACCGCGCCGGCGAAGATGCCCGACAGGTTGTTGCCGATGCCGGTGGACAGGAACCAGCCGCCCATGCCGAAGCCGACCAGACGCACCGGGGCCAGCTTGGTCACCATCGACAGGCCGATAGGCGACAGGCACAGCTCACCCACCGACTGGATGACGTAGACCATGAACAGGGTCCAGAACGGAATCTTGCCGTCCACGACCATCTGCGACAGGGCGAACATCAGCAGGGCGAACGCCGCGCCGTTGAACAGCAGGCCCAGGCCGAACTTGCGCGGGATGGACGGATTGGCGCGGCCCATGGCCACCCAGATCCAGGCAATGATCGGGGCCAGGGTGATGATGGCCACCGAGTTCACCGACTGGAACCACGCGGTCGGGAAGGTCCAGTCACCCAACTGGCGGTTGACGATGTTTTCGGCCAGGAAGGTGAAGGAGCTGCCCGCCTGTTCGAAGAACATCCAGAACATCACGTTGAAGGCGAAGATGATCAGCATGGCGATCACGCGGTCGCGCTGCACCTTGCCCTCGCGGATGCCTTCCACCAGCAGCAGGATGGCCAGGGCGGTGAACATCGCACCCAGGATCCAGGCCAGCGCGGTAGCACCGGTGGCCAGCAGGAAGTAGGCCACCGGAATGGCGACCACGGCACCGACCAGCACCATGATGATGCGGCCGAAGCCTTCGGCACCGGCCGGCGGTGCGCCGATGCCCTTCAGGCCGGCACGACCGATGTAGAACCACACCAGCGAGATCAGCATGCCCACGCCCGAGGCAATGAACACAACCTTGTACGACGGCATTTCCGAGGTGCCGAACACCTTGCGCGCCAGCCATTCGGTCAGCACCGGGGCGATCATCGCGCCGATGTTGATGCCCATGTAGAAGATGGTGAAGCCGGAGTCGCGGCGTTCGTCCTTCAGGCCGTACAGCTTGCCCACCATGGTGGAGATGTTCGGCTTGAACAGGCCGTTGCCGACGATGATCGTGGCCAGGCCCAGCTTGAAGATGTGCTCCTGCGGCAGCGAGATCATGAACAGGCCGGCGGCCATGATGATCGCGCCGGTCAGGATCGAACGCTGGTACCCCAGCACCCGGTCGGCCACGTAGCCGCCGAAGATCGCCGCGGCGTACACCAGGGCCAGGTAGGCACCGTAGATGCGGCTGGCATCGCCTTCACCGGCGGCATTGCCGCTGTAGAACTGCGAGACGATGTACAGCACCAAGGCCCAGCGGATGCCGTAGAACGCAAAGCGCTCCCAGAACTCGGTCATGAACAGCATCCACAGCGGGCGCGGGTGGCCCAGCGTGGTCTTGAAGTCCGGCAGCGCCGGCTCTGGGGTGTTCGCAGTGGCGTTTAGGCTCATGCGGGTTTCCTGGTTCGGTGGATGGACGGCACATCCGATGTGCGCTGGAGCAACGCGCGAGGATCACCGACTTCCGGCGTTCACGTCAAATACACGCCGTTTGAGGCAGGTCACGACCTGCTCGCTGAACTTGCATCTGAAACGATCCAGCCGGCCGCCAGCGGCCACGCTGAATGGGGGTCAGGGCGTATCCGGCGGGGGCGCGGCCTGCAGGCTGGTGCGCACCTGGAACAGCTCGGGGAAGAAGGTCAGCTCCAGCGCCTGTCGCAGGAAGCCCACCCCGGACGAACCGCCGGTGCCGCGCTTGAAGCCGATCACCCGCATCACGGTGCGCATGTGGCGGAAGCGCCACAGCTGGAAGGCGGTTTCCAGGTCCACCAGGTCCTCGCACAGCGAGTACTCGCGCCAGTAGCGGTCGGTGTCCTGGTAGATGCGGGCGAACACCGGCTGCAGGCTGTCATCGGACACGTGCGGCTGGGTCCAGTCGCGGTCGCGGTAGAGGTCGGGGATATCGTGGCCGAAGCGCGCCAGGTACTTCAGGAATTCCTCGTACAGGCTCGGCGCTTCCAGCACGGTGCGCAGCTGCGCCTGGCCGTCCACGTCGTGCTCGAACACCTGCAGCATCTGCGCGTTCTTGTTGCCCAGCAGGAACTCGATGTAGCGGTACTGCAGCGACTGGAAGCCCGAGGACGGGCCCAGCACGTCGCGGAAGCCCATGTATTCGGACGGGGTCAGCGTTTCCAGCACCGACCACTGCTCGGTCAGCTGGCGCAGCACCTGCTTGCTGCGGGCCAGCACCTTGCGGCACTGCCAGACCTCATCGCGCTGCAGGAAGCCGATCGCCGCGCGCAGCTCATGGCCCAGCAGCTTCAGCCACAGCTCCGAGGTCTGGTGCTGGATGATGAAGAGCATCTCGTCGTGGTGCGGCGGGTTGGACAACGGCTGCTGCGCGGCCAGCAGCTGGTCCAGCCGCAGGTAGCCGCCGTAGGTCAGCCGCCCCTGCAGGTCGGTGTGGATGCCGGCTTCGAGATCGCGTTGGTTGTTGTCGACGGACATGGGCGGGACCAGATCAGGGGCGGCAAGGGTAGCGCGTTGCCTGCCGCGCGGGCAGCCGCCGCACCGTACCGGGGCGTCCGGTCGGCCTGTGGAACCGCGCTTGCGCGTGGAACCGTTTGCGCCGTTGCGCCGGCAGTCAGCCGAAGGCGTATTCTGATGCTTTGCAGCAACGACTGAATACGTTGTTGTTATTGGCCCCCGAGCCGTCGCCAGGGGTACAAAGGGGAATCCCCGTGTTGCGCCGCAGGAAGGCTATTTCGTACGCAATCCTTAACATGGCGATTCATATCATTTGTAACTTCTCTGTCGAAGGTGCAGTACGCAATGACGGTTGCCGCTGAGTTCAAGATCGAATACCTGCAGTACCTGGACGCGGACGGCAAGCTCGTCCGTGACGACCTGCCCGCGTCGCTGCGCGACCCCAAGGTCCTGGTGCCGCTGTTCAAGCAGATGCTGTACGTACGCACGTTCGACAGCAAATCCATCGCCCTGCAGCGCACCGGCAAGCTCGGCACCTATGCCGCCTGCCTGGGCCACGAGGCCGCGCACGTCGGCATCGGCGCAGCGATGAAGGTGGGCGACGTGTTCGCGCCCAGCTACCGCGAATACGGCGCCATGTTCATGCGTGGCGTGCGCCCGTACGACGTGCTGATGTACTGGGGCGGCGACGAGCGCGGCAACGACTACACCGGCAACGCGGTGAAGGACTTCCCGTTCTGCGTGCCGATTTCCACCCAGTGCCTGCACGCTGCCGGCGCTGCGCTGAAGTTCAAGCTCAACAACGAGCCGCAGATCGCGGTGGCGGTGTGCGGCGATGGCGGCAGCTCCAAGACCGACTTCTATGCCGCGCTCAATTCCGCCGGTGCCTACAAGCTCCCGCTGATCCTGTGCATCGTCAACAACGGCTGGGCCATCTCGGTGCCGCGTTCGGCCCAGACCGGCGCTGAAACCCTGGCCCAGAAGGGCCTGGCCGGTGGCCTGCACTGCCTGCAGGTGGACGGCAATGACCTGATCGCGGTGCTGGCAGCAATGGAACAGGCCCGCGAACGCGGCCTGGCCGGCGAAGGCGGCACCGTGCTGGAACTGATGACCTACCGCCTGTCCGACCACACCACCGCCGACGACGCCCGCCGCTACCGCGACGACGCCGAAGTGAAGGACGCCTGGACCCGTGAGCCGATGCTGCGCCTGCGCAAGTACCTCACCGCCCAGGGCGTGTGGAGCGAAGAAGAGGAAAAGGCCTGGGTGGAGCAGTGCGCCGCCAAGGTGGACGAGGAAGTGAACCAGTACCTCAACACCCCGGTGCAGCCGGTCGAGGCCATGTTCGACTTCCTCTACGCAGACCCGCCGGCGGACCTGCTGGCCCAGCGCGCGGCCGCCATTGCCCTGGAGCAGCGCCATGGATGACATCAAGACGGGCGCATCCGCTTCCCAGGCCAATGCCGCCGACAGCGCCGCTGTCGCCGGTGGAGACATCGCAATGACCGCTACCCCCATCACCCTGATCGAAGCCATCACCCAGGCCCTGGCCTGGGAGCTGGAACACGACCCGTCGGTGCTGGTGCTGGGCGAGGACGTGGGCGTCAACGGCGGCGTGTTCCGCGCCACCGCCGGCCTGCAGCAGCGCTTCGGCTCACAGCGCATCCTCGACACCCCGCTGGATGAAACCACCATCGCCGGCCTCACCGTCGGCCTGGCCGCACAGGGCATGAAGCCGGTGGCCGAAGCCCAGTTCGACGGCTTCGTCTACCCCATGGTGGATCACATCATCTGCCACGCCGCGCGCCTGCGTACCCGTACCCGTGGCCGCCTGCACTGCCCGATGGTGCTGCGCGTGCCGTGGGGCGGTGGCATCCGCGCACCGGAACACCACAGCGAAGCCAACGAATCGATCTTCACCAACGTGCCGGGCCTGCGCGTGGTGCTGCCGTCCAGCCCGCAGCGTGCCTATGGCCTGCTGCTGGCCGCCATGCGCGATCCCGATCCGGTGATCTACATGGAGCCCAAGCGCATCTACCGCCAGTACAAGGAAGTGGTCGTCAATGACGGCGAAGCCCTGCCGCTGGACGTGTGCTTCGTGCTGCGCGATGGCACCGACGTGACCCTGGTGGCCTGGGGCGCACAGGTGAAGGAAGCACTGGAAGCGGCCGACAAGCTGGCCGGCGAAGGCATCAGCGCCGAAGTCATCGACGTGGCCACGCTGCGTCCGCTGGACTTCGCCACCATCGCCGAATCGGTGGCCAAGACCGGCCGCTGCGTGGTCGTGCAGGAAGCCCCGAAGACCGCCGGTTTCGGCGCGGAAATCGCCGCCCGCCTGGCCGAGGAATCGCTGTACGACCTGCTGGCACCGGTCGAGCGCGTCACCGGCTACGACACCCACATTCCGCTGTTCCGCCTGGAAATGAAGTACCTGCCCAGCGTGGACCGGATCGTTACCGCGGCCAAGCGCGCGGTGGCGGCAGGCTGACATGCGGGCGCGCCTCCTTGGGGCTTACCGCAGCCAATATCCCAACCCGCTCCGGTTCCGCACCGGCCAGATCGTCGAAGTCGGTGTACGTGACGAGGAATGGCCGGCGTTTGCCTGGGTACGCACCAACGATGGGCGCGCTGGATGGGCGCCCGTCGCCTGGTTGCAGCTGCTGGACGATGGTCGCGCCGAAGCCCTGCGCGACTACGACGCCCGCGAGCTGGATGTGGAAAACGGCGAGATGGTGAAGCTGCACCACGAACATGGTGGGTGGTGGTGGTCCGAGCGCGCCAACGGCGCGACGGGCTGGCTGCCGGCCCGCGAACTGGAACTGCTGGAAGAGAACTGCAAATGAGCCAGACCAAGAACTTCAACCTGCCCGACCTGGGCGAAGGCCTGCCGGACGCGACCATCGTCGAGTGGTTCGTGAAGGAAGGCGATGTGATCAAGCTGGACGAGCCGCTGGTGTCGATGGAGACCGCCAAGGCCGTGGTGGAAGTGCCCTCGCCGGTGTCCGGAAAGGTACTGAAGCTGTCCGGCGCCGCCGGTGACATCATCCCGACCGGCGCGGTGCTGGCCAGCTTCGAGATCGACCCGAACCTGCCGCAGCGCGCCGATGGCCAGGACACCGGCCACAGCCACGGGCACGCCCCGGCGGCTCCGGCCGCACCGAGCCCGCCGCCGCTGCCGGCTGCTGCCGCCCCGGTGGCTGCCGAAGAAAAGGCCGAGCGCGATGACGCCGGCACCGTGGTCGGCGCCATGCAGAGCTCCAACGCCGTGCACACCGAACAGGCCGTGGCCGTCGGTGGCGTCAAGGCCGTGCCGGCCGTGCGTGCCACCGCACGCAAGCTGGGCGTGGACCTGGCCCGCGTGCGCGCCACCGGCGCCGATGGCGCGGTGACCATGGCCGACGTCAAGCAGGCCGCCGCCAACGGCACCGCCAAGCTGGGCGCCGCCCCGGCACCGGCCGCTGCCGCCGCGTATGCCGCGCCGGCCCCGGCGCAGGTGGCCGCCCCGGTGCAGAGCGAAGCCCGCACCCCGCTGTCCGCCGCCGGCAAGCCGATGCGCACCCAGCCGCCGGGCGTGGTCGCCAAGGGCCAGCCGGAACCGCTGAAGGGCGTGCGCCGCAACATGGCGCGGGTGATGGCCGACGCGCACAGCAAAGTCGTGCCGACCACGCTGAACGACGACGCCGACATCCACGCGTGGCTGCCGGGCAACGACGTCACCGCCCGCCTGGTGCGTGCGATCGTGGTCGCCGCGCAGAAGGTGCCGGCGATGAACGCCTGGTTCGATGGCGAAGCACTGACCCGCACCCTGCACGCCCAGGTGGACATCGGCATTGCCGTGGACACCGACGACGGTCTGTTCGTGCCGGCCCTGCGCAACGCCGACATGCTCGATGCACGCGGCATCCGCGAAGGCGTCAACCGCCTGCGCGAGCAGGTGGAAGCCCGTTCGATCGCGGCCTCGGAACTGAGCGGCTACACCATTTCGCTGTCCAACTTCGGCATGTTCGCCGGCCGCTACGCGACCCCGGTCGTGGTGCCGCCGTGCGTGGCCATCGTCGGTGCCGGGCGTGCCCGCCACCAGATGACTCCGGTGATGGGTGGCGTGGAAGCGCACAAGGTCATCCCGCTGTCGGTCACCTTCGACCACCGCGCAGCTACGGGGGGCGAAGCCGCCCGCTTCCTGCGCGCGATGATGGATGATCTGGCACTGGCCAGCTGATCAAGCTGATCGGTGGGTGCCAACCTTGGTTGGCACATGAATTGGAGAAACGCCGGGCACTGCCCGGCGTTTTTTTATGGCTGCTCATTCGCGCTCCATCCACGCATGGCGTGGATCTACTGGGCTCTCCGACGATCGGGCGAGAGCGCAAGGGAGCATTTTGAGAATAGTTGCATGGATTCCCAAGAGTATCTCGATAGCATTGAGCCCCTCTGCAGAAGTCGAGTTTCCATGCCTGAGACACCACCCACACTCGAAGAATTCATGAAGGCGGGCAATGATTCTTTCCGCGACTCTCCATTCTTCCTACGGTTGACGAGGGATGAGGATCCGTCAGACACGAACTGGGTCCTTGGCATCATCTTCCTGCGCTGGCTCGCCCGAAATCACGCTTTCCTTGACGCATCGGTCGGCTCTACGGTGGCAGCCGCCCCCTCGCCGGCAGATACCCTGGCATGCATCGAAGCTGCCTTCCAGGACGAAATCCCTGGCGCTGCGTTCGACCCGGAATTGCTGGAGTTCACCGTTCGCTACTTCTGCACGACAGCTCCCTACTTTTCGGACTTCTTCTCGCTGTTCCCCCAAGACGCCATGCCTTCGCCGGACGCTATGTGGGACAAACAGGAGCAGGTGTACGCAATTATCGAATCCCGTCTGCAGTCATGGCGCAACGGCGAGCCCTTCGTCCGGGCGGTCATCCCCAGTGCCGATCAACAAGGACACGCCGAACCGGCTACCCCGCTGGACGCTGACGTCTGGATCACGACGCTGGCAACGCTATCGGATGCTGCGGTCACCCACGAAGGTGACCGTGCATACGCCAACCACTTCTACAGACCCCTGACGAAACCACCGTCGATAGACGTCGTCCTTGCGGTCATGAGGGAATTCGTTCGGAACCCGCCACATGACCCGTCGATCATGCGTGCAGCCGAGAACTTCCTGTCGGATATTCCGCTCTCCCTCTACATCAAAGCCTATTCCATCCTCGCGCCCGACCTCTTGGACGTCTCTTCAGATGCTGCGCTCAATCTCTTCAACTATCCGGGCAGTGAACTAACGCCGCGCCAGGTCCGACAGTTCATCAAGGAACTCAGGCGGTCCAATCCCGGCCGCGATGTGGTCGGAGAGCTGGCCCAGCTGGCCGTTGAGTGGGATTCGGAAGACGACAAGACATTTTCAATCGTCATCGAAGCAGCGCAGAAGCAAGGGTAGGTCCAGGAGCCGGCACGTAGCGGCTCCCTCCCTGATTCAATCGCGAGCGACCATGCCCTCGGCGCGGCTGTAGACACGCAGGCGATGGCCATCGGGATCGACGCCGACGAAGGTGTGGCCGAATTCCAGGGTGACCGGCGCCTGGGTGATCTGCACCCCCAGCCCGCGCCATGCATCGTGCAGCTGCTGCACTTCAGCAGCGTTGGCGACCACCATCGCCAACTCGGCCGCGCCCGCTTCGGCGGTAACTGGTGGCAGCACGCCATCGCGCTGCCACAGGCCCAGGGCGGCGCCATCGCCCAGCAGGAACAGGGCGAACCCGGGCGACTGTTCAACCGGGGGTGTACCGAGGATGCCGCTGTAGAACATGGCACTGGCAGCGACATCGCGCACATACTGCAGCAGGGTGCTGGGCTTGAACATGGGGAACCTCCGTTGTTGGGAGCGCTCAGGGTGGTACCCCCCTGCTGACAGATCCTGTCAGCAGTGTCGAGCGTGCTCCGGAAGTTGCTCCTGCCCCGGTAGAGTCGAGCTTGCTCGACTGCTCTTGATCTTTGTGAAGAGCAGTCGAGCAAGCTCGACTCTACGAAGCAGCAAGATCCAGCCAGTCCGGGGCGATGCCCTGCGCCTTCTGCCAGCGCCGCAGCAGGGTGGCGCGCGGCACAAGGTAGCGGTCCTCCAGCGTGCGTACCTGCCGGATGCGGTCCAGGCGGAAATGGCGGAAGTCCTCGCGTCCCTCACACCACGCCGCCAGCACCACCACTTCATCGAAGTAGCCCAGCGCGAACGGCCAGACCACGCGCTCAGTGCGCTGCCCGTGAGCATCCTCATAGGCAAACCGCAGCCGCTGCTGCGCGCCCACCGCTTCGCGTACCGCCTGCAGTCGCGCCGGCGATACCTTGGCCGCCGCTCGCGAAGGGCCCACCCGCAGGCCGCTGTCACGCAGTGCTTCGCGGCGTGCGGCCGGCAGCACGTGGGCGATGCGGGCCAGGGCATCGCGGGCCGCTTCGGCCAGCGCCGGTTCGGTACGCGCGGCCACCCAGCGCAGGCCCAGCACCAGCGCATCGATCTCGGCCGGCGGCAAGGTCATCGGTGGCAGCACATCGCCTGGCATCAGCTGGTAACCCACGCCCGCCTCGCCGCGCAGATCGGCGCCCTGCTCACGCAGCACCTCGATATCGCGGTACAGCGTGCGCAGGCTGACACCCAGCGCGTCGGCCAAGGCCTGGCCGGAGACCGGCCGGCGGTACCGGCGCAGGACCTGCAGCAACTGGGTCAGGCGCAGCGAACGCGACATCAGCCGACCAGCGCGCGCGAAGCCACCACGTGTTCGCCCGGCGGCGGCGCCAGCGCCGCATCCACCAGCGCGCGGGCGATCCTGGGCGCCGGATTGATCCGCCACGCCCGCGGCAGCACCGGCCCCAACGCCCCCAGCACCTGCAGGGCAAAGTGTTCGCCACGGCGCACCTGCTGCCGCTGCCCGCCGATCAGGCCAGGCCGCACCAGGGTGAGCGAGGCGAAGTCCAACGCCCGCAGGTCGCGTTCCAGCTCACCTTTCACCCGGTTGTAGAAGAGGGCCGACCCCGGGTTGGCCCCGGCTGCGGAGTTCAGCACGAAGGTGCGTGCGCCCTGGCTGCGGGCCAGGCGGGCGAACGCCAGCGGGTAATCGTGGTCGATCCGGTAGAAGGCCTCGCGGCTGCCCGCCTGGGCCATCGTGCTGCCCAACGCGCAGATCACCGTGTCCACCTGGGCCCAGTCCGGCGCATCAGGCAGCGCATCGAACGACAGCACGGGAGCGTGCAGTTTCGGGTGGCTCAGGCCCAGCGGGCGCCGGGTCGGGGCCACCACGGCGCGGCACAGCGGGTCGTCCAGCAGCATCGGCAGGGCCAGCCCGCCCACCAGGCCGGTCGCCCCCAGCAACATCACGCGCATCCCCACCTCCACTGCGGCATCCTGTCGCCCATCGTAGCCGTTCAAGCCGCCGCCGGCCGCGCCGATATGCTGTCACCAGCCCCTGCCAGCCCCAGGATTTTTCCATGACGGACCAGCCCGACCACCGCCCTGCCCCCGGTACCGCCCTGGGGCCGCCGGCACGCGTGCGCGCGGTGGCCGACGATGGCCGTGGCGACCGGGTGGTGCTGCAGGGCGGCACAGGCGTGGCCCTGCAGCAGCTGTTTGCCGCTGCCGACGCGCCCGAGCCGCTGCTGGCCGCCTTCGCCAACGGCATGGCCACCCTGCCTGGCGAACTGGGCGACATGGGCGACCGACTGCAGTCGGCCCAGGCCAGCGCCGACTGGCCGCGCTACGGCCGGGCGATGCGCCAGCTGATCGACAAGTACATCCGCACCATCGAACAGCATTCGCCCGATGGCCAGCCCGACAGCCTGCGCCTGTCCGAACAGCTGCGCCTGCTGCTGGGCGGTGCGGTGGTATCGCTGCTGCAGCACGACCCGGACCTTCGCGAGCAGGCCCAGGCACTGGCTGCGCAGTTGCGGCAATGGCAGCCGGGCGCCGCGCTGGAGCCGATCGAGCAGGGCGTGCGCGAACTGGGCCACCAGGTGGGCGTGCGCGCGGAAAGCTGGCAGGAACAGCAGGCCCTGCTGCTGGAACTGTTCGCGCTGCTGCTGGAAAACGTAAGCGAGCTGCTGGATGACCGCAGCTGGCTGCAGGGGCAGATCGCCGCCGTGCGCCAGCTGCTGGCCGGGCCGCTGGAAGCCGAGGCAGTGGAACGCACCCGTGCCGAGCTGCGCGAAGTGATCTACAGGCAGGGCCTGCTGCGCCAGGGCATCGACGATTCCAAGGCAGCGATGCGCAGCCTGATGGGTGACTTTATCGAACGCATGGATGGCATGGCCGCCAGCACCGGTGAATACCATGACCGCATCGGCAGCTACGCGTTGCAGCTGCGCGAAGCACGCAGCATTGCCGACCTCAACCACCTGCTGCAGGAAGTGATGCATGACACCGGCAAGGTGCAGCAGCAGGCCGCGCAGGCGCGTGACCACCTGGCCAGCGCGCGGCAGGAAGTGGAGCGCGCCGAACAGCGCATCACCGAACTGGAACAGGAACTGCGTGAAGCCGGTGACCTGGCCCGCATCGACCCACTCACACAGGCGCTGAACCGGCGTGGGCTGGATGAACTGCTGCAACGCGAACTGGCCCGTGCCTCACGCAACAACACGCCGCTGGGGCTGGCGGTGATCGACCTGGATGATTTCCACCAGACCAACGACGTGCATGGCCATGCCGGCGGTGATGCGCTGCTGCAGCACCTGGTATCGGTGTGCCGCCTGCTGCTGCGCGCCACCGATGGCATCGCCCGCCTGGGCGGTGATGAGTTTGTTCTGGTGCTGCCCGAAACCCCGGGCGCGGACAGCATGGCCACGGTGCAGCGCCTGCAGCGCTCGCTGGCGCACCGCGTACTGACCGTGCAGGACCAGCGCGTGCCGGTGCATTTCAGTGCGGGCCTGGCGCAATGGCAAGCCGGCGATGACGCCGAGGCCCTGCTGCGGCGCGCCGATGATGCGTTGTACGCGGCCAAGCGCCAGGGCAAGAACCGGGTGCAGGCGGGGTGATCCCGCAGCACGCCGGACCACCGTAGCGCCCGAGCCGATGCTCGGGCGGCGGCGCGCAGCGCCGAGCGGCAGCCGAGCGTGGGCTCGGCTCTACAAGAACCAGGGCGCCCCAGCTGTAGCGCCCGAGCCGATGCTCGGGCGGCGGCGCGCAGCGCCGAACGGCAGCCGAGCGTGGGCCCGGCTCTACAGCTTCCCTCGCAGCTTCTGGAATCCGGTCACTGCCGCCAGCACGATGGCGCCGGCAACAATGCCCACCCCCATGTTGGCCGCGGCGCTGATCAGCCAACCCCACTGCCCTTCGCCTCCCATGCCCTGCACGGCGTGGTGCAGCACCGGCACGTTGTGCACCAGGATGCCGCCGCCGACCAGGAACATGGCGATGGTGCCGGCCACCGACAGGAACTTCATCAGCCACGGCGCCGACACCACCAGCCCACGACCGAATGCCGCCAAGGCGCCGCCCTTGCGCGACAGGTACAGGCCCACGTCATCCAGCTTCACGATGCCGGCCACCAGCCCGTAGACGAACACCGTCATCGCCAGCGCCACCACGGTCAGGGTCAGCAGCTGCTGGGTGAAAGCGGCCGCCGCGACCACGCCCAGGGTCAGCACGATGATCTCGGCCGACAGGATGAAGTCGGTGCGGATGGCGCCCTTCACCTTGTCCTTTTCCCACGCGACCATGTCCACCTGCGCATCGGCCAGCGCCTTGCGCCGCTCGGCCTGGTGCTCGGCATCCTCGTCGGACGAATGCAGGAAGCGGTGGGCCAGCTTCTCCACGCCCTCAAAGCACAGGAAAGCACCGCCGAGCATCATCAGCGGCACGATCAGCGGCACGTTCCAGCCGCGGCTGTGCAGCCAGGCTTCCAGCGCACTGATCGCCAACGCCGCCGGCACCAGGATCACCTTGTTCACCAGCGAGCCCTTGGCCACCGCCCACACCACCGGCAGTTCGCGGTTGGCATTGACGCCGGTCACCTGCTGCGCGTTCAGCGCCAGATCGTCGCCCAGCACGCCGGCGGTCTTCTTCGCAGCGACCTTGGTGAGGATCGAGACATCGTCCAGCAGGGTGGCGATATCGTCGAGCAGGGCGAACAGGCTGGCACCGGCCATGGGGGATCCAAAGAGGGAATGGACGGATTCTGACTGATCCGGTGCCTGCTGCGGAAGCGGGTTCACCGTGTGCCTACCGCA
The DNA here is from genome assembly GCF_047782825.1 of Stenotrophomonas maltophilia. Lineage (GTDB taxonomy): Bacteria > Pseudomonadota > Gammaproteobacteria > Xanthomonadales > Xanthomonadaceae > Stenotrophomonas. The sequence continues at coordinate 3,666,086 of NZ_CP180589.1, read as the reverse complement.
CAGCAGGGACACTGGCACGGTCCCCCCTTCTGCCGGGCACGTCCGCCGGGCATGGCCCGGCGCTACCAGAGCAGCGCACCGCCCAAGGAGTTCCGCTTGAGCAATCCGTCCACCGCCCCGGCCAATCCCCCGCTGGTCAAGGGCATGAACCGGCGCAGCCAGATCCTGCGCCTGCTGATGCGCTACCGTCATTCCGGCGTGTTTTCCGGCATGAACCTGGACGCCGCCGGCAGCCATACCGATGTGCCCGCCGATGGCAATCCGGAACAGTTCGTCAGCGACCTGGAGGCCTTGGGGCCCACCTTCGTCAAGCTGGGGCAGATGCTGTCCACCCGGCCGGACATGGTGCCGGCCGAATTCGCCACCGCGCTGGAGCGCATGCAGGAAAACGTGGCGCCGATTCCGGTCGCGCGCATCCACGCCATCATCGAACAGGAGCTGGGCGCCGGGGTGAACAAGCTGTTCGCCTCCTTCGACCCCGAACCGCTGGGCTGCGCGTCCATCGCCCAGGTGCATCGTGCGGTGCTGCACGACGGCCGCCAGGTGGCGGTGAAGGTGCAGAAGCCCGAAGTGGCCGCCCAGCTGCGCTCGGATCTGGAAGTGCTGCGCAGCTTCGCCCTGGCCGCGGACCATCTGACCCAGATCGGCCGCCGCGTGCGCCTGCGCGACTGGCTCAATGAATTCGCCAAGACCCTCATGCAGGAGCTGGACTACCACGCCGAGGCCGAGAACCTGGCCCGCTTCGGCCGCCACCTCAAGCCGTTCCGCCGGCTGTGGGTGCCGCAGCCGGTGTGGGATTTCAGCAGCCACCGCGTGCTGACCATGGAACTGGCCAGCGGCGTGCGCGTGGATGCGATTCCCGAGGTACGCCGTACCGAGCAGGCCATGGATCCCTTGGCCGCGGCGCTGATCCGCGGCTACCTGGACCAGATCTTCGTGCATGGCGAAATCCATGCCGATCCCCATCCGGGCAACCTGCGGGTCACGCCCGAGGGCCGCCTGGCGATCTTCGATCTGGGCATGGTCGCGCACATGCCACCGCGCCTGCGCGAGCGCCTGTTGAAGATCCTGTTCGCTGCCGTCGATGGCCGCGGCGAAGAAGTGGCCGACGACCTGATCAGCATCAGCACGCGGCTGGAGGCCTTCGACGAAGAGCGCTATCTGCGCGAGACCGGCCAGCTGATCGCGCGCTATGCCGCCAATGGCAGTTTCTCCGAAGGCCGCGTGGTGCTGGACCTGGTGCGCATCGCCACCTCCTGCGGGCTGCGCACGCCACCGGAGCTGAGCCTGCTGGGCAAGGCGCTGCTGAACCTGGAAACCGTCTGCCGCCTGCTGGCGCCGGACCTGGATACGCGACGCATCGTCGAACGCCAGCTGCAGCACGTGATGCGTGCGCGCCTGAAGAAATCGCTGTCGGCGGCCAACCTGGCCAGCGAAGCGATGGAGCTGCAGCAGCTGCTGCGCGACGGACCGCGCAAGCTGTCGGACATCATGGCGCTGCTGGCCGAAAACCGCCTGCAGATGAAGGTGACCGGCCTGGAAGAATCGCGGCTGATGGAAAACCTGCAGAAGATCGCCAACCGCGTCGCCGCCGGCATCATCAGCGCCGCGCTGATCATGGCCGCGTCGTTGATGATGAAGCTGGAGACCGGCTGGCACCTCTTCGGCTATCCCGCCATCGCCCTGTTCCTGATGCTGATCGGCGTGGTGCTGGGCCTGGGCATCGTCACCAGTGCATTGCTGTTCGACAGGCGTGCACGTGCGCGTGAGGAACGCGGGCATCGTTGAAGAAGCGGGAGATCGCGCGGTTTCTTAATGAAATCGCGCAGTGTTTTTCACGCTGGATTTACCTGCGGAGCGCGTTTTCACCTCATGTAACGAACAAACATTTCAGTCAGGTTCGTGCATGCACTATCGGGTCATCAGCCTGTCATGCACGTGTGCTTGTGGCAGCGCTGGTCGGATGGACACGCGTCGGTACGACGTCCATCACCACCTCCCGTCACTGCCGAAGCTGCTTATGCTCTGGATCCTGCTGCTGTCGCTGTTGCTGTTGGCCTGGCTGTTCCTCGCCTCCGATAAATGGGTGTGGTGGAAGGCGAGCACGTTCTCGCTGCTGCTGCTCCTGCTCAGTACGTGGTGGTTGATCGACAAGCTGTCCGGCGATGGTCTGAACGCAGCAACGCTCTATCATCTGGGCGCCGACATGGAAGGCGCCGGCATCGCCGATTTCAAGGGCTATATCGCCGGCTACATCGCGCTCATCGTGGTTTCGCTGCTGCCGCTGTTCGCCACGCGGGTGAAGCGCTGGCGCCGCCCCGGCCGTGGCGGCGCCTGGTTTGCAGGCTTTGCGGTGGTGTGGATCACCACGATCATGGTCAGCCCGCTGGCACGCGATGGGCAGCGCCTGTACCAGCAGCTGCGCCCGGTCGATTTCGCCCGTATCGCCCCCGAGTACCAGGTGCCCACCGACGCGCTGCAGCGCCCGCGCAACATCGTCTGGATCTATGGCGAAAGCCTGGAACGCACCTACCTGGACGAGAACGTCTTTCCCGGCCTGATGCCCAACCTCAACCGCCTGGCCTCGCAATCGCTGGATGTGCGCGGGCTGGCCTCGGCCGAAGGCAGTGGCTGGACCATCGCCGGCCTGGTGTCGTCGATGTGCGGCGTACCGCTGACCACGTCCCAGGGTGATGAGAACAGCATGGACCGCATGGGCAGCTTCCTGCCCAAGGCCGTGTGCCTGGGCGACTACCTGAAGCAGCAGGGCTACACCAACCATTACCTGGGCGGCGCCAGCGGCCGTTTCGCCGGCAAGGGCCAGTTCCTGGAAAGCCACGGCTTTGATGAAGTGCACGACCTGGACTGGTTCAAGCAGCAGAAGAAGATCGGCCGCGTGCATTACTCGCCGTGGGGCGTGCACGACGATGTGCTGCTGGACACCGCCTACCAGCGCTTCGAACAGCTTTCGCGCAAGGGCGAGCCGTTCATGCTGACCACGCTGACCATGGACACCCACCACCCGGCCGGCCACCTGCCGGTGGCCTGCAAGGGCCAGCGCTACGATAGCCAGTACGGCAACATCAACATGCTCAATGCACTCAAGTGCAGCGACCGCCTGATCTCGCAGCTGGTGCAGCGCATCCAGGCCAGCCCGTACGGCAAGGACACGCTGATCGTGATCGCCTCGGACCACCTGGCGATGCCCAACGATCTGACCCACATCCTGACCAAGCAGAAGCGCGAGAACCTGCTGCTGTTCCTGGGCGACGGCATCGCCCCGCGCCAGCTTGCCGCCGACGCCGGCACCACGCTGGATTCCGGCGCAACCCTGCTCAGCCTGCTGGACCCGAACCTGAAGACCATGGGCTTCGGCCGCTCGCTGGTCGACCCGCAGCGCGCGCCCAGTGCCAGCGTCGCCACCCAGCGCGAAGGCGGCCGCGATTACCCGCAGTACCTGGCCTTCGCCCGCTCGCTGTGGCTGGGCGAACCGACCCGCGAGCTGAAGATCGACGGCGATGACCAGGTGGTGGTCGGCCTGCAGCACGTTCAGCCGCCGGTGCTGCTGGAGTACGACAAGGACTGGGGCCTGAAATCGGTCTACCTGGAAAACACCTCGCGCCAGTTCGACGATGCCGACCCGGACAACACTCTGGCCTATGTGGACCGCTGTACCGCGTTCGAGGATGGCTCGGCCGATGGTGACTGGTGCGCCCTGCTGGTGAACCGCGACAACGGCATCAAGCTGTTCCGCGATGATGACCTGCGCGGTGGCATTGCGGTGGACGCCCCGCTGGACGCATTCCAGGGCCCGCGCCCGAGCGTGCGCCAGGCCCACATGATCACCCAGAAGGGCCGCCGCACGCGTGCGGGCCAGTACATGCTGCAGCTGGTGGCGAGCACGCGGCCGGACCGTGGTTTCTGGATCGAAGCGGTGTCGTCCCAGCGCAAGGTGGTGTTGGCGCAGCAGTGGGTGCAGCCGGATGCGGACGGCAAGATCAACGTGTCGTTCGGGTTGGACCACGAGGTGGATGATCTGGAGATCCGGGCGTGGTTGAACCATGCCGAGAAGCTGGCGGTGGATACGTTTGCGTTGGTGCCCTCGCGCGGCCGACCGCGGGGGTAAAGGTTCTTTTTTTGCAGGGCTTGCAGCCCTGTACCTGCAGAAGCAACAGCGGGCATTCCGTGGGATGGCGGGGCACTGTGGGTTTGCGGGGACGCCGTAAACCCGTCCATGGGGGCTTGGTCGCGGCATCCATGTCGCTCACACCCCGCAAACCCACAGTGCCCCGCCTACGACAGTTGGCCGGCGGCCAGTAGATCCACGCCATGCGTGGATGAATCTCAATCGGAATCGACTATTTCGAACTGAAATCGAAATTCAATTGGGGTCAGAGCCCGTTGCGCAGCAACGGGATCCGACCCCGTGCTCTGACAGATCGCAGGAAACTGTCGAAGGCGGGGTGGGTCCGGTTGAGGAGGTCACTTCACCATGGGGGCTTGGTCGCCGCATCCATGCCGCTCACACCCCGCAAACCCACAGTGCCCCGCCTTCGACAGTTGGCCGGCGGCCAGTAGATCCACGCCATGCGTGGATGAATCTCAATCGGAATCGAATATTTCGAATTGAAATCGAAATTCAATTGGGGTCAGAGCCCGTTGCGCAGCAACGGGATCCGACCCCGTTCTCCGACAGATCGCCGAAGTCTGTCGAAGGCGGGGTGGGTCCGGTTGAGGGGGTGTGAGCGGCATGGATGCCGCGACCAAGCCCCCATGGACGGGTTTACGGCGTCCCCCTCAACCGGACCCGCCCCGCCATCCCACGGATAGCCCGCTGTTGACTTTGAGGTTGCCGGCCAGCGGCCGGCACTACCGCGGGTGCAGGGCTGCAAGCCCTGCAAAAAGAAAACCCACTACTCCGGAGGGGTGTCGCGTACCAGGTGGATGTCGGTCGGGGTCGACAGCGGAATATCCCGTTCGGCCAGTATCTGCAGCAGGCTGAAGTACAGATCGCTGCGGGTGCCGTACACCTGCCGCGGGCTGGCCACGTAGGCGAAGCTGTTGAAGGTGATCTGGCCACCGGCAATGCTGTCGATGTACACCGAGGGTGCGGGCTGCTTCAGCACCGCCTGGTGCGCGCCATAGGCATCCAGCAACGCCTGCCGCAGGCCTGCGACGTCGGTGCTGGTGGGCACCGCGAACTGGATCTGGATCCGGCCCTGGTTGTTGCCCATCGTCATGTTGCGGATCGTCTTGGTGATCAGCTCCGAGTTCGGCACGATCAACGTCGATTTGTCGCCCACCTGGATCTCGGTCGAACGTACGTTGATCCGGCGGATGTCGCCTTCCTGGTCACCCAGCTTCACCCAGTCGCCAATCTTCACCGGCCGCTCGGCCAGCAGGATCAGGCCGGACACGAAGTTCTGGATGATCGCCTGCAGGCCGAAACCAATACCCACCGACAGCGCGCTGACCAGCAGCGCCAGGTTCTTCAGGTTCAGGCCCATCGCGGTCAGCGCCCACAGGCCCACCAGGATGATGCCCACGTAGCCGGCAATGGTGCTGATCGAGTTGCGTGCGCCCAGGTCCAGTTCGGTCTTGGGCAGGTAGGTGTCGGTCAGCCAGCGCTGCATCAGCTGGGTCAGGCCCATGCCCACCAGCAGCACCAGCACGCCGGTAACGATGCGGCCCGGCTGCAGTGTCAGGTCCTTGTTGATCTCGATGCCGTTGGCCAGCGAGGCGATGCGCTCGACGATGGTGCCGATGTTGCCGAACGGCGCGGCCAGGGCCAGCAGCGCGATCAGCACCACCAGGGTGCGCAGCATGGCCGACAGCAGCACGCCGGCCTGCTCCAGCCGCGACACGCTCAGGCCGGTGCTGAGCAGGATGGTCTGCCCCACCTTGCTGTCGGCGTTGAGCAGCCAGGTGCAGAAGTCATCGACGAACTTGAACAGCAGCATCGTCGCCAGCACCACGATGGCGCCGCCGATCAGCTGCTCGTTCACGAACTTGGCGAAGTTCACGTAGCCCATCAGGCTGGCGATGATCGCGGCGGTGACGGCGATGTTGCCCGCCACGCGGGCCAGCACCAACCAGCTGCTGCGGCGCACCGGCACTGCGGCGCCTACGCCGTCGGCCTGGGCTTCCAGCTTGGCCTCGGCTTCGGCGGTCTGCCGGCGGTGCAGGCGTGCCAGGGTCACCAGCATCGCCATGATCAGGCCCAGGTAGGTCAGCGCGATCACGCCATCCAGCGCCACGGTGGTCACGTCGCTGGTGCGCGTGGCCTGGTCGATGGCCACCAGTACCGTACTGAACCAGGCCAGCGCGGCTGCGCCCCAGGCGTACTTGCGCAGCTTCAGCGCGGCGGTGTCATCCAGGTTCAGCAGCCGCCACGAGGGCCGCGTGGGCACCAGCAGGCAGGCGCTGAGCGCGGCGATGAAGGCGGCGGCGAAGGTGGCGTCGCGCACGCCATCGGCCACGTTCTGCAGCCGCGGGGCGATACCGCCAATGGCATTGAGCGAGGCGATGAACACCACCACCGCATAGCCGGGCAGCAGGGTGCCGACCAGCAGCAGCCACATGGCCAGGCCGGAGCGGCGCAGGCGTCCATCGGGCGCGCGATCAGAGGCGGCGAAGCGCCGGCCCAGCGCGCGCAGCCACAGGCGCAGCGGGAACATCATTACCAGCGCGGCCAGCAGGCCCAGCAGCGGGGTGCTCCAGCCATGGGTGTTCAGTGCGGCCACCAGGGCATCGCGGCCCTGCGCGGCCAGCGGGGTGACCCGGGCGATATCCACCGGCAGCTGTTTGGCCACCTTGCGCCAGAGCGACGGCGACAAGGGCGAATCGACCTTCTGCCCCAGTTCCTCGGTGCGCTGCGCGGTGCGTTGCTTGTCGATATCGGTGGCCAGCTGGCCGGCGCGCACGGCACTGGCCTTGGCCTGCGCCACCGACGACGCCAGCGCGTCACGCTGGCGGGTCAGGTTGCGGCGCTGGGTTGCCAGTTCCGGCAGCTCGGTGGTGCCGTCCGGCGCCGGGCCCAGCTGGGTCAGCTGTTCGTTCAGCTGGTCCAGCTGCGGCTGCAGGCTCTTGTCCAGCGCCTCGGCATCGCGGCGCGCCTGCGATGCGGTCTCGGACAGCATCGCCAGGGTCTCGGTTGCCTCGGCATCCTCGCGCTTGCGTTCCACATCCTTCAGGCTGGCCTCGATGCTGGCCAGCTGCTGCTTCGGCGTAGGGTCGTCCTCCTGGGCCAGCACCGGTGCGGCCAGCAGCAGCGCACCCCACAACAGCAGCGCCAGCGATGGGCCACGCTTCAGGATCGTTCGGAAAAAGGAAAGCAAGCCAGCCACACCGGTTCGCGCGGACCACCGCGCCTGCGCGCGACTATACGGCACGGCCGGTCACGCCCGCGTAGAGCCGACCAGCGGTCGACTCCAGCAAACCCTCAGTACTTCAGACGCAGCTCTTCCACCTGCGGCTGCTGCAGCGCGTACCAGTCCTGGAATTCCTCTTCGCTGATCTCATCGGGCGCGTACACCGCGATGGGGTGCCAGTCATGGTCGGTCGGCAGCGGCTGCCGCGGGCCGGCACGCAGGCTGTAGCTCACGCCCTCGTAGTCCACCACATCGTCCACCTGCGGCCACTGCTCGCGGGCAAACGCAGATTCACTCTTCAACAGGATCACCTGGTACATCGGCACCTCCACTTCGCTTGTAAAAGGACAACACCCGGCGCTGGCGCAAGGATAGCGCCGCGCAGGTGACAGCAGGCACGCCGCCGTGGCGACGCAATGTTCTGGACGCGCCCCTCGCCCGGGCTTCACCCGCCCGTGGCGAGCGCGACGGCATGGTGGGACACCGTTTCCCCCGGCGCTGAATACGATGACCGACCACCCGCCCCTGAAGACCGTTGCCGACCTCAAGCTGCCCCGCTACCTGGGCACCTGGTATGAGATCGCGCGCCTGCCCATGCGCCATGAGCCGGACGGCTGCACCGATGTCACCGCGCACTACACCCTGCAGGACAACGGCAATGTCGGCGTCACCAACCGCTGCCGCATGGACGGCGAGGTGGAGGAAGCCACCGGCGAAGCCTGCCCGGTGGACAACGACGTGGCGCGGCTGGAGGTCAGCTTCCTGCCCAAGGGCCTGCGCTGGCTGCCCTTCGCCAAGGGCGACTACTGGGTGATCCAGGTCGCCCCCGATTACAGCGTCGCCCTGGTCGGCAGCCCGGACCGCAGGTATCTCTGGCTGCTGGCCCGCGAACCGCGGCTGGATGCCACCGTGCAGGAACATTATCTGGCGGCCGCGCGCCTGCAGGGCTTCGATCTGTCCGAACTGATCCAGACCCCGCACACCGGCCACCCCACCGCCTGATCCTGGGTACACGCATGGACCTGAAAAGCGGCTACCCGTGGTGGGCCATACGCAATGGACTGATCCAGGCGTTCCCGCCGCTGGAACAGGACCTGCGCTGCGATGTGCTGGTGGTCGGTGGCGGCATCACCGGCGCGCTGATCGCCAATGAACTGTCCGCCCACGGCCACGAGGTGGCGGTGATCGAGCAGCGCGACATCGGCTGGGGCAGCACGGCGGCCAGCACCGCCCTGCTGCAGTACGAAATCGATACCCATCTGCTGGACCTGGCCCGGCAGTACGGCAACGACGCCGCAGCGCTGGCCTACCGCGCCTGTGCCGAGGCCATCCCCGCGCTGGGCGAGGTGGCCCGTGGCCTGAAGCAGGTGGACTTCCAGCGCATGGACAGCTTGTACCTGGCCAGCCGCCGCCGTGACGCGCCGGTGCTGATGGCCGAAGGCGCGGCACGGCGGCAGATCGGGCTGGATGCCCGCTGGCTGGGGCCGGAGGCCCTGCAGGAACGCTTCGGCGTGGACGCCTCCGGTGCACTGCTGACCCGCCAGGCGGCGCGGGTGGACCCCTACTGCCTGAGCTATGGCCTGCTGCAACGCGTGCGCCGCCGCGGCGGCCACGTGCATGACCGCACCGTGCTGCACGCCCTGGACGCGAACGCGCGGGGCGTGACGGCGCGTACCGAGGCCGGGGCCACGATCCGCGCGCGCCATGTGGTGCTGGCCATGGGCTATGCCACCCAGCACTGGATCGACCCGCGCGTGGCCCGCAACCGCAGCAGCTATGCCTTCATCACCGACCCCATCGATGCCGAGGTGCTGGGCCCCCTGCAGCGCACGATGGTCTGGGAAAGCGCGCGGCCCTACCTGTACCTGCGCGCCACCGGCGACCGCCGGCTGCTGGTGGGCGGGCTGGACGATGCCATCGACATCCCCGCGCGCCGCGACCGGCGGGTGCAGGGCAAGGCCAGGCAGCTGATGAAGCAGCTGCTGCACTGGTTCCCGCAGCTGGACCCGACCCCGGCGTTTTCCTGGGGCGGCACCTTCGCCGAGACCGCCGATGGCCTGCCGTTCTTCGGCCCGCACCCGCAGTGGGGGCCGCGGGTGCACCTGGCGATGGCCTACGGCGGCAACGGCATCACCTATTCGATGATCGGCGCGCAGCTGCTGCAGGCGCGGATCGAGCGGCGCCGGCACCCGCTGCAGGACCTGTTCGGGTTCGACCGGGTGTCGTAGCGTCGAGCCATGCTCGACTGCTCTTGGTCCCGATACGGAAGGCAGTCGAGCATGGCTCGACTCTACAGGCCGGCGACAGGCATCATTCAAGCAACGCCTGTTAGCGTCGGCCTGTACCGCCGCGCTTGGCGCGGCCCCTGCCCCGTTGGAGCATCGTGATGATCCGCACCCTGCCCTTGCTGCTGTGCCTGGCCTGCCTGCCCGGAACCGTGCTGGCCCAGTCCGCTGCGGGCGCCACGGCGCCGCAGGCAGCGGGCCTGGACCTGTCCGTGCCGCAGGCACCGATGCGCTATCTGAACGACCCCGCCCTGCAGCAGGACCCGCCGGGTACCTACTACGGCGACAAGAGCGGCCCGCGCGTGCACGACGACGCCAAGATCGCCGACGTGACCGACGACAAGGTGAAGGTGTCCGGCAGCTTCACCACCGGCATCGGCTATTCCAAGGGCTACGGCAACACCCACTACAACGCCGCCACGCTGAACCTCAGCAAGAACTACACCACCGATGAAGGCAAGACCCACGGGGTCAACGTCAACATCCACGTGAGCGAAGGCAAGGGCCCGGGCTTCTTCGGGCCCTACGGCGGCGGCTACTACGGTGGCGGCCCGGGCTACTGGGATTACCCGCAACCGTACGGCTGGTAAGCAGCACATCGCGCCCGCCGGGCATGGCCCGGCGCTACCACCTGCCTTGTAGAGCCGAGCCCGCGCTCGGCTGCACATCGGCCCGCCGTTACCGACCTCAATCCAGCCAACCATCCCGCTCGCTGTGCAGGATCCGCCCGTCATAACCGCTCAGGCGCACTTCCACGCGCTGGTTGCGGGCATTGCGCGCTTCCAGCGACCACGTCGCGCCATCGCGTTCCAGCGAGTGGATCTCGCGCAGGCCATGGGCCTGGGCCTTGGCCAGCACCTGGTCGGTGCCCAGCAGCGCGCGGCCGTCGTGCTCGTCGAAGATCTCGCCGGTCTTCGGGTCCACATAGACCTCGCTGAAACGGCCGTCGGCGCGGCTGACGTCGGCTTCCCACAGGCCATCATCGCGCTCGATTTCGTGGATCTGGGTATAGCCGGCCTTGCGCAGGGTCTGTTCCACCTGGGCCATGCCCAGCGGTGCGGCCTGTGCGGCCGGGGCGAGAGCCAGCGCAACAACGGTGGCCAGGGTAAGGGACTTCAACATGGGGGTTCTCCTGTTCGGTGCCGGACCATCCCGGCAACGCCACGATGGCGGACGCGCCTAACAGCCCCTTAGCCGCGGCTGTTAGCCAACGGTTAGCCGCCACCGGCACACTCGCGCCAGCCCCCATCAATGTCGTAATCGACCATGCCGTCCTTGCTCGCCCTGTCCCTGCTGCTGGCCCTGGCCAGCCCCGTGACCGCCGCCCGGCCCGCCCAGGACCCGGCGCAGGATGTCGCGCGCCGGGCCGTGCAGCAGGGCCGCTACGTGGCGCTGGAAAGCGTGGTGCGCGACGCCCTCAAGCGCCACCCCGGCCAGTTGCTGGAAGTGGAGCTGGACGATGGCGTGTATGAAGTGGAGATCCTGCGCGGCGACGGCGTGGTGGTGGAGCTGGACTATGATGCGCGCACCGGCAAGCTGCTGAAGACGGAGCTGGACGACTGATGCGCATCCTGCTGGCCGAGGACGATGAGGCCCTGGCACTGCGCCTGCAGCCACTGCTGGAACAGGCCGGCTACGTAGTGCAGGTGGTGGCCGATGGCCGCCAGGCCGAAGAAATCGGGCAGGTGGACGACATCCAGGCCGCCATCGTCGATCTGGGCCTGCCCGGCCTGGACGGCCTGAGCGTGATCGAACGCTGGCGCAGCAACGGCCGCACGTTCCCGGTGCTGGTACTGACCGCGCGCGGGCGCTGGCACGACAAGCTGGCCGGGTTCGACGCCGGTGCCGACGACTACCTGACCAAACCCTTCCAGGCCGACGAACTGGTGCTGCGCCTGCGTGCCCTGATCCGCCGCAGCCACGGCCATGCCAGCCCGCGCCTGCACTGCGGCCCGCTGCAGCTGGACGTCAATGCCGGGCGTTTCGAACTGGATGGCCAGGCGCTGGCGCTCAGCCCGCAGGAATTCCGCCTGCTCAGCTACTTCATCCACCACAGCGGCCAGGTGATCGGCCGCGACCGCCTGGGCGAACAGGTGTTCGATGGCGGCCTGGACCCGGATTCGAACGCGCTGGACGTGCTGCTCGGGCGCGTGCGCCGCAAGCTCGGCAGCGACCTGATCCAGACCGTGCGCGGCCAGGGCTGGCGGCTGGCCGCGCCGTGAGCCGGCAACCCTCGCTGCGCCGCCGTCTGCTGCTGGCCGGCGGCATTGGCCTGCTGCTGGTCTCGCTGCTGGCCAGCGCGCTGCTGGGCGAACTGTTCAAGCGCAGCGCGCGCGACCGCCTGGACCATGAACTGCAGCAGGATCTGCTGACCCTGGTAGCGCAGATGGAAACCACGCCCGATGGCCAGCTGCAGCTGCGCCAGGAGCCCAACGACGCGCGCTTCCAGCGGGTGTTTTCCGGCGCGTACTGGCAGATCGCCGATGGCCGCGGCAAGGTGCTGCTGCAATCGCGTTCGCTGTGGGATGAAAGCCTGCAGGCCACCGCCGCCGGGCCTGCCACGCGCAACCTGGCCGGACCGTTGCAGCAGTCGCTGCGCGCGCACGTGCAGACGGTGCGCCTGCCGCGCGCCAGCGAACCCTATGTGGTCACCGTGGCCAGCGACCGCAGCGCACTGGACGCCGACGTGGCCGCCTTCCGCAAACGCAGCGCACTGGCGCTGGGCGTACTGGTGGCGGTGTGGCTGGCCGTGCTGGCCACCCAGGTGCAGTTCGGCCTGCGCCCCCTGCAACGGTTGGGCGCGCAACTGGAACGCGTGCGGCGCGGGCAGGCCCAGCGCATCGACACCCACGGCCTGGGCACCGAAGTGGCGCCGCTGGGCGAAGAACTGAACGCGCTGCTGGAACACCAGCAGCGCATGGTGGCGCGTGCGCGCACCAGTGCCGAAGACCTGGCGCATGCATTGAAGACACCGCTGAGCGTGCTGGCCGCCGAAGCCGACGGCAGCGGCCAGCACTGGCGTGAGACCCTGCGCGAACAGGGCACGCGCATGCGGGCCAGCATCGACCGCTATCTGGCCGCGGGGCTGGCCGCGGACCACCGCCAGCGCACCGGCGTGGCCGACGTCGCCCAGGCGATGTGCGGGCTGATGGCGCGCGTGCATGGCGAGCGCGGCGTGGTGTTCAGTGCCGATGGCATGGATGCAGCGCTGCAGTTCGCCGGGGCGCGTGCGGACCTGGAGGAAATGCTGGGAAACCTGCTGGACAACGCCGGCAAGTGGGCACGGCAGCAGGTGACGGTCAGTACCACCGCCGAGGATGGGCAGGTGCGCATCGATGTGCGCGACGACGGCCCCGGGCTGGCGGCCGATGCGCTGGCCCGGGTCACCCAGCGTGGCGTGCGCCTGGACGAGCGCGAAGGCAGCAGCGGGCTGGGCCTGGCGATCGTGGGGGATATCGCTGCCAGCTACGGCGGGCGGCTGGCGCTGGCAAATGCGCAGCCCGGCCTGCGCGCCACGGTGTGGTTGCCCGCATCGCGCGCCATCTTGTAGAGCCGAGCCCATGCTCGGCTGCGGTGCGCGTGCGATTGCAGCCGTTTGGAGCAGCCGAGCATGGGCTCGGCTCTACAAGGGCACTGCGTCAGCGGTGATGCATCCACCAGCAATCAATCGCGTCCAGCGCGATGTGGATCATCAACCCGATACCCACCAGCCGGGTTTTCTTCGGCACGCACAGGCCGGCATACACCGCAATCGCCGGTGCGGTGTGCAGCGGGTGGAAACCGATGCTGCAGCGGTTCGGCGCGTAGATCGGGTCGGCCAGCAGATGGTCCAGATCGATGATCCAGCCCAGCAGCATCAACAGCCACGCCGAGGCAAAGCGCTTGCGCCAGAACAGCCATGCCAGCAGGGCTGGCACGGCGGCATGCAGGAACAGATGGAAGATCGCGCGCGCGCTCATCAGGGCAGGTAGCGCCGGGCCAGGCCCGGCGTTCCCGTGAACATCAGACCAGCGGTTCGTCGGACAGGTAGGTGTAGCCGGTCAGGCCCGCTTCCAGCGCTTCGGACAGTTCCTGCGCACGCTCCGGCGACAGATCGGCCGCCGCCACGCGCTGGGCGTAGGCCGCACGCAGGTCGTCCAGCTTGTAGCCCACGTAGTCCAGCATCACGTCGGTGGTATCACCGCGGCGCTGCTGGGTGATCGCGTAGCCATCGGCATCGGCCACCACTTCCACCGCGTCGGTATCGCCGAACAGGTTGTGGATGTCGCCCAGGATTTCCTGGTAGGCACCCACCATGAAGAAACCGATGCGGTAGCTCTCGCCGTGCTTCATCGCGTGCAGCGGCAGCGAGGTGTCCAGGCTTTCGTTCTCGACATAGGTCTTCACCATGCCGTCCGAATCGCAGGTCATGTCGGCGATGATGCCGCGCCGGTCCGGGGTCTCGTTCAGGCGCTCGATCGGCACGATCGGGAACACCTGGTCGATCGCCCACGCATCGGGAATCGATTCGAACACGCTGAAGTTGACGAAGTACTTGTCGACCAGGCGCTCGTTCAACTCGTCCAGCGCCGGGCGGTGGCTCTTTTCGTCGTAGCTCAGGCGCGCACGCACGCCGTGGGCGATGGCGTAGAACAGATCGTCGATGCGCGCACGCTGCGGCAGGTCGATCTGGCCCAGCGCGTAGCTGGCCAGGCCTTCGGCATGGAAATGCTGCGCTTCCTGGAACAATTCCACTGCCGGGCGCACGTCCAGTTCCTCGTGGATCTCGCGCAGGTGGCGGATCGAGGCCGGCTCGTCGTCGTGTGCGTCGGGCACGCGGCCTTCCTGCGCCTGCTCCACTTCAGACACATTGGCGATCAGCACCGCGTGGTGCGCGGTCATCGCGCGGCCGCACTCGGTCACGATGCGCGGCGGGGTCAGGCCGTGTTCTTCGCAGGCATTGGCCAGCGGCTGCACGATGTTGCTGGCGTAGGAATGCAGGCCGTAGTTGATCGAGCAGAAACTGCGCGAACGGGTGCCTTCGTAATCCACGCCCAGGCCGCCGCCCACGTCCACGTGGGTGATCTTCGCACCCAGCTGTGACAGCTCGACGAAATAGCGGGTGGCCTCGCGCATGCCGTTGGCGATGTCGCGCACGTTGGAAATCTGCGACCCCATGTGGAAGTGCAGCAGGTTCAGACAGTCGGCGTACTCGGTATCGCGCAACGACTTCCACAGGTCCAGCAGCTGGCGCGGGGACAGACCGAACTTGGCCTTGTCGCCACCGCTGTTCTGCCACTTGCCGGCGCCCAGCGAGGCCAGGCGCATGCGCACGCCCAGGCCCGGCTTCACGTCCAGTGCCTTGGATTCCTCCAGCACCAGCTTCAGCTCGGACGGCTTCTCGATCACGATGAAGGTCTGCAGGCCCAGCTTGCGGCCGATCAGGGCCAGGCGGATGTACTCGCGGTCCTTGTAGCCGTTGCAGACGATCAGGCCACCCGGGCGCGACAGCGCCAGCACGGCCATCAGTTCGGGCTTGCTGCCCGCTTCCAGGCCGAAGCCTTCACCGTGGTGGCTGGCCAGGGTGCCGGCCACGCCGCGGTGCTGGTTCACCTTGATCGGGTACACAGCGGTGTAGCCGCCGGTGTAGTCCCAGTCCTGCTGGGCCTGGGCGAAGGCCGCCTGCAGCTTGCCCAGGCGCTGGCCCAGGATGTCCGGGAAGCGCACCAGCAGCGGCAGCTTGGCGCCGCCTTCACGCGCGGCGTCCACCACCTTGGGCAGCGATACCACCGGGCCGTCCGCCCCGGTCGGTCTCACCACCATGTGCCCGGCCTGATCCACATCGAAATAACCATCCGCCCAATGCGGGATCGAGTAGGTCTTGCGGGCTTGGTCGAGGGACCAATCGGTCATTGCAGTCGGCCTTGTTGGCAATAAAAGGGGGGGCATGATAACGCCTATATGCCCACAGGTTCGTTATCATGCGCGCCCGCGCCCGTGGCAGGTCTGAACCTGAACGGGCCGATCCGTCCGGAAGCGAGGCACCCCGCCGTCAGCCCGGCTCCATCCCCTCCGAACAGGACCGTATCTCCATGACTGACAGCAGCAACTGGTACATCGAACACTTCG
Organism: Stenotrophomonas maltophilia; assembly: GCF_047782825.1. GTDB lineage: Bacteria > Pseudomonadota > Gammaproteobacteria > Xanthomonadales > Xanthomonadaceae > Stenotrophomonas. Next base: position 3,650,323 of record NZ_CP180589.1, on the reverse strand, counting down.
AACGCACTGGCTCGGCCATCGGCTACCGCATCACCGGCAAGCTGGACGAAGTGCAGTCGCCGTTCCAGAAGATCGAAATCTTCCAGACCACCGACTGGGGCAACCTGATGACCATCGACGGGGCCATCATGCTGACCAGCAAGGACAACTTCTTCTACCACGAGATGATCAGCCACCCGGTGCTGTTCACCCACGCCGCGCCCAAGCGCGTGGTCATCATCGGTGGCGGCGACTGCGGCACCCTGCGCGAAGTGCTCAAGCACAAGGGCGTGGAGAGCGTGACCCAGTGCGATATCGACGAGCAGGTCACCGTGATGGCGCGCAAGCACTTCCCGGAACTGTGCGATTCCAACGATGACGCCCGCGCCGAACTGCTGTTCGACGACGGCGTGGCCTACATGGCCAACTGCCCGGCCGGCAGCGTGGACGTGGTGATCGTCGATTCGACCGACCCGGTCGGCCCGGGTGAAGGCCTGTTCAACAAGGCCTTCTACGAAAGCTGCTTCAAGGCCCTGAAGGACGACGGCATCCTGGTGCAGCAGTCCGAATCGCCGCTGATGCAGCTGGACCTGATCAACGAGATGCGCACCGAAATGGGCAAGGCCGGCTTCGGCTCGTTCAAGACCCTGCCGTTCCCGCAGCCGTGCTACCCCACCGGCTGGTGGAGCGTGACCATGGCGCGCAAGGGCGACAGCAGCTTCGACTTCCGCCAGGCAGATTCGGCCGCCAAGACCTTCAACACCCTGTACTACACCGCCGCGCTGCACACCGGCGTGCTGGTGACCCCGCCGTTCGTGCAGGCTGCACTGAAGTAAGGCGTACCCAACAAAAAAACCGCGCTGGCGACAGCGCGGGTTCTTTGCTTTCTGTAGAGCCGAGCCCATGCTCGGCTGCATTTCGCGCAGAAGCAGCCGAGCATGGGCTCGGCTCTACAACATCCCCCGCGCGCGACCCGGCGGCGGTTCGATCAGATCGCCCAGATACCGGCAATCACCGCCGCCACCAGGCCCCACTTGATGATCTGGTAGGCCACCACGCTGCGCTCGCGCAGGGCCTTGGCCTTCAGGCGCACCTTGTACACGCCACCGAAAGCCTTGTTGACGCCACCGGTCGGGTCACCCGGCAGGTTCGGCGAAGCACCGCCGGCCAGCAGCGTGGCCGCCACCGCGCGGTTGAACAGGCCCGGCAGGCCGAAGCGCAGCGGGCGGGCGATATCGCAGAACAGGATCACGCGGTCCTGGTCGGTCTCGTTGTGCGCATGGTGGATGTAGGTCTCGTCGAACATCATCCATTCGCCATCGCGCCAGCTCTTCTTGACCCCGTCCACCACGATGTAGCAGCCATCGTCGTTGGGCGTGCTCAGGCCCAGGTGCAGGCGCAGCGAACCGGCGAAGGGATCGCGGTGCGGGCGCAGCTCGCTGCCCGGCGGCAGCTGCGCGAACATCGCCGCGCGCACGTCGGGAATCGATTCGATCAGTGCCACGGTCTTCGGGCACATGGCCTTGGCCGACGGGTGCGACGGGCCATACCACTTCAGGTAGAAGCGCTTCCAGCCACGGCGGAAGAACGAATTGAAGCCGGCATCGTTGTAGCTGCTTGAGGCGGCGATCTTCTGCGCATCGCGCAGTGCCAGCGCCTCATCGCGGATCACCTGCCAGTTCTGCCGCAGCGGCTCCAGCTGCGGAAGCTCCTTGCCCGGGTCCAGGAACGGCGTGGTCGGCACCTTGGAAAACAGGTACATGATCACGTTGATCGGGGCCATGAAGCTGGAGTGGTCCAGCAACTGGCGCGACCAGCGCGCACGGACCTTGCCGCGGAAATGGATGTACAGCACGCAGGCCACGAACAGCGCTGCCAGGACAATCTTGATGATCAAAGCACTTTCCTCCAGCGGGCGCCGGACAGGGAAACGAACGATGCGGCCGCGCGGCCTGCACCAGGTGGGGACGCGGCAGGGGACGGTGACGTGCCGGGTGGGGGCGGCCGCCGATGTCGCGGGTTAACAGCTTATGGTCGGCAGCCGACGCGCCTGGGTCAAGCGGCCTGTGCGCCCTGTTCAGCATCACCTGGCTGAACAACCGGCCTACACTGGCGCAATGCCTGCCGCCGATCCTGCACCCTACCCCGCGCTCAGCGCCCGTTACGCGGAATTCTTCCCGGGGCAGCCCGCCGCCACGCCACGCAGCGAGGCCTTCGGCTGGGCGGGCGGCGCGCTGCGCCTGGACCGTCACGGCCCGGTGGATGCCCCCGTGACCGTGGTGCTGGTGCATGGCGCCGGCGGATATGGCCGCATGTTCGCACCGCTGGCGGCCGGCCTGGCCGCCGCCGGGCATGAAGTGCTGGCCCCGGATCTGCCCGGCTATGGTCTGAGCGCCGCCCCTTGGCAATCCATCGATTACGGCGCCTGGAAGCAGGCCCTGCTGGCCCTCATCGAGGCCGAACACGCGCGCCGGCCGCGCCCTATCGTGCTGCTCGGGGCCAGCATCGGCGGCTACCTGGCCTATCTGGTGGCGGCCGAATCGCCGTGGGTGCAGGGTCTGGCGGCCACCACCCTGGCTGACCCGCGTGACCCGGTGGTGCAGACCGCGCTGGTACGCCAGCCGTGGATGCGCGCCCTGCTGCCTATGCTGCGCCCCTTCAGCCGCCTCACCCGCGGCCTGCGCGTGCCGGTGCGCTGGTTCACCCACATGCAGCGCATGTCACGCGACCCGGCCCTGACCGCGCTGGTCTGCGCCGACCCGCTGGGCGGCGGCAACCGCGTGCCGCTGGGGCTGCTGGCCTCCCTGTTCGACACCACCCCGGCAGTGGAACCCGGACAGTTCCGGCGCTGCCCGGTACTGATGCTGCACCCGGCCTGCGACGACTGGACCCCGGTGGCGATCAGCGACCGCTTCTTCCAGCGCCTGGCCGCGCCCAGGCAGCGGGTGCTGTTGGACGAATGCGGCCACTTCCCCATCGAACAGCCCGGGCTGGACCAGCTGCGTGACGCACTGCTGCCGTTCGTGCAGCGCATTGCAGCGCAGGCCGCTGGCAAGCCATTGATTGAAAAGGCGCAACGGGACAAGTGAGACAGAATTGTCCGATCAGGCGCGACGAACTGTTCCAGCCACGGCCCCGACATTTCTCCGACAAATCGTGGAATAGCGAACTTGGCGGTACTAAAATTCACTTAACGAAAGTTTAGCTACCTCCCCCCAGTCGTACCGGTTCGCTTGACGCTGCAGCGCCACCCACCGGGTCGTCGTCCGAGACCCCGCCATGACTTCCTCTGTTTCCCCCTCCCCGTCCTGCGGCGATGACGCCGTGGCTCCGCTGCTGCTCAAGCGCGGCGAACGCTTCCTGGCCCCCGATGTCTACCGCACCTGCCTGGACGGCCGTCCGGCGGTGGTGAAGGACTATTCCCGCTACCGCGGCACCCCGGTTTCGCTCATTGCGCGCCTGATGGTGCGCCGTGAAGCGCGCATCCTGCAGCGCCTGGGCGGCTGGAAGCATGCGCCGGCCCTGCTCGGCACTCTGGGCGGGCTGGCGCTGGGCATGGAATTCATCCCGGGGCAGACGCTCAGCACCGCGCAGGCCGTGGGCAATGAAGTGTTCGACCAGCTGCAGCACGCGCTCAGCCGCCTGCATGCCGCCGGCATCACCCACAACGACCTGCACGGCACCAACGTGGTGGTCAGCGCCGGCGTGCCGGTACTGCTGGATTTCACCTCGGCCTGGCGCGCCCCGCGCTGGCTGCGCCGCACCCCGCTCAGCCGGCAGATGCGCCGCAGCGACATGAAGAACCTGCTGAAGATCCGCCAGCGCGTGACCGGCCAGGCACCCAGCGCCGCACAGGCCGCACTGGTGGCCGACCCGGGCTGGGTGGCCGCCGTGCGCCAGGGCTGGAAGCGGTTCTACAAGTGGGCCAAGCAGCGCTGAGCGCTTTTGTAGAGTCGAGCCATGCTCGACTGCTCTGCCGCCATCACGCGAAATGCAGTCGAGCATGGCTCGACTCTACATAACGGCGAAATGGCAGCCGAGCGTGGGCTCGGCTCCACAGAAACGGCTTACAGCGCGTCCGCGTCCAGTTCGCCGGTACGGATCCGCACCACGCTGCCCAGGTCGTACACGAACACCTTGCCATCGCCGATCTTGCCGGTGCCGGCGGCCTTCACGATCGCCTCCACCACCAGTTCCACCTGGTCATCGGTCACGGCCACTTCCAGCTTCACCTTGGGCAGGAAGTCGACCACGTACTCAGCGCCACGGTACAGCTCGGTGTGGCCCTTCTGCCGGCCAAAGCCCTTCACCTCGGTCACCGTAATACCGGTAACCCCACGCTCGGCCAGCGCTTCGCGCACGTCGTCGAGCTTGAACGGCTTGATCACCGCCATGACCATCTTCATCGTCGATCTCCTGTATTCCGGCGTGGAGGATAGCGCCTGAACGCATCGGGCGCGAAACCAGCGGCGCCTGTGCGGGCAGGCGGGGCGGCAGTATCCTTATGCATGAACGGCCTGCCGGGCCACGGAGTCCCCCATGATCGACCTGAACCACCTTGATGACCTCGCCCGCCGCCTGAGCGACCTGGTCCCGCCGGGCCTGCGCGAATCGCGCGAGGAACTGCAGGCCACCTTCAAGACCGCGCTGCAGGCCGGACTGGCCAAGCTGGATCTGGTGACCCGCGAGGAATTTGAAGTGCAGCGTGCGGTGTTGTTGAAGACCCGCGAAAAGCTGGATGCGCTGGATGCGGCTGTGCGTGAGCTGGAGCAGGGGCGCTCGGGCGCGGAGTGAGTTTCCCGCGCTTGCGACCGCAGACAACAAGGCCCGCATCTGCGGGCCTTGTCATGTCACCCCTGGCACGCTCGGTTCAGTCGCACCTTCGGGTACAGCGGCAGCTCACTCTTCGAACCGGAACGACCGCACGTCCTCAAGGTCGAAGAAGACGCCGCCCTCGGGTTTCAACCGTACCCGCCCAGAGACCTCCACAACGGCAGCGGTGTTGCACAGCGCCGACGCGCCGCGCTTGAGGCAGAGTCGCTTCTGTTCGGCGTAGAACCGCGCGACCGGAGCAGACCCGCCATGCCTGCCAATATCGAGAATGCGCTCGCCCCCATTGCAATTCGGATTGTGCAGTGTCTCGAAATGGCGGTTGTCGGTCCGGTAGCCGGCGCTCAACACAACCTCTTTTCCATCGTAGTTGCCGGGGTTGTCCGCGATGGCGCACAGCAACGGGTCGTGCCGCTCTACAACGACTGCGGTCGCGGCCCGAGGCGCGCATGCGGACAACAGCACGACCAGCACGAAAGTTGCAAACGTTGATTTCATGATCATCGTCCTCCCTGGCCTCTTCCCTGGCGCGCGTCCCCGCGCGAGACGGAGTCCGCAACGCCCGTTGCCTGCGGTCCGCCCGGAGCATAGCGCCTGGACGCAGCCGGTGCGACGCCATCACCGCCTGCGGTGGAGACTGAGGCCGCGTAGACTGCAGGCCTCAGCGTCGCCTCCGTTCAACAACTGGCAGGGAGAGTGTGCATGGGGTTCCATACGATCACGCTGTTGATGCTGGGTACGTCCCTGTTGCTCTGCGGGTGTGCAGGCGCGGATGCACCTGCTTCGAATGACCGCCCCATCGCCACACAGGCGCCCACCGGCAAGCCGGTACCGGCATCGCCGCCCTCGGCAGAACCTGCCGAGGCCACCGTGACCCGCTCCCTCCCCAGCTCGTGGGACCAGCAGGTGAGGCTCATGCCCCGGGAGCACGCCGCGTATCTGGAAGGCATCAAGCAGCGCTATTTCGGCGCAGTGGCCTATGGCAACGAACAGGAGCGGCGTGAACTGGAGGAGGCCGGGTTCCCGACGATTGAAGAATGGATGCACGCGCGAACAATGAGCGACAGCCAATTGCAGCAGCAGGCAGCCATGGGCGACGGCAAAGCGATGGCGTTCTACATGGACAGAATGATCGAACGCGCTACGCCGTATCTGCACTTGCGCGGCACGGATGACACCGCCTATGACGCAAGCCCCGCAGCGTCCTACGTCCTCCAGGCGTATCAGTACGCGCCCCAGGTACGGGTTGCACACAGGAGCAGTTTTACCGGCTACCTGCTCGGTGCAACCTGCTCCACGCTGTCCTACCCGCCATCGCCGGAAGCCGCAGCGGCCGGCATCATGGCTGCCGGTGACGCAGGCGATCCCCGCGCGGGTGCCCTGCTGCTTGCCTATCAAGCGAAGCATCCGGGCATGAACCAGGACTCGATACAATCAGCCCTGCGCATCATGAAGATCGCCCGTTGATCGGCGGGAACGGACATCATCCAGCGCTTGCCGCTGCGCGGTCTGTGACCGCGCCCAAGGCCTGACCGCCCTGCACCGCACGGCGCGCACCCGGTCCCGACAGGAGTCACGATCATGCTGCGATACCTTCTCCTGCTGTTCGCGCTGGCCCTGCCCAGCGCCGCGATGGCCAACGACAGCCTGGACCCGGCGGCCCGCGAGCGTTGTCTGGCGTGGATGAAAACACGCGACTCGCGCGCGCCGGCCGAGGTCCGCACGGTCGCCCCGGACACGCTCTGTGCGGACTTCACCAGCGACCTCACAGCAGACAGTCGCGATGCGTTCCTGGCACAGATGGCGCGCATTCCCGCTGGCCTGACGCCGCAGGTGATCGTGCGCTCACTGGGCGGCGATGTGGACCTGGGCATGGACATGGGCGACGCCATCCTGGACCGCAAGGCCAGTGTCCACGCGTACCAGATGTGCGCGTCTTCCTGCGCCAATTACCTGTTCCTGGCCGCGCACACGCGCCATGTCATGCCTGCCAGCGTCGTGCTCTTCCACGGCGGCATGGTGCCCCGCCTGAAACGCGGGCGCAGTGTCACCGCAGAAGGGCGCAAGGCCATCCAGGCCAGCATCGAGCGGCAGGATGCGTTCCTGCGCCGCGCTGCCGTGTATCCGCGGCTGTTCGAGTGGATGGACCGTCTCAACCGGCCCAACTTCATGGTCATGCGGTACTGCCCTGCCGACCGCAGGATCACCCTGATCCAGCTCTCGGACAGGGTATTGGCCGGTATCGGCGCACCGGTGGCCAGCAACGAAGGGCCACGCGACCAGAAGGCGCTGGATGCGGCGCTATCGCACTTCGGACCGAACGTGGGCGGCGGGTGCTACTGGGATCATCCCGTGGCGCTCTGAAGCACGCGCGCGGTCAGCGGCAGTAGTAGGGCGTTGCGATGAAGTGCAGTTCCTTCTGCGATGCGGCGGCAATCGCTTCGGCATCGCCGAAGGTTGCATAGTTGATGACGCCACGCAGCGTGGTCTTCGGTGCAATGCGAAGCTCGCCGCAGCCACCGGGGCAGAACGCGCTGAAGAGGCTGCTGCTTGCGGGCAGCATCTGTGCATCGACCTGCAGGTAGGTGTCGTTCTGCGGGAAAGCAAAGCCCCCTTGGGGGCCCGGCCATTGCTCGACGGGAATGCACATCGCACGCACGTCCAACGAGGTCAACGACACCTCAACACGGCGCGCGTCTGCCCGGTCGGCAATCTCCAGGCGGAAGCTGTCCGCCGGTGGGCGTTTGCGGGTAGTGGCGCATGACGCCAACGCTGCCAGTATCGCCAGCATGCAGACGCAGGTCAGCGTGCTGCGAGCGGTCTTGAAGCACCAGATGCGTGGCACCGCCATGCGTACCTCCTTCCCGGTTGAACCGCTCATCCCTGCATGGGGCCGAAGCCCAGCCCGGCCGGCGCCATCATGCCATGGGTCGGGATACCCCTAGGCGGCGCGCCTGCATAACCCGATGGTCGTCCACAACCCACCTGCCGCACCATCAAGCGCCCCTCCGCAGGAATCCACACATGAGCCTGGCGCTGGTCCACAGCCGCGCCCGCGCCGGGGTCGACGCCCCGCTGGTGCGGGTGGAAGTACATCTGTCCGGCGGCCTGCCGGTCACCCAGATTGTCGGCCTGGCCGAAGCCAGCGTGCGCGAGTCACGCGAACGCGTGCGGGCCGCCCTGCTCTGCGCGCGCTTCGATTTCCCGCAGCGGCGCATCACCTTGAACCTGGCTCCGGCCGACCTGCCCAAGGAGGGCGGCCGCTACGATCTGGCCATTGCCCTGGGCATCCTGGCGGCCAGTGGCCAGGTCGATCCGCAATCGCTGCTGCAGTACGAATTCCTGGGCGAGCTGGGCCTGACCGGCGAACTGCGGCCGGTCTGCGGCGCGCTGCCGGCCGCGATTGCCGCCGCCGAGGCCGGGCGCATCCTGGTGGTGCCACCGGGCAATGCCGCCGAAGCCGCCCTGGCTGAACATGCCGATGTGCGGGTGGCCCGCACCCTGCTGGAATGCTGCGCCGGGTTGGGCAACCCGCGCCTGCTGCCACCGGTGGAGCGCGTGGCGACCACGCCCCTGCCCCTGCCCGATCTGGCTGACGTACGCGGGCAGGCGCATGCGCGCCGCGCCCTGGAAGTGGCGGCCGCCGGTGGCCATCATCTGCTGCTGATCGGCAGCCCTGGCTGCGGCAAGACCCTGCTGGCCTCGCGCCTGCCCAGCCTGCTGCCAGATACCGAAGAGTCCGAAGCGCTGCAGCTGGCAGCGATCGCATCGGTCAGCGGCGAAGGGCTGGACCCCCAGCGCTGGCGGCAGCGCCCGTTCCGCGCGCCGCACCACAGTGCGAGCGCGGCGGCGCTGGTGGGCGGCGGCAATCCGCCCTGCCCCGGCGAGATATCACTGGCCCACCACGGCGTACTGTTCCTGGATGAATTACCCGAATGGAACCGCAACGCGCTGGAGACCCTGCGCGAACCGCTGGAATCGGGCCACATCCGCATTGCCCGCGCCGCGCGCAGCGTGCAGTACCCGGCGCGCTTCCAGATGGTGGCGGCGATGAACCCCTGTCCGTGCGGCTGGGCGGGGGATCGAAGCAACCGCTGCCTGTGCACCGATGAACGCATCACCCGCTATCGCGCGCGGGTATCAGGGCCGCTACTGGACCGCATCGACCTGCATATCAGCGTGGCCCGCATGGATGCAGTGGAACTGCGCGAGAGTACGCCCCTGGGCGAACCCAGCGCCGTCGTGCGGGCGCGGGTGGAGGCCGCGCATGCACGGCAGCGCGCGCGGGGCGCACTCAATGCCCACCTGGCACCGGCGGCGCTGCGCTCGTGCACCCGGCTGTCGGAAGCGGATCAGGATCTGTTGGAGCAGGCCATCGAGCGCCTGCAGCTGTCGGCGCGGGCCATGCACCGCATCCTGCGGGTGGCGCGGACGATTGCCGATCTGGATGGCAGCGAGCGCATCCAGACCGCGCATCTGGCGGAAGCGATCGGGTACCGGCAGCTGGACCGGGGGAAAGCGAGTGGCTGAGGGCGCGGGAGAGCCAGATTATTGCCCGCTGCGCGATCAGCAGACTTCACGCTTGTCGATCCACTTGCGTGGTCATCACATCACGCACGAAGCTGGGTGCCACGCACGGGGTGACCAGGCAATCGAGCTGGGGCCGGCATGCGCGAATCGCAAGAACGTGTGATTGCCACCCTGCTGTGCGCGCGCTTCGATTCCCCGCAACGGCGCATCACCTTGAACCTGGCCCCGGCCGATATTCCCAAGGAGGCCAACTGGAATGCTGCGCTAGGTTGGGCAGTCCGCGCCTGCTGCCGCCGGTGGAGCGCGTGGCTGCCACGCCCCGCCCCTGTCGATCTGGCCGACGTACCCGGGAAGGCGCATGCGCGCCGCGCCCTGGAAGTGGCGGCCTTGGTCGTGGCGGCCGCCGGCGGCCAACATCTGCTGCTGATCGGCAATCTTGGCAGTGGCAAGACCCTGCTGGCCTCGCGCCTGCCCAGCCAGCTGCCTGATACCGAAGAGTCCGAAGCGCTGCAGCTGGCTGCGATCGCATTGGTCAGCGGTGAAGGGCGGCCCCCTACGCTGGCGGCAGCGGCCGTTCCGTGCGCTGCACCATAGTGCGAACACGGCATCGCTGGTGCGCGATGGCAGTCTCAGGTCGTCAGTTTTTCTGTCAACAGAGCTATCGAAAAGGCTGAAGGAACCGGGGACGAACTAGAACCGTCGGCCCAATCGCCCCAGGATGGTCACCCGACGCATTGGAACATCTTGCAAGGGACATTCAAGCAAAGCGCCCTCGAAACGAATGCACGCGCGGACAGCTCCGAAATTCAGCCTTCGATCCGAAGGCAGCCGGTTAATTATCTCTCCCCGACGGAACCTCTGCCCCCATCACCACGTCAGGCTCAGAGGGAAGTGGTCCGCCATCAGCCTCGCTGAAGCAGCTCTGCTGGTTGCACCATGCTTGCGCCCGATCTAATCTCCCGCCTGTAGTGGCCAGGGCAGGCCCGCATAGCCCTTGGCCATCGTGGTGTACTCTCACCAGCACGTTCTATCCACAGGGGGATAGCCAATGTTTCGATTCTCGATTATCGCGCTATTGGTTACGATCGCCATAGGGACAAGCGGCTGTACTCCAGCAAAATTCAAAAGATCATTTGTATCGGTTAGAGGAGACACTACTCAAACCCTCGGCTCCGTTTTCATCTGGTCCAATGACGTCTCTGCAGCAGTGGCCTATCCGCGCGGCACGGATCGCGCACCGATATGCATGCAGCGAGCGATGACCGCTGGAGCGACTTCCGTAGGGGCCACCGCTAGCCTTTCGGATACCGCCCTTAAGCTAGCGAACCCGGCCACACCCGCTAGTGGAAGTGAATTGGCAGCGGCTTCCCTAGCCGTAAGCAACGCGGTCATGGCACTTAGCGTCTCTACCGAAAGAACGGCCTACTTGGACACTGGCATGTTCTATCTCTGCCAGCTACACGCGAACGGAGCATTAAGCCAAACCCAGTTTGAGGCCGTACTCAAAGATCTCATTAGCAAGAGCGCGACGATGCCAACATCCGCCACTACCGTTGGTCAAGTTATCTCCGAGCAACGGCTAATGCACAAGAAAGATTGAAGCGTCGGGGCACAGACTTGTTGCTTGTGCGGTTCAAAGCCCCACTGATTTATCAGTTTCCCCGATGGTCGGAACTCGACGAAATTTCATTTGAGTAGTTTACGCTCTCAACAACCATGGAGACTTGCAATGGAACAGCTTGGCGACTGGTCGAAGCACGACAACAAGAAGTACATCGGAAAGATCGATCGCATCTTTGTCTCGATGACAGAGGACTATGAAGTCGAGTACTTCATTGATCACTTCCTGGAAACTCACGGATACGAAAGAAGCAACAAGAATCGAGACATCATTGCTGCCGCACTTGAGGATTTCAACGGTAGAGCCCCATTCAAGCGGGACGATCTAACCCGATTCCTTGAAGCCAAGTTCAAGAAGTAACCAACTTGGGGCCTACCCTATCAATCGGGCGGGCCATTTCAGCGCCATGGAGGGCCGTCACTTAGACGGCTCTTCTGCCAATGCAGGCATGGTTGCGACTGAATCATCGCAGCGTCGACTAAGCGTTCTGAAGTTGGTCGCGGGCGTTGTTCTCAGGAGACTCCACAATCTCTGTTCAAAGGGAGCAGAGGAACCATCACTCCCTCTCCGCCCTAACATTTTCGCTAGGCTGCCGATGCGGAGGGAGACGAACCACCAATTAGATACGAGGAATTCTACCCCCGATATCGCGGACGGTTGTAAAGGAGCTACAACCATCTGGCCCCGCTCAGCGACGCATTGATTGCAAGCCCGAGCGCATTGGGGCCTCCTGAGTTGTGCAGCCCCGCGAGGGCCTGTCCAGGCAAGCTGTGCCCTCGAGCCAGTCCGGAGAATCGACAAGGACCAGGCATGCACCCTTGAAGGCGTACGGACCTGCCAGGTCATTCACCTCCAAACCGAGCTCGCCTAGACTGACCTTCGTTGGTTCCGCCAGCAGCAGCCAGCCAGTTCATCCGGGTTGGATTCGCGATCCTGTGCAGTTCCAGTCATCGCGCCCGCCTTCCACGACCGGCGCCAAGCACGGTAGCTCGTCGAATCTCAAAGACAAATTCGGGAGCATTGGCGTACTTCAGCGCGTGATCCCATAGAGGATTGGTCCGGTCCTGAAGATTGCTCGCCAGCGCCTTGATCTCCTCCGGTGCATCGTCACGAAAGAACCCGGTACTGCCGCGATTACGGTCATAGCTCACTCCCCTGACCTCGAATTCCACTGCGACAACCCCGGCAGCCTGCTGCTCCTGGATATCCGTATGTGCGGCCTCCCATGTGAGAGCTCGGGTGATCGCGAGGTACCCGTGTTCGTCAAACCGACCATTGAACGTGAAATCTGATTTGGGAGGGTACTTTGGAAGGCGCTTTCGCTGATACAACCCACCCACCACGAACCGAAAGTGGAGGCTATCCGCAGACTGCTGGTAGCGGCAGAAGTCCACCGGATCAACCCAATGACCACGAGACTCGGGCAAGTGTCTTTTGACAAAGAGGACAGCGAGTGCTTCCTCAGAGCTTGCGTAATCCCGGTACTTGGCAAGCAGCTTTTCATCCATCGATCTGGTCATGCTTGGAGCTCCCTTCTCCTGTTACCAACGCACCTCAATAGCTTGGCAAGACAGACGCTGTTACCTGTGGCTGGTTTACATAAGAGGGATCTTAGGGCGACCAGACATCGCCCACAACTGGAAGACCTGGCCGGACAGTACGCACCGACTTCGCCACGGCGTGGCCTAGACCAACGCGGTTAGAAAAGTAGTCACTTTCCTGCTCCTGAAGAGGCCGCGTTGCTGTGCAGGGAGCCCCGGCAAACACCGGGGCTCCTCACACTTACTTTTCCTGCAGGAAAGCCAACAGATCCTGGTTGACCTTGTCCTTGTGCGTGTCGGTCAGGCCGTGCGGCGCACCCGGGTACACGATCAGCCGGGCCCCCTTGATCAGCTTGGCCGACTGGCGGCCGGAGATGTCGATCGGCACGATCTGGTCGTCGTCACCGTGGATGACCAGGGTCGGCACGTCGAACTTCTTCAGGTCGGCACGGAAATCGGTGGCCGAAAACGCGGCGATCGAATCGTAGGTGTTCTTGTGGCCGCCCTGCATGCCCTGCGCCCACCACGCATCGATCAGACCCTGCGACACCTTCGCGCCCGGGCGGTTGAAGCCGTAGAACGGGCCCGACGGAATGTCCTTGTACAGCTGCGCGCGGTTTTCCATCTGCGCCTTGCGGATGCCATCGAACACTTCGATCGGCAGGCCGTTGGGGTTGTCGGCGGTCTTCAGCATGAACGGCGGCACCGAGCTGATCAGCACGGCCTTCTTCACCCGGCCGGTGCCATGGCGGCCGATGTAGCGCGCCACTTCGCCGCCACCGGTGGAGAAGCCCACCAGGGTCACGTCATGCAGGTCCAGGGTGTTGATCACCGTGGCCAGGTCATCGGCGTAGTGATCCATGTCGTTGCCATCCCAGGGCTGGCTGGAACGACCGTGGCCGCGGCGGTCATGGGCGATCACCCGGTAGCCGTGGTTGGCCAGGAAGATCATCTGCGATTCCCAGCTGTCCGAGTTCAGCGGCCAGCCGTGGCTGAAGGTGACCACCGGGCCATCCTTCGGGCCCCAATCCTTGTAGTACAGCTGCACGCCATCGGCGGTGGTGATGGTGCTGGCGGTGCGCGCGATGCTGGTGATAGCGGCCGGCTTGGCCGGTTCGGCGGCCTGGGCGGACAGGCCGGCCTGGACCGACAGGGCCAGGGCGGCGGCCGCCAGGGTGCGGGTGACAGTGTTCATGGGGATGCGTTCCGGGTGGTTGGGGTGGACGTACTGTGCGCCGGCATCCCGGCGCATTGGTGATGTATGGTCCTCAATACTTGATATATCGTCTTGGACCGATGTGCGGATCAGGGCCGCACGCAGGCCGCCGCACGGCATCCGGTGGCGGCGATCCGCCCCCTCTCCAGCACCAGGATGCGGTTGGCCGCCCACAGCGCGCACGACATCCAGATGCAGCGGCATCCGGCGTGCAGCGCGGGCTTTTCCCAGAGCAGCTCGAAGTAGCCTTCGCCCACCCGGCCGCGGATGGTGCCCGCGTCTTCGTGGTGGACCGACCCGCTGCAGGTCAGCCCGCGTTGCTGGCCCCAGCGGTGCAGATCGGGAAGCGACCTGGAACGCAGTGCCTCGTCCACCAGGCACGTCAGGCCTGTGGATTTCATTGTTGCCAGGTACGCCATCGGAAGGTTCCGCGAAGGTCTCATGTGCGCAGGGCGCCCGTTGGGGCGCCCTGCGTTGCTGCGTGCTGCGTGCTGCGTGCCGCTTCAGGACAGCAGCGTTGTCAGATGTCCTGGTGGTGGTGTGCCAGCGGGGTCACCGGCGCATCGCCACCACCCACGAAGTGCCGCACCACCGGCGCGCGCTCACCGCGGTGAAGTGCACGCAACGCCTCCTGGATCTGCTTGTCGTCGGCCGTGATGCGCTCGTGCTGGCGCAGGTGCTCCAGCCAGGACGCGGCAACGAAGTACTCCAGGTGGATGCCCGGCGTGGCGACATCCTCGACCACGCCCCACACCACCGCACCATCGCGCCGGCGGATGATGCCCAGCTGGTGCATGTGCGTGTGGAAGGCCGCGCGGTCAGCGGCGTCAATGCGGTATTCGATGGTGACCAGCACCGGCCCGCGGTCGTGCGATACGGCCACCGACAGCTCTGGCGCCGGCCAATGCCCCGCCGGCCGCAGGTTCAGTTCTTCGGTACCGGCAATGCGCACGCGCCACACCAGCAGGCCGCCCACCACCGCGCCGATGGCAGCCACAATCAGCGCCAGTTCCGGCGATGTCCGCTGCGCCAGTGCACCCCAGCTCAAGCCACCGGCGGCCATGCCCAGCGAGAAGATCATGATGTACAGCGCCAGCGCGCGCGCGCGCACCCAAGCCGGCACCGAGGTCTGCGCGGCAATCTGCAGCGAGGACAGCACGGTGATCCAGGCAAAACCATTGATCATCATCACTGGCGGCAGCAGGTACCAGCTGCGCAGCAGGGCCAGGCCCACCAGGCTGCCCGCCAGCGCAAGCGTGGCCAGCAGCACCAGCAGGTCGCGGTCCAGCCTGGCCCGCAGCCTCGGCAGCAGCAGGGCGCCACCCACCGCGCCGATGCCGATGCAGCCCAGCAACATGCCGTACTGCCCTGCCCCGCCGTGCATCTGCCCGCGCACTACCACCGGCAACAGTGCGTTGGCGGCCGCGGCGAAGAAGAAGAAGCCAACCGACTTGATCAGCACTGCCTGCAGCTTGCCCGCCTTCGTGGCGTAGCGGATGCCCGCCTTCAGGCCGGCACCGAAACCTTCCGGCGGCAGGCTGGACGCGGTGGGGTCGCGCTTCCACATCCACACCACCGCCAGCATGGCGGCGAAGGTGATGGCGTTGAAGCCGAAGGCGTACATCGCGCCCAGCTGGGACACGATCACGCCACCGATGGCCGGGCCGATCGAACGGGCGATGTTGATGCCGATCGAGTTCAGCGCCACCGCCGAAGCCAGCATCGGCTGCGGCACCAGTTCGGACACGATCGCCGCCTGCGCCGGCATCGCCATGGCCGCACCACAGCCCATGCAGAAGGTCAGCAGCACCAGCAGTTCCGGCGTGAGCATCTGCAGGTGGGTCAGCACGGCCATCACCAGGGCCACCAGCAGCATCCAGGCCTGGGTGAAGATCAGGTACCTGCGGCGGTCCACGATGTCGGCCAGCGTGCCGGCGGCCAATGCCAGCAGCACGATCGGCACGGTGGTGGCCGACTGCACCAGGGCCACCATCAGCGGCGAGCCGGTGCGTTCGGCCATGACCCAGGCCGCGGCCACGTCATTGACCCAGGTGCCGATGTTGCTGGCCAGGATGGCCAGCCACAGCGATCGGAACATGCCGATCTTCAGCGGGGACCAGGCACCGGCCTGGGGGGAGTGTTGTGACGCGGTTGCGTTCACCATTGCCATGCTCCAACGATCGAGGCGAACATCGTGTCCTGGCCGCCGGCCTGCTTCAGCGCAGGGCCCGCATCCATCCAGGCCAGCTGCAGCTGCCATTGCCAGTGTTCGCTGGCCTGCCAGCGGGTTTCGGATTTGTATTGATTACCGATGCGGCGGGGGCCACCGGCCGTACCCGGCAGCGCCACCAGCGGCGCCGGCGTGGTGTAGACCGCATCGGCGCGGCGGTGCTTCCAGGCCAGCTGCACGCCCAGTTCGGTGGTCACCTTTTCATGCAGGCGCAGGGCCAGGGTGGGCTGGATGTCCATCAGGTTGGCCGGTGCCAGCAGGCTGGCCTCACTGAAGTAGGCCGACTTCGGGTACAACGCATTGAACGTGCCCAAGCGACCATCGTGCAGGTTGCCATCGCCGCTGGCGATGTCCGCCTTCAGGCCCAGCCGCGGCTGCAGCGGCTGGCCCTGCCACTGCCAACCCGTGTCCGTGGCGAGGGTCCAAGCGCGGATGTCCAGATCGGCAGCGGCGGTACGCAGTTCGCCACCCTGGGCCACCAGCTCGGTATTCCAGTCCAGGCGGCCAGCACGGCCGAACCAGCGCGCGCCCACGGTCTGGCGGCGTTCGATGCCACTTCCCGCAGCAAAGCGGCCTGCCTCCCGGCGGTAATCCAGCAGGTGCAGATCCCACTGGCCGGGGCCATGGCCGCGCGCGGTGGTGGCATAGGCACCCCACAGATGCGCGCCATGCTCGCCACGGTCATCAAAGGCACCCGGGCGGTTCTCCACCGCGCGCAGCGCCATCAGGTCCAGCTTGCCCAGGCGGCCGCTCCAGCCCATGCGTGCGCCGTCGAAGGCCAGGCGGATGTTCGGCCCATCACGCACCGACAGCAGCCGCGAGCTGCCATAGCCGGCTTCCTGCCGCCCCAGCTGCACGTGCAGGCCGTTGTTTTCCCAACGCCAGTAGGCCTGCTGGATATCAAGCGCGCCACGGTCGGTCTTACCCGGGCCGCCGGCCTTGCCCTCTTCGGCATGCGCGCCCAGCTGCAGCGTGGCCTGCCAGTGGTCCTGGCGGTAGCGCGCCGAAGCGAGCGTGCGCAGCAGGCCATAGCCATCCTCGCGCTCGCCAATGCCGAAACGGGTCGGGTCGTAATACATGCCGCGCAGGCGCAGCGAGGCATCCAGCTGCAACTGGCCATCACCCACGTCCTTACAGGCGCCGCCGTCACAGGCCAGGGCCAGCGACGGGGCGGCCAGCAGGGCCAGGGTCAGAACGCGAAGCATGAGCACCCCAGTGCGCCCCAGAACGAGGTCAGCTCATTGGTCGGGGCGGCGTGCAGCGCGGCGTGGCCGTGCGCGCCATGGGCACCGCAGGCGGCGCCATGGTGGTGGTGATGCGCCATGGCCAGGCCGGTGGCCTTGCCACCCACGTGGTAGCCACCAAACCTGTTCACCGGCGACCAGTCCGGCATCGCCGGCGGCAGCGGTGCGGCCAAGCCCTCGAAATCACCATCGGAATGCACGATCTTGCCGCCCACCACGGTCAGCAGGCTGGTGATGTCGGCAATCTGCGCATCATCAACGCGGAAGAAGTCCGCCGACAGGATGCTGAAGTCCGCCAATTGGCCAACCTTCAACGTGCCCTTGGTGTCTTCATCGCCAGAGAACCAGGCACTGCCCTGCGTCCACAGGCGCAGCGCCTGTTCGCGTTCCAGCAGGTTCTCTTCGCCATACAGCGCCAGGCCGCCCACAGTACGCCCGGTCACCAGCCACGACAGCGCCACCCATGGGTTGTAGCTGGCCACGCGCGTGGCATCGGTACCGGCGCCCACCGGCACGCCCTCGGACAGCATGCGCTTGACCGGCGGCGTATGCCGCGCAGCCTGCACGCCGTAGCGTTCAACGAAGGCTTCGCCCTGGTAGGCCATGCGGTGCTGCACGGCAATACCGCCGCCCAGCGCGCGGATGCGTTCGATGTTGCGCGGGGTGATGGTCTCGGCATGGTCGATGAACCAGCGCAGGCCATCGAACGGCACCTCGCGGTTCACCTGCTCATACACATCCAGTATGCGGGTGATGCTCTCGTCGTAGGTGGCATGGATGCGGAACGGCCAGCGCTTCTGCACCAGCAGCTTCACCACATCGTGCAGTTCCGGCTCCAGCTCCGGCGGCAGTTCCGGGCGCGGTTCGTTGAACAGCTCGAAGTCCGCAGCGGAAAACACCAGCATCTCGCCGGCGCCATTGTGGCGCAGCAGGTCATCGCCCTGGCGCGGCGTCAGCATGTCCGTCCAGCGCTCGAAGTCGGCCATTTCCTGGCCCTGCTTCTGGGTGAACAGGTTGTAGGCAATGCGCACCGTCAGCTGGTCATCGCGGTGCAGCTGCTCGATGACCTGGTAATCCTCGGGGTAGTTCTGGAAGCCACCACCGGCATCGATCACCGAGGTGATGCCCAGGCGGTTCAACTCGCGCATGAAGTGGCGGGTGGAATTGGCCTGGTACTCGATCGGCAGGCGCGGGCCCTTGGCCAGCGTCGCGTACAGGATCAGCGCATTGGGCTTGGCCAGCAACAGGCCGGTGGGGTTGCCCAGCGAATCGCGCACGATCTGCCCGCCCGGCGGGTCCTTCGTATCCTTGGTGTAGCCCGCCGCACGCAGGGCCGCGCGGTTCAGCAGTGCACGGTCGTACAGGTGCAGCAGGAACACCGGCGTGTCCGGCGCGATGTCATTGAGCTCCTGCAGGGTCGGCAGGCGCTTTTCCTGGAACTGGGTGGCCGTGAAGCCACCCACCACGCGCACCCACTGCGGTGCCGGGGTACGGTCCACCTGCGCCTTCAACATGGCCATGGCATCGGCCAGCGAACGCAGGCCGTCCCAGCGCAGTTCCAGGTTGTAGTTCAGGCCACCGCGGATCAAGTGGGTGTGGCTGTCGTTGAGCCCGGGAATGAGCCGGCGGCCCTGGCCATCCAGGATGGTCGCCTCGGCGGCCCAGCCCTTCATGACCTCCTCGTTGCTGCCCACCGCCACGATGCGGCCATCCTGCACGGCCAAGGCCTGCGCGTGCGGCATGGCCGGGTCCAGGGTGGTGATGCGCGCGTTGCGGATCACCAGCGTGCTCATGCGCTTGCTCTGCTCGGGCGAAAGCACCTTGGCGATGCTGCGGCCGACGAAGCCCATGGCCAGGGCAGCGCCTGCACCGACAATCACATTGCGGCGCGACGGAAGGATCGGTTCGTCACTCATCACTTGGCATCCAGGTGGGCGGCACGCAGGCCATCAATGGAGACGCGGCCGCCGCCCAGCAGCGCGATCGACA
This sequence comes from Stenotrophomonas maltophilia, assembly GCF_047782825.1. GTDB lineage: Bacteria > Pseudomonadota > Gammaproteobacteria > Xanthomonadales > Xanthomonadaceae > Stenotrophomonas. The sequence goes on along the minus strand of NZ_CP180589.1, from coordinate 3,631,143 downwards.
GCAGCGCGGCCAGCCACATCAGCGGGTATTCCACGCCCGTGCCCATCCAGAACCAGCCGTGCGGAATGGCGATCCACACCGTGGTGGCAATGAAGCCGGCGGCGATCACCGCGGAAACGCGGGTCCATGCACCCAGCAGCACCGTCAGCCCGAACAGGCTCTGCACCACGGCCAGCACCAGGGCCACGGCCGGGTAGGCCGGCAGGCCGAACTGCGCCAGCTCCTGCACGAAGCCGCCCAGGCCCGGGCCGCCGAACCAGCCAAACACCTTGCCCAGCCCGTGCGGCAGCAGGAAGCCGCCCGCACTGAGCCGCAGAAGGAGCACGGCAGCATCCTGTTGAAGGTTCACTTCTGCGGCCTTCTTCATCAGTGGCCGCCTTCCTGCGCACCGAACATGGTCTTGGCGTACTGGATGCCAATGCCGTAGCCGCCGGCGTGGTCGCGGGCGATGCCGGTGGTCAGGCCATAGGTTTCGCCGCGGGCCCAGTCGCGCTGCAGCTCCAGCAGGTACTGCACGCTGGTGATCGGCTTGGCGCCGGCCTGCACCATGCGGGTGATCGCGCGCTCGTGCGCCTCTTCGCTCACATCGCCGCAGGCATCGGTGATCACATACACCTCGAAGCCCTGCTCCAGCGCCGACAGGGTCGGGCCGACGATGCACACGCTGGTCCACAGCCCCGCCAACACCAGGCGCTGCTTCCCGATGCGGTTGATCTCATCGATCACCGGCTGGTCTTCCCAGGTGTTCATCGAGGTGCGATCGAACACGGCCTGGCCGGGGAAGATCTGCGGCAGTTCCGGGAACATCGGGCCGGAGAAGGACTTCTCAGCCACGGTGGTCAGCACCACCGGCACGTTGAAACCCTTGGCACCCTTGCTGATGAGCGACACGTTGTTACGCAGCGCCGAGATATCGATGGTGTGGGTGGCAAACGCCATCTGCGACTGGAAGTCGATCAGCACCAAGGCGTGGTCGGTGGGCGAAAGCAGGCCCTTGGCGGGCGTGGCGGTAGCGTGGGTCATGTCTGTGTCCTTGGGGGTTTCAGGTGCGTCGTGCGGTGTAAAGCGTGGGGGTGCAGCCCATTTCCTGGCGGAAACACCGCACGAAATGGCTCTGGTCGAAGAAGCCGAACTGCGCTGCGATATGCGCCATGGGCGTGTGGCCGTGCCGCAGTTCCAGGCTGGCCTGCTGCACGCGCGTGCGGCGGATATAGCGGCTGGGGGTGGTGCCGAACCCGGCCCGGAACAGGCGTGCCAGATGAAAGCGGCTGACGCAGGCAGCGGACGCCACGTCCTCTATCCGCACCGGCTTGTCCAGGTTGCGTGCGATGTAGCGCACGGCGCGGTCCAACGCCGCGCTCCGGCAGGATCCCGGTGCAGGGTGCACGTGGTCGGGCGGCAAGCGATGGGCCATCGGCAGCATGGTCCTTGGGGGGCAGCACAGCTTGACCGTGCCGCGCGCGCCCTCGTAGCCCTGTTGGTTGACCTGCAGGCCTACTCTTTAGGGTTACGTCCCACACCCACCAGATCGACCACGCGGCGCCCGAAAGAGCACGCATCCAGCGAATAGGCCCCCGGGCCCAGCAGCAGCAGGCCCAGCGGCAGCACCACCAGCGCGGTCAGCGGCCCGGTCCAGAGCATGATGGCCGTGGCCAGAAGCACGGCCGGCAGGGTCAGCCAGCCCGCCGCCACCAGAGCCGCAACCACCAGCGAACCTGCGGTGTGCCACGGGTCGCTGCCGATCGACAGGCACAGCGAGGCGGCAAGGCACAGCCGCATCCACAGCAGCCCGATGCCGGGGGCCCGGTCAGGGAACATCACGTATAGCCGCTGCAAGATCGCTCCCCCTGAGCTACGGACATCATTAGTAGCCGATGAAATCGCGTTCGACCTGCCCCGTTCGGGTAGTAGAAGACCCCTGCCCCGCCCGGCCCGCGTACGCCCAATGCGTTATGGTCGCCCCGCAAAGGCGGGTGCTAAGCTCGCCGCGCACCTTGCTGGCTGGCTGCTGCACGCCCCACTGGGTCTGGTCCCCCACCTGCCGTATCCCCGCATGACTCTCTGCCCCGCGTTCATCAGCCGCTTGCTCCAGGGGCTCTTCCTGGCTGCGCTTCTGGCTGTCTGCAGCACGGGCCATGCCGGGCAGCATCCACCGGTCCATGTGGGTTTCACCGGTTACAACCACACCGCCTGGCGCGCAGGCCAGGGCGCACCCGGCGATATCTGGGATATCCAGCAGGACGAAGCCGGCACGCTCTGGCTGGCAACCGGTTCGGGCCTCTACACCTTCGATGGCCAGCGCTTCCAGCGCCAGGAAGCCGGAGCAGGCACGGATGCGCCTTCGCTGAACATGGTCACCCTGTTCGCCGATCGCCCCGGCAGCATGTGGGTCGGCTACTTCCACGCCGGCATCGGCCATCTGGCCAACGGCAGGACCCTCAAGAGCTACCAGCGCAGCGAAGGCGTACCTGCCGGCGTGGTTGCCAGCTTCGCCTACGACAACGACGGCGTGCTGTGGGCCGCAGTGGAACAAGGGCTTCGCCGCTTCAGGAATGGCCGCTGGGAAAAACTGCCGGCCTCCATGGGCGTGCCCGAGCGGCGCGGCCACTGGCTGCTGAATGATTCGCGCGGCACCTTCTGGGCACTGGTAGGCCAGCAGGTCTGGTACATCCCCAAGGGCGGCTCCACGTTCATCCCCACCGGCATCGGCGTCGCCCAGATGTCCACCCTGGCCGAAAGCCCCTCCGGCGAAATCTGGCTGGCCGACCGTGGCCGCGGCACCCTGCCCATTGCCGATGCGCACGGCATGCTGCCCGAAGCCGAACGCGAGGCCCGCCGCCTGCCCGGCATCATCGCCAGCCGCATGCACTTCACCGCCGATGGGGTGATGTGGGCGCCGATGCGGGGCATGGATGGCGGCGGCGGCGTGGCCCGGGTGGTGTTCGACGGCAAGACCGCCGTGTTGGTGGAAACCTTCAACGTCGCCCAGGGGCTGACCTCCGCAGCGGCAGTGCCCGTGTTCGAGGATCGCGAAGGCAACATCTGGATCGGCACCAACCTGGGCCTCAGCCGCTTCCGCGCCCAGAGCGTACGCACGCTTACCGAGGGGCCCTACGACCCTTACCGCATCATGGGCCACAACGCGGCCGGCGACCTGTTCGGCTATGGCGAAGATACCGTGCCCTACGCCCTGCAGCGGCAGACACTGGGCCTGCCGCGTGCGCGGATGCAGGCCGCCGGCCTGGCCAACCGCACACCGCTCTGGCAGTTCGAATGGACCAACCTGGTGCAGCGCCGCGGCCACGAACTGCAGCGCATCGCGTTCCCGGGCGCGGCCGAAGGCCTGCAGCCGCAGGCCCTGTATTTTCCCAGTGCACGTGAAGCCTGGGCCTGCGTGCAGGGCACCTTCCTCAGCCATTACCTCGATGGTGCCTGGCGCAGCCCCGTGGATCTGCAGCGCAACAACTGCATTGCACTGGCGCCCGATGGCAAGGGCGGGCTCATTGCGGGCTTTGCCGATGGCGCGCTGGCGCTCTACAACAACGGGCAACTGCACGCCCTGGGAAAAGCCGATGGCCTGAACGTCGGGCCGATCACCGCCATCCTGGCCCAGGGTGACCTGCTGCTGGTGGCCGGCGAAAAAGGCCTGGCCATCCGCCGTGGTGCAGATGCCTTCGGCGAAGTGAAGGTCGATATTGCCGGTGCGCTGGAAGGCATCACCGGCATCGTGGTCGACCCGTCGCGGCAGCTCTGGCTCAATGGTGGGCGCGGCCTGGTCCGCCTCGATCTGGCCACCGCCATCGCAAGCGCCACGCAGGGCAGCGTGGTTTCGCCGCGCCTGTTCGATGATGTCGACGGCATGCCCGGCGTTGCCCTGCAGAGCGGGCCCCTGCCCACCGCACAGCTTTCCCGCGATGGCCTGCTCTGGCTGGGCACCAACCAGGGCCTGGCCTGGCTGGATACGCGCAAGCCCAACCGCAGCCGTGCAGCGCCGGTCACCCGCATCGGCAACATCCACTATGGCGATGCACAGGAACCGCTGGCCAACGGCGCCACGCTCCCCGCCGGCATCACCCAGCTGCAGATCGATTTCATCGCCCAGTCGCTGGCCCGGCCCGAGCGCAATCGCTACCGCTACCGGCTGTCCCGTGTCGATGCAGACTGGCGCGACGCCGGCAGCGCCACCACGGCGTACTACACCAACCTGGGCCCGGGCACCTACACCTTCGATGTCATCGCCGCCAGCGAAGACGGCGTATGGGGCACCGCGCCTACCTCCGCCAGCTTCACCATCGAACCGCTGCTGACGCAGACATTCTGGTTCCGCAGCCTGGTGGCCATTGCCATCATCCTGCTGATTGCCGCCGCCGCGCGCATGCGCGCCAGGAACATCACCGCGCTGGTGAAGGCGCGCTACGAAGAACGCCTGCAGGAACGCGAGCGCATCGCCCGCGACCTGCACGACACCCTGCTGCAGGGCAGCCAGGGCCTGTTGCTGCGGCTGCATGCCATCAGCGTGATGCCCGCCCTTCCACCCGGTGCCCAGGAACGCCTGGAATCGGCCATGCAGGCCGCCGAGGACAGCCTGCGCGAAGGCCGCGACCGCGTCACCGCGCTGCGCCAGGAAGCCGACAACCGCGCCGATCTTGCCGCCGCCCTGTCGGAAGTCTTCAGCCAGGACACGCAGCCGGATGACCGCCGTCTTCGCATCACCGTGGAAGGTGAGCCACCGCGCATCGGCACCGATGCACTGGAAGAGATCTACCTGATCGGGCGCGAAGCCATCCGCAACGCCATCGAGCATTCAGGCGCATCGGCCATCGAAGTGGAGATTGCTTACGGCGCAACCCTGCGGCTGCACATCCGCGACGATGGCCAGGGCATGGAGCCCGACCGGGTGCGCGAAGGCCACTGGGGGCTGCAGGGCATGCGCGAACGCGCCCTGCGCCTGGGCGCGGACCTGAAGATCTGGTCCCGCCCCGGCCTGGGCACCGAGGTCGCGCTGTCCATCCCCACCCACCGCTTGACCCCCGCCCGGGCCACCGCGCCCTGGTGGCGCCGGCTGCCATGGCCGAGGCGCTGACATGAACACCCCCATCCGCATCCTGGTGGTGGATGACCACCCGCTGCTGCGCGAGGGCCTGCTCGCCCTGCTGCAGAGCAGCCCGGACATGCACCTGGTGGCCGAAGCCGGCGATGGCGTGCAGGCCGTCAGCGCCTACCTGGAACACCGCCCGGATGTCGTGCTGATGGACCTGCAGATGCCCCGCATGGATGGCATCGAAGCGATTGCCCGCATCCGCGCAACCGAACCCGACGCCCGCATCATCGTGCTCACCACCTACAGCGGTGATGCGAAAGCGGTGAAGGCCCTGCATGCCGGGGCCAGCGCCTACCTGCTGAAGGACATGCTGCGCCACGACCTGCTGTCGACCATCCGCCTGGTGCATTCCGGCAAGCGCGTTCCGTTGCCGGCCGAGGTAGCGACCAACATCGCCGCGCATGTCACCCTGGATGCGCTGTCACCGCGTGAGATCGAGATACTGAAGTTTGTTGCCGCCGGCTGTTCCAACAAGCGCATTGGCGACCAGCTGGGCATTTCCGAGCAGACGGTGAAGGCGCACATGAAGAATTCCATGGCCAAGCTGGGCGCGCGTGACCGCACGCATGCAGTCACGCTGTCGTTGCAGCGGGGAATCATCACGCTGGATGAGGATCATCTTCGGCCGCGGTGAGATGTGCGGGTGGCTGGACGGCACCAGGTGGTGGTATTCCATGAAAGCTGCCCGCAGAGCGGCCACGCTTCGTTGCTAGACTGGCGCGCTACCGCCTCGCAGTTCACGAACAAGGACCCCCGATGACGCTGCTCACCAACCAGGTAACCGATCGCATCCGCCAGAGCGTGGACCGCAAGGACCATCGTTCGACATCCAGTCCATGCACGTTTCCAAGGATGGAAAGAAGGCATTGCTGCTTGGCAGCTTCGAGGATCTGGATTTCCCGGAAGTGTTCATCTACAGCGACAAGAGCGGGTCGGTCTGGCGTTGTATCTCCGTGCGTGACTGAATCGCTGCGCCACAGAACGGGCAGTACATGACAGCTTGATCAAACCATCCGACACCTTGTTCTGTGTGGATATATCCGACTGCCAAGTACAGAACGCCGTTGTCCTCAACACGCAGCAACTTCTCTGGCGGAGATGTCATTGCATTGCTCATATCGCTGCAGCAGCTTCCAAAGCTCGACATGAAACCTTCCTGGGGGCCAACGCCTGAGTTGAGCCATGCCGCGCAGCAGCATCGGCTGGAAGGACGTGTTATACCAACCGGCTTGAAAAGTCGAAAGAACCTGGCATGAAAGGGTTAGTGCGTGTTGGCTCAATCTCCTGCCCGGCCGAAGTCCGCTACCGGCCAGAAGCGGGCGTCAAGTACGCTCTGCTGAGGTAAGCGTTGCGAACGAGATTCGTGTCTTCGAGTTACTCGCAGGATCACTGGGCGCGCCCAAGGCTGCTTCGTTGATGTGCGCTCCAGCTGGCCCAAGTCCAAATTGAAGAGCAGTGTTGAAGTGAGCGTGCCCAGTTGAAGCGTGACAGTCCGAGGTCTCCGGCAGCATCTGCTCCCAAAGGAGCGATAGCACATTCGCGGCAGGGAGCGCAGCGATTGCCGCGTGCAGCCCCAACCCGAGCGCTTTGATCCAGCCCAAGTGTGTGGAAACCTCTGCTTCCACGTCTCCGGAGCTGGTGGTTACGGTCGGCATGGACAGGCGGCTCTCCGTCTACTGGGTACGAGAAGGCAACGCTAGCACGGTCGGCAATAGGGACAGAGCTGGTGCTGCGTGGGTGCTCGCAGCAGGCGAGGCGTATGGTGGCGAAAGCGTATGCCAGAAGCGTCCGCGAGGGAGGTTACGCGGGTACAGCCGCTGGAAGGAGGCCTCGCTTGCCCCTGGCGAGGCCCTGCATGGAAGGCAGGAGACCTTCGCACCAGAGGACGTGTTGGCAGCTGGTCAATCTCAGGCGGCTTGGCTGAACACAACGAGCGGCCGCGAGGTCGCTGGTGGCCGGCTCCCCGCTGCCAGTTACGATCATCAGGCGCCGAGATATCAGATCCAGGGGCCATATAGATCGTCAGGGTTGATCCCTGCTCGGATCAGAATGCGATCACGCCGCAACTGTTCTTCCCATTGTGCCGAGAACTGCGCTGTTGGCACGTCCCCAGAGTTGTGGCACGTCGGACACGTGAGCTGAACGCCGGTTGGAACTTCTTCAAGCCCCCGGCCTGCCGACAGTCGGCACTCTCTGCCGCAGAGCCGACAACTGCAGATGACAGTCTCGATGCTCTTGAGGCTGCCGTTGATGCGCAACAGAGCTTGGATCCTGAGGATCCGCAACGACATTGACATGGTCATGGGGTCCGGCCATATGAGGGCTGGACACGGGAGCGAACAATTTCGCGCCGGAGAAGAGCCAGGAACCATCATCGTATCGTCAATCCGATGAAGGACGCATCAAGCCGAGCTGTGCCAACGACTCTCTCGTTATCACTTCTGGCGTGTGCAGCAAAGTGCGACCATGTTCGATAGTCCCTCGCGCCTGCTCGAGGTTGCTGACGTATTCGCTATCCTACAATGGGGAAACGGAAATGAGCTTCCAGCAGCCTTCGGCGATCTCTTCAGCGCCGGGATTTCCTCGCAGGCTAGGCCGCTTTGCCAAACGCTCCTGAAGGTCGTGTAGCCAGGCAACCTGGGTGCCATGTGGATTTCTGGTGTATATGTCGCAGGCCAGTCGAATTACGGGCGCAACCTCGTGACGAAAGTTCAGCGCAGGAAGAGCCCCGGCATTGAATGCCAATTCCCAGTGAGCAAGTTCTCTGTCTATATCGACGTAGTCTTTGTTTCTTGGGCTTTCCATGGCAGTTCTCCTTTCGGGGCTCCGACTCTACTCGCTTAGTCACTCTGCTGTTTGCGCCCTCGTTCATAAATGGGACGCTGCAGTACGCCTTCGTAACGGCGGAGAGAGGACTGTGAGTGGGCAGCACTTAGCTGCAGTGGAGTAACGTATGAACAATGTCAATCAGGGTCAGGATCCGCGTGCCAACGACAGCAGCGATGCCAAGCGAGCTGGGCAGCAGGGACAACAGGGCCAAGTGAATGGCGAGGAGCTCGGTGGCGGCCCCGATGGAAAGGGCGAGAAGGATCCGCAGAAGCAGCAGCAGAGCAGCCAGGAGGGCGGCAAACAGGGAAGTGACAAGGAAAAGCAAGGTGAACAGCAAAACGCTCGCCGCTAGGGCATAACGAGGAGCCGCGCGTAGCGCGGCTTTCTTCTGGCTCAGCAGGAATCAGAGATCATGGCATTGCATGAGAAAGCGGTTGGTTTGATGACCAAGATCATGTATCAGTCTCGCCCAGCGATTACGACGACCATGGGGCTTTGCCGTTCTTGTCATTCCCCGAGCCCTGGTGGAATGGAGTGCGCACGCTGCCTTACTGAAGAGCTCGGAAGGATCATCGAGAATCGCGGTGCCGCTGTCCGTTGGCTTGATTCGTTCTTGAAGGTTCAGCAAGACGAGGCTCAGGTCTTCCTGTGCGCCAGTCGCGTCGCCCCGACTGGGCATGGCTGACCTTCTACAGGGATTCGGTCGTCCATATGCCTTTCTTCATCAGCATCTACGACAGAAACGGGAGGGGCTTGCGCCTTCCCGAAGGGTGGTGGATTGACTTGTCATGCGCTTCTCCGGCCTTGGTTAGGCGATCAACTCGGATTGATCTGCCCATGTCCTGTGTTGACGAGCATCCACGGATAGAACCGGTTGTGTTGGACGATCTCCATCGCCGTATTGAAGGTGCCCAATGGCTGACCTAGAAAAGTACGACCCGGTAAGCGTACGTTGGCTTAGCTTTCGCCTGCGGAATGGGCAGTCCATCGGTCCAGAGACGCTGAAGGCCGTTTGGTCAGATGCCGCCGAGACGAATACCTGCAGCGTGCGCAGGGAACATGGCCCGGACGGTCATGTTGTCTATGTGCTGTATGCGTCACGTGGTCTTCCCATGCCGCGGCGAGCAGAAATGCGGCTGCGATCAATGCTGGAAGACGCTGGATACGCCTTCACAATGGGAGCGATTGCGGGTCGTCACCCGGTCGGAGGCTAGTCCGATCTCACGGCCTCGAGCTGGCGAAGGTCAAGCGCAGGCCGCGTGATGCCAAGGCCTGAGCTGCTTGGCAGGCTTTAGCAATTGCGGCATGGTGGGCTCGGCTTCGGAATGAGAACGGGAGAAGCCGTATAGGCTTTTTGTCGCGTCACCTGAGTAACCTTAGCGATCCGCTGCGTTTTGACTAGCGTTCCATCAAGGCCGACAGCTCGGCCAGGGCGCGCTGACTGCAGCAGTCTTCTTCGCGACGTGGCTGCTGCCCCCAAGCAGTAGGTTCGGCGTTGAAGGAGGCGACCAAGACTGCGTAATCGCGGATGATGACTGCGCCCACCTGTACCCAGCAGCAAACAGATACCGCGCATGACTGGGAACCTGGAAGATATATTCGGTGTATTCCAGATGTCCGCCTCAGGTCGCATCACGCCCAACTTCCAAGCCCAGGCGTGCGCTGGCCGGTGATCCAACGACCACTTCCTGCCAGCAGGATTGCCACGGCCTTGCCGATGTCGTGGGGGCACCCCGTACGTCCCATCGCCGTGTGCTGTGCCACGTATTGGTTCACAGATGCATCGTCGCGCACAGCATCGCCGAAGAAATCGGTCTCGGTGGCGCCAGGCGCCATGGAGTTCACCGCGATGCCCCTCGGCCTCAGCTCCAGCGCGAGATAGCGGGTCGCCGTCTCCAGCGCGCTCTTCATTGCCGCGTACGCAAGGCTGCTCGCTGCCGCATGCCGGGTCAGGCTGGTGGCGATGTTGATGATGGCGCCGCCATCGGCCAGAAGCGGACATCGCGCCACCGCCCCGTGTGAAGCTACTTACTGCATCGTATTGCCCACGGCTGACCAACCGAGCCCATTCGCAGCCGCAAGGCAGTCTCACATCAGACCAACCCGAGTGCGCGCGGGTTCCCGGTACGCCAGACGTTGTCTACAGTCACCTGCTCGATCACCCACACATCGCCCCTCCGGGAAAGCGCAACGTCGTAGCGATTCTTCATCAGGTAGTGGCTGCCTGGGTCGTCGCGGGACACATGCTGGGCCTCCACCAGCATGTCTACGCTGGCACCGTCCCCATCAATCATCACGCGAGGGTTGCTGATGGAGTGGGTTGTATCAACCTGGCTGAGCGAGCTCGCCAGTGCTTCAACGATGATGTCCCGGCCTTGCAGGATCGGGTACTCGAATCCGGCTTTGGCGGCCGCTGGGCGGAAATCGGAGATCGCGTTCTCGGCGAACGCAGACGCGAGCAGAGCGCGATCGCGCAGGTCGATGCCTGCGGCAAAACGGTAAAGAGCCTCCAGAACGGATTGCTTGTCGCTGGCGAGATGCTCGGTAGTGCTGGGAACTGACATTTCAAGATTCCTTAGAGTGTGTGGCCACTCGCGCGCCCTGCAGAGTGATACGGGTGTCGGCGATGGATTCGGCAAAGCCACTGCCAAAGATGTCGACCGGTGTCTGGAATCCCGCACGCACCTCACCCGCCAGCACACGGCGCGCGGCCTCTATCGCGGCCAGAGGGGTGAAGCTGTATCCGTTCACGGTATCCAGCACGGCATAGGCGGTCGAACCGTCGGCATCCATGACTTCGACTGCGGCGTGGTAGCGGTTTTCGGCGCGTTCCTGGTCGGTGGGGCCGTCTGGCAATGCTTCACTTCCCCCGTCGGGGAATGCGATTCCGGACACGTGCACGTAGGTTTCGATATCGGCCACGCCGCTTTGGCGGGCAATAGTGATCAGATCAGGCAGGGTCACGGGGAAACAGCTGGATGCACCGTTGCCAAAATCAAAATCGCGCAGCTCGCGTGGGTCACGACCAACAAGCTCGCCGCCCCTGCGCATCAGGCAGTGCGCGGTGATCTGCTCGCTGGCACTGGTTGCCGAACCCCGGGACATCGCACCGGTGACGTGCAGCGCGATGCGAAGCGATCTCGGCCGCTCAATCTGTTTCATCGCGCGCGTGGCAAGGCTGCCCAGCATCGCCACGCTGCCCCCGCTTCCCGGCATCAACATCACGCCTGCTTTCACTGCATCCGGGTCCAACGCTGCAGCGAGCTCATAGCTGACCAGCTCGGCGGCGATATCGAGATAGTGGGTACCGGTGCGCAGGCATGCCGCCAACAAGGGCGCAGCTGTATGCACAAACGGGCCGGCACAGTTGAGCAGCACGGTAACTCCGTGCAGCCCACGCTCCACATCGGTCACGATATCCAGGGGAAATACGCGGTACTCGACGCCCAGCACGGTCGCCAAGGCACGTAACGGTACCTCGTCGCGGCCCGCCAGGACCACGTCCAGCCCGGCCGCCTTCGCGCGTGCCGCTGCCATGCGCCCGGTGTAGCCGGCGGCACCGTAGATCATCAGTCTGCTCATGGTGTGTTCCTCGCCGCCCTACTCAAGTGCGGCATCAATGCGGGAAATCCTGCCGTGCGTATCCACGGCAAGGTCAAGCCGGCCGATCTCATGCCCGAAGTCACCGGTGAAGTCGACGCGGGCGCGGATGCCGGTCCTTCCCAATGCCGTTACCGAGAGCAGACGGGTGACCGTGTGGTAGCCGACGAAGTAGCGTTCCAGGTAGTCCCGCACGCCGGCGCGTCCGCGGAACGTGTGACCGGTCGAGGGGTCATCGATCACGGCGTTTACGCTGAACAACGCGAGGCCCGCCTCCACATCGAAAGCATTGGTCGCGACAATGAGGGCTTTCACGGTGGCTTCCAACGGCAGCAGCTCCGAAGCCTTACTCATGGCCGTGCTGCCAGCTCTTGTAGACGAACTCGAGGCTGTAGCCGTCCGGATCACGTACCTGCGCGGCGTAGTAGCGTGGATCGTAATGCAGCTGCGCGCCTGGGGGATGAATTTCGGTAGCACCTGCAGCGATGGCTGCGGCGTAGGCGGCATCGACCATGGCAGTCGAGTCGGCAACGAAGCCGACGTGCACGGCCTGCGCTGCGGCCACTCCCTGCCTCAGCCAGAAGAACACGCGCCCACGCCCACCGAAGCCTTTCAGGTCAGGGTGACCAGGCGGACCCTGGTGGCCGTCGTAGTCGAGCCGGTTGACGATGCCCAACGGCGCCAACGCGGCAGTGTAGAAGGCGACCGACCGTGTGGTGTCTGTCACCGTCAGAAAGAGATGGTCCAGCATGTCTGTCTCCCGTTGAAGGTCAGATGTTGTAGCCACCGGCCACTTCCAGCGTCTGTGCATTTACCCAGCCGTACCCATCACCCAGAAGCCCGGCCACGACGCGACCAACATCGTCCGGCTCACCCACCCTGCCCAATGCAGTCTGTGAAGCCAGCAATGCTTCGAATTCGTCGTTCAGGCCGCCGCCCAGCTCGGTACGGATCGCGCCCGGTGCCACCGCATTCACGCGAATGCGTCTTTCGCCAAACTCCTTGGCCATGTAGCGGGTAAGCACTTCCAGCCCGCCCTTGAAGGCGGCGTACGGCGCCACCCCAGCGGTTGCCACACGCGTGGTGGCGCTGGTGATGTTGACGATGCTGGCACCTGTGGCCAGCAGCGGCAGCAAGGCCTGGGTGAGAAAGAACGGCCCTTTCAGATGCACGTTGTACAGGCTGTCGAACTGGTCCTCACTCACCGTCTCGATTGGATTGAACACACCGAAGCCGGCGTTGTTGACCAGACCCGAAAGTGTGGTTGCGCCCCAGGTATCCTGCAGCGTCTGCGCCAGCTGCGCAGCGAATGCCGCGAAGCTGTCGGTCTTGCCCACATCCAGGTGCAGGGCGACGGCGCTGCCGCCGTTTTCCCGTACGCGCGTTACAAGCTGTTGGGCAGCGTCCGGCTGGGCGTTGTAGGTGAGCACGACGCCCATGCCTTGCTGCGCGCAGTTGAGGGCCGCGCTGGCGCCGATGCCACGGCTGCCGCCGGTGATCAGTACGTGTTTCATGCAGCGATCCTGTGCGATGAATGTTGATGCACAGGCTAGGCCGGTGCGCCGGGTGGCGCAGTTCTGATCCTCCCCGATTCTTGCCTATTCCTGCTTTCTGCCTTGCAAGGTCAATCCCCGGGGTGTCCAATGCCGGCATGGATAGCGCCCTGCAAGAGCTTCGCCGCTTGGCGGCAAAGGCCGAGAATCGCCGGACTGAAACCGGGATTCCCCGCGTGGCCATGGTTCAGGGCGAGATCCCCGAGCATGCGCTGGCCGCCGTGTATGAGCCGATGATCAACCTGATCCTGCAGGGCAGCAAGTCGATGACGGTGGGCGAGAAGACCCTCCACTACGACCCGGCGACCTACTTCATCATGTCGCTGGACCTGCCAGCCGTCGGCGCGGTGCACCCGGCGCCTACGGGGGAGCCTTACCTGGCGGTGAGTCTCACCCTGGATGCAGACATCATTTCCACTCTCCTCTGCGACACCACCGATGAGGCCAGTGGACGCGGCGTGCCTTCATCGCAGACCGAGGCTTTCAATGTCGCTGCGGTAACCCCCGAGCTGATGGACGCATGGGTGAGGATGCTGCGCCTGATGGAGCAACGCTCCGACATTCCGGCGCTGGCTCCGGTATACGAGCGGGAGATCCTCTATCGCGTATTGCAGGGGCCGCATGGCTGCATGTTGCGGCAGTTGGCGACGCCAGACTCCGCACTGGCCCGCATCAGCAGTGCCATCCAGCGCATCCGCCACGACTTTTCAAAGCCGTTGCGCGTTGCCTCACTCGCCCAGCAGGTAGCAATGAGTGAATCGGCATTCCACCGGCACTTCAAGGCTGCGACGGCGCTCAGCCCTCTGCAGTACCAGAAGCAACTGCGCCTGCTGCGAGCGCGTCAGATGCTGGCGACCCATGGCAAAGGCGTTACGACGACAGCGATGGAAGTCGGCTATGAGAGTCCCACACAGTTCAGCCGGGAATATGCACGCGCGTTTGGATTGCCGCCGTCGCAGGATATGGCACGGATGATGGCCAGTCGGCGCATGCAGTTGCCGGAGTAGCTGCCCTCCACGATGGAGGTGTTTGGGGCCCGTTTCCGTAGACTTGCTGCGCTTGCTACTGGGGTGTCCGTTTACGGCCAGAAGCGGCCGTGCCTGCGTGAATTCATTGGGCATCCCAACTGTACGCTAGGATGCGCCCACTGCCAGGAGTGCGCGCGCGCCTGCCTTGGGCGAAAGCATGCAGGCGGCAGGCCCGGACCAGCGCGTCTCAGCGAACCGACGCTTGCGGACCTGGACCAAGCCTCTGGCACTCGGCAGCTGAATCAATGCTCAATCAGCGACTTCAGGCGCTTGCGATGTGCTCTCAGTTGGCTGCCAATGACGTTCGATCCTGTCCTGCGCGCCGCCATTTTTGCGTATTTAAGGAAGCTTCGGCCATTCTTGGGCGCGTGCTCGGAATAACGATTTAAGAGATTCTTGCGCCGCTGCACGAGTAGAGCGACGCCTCCGTCGGTTCTCTTGGCATCCCGAAACTGTTTAACCCCTCTTCGCATCTTGACATAGAAGCGGGAGATGCCTGAGGCTCGCAGAAAAACTTGAGCGCCGTCATAGGTGAGGCCTAGATACGGGAGCGGCACCGGCCCTTTTCCTGCATCGAAATGACTTTTGACCGTCTTAGTGTCTTGAATTGTAAGCGCCAGTGCAGCCAACTCTGATTCAACCAGCTTACAAATAGCTTCAACATCCGCGCCCGGCACAATTACCAAGATGTCGTCGCAATACCTTCGGTACAACCCTCCAAGACCTTCGATCACCGCTTTCACCTTTTCGTCGAAGGGGAGCATGTAGATATTGGATAGGGCAGCACTGATTGGCGACCCTTGAGGTATTCCTCGATCTTTCGCGTTCACTTCGATCAGATTTCCACCACGGATAGCATTTCGGAATGCGGTAGCGTCACATAGCCGGTCAAGACGCCCTAGGCTTGTGCGACTCAAGTCAAGCGCCCGTCTTGCGGCTATAAGCTCGACTGAGGCGTGCCTAGTTAAGGACTTGAACACCGCAAAGTGGTCACCGGGCAGGCTTTGGAAGCCCATCAAAGATGCCCACTGATCCCGAAGCAGCCGGTGATTCAATGACCCAAAAAAGTCCCTGACGTCAAATCCGAGCGCGGTACACGGGCGATGGCAATCGATCCACTCAAACGCTTCTTGGGCGAAATCGACATTGGACTTCTTGAGTGCACGAAAGGCGATGACGTTCTCGCTGAGGCCTCGAGCCTTCAGCTCAACCTCTAGGCGCTCCGTCAACAGAAAGTTGTAGTAGGCGTAAATCGCGGCATCCGCATGAGCCGCGTACCTTATCTCCCGGACCTTCTTGCTTTTCTTTACTAAACCGGGTCCGATCCGCTTGAACTTGTTCCTGACATTGTCATGGCGGATAAAGGGATAAAAAGAGTGTTGCCTAACTGCCTCCGGGTCACACACAAGCTGCTTGCACGCTAGGCGAGAGAGAGGGGTGTCGAAGTGCACGTACTTCCTGTGCACATATGCAGCTTCGAGAGCTGACTTTGGGATTTCCTTACCCATGCTGAACTGACCTGTTTTCTACAGGGCGAGGCAGGCTGCGGCGACCTTTACCCCCCCTGATTGGTACTGCACAGGTTCCATCTATGGAGACCCTACCCACGCGGCCGGTAACCGCGCTTAACCGCATAGACACAAGATTGTTGTGTAGCCACGTTTCGGAGGAACTTATGGTCACGATTGCGGTCGAACTGATGTCGAGCCTTGTCGCTCACCTCGTCCGGGTGGCGGTCGCAGCATGCTGCGGTCGCTCTCCTGGCGTGCTAAGCACTGCCCCATTCGCAGAAAACTGAATGGGCGTCACATTTTTAGCACTTCATCGACTGGGAATCAACCAGCCGCTTATGCACTGACCAAAGTAAGGCTTCGAGCAGGACCGTCATGCTGTGGTATGGGTCCAGCTTGGCAGCGTACGCGCCAGTCTCACGGACGCCGACGAGGAGCCTGAAACAGGTCATGGGCAGTTGTTCGTAGCTCTTCGTGAGTGGCTTGGTGGGGTCGAGAGTAGACGCCAGCACCCGTGGTGGCACCCTCCTGCGTCGGCGCGTCCGCTTTCGGCCAGAAGCAGACTCTAGGGGGAACTCCAAGCAATCGTATGGCATCATCATGCCGACCGAGCGGACGCGGACGAGCTGATCGAGATCGGCCGGGCCGGTGTACTTGACTAAGCACGCTCACGCGATTCGATCACCCAAATTAGTGTCGATCAGTTCTGCTACGAGGTAGGTTCCTGGATGAAATCGTTGTTGCAGTGCGTTGAGTGCACCAAGTCGAGCAGCGTCCAACCGTACCTGTTTGTAGGCGACTACTACGATGGACACACGGTCGAGGCCACATGTCCGCTCGGCCACGCAGCATTCTCCATCGTCCAGAACCCAAAGTTCGAAACGCTGCTGACCGCTGCCGCAGACGCATTGATCCATGATCAGACGCTTCAAGCTGTGGCATGCCTGGCTGCGTCGCGCGAGCGACTTTTCGAGCTTGCGATCCGTGTCTTCGCCCGGTCCAGCGGTGTTGATCCGGGCAACTTCGAGGCTTCGTGGAAGGAGGTGGCCTCGCAGTCTGAGCGGCAGTTCGGTGCTTTCTTGTTTCTCTATCTTGCTGCGACCGGAAAGCCCTACGAGTTCGACAAGAAACTGGCTACTGCCCGGAACGCGGCGCTCCACAAAGGCGAGATTCCAACGACAGGCGAAGCATTCGATTACGCAGGCAAGGTCTACCAAGAGATCTCGAACTTGGCGAACTACCTGCGGACTGATCACAAAGAGTCCCTGCGTGCCGTGCTCCACGAAGAGAACATGCGTAAAGCCGGCCGAGCTCCCAAGGGTGTTCCAGTAGGAACCATTGCACTCTTCAGCATCTACGGAATCGAGGCAGAAGAGAACAGGGCAAATTTCAAGGAAGCGTTCGATCAGTACAGAGACTGGTTGCCCGCGCTACCGGAAGTTGCGGAATCGACACAAAAGGCTTCTGGCGTGCATACGACAAGGAGTCATCCGCCGCACTCCGAATAGAACCTTGCTTCCATGGTTCGCTGAGGCGGGATCCGCTTCGTACCCATTCCGATCCATGTGACGTCACATGATTGGACGTTAATTGAGCACTTCGGAGTGTCTCGGTTCGAAGGCACGTATTTTCGACAAGGCATACTACAGATACTATTTGGCAACAGGCATACTTGATTCACCTCAGTAACCTTCTCACTCGCACATGTCGAGCTTTCTCAACCCTGACGTTCTGCGTCTCTTCTTCGGCCCCCATTTCGACGTGGATGTCGCCATGGACGCGGTCATGCGGTACCAAGGCGTGAATGTCCTCAAAGGCGAACTTCGTGATTCAGCGACCACAGGTGTCCCGCACACGGGTATCCGGCTTATCGGCCATCACGACGTGGACACCGGGTCTTCGATTTTCACTTTGATGCTGGAGCCCGGTCATATGAGCGGGGTCAGTTTTTTCGCTGAAAGCAAACATCGCTTGTTCGGAGGCAGCACACTGGTGTGCGTGCCCCTGCTTTACTGCTCGACGGAGTACACACCTACCGGTGATCACATCGTCTATCGGCATACCTACAAACGGCCACTGTTCACTCAAGAAGAGCTTGAGAGAATTAAAAAGAGTGGAACTGCAGAAGAGCAAGTTAAGGCGTTTGTTTTCACCAAAAGCCGTATCGGCTACGAGACGATCAAAGGCATGAGCTATGTCGGCCGATCTCGGCGCTCGTGGCAGCAAAGATACATGGAGCACGTTGAAGAAGCGCTGGAAAAGAACTCGAACCGCCGCTTTCACGAGGCTATGCGGGGGATGCAGGGCCAGAACGTGATCTGTGTGCACGACATCTCGGCTTATGGGATCCCTGAGGCCTCAGCCAAAATGATCGAAAGGCAACTGATCAAGACTTCCACGTTGTATCCGATGGGACTAAATATGCGGATCTAGACCCGTGAGAATTCATCCGCAACGTCATCTTCCTGGTGGCAGGAAATCGACCACTGGCGCAGTGTCCGCTTCCGGCCAGAAGCGGACGTTGCATTGAGAGTGTTGTTCTGTCAGATCCCGTTCCGAGCCTCATACCAGTCTTGAGTCCGGTTGACGATGCGAACCACCGAGAGCATTACCGGCACCTCGATCAATACGCCCACCATCGTAGCCAGTGCGGCTCCGGAATGCACTCCGAAAAGTCCCACGGCCGTCGCCACCGCCAGCTCAAAGAAGTTGCTCGCTCCAATCAGTGCGGATGGTCCAGCAACGCAGTGAGCTACACCCAGGCGACGGTTGAGGAGATAGGCCAGGCCCGAGGTGAAGTAAACCTGGATCAGGATGGGGACAGCGATCAGTGCGATAACCAGGGGCTGTTTGACGATCTGCTGCCCTTGGAAGCCGAACAGCAGCACCAGGGTAAGCAGCAGGGCAGACAGCGAAGCTGGCCCGAGCCGGTGCAGCACAACCTGCAGACCAGTGTCCCCGCTGCGCGAGAGCATCCACTGCCGTAGCAGCGCAGCCACCACTACAGGCGCGACAATGTACATGCCGACAGACAGCAGCAGCGTATCCCATGGCACAGTGATCGCGGAAATCCCCAACAGCAACGCAACTACGGGTGCATAGGCAACGACCATGATCGCGTCGTTCAGCGCAACCTGACTCAGCGTAAAATTCGCATCGCCGCGGCAGAGATTACTCCACACGAACACCATCGCAGTGCAAGGCGCAGCTGCCAGCAGGATCAGGCCAGCGATGTAGCTGTCAGTCTGCCCAGCAGGCAACCAATCTGCGAAGACGTAGCGAAGAAACACCCACCCCAGCAGTGCCATCGAAAAGGGCTTAACAGCCCAGTTGATGAACAACGTAACCCCGATACCTTTCCAATGCTGCTGCAGCTGGCGCATCGCACCGAAATCCACCCTCAGCAGCATCGGGATGATCATCAACCAGATCAGCACCGCGATCGGCAGGTTGACCTCGGCCACCTCCGCCGATGCAAGCGTGGCAAAGGCGCCAGGCAGGAAATGTCCAAGCAAGGTCCCGGCCGCAATGCACAGCGCCACCCACAGAGTCAGGTAGCGCTCGAACAGGCCCATGGCTGGAGACGGCTTCACGGTGAGGCGTTTACCGGCTGCAACTGGCCGATCTGGTCCAGCGCGCCTTGAAGCGCCAAGCGATCCTTCCATAGCGTTTCTGGCAACGCGAGTAGAGCACGCAGGCGAATCTTCACGATGGTGTGAGCCCGTGCAAACGCTGCAGCCTTCTCACTATCACTGCCTTCTACCGCAGCCGGATCCTGCAAGCCCCAGTGGCTGCGGATGAAATCCCCGAAGGCTACAGGGCAGGATTCTGCTGCAGCTGAATCGCATACAGTGATCACCAGGTCCATTGGCGCGGTATCCACGAACTCATCCCATGACTTGCTGCGCAGACCATCGACGGGTATCCCCTCGGCCTGCAGCTGTGCGAGGGCAAACTGATTGATGCAGCCCGTAGGATGGCTGCCGGCGCTGAACGCGCTGAACTCCTGGCCGCCCCACGCGCGTAGCGTGGCTTCAGCAAGGACGCTTCGCGCACTATTGCCTGTACAGAGAAACAAGACGTTACGTTTCATCGCGCAATCGCTTTGGTAAGAAGGGAACGTGCGGTTTCAGCAGTTGCACTCGGGAACAGTCGGTACGCAGTGCTCGCTCGGCGAGCCTGCACAGCAGTTGTGCGTGAGGTACTCGATCAAGCCAGTCATGGCAGCAAAGTTGGCGCGGTAGCAAACATTCCGACCTTGGCTCTCGCTCTCCACCAGGCCGGCCTGTACCAACTCTTTCAAGTGGAAGCTCAGTGTTGCCGGCGGTACCTGCAGGGCCGTAGCGATGTCGCCAGCCATGCGCCCCGCTGTTCCAGCTTCCACCAGCAGACGGAAGGCGGCCAGCCTAGTGGTATGACCCAAGGCGGTCAGAGCAGAGATTGCATTTGATGTTTCCATATTTCTAGAATAATCGAATGAAAGAGCCAATCACAAGTGCCGAACTACCGAACCTGGCGGCGGCCTCGCTACCCCGGCCCGACCACCGTCTTCTTGCTGCCGCAGACCAGGGCCCGCCCAGGATCCTGCTGCTATACGGCTCGCTGAGGCCGCAGTCGTTCAGCCGAAAGCTGGCCCTGGAAGCCGAGCGGCTTCTGCGCCACATGGGCTGCGACACCCGTGTGTTCGATGCCCATGGGCTGCCTATGCTGGACAGCGTGGACAAGAGCCACCCCGAAGTTCAGCGGCTGCGGGAATGGTCACTGTGGTCCGAGGGACAGGTCTGGGTTTCGCCAGAGCGACATGGAACCGTCACTGGCGTGTTCAAGAACCAGATCGACTGGTTGCCGTTGGAGGATGGCAGTGTGCGCCCCACGCAGGGCCGGACGCTGGCGGTGATGCAGGTGAGCGGTGGCTCCCAATCGTTCAATACGGTCAACACCCTGCGGGTGCTCGGCCGCTGGATGCGCATGTTGACCATTCCCAACCAGTCATCGGTGGCGAAGGCCTGGCAGGAGTTCGATGACGATGGGCGAATGAAACCTTCTCCGTACTACGACCGTGTAGTGGACGTAGTTGAGGAGCTGGTGAAGTTCACTCTGCTGACGCGAGGGCGTTCAGACTACCT
Organism: Stenotrophomonas maltophilia; assembly: GCF_047782825.1. GTDB lineage: Bacteria > Pseudomonadota > Gammaproteobacteria > Xanthomonadales > Xanthomonadaceae > Stenotrophomonas. Next base: position 3,610,395 of record NZ_CP180589.1, on the reverse strand, counting down.
GGTGGACCGGTACAGCGAACGCAAAGGTGACGAGGTTGCGGCTGCGTTGGCCCGCGCGGCTGGGGCTACAGGCACTTGATGCTCAGCGGCTGTGCTGCCGATCAACGCGGGCCCGCCGTTACTGCATAGGCGAGGTACCCAGGCGGCGGCTTGCCAGAAACTGGTGTTGGAGACTGCGTCCGCTAACGGCCAGAAGCAGTCAGCCCCAATCCCGCTCAGGAATGCTGTTCGCCGAGGCCTTCCTTCTCCATTGCCGTGTCGCATCTGCCACATCCTGCCGTCCCAATCGGCAATCTACGGCACTCGTCGCAAAAGCGCCAAACCCCCTGCCTACCAGTGGGCTGCTCACTCCGCACCCCATAAGAAAAATACGAAAAAGCATTGGGTTGTGACGGCATTGCCCCTAATCTCTTGTCACTCCTAACAACATCAGGCAACTCTGGCATCGCCACCGACAACGGGTGGCCGGGCGTCGAAAACCCGATTCACTGATGTTGTTTACGCTTGCCAGCCGGTACCACCCTGCGTGGTGCCGGCTGGCAATCCGTCTGCCGGCTATGGCGGGCGGTGCGTGGGGGTCTTGTACCCGCCGGCCATATCAGTGATCCGGTTTTCGAGCCACGCATCGTCCGCCACCTTTATCGGTGGCGGCTTCTGCCTGCACGCAAGGAGCCAGCCATGACCAAGCCGCATTCCCCTCCCCCGCGCCCCATCCAGGAAGCGCCCTCTCCCGCCCCCGCGCTGGATCCCAACAGCCTCATCGCCATCCTGCACAGCATCGGCGGCGGGGCTGCGTCCGATGGCCAGCCCTGGCCGGAACGCCAGCACCTGCGCAGCCGGCAGATGGCCCTGGCCGATGCCGATTGCGCCCTGACGGGCCAGCGCATCGTGCAGGAAATCCTGCTGGCGGCCGAACGCGCGCGCCAGAACGGTGACCCCGACCAGTTCGTAGGCGAACGGGTGATGGAAGGCCTGGCCATGGCTTCCCTGGCGCTTACCGCGTTCATCCAGGAACGGGTGCGCCCGCTGGGCTGACGCTACGCCTGTGGGTCTGTTGTGTTCCGGTGTACGGGGGTGAGGCAATGAAGAAACGTATTGCCGCCAGTGTGGCGTTGTGCGCCATGTTGGCCGGGGTGGTGTGGCTGTGCTGGCCCAACACCGCCAGCGACCGCGTATGGGCTTACGAGGCACTGCCCGGCGAGGGCTACCAGCGGCTGCTGGGCGATGCGCAGGGCTATGTGGCTGCCAATGCCAGCCAGGGGTTGGCACTGCACCAGTGGCATGGCGAAGGCCCGGCGTTCGAGGTGCTCTGCAAGGGCGTTCGGGTAATGCATGTGGAAAGCGGCCCCACGCGTTTGGTCATTCGCATGCCTGCCGATGCGCTGTGGCGGGCGCCGGGTATCCGGCACCTGCGTTTGGGCCTGCAGCAGCGGCTGGATTACGGCCGCGCGGCGCCCTGGATGCTGGTGTCGCGCAGTGAGCCTACGTGGCTTGAAGTACGGCTGCACGCGTCTACCGGGTCGGTACCGGATGAGCAGCGCTGCCTGGCGGGCGCGCGGCGGCATGGCCAGGGGTGAGGTGAACAGGGTAGGCGTCGCAGCGGCGCCGTCGAGCTGGCCCGGCGCTACGGTTGGTCAGGGCAGGTCGAACCACGCGCGGCGTGTTGGGTCGAACAGCAGCCTGTCCACGGGCAGGCTGCCGCTCGCGGGCAGCCGTTCCAGCGTGTGCTGTTCCAGGGCGTGCACGGTGCCTTCGGCGTCTGCGTACACGGGGTAGACGCGGTACGCCTCTGGGTACGCGTCGCGCGCATCATCAAAGGGGCAATCGAGAATCCAGTGCCGCGCTGCGCCGTCGGCCACGTGCATCAACCGGGGCACATCGTGGAAATCGCGGTAGGCCAGGATGCGATAACGGCCAGAGGGCAGGTCCATCCGAACTCCGTAGGTGGTCGATACCCGGCGAGGGTAGCGCAGATGTGCAGATGTGCAGATGTTTCGGAACTGTCTGATTTCACCCGCGCCGTGCGCGCCCGACCATTTCTTCTGGATCCCCCAGAAGGAATTGCGGTTTGCTCAGGATGCTCATCATGGGCGGGCAGGATGCTGTCCGGCAAAGGATTGCCCGCACCATTGGACGGCGCGGGCTGATACGGACCGAATCGGTCTACAGCGTGGAGGGCGGCCTGTCGGTGCTGGAATGGCGCACCTACGATCTGGTCGGCACCTTCCTGCTGCAGGGGCTGGCCCAGCGCCTGGAGCAGACCTTCGTGCTGCGCGATGCGCAGGCGCAGCTGGTGCTGTTCGGTACGGGCTGCACGCAGGAAGTGTCGCGCATCCGCCAGGGGTTGCGGCAGCATGGCCTGCCCTCGCCCATCATTGTGCGCACGGATTTCGAGGCCTACGACGAGTCGCTGTTCTGGCGCTCGCTGGCGGGGCACATGATGCTGCCCACGGCCATTGCCGCGGATTATGAGCGGGCGCTGGACCGCGGCACGGCCCGCGAGGTTCAGTGACTGGCGGCGACGGCGGCTGCGAAGTGCGTGTTGGGGCCAAGCCCTGCTGGCGATGCCCCACCGCCTTGGCAAATGGCGGGTGATCGGCCACAGTTCGGGCTTCGTGATTCCCCGTGCATGCCATGACACGCCTGCTCATCATTGAAGACAACCCTGATCTGGTGGCAAATCTCTATGCGTTCTTCGAGCCGCTGGGGTATGTGCTGGATGATGCACGCAACGGAGCCACCGGGCTGCGCCGTGCTGCAGAGAACGACTACGACGCGATTCTGCTGGACCTGATGCTGCCGCGGCTGGATGGCATGGCGCTGTGCCAGAAGCTGCGGCAGGAATTCCAGAACCCGGTGCCTATTCTGATGCTGACCGCACGCGACCAGGTGGAGGACCGTGTGCAAGGGCTGGCCAACGGCGCCGATGATTATCTGGTCAAGCCGTTTTCACTGGTTGAGCTGGATGCCCGTATCAAGGCACTGGTGCGCCGTGCGCAGGGCCGCCAGGTAGAGACCGTCATCACCTGGCAGGAACTGAAGGTGGATACGCGGTCGCCACAGGCTTGGCGGAAGGGCGAGGCCATAAGCCTCACACCCACCGCGCACAAGCTGCTGGTATCGCTGGTGCGCGCGGCCCCGGCCGTGGTGCGCAAGCAGGAAATGGAATACCTGGTCTGGGGCGATGCGCCACCGGACAGCGGCGCGCTGCGCACCCACATTCACGAGCTTCGCCTGCAGGTGGACCGTCGCTTCGACTATCCGCTCATCACCACCGTGCACAGTGTGGGCTGGCGGCTTTCCAGTCCAGACGCCGTGCAGGCACGGTAGCGCCTGCACATGGGTCTGCACGCGCTCAGATCGATCTACCAGCGTTTGTCGCTGCGGACGCGCATCACCGTGTCCTTTGTCCTGCTGATGGCCGGGGCGATGGGCTTCATTGCGCTGGTGGAACTGGTGGACTACGACCAGGTACGGGCCTCGGTCATTTCCGCTGAGCAGGATCAGGAGGTCAGCAGGCTGCAGGAGGCCTTGCGCGATGGCCAGCTGCCCGCACTGCCACCGGGCAGCCACCTCTATGGCGAACACGATGTACCTGCCGTGCTCCGCCAGTACGGCCGCGGCTACCACGGCGAGCCGGCGCCCAACGAATGGCATCTGCGGGTGTTCGATGCGCAGGGCAAGCGCTACTACCTGCTGCAGGAGGGTGAGTACTTCGCCTACCTGGATCTGTTGATAAACGTGTTTGCGGCGCTGGTGATCCTGACCTGCGTGCTGTGCGCGTTCTGGATCGGGCGGCTGACTTCGGCGCACGTTATCGCGCCAATCACCCGGTTGTCCGATGCGGTACAGAACGCGGCCAAGCCTTTCCCCTACCAGCAGGCGCGCGATGAAATAGGCGTGCTGGCGCGTGCCTTTGCGCAGCACAGTGATGAACTGGAGCAGTTCCTGCACCGCGAACAGTGCTTTGCCGGCGATGCCAGCCATGAACTGCGCACGCCGCTGGCAATCATTGCCGGTGCCGCAGAGACGCTGCTGCACCAGCTACCCGCCGGCAGCCACTTGCTGCCCAGCGCCGACCGTATCCTTCGCACCACACAGGAAATGGAACGCCAACTGGCGTGCCTGCTGCTGCTGTCCCGATCGCCGGCCAGCCTTTCCATGGGCCCGGTGCCGCTGCGCGCCATTACCGAAGATTGCATTGCGCGGTGCGGGCCCTGGCTTGCCGGCAAACCGGTGATGCTGCACCTGGATGCACCCGGGGAGGTGACTGCAGTCAGCCATGCCGAGCTGGTCCGCTGCGTGGTCTGGAACCTGCTGCGCAATGCCTGCCAGTACACCGACCAGGGCGAGGTGCGCGTGACCCTGCGGGAGGGCGAGCTGGCCATCGCCGATACCGGCCCCGGGCTGCCTTCCAGTATCGACCCGCTGCAGTTCAGCCGTTTCCTGCCCAGTGCACGCCAGGATGGCGAGGGCCTGGGCTTGTCCATCGTGCAGCGCGTGGTGGAACACCTGGGCTGGCAGATGACCGTGGCGACGTCGGACCAAGGCTGCCGGTTCCTGCTGCGCATGAACGCGCCGCTGCACGGCTGACAGATTACTGACAACGCCGCGCGCATTCTGGCCGCCCTTCCAGACAATGGCAGTGCACGGATGCAGAACCAGGCGCCCCCAGGCAACGGCAAGTATCGCCACGGCAGGACCGGCATCGGCCGCGTGCTGCATACCTTCGTCCATTCCCGCGATGGCCTGGTCGCCACCTTCAAGGGCGAAGCGGCATTCCGCCAGCTGCTGGTACTGCACGGCCTGCTGATGGCAGGCACATTCCTGCTGGACGTCAGCCCGGTGGAACGCGCGCTGATGCTGGCGGTCTGCATGTTCAGCCTGGTGGTTGAGCTGCTGAACTCGGCCATTGAAGCAGTGGTTGATCGTATTTCGCTGGAACACCATCCGCTTTCCAGGAACGCGAAGGATATGGGCAGCGCGGCGCAGACGGTGGCGTTGCTGATGGTGGCCGTGGTGTGGGCGGTGATTCTGCTTGGCCCGGGCAGGTAGCTGACAACTTCCTGATAGATAGATGCCGACACTGCGCGCCTCTCTGGCAACGCGGGAAAACGCACGTGCGCTTCTGCATCAGGTGGCCCCGGCCACATCCGGTGATCTTGGTCTGGCTGTCGGCCGCCTTTTTTGCAACCGCGGGCAACATGGCCCTGTGGAAGAGCCTGTGGTCCATCGTGGAGGTGCATGGCCTTCGCAGCCTGCTGTTCGTGGGCTCGCTGCCGCTGCTGCTGTTCTGCCTGTTCAATCTGTTGCTGACGCCCATCGGCATGCTGCCTTTACTGCGCAAGCCGCTGCTGGTGCTGCTGTTGATGGCCAGCAGCGCCGCCAGCTACTTCATGCTGCATTACAACGTACTGATTGACAGAAGCATGGTGCAGAACGTCTTCGAAACCAACCAGGCCGAGATGGTCTCTTACTTCTCACTGCCCTTGCTGCTGACCGTGTTCCTGCTGGGCGTTCTGCCTTCCTGCATTGTGCTGGTCATGCGGACGGGCCAACGCGGCCGGCCCTTGCGCTCTTCACTGGTGTGGCTGGCCAACGCGCTGGCAACGATGATGGTACTGCTGACGGTCGCCCTGGTGTTCTACAAGGATTACTCATCGCTGCTGCGCAACAACCGCTACCTGCGCGAGGAGGTGCTGCCGTTGAACATCGTGCGGCATACCTATGGCTATCTGGGTAGCAGCCACCGTGCCCGCGCCCAGCCGCTGCGCACGTTGGCAGACGATGCGGTGCGTGCGCCCGGTACGCGCCCCAGGCTGGTGATCTTCGTTGCCGGCGAAACCGCGCGGTCACAGAACTTCCAGCTCAATGGCTACCCGCGGGCGACCAACCCGGTGCTGGCGTCCAGAAGCAACGTTGTCAGCTTCCAGAAGGTGTCGTCCTGCGGCACTGCCACCGCAATCTCGCTGCCCTGCATGTTCTCTTCCCTGGCCCGCGCACAGTTCGACACCGAACGGGCGGCATCGCAGGAGAACGTGCTGGACGTGTTGAAGAAGACCGGAGTTGCCGTGGCCTGGCGTGACAACAACAACGGCGGCTGCAAGGGTGTGTGCGCACGCGTGCCGACCGATGAAATGGCAGCAATGAAGGTGGACGGGCTGTGCGTCAACGACGATGGAACCTGCCTGGATGAGATTCTGCTACACCAGTTGTCGGCGCGCATCGAGGCGGCACGTGGCGACAGCCTTATCGTGCTGCACCCGCTGGGCAGCCATGGGCCGACGTATTTCCAGCGCTACCCGGCCGATGCGCGGGCGTTCAGCCCGACCTGCGACAGCAACCAGATACAGAAGTGCAGCAACGAGGCGCTGGTCAACACCTATGACAACACCCTGGTGTATACAGACCGCATGCTGGGCAAGGCCATCGATCTGTTGGAAACCTATGCAGCCGAGCGCGATGTAGCGCTGATCTACGTGTCCGACCATGGCGAATCCCTGGGTGAACGCGGCCTCTACCTGCACGGCACGCCCTACCTGATCGCGCCGCGCGAACAGACCCAGGTGCCGATGGTCATGTGGTTCTCACCGGAGTTTGTCCGCCATGCCGGGCTGGATCTGTCGTGCCTGCGCCGGGATGCCGCCGCCGAAGCCTTCAGCCATGACAACGTGTTCCATTCGCTGCTGGGCCTGTTCCAGGTACGCACGGCGGAGTACCAGCGCGGGCTGGATGTCTTTGCCGGCTGCCGTGCGCGGCCTACGGTGGATTCGGCCCCAACGGCGTCCCTTGCCGGGGGCAAGCCATCAAGCAGAGCCGAGCCCGGCCCTGGCCGCTGCCTGCGCAGGTCTGCCCGCTTCAGTCTGGTGCAGAGGGCGAACAAGCGCGTTACGCAGTGCATGGGCGCCGTGGTGAAGCGCTGAGGACACCGGGCAGGTGCGTGCCCCACCGCCGGGGCACGCACGGTCAGTGTGCGTGTGCGCCTGCCGGTGTGCCAACCGTCGCTGCTGTTGGCGATGTTTCGAAGGTTCCGGCCAGGCGCAGGACATCCGCAGGGAACAAGGCGTAGTCATCCTGGGGCGAGGCGTGGGTGTCGCGGCGCTGGATGAGCCTGACGGCGACCAGCCGCTGCTCCGGCACGATGACCAGGTGCTGGCCCAGATAGCCGTTGGCGGCGTATGCCGCGGTCGGCCCGCGCTGCACATCGAACAGGTCGCTCAGTTTCAGGCCGCGGCCGGTGATCTGCTCACCATACTGCTGTGGCCAGTTCGGCCCCAACTGTTCGGCCAGAAACGCCAGTAGATCGGTCTTGCTGCCAAAGCTGCGCCCGCCGGCGGCCAGCAGCGCTTGGCTGACATGGGCCTGGACACCGCGTTCTGCCATGCGCGCCTCCGCCTGGTCCGCCAGACGGTAGCGTTCCCATTGCGGTATGCGCCACCACAGCAGGCCTACCTCCGGCGATCGCGCGCTTTCTGCGGTAAGCAGGGCCACGGAGCGTTCGCTCATCAGCCGCTGCCCACCTGGCGCGAGGCCACCATCGAGCATGAACTGGCCGATGGCGGCCAGATCCCTGGCAGCCAGTGAGAGCCCTGCCATGGCCATGGGGGTTCCACGCTCGTCTTTCATCCATGCGTGGGTGGTGATGCCCAACGGCTTGAACAGGCGTGCATCCAGGTACTCATCCACGGGCATGCCAGAAAGGCGCTGGACGATGCCGGACAGCAGGTTGGTCGCCTTGTTGTTGTAGGAGAAGGTTGTTCCGGGGTCGGCTACCAGTTCTGCGGCAAGTGCCAGCTTGACCAGATCCGGCGCCCCTTCCAGTTCCATGCCCGCATTGGCCACGTTCTGCAGGCCCGAAGTGTGGTCCAGCAACATGCGGACCGTGATGTCACGCTTCTTTCCCTGTCGCCATTCGGGGTAGATCGCGCTGACCGGCGTGTCAAGGGAGGCAAGGCGGCCATCATCCAGAAGCATACCAATGGCAATGGCGACGACCGATTTGGTTGCCGACATCAGGTGTATGGGCTGGCCGGCGCCGATGCTGCCACCCTGCAACAGCACATCGCCGTCCTTCTGCACCCAGACCGCATCGGAGTGGGCGGCACCGGCGTTGCGCTTCAGGGTGGCCAGTGCGTCTGCGGTGGTGGCCATGGCCGGCCACGGGCAGCCCAGCAGCAGCGACAGGGCAAGTACGGTCCATTTCGCCTTCATGAGCCTCTCCATGCGGGGACGGGTCATGATGACTACAGGTGTAGGCACACTGCAGTGCCTGAAGTCATGGCCTGCGCCGGCGGGCTCAGGCGCCTTGTTTGCTGATGACGGACTGGCTGCGCGCGGCGACCGTTACCAGGCGCCGGCTGACAAGGGCATAGAGATCCTGCAGTTCGGCGGCGCGTTCGGCCGTCATGTTGCTGCCGTAGAGGATGCGCGCCAGCGCCGCTTCGTGGGAACTGTTGGGAAAGCGCTCGCGGGCGCGGTAGACGTTCTGGAATACCAGCCAAGCCAGGCGCAGGCCGCCACCGGGCAGCGGCCGCACCAGGCGTTCGTAGGCCTGCCAGAACTGGTATTCGGTCTGCAGATCCACCTGGGGGGCCGCATAGGGCACCGGACGCGCGCGTCCGTTCGCACGGCGGCGAAGCGGAGGGAACGGGGAAGCCAGGGACGTCTGCTGTGCCATGGGTACAGCATGCACCAGCAACATTGTGGGAACCTTGCGTTGGTGCCGGAAAATCAGTGCGGGCTGTGCAAGCTGCGGCCGCCGGGCCTGGATGGCGGGCGCAGGGTGAGGGGGCGGATCCCTTTGCGAAGCAAAGGGCTCTGACCCCGGTTGCGGAGAGCATCCACGCATGGCGTGGCTCTACTGGGGTCAGAGCCCTCCGCGTTCGCGGCGGGATCCGACCCCGGGTGATGCGCATGGAGAGGGGTCGGATCCCTTTGCGAAGCAAAGGGCTCTGACCCCGGTTGCGAAGAGCATCCACGCATGGCGTGGCTCTACTGGGGTCAGAGCCCTCCGCGTTCGCGGAGGGATCCGACCCCGGGTGATGCGCATGGAGAGGGGTCGGATCCCTTTGCGAAGCAAAGGGCTCTGACCCCGGTTGCGAAGAGCATCCACGCATGGCGTGGCTCTACTGGGGTCATAGCCATTCGCATTCACGGAGGGATCCGACCCCGGGTGATGCGTGCGGTGTGGGGTCAGAGCCCTCCGCGTTCGCGGAGGGATCCGACCCCATCCGGGTTCCCGCCCTGCCCGCCTTAGAACTGCATCGAGGTACTGAACATCACCTGCCGGGGGGCGCTGCGCTGCAGGGTCTGGTAATCGCCCGAAAACGAGGAACCGGCAATCGTGGCGGTGCCTATGTTCTTCCGGTTGAACAGGTTGCTGACATCCAGCCGCAGTTCCAGCCCGGGCAGTACGCTGCCTTCCCCCAGCCGGTAGGCGGCATAGGTATTCACCTGCCAGAACGTGGGCACGCGGATGTCGTTTTCATAGGTAAACGGCTGGCGCAGGTACGAGGTGCTGGTGGCGCCAAAGCGCCAATCCCCAAAGTGCGCGGACAGGTCGCTCACCAGCGATACCTGCGGGTAGCCGGGCTGGGCGTTGCCCTTGATGGGGTACACGGTATCGCCCACCACGAAATCGCTGTCGTAGTACGAACGGGCCACGGCCACGCCTTGGTAGAACTGCAGGTGGTCGGTGATATCGGCGGTTATGCCAAGGTCGGCGCCAATCACGTGCATCTTCGGCATGAGCCGCACGGTGTTGATCTGCGCGAACTGGGTGCCGATGGCGGCCGACAGCAGACGGTTGCGGATATCGTTGTAGAACACATCGCCGGTGATGGTCAGCCGCTCGAAGCGGTGGCTGGCGCCCACGGTCAGGTTCCAGTTCTTCTCTGGCCGCAGGCTGCCGGCAATACGGTCGAACTCGTCCTGGTCGGTAATGGTCCAGGCCGAGGCCGTGTAGCCGATGTTGCCGCGCTGGGCCACGCGGTAGCCGTTCATGGTGTTGGCCAGATCGATGAAGGCATCGGTGGCGGCGGTGGGGCTCCAGAACAGCGATACATGCGGCAGGAAGTTGCTTTTCGCACGCAGCGCGCCATACACCGGGCGGTCTTCGGCATCGCCCAGGCCACCGCCCTCGGTGCGGAAATCCACGGCCTTGAAGCCGACGCCCAGCTTCAGGGTGTCACTCAGGGCGATGTCGTCCTGCAGGTAGAACTGGCGCGAGCGGGTGACCCAGTGCGAGGCGTTGTCGGTCTGGAACGCCGGGCCATACACATCGAACGGGCCGGTGGCCTTCAGCGGCGCGCCCTGCCCCAGCAACGGCTGCTGGTACCACTCGGTCTTCGCGGCAGCCTTGCTCTTTTCCTGCCACAGGCCGGCGGTAACGGTATGCGCACCGGCTTCGAACTGCAGGTTGGCCATGCCGCCCAGGCGGTTCACACGCGGGGTCTGCACCTGTTCGGAAAACGGGGCGCCATTGGGCGATGGCACGGTGGGGTCGGTCAGCGTGGCCTGGGTATGGCTGTTGGCGTTGTACAGCTGCACGTTGCCACTGAGCGCGGGCGTTATCTGGAAACGATGGTTGATGAAGGCAATGCGGTCGCGGGTGATCTGGCCGGTGTCGTAGGGAATCAGTTCGGACAGCTCGCCGCAGGTGTAGGCGCCGCAGGATTTATCGGCGTTTTCCGGCGATGCCACGTACCAGGCCGAGGCGTAATCGGGGTAGAAGATATCGGCCTTCCAGCCGAGCTTGCGGATCATGTCGAAGGAGATGTTGTTGTAACCCCAGACTTGCGCCTTGCTGTCGGACAGGAACACGGTGAAGTCGCCCCAGGCTACATCCTGCTGCAGCTTCAGATCGCCACGCAGGAAGTGCTGGGTGCCCTCGCCCTGATATTTATCGGCAGATACGCGCTGCAGGTCCACCAGCACCTTGGGGCCGTGATCGCCCAGCTGGCCGCTCTGCGCGGACACGGTGGTGACCAGGGTGCGGTTGCTGCCCACGCCCTGCTTCACCCGCAGGCTGGGCGTGTCCTGCAGATCGCGCAGGCGGTATTCCAGGCTGCCGCCGTTGGCGCTGCTGGAAAACACGCTGACCGGTGCACCGCCGGGGCTGACGGTGATCGCGCCGATGCCATCGGGCACGCCCACGTTCACCACGCTGGTGCCGGTAAGCGACAGGAAGCCGTTGTCGTTCAACGGCACGCCTTCGAAGGTGATGCCCATTTCATTCATGCGGAAGCCGCGCACGAACAGACTGGTGGCGGAAATATCCAGGCCCAGGCCATCGGTGGCGGTGTAGCTGGCGCCGGGCACCTGCTTGAGCATGGCCAGGCCGTTGTTACCGGTCACCATGCCATCCAGATCGGCGGCGTTGATGACGTAACGGTTGGGGCCCACCACCTGGGTGGGCGCGGTGGCGGCGCTGTGCCGCGTGGCGATCACCTGCAGGGCGTTGAGGGTGGTGGGGCTGTCGTGGGCGCTGTCGACAGCTTCAGCGGCGTAGGCAGGGGCGGCGGTGGCGGTGCCGATCGCCAGGGCAAGCAGGGTCGTGGGTGGGGGGTTCATGGCCAGATCCAGGTGCGGGGGAAGGTGGCGCAGGCGCACGCCCAGCGCGATGCCGCACCGGGTGGCGATGCGCGGGCTGACGATGCGATTGCGTTGAAGATGCGACGGCGCGGTGTGCGCGGGTCAACGGCAGGGGAAGACGATCCGCTGCCGAACGGTTCGATGGGCTGATTTCGACGGGCGAAAGTGTTGCATCGCACCGCAGCATCCGCCATTGCACCGTGGGAAAGCGCGGCTATACGCAGGTATCGTCTGGTGGGGTATCTTCAGATTCCTGATATCGCGTTGGCAGGAGGGCCGATGATCCGCTGCACCGCATGGAAGAGATCTGCCTTGGCGTGGATGCTGCTGCTGGCATGCATGGGCGCTGCGCAGGCGCGGGATGAGGTGCAGGCGCGTTCACCGCAACGCCTGGATGCGTTGATCGATGCACTGGTGACCACGCCCGGGCCGATCAGCCCGGGCCAGCTGTATGACATGGGCGTGGTCGGGTCGTTCTACCTGGAACACGATACCGGGCTGCGCATCTACCGATCGCAGCCAATGCGGACCGCCGATGGCTACACCATCGACAACGTTGAATACCGTGTACGCCGCGGGAAAGAAGATGACATTCTGGTTCTGTTCGCCCGGCTTGCAGAAGCGCCTTGCTTTCCGCTGCAGCGGCTGACGACGCGCTACGCGCTGCAACCGTATATCTACCCACCCAGCCATGCCCCGACCACCGCCGCGCAGAAGCGCGAGCAATTCCATTCGCTGGACGCGGGTGCACTTCAGATCATCATTCGCAGCCAGCGCGATGCCCCGAACTGCGTGCTGGGGCTGACCCGCTGAACACCGCACGCCGCGCCCGTTGTGGGCGTGTGCTGGATGGAGATGCGCCGCCTGCAGTATCACCTGCACGTTGCAGATTGATGTATGTGCGCTGCGTCCGGCTTTCGAATATCCATGCGCCACGTGCCTTGCGCCTGCCCGGGTGCTGGATGATTATGCCTGCGGCGGCCGCGCGGACATTTGCGAAGCCTTCCGCACGCGCTGCCATGCAAGGCTCCGACGCGTTAACTCGACACTTCAAAGGACGAACGTCATGTTGAATGGATTGAAACCGCTCGCCGCAACTGCACTGTGCCTGCTCGGCATGTCTGCCTTCGCCGAAACCGCCACCGCCGCGCAATGGGTCGACAGCGGCCGCACGGCGTACTTCAAGCAAAGCCCCGTCAACAGTGCATGGGAACACACCTGCACGAACGGCGGTGCGCCGATCCAGGATTTCCCGGGCACCTGCCCCAACGATGCGTTCAGTGGCTGGACCACGAACTACAACGCCGCCAGGTCATTGGCCTATGGGCAGATGAACGCCTGCCATTTCGATTCGCAGAAGCTCGGCTCGGCCTGCTACGGCCTGGCGTATGCGATCAACGGCCACGCAGCCGAAGGTGGCTTGCCGGCCACCTGCAGCGTGGGTGCCCGCGCGGTGGTCGTTTCGACCCGTCTGGAAACCATCGAGATCCAGAACCACGAGCTCGATATGGAAGCCGTGGATTCCGGGCGCGAGTACATCTGCCAGTAAACCGTTCGTAGAACGCCGCCGCCCTGCGCGGCGGCGTTCCTGATGGTGGCGGCCTACTGCAGCACGAACTGCTCGATCGCCCGCGCCACGCCTTCCTCGGCATTGGTCGTGGTTTCAAAGCGCGCCGCCGCCTTCACTGCGTCGATGGCGTTGCCCATGGCCACGCTGGTGCCCGCGAACTGCAGCATGGTCAGGTCGTTTTCCTGGTCACCAATGGCCATCACGTTGGCGCGGTCGATGCCCAGGTGTTCGGCCAGCTTCTGCAGGCTGGGCCCCTTGCCCGCACGGCGGTCGAACACTTCCAGGAAGAACGGCGCACTTTTCAGCACGGCGAAGCGTTCGGTCAGTTCGGCCGGCAGGTGCGCGATGGCGGCGTCCAGCACCTCGGGTTCGTCGATCATCATCAGCTTGATGAAGGACATCGAGCGGTCCATGTCTTCCACGCGGCGGTACGACAGCGGCACGTGCGAAAGGTGCGAGTCGATGACGGTGTAGCGGCTGATGTCCTGGTTGGGCGTGTACAGGCGCTGGCCATCGAGGGCCTGGAAGTGCACGCCGATATCGCGCGCGACCTGTTCGCAGTACAGGAAATCGTCGAAGCTGAGCGGGAATTCGGCCACGTTTTCGCCCGTGCCGATGCGCCGCACCAGGCCGCCGTTGCAGGCGATGCAGTAGTCATCGTTGCCCCCGATGCCCAGTTCGGCCAGGAACGGGGCCAGGCCGGACACCGGGCGGCCGCTGGTCAGCACGATGTGCACGCCCAGCGCGCGGGCCTGGGCGATGGCCGCCTTGGCCCGCTGGGTAAGCCGGTGGGCCGGGTCCAGCAGGGTGCCATCCATATCGATGGCGACCAGTTCGATGGTCGATTGCCTGCGACCCATGTCCATCAGCGTACTACCTTCATGCGGGCCGACCATTTTAGGCCAGTCGCGCACCGGCCCGCCTCATGCGCGGTTCATACCGCGTGGCGCCGCTGCGGGGATACTGCGGGAGCCTGTGCGCCCCCCACCGCAGGACGGCCCCCCATGACCGCCCTACCCTGGAGATCCAGACGCATGACCTACCGCGCCCCCGACGCCACCGATACCGCGCCGCTGGCCGAGCAGATCGAAGACCTGATCCACGGCCTGCCCGGCGAGCAGATACGCGTGGGCACGCTGCTGCAGGCGCTGGGCGACGAGGGGCTGATGCTGATCGTGATCCTGCTGTCGGCCATCTTCCTGATTCCGGTCTCCATACCCGGGCTGAGCACGGTGTTTGGTGCATCCATCCTGCTGATCGGGCTGAGCCGCGTGCGCAACCGGCCGCTGTGGGTACCGCGCCGCCTGGCCGACCGCGAAGTGGCCACCGAAAAGCTGAAGGCCAACCTGGGCCGGGCACTGAAGTGGGTGCACCGCATGGAGCGCCTGTCCCAGCCGATGCGGCTGGCGGTGATGGTGCGTTCGAAGAAGATGATGCGGGTGAACAACCTGGCGCTGGTGCTGGCCACGCTGCTGCTGATGGCACCGGCCGGGCCGATTCCTTTCAGCAACACCCTGCCCGCGCTGGCGCTGATGTCGTTCGCCATCGGTTTCATCCAGCGCGATGGCGCCGCGGTGGCGGCCGGTTATGCGTTCGTGGTGGCCACCCTGGTGTACTTCGGCGTACTGCTGGGGGGCGTGGGTTTCGCCGCCGAATCGGTGTTCAGCGGCCTGCGTGGTGGAAGCGCGTCTGTGTAGAGCCGAGCCGTGCTCGGCTGCTTCCCGCTTTCTGTAGAGTCGAGCCCATGCTCGACTGCTTCTCGCTTTTTGTAGAGCCGAGCCCATGCTCGGCTGCTTCTCGCATTCTGTAGAGCCGAGCCTATGCTCGGCTGCTCCTCGCTTTTTGTAGAGTCGAGCCATGCTCGACTGCTCCCACCAACAGCAGTCGAGCATGGCTCGACTCTACAAAAGCGGAAGCCAAAGCAGCCGAGCATGGGCTCGGCTCTACAATCGGTCCTTACTTCGCCGACACCCGCCACACGACATCGCCTACGTCGTCTGCCACCAGCAGCGCGCCTTCGGCGTCCATGGCCATGCCGACCGGCGCGCCCATCAGCGTCTTCTCATCCTTCGAGGTAAACCCTGTCACCACCGGTTCCGGGCGGCCGGTGGGCTTGCCGTCCTTGAACTGCACGTACACCACTTCGTAGCCACTCAGCGGTGAACGGTCCCAGCTGCCGTGTTCGCCGATGAACGCACCACCGTGGTACTTCGCCGGCAGCGACTGGCCGGTGTAGAACATCAGGCCCAGCGGCGCCACGTGCGAGCCGATGGCGTAGTCGGGCGTGATGGCCTTGGCCACCAGGTCCGGCCGCTGCGGCTGCACGCGCTCGTCCACGTGCTGGCCGTAGTAGCTGTAGGGCCAGCCGTAGAAGCCGTCTTCCTTCACCGAGGTCAGGTAATCGGGCACCAGGTCGGCACCGATCTCATCGCGCTCGTTGGCCACCGCCCACAGCTTGCCGGTGCTCGGCTCCCAGTCCAGGCCGGTGGGGTTGCGGATGCCGGAGGCGAAGATGCGGCTGCCACGGGTGGCCACGTCTACTTCCAGCACCACCGCGCGGCGGTATTCCACGGCAAGGCCGTTTTCGGTGATGTTGCTGTTGGAGCCCACGCCCACGTACAGCTTGCTGCCATCAGGGCTGGCCAGCAGTTCCTTGGTCCAGTGGTGGTTGATGGTGCTGGGCAGGTCGGTGAACTCGCGGCCCTTGTCGGTCATGCGGATTTCGCCGGGCACGTAGTGGTACTGCATGATGTTGCCGGTGTTGGCCACGTACAGCGTGTCACCAATGAGCTGGATGCCGAATGGCGAATGCAGGCCTTCGATGTAGACGTGCTGGGTCCAGGTATCGGTGCCCGGCGTGCGGCGCAGCAGGGTTACCCGGTTGCCGCCCTTGCCGGCCTTGCCCGAGCGCGCCTTCACCTTGCCGGCAATCCACTGCTTGGGGGTGGTGACCGGCTCTTCGCCGGGGCCGTTGCCCTCCACCACCAGCACATCGCCGTTGGGCAGGGTGAGCAGGCGGCGCGGGTGCTGCAGGTTGGCGGCGATGCGTTCGATCTTCAGGCCCTCGGCCACGGCCGGGGCCTGGCCATCGGCCCAGCCCACGCCCTTGGGCACCTGCATGGGCGGCATGAGGAAGTTGGCCGGCTTGGGCAGCGGCGGCTGCGCGCCGGACTGGTCGGCCGGGCGGTATTCGGCCTTGCCCGCGCAGGCGGACAGCATGACGGCCAGGGACAGGGCGCCCAGCACGGGCAGGATGCGATCAGCCATGACGACCTCCGTGCAGCACCGGCGTCTGCAGCGACAACAGGATGAAACCGATCGCGATCAGGGCCACGGTCAGTGCGGACAGGATGGTGCCCGGTACGGCCACCGCGTAGGCATCGCGGCTGTGCACGAAGGCGTTCCAGATGGCCAGCACCACGGCCACCAGGTTCAGCAGGAAATCCACGCGGTCCACGCCGGTGGCGGTGCCGTTGCGGCGCCAGACCGCGAACAGGTTGATCAGCCGCGGGATGATGGCGATCAGCAGACCGAAGGTGATCAGCCAGGCGGCGGACTTGCCCCACATCACCTCGGCGGTGTTGAGGTAGAGGATGTCGAAGATGAGGGCGGCCACGAAGAAGCCGAAGGGTATCGGGTTCAACAGGCTGAAAAGCGTGGTGCCCGGGCCGCGATGGGCCTGGGCGACGGGGTTGACCATGGTCGTGCTCCGAAGAGGAAGGGGGTACACGGCCGTAGTAGCACAGCCGGCCGGGACGTCGCGCGATGATGGCGGACCGGTCCGTGGCGGCGCTTGGATGGATGTGCCCGCCAGGATTGGCGCCTGCCGTTGGATCCACGCCATGGGTGGATGAGCAACCCCACCCACCCGCCAAGGTCGGCACAGCGTTCGGGCCGTGGGCAGGCGCCGCTACGCGGATTCGTCTACCCGCACCTCATGGAAGGGCAGCATCGTTTCGAAGCCGAATTCGTGTTCCATGCTGATGCGGACCATGCCACCCACGGCGTAGTAGCTGGTGTTGGCATGTGCATCGGTGCCACGCCGGTTCCATTCGCCCAGCAGGTCCAGCGTCTGCGCCCGCGGCATCTTTGTCCGTTCCTCCTGCAGCAGCGCGCGGCGGTGCCAGAGCGGCTCAGTAGATCCACGCCATGCGTGGATGGGGCGCACTCGCCGGGGTTCATGGCTCGGGCGGATGTGCCAACCAAGGTTGGCACCTACCAGAGTGGGGTCGTTATTCCTTGCCGGAATAAGTGTTTGTGACGTGCTTTGCACATCCGGATATTCGCGCGGAGCACAGGTAGGGGGTTCTTCGTTGTGTCGCGTTTGGCTTGTTGCGATGGGGCAGTTCCGCCCCGCCGTCCTGCCATGCCGATTCACAACAGAAGGATTCGTGTATGAAGCGACACACGCAACGCTCCGCGCCACCGCGTTCTGCGCGGCTGGCCCTGGCCACCGCCCTGGTGCTGGGCAGCCTGGCCGCCACGGCCCAGGCGCAGCAGGCCGATCCGCTGGCCAACCTGCAATGGCATCTGCTCAACACCGGGCAGACCGTACCGGCCGATACCCTGCCGGTGGCCGGCAACGATCTCAACGTGGATGGCCTGTACCGCAACGGCATCCGTGGCCAGGGCGTAGTGATCGGCATCGTCGATGACGGCCTGCAGATCGCCCACCCGGACCTGGCCGCCAACGTGGCGGCGGTGGCCGGCAAGAACTTCGCCAACGGTTCCAACAACCCCTCCCCGTCCAACCCCGATGCCGACAACCACGGCACGATGGTGGGCGGCATTGCCGGCGCGGTGGGCGCCAATGGCGTGGGCGTGCGCGGTGTGGCGTCGGCGGCCACGCTGAAGGGCTTCAACGTGCTGGCGTCCAATGCGCAGGGCAGCCAGCTGGCCAACATCGAATACGCCTGGTGGGACGGTGCCGAATCGGCCGACGTGCAGGTGTTCAACAACAGCTGGGGCGCCGGCCCGGGCAACCCCAACCTGCCCTTGGCCTTCAGCCAGAACGATGTGGCGTCCTACGAGCAGGCGCTGTCGGGCACGCGCGGTGGCCGCGGCGGCATCTACGTGAAATCGGCAGGCAACAACTTCAACAATGCATCGGTCAGCCAGACCCAGGATGTCTGCACCACCGACACCAAGAACCGCAACACCGGCTGCGTGCCGGCCGGGCGTGACCCGCGCAACAACCTGTTCAACGTGATCACCGTGGGTGCAGTGCGCGCCGATGGCGTGCGTTCGTCGTACTCGTCCACCGGCTCGGCACTGTGGGTATCGGCCTTCGGTGGCGAGTACGGGCTGCAGGCGCAGTACGCGCCGGGACTGGTGGCACGCGCCTACGATCCGGCCATCATCACCACCGACGTGACCAGCTGCACCCAGGGCAGCAACAAGAACAGCAACCGGCAGAACACGCTGGACAGCAACCTGTCGGCCATCGACAGCACGTGCAACTACACGGCCAAGATGAACGGCACGTCCGCCTCGGCGCCGATGGTGTCCGGCGTGGCCGCGCTGGTGCTGGAAGCCAACCCGCGCCTGAGCTACCGCGATGTGAAGTACATCCTGGCCACCACCGCCACCCGCACCCATCCCAACCAGCCGGCAGTGACCCTGGCCGATGGGCGCACGCTGGTGCCGGGCTGGACGGTGAACGCCGCTGGCCGCGCCTTCAGCAACTGGTATGGCTTCGGCGTGGTCAATGCCGCTCGCGCGGTGCAGGTGGCCGATACCTTCCAGTCGCTCGGGCCGCTGCTGGACAGCACCTGGCGCAGCACCACCCAGCGCGCGACCATCGGCAACACCTCGGCCACGGCGGCGCGGTTGACCGTGCAGGTGGCCAACGGTGCACGCGCCATCGAAAGCGTGCAGCTGGGCTTCCGGGTCAACCACAGCAATACGCGCCAGCTGCAGTTCGTGCTGGTGTCGCCCAGCGGTACGCGCAGCGTGGTGCAGCCGGCCTTCACCGCCATCGGTTCGGGCACGGGCGGCGTGCAGCGCAATTTCACCAACTGGGACCTGCTGTCCAGTAACGCCTTCCTGGATGAAGGCGGCGCCGGTACGTGGACCCTGGAAGTGACCGACATGGGGCAGGCCGCGAATGCTGCATCGCGTGGCAGCCTCGAATTCTTCAAGATCCGCGTTCTGGGGCACTGATGATGAAGACGACCATTCTGTTGAGCACCCTCGCCCTGGCGGCGATGACCGGCCCGGCCTGGGCGCAGAGCACGGGCGCCACGCCGGCCGCGCGCACGCTGTCCACCGTGGATGTGCAGGCGTTGAAGGCGGAGGCGACCGGCCGCTCGTTCGATGTGGGCGGCAACCGCTTCCAGCTGGCGCCTGCGGCGGCCGTGCAGCAGGCGGCCAGCGGCCAGTTCCAGATCACGCCGTCGGCGGCGGCGGTGACCAGCGGCTCGCGCAGCAAGCGTTCGCTGGGCAGCGGCCGCGTCGATGCGGGCGCCAGCAAGTTCGCGGCGGCGGTATCCAGCGATGGCGCGCCGGTGGTGGCCACGTCGCGGGTCAAGGTGTTCTTCACCGATGCTGCGGCGGCACAGAAGGCGGCGGCCGCCACCGGCGGTACGGTGGTGAAGGTGTCGAAGGCTTCGGGGCGGGCGATTGTGGAATACCCGTCGGTGAACGCGGCGCTGGATGCCACGACCAAGCTGCTGTCGACCGCGGGTATCCGCGCGGCCGAGCCGGATCTGGTGCAGTGGGAAGAGAAGAAGTGATCTAGCGCGTTGTGTGGTGCCCCGGCCGGCATGCCTCTCCCGGCCGGCCAGGGTTTTTGATCTGCGTGCGTGGATGCGCGGTGCCAGGGTTCAGGGCGCGGCCGGGAATGTGCCAACCAAGGTTGGCACCCAGCAAGGCGACGGTCGGGGTCAGAGCCCTTTGCGGCGCAAAGGGATCTGACCCCACATCAGGGCTGCGCCTCAGGCCAGCGCGGCCAGCGCTTCCACCAGCGCATCCATCTGCTGCGGGCGGGTGAACACCGACGGGGTCACGCGCACGCAGGCGCCGGATTCCAGGCCATCACGATGGGTGGTGAATACCCGGTGCTCATCCAGCAGCCGCTTCTGCAGCGCCATGTTGTCGGCCACGCTTGTACGCCCGCGCAGGCGGAAGCTGGCCAGGGCGCTGGCCAGTACCGGGTCCGGCGAGGACAGCACTTCGATATGTGCCATCTGCCGCGCAGGCACCGTCCAGCGCTCGCGCAGATAGCGCAGGCGCGCCTGCTTGTTGGCCGCGCCGATGCGCTGGTGCAGGGCAATCGCATCGGGCAGCGCCAGGTAGGCGGCGAAGTTCACCGTTCCGGTGTGCACGCGGCTGCCCACGCGGCCATCGTCGGCCTCGCCCATGTACGGGTCCAGGTCGGCCACGCGGCCCTGGCGCACGTACATCGCGCCCACGCCCACCGGTGCACCGATCCACTTGTGCAGGTTGATGCCCACGAAATCGGCCTTCAGATCCGGCACCGCATACGCGATCTGGCCGAAGCCATGGGCGGCATCAACGATCACATCAATGCCGCGCGCGCGCGCGCGCTGGGCGATTTCGGCTACCGGCAGCACCAGCCCATGGCGGTGGCTGACCTGGGTCAGCAGCACCAGCTTCAGTCTGGGCAGGCGCGCGAAGGCGGCATCGTAGGCCTGCAGGATCTGCGCGTGGTCCGGCACGGCCGGCAGGGCAATGCGCTCCACCTGCACGCCCCGGCGCTGCTGCAGCCAGCGCATGGCGCCGATCATGCTGTCGTAGTCCACATCGGCGTACAGCACCTGGTTGCCCGGCGACAGGCGGTTGTAGCCGCCGATCAGCGCCAGCATCGCTTCGGTGGCCCCGCGGGTCAGGGCGATCTCATCGGCGCCCACGCCCAGCATTTCGGCCACCTTGCGCAGTGCATCCATGTACTGCGCGGGAAACGCCTGGCGGCCATACCAGGCATTGCCGCGGTTTACTTCCGCCGTGTGGCGCTGGTAGCTGGCCAGGGTCTCGCGGCCCATCGCGCCCCAGTAGCCGTTTTCCAGATGGTTCACTTCCTCGGTGATGTCGAAGTGGCTGGCCACGGCGGCCCAGTAGCCTTCATCGCGGGCCAGCACGTCCGGCGCCACGGTCGTTGCGGGAATCTGCATGGGTGCAGCGTAACGCGCGGCGGCCATGGCGGGCAGTGAAGACAGCGCGGCGGCGGCCGGCAGCAGCGTGCCGGCGCGCAGCAGGTTACGGCGGCGGCTGTCCATCAGAAGGTCAGCCGGTACTGTGCGTACACATTGGAACCATCGGTGTCGTACGGCGCGTTGCGCGAGTAGATCAGGCCGCGGCTGGCCTGGAAGGTCGCCTCGTCCGGGTAGCGGTCGAACACGTTGTCCACGCCCACGCGCAGGCTGTGGTGCTCGTTGATGCGGTAGCCCACGGCCAGGTCGAGGAAGGTCATGCTGCCGAAGCGCTGGTAGATATCGCCAGTGGCATTGCCGGTGGAATCGGTCCAGGCGCCGTAGTAGCGCACGCGCGCCATCAGCGACCACGCGCCCACATCCCAGTTGCCGGTGAAGCTGCCCTTGTGCTCCGGCAGGCGGTCTTCGAACAGCACGCGCTGGGTTTCGTTGGTGGCCACCGACGTGCTGCCGTTGTCCACGCGGGTGCGGTTGTAGTTGTAGGCCAGGGTGAGCGTCATGCGGCCGGTACCAAGATCGCGCAGGTAGTTGCCGACCACGTCCACGCCGCTGGTGGTGGTGTCGAAATCGTTGGTGAAGTAGTTCACCGAGGTGTAGCCCAGCGGATTGGGCGTACCGGCCGGAATGGCGAAGCTGGCCGACTGGCTGAAGCGGTCGCTGAGCTTGATGCGGTACACATCCACCGAGCCGGACAGGCCCACATCAGTGCGCCAGGTCAGGCCCAGCGAGGCGGTACGCGATTCTTCCGGGGTGAGCGGCTTGGCGCCCAGCAGCTGCGCCAGCGGATCGTTCGGCGACAGGCGGCCGCTGGTGAAGATCTGCAGGGTGCGCGTGTCCAGGCCCTGGGTGGTGCTGGTGGTGTTCAACTGCGCCGGCGTGGGCGCGCGGAAGCCGGTGGAGAACGTGCCGCGCAGGGCCAGATCCGGGGTGATGGCAAAACGTGCCGACAGCTTGCCGTCCACCGTGTTGCCGAAGCTGGAGAAGTCTTCATAGCGACCGGCGGCACCGATGCTCCAGCGCTCGCCCAGCGGCACTTCCATATCCACATAGGCGGCGTGGCTGCGCTGGTCCCACTTGCCGGCCTGGCTGGCCGAGAAGCCCGGCGCGCCGTTGGCATTGGCTTCCAGGCCCGCCGCTGCGCCGGGGCCGACCGCGTACGAGGCGGGATCGCCCGCGCGCACTTCGTAGGTTTCCTGGCGGAACTCGGCACCAAAGGCGATGTTGACCGGCTTGGCCAGCGCGGCCACATCCCATTCGTAGTTGAAATCGACGTTGGCGTTCTTCTCGGTCTGGGTCAGGCGGCCGAGGTCGAACGAGGTGGGGCTCTGCGGGCCCAGCGAGGCGTTGATGGAATTGTCCAGGCTGTAATCGATGGCGTTGCGGCCGTACGACGCGCTCAGATCCCAGCGCAGCTTGGGGGTGATCTCACCGCGCACGCCGCCCACCAGCTGCAGGTCGTTCTGCACGTTGCCGTACTGCGGGCTGAAACCCACCGGATAGAGCGAACGCAGGTTCCAGCCGGGGAAGATGCTGGTGGTGCGGTACGCACCGCTGGTGGTATCCGGGTTGCGCCAGTTGAAATCGCTGACGCCATCACTGTGGCTGTACAGGCCGAAGGCATAGACCTCCAGCGTGTCGCTGGCATTGGCCTTCAGGTTGAAGCCCACGCGACGGCTTTCCAGATCCGGTTGGCCCCAGCGCTGCACGGGGTTGGGCACGTCCAGATCCGGGTGCGCGGCCTGGAAGGCGATGGCATCGGGGCGCTGGCGGGTGCGCGAGGTGGCATCGGAATTGGACGATTCGGCGAACAGCGCCAGGCTGCCGTAGTCACCCAGCGCCCAACCGGTGCGGGCGCTGAAATCACGCGAGGCACCATCGCCCTGCGCGTACTGCGAATAGCCCGCGGTGATCTCGGTGCCGGGGCTGTCTTCCAGGATGATGTTGATGACGCCGGCGATGGCGTCCGAACCGTACTGCGCCGAAGCGCCATCGCGCAGCACTTCGATGCGCTTGATGGCGCTGGTGGGAATCTGCGCAAGGTCCGCCGCCTGCGCGCCACGGTTGCCCAGCAGTGCGCTGCGGTGGAAGCGGCGGCCGTTGACCAGCACCAGGGTCTGGTCCGGCGACAGGCCACGCAGGGTGGCCGGGCGCACGAACACCTGGCCATCGGCCATCGGCAGGCGCTGCACCACGAACGACGGCACCAGCTGCGCCAGCACATCCTTCAGATCGGTGGAATCAACGGACGTGATGTCTTCCTTGGTGAACACATCCACCGGCGCCAGCGTTTCGAACTGGGTGCGGTTGGACGCACGGGTGCCGGTGACCAGCATGGCATCCAGCTGGGTGGGCGCGGCATGCGCACCGCCACCGGTGGTGTCTGCCGGACTGGCATCTGCTGCGATCGCGCCTCCTGCGCTGACCATGGAAAGGGCGAGGAGGATGGAACGCGACAGCATGGAACGATGCACGGCAGGACTCCAGGAATACACGACAGGGCCGGGCCGCGCCTGTGAAAGGCCGACCTAGACAAGCCGCGCAGTCTCGGCGCGATGTGTGAAGCAGGCATGACGTGAAGACGACAGTTGTCGCGGCAGTGCCCGCAGCTCAGTCGTTGAAGGCGACCGACTTCGCCGTGGGTACCGGAACGAACAAGGCGATGACGAAGACCACCATGAACGGCGCCGACAGGATGGCGCTGTGGTCGGTACCGAAGCCGATCAGGTTCAGCTTCAGATCGCTTACGCGCTCAAGATCCTTCAGCACCAGCAGGACGCCCCCCAGGGTGGGGCACGGCAGGCCACCGTGGCCGGCCATCAGCAGGGTGGGCGCCAGCAGCGCGGCCATGATCGCGAAGACGAGGCGATACAGGTAGGGATTGCCGTGCCAACGGGGCGCCCTGCGCCACATCAGTACCAGCAGGGCCAGTGGCGCGAGGATCGACAGCAGGCCGATCGCCAGGATCAGGCCCATGCGGCCACTCCCGTTCCAGCCGAAGCTGTTGCTTTGCCTGCCATGGCCGGTGCATCCCTGCGTGTGCGTAGGCCAGCATTGTCGCCTGCGCGGGCGCGCACGGGAATCGGCTGCAGCGCAAGAACTGCTAAACGTGGCGCGCGGTGATCCGCTACGCTGCCAGGCATGCAACCGGGGGGCGCAATGAGCGCGGCAAGCCAGGCACTGTGGTACATCGAAACGCACGCTGCCCTGCCGCTGACGCTGGCTGATATCGCGGCGGCCGCCGGCGTTTCGCCCTTCCATCTGTCCCGCCTGTTCCTGGCGCGCACCGGCACCTCGGTGGTGCGCTACCTGCGCGGGCGGCGCCTGACCGCCGCGGCCCAGCACCTGGCCGCCGGTGCCACGGACATCCTGCCGGTCGCGCTGGACGCGGGCTATACCACCCATGCGGCCTTCACCCGCGCGTTCTGCGAGCAGTTCGGGCAGACCCCCGAGCGGGTTCGTGCCAGCGGTCTGGACGGCCTGCCACTGGTACACGCGCTACGGCTGGACGATGCCCCCTCCCCCTGCAGCCAGGCACCGCGCCTGCTGGACGCGCCGGCCCTGGATCTGGCGGGCATCGGCCAACGCCACGGGCGCGAAGGCAGCGGCGCCATCCCCAGCCAGTGGGCGCGATTGAACCGCGCGTGGCCATCACCGATGCCGGTCAGTTTCGGCGTCTGCTGCAACCACGATGATGACGGCGGCTTCGATTACGTAGCCGCACTTCCGGCCAGCGTGCTGCCTTCGGTGCCCGCGCACTGGCAGCGCGTGTCGGTGCCAGCGCAGCGCTACCTGGTGGCGTGGCACGGCGGCCACATTTCGGCCATCCGCTCGACATGGTTCTGGCTGCTGGATACCTACCTGCCCTCGGCCGGGCTGGATCTGGCCAACGCCCCCGAACTGGAGCGCTACGACGCGCGCTTCGATGAGCACAGCGGCCATGGCGGCATGGAGATCTGGCTGCCGGTAAACGAACGCTCCCACTGAAAGGACACAGGCAATGCAGATGAAGGGAATGCTGTTGGTACTGTTGTGCAGCGTGTTTTCGTCGGCGGCACTGGCGCAGGGCTGGAAGGCCGGCGAACAGCAGGGCCGCACCACGCTGCCCAGTGCGGTGGTGCGTGATGCGCAGCAGCGCGACACGCTGCGCTTCACGGTGTGGTACCCCGCACCTGCAGCCAGCAACGAGACCGCGCTGACCATTGGCCCGCCGGATGCCCCGCTGTTTGACGTTGGCCGATCTGCCGTCGGCGCGCCCATCGCGGGTGACCGGCTGCCTACCCTGCTGCTGTCGCATGGCAACGGTGGCAGCGCGCGCATGATGGGATGGCTGGGTACGGCACTGGCACGCGCGGGCTATCTGGTGATTGCGGTAGACCACCCCGGCAACAACGGCGCCGACGAAATGACCCTGGCCGGCAGCCTGCTGACCTGGTTGCGCGCCGAGGATCTGCAGGCTGCATTGACGGCCGTGCAGGCGGATCCGCGCCTGGGCCCGCATGTGGATGCGCAGCGCCTGGGCGTGGTCGGTTTCTCGGCCGGCGGCTATACGGCCCTGCTTGCCGCCGGTGCACGGCCCGAGCTGCAGCGCCTGCTGGATTTCTGCACGGCCCATCCAGACGATGGCGTGTGCCGGCCGCAGCAGGAAGCCACGGCGCATACGCTGCAGGCACGGCAGCAGGCGGCTGCATCCCCACAGCTGCAGCCGTACATGGCGGCGGCGGGTCAGTCGCGCGCGATCAGCGGCGTGCGTGCCGTGTATCTGCTGGCACCGGCCATCGTGCAGGCCTTCGCGCCCGCGCAGCTGCAGGCGCTGCGGCAACCGGTGTCCGTTGTGCTGGGCGATGGCGATACGGTGGCGCCGCCTGCGACCAATGGCGAGGTGCTGGCGGCGCAGATACCGGGCGCGACGCTGCAGCGGCTGGCGGGCGTGGGTCACTATGATTTCCTGGCCACGTGCACGGCGTTGGGCGAACAACGGGTTGGGCCGTTGTGCAGCAGCCCGGTGCCGCGCGCGCGTACCCATCGCGAGGTTGAAGCGGGGGCCGTCGCGTTCTTCGGCCGAGCGTTGAAGTAGAGTCGAGCTTGCTCGCCTGAGTTGAAGTAGAGTCGAGCTTGCTCGACTGAGTTGAAGTAGAGTCGAGCTTGCTCGACTGCGCGGTAGAATCCATGCATCGCGCACGCCCGGAGACCTCATCATGCGCCTGCTGCATCTCACCCTGCCGGTATCGGATGTGGATACCGTTGCCGCGTGGTTCCACGACGTGCTGCAGCTGCGCGTGGTCGCCGGCCACGTGCATATCGGCTGGAGCACCCTTGCGCTGGTGCCCGCCAACGGACGGCCGCTGGGCGGTGTGCACCTGGCCTTCAACGTGCCCGACAACCGCTTCCCCGAAGCGATGGCGTGGCTGCGCGAGCGCACGCCGCTGCAGCGCAATCCCGAAGGCATCGACTACTTCGCGCTGGAGAGCAACTGGAAGTCGCAGTCGGTGTACTTCACCGGGCCTGATGGCCTGATCCTGGAACTGATCGGCCGCCAGCGCCTGCCGGCCAGTACACACAGCGGCCCGTTCCACGGCAGCGAGCTGGCCTGCCTGAGCGAGGTTGGCCTGCCCAGCGCCGATGTGGATGCGGTGCGTGCCGCCGCCAGCGCGCGCTTCGGCCTGCAGGCACTCAGCCCGCCCTCGCCGCAGTTCGCGCCGATGGGCGATGACGAAGGCCTGCTGATCGTGGTGGCCGCCGACCGCCGCTGGTTCCCCGAACAGAAGGACCTGCCCAACGCGCAGGGCCTGCAGCTGCGCATCAGCGATGTGCAGGGCAGCGGCGAGATTGCCGATGCGCAGCAGGGTTGGCAAGTGATGGCGTAGACCCACCCCTCACCAGCTGCCCGACGCTCCCCCTCCCCCGCTGCGGCCACCGCCCCCCGACCAGCTGGACGAGGAGGAAGACGACGACGAGGAAGAACGGGACGAGGAACGCGAGCCCCCGCCCGAGCCACGATCTTCGTCGTCGCCACCACTGCCGTTGGCCATCAGCAGGATCCAGCCGACGTAGGCGGCAAACCCGCCCAGCGACCACGCCACGATGGCGCCATCACTGCCGCCGGCCTTATCAACAATCCACAGCGCGGCAACGCCTGCGATCACCAGGTACACCAGCAGGCGCACCGCGAAATCAACGCGGCTGCGCTTCCAGCATTCGCGCGCGACCATCCACGGCAATGCGACCAGGAACGCGAGCACGGCCAGCAGGAAGTAGGCGGCCACATGCACGAACAGGCCGGGGAACACGCCACGGGTGAGCTGCAGGGTGAGTGCCAGCACCGTGCTGATGGCCAGCATCACCCACAGGTTGCGACGCATGCCCGGGCTGCGCCGCCAATAGCGCCCGCACGCCCAGGCAATGGGCACTACCAGGCACAGCAGCATGCCCACGCCCAGCACCGTGTGCGGCCGCATGACCAGGGTCAGCGCCAGGCCGGCACTGATCACGCACAGCCACTGCAGCGGCCCGTACCACCAGCGCCGCGGGGCCGGGCCATCGGCTGCCTGCACGGGAGAGGCCGCTGCGGCGGCCGGCTTGCGCTTCCTGCGCGGCCCGCCCGGCCGCCGCAGCGGCGGTGGCGGCCGCATGCGCGGCGACCGCCACAGCCCCACCAGAAACGCGAGCGCGCCGCTGGTGAACAGGATCGTGTCGTAGTCCTGCCAGGCCATATCCAGCAGGTTGTTGCTGGGCGGCGGCGGCAGCGGCTCGCCGTCGATGAGCCTGGCCAGCTGCGCACTGCCGTCGATCACGCCCTGGTCGATATCACCGTGGCGGAACGGCGGCAGGATCGTCTCTTCAATGATGCGCTTGGCGTAGGCATCGGGAATGGCCCCTTCCAGGCCGTAACCCGGCTGGATGCGCACACGCCGGTCCTGCACCGCCACCAGCAGCAGTACGCCATCGTCCACGCCCTTGCGGCCCAGCTTCCATTCGTCGAACACGCGCTGGGCGTAGCTTTCGATGCCTTCATCGCCGGTGCTGCCCACCACCAGCACCTGCAGCTGTGCGCCGCCACTGCGCTCGAACAACGCGCGTGACTGTTGCTGCAGGTGGTCGCGGGTACTGGCCTTCAGTACACCGGTGGGGTCGACCACCGGTCCATCCAGCGGCGGCACCTGCATCTGTGCCACCGCCAGCCACGGCAGTGCGAACAGCAGCATGCACCACAGCCCAGCCAGCAGAGGCCGGTGCAGACGTCGCGGTCGTGCCATCACGCTCTCCATGGTCGTTCCTTCAGCCGCCCTGCGCGGCTTCGATCCGGGCATGCAGCGCCTGCAGACGTGCCACCTGCGCGTCGAATACCTGCAGATCCGCATCGACCAGCGCCGACCAGTCCGGCGCGTGGCCCAGCAGCTGTGCCACCTGTTCCTGCGGCGCGCGGTCGAAGCCTTCGGACAGCACGGTCAGGTAGCGCTGGCGGAAACCTTGCGGATCCTGCTGCGACTGCACGTACAGCTGCACCGCCACCAGGCCGGCGAACAGGTAGTTGGCCAGATAGTACGGGTCTTCGTACATCAGCCGCTTGGTTTCCCAGGTCGCGGCCAGTGCCGGCTGCTGCTCGGCCCACAGTCCGTAACGGGACAGCACATCCAGGGTGAGCGTATCCAGATCGTCGGCGGTGCCCAGCGTGCCGGCAGCCACGCCCTGGTAGACCGACCGTTCAAGCTGCGCTTCTTCGGACGAAACGAACAGCTGCAGCACGATGTCATCCCGCAGTGACTGCAGGTAGTAGGCCTTCGCGCTCGGGTCGCTGGCCTGCCGGTAGAGCTGGTCACGGAACTGGAGTTCGTTGAAGATCGCGAAGGCTTCGGACAGCCACGGCGTGCCGTTGCGATAGAACGCCGACACCTGCCCGCGGTGCATCCATTGGCCATGCACCGCGTGCCCGGCCTCGTGCACGGCCTCCACATCGCTTTCCAGGGTGCCGCTGCGCTGGCCGACGAACAGCAGTGCGGGAACGCCCGGCGCGGTGACCGGGAAGGCATCGGCACTGCGCGGCCCCAGCGTGGCGGCCAGGTCCATGCGCCGCTGCGCGGGGTCGAGCAGCGCGCGCACTTCGCCGGCGTAGTCGGGGCCAAGCCCCTGCATGGCACCGGCGGCCGCATCGCGCACCTGTTCCAGGCTCAGCACCGGCGGGACGAAGCCGGCATCGGGCATGCCCACGTCCCACACCTGCGCCGATGGAATGCCCATGCGCTCGGCGTGCGCCAGCAGCATCTGCTGGTAGGCACGCCGCTGTGGGGCGTGGCGCTGCACTGCGGCCAAGGTGGCGTCCACCGCCGCCGCGTCCAGGCCCATGTGCCGATAGCTGCGCTCGGCCGCCGTACCATCGCCCTGCAGGCCCGAGGCACGTTCGTTCACCTGCACCAGCCCCAGCAGCACCGTGGCCATCGCCTCGCGCTGCGAGGCCACGCCCTGCCAGTAGCCCTTCCAGCCGGCTTCGCGCAGCGCGCGATCGGCGTGGCGGGCCAGCAGGGTGCGGTCACGGCGGCTGTCGAAGCTGTGCCCGTCGTGCGGGATGCGCGGGTAGTCGGCGTGCTGCAGCAGCTGCCGCTGCAGGCGCGCGAAGGCGTCCAGTGATGGGGTTGCGACCTCGTCCACGGCATCATCCAGGCCGGGCGCGCGCGAAGAAGGCGTGGCAGTGGCCAGCCCGCGCAGGCGCAGCCAAGCGTAAGGCGCGACCCAGGGCGTATCGGCCGGTACGCCCGCCAGGGTCTTGCGGGCGATGCTGGCAGTGGTGCCGCACAGGCCCTCGACAGCATCCTGGGCCTGCGCAGGCCGCGGGTCACGCGCGTTGCGCGCGGCCTGCAGGTGCAGATAGGCGTGGTGGCGCAGGCAGTCACCCAGCAGTTGCTCGGCCTGGTGCACGCGGGCGGCAGGGTCGGTTGGGCCGCCATCGGCAAGCGCGCGCACCTGGGCCTGCAGCCGTGCGCGCGCGGCCTGTTCGGCAGCGGCGTTGGCGAAGTAGCCGGAATCATCGGCCTGCAGCGACTGTGCATGGGCGGTGTCGGCCTGACCGGCAGCCAGCAGCACCAGCGCTGCGCAAGTGAGCCATCGCATCCTGCGGGTATTCATGGTGACGTCCCTTTCAGCAACATGGGTGGAGTCGGGCAGGTTCGACTCTACGACAGAAGAAAGGCCAACCGGGTTGCCCCGGCTGGCCTTTCAGTACCACACACGCGTTGTCAGCGATCAGCGGCCCAGGGCCACGCGCTGCTGTTCTTCCTGCACGTGCTGCTGGGACGGGTCGTGCTTGGCCAGCAGGGCCGCGCTGGTTTCCTGCACGCTGGGCGCCGGCTGGCTCAGGTCCACCGCGGCACGGAAGCCGGGGGTGTTGCCCATCACGAAGACCTTGTCAGCCTGCACGTTCACGCCCTGCAGCTTTTCCGGTGCATCGATGCCGGCAGCCTTGGCCTGGGCGGTGATGTTGGCCGCCATCTCGTTGGAGAACGGGGTGGGCAGGTGGCCACGGATGGCATCGTGCAGCGGCGTATCCGGGTGGCCCTTCTCGCCCAGCAGCGGGCCCTTCGGTGCGGCCTCGGCGTGGCTGCGGCCTTCGCCCAGCTTGCCCAGCGTGGCCGGGCCGGCAACGCCGTCGGCCTTCAGGCCGTTCTGCTTCTGGTAGGCCGACAGCGCATCGTGGGTGTTGGCACCGAAGTTGCCATCCTCGCTCAGGCGGTTGCCATGGCTGTCACGCACGCCCAGGCGGTTGAGCTCCTTCTGCAGGGCGGTGACCTCTTCACCCTTGCTGCCCTTGCGCAGCACGCCGCCATGATCATGGTCGTGATCGTGGCCCGGCTGGCCGGTTTCCTTCAGCTTGCCGTGGTCCCAGTACTCCTGCGGGCTGACCAGCTTTCCGGCCGGGTCCTTCAACTGGTAGTGCACGTGCTGTGCGTACTGGTTGGCGCCCTTCGGGCCGCGGCCCCCCATGGTGCCGATCGGCTCGCCGGCGGTGATCGGGTCGCCCTGCTTCACCTTGGTCGACTGCAGGTGCAGGATCTCGTGCGAATTGCCCTGGGCATCGCGGATCTTCACCGTGCCGTAGTCGCCACCGACGAAGGTGACGGTGCCGGAAATCGGCGCGTTCACGGTCGGGTGCTGCAGGTTCCGGCCGGTCTGGCCACCGACATAGTTGAAGTCGGTGCCGCCGTGCGGCTTGTGCGCGCGGTGTTCGCCGAATTCACCGGTGACATGCGGCTTGACGCCGTTCTGCTGCGGCAGCATCACCTGCATGGTCTGGTCGAAGCTGCGGGTCTGCCCTTCGGCGTGCGGCTTGGCGGCGGCCGCAGCGGCCGGGGCCGCGGGTGCTGCCGCGTGGCCGCCCTGGGTGTGGCCCTGGGTGTGCGACAGGCGCTGTTCCACGAACTGCTCGTACTTGTCCACGTACGGCATGACCTTCTTTTCAGACAGGCCCAGGCCACCGTAGTCACGGCTCGGGCCGTCGTGGTGGTACTTGTAGATGTATTCCTCACCCTGCCCACGCTTGTGCGCCAGGGTGCGGTTGTCGATGTAGTGGTCAACCAGTGCATCGGCCTGCGCGCCCACGTCGAAACGGTTGCGGCCGTTCAGATCGTAATGGGCACCGGTCTTGTCGATGAACTGGCCCAGGCCGGAGGCCGAGGTGGTGCCGGCGGCGGCATCGGGGTTGAAGCCCGATTCAACGCGGGCGATGGCCAGCACGTGTGCGGTTTCGCGCGGGCTCAGACCCTTGTCGCGGGCCGATTCGATGATCGTGTCGATCACCCGGGACTGGACTTCGTCGGACGCATCGCCCCAACGGCGCGAGTCGCCATGCAGGCGGCCATCGCTGTGGTCGATCGGCTCGCGGTAGTGGCTCCACGATTTGATCTGGGAACTCTTGTAGGCCGCGCCGGTCGGCTGGACCATGTCGGTGTAGATATCTGCCATGTCTGTGCTATCCATTCTATGAAAAAGGGGATTTCCTTAAGGGGTACTGCTCCTGGTACTGCAGGTACTGCGTGCTGCGGGTACTGCAACGACAGCGCGTGTGCGACATCCTGCCGCTGCGCTCAGGCTTCGATGTAGTTCACCTCCGGGTGCTTGATGCCGTGCTTTTCCAGCATCTGTTCGTATTCGTCGTTGTTCGGTTCCTGCTCTTCGCCTTCACCACGCAGCGGCGGGGTGCTGTGGGTCAGCTGGCGGCCGCTGGCGTCGTACAGGTAGTACCACTCGCAGAAGCTGCAGCCGAAGGGAAGTTCACCGTACTGGACCACGAAGTACGGGGTGCCGCTGCTGTCCTGCACGCAGGCCATGCCCACGGCGGTGTAGCCGTCCATTTCCGTGGGTGCAGCAATGGCTTGGCGTGCGCCATCCTTTTCGATTTCCAGCGTGGTGCGCTGGGAAGCGTCCGTGTCCTGTGCAGGCAAGGCCGCCAGGTGCAGGCGGGTACCTTTGCAATCGATATGCATGCCGTTCTCGTCGCGCGTGAGGTGTGTGGAAGCTGCCGCAGCCGTGGCGGCGGGTACGGCAGCAGGGGTTGCCGGCGTCGCCGCCGGATCCGGGGACGTGCCCGCTGCGGGTGCAGCCGTCTCCTGCCCGCCACACGCAGCGAGCAGCAGGGCCAGCACAGGGGCAAGGGGAGACAGACGCATGCAGGGCTCCTTCAGTGGAGCGCGCGGCGGCCGTGCAGGCCGCCGCACGGGCGGTTCAGATCGATTCGTCCTCACGCTTGACCAGCTGCCAGCACGGCTTCTGGGCAAAGGTGTAGGTCTGCTGGTCACTGCTGTCGGGCGTGCGCATCTGCACCTGCATCTGGCCATCGGCCAGCGCGGTGACCTGCATTTCGCGGCCGCGTCCCTTCAGCGTTGCGGGGTCGGGCATCACCGGCCATTCGACATCGGCCAGGGCCACGGATTTTTCAACCTTGGCCGGTTCCGGCTGCGCTTCGGGATCGATGAAGCTGTCCAGCAGCGGGTCGGCCGTGGCCTTTTCCTGCAGGGTGATCTCGTTGCCGAAATGCGCGAGGAAATCATCGAACACCGGGTGCGGGCACTGGGTGCCGGCCGCGGCGACGTCTACATTGGGGGCGGCAGGTGCGGTGGGTGCACTGGCCGTGGCCGCCGTGCTGGCGGGTGCCGGCGCTGCAGCCTCGGCAGGGGCCGCCTGCGGGGCGGGCTTGCAGCCCGACAGCGCAAGCCCCAGGGCAAGGGCAAGCAGGGCAACGGGGCGAAGCTGGATCACGGGATCCTCCTGATTCCGGGTCGGTCGCGCACGGTGCCGGCGCGAGGGGCAGGCAAGGATAGCCATCCCCTGGTTAATTCAGTTTCGACATCCGCTGTCAGGAATATCCTGACATGCAGATATGAGAGGCCCGTCACACTTCAAGGCCGCTTGGCACCACTTCCGGCAGGGTTAGACTAGCCCGCCTCTTGCCCCCATTGGCCCCTCATGCGCACTTTCCTGCTGGTCCTCGGCCTGCTGTTCGCCCCGTTCGGGTCCGCCCTGGCGGCCGGGGTGGAGGTGCGCGAAGGCGATCTGCTGTTCGTCACCGCCGGCCACAGTGGCCTGAGCGCCGCCATCGACGATGCCACCGCCACCCAGGGCACCACCAGCTACGACCATGTAGCTCTGGTCGCCCATGGCAGCGAGGGCTGGCAGGTGCTGCATGCCGATGAAAAGGGGTCGCGCCAGCAGACCCTGGCGGCGTTCCGCCACGATGCCAAGGCCAAGCAGCGGCAGATCGTGGTCTACCGGCTGCGCGCGCCGCCGCAGGGCGCCATTGCCGATGCCGTGGCCACCGCGCGCACCCTGCTCGGCAAGCCGTACAACACCCGTTACGTGTTGAACGAAGACAGCTACTACTGTTCGGACTTCATCGAACGCGCGTTCCGCGCACACCACGTGTTCGCGCTGCAGCCGATGAACTTCCGCAACCCGCAGACCGGACAGATCGCCCAGCACTGGATCGACCTGTACCGCGGCATGGGCATGGACGTGCCGCAGGACCAGCCGGGCACCAACCCCAACGACATGTCGGCCGCGCCGGTACTGCAGCGCATCGGCGTGCTGGAATAAGCGAAGCCCCGCACGGGGCGGGGCTTCAGTGTTCATGCCTGGCGGGGGCCAGGGTCACTCTTCTTCGTCCTGCCCGCCCTGCTGCTGGTTCTTGCGCTGCTGCTGGTCCTGCTGCTGTTGCTGCTGCTGGTCACGACCGCGACCCTGCTGCTGATCCTGCTGGTTCTGCTGACCTTGCTGGTTCTGCTGACCCTTCTGGTTCTGCTGGTTCTGCTGTGCCATGTCCGTTCTCCGAAGCCACTCGCGGAATGCGGTGGACGGGGCCATCGTCTGCAGCCGAAGGTTAACCATGCGTTGCAACCCAGCTAGGCTGGCGTGCACGGCAGGCCGAAAGTGCCCCGAGCCCGTTGCAGCGCAAGCCCCTGAAGGATTCATGCGGCTTTTGTATGTGCTCATGCCGTGCTGGCAACAGCCGCATTCAGCAGGCCGCCGGGCCCCGTCACGCGCATGCAACCTACGCCGATGGTCCCATTTGCAGCCACCGGCGCCGCCGTTATGGTCAGGCGGACACCCGCCGGAGACGCGCATGGCCCCGCACACCGCAGCACGCCCTTCCTACGACAACGCCCATGCGCGTTTCGACATCGCGCAGGAGCAGGCGCGCTTCCACGGTGACCTGGACAGCGGCATCAACGCCTGCGTGGAGTGCTGCGACCGCCACTGCGGGCAGGGGCGGCTGGCGCTGCGCTGGGTGGATGCGCACGGTGCGCTGCACCGCTACACCTTCGAGGATCTGCGCGATGCCGCGGCCCGTGCGGCGCAGGTCCTGCGCGCGGCCGGCGTCGGTCCCGGCGATGTGGTGGCCAGCCTGCTGCCGCGCACACCGGATCTGCTGGCCACCATTCTCGGCACCTGGCGCATCGGTGCGGTCTACCAGCCGCTGTTCACCGCCTTCGGCCCGAAGGCCATCGAAAGCCGCCTGAAGACTGGCCGTACCCGCCTGGTAGTGACCGACGGCGCCCACCGCAGCAAGCTGGACGAGGTGGATGCCTGCCCGCAGGTGGCCACGCTGGCGGCGCCCGGCCATGCACTGCGCAGCGGGGACATCGACTGGCATGCCGGCATTGCCGCGGCAGCAGCGGACCTGCAGCCGGTGCTGCTGCCCGGCGATGCGCTGATGGCCCTGCTGTCCACCTCCGGCACCACCGGCAGCCCCAAGGGCGTGCCGGTGCCGCTGCGCGCGATGATGGCCTTCGCCAGCTACATGGACCTGGCCGTGGACCTGCGCGCGGACGACGTGTTCTGGAACATCGCCGATCCCGGCTGGGCCTACGGCCTGTACTACGCTGTCATCGGCCCGTTGCTGCTGGGCCACGCCACCACCTTCAGCGAAGCCGGCTTCAGCGTGCAGGGCCTGAACACGATCATCGGCCAGCTGGGGGTGACCAACCTGGCCGGTTCGCCCACCGCCTACCGGCAGATCATCGCGGCCGGCCCCGCCGCCAGTGCCGCCATCAAGGGCCAGCTGCGCGCGGTCAGCAGTGCCGGCGAACCGCTGAACCCGGAAATTGCACGGTGGTTTACCGAACACCTGCAGACCACCGTGCTGGATCACTACGGCCAGACCGAAACCGGCATGGTGGTGAACAACCACCACGCGCTGGCGCACGCCGTGCGCCCCGGGTCATCGGGCTTTGCGATGCCGGGCTACCGGGTGGCGGTACTGGATGAGCAGGGCCGTGAGCTGCCGCCGCGCACGCCGGGCATCCTGGCCGTGGACCTGCAGCAGTCCCCCATCATGTGGTTCGCCGGCTACTACCAGGCCGATACCCCGGCCATCGCCGGGGGCTACTACCGCACCGGCGATTCGGTGGAGTGCGAAGAAGATGGCTCGATCAGCTTCATCGGCCGCTCGGATGACCTGATCACTTCGTCCGGTTACCGCATCGGTCCCTTCGATGTGGAAAGTGCGCTGATGGAACACCCGGCCGTGGCGGAAACGGCGGTGATCGGTGTTCCCGATCCGGAGCGGACCGAGATCGTCAAAGCCTTCGTCATCCTGCGCGATGGTTTCACAGGCAGCGATGCGCTGGCGCACGAACTGCAGCAGCACGTGCGCCGGCGCCTGTCCGCACATGCCTACCCGCGCCAAGTGGAGTTCGTGGTGCAGGTGCCGAAAACGCCCAGCGGCAAGGTGCAGCGCTTCCTGCTGCGCAAGGCGGAGATCGAGAAGCAGGCGGCGGGCGGCTGAAGTAGAGCCGAGCCCATGCTCGGCTGGCTTCTGTAGAGCCGAGCCCATGCTCGGCTGCCGTTGCAAGCAGCCGAGCATGGGCTCGGCTCTACAACCGCGCAGGCGTTACGGCATCACCGGCGGCACGTAGGCCAGGGTCATGCCCAGCAGCCACAGCAGGCCCAGCACCAGCGGGATGTGCACCAGCAGCTGGATGAAAGTGAAGCCCACGATGTCGCGCGCCTTCAGGCCCAACACGCCCAGCAACGGCAGCATCCAGAACGGATTGATCAGGTTCGGCAGCGCTTCTGCCGCGTTGTAGACCTGCACGGCCCAGCCCAGGTGGGCCTTCAGCTCGTTGGCGGCCTGC
The DNA here is from genome assembly GCF_047782825.1 of Stenotrophomonas maltophilia. Lineage (GTDB taxonomy): Bacteria > Pseudomonadota > Gammaproteobacteria > Xanthomonadales > Xanthomonadaceae > Stenotrophomonas. The sequence continues at coordinate 3,573,445 of NZ_CP180589.1, read as the reverse complement.
ATCACGTACGGCGCTTCGATGATCCACTTGCCGCCACCGGAGGGCACGAAGAAGCCCAGCACCGCCGAATAGACGCCCATCACCAGGGCGAAGGTATCGGTGCTGGCCACGTGCACGAACAGGCTGGACAACCGGTGCGCCAGGGTCTGTCCATCACCGCCAGCGGCATGGGTGAGGATCATCGCGATGCCGCCGTACAGCGGGAACTGGATCAACACGCCGGTGGTGCTGGGCACGGCCTTGGCCACCGCATTGAGGAAGCTGCGCGGGCGCCAGTGCAGCAGCAGGCCCAGCGAAATGAACAGGAAATTGTAGGTATTGAGGTTGGCGATGGCGGTGACCACCGGCTTGTTGGCGAACTCGTTGAACAGCCAGCCGAAGGCCAGCAGCGAGAGCAGCACGGTCAGCAGCGGGCTGTATTCCAGCCATTCGCCCGGGCGCGTGCGCCGCTGCAGCGGTTCCGGTTCGGCCTGCGCGGCGCCCGGAAAGTCCTCGGCGGTGCGCGCGCTGCCGGCGGCCGGTGCGGTCAGCCAGGCGATCAGCAGCGACACCAGGATCAGCACGGCGGTGAGCGCGATCGACTGCCATAGGAAGATGGTTTCAGTGAACGGCAGCACGCCGGTGATTTCCACCAGGCCGGGCGGCATGCTGGCCGGGTTGGCCTGCAGCTGTGCGGCCGACGAGCTCAGCCCCATGGCCCACACCGCACCCAGGCCGAGATACGCCGAGGCACCGGCAGCACGGTAGTCCATGCGCAGTTCGGTGCGGCGCGCCAACGCGCGTACCAGCAGGCCGCCGAACACCAGCGAGAAGCCCCAACTGAGCAGCGAGGCCAGCATGCTGACCAGGCCCACGTAGACCACGGCGCCCCGGCCGGTGCGCGGCATGCGTGCCAGGAAGTCGATGAAGCGCGCGACGATGGGCGCGGTGGCCAGCGCATAGCCGCCGATGACCACGAAGGCCATCTGCATGGTGAAAGGAATCAGACTCCAGAAGCCATCGCCGAAAGCGCTGGCGGTGGCCTGCGGGGTGGAACCGAAGCCCATCGCCGCCAGCGCGACGATGACCACGCCCAGCACCGCGAACACGTACGCGTCGGGGAACCACTTTTCCGCCCAGGCGGCCGAGCGCAGCGCTGCGCGCGCCATCCAGCCGTCCTGTACTGCTGCCGTCGAGGCCATCGCCTACCCTCCCAGGTTCGATGGACCGATTCTGGGCGGTGGGCTGCGGGCTGTCAGCCACCTATTGGTCGTAGGTGGCGGGATGCCCGGCGCTATGCGCCGCCGCCCGAGCATGGGCTCGGGCGCTACGGATAATCCGTGTAGAGCCGAGCCCACGCTCGGCTGCGCTTCTCAGCGCAGCGCCAGGTCCACGGCGATGCCGGCAAACAGCGCCGCGCCCACCCAGTTGTTGTGCAGGAAGGCCTTGAAGCACGGGCCGCGCTCGCGGTTGCGGCAGATCCAGAATTCGTAGACCACCAGCACCGTGGCCACCGCCACGCCAGCCAGGTAGTACCCGCCCAGGCCACCGCGCACGCCCACCAGGGCCATGGTGGCCAGGAACAGCGCGTACAGCACGCCCTGGATCACCAGATCGAGGTCGCCGAACAGGATCGCGGTGGAGTGCGAGCCCATCTTCAGGTCGTCCTCGCGGTCGACCATGGCATACCAGGTGTCGTAGGCGGTGGACCACAGGATGTTGCCGGCATACAGCAGCCAACCCAGCATCGGCACCTCGCCCTGCACAGCGGCGAACGCCATCGGGATGCCCCAGCCGAACGACATGCCCAGGTAGACCTGCGGCAGGTGGGTGTAGCGCTTCAGGTACGGGTAGCTGGCGGCCAGGAACACGCCGATGAAGCTCAGGCCGATGGTCAGGCCGTTCAGGGTCAGCACGAGGCCGAACGCCACCAGCATCAGCACGGCGAACAGCGCGAGCGCGGCGCGGCCGCTGATCGCACCGGTGGCCAGCGGGCGCGCCTTGGTCCGCTCCACATGCGGGTCGAGCCAGCGGTCGGCGTAGTCGTTGATGACGCATCCGGCCGAGCGGGTCAGCCACACGCCGGCGGTGAATACGAACAGGGTCCACAGCGGCGGCAGGCCACCTGCGGCCAGCCACAACGCCCACCACGTGGGCCACAGCAGCAGCAGCGTGCCGATCGGGCGATCAGCGCGCATCAGACTCCAGTAATGCCGCCAACGCGGCGTCGCCGGCGACTGCGGCGAAGTGAGGGGGGTATCAGCCATGGCGATAGGATACTCCTGCCCCTCCGGCAGGGCTTTGCCCGTGGGGGGAGATTTGTTCGGCGAAACTGGATAGAATGCCGGTCCCGCACCGCTTCATGGCGCTGCGATGCCCGCCCCGGCACTGGCCGACGGCGCGGCGGTTCTACAACGCGCCCGTAGCTCAGCCGGATAGAGTAGTGGCTTCCGAAGCCATTGGTCGGGGGTTCGAATCCCTCCGGGCGCGCCATTTCCTTGTCGGCATCGGCCTGCCAATCACCGGGCAGATTCGCCCACGCACGTCCCCGTTCTCATTTCATGAGTCCTGCGGGGCGCAGAATGTGGCTCTGTACTCCAGCTCCATTCGGATTGAGTAGACTCACTGCCATGGGTATCGCCTTGCCAGCACGGGACAGCCTCGGCGTCGGTCTCTATTCCTACGCCGATGCCGCGCGCTTCATTGGTGGCAGCTCATCGGAACTGCGCCGGTGGCTGAAGGGCTACCAGGGCCGGAAGCACGGGAATCCGGAAGCCCACCCTCCCCTGTGGAAGTCGCAATGGGCCGATTCAGAGATCGATGGCATTGGCTTTCGCGATCTGATCGAGCTGCGCTTCGTCCGCACATTCGTCGCATGTGGCGTGCCACTCAACCTGGTACGGCGAACCATCGTAGAGCTGAACGAGCGGCTCGGTAAGGAGTACCCCTTCACCAGCACCAGCTTCAAGACCGATGGGCGCCGCATTTTCATGGAGCTCGTGGGCGACAGCGGCGATGCCGCCCTGGTGGATGTGGTGAAGCGCCAGGACGTGATGCGCAAGGTCATCGCACCTTCACTGCGTGACGGCATCGAACTGGGCATCGATGATCGTGCCGAACGATGGTTTCCACTGAAGGGCTCCCGCGCGGTGGTGTTTGATCCCCAGCGCAGTTTTGGTCAGCCCATCCTTTCCGAATCGGGCGTTCCTACCATCGCCATTGTTGAGGCGCTGCGCGCCGAAGGTGGCGACGAGCGTCGCGTGGCCAAGCTGTATGACCTGCCTCTGACTGCGGTGAAGAAAGCACTGCAGTTCGAGAATCGAGCCGCGCCTTGAAGGCGCAGATCGATGAGAATCTTCCGCCCGCGCTGGCTCGGGCCATCGACGCCATTGCAGGAACGTACCAGCACGAAGTCTGCCACGTAAGGGAGTTCGTGAAGCCCGGCACGACCGACCTCGAGCTCTTCGAAGCGGCCACCCAGCGTGGCATCCGCGTGCATGTTACCCAGGATCATCATCATCGCAGGCCTGCAGAGCGCGAGGCCATCGCACGCCTCGGCCTGACTGTATTCGTGCTGGCCAAGGGTTGGAGCACGTTCAACCACTACGAGCGCGCAGCGCGTCTTCTGGAGTGGTGGCCAAAGATGATGCAGCAGGCCGAACTCGTGCAACCGGGTGCAATGTTCCGCGTACCGCATGCCAGGGCGTCCGGGGGACGGCTGACGCAGATCAAGGTGTCGCGGTAACGGCTTGCCATTGCAGGGCAAAAACGCCGGGCAGTGCCCGGCGTTGTGTTCAAACCAGTCGAGCATGGCTCGACTCTACAAGTACGGGTCAATACCTGCCGTCAAACGCAAAAATCGGCTTGCGCTGCTTCCACGCACCAGCAGTAAAGTCCGGGAACTCCAGCGTCTGGAAACTGTTGGCGATCGACTGCTCGCTCAACGGCGTGATCGCGCTCCACGTCACCGCGTCGTAGATGTCGATCGGCATCGGCGCCTTGGCCTTCAGTGCTTCCACGAAGGCATGGATGACGAACCAGTCCATGCCGCCGTGGCCTGCACTGGCGGCGGTGTCGGCATTCTGCTTCCACAGCGGGTGTTCGTACTGGTCCTGGTAGGTCTTGAACTCTTCCCACTGGTGCGGCGGGCTGCGGCCTTCGATGTGGATCGAATGGTTCACGTCCATCCACAGGCCCTTGGTGCCCTGCACGCGGAAGCCCATCGAGTACGGCCGCGGCAGCGAGGTGTCGTGCTGCAGCAGGATGGTTTCGCCGTTCTCGCAGGCCAGGGTGGTGGTTACGATGTCGCCCAGCTTGAACTTCACCTTGGTGCTTGGGTGCGTGGTGCCGCCGCTCTTGGCCACGGTGTAATCGTGCAGGCCACGCGCCTTGGTGGCGAAGGCGTTGATGTGGGTGAAGCGGTTGCCGCGGTTGATGCCGGTGTACATCGCGCACGGGCCGATGCCGTGGCTGGGGTACAGCTCGCCGTTGCGCTGCACCGAATGCTCGGTGCGCCAGCGTGCTTCGCTCCAGCCCTTGGGGCCGAATTCCACGCCGCTGTCGTAGGGCTGGTTGGGGTCGCCGGAGTTGAACTTCACCCCGCGCAGGTCGTGCTGGTAGCCGGCCTGCAGGTGCACCAGTTCGCCGAACAGGCCCTGCCGCACCATCTGCAGTGCGGCCATCACGTCGCGGCGGTAGCAGACGTTTTCCAGCAGCATGTACGGCGTGCCGGTGTTGAGCTGGGTCTTCAGCACGTCCCAGTGGTCCTGCAGGGTGATGCCGGCCACCACTTCGCAGCCCACCGCCACGCCGGCCTGCATGGCGGCAATCGCCATCGGCGCGTGGTATTCCCACGGCGTGGCGATGACCACGCCATCGATGCCCTTCTGTTCCAGCAGGCGCTTCCAGGCGTTGCTGTCGCGGTCCTGGCCATAGGCCTTCGGCGCGGGCTTGCCGGCCTTGGCCACCATGTCCATGGCACGGCCGAGCATGATCGGTTCGATGTCGCACAGGGCGACCACCTCCACGTCGTCGCGCCGCACCAGTTCCTTCAGCAGCACCAGGCCACGCATGCCGGTGCCGATCAGGGCCAGGCGGACCTTGCGGCCCCGCGCCCAGGCGGGGGTCTGCGGCAGCAGGCTGCTGGCGGCGACGGCGGCACTGGCCGCGATGAACTCCCTACGCTTCATGGCAAACACTCTCCTCTCGAAGGCGCGCCGACCGCAGCCGGCGTGCCAGGTCACACGAACGGAATTACTTGAACCGGTAGCCGACAGTCACACTGTAGCCGCGGCCGAAGATGGTGGCGTAATCGCTGGAATCGCCCAGGAAGCTGTTCGGATCGTAGAACGGCAGGCGGTCGAACAGGTTCTTGACGGTGAAGCTGAGGTTCCAGGCATCATCCGGGCGCCAGGTGACGCTCAGGTTGGCCGTCCACCACGACGGGGCGCCATCGCACTTGCTCTCTTCCAGCGCCAGGTAGCCGGCGGTGCAGGTTTCCTTGTTGTTGTCCACTTCATCCACGCGGTCGCGGGCCCACTTGGTGCCCCCCACGTAGTTGACGAACATGCTGGTGGTCACCTGCTTGTAGGTCCAGTCGGCGTTGAGCGTGGCGCGCAGGCGCGGGTTGTTGTAGTAGCCCACCACATCGCCGTAGTACCAGCCGTTTTCCGCATCCATGTAGTAGCGGTTGCGGTTGGCGATGGTGGCGGCCAGGCCCACGTTCAGCCCGCCCCATTCACCCAGCGAGAAGCGGCTGCGCGCGTCCACGTCGAAGCCGTCGACCAGGGTCTTGCCGCGGTTCTTGTACTGGCCTACCACGCTGGCCACATTGCCCACGCTGTAGCCGGGCAGCACCGAGGGGCAGCTCACGCCGCTGGCCGGGTCGGCGCACATCGCCGCCAGCTGGGCCAGGTTGGCGCGGTCGCTGTCGGTGATGGGCGAACGGGTGGAGGAGATGATGTCGGTGTCCTTGGTGAAGTCGGGCGCGACGATCTCGTTGTCACGGTAGATGAACCAGTAGTCGGCCGACACCGACAGCCAGCTGGCCGGCTCGTAGACGAAGCCCAGGGTGGCGATCTTGGCCTTTTCCGGCTTCAGGTCCTGGTTGGGCTGGGTCATGCGGGCCACGGTGCGGCTGCAGTCCACGTTGGCCAGGCTCTTGCCCAGATCCACATCACCGGCACGGCGCGACTGCCGCAGCAGGTCGGCAATGGCGTTGGTCTCGGCGCAGCGTACTTCGTCGCGGTAGCCGCCCAGCTGGGCGAACACACCCCCGCTGCCGGACTCGGCCAGGCTGGGCGCACGGAAGCCGGTGGAATAGGTACCGCGCAGCATCAGCTGGTCGAACGCCTGGTACTTGAAGCCGATCTTCGGTGCGACGTTGGCGCTGAAGTTCGGGTACTTGTCCACGCGCACGGCGGCGTCCAGTTCCAGCTTGTCGGTGATCGGCGCCACCGTCTCTGCAAACAGCGCATAGGTGTTGCGGGCACCGTCGAACCACGAACCACCCTGCTGGGTGATCAGGCCGGCGGCGGCATCGGCGTTGCCGGGGGTATAGAAGGTTTCGCGGCTGGCGTTGAAGCCGAAGGCCGCGCGCATCTCGCCGGCGGGCAGCTGGAACAGCGGGCCTTCGATCTTGCCGTCCAGGGTGTGCAGGCGGGTCCAGGACTGGATGTCGAAGGTGGGGAACGCTTCGCGGATCAGCGCACCGTTGGCTTCGCTGATCTGGCCGAACTTGTACGCCGGGTGGTCGGAAATGATGACCCGGCCGGTGCCCGGATCCACCGTGTACGGACCGAAGGCCTTCTCGAAGCCCTTCAGGTTGACGTTGATGGTCTGGTAGGTGGTGGAGTGCGTGCCCGCGGTGGCGAAGGCGGTTTCCCAGTTCCAGTCACCGAAATTGCCACGCGCACCGGTCAGCACGCGGTAGCTCTTGTCGGTGTTGCGCTGGCCGAAGTAGTTGGCGCCGGCATCCTGCAGCAGGTACTGCAGGCCCACCACGCCGCCCATCATGGCCTTCAGTTCGGGGCTGGCATGGTTGTATTCGTTGTTCGGGCCCAGGTACGGGTACAGGAACTGGTTGACCGTGGTGCCGGTGTTGCGCGAGAACCAGCTGGTGGGGTTGCCGGTGGTGGTGCCGTAGGTGCGCGGGGTGCCGCCGTTGGCACGCAGGTCGATGTCGGTGTAGGTGGCTTCGGCGAAGATCTCGGTGCTGTCGCCCACCAGGAAGGTGCCGTTGAGGTAGGCGGTGTTGCGCTCGGACTTGGCGCCGGCATCGATCTCGTTGTTCATCCAGGTTTCCCAGACACAACGCGGGCCGGCCGCTTCGCCCTGCAGCACGTTCTGGCACCCCGGTGCGGCTTCCTGCACGCGGCGGCCGGTGACCGGATCGAAGGCGAAGTAGCTGCCCGGGTTGAACTGGCCCGGCTTGCTGCCCACGCCCAGGCGCAGGTTGGTCAGGTAGTTGGGGTTGTTGACGTAGTACTGGCTGGGCCGCTTGTCGTAGAAATCGCTGAGCGGAATCGCATCGCGGCGGTACATGTTCACCGCGCCGTAGATGTTGAAGCGGTTTTCGGTCAGGTCGCCGAAGCCGGCGGTGATGCTGGCCTGGCGCTCGCCATAGGAATCGATGCGCGAGGAGGTGTCATTGGTGAAGTTGATCTCCGCGCCCTGGAAGTTGCGCTTGGTGATCACGTTGATCACGCCGGCCACCGCATCTGTGCCGTACACCGCCGAGGCGCCGTCGGTCAGCACTTCCATACGTTCAATGGCCGCGGCCGGAATCGCATCGATGTTGACGAACTGGGTCTGGAAGCCCGCCGGTGCGCCGTAGTACGACAGGCGGCGGCCGTTCAACAGCACCAGCGTGCCCTGCGCCCCCAGGCCACGCAGGTTGGCCTGCGATGCGCCGTCCGAACCAGTGAACAGCGAACGCGAATCCTGCTGCGCCGGCCGTGCGGCCGGCAGGTTGTCCAGCACCTGCAGCAGCGTGCGCGCACCCATGTTCTGGATGTCCTGCTTGCTGATCACCTGCACCGGCGAGGCGGTTTCAACGTCGGTACGGCGGATGTTGGAACCGGTGACCTCGATGCGGGCCAGATCGGTGGCCTTGTCCTTGCTGTCCTGGGCGGCAGCAGGCAGGGCGATGGACAGCAGTACGCCGGCGATGGCCAGCGACAGCGGGGCGATGGAACGACAGGGCGGACGGGGGTGGCGTGCGGGCAACATCGGGGTTCTCTCCTGGCAGGGGTGCGGCGCGGGTGGGCGGCGCGAAAGCGATTGGCGGGCAAAACGCTCCCGGGCCACGGCTCTGGAGCCGTAGTCGGAATGGGCGGGGGAGGAGCGGTGTTACGTAGGGGTCATGGGGCGACGATGCTGGCGGAGTCGCCCTCCTGGCCGATCAGCACGGCGTTGGCCCAGTTGGCGCAGACCTGGGCGGGTTGGCTGCCCTGCGCACCCAGCGTGCGCAGGCTCAGGGTGGAAAGGCCGCGGATGTCCAGCTCCGGCTTGACCACACCGGGTGCCTTCACCAGGCCGCTGTCGTACAGCAGGCGGCCATCACCCCAGACCTGGAACTGCAGGCCCCCGGCGCTGCGGCAGGCATCATCGATGCCCAGATCCGCGCGCAGCAGGTTCCAGCCGCCCTGCAGGCGCAGGTCGATGCGGCTGCTGGCGCCCACGCCCAGGCCACGGCGGAACTGCAGGCCGTTCATGCGCAGGCCGGCGTCGCCACGGAAGGACCGGTCGGCGCGCACCTGGCTGGCCAGCGCGGCCGGCACCGGCAGCTCGGAGAGATACTGCTGCCGGGCCGGTCGCTCCGGTTCCTGGTGTTCAAGAATGTGGAAGGTGGACAGGGCAATCGGGCCCACGTCGCGCGGCTGCAGCGCATCGAAAGCGCGGGCACTGCCCTGTGCGGCGGTGACCATCGGGTCGGTGCTGCTGGCGCCGTCGCCTTCGGGGTTCTGCACGCTCAGCACGCGGAAGCGCAGCAGGCGCCCGGCATGGGCCGGGAAGTCGATGCGCTGCACGCCCTCTTTCAACTGCAGGCGGCCACGCGCGATCGGTTCGCCCCATTCGCCGTTGCTGTCGCCCAGGTAGATTTCATAGTCGCGCACCTGGCCGTGCTTCCAGTTCTTGTCGTTGCGCGGTGCGATCTCGATACTGTCGATCATCTTCCGCTCGCCGAACCCGACCACCCACTCGTGGGCGCCGGTGCGTACGGCCTGGTTGCGCACGCTGCGGAACCAGGTGTTGGGATCATCATCGAAGGCGTTTTCCAGCGCGTGGCCCGGTTCTTCGGCCGGGCGGTTGACCACCAGCAGGCTGTCGGCCGGCAGTTCGCGGCCCAGCACCGGTGCGGCCGGGAAGGCATCGTCGGCGGCCGCGGCGGCCACGGCGAAGTCCAGCTGCAGCTGCAGTGGCTGGCGGATGTCCTGCGTGGCCGTGCGCACATGCAGGGTGCCGCGGCGCTCCTTGGCATCGAAGTACCAGCCTTCGCTGGCAGCGTTGAACGCCGCCGCATCGGCCAGCGCAGGCAGCGCGCGGCCAGCGGCCTGCACCGCACGCGGCGCCTGCCGGCTGAGCACGCGCAGGCCGTAGCGTCGCTGCGCCAGCTGGCCGTTGTAGCTGCCCTGCACCGCGTCGATCTGCACCTGCACCGGGCCAGTGCCCTGCGCCGGCGCCTGCACACGGATCACCTGCGTGCTCGACTCGCCCTGCTGGTAGCGGCGGGTGTTGCCATCATCTTCGTACAGCGTGTACTGCGAATCACCCTGCGGGTACAGGTCGAAGGTCACTTCATCGAGAGGTTTCTCGCCGTCGAACAGCATCGACGGGTACATCGGCAGGATCGCACCGGCACGCACGAACACCGGCAGCGTGGCCAGGTCCACCTGGCGGTCCAGCTGGCGGCCATCGGCGGCGGCCTGCACGCGGCGGCCATCCCAGTAGTCGATCCAGCCGCCGGCGGGCAGGTGGATGTCGCGGCGCCAACCACGGCTGGCGGCCTGGCTGCGGTACACCGGTGCAACCAGCAGGTCGCGGCCGAGCAGGAACTGGTACTTGTAGGTTTCATCCTGCGCGTGCGGATCGCGCGGGTTGTCCCACATCAGGCCACGCACCGGCGGTGCACCGGTCTGTGCGGCCTCATGCACCAGCCCATACATGTACGGGGTCAGGCGCATCTTCAACTTCAGGTAATCGCGGTTGATGCTGCGGTAGGGCTCGTCGTACCACCACGGGTGCTTGCGCGCATTCGACGACCAGCCGCTCATGCCCATCAGCACCGGGGTGAACGCCTTCCACTGCAGGTCGCGGGTGAAGGTCTCGGCGCTGCCGCCGAAGATCGCATCCACATCGCCGCTGGCATAGGCCATGCCGGACAGACCGGAGCCGACCAGGGTCGGCACGTGCCAGCGGATGTAATCCCAGCTGCTGCTCTGGTCACCGGTCCAGGCCACGGCATAGCGCTGGATGCCGGCCCAGCCCATCACCGTCCACAGGAACGGGCGCGAATCGGAATTGTCGAGGATGCCGTTGAAGGCCTGGCGGTTGGCATCCATCGCGAACTGATAGCCCTTGCCGGTCCAGGCCACGTCCAGTTTCTGCACGCGGGTGCCGGCCTTGCCCACTTCCCAGGCGATCTTGTCGACGCCGTTCTCGGTCCACAGGCCGGTGCGGAAGCCATATTTCGCCAGGCCCTGCACGGTCTCCGGCAGCTTCTGGTAGCCGCAGCCGTAGCCATCGTTGGGCAGGATCCAGCCGCCGGGCATGTCGTGTTCGCGGTACTGCCTGGCCACGCTGTCGATCACATCGGGCGTGGTGCCGGTGGGGCCATCGCTCCAGCCTTCGGGCACCGTGCCGGGCTTCTTGCGGTTGTCAGCGTCGTTGTAGCAGTCGGCATCGCCGTAGGAGAGCGCCCAGCGCGCGACCATGTTCGGGCGGCCGGTCAGCTGGGTGTAGCGCTCGATCAGCTTGGGCAGATCGGCACCGACAAAGTAGTAGGCGTCGAAACGGTCTTCGCGGTGCAGCAGGGTGGCCTGGTCGCTCTGGCGCAGATCGTAGCTGCCATCGCTCCAGGTGTTGCGCAGCATGCCCCAGCCGCGGCTGCTGAGCAGCATCGGCGCCGGGCTGGGGCGATCGCCCTCTTCCCAGCCGCCGGAGTAGGACACCTCCAGCTCGCGGCCCTTGAACTGGTAGCGGCCGTTCTGCTGCCCGCCGCCGAAGTAGCCTTCATCAGCCTGCGAAGAAAGCACCTGCACGCTCTGCGTGGCGTCCAGATCCAGCGGCTGCAGTTCCTGCCACAGCGCGGTGGGCTGGCCGTTGTCCAGCCGCTCCAGGCGCAGGCGCAGCGGCTGGCGCTGCACGTGCAGCACCAGCGCAGCGGTACGCACGCGGATCTCCTGTGCGTCTTCTTCCAGCTGCGCCTGCACGTTCGTCTTGGGCTGCGGCAGCACGATGGGCGCGGCCTTGTCGCCGGCACCGGTCAGGGTGCCCTTGCGGCCGGCCTGCACACGGATGATGTCGGTGGCGGGCAGTTCGATGCGGATGCGCGCGCCGCTGTCGGTCTGCAGGTCCCAGCCCTGCACGCCGTCACGGCTGTCGCTGGCGCTGACCGAACGCAGGTTGCCGACCGGCTCGGCCTGGGCCGATGTCGCAACCAGCATCAATGCCGGCAGCAGGGCCAGCAGCAGCGGCGAGCGACGAATGCGGTTCTCCACACGAACTCCCAACCCGTTCACCGGGCGTTTCGAAAGCAGTTGCGGCCGACTCTAGGGCAGTGATTCGAAAGATGTCAATAAACTGAAAGGAAAAAGGAAGATATATTTTATTAAAACGAAAGTTGTTGCGGCGCAATACTTTGTGTAAGCGCTTGCAACCCCCTGTTAAGCATTGTGCGATACGGCATTCGCTCCGTTCTTGCGTTTCGCGAACGGGCTCATCCGTGGGAAAGCCGGCCCAGCAATATCTTTCTTTTTACTTTCGATGTTTGACATTTCGAAAGAAAACGATGATGGTGCGCTGGCCCAACTGGAACCTCCGAATGGACGTCACCCTGCTTTCCGATGTGTCCGCCTGGCAGCGCCGGGGCGGAGCCGATACCGCTACCGAAATTGCCCAGCAACCCGCGCTGTGGGAAGCCTTGGCGCAGGACCTGTCGCGTGCCCGCGACCGCCTGCAGGCCTTCCTCGGCGACAGCCTGAACGACCCCAACCAGCGCGTGCTGTTCACCGGCGCCGGCAGCTCCGGCTTCATCGCCGAAATGGTGGCCGATGCGATCAATGCGCAGTGGCCGGCCGAGGTGCGCGTGGTGCATACCACCAGCCTGCTGACCCACCCGGCGCTGTACCTGCAGCGCGACCGCCCCACCCTGCTGGTGTCATTCGGCCGCAGCGGTTCCAGCCCGGAAAGCGTGGCCGCGGTGGACCGCGTGCGCGCCGATGTGGCTGATGCGCGCTTCCTGGACATCACCTGCAACGCCGATGGCGAACTGGCCCGCCGTGGCGCCGGCCGCAGCGATACCTGCACCCTGCTGATGCCCTCGGCCAGCTGCGACCGCGCGTTCGCGATGACCAGCAGCCTGACCTGCATGCTGCTGGCCGCGCTGACCGTGTTCGACCGTTCGCCGTGGGATGCGCGCGTGGCGCGCCTGAAGCAGATTGCCGCGCTGGCCCGCGAAGGCCTGGCGCAGTGGGATGCCCCGGTCGCCGCGCTGGCGCAGCGCCCGTTCAACCGGGTGATCTATCTGGCCAGTGGCCCGCTGGAAGCGCTGGCCCGCGAATGCGCATTGAAGGTGCTGGAGCTGACCGCCGGCCGCGTGCTGGCCCTGGCCAATACGCCGCTGGGCTTCCGCCACGGCCCCAAATCCACGCTGGACAGCGACACCCTGGTGGTCGTGCTGCGCAGCGTGCAGCCGCTGGCGCGCCGCTACGAACAGGATCTGCTGGAAGAACTGCGCCGCGACGGCGTGGCCGGGCAGGTGCTGGCGATCGGCCCGCATGCAGATATCGGCGCCGAGGATGACCATACCCTCAGCGTGCCGGTGCTTGAACCGGCACTGGACGATCCGTGGCTGGCACCGGTGTGGCTGGGCTTCGCGCAGTTGTTTGCGCTGCAGCGCTCGGCCGCACTGGGCCTGACCCCGGACAACCCGTTCCCGGACGGCACCGTCAACCGCGTCGTCCAGGGCGTCACCATCCACCATGGCTGAGCTGATCGCCCACGCCTGCTACGGCATCGACATCGGCGGCACCAAGATCGAGCTGGTGGCGTGCGATGCGGCGATGCAGGTCACCTGGCGCCGCCGCGTGGCCACCCCACAAGGTGACTACGACGGCTTCCTGCAGGCGGTGGTGGCGCTGGTGGCCGAGGCCGATGCTGCGCTGGGTCGCAGTGATGCGGCCATCGGCATCGCCCTGCCCGGCGTGCGTGACCGCCGCAGTGGCCGCCAGCTGAGCGCGAACGTGCCGGCCCTGACCGGCCAGTGCGTGGCGCAGGATCTGCAGGCACGCCTGCAGCGCCCGCTGCACTTCGGCAACGACCTGCAGTGCTTCGCCTTGTCCGAGGCGCACGGCGGTGCTGCCGACGGCTACCCCAGCATGTTCGGCGCCATCCTCGGCACCGGTGCCGGTGGCGGCTTCTGCCTGCAGGGCCGCCTGCTGTCCGGCTTCAACGGCCTGGCTGGCGAATGGGGCCATTGGAGCGTGCCTGGCCACCTGCTGCAGCGCCACGGCCTGCCCCTGCTGGACTGCGGCTGCGGCCTGCAGGGCTGCGTGGAGCGCTACGTGTCCGGCAGTGGCGTGGCGATGATCGAACGCCACCTAGGCGGCAGCGCGCGCGATGCCAGCGCGGTGATCGCCCTGGCCGAGGCGGGTGATGCCCGTGCCGTGCAGGCGCTGGACATCCACCGCGACCTGCTGGGCCACAGCCTGGCCGCACTGGTGCTGGCGCTGGACCCGCACGTGATCGTGCTGGGCGGTGGCCTGTCGCAGTACGCGCCGCTGTACCAGCAACTGCCGGCCGCCATCGCCGCGCATCTGTTCAACGGCGTGCAGGTACCGCCCATCGTGCCGCCGCGCTTCGGCGATGCCGGCGGTGCACGCGGTGCCGCCCTGCTCGCCTGCCAACCCTCGTTTTCCTGATCGACCGGAGCCTGACCATGTCCCCGCTGCAGACCCTGCTTGCTTCCCACCGCGCCGGTGCCAATGTTGGCCTGTACAGCGTCTGCTGCAGCAACGAACAGGTGCTGCGCGCAGCCATGCACCTGGCGCTGGCGCACGGCACCGTGCTGTTGATCGAGGCGACGTCCAACCAGGTCGACCAGTTCGGCGGTTACACCGGCATGACCCCGCCGCAGTACCGCGACTACGTCGGCGCGCTGGCCGATGAAGAAGGCTTCCCGCGCGAGCGGCTGATCCTCGGTGGCGATCACCTCGGCCCCAATGCCTGGCAGAAGCGCCCGGCCGCCGAGGCGATGGCCCATGCGCGCGTGCTGATCGAGGCCTATGTGGCTGCGGGCTTCCACAAGATCCACCTGGACTGCAGCATGTCCTGCGCCGATGACCCGGTGCCGCTGCCCGATGCCATCGTTGCCGCGCGCTCGGCCGAGCTGGCCGAAATCGCCGAGCGCACCGCCACCGGACACGGCCTGCCGCCGCCGGTCTATGTCATCGGCACCGAAGTGCCGGTGCCCGGTGGCGAAGCCTCGCTGGCCGGCGGCCTGCAGGTGACCACGCCGGCCGCCGCCGCGCAGACCCTGGCCATCCACCAGCAGGCCTTCGATACGCCGCAGCTGCGCGATGCCTGGCAGCGCGTGATCGCCATGGTGGTGCAGCCCGGCGTGGATTTCGACCACAGCAGCGTGCACGAATACGACCCGGCCGCCGCCAGTGCGCTGGCCGATTTCCTCGAACAGCAGCCGCGCATCGTGTTCGAGGCGCATTCCACCGATTACCAGCGCGAAAGCGGCCTGCACGCGCTGGTGCGCGACCACTTCGCCATCCTCAAGGTGGGCCCGGCGGCGACGTTCGCCTACCGCGAGGCGCTGTTCGCGCTGGCCGCCATCGAAGCCGAACTGCTGCCGGACGCGCAGTGCTCGCGCCTGCCGCAGGTGCTGGACGAGGTGATGCAGGCGCAGCCGAAGTACTGGCAGCCGTATTACCAGGGCGACGAGGCCGAGCTGCGCCTGCTGCGCCGCTTCTCCTTCAGCGACCGCTGCCGCTACTACTGGGGCGAGCCGGCATTGCTGCAGGCGGTGCAGACCCTGTTCGCCAACCTGGAACAGCAGGCGCCGCCGCTGGTGCTGCTCAGCCAGTACCTGCCCGAGCAGTACCGCGCCGTGCGCGAAGGCGCCCTGGCCAATACCCCCAGCGCGCTGGTGCAGCACCGCATCGGCCAGTGCCTGGGCGAATACGCCCGCGCCTGCAGCGCCAACCAGGCCGGCACCCGCAAGCAGAACGAAAGTTCGGCTGCCACCGTTCTTGCGAACGGCTAATCTCTACCTTTCCCGACGAAACCGAGAGATGGCCATGCGCAACACCCGCTCCCGCCGGCAACAGATCCTGCAGCTGCTGATCGAGCATGGCTCGGTGCAGGTGGCCGATCTGGTCGAGCGCTTCGGCGTGTCGGCGGTGACGATCCGGGCCGACCTGACCCACTTCGAAGCGCAGGGCCTGGCCACCCGCACCCACGGCGGCGCCACCCTGGTGCGCACCCCGCCGCAGGAGCAGGACATCCACGAAAAGGATGCGCTGAACCTGCCGCTGAAGGAATCCATCGGCACCGCCGCCGCGCGCCTGGTGCAGGCCGGCGACAACATCATCATCGACTCCGGCTCGACCACGATGACCCTGGCCCGCCACCTGCGCGGCCATCGCGACGTGACGGTGATGACCAACGGCCTGAACATCGCCTGGGAACTGGCCAACGCGCCGGGCATCACCGTACTGCTGACCGGTGGCCTGCTGCGCCAGCAGTCGCTCTCGCTGCAGGGCAGCCAGGCCGAAGCCAGCCTCAATTCCTACAGCTTCGACACCCTGTTCCTGGGCGTGGACGGCCTGGACCTGCAGTTCGGCCTGACCACCCATGACGAAGCCGAAGCGCGCCTCAACCACCGCATGGTCGAGCGCGCACGCCGCATCGTGGTGCTCACCGACGCCTCCAAGTTCGGCCGCGTCAGCCTGCACCGCATCGCCCGCTTGGACCAGATCCACGCCATCATCACCGACGCTGGCATCGACGATGCCACCCGCGAGGGGCTGCAGCGGCTGGGCATCGAAGTGATCATCGCCGAGACACCGCCATGACCGACACCCGCAGCCTGCACGGCCGCATCCTCACCCCGCTCGGCTGGCGCCGTGGCCACGTCCATTTCGATGCGCAGGTGCGCCAGCTGCAGGTGGATGACCACAGCGGCGCCGACGACCTGCAGCTGCCGGTGATCCTGCCCGGCTTCATCGACCTGCACGTGCATGGCGCGGCCGGCGTGGACCTGATGCAGGGCGGCGACGTGGCCCGCACCATCGCCCGCACCCATCTGCGTTTCGGCACCACCACCCTGCTGGCGACCACCATGACCGCCGGCCTGGATGAAATCGAGCATGCGCTGCAGGGCGTAGCCGCCGCCATGGCCGCCCCCGATGCCGACGCGGCCAGCATTGCCGGCGTACATCTGGAAGGCCCCTTCATCAGCCCGCAGCGGCTGGGCGCGCAGCCCAACCGGACGATCGAGGCGACGCTGGCCCTGGTGCAGCAGCTGCACGCGCTGGCACCGATCCGGGTGATGACGCTGGCGCCGGAAATCGGCGAGCACACCGCGCTGATTCCCGCGCTGTCGGCGATGGGCATCCGCGTGCAGCTGGGCCACAGCGCCGGCACCTACGAAGAAGGCGTGGCCGCACTGCAGGCCGGTGCCTCCGGCTTCACCCATCTGTTCAACGGCATGACCGGCGTCGATCACTATCGCCCGGGAATCGCCGCGGCCGCGCTGGCGCATGCGCAGTACGCCGAAATCATTCCCGACCTGCAGCACATCCACCCCGGTGTGATCCGCCTGGCCGCGCGCGCGATTCCGCGCCTGTACGCAGTGACCGATGCCACCGCTGCCACCGGCATGCCCGATGGCGAATACGCACTGGGCGAACAGCGCGTGCACAAGTGTGGCGGCTGCGTGCGCCTGGCCACCGGTTCGCTGGCCGGCAGTGCGCTGACCATGGACCAGGCACTGCGCAACCTGGTGCAGGTGGGCCTGGATCTGGCCGATGCCTCGCAACGCGTTTCCACCTTCCCCGCCGACTACCTGGGCCTGGGCGATCGCGGCCGCATCGCGCCCGACGCCCGCGCCGACCTGGTGGTGCTCGATGCCGGGCTGCGCCTGCAGCAGGTGGTGGTCGGCGGGCACCTGGTTGACCTCAACGCTGCACACGCCTGACATACCGCCGCTCGCAACAACCGAAAACGTCTGACGTACCGCCTTTCGTAGAGTCGAGCTTGCTCGACTGCTCTGCCATGCCGTGCATGCTCAGTCGAGCAAGCTCGACGCTACGAAAGCAATCCGCACCGAAACGCCTCCTGGGAACCTGTCGATGACTGCACGCACCGCCCCGCGCTGGCCCGTACGCTACCTGCTCTTCATCGGCGGCCTGGGTGGCCTGCTGTACGGCATCGACATCGGCATCATCGCCGGCGCCCTGCCCTATCTGGAGGCCACCGCCAGCCATGCCTGGCAGCTCAGCAGCCAGCAGCTCGGCTTCGTGGTCGCCGCCGTGCTGCTGGGCAGCGTGTTGTCCTCGCTGTTCGCCGGCCTGGTGGCCGACCTGATCGGCCGCCGCGGCGCCATGCTGCTGGCCGGCCTGCTGTTCACCGCCTCCATTCCGGTCATGGCGCTGGCGTCGGGCTACACACCGCTGCTGCTGGGGCGCCTGCTACAGGGCATCAGCGGCGGCCTGATCGGCGTGGTGGTGCCGCTGTACCTGGCCGAAGTGCTCAGCCCGGAACGGCGCGGGCGCGGTGCGGCCATGTTCCAGCTGCTGCTGACCATCGGCCTGGTGCTGGCCGCGCTGATCGGCCTGTACCACGCGCACGCGGTGGATGCCGCCGCCGAAGCGGTGCGCTCGCTGCCGCTGGCGCAGCAGGCGCAGGAGCTGTTCACGGTGAAGGACCATGCCTGGCGCACCATCTTCTGGAGCTGCCTGGGGCCGGGCCTGCTGTTCTGCGCCGGCCTCTTCTGGCTGTCCGAATCACCGCGCTGGCTGGTGCAGCGCGGCCGCGTGGAGGATGCCCGCCGCAGCCTGCAGCGCGTGCTGCCCGCCGAGCAGGTCGAAGCCACCCTGGCGCAGATCCAGGCGCCGGAAACGAGCAGCCGGGATGGCCGCCGCGACCCGCTGCTGAGCCGCCGCTATGTGGTGCCCTTCCTGCTGGCCTGCGTGGTGCTGGCCTGCACCCAGGCCACCGGCATCAATTCGGTGCTGGCCTATGCGGTGAACATCCTCAACCAGGCGGGTCTGTCCGGTTCGCTGGCCAATGGTGCGGACGTGGCCATCAAGCTGCTCAACGCGGTGATGACCGTGGTTGCCCTGCTGCTGGTCGACCGCAAGGGCCGCAAGTTCCTGCTGATGCTGGGCAGCGGCGGCATCTGCGTGGCCCTGCTGGCAGCCGCCACGCTGTTCTTCCAGGCCGAACGCGGCCGCGCCGATGTGCAGCCGCAGCTGCAGGCGGCAGTGCGCGGTGATGGCCTGCAGCTGGTGCTGGACGATGGCCAGTGGCAGCGCCTGGCCGGCAGCACCGACAGCGAAGGCCGGCCGCTGCAGCTGACCGTCTCCTACGCCTATGGCGATTTCACCAATGTGCGCGCCCTGCGCAGCGACAACCTGGGCGACCGCGAGCTGCGCATCGAGCGCGCCGGCACCGTGCAGCCGGACAGCGTGATCGGCGCCTTCTTCCGCCGGCTGCACCTGAACCCCTTCGCCGATCCGGCCAGTGCCGCGCAGGCGCCGCTGCGCATCGAGCAGGCGCGCATCGGCCCGGTGCCGCCGCCGGCCCACGGCTGGGCGGTAGCGACCTGCATCCTGGTGTTCGTGGCCTTCTTCGCGGTGGGTCCCGGCGTCTGCGTATGGCTGGCACTGTCCGAACTGATGCCCAACCGCATCCGCTCCAACGGCATGAGCATCGCGCTGCTGATCAACCAGTTCGTATCCACCACCATCGCCGCCCTCTTCCTGCCCACGGTGGGCCACTACGGCTACGCCAGCATGTTCCTGTTCTGGGCCGGCTGCACCTTCGTGTTCTTCCTGGTGGCCGCCCTGTGGCTGCCGGAAACCAAGGGCAGGTCGCTGGAGGAAATCGAGGCACGCTTCGCGCGGTAGCGGTCGACCTTGGTCGACCTCCGCGCCGGCTACAGGGTTACGGGCTCGCCGCCTTCGGTCAGGTAGCGGGCGAAGGCCTGCACCTGCTCGGGCTCCTTGCCCGGCAGGGTGACCTGCATGCTCTGGCCAAACGCCCCGGCCACGTTGGCCAGGGTGAGCGCCTGGTCGTTGGCGCTCAGCACCACTTCCTTGCCCACCGCCGCCTCGGTGGCGCGCAGGATGCGCGGCACCGATTCCGGCTTGAAGGTCATGCTGATCACCGAAACCCCGTTGCCATCGAAGCTGGCCGCCACGTTCTGGATATCGGCATTGGTGAACACCGGCGGCTCGCGTACCGCCACCCTGCGCCCGTTGAATTCCAACGAGGGCGTGCCGTGCTGTGAGACCACGCGTAACTTGATCTGCACGCTGGCATGCGGTGGATGGTCTTCAGCGGTGACCGGTTCGGGCTTTCCGCAGCCGGACAGCACCAGGATGGCCGCCAGGCCCAGCCCTGCAATCTTCAACAACGCGGTACGCATCAACGCAGCCTCCGCAGCTTCAGCGCCACCAGGATCTGCAGTATCCCGTACAGCAGGCTGCCGATACCGATCCACAGCGTGGTGACCGCTACGCCGGCCAGCGGGTTGGCCGCGAACAGCAGGCCCAGCGCGATGGCCAGCGCGCCACTGAGTACCAGCAGCCACTCGCCGCGGATGTGCCTGCGCACACGCACGGCGAAGACGATGCGGTAGATGCCTGCCACCAGCAGCCATGCGGCCAGCAGCAGCACCAGTACACCGGCCGTGGCCAGCGGATTGATCACCGCCAGTGCACCAAACACCAGCGACGCCACCGCATACAGCAGCAGCCAGCCGCGCGGGGCGCCACCGCCACCGCGTATCAGGGCGAGCAGGCTGATCACCCCTTCGGCGATGGCCATCACGCCCAGCACCCAGGCCAGCGCGGTGGCCGCTGCCAGCGGCCAACCGATGGCGGTGATGCCGAAGCCCAGCGCAACCACGCCGTACAGCAGCAGGATCGGCCAACTGCGGCCGATGGCCGACAACAGGGGCGAGGGGGAAGATTCGGGAGACAGCATGACCACTCCTTCGATCAGGATCCGATTCCATCCTAGCGTTCAACGCGCACAGGCGGATGAAAGGCCCGCGACCCGACGCGCACGCCGCAGCAGGTGGCAGCGGTCACGGCACCCGCGCGCAGACCCACACCCGCACTTCCCGCGCACCCACCAGGCGCAGCGTCTCGGCGATCTCCAGCACGGTGCTGCCGGTGGTCATCACATCGTCCACTACGGTCAGCCGCAGCGGCACCGCGCCGCGTACCTCGAAGGCGTCGAACAGATTGTCGCGGCGCTGTTCGGCGGTGCGCTCTGACTGCGGGTCGGTATGGCGACGGCGGCGCAGGCCACGCCACACCGGCTGGTCCAGCAGCCGGCACAGTTCGGCGGCCTGGTTGTAGCCACGCTGGCGCAGGCGACGCAGGTGCAGCGGCACCGGTGCCAGCGGCGGGCACGACCACGGCGGCGGGTGGCGCTGCATCAACTGCGCCAGCAGCCGCCCGGCCGCAAGATCGTGGTGGAACTTGTAGCGCCGCAGCAGCGCGTCCACCGGCGGCAGGTACAACAGGCTGGCATGGGTGGCAGTCTGCGGCGGCGACTCGTCGCGGCAGATGCCGCAGACGGGCAGCGCCCCCTTGGGCAGCGGCAGCGCGCAGCGATGGCAGGCATAGCCGGACCATGGCAGTTCAGCCATGCAGGCACGGCACAGGTCCAGGCCATCGTGCCCGGGTTCGCTGCAGACCAGGCAGCGCAGTGGCAGCAGCAGACGCAGGGCGGACTGCAGCGGACCCGCAAGGAATGGGGAAAGGCGCATGCCGCAGCATTGCGGCGGCTGCGGGTGCAGGCCATCGGCCCTTCCCCCGCATAGGTGTCAGTGGATGTCTCTCAGTCGCCCAGCAGCCGGCGCCCGTAGGTCACGCCCAGCCAGGCGCCCGCCACCACCGCGAACAGACCGTAGAGGATGGCCGCCGCGTTCCAGTGCAGCACGTCCAGCAATGTCGCGATCGCCATGACGCGCAGCAGGTGATGGATGGCCAGCGACCACCAGAGGGCGTGCAGCGCTGCCGCCACCGCGAGGAATGCGTACCGCCGCACCACCACGCCCCCCAGAAGGGACAGGACGAAACCGATCAGGCCGGCGACCAGGTCGTGGGTGGTGATCCCGACGTTCACCTGCGCCGCCACCCCGATGAACAGCAGGTAGGAGATCAGACAGGTGGGGACGGCAACGATGCCGGCGGCCAGCAGCATGCGCAGCCCGATGCGTGGCTGGCGTCCGCGTACGTGGGGGGTGGTTGCCTTGCTCATGCCGGTGCGCCCTCCTGCGCCTGTGGCCCAGGGCCTGCCCTGGGCCTGCGCCCGGTCCACGGGGCGCTGCTACGCCGATGGTGTGGGCAATCGTGCCCGCCCGCAACTGCGGCTGCGCAGAATGGCGTGATCTGCACGCTGCAGCGCAGTCATTGCCGGATGCGTCGGGTCGCCGACTCCGGCGAAGCGCGCGGATACAGGGGGTCGCCGCCGGCCCCCGCACGCCGGCCGCCCGCAACCAGAGATCACCACGGCAAGATCCGGCTTTCCGCCCGTGCTGCCTGCGGCTTTCATCGCCGTGGCGCTGCACCCTCTTCAAGGACGCCCGCATGACCCATCCTGACTACCCCCATCTGCATGACGCCGTCGGTGATGCCCTGGCCGTGCTGCCTGCGCACGTGGCGGCCAGCCTTGAAGGCACGCTGCGCGCAGCGCATGAGCACCCAACGCCGGGCAGGGTGACCCTGCTGGGTGAACTGAAGCGTATCCGCAGCGAGACGACCGGCGGCGAACAGCCTTGGGCGGATGCCGACCTGCCACCGGCAAGACGCGCTGCCCTGGCCCGCGCCGACCGCGCCAGCACCGGCCTGCTGACCGTGCTGGACGCCCTGCACGCCGCCGAACACGCCCGCGCCAGCGGCGAACTGGATCCTGCGGTGGGCGATGGCGTGGTCAATGGCCTGCTGATGGCCAGCCGTGCCCTGGCTGCGCACGTGAACACACAGCTGCAACCGGACTGAGCGGCGCCGGGCCGGCGGTCAACAGCTGCCGTCGGCCAGCAGGCTGTGGCCAACCGGCGTCAGGGCGATTTCGCCTGCATCGCCATCGGTGGCGTAGCCCTCACCCAATGCCCAGTGCGTTTCCACGGGCGATATCACCTTGGCTGCGGCGATGGCACGCAGGACGGCGATCTGAACGTCGGTCAGGCTCATCTTCGTTCCCTCCACCAGCAGGCAGGGGGCGACGGTAGCAGTGCCGGCGTGAAGCCGGTCGCATCGATGGCCGGCTTCAGCCCCCGGCGGCCAGCAACCCCGGCATCACCTCGGCCAGCCAGTCGATGAACACCCGCAGGCGCTGGGTGACATGGCGGTTGTTCGGGTACACCACATGGAAGGGGTACGGCGCCGGGCGCCAGGCGTGCAGCACCTCCACCAGCGCCTTGCTGCGCAGCGCCGGGCCGGCCGCGTAGCCGAAGGTCTGCACCAGCCCCATGCCGGCGATGGCGACGGCCAGATGCGCGTTGCTTTCATTCACGCCGATGCGATGGTCGGTCTTGATCTCGAACGGGCCGTCGTCACCCCGGAAGCGGAAGGGCACGGCGCGCCCGTTGGACGGCAGCAGGTAGCTGACCAGCCGATGGCCGTTGCGCAGTTCCTCGGGGTAGGCCGGCACACCGTGGGCCTTCAGGTAGCCCGGGCTGGCACAGGTGACCAGGTGCGCATCGCCCAGGTGACGCGCGACCAGCGAGGAATCGTCCAGTGCGCCGCCGCGGATCACGCAGTCCACGTTTTCGCTGATCAGGTTCACCGCCCGATCGGACACGCCCAGTTCGATGCGGATATCCGGATAGCGGGCCATGAATTGTGGCAGCACGGGAATCAGTACATCGCGCGCGGTGGAACCACCGATGTCCACGCGCAGCAGGCCGCGTGGCGCGCCGCGTGCCGCGCTGAAAGAGGCATCGACATCCTCCAGGTCGCGCAGCAGGCGGCCGGCTTTCTCGTAGTACGCCTGGCCTTCGGCGGTGACCGCCACGCGCCGCGTGGTCCGCTGCAGCAGGCGCACGCCCAGATGCGCTTCCAGTTCGCGCACCAGCTTGCTCAACGAGGTGGTGGGCATGTCCAGCGAATCGGCGGCACGGGTGAAGCTGCCGGCTTCAACAACACGGGCGAAGGCGCGGATGGCAATGAGCTGGTTCATGCGCCAGATTATGCACAGACATGCATAGTCATTGTCATTGCGCATTATTTATCAGTGCTGCCAGCTCGCCCATCATTCTCCCACCCGCTGCCACCCTCCCCCGGCAGCCCTTACAGGAGAACACCATGAGCACTGATTTCAACGGCAAGATCGCCCTCGTCACCGGCGGCACCACCGGCATCGGCCTGGCCACCGCCCAGCACTTGGCCCGCCTGGGCGCGAAGGTCTTCGTCACCGGCCGCCGCCAACCGGAACTGGACGCGGCAGTGGCTGCCATCGGGCCGCAGGCCACCGGCATCCGCGCCGATGCCGCGCAGCCCAGCGACCTGGACGCGGTCTACGCGCAGATCGCCCGCCAGGCCGGCAAGCTGGACATCCTGTTCGCCAACGCCGGTGGCGGCGACATGCTGCCGCTGGGCGCGATCACCGAAGAACACTTCGACCGCATCTTCGCCACCAACGTGCGTGGCGTGCTGTTCACCGTGCAGAAGGCGCTGCCGCTGCTGGTCGATGGCGCGTCGGTCATCCTCACCGGCTCGACGGTTTCGATCCAGGGCACGGCCAACTTCAGCGTGTACAGCGCCAGCAAGGCCGCCGTGCGCAACTTCGCCCGCTCGTGGGCGCTGGACCTGAAGGACCGCCGCATCCGCGTGAACGTGGTCAGCCCCGGCCCGATCCGCACCCCGGGCCTGGGTGATCTGGTGCCCGACGAAGCACGCCAGGGCCTGTTCGATCACCTTGCCGCGCAGGTGCCGCTGGCTCGCCTGGGCGAACCGCAGGAAGTGGCCAACGCCGTGGCCTTCCTGGCCTCGGATGCGGCCAGCTTCGTCAACGGCATCGAGTTCTTCGTCGATGGCGGCATGGCCCAGGTGTGATGCACGGTGGCCCGTGCGGCCACGAAGGAATCAGCGCTGCCGGCTCAGGCCGGCATGCGCTCGCGCCAGCCCGGGCGATCCAGCGCGCGCGCTGGCGTGTACCAGCGTTTCGTCCAGATCCAGGACCAGCAGCTTGCGTTCGCTTCTACGCATGGTTGCATCCAACGTATCCCAGGCGATGCAGGATGTGGGTCAGCTCCAGCTGGTTGCATCCGCCCTCCGGCAGCGCGCCGTCTGCGCCGGGCACACCCACCTCGAATCCTTCTTCCACGTCTTCGTAGTAGAGCCGCCCTTCACCGAGATGGGCGACGACCCAGACCGGCTCGACATTACCCAGTCGATGCAGCGGCACCGTGTAGAACGGCACGCGCTGCGCGGCGAAGGCGGCTTGCTGGTCCGGCGTGCAGTTGCCGAGCTGCTGCGCAACCCGCGCGTCCATCTCCGCTCGCGTGAGGGGTCTCCAGCGGTCCGTCACGCGCTCACTCCTCGCCCAACCGCTCCGGTACCGGCACGGTCCTGATCAGCTTCAGCGCATTGCCTTCCAGCACATAGAAGTAGGCAAAGTTGCCGGTCTTTTCGTAGGTCGCGTCGTAGGTCGCGCCCTCGGCCACCACCAATGCACTGTGTGGGTCGGTCTTCACTACCTGCGGGCCCTCCTCGCCGCCCAGGCTGGGGGTGAGCAGACGGCCGGTGCGCTTGCTGACGAAGGTCTGCGAAAAACAACTGGTGCCACAGCCCCAACCGGCCAGCGTGTATTCGCCGGCGTACACCACGTCACCATCCTGCAGCGCTGCTGACAGGCGCGTCCTGAACATGCGGGCGCTGCGGTCGGTCAGATCCAGCGCGGCGGTGGGGCCGCTGTAGCGCCGGGCCACAGGGTAGTCGGCAAACGTCGGCGTACCGGCGGTGCCATCGAAGATCGCCGCGCGGATGCGGGCGTTCTCCTCGATCTGCGCGGCGGTCGGCACCGTGGAACGCGCGGCGGCGGCGTCCGCCTCGGCCTGCGCTGCAGACGCCTCGGCCGCGCTTCTGCTTTCGGCCTGCGCACCAGCCTGCAACGCCAGCATGCAGACCAGCGCGCCTGCCAGGGCGGCAGCAAATGCCGGCCCACGAACTGAAATCCTGTTCTGCATCAGCGTGCGCCCCTGTCAGTCGCAGTCCTGGTAACCACCCACCACACCGCAGTGCCTGCAGCGGAACAGGTAGGCGGTGGGTGATCCGTTCTTGTCCAACGCAGCCAGGAAATGCTGCCACTGCGGCCCATCGTCCAGCCCGGTACTGTCCTGGATGGCCGCGACGGCGGCTTCCCCGTGTCCTTCCAGTTCGGCGCGACCGGCGCGCCCGATGAACTGCGCGGCATCCCCACAATGGGTCCACCACTGTTCCTGCTGCCAGCCATTGAAGCCAGGGGTGCGCTGCGCGATCTCGTCGATGATCTGCTCATCGACCTCGTCCCACTCACCGCCACCGCCCACACCTTCCTCGTCGGTGAACGTGGCACGCAGACGCTCATGTGCCGAGCCATCGGCAATGCACCACGGGCAGATCTGCTGCTCGTACTCGTCTTCGGCATA
This sequence comes from Stenotrophomonas maltophilia, assembly GCF_047782825.1. GTDB lineage: Bacteria > Pseudomonadota > Gammaproteobacteria > Xanthomonadales > Xanthomonadaceae > Stenotrophomonas. The sequence continues at coordinate 3,547,368 of NZ_CP180589.1, read as the reverse complement.
GACCGGGCCGCTGTAGACGAACCCGCGCGATTGCCCGCAGCACACGCACGGCGTGTCGGCAGCCACCACGCTGCCGGTGGCGATGGGATCGGGGTGATAGGTGAAGCGGGGCAGGTCCATGGCAGTTCCTTTGCTGGGCGGCCCAGTCTAGCGGTGCGTCGGCATCGACAGGCTGTAAACCATTAGAAATCAAACATGGTTGACAGCCTCTACCAACCCACCCACACTGCGGCCCTCGTTCCACCCCCTTCCAAGGTCCCGCCATGGCGCCTGCCATCCGCCACGACTGGCAACACGATGAACTGCAGGCGCTGTTCGACCTGCCCCTGCCGGAGCTGCTGTTCCACGCCGCCAGCGTGCATCGCGCGCACTTCGATCCCGCCCAGGTGCAGGTATCCACGCTGCTGTCGGTGAAGACCGGCGGCTGCCCGGAAGACTGCGCGTACTGCCCGCAGGCGCAGCGCTACAGCACCGGCGTAAGCGCGCAGAAACTGATGGACACCGACGCGGTGCTGGCCAAGGCACGCCAGGCCAAGGCGGCCGGTGCATCGCGCTTCTGCATGGGTGCGGCATGGCGTTCGCCGAAGGACCGCGATATCCCCAAGGTGGCGGCGATGATCGCCGGCGTGAAGGCGCTCGGCCTGGAAACCTGCGCCACCCTGGGCATGCTCAGTGGCGACCAGGCGCGTGCGCTGAAGGACGCGGGCCTGGACTACTACAACCACAATCTGGACACCGCGCCGGACTACTACGACTCGATCATCCACACCCGCCAGTACCAGGATCGCCTGGATACGCTGGGCCACGTGCGCGATGCCGGATTGAAGACCTGCTGCGGCGGCATCGTCGGCATGGGCGAAACGCGTGCGCAGCGCATCGGCCTGCTGCTGGCGCTGGCCACGTTGCCTGCCCATCCCGATTCGGTGCCGATCAACAAGCTGGTGCAGGTGGCCGGTACGCCGCTGCACGGCAGCGCGGAACTGGACCCGTTTGAGTTCGTACGGATGATCGCGGTCGCGCGCATTGCCATGCCGCGTTCGATGGTGCGGCTGTCGGCCGGACGCGAAGCGATGAGCGATGAACTGCAGGCGCTGTGCTTCCTGGCCGGTGCCAACTCGATCTTCTACGGCGAAAAACTACTGACCACCGGCAACCCGGAAAGCGAGCGCGACCAGGCACTGTTCGCGCGCCTGGGCCTGCAGCCGATGCCCGTGCAGGTGGATGCCGATGGCCACGACCACGGCGGTACCGTGCATGCCGATATCAGTGCCGATGGCCCCGGCTGTGGCTGCGCCCACGCGGCGTGAGCGCAGGGCCGAGCAGGCGTGGCGGCAACGCGCTACCCTAGCCGCCCCGTCGTCGCCCGTAGCCGCCATGGCCCGCCCCGACCTGTCCGCCCGCCTCCAAGCCCAGCGCGCATTGCGCGATGCACAAGGCCGTCGCCGCCCGCGGCGCACGGTCACCCGTCGTGATGGCGTGCGCCTGGAAATTGACGGGCGCTGGCTGACCGGCTTCTGCAGCAACGACTACCTGGGCCTGGCCCAGCAGTTCAGCGTGGTCAACGCACTGCAGGACGCCGCCGCGCGTGAGGGCGCCGGTGCCGGTGCCTCGCATCTGGTCTGCGGCCACCACGCCCTGCACGACGCGCTGGAGCGCGAAGTGGCCGACTGGCTGGGCTACCCGCGCGCCCTGCTGTTCGGCAGCGGTTTCGCTGCCAACCTGGCCGTGCAGCAGGCGCTGCTGAGCGAAGAGAACGACGTCTGCGTGCAGGACAAGCTCAACCACGCCAGCCTGCTCGATGCCACGCGACTGGCCGGTGCACGCCTGCGCCGCTACCCGCACCTGGACCCGGAAGGCGCCATGCGCCAGCTCAAGCACGCGCCCGATGGCGCGGCGATGCTGGCCACCGATGGTGTCTTCAGCATGGACGGCGATGTGGCACCGCTGCGCGCGCTGTCGCTGGTCGCACGCCTGCAACAGGCGCTGTTCTACGTGGACGACGCGCACGGCGTGGGCGTGCTGGGCGATGGCCGTGGTGCCGTCGCCACCGCCGGCCTGGGCGTGGACGACGTGCCGCTGCAGCTGGTCACCCTGGGCAAGGCGCTCGGCGGTTCCGGTGCGCTGGTGCTGGGCCGCGAGGATCTGGTGGAACACCTGGCCGAAACCGCGCGCCCCTACATCTACACCACGGCCCTGCCGCCGGCGCTGGCCGCTTCGGCACTGGAAGCAGTGCGCCTGGCCCGCCGCGATCATTGGCGGCGGTCAAGGCTGACCGACCTGATCGCCTTGTTCCGCGGTGAAGCACGCCGCCATGGCCTGGACCTGATGGCCTCGGAAACCCCGATCCAGCCGCTGCTGTGTGGCGATGACCACACCGCCGTAGCGATGTCGCAGGCGCTGGAACAGGCCGGCTGGCTGGTCGGCGCCATCCGTCCGCCGACGGTGCCCGAAGGCAAGGCGCGGCTGCGCGTCACCCTGTCGGCCCTGCACACGCCCGAGCAGGTGCGGGGCCTGGTGGAAGCGATCGCCCAGGCACGTGACCGCGTGGCCGCGCTGCCGCGCGAAGTGCCGCCCCCGTTGCTGCCCGCGCTGGCCTGACCGGCCGCGTCGTACCCATGCATATCGAAGTGACCGGCCACGGGCCGGATCTGGTTCTGATCCACGGCTGGGCCCTGCAGGGCGGCGTGTTCGCGCCCCTGGTGCAGCGCCTGGCCGACCGTTTCACCCTGCACCGGGTCGATCTGCCGGGCCACGGCCACAGCCGCGACGACAGCACCCCGCTGCGCCTGCCGCACGTGGTCAACGCGATTGCCGCGGCCACGCCGCCGGCGGTGTGGTGCGGCTGGTCGCTGGGCGGACTGTTCGCACTGCATGCCGCCGCTACCCTGCCCAAGGTGCGCGGGCTGGCGATGATCGCCGCCACGCCGCGCTTCGTGCGCGCCGAGGACTGGCCGCATGCGGTGGAACCGGCAGTGTTCGAGCAGTTCGGGCGCGACCTGGCCACGGACTTCGGCGGCACGCTGGAGCGCTTCCTGGCGCTGGACGTGATGGGTTCGGCGCATGCCCGCGAGGAACTGCGCACCCTGCGCCAGCGCCTGGTTGAGCGCGGCGCCCCCAGTGAACGCGCCCTGCTGGAAGGCCTGCGCCTGCTGGAAGGCACCGACCTGCGCGGCGCCCTGCCGGCGCTGGCCAAACCCAGCCTGTGGATTGCCGGCCAGCGCGACCGCCTGGTATCGCCGGCCGCGATGCAGGCCGCGGCCGCACTGGCCCCGGGCGCGCAGGCGCTGACCATCGCCCACGGCGGCCATGCCCCGTTCCTGGGCCACGCCGACGAGGTGGCCGCCGCCCTGCAACACTTCGTTGCCGGCCTGTCACCGGCCGATGGCGGACAATGAGCGCCTTCCACATTCCGCAGGGTTGACGCATGGATCTGGGTATTTCCGGCCGCTGGGCACTGGTCTGCGGCGCAAGCAAGGGCCTGGGCCTGGGCTGCGCGCGGGCGCTGGCGGCTGAAGGCGTGAACGTGGTGATCGTGGCCCGTGGCGAGGCCGCCCTGCAGGCCGCCGCTGACGAACTGCGCGCCCTGCCCGGCGCTGCCGAAGTGCGTACGGTCGCCGCCGATGTCACCACCGAGGCGGGCCGCACGCAGGCGCTGGCCGCCTGCCCGCAGGTGGACATCCTGGTGACCAATGCCGGTGGCCCGCCGCCGGGCGATTTCCGCACCTTCGAGCGCGAGGACTGGATCGCCGCGCTGGATGCCAACATGCTGGCGCCGATCGCGCTGATCCGCGCCACGGTGGACGCGATGATCGCGCGCGGCTTCGGCCGCATCGTCAACATCACCTCGTCGTCGGTGAAGGCACCGATCGATACGCTGGCGCTGTCCAACGGCGCGCGCAGCGGCCTGACCGGCTTCGTCGCGGGGCTGGCGCGGCGCACGGTGGTCCACAACGTCACGATCAACAACCTGCTGCCCGGCCAGTTCGACACCGATCGCCTGCGCGCCAACTTCGCCCATGCCGCGGGCCAGGAAGGCGACTTGCAGGCCGTGGCCGAACGCCGCCGCCAGCAGATTCCCGCCGGCCGCTTCGGCACGGCGGACGAATTCGGCGCCGCCTGCGCCTTCCTGTGCAGTGCACAGGCCGGTTACCTCACCGGGCAGAACCTGCTGATCGACGGCGGCGCCTACCCCGGTACGTTCTAAGAGACTTCCGCAATGCCGTCCCACTTCGATGCCCGCCACGTCCGCCGCGCGTTCGCCCGCGCCGCCAACAGCTATGACGCCGCCGCTGCCCTGCAGCGCGAGGTGCAGTCGCGGCTGATCGAATCGCTGGATTACCTGGAAGCGCGCAAGCCCGAGGTGGTGCTGGACATCGGAGCCGGCACCGGCCATGCCAGCGCGCTGATGAAGAAGCGCTGGCCGAAAGCGCAGGTGATCGCGCTGGACGTGGCACTGCCGATGCTGGACCAGGCCAAGCGCCAGGCTGGCTGGTGGAAGCCGTTCCAGCGCCTGTGTGGCGATGCGGCCGCACTGCCGCTGGCCGACAACAGCGTGGATGTGATCTTCAGCAACCTGTGCCTGCAGTGGCTGGACGACCTGCCGGCGGTGTTCGCCGGCTTCCGCCGCGTGCTCAAGCCCGGCGGCTTGCTGCTGTGCTCCACCTTCGGCCCGGAAACGCTGGTCGAACTGAACGAAGCCTTCGCCGCCGCCGATGATCGCCCGCACGTCAGCCGCTTCGCGCAGATCGCCCAGTTCGGTGATGCGCTGATGATGGCCGGCTTCCGCGACCCGGTGCTGGACCGCGACCTGTTCACCCTGACCTACGATGACCTGCCGGCGCTGATGCGCGAACTGCGCGCGATGGGCGCGACCAATGCACGGGTGGACCGCCGCCACACGCTGACCGGGCGCGGCCGTTTTGCTGCGGCTGCAGCCGCGTACGAACCGATGCGCCGTGCCGACGGCAAGCTGCCCAGCAGCTGGGAAGTGATCTACGCCCACGCCTGGGCACCGGACCCCGGCGCACCGATCCGCGAAGGTGGCCATGACATCGCCTCGGTGCCGGTGTCGGCCATCCCGATCCGCCGCAGGCAGCCCTGATCGAAAGCCGGCGCCGGGTGCACGAATGGGTAGCGCCGGGCCATGCCCGGCGAGCGCAGCCGCGCGGCGCTCAGGTATTGGCCGTCGAACTCAACGGCGGGCGCACCAGGTCGCGGTGGAAGAAATAGATTTCCTGTACCAGGAAGCGCCAGCTGGTGTGGAAGCTGCGGAAGCGGGTACTGGGCGTGGACGAGGCCAGTGCATCGATGCCCAGCGCCTGGCTCAGGCGCAGCGCGCGCGCCATGTGCAGCGGGTCACTGACGATGATGACCCTGTGCAGCTGGCGCTGTTCCATCAGCCGCTTGGCTTCCACCAGGTTCTGCACGGTGTTGCGTGAGGCGGTCTCGATCAGGATCGCGTCGTCGGGCACGCCGTGCTTGAGCGCGTAGCGACGCGCCACCTGCGATTCGGAAAAGCGCGCGCCGGTGCCGCCGTAGCCCCCGGTGAAGATCAGCAGCGGCGCATAGCCGGCCTGGTACAGATCCAGGCCATGGCGGATGCGTTCTTCGAACACCGGCGAAGGCTTGGCGTCGTAAGCGGCTGCGCCCAGCACGATGATCGCGTCGGCCTTGGCGGCCTGGTCACGCTCACCCACCCAGACGATCCAGGCGGTCACACCCAGCAGCCAGATCACCAGCAGCACGAACAGGCGCCACAGCCAGCCCAGCAGGCCGGTGCGTGCGCGGTGCCGGCCGCGGCTCACGCCGCCCCCCAGCGCAAGGCTGGCAGATCGACATTGCCACCGGACAGCACCAGGCCCACGCGCAGCCCGGCAAAGCGCTGCGGCTGGGCCAGCACGGCCGCCAGCACGGTGGCCGAGGACGGCTCCACCACCTGCTTCAACACCTCCCACAACAGCCGCATCGCCGCGCGGGTTGCGTCATCGTCCACCACGATCACTTCGGCCCCGGCCGCCTGCAGCAGCTGGAAGTTCGGTGCGCCAATCAAGGTGCGCAGGCCATCGCAGAGGGTGTCGGGGGTGAAATCGGTCTGCCGCTGGCCGGCGGCCAGCGAACGCGCGGTGTCGTCGGCACCGGCCGGCTCGGCCAGCACCAGTCGGGTCTGCGGGCTTGCGTGCTGCAGGGCCAGGGCGGTGCCGCTGGCCAGGCCTCCGCCGCCCACCGGCACCACCAGCACGTCGAACGGGCCGTCGCTGTGCAGCAGTTCCAGGGCGGCGGTGCCCTGCCCGGCCATCACGGCCGGGTTGGCATAGGGGTGCACGAGGGTCGCGCCGGTATCGGCCTGCACCTGGGCGCAGGTCGCTTCACGGTCGGCGATGGTCGGCGGGCAACGCCACAGGGTGGCGCCATGGCGGGCGATGTTGGCCAGCTTGGCGGCCACGGCCCCTTCCGGCACCACCACATGGCAGGGAATGCCCCGGGTGCGCGCGGCCAGCGCCAGGGCTGCGCCGTGGTTGCCGGATGAATGGGTAACCACACCGGCCGCGGCGTGGTCGGCATCAAGCGACCACACCGCATTGCAGGCGCCGCGGAACTTGAACGCACCGCCGCGCTGCAGATGCTCGGCCTTGAAGGCCAGCTGGGCGCCGGCCAGCGCATCCAGGGTGTGCGAGCGCAGGACCGGGGTGACGTGGGCATGCGGCGCGATCCGCGCGGCGGCGGCCAGGACATCTTCGGCGCGGGGCAACAGTGAATCGCTCATGACGCAAGATTAACGTATGGCCCTGCGCTGGCGACCACGCCCCCGGCCATGCCAGCATGCAGGCCTTCACCGCCATTCATCCTGACCGGCCGGATTAAGGGGCGATTCAATGCCCACGCATGAAGCTGGCAGCACACCCGTCCTTGGGGGGACCCACATGAAAATGCGCCTGTTGCTTGCTGGTGGCCTGTTCCTGGGCCTGACCGGCTGCGCGACCTACGATTACGTCGATAGCGGACGCAGTGGTGGCTATTACCACGGTGCGCCCACCACCGAGTACCGCTACCCCTACGGCTACCCGTCCGGTTACGGCAATCCCTATTACGGTGGCTACGGCGGCGGTTACGGCTACGGCTATTACGGCAACCCGTACTACTCGCGCCCGATCTATCGCCCGCCGCACAACAACCACCGCCCGCCGCCGCGCCCGGGCAACGGGGGCGAGAACCGTCCGCCGCCGCCGCCGCGCCAGAACAATGGCGGTTCGCCGTGGCGGAACATGGACTCGATGCGGCGCCCGCCGCAGTCGGCCATGCCGTCGGCGCGCCCGTCCGCCCCGCCGCAGGCACGCCCGGCGCCGGCCCCGCGTGCGCCGAGGATGAACAGTTCCCCTTGGCGCAACATGGATCGTGCGACGCAGCGCACAGTTGAGCCCTGATCCATCTTGCATTTCACACGGTTCAAGCCGCACTCTACGCGGGCAGTGACGGCCAACGTCACAAAGTGACAAAAACGTTAAGAGCCGGTCGCAACAAGCTCTTCGTGAAGCTCTACGTCGATATCCGACAGGAACATCTGGATCCCCCCTGTTCCGGCCCTGTCGGATGTCGGCACCTCTGAAAGCAGACGGCCCCGCGATGCGGGGCCGTTTGTTTTTGGCTTCAGTAGATCCAGCCCTGCGTGCCGGCTCCAGTAGATCCACGCCATGCGTGGATGGGCCTCTCCCGGCAAACCACCCAAAAAAACAGGGCCGGACAGTCCCCCGACTGCCGGCCCTCTGCTTCCCCACCGTGCACCTGTACCGGCCCCTGTTCCAATTCCGGTCACGGGCGCCTACGGCGCCAGCCACGGTGGGTGCTATTGGGTTATCTGCAAAAATCCTGCCAACTTTAGGGTGGATTTCATCCCGGCCCCGATCCGGGCCGGTCGCCCCCCTCCGAATGGCGCTAAAATCGCCACCCCGGCGCCGCCCCAGGCCGCGCCCGTCCCCTGCTGACCTGCTCCCATGACCCAGTCCTTCCATCGTTACGACGTCATCGTCATCGGCGGTGGCCACGCCGGCACCGAGGCCGCGCTGGCCGCGGCCCGTACCGGCGTGCGCACCCTCCTGCTGACCCACAACATCGAAACCGTGGGCGCGATGAGCTGCAACCCGGCCATCGGTGGCATCGGCAAGGGCCACCTGGTGAAGGAGATCGACGCCCTGGGCGGTGCGATGGCGCATGCCGCCGACCGCGCCGGCATCCAGTGGCGCACCCTCAACGCGTCCAAGGGCCCGGCCGTGCGGGCCACCCGCTGCCAGGCCGACCGCAACCTGTACCGCATGGCGATCCGCGCCATTGTCGAAGGCCAGGACAACCTGACCGTGTTCCAGGCGGCCGTTGATGACCTGGTGATCGAAGGCGACGCCGTGCGCGGGGTCATCACCCAGACCGGCCTGCGTTTCGATGCCGAGGCGGTGGTGCTGACCGCCGGCACCTTCCTGGCCGGCAAGATCCACGTCGGCCCGACACAGTACGCCGCCGGCCGCATGGGTGACCCGCCGGCAACCACGCTGGCCGCACGCCTGCGCGAGCGCCCGTTCCAGGTCGACCGCCTGAAAACCGGCACGCCGCCGCGCATCGATGGCCGTTCGCTGGATTACAGCGTGATGGACGAGCAGCCCGGCGACACGCCGCGCCCGGTGATGTCCTTCCTCGGCTCGGTGGACGAGCATCCGCAGCAGGTCAGCTGCTGGATCACCCACACCACCGGACAGACCCACCAGATCATCCGCGATGCCCTGCACCGCTCGCCGCTGTACAGCGGCCAGATCGAGGGCATCGGCCCGCGCTACTGCCCGTCCATCGAAGACAAGGTGGTGCGCTTCGCCGAAAAGGCCAGCCACCAGATCTTCGTCGAACCCGAAGGCCTGGGCATCGTCGAGATCTACCCCAACGGCATCTCCACCTCGCTGCCCTTCGACGTGCAGCTGGAGATGGTGCGCAGCATCCGTGGCTTCCAGAACGCGCACATCACCCGCCCCGGCTACGCCATCGAATACGATTTCTTCGATCCGCGCGGGCTGAAGGCTTCGCTGGAAACCAAGCTGGTCAACGGCCTGTTCTTCGCCGGCCAGATCAACGGCACCACCGGTTATGAGGAAGCCGCCGCACAGGGCCTGCTGGCCGGCCTGAACGCCGCGCGCCAGGTGCGTGGGCTGGACGGCTGGTGCCCGCGCCGCGACGAAGCGTACCTGGGCGTGCTGGTGGATGACCTGATCACCCACGGCACCAACGAGCCGTACCGCATGTTCACCAGCCGCGCCGAGTACCGCCTGCAGCTGCGCGAGGACAACGCCGACCAGCGCCTGACCCCGGCTGGCCGCGAGATGGGCCTGGTCGATGACCGCCGCTGGAGCGCGTTCGAAACCAAGCAGGCCGCCGTCGCCGCCGAGCGCACGCGCCTGGCGGCGCTGTGGGCGACCCCGGCCAATGCGTTGGGCCGCGAAGTGCAGGAAACGCTGGGCGTAGCGGTCAGCCGCGAAACCAACGTGCTGGATCTGATCAAGCGCCCGGAACTGGATTACGCGCAGCTGATGCAGGTGCCGTCGCTGGGCCCGGCCGTGGCCGATGCCAAGGTGGCCGAGCAGGTGGAGATCGGCGTGAAGTACGCCGGCTACCTGGACCGCCAGCGCGACGAGATCGAGCGCCAGCAGCGCCACGAAGCGACCCCGATTGCCGAAGGCTTCGACTACGCCAGCGTGCGTGGGCTGTCGGCCGAAGTGCTGCAGAAGCTGGAACGCGTGCGCCCGCAGACCATCGGCCAGGCGCAGCGCATTCCCGGCATGACCCCGGCCGCGATCTCGCTGCTGCTGGTGCACCTGGAGCGCGCCCGCCGCGGCCGCGTGGCGTAACGCGCTGCCAGGTGGCGCCATCCACGCATGGCGTGGATCTACTGGAACTCTGCACGCGGCCGTGTGGCGTAACGCGCATCAGGGGTAGCGCCGGGCCATGCCCGGCGAGCGTAGCGGCACGCGAACAGCCGCCGGGCATGGCCCGGCGCTACCAATGCCTCTGCCGCGTATCATCTTCGTGTTCGCCCCACCTGGAGACCGCGATGAACCCCCTGCGCCCCTTCCGCGACAAGATGCCCGTCCTGGGTGAGCGCGTGTACATCGACCCGGCCTGCACGATCATCGGCGATGTCGAGCTGGCCGAGGATGTGTCGGTCTGGCCGGGCACGGTCATCCGTGGCGACGTCAATTTCGTCCGCATCGGTGCGCGCACCAACGTGCAGGACGGCACCATCATCCACGTCAGCCACCACAGCCCGTACAACAAGGCCGGCTACCCGACCCTGATCGGCGAAGGCGTGACCGTCGGCCACGGCTGCATCATCCATGCCTGCACCATTGGCGATTACAGCCTGATCGGCATGGGCGCCTGCATCCTCGATGGCGCCCGGGTCGAGCGCCACGGCTTCGTCGGCGCCGGTGCTGTCGTCGGCCCCGGCAAGGTGGTGGGCGAAGGCGAGCTGTGGGTGGGCAACCCCGCACGCCCGGCACGCACGCTCAGCGACAAGGAAATCGAAGCGCTGCACTATTCGGCCGACCACTACGTGCGGCTGAAGAACGAATACCTGGGCTGACCCGCGTCGCCGGTCGCCGTGCTCTGCTAAAGTCGGGGCCCGACCAGGAACCGTCGAGACCCCCATGCCTGTGGCAGCACGCCGGAGAGGACTCCAGCGCCCACATTGCCGGCCGTCGCACTGATGGCCGCGCCCATGCTCGATACCTACCGCGAGGTGGTAACGCCCGAAGGCGTGCCGCTGCAGCTGCCCACCGCCGGGCCGATGCCACGTGCGCTGGCCTGGATGATCGACCTGGCGATCCGCATGGGGTCGCTGATGATCCTGAGCATCCCGCTGGCCCTGCTCGAAAAGTTCGGCCAGGGCCTGTACCTGGCCCTGATGTTCCTGCTGATGTGGGCCTACCCCATCGTCTGCGAAGCGCTGTGGGGCCGCACCCTGGGCAAACGTGCGCTGGGCCTGCGCGTGCTGTCGCGCGATGGCGCGCCGGTGGGCTGGATGGCATCGATCACCCGCAACCTGCTGCGCACGGTGGACATGCTGCCGTTCGGCTACGCGCTGGGCCTGCTCAGCAGCCTGTTCGATCCGCACGGGCGCCGCCTGGGCGACCTGGTGGCCGGCACCGTGGTGGTGCATGAGCCCCTGCGCTACCTGCTGCCGCCCACCACCATCGACAGCGTGCTGGCGCCGCCGCAGCCGCTGCGCCCGCAGGAACAGGCCGCGGTGATGGCCTTTGCCGAGCGCGCACCACGCCTGTCCGCACCGCGCCAGCAGGAACTGGCCGCGATCGCCGAGCCGTTGACCCAGGCGTCCGGCCAGGTGGGCGTGCTGCGCCTGTACGCGATGGCCAACTGGCTGCTGGGGCGCCGATGAGGCAGGAACAGTTCGTCGCCCGCCACCAGCAGGAATGGCATGACCTGGAGCTGTGGCTGCACCACCGCGCCGATGCATCGCGCCGCAGCCGGCGCAAGGCCGCCGCAACCGACAGTGGCGATGCCGCGTTTCCGCAGCGCTACCGCCGCCTGTGCCAGCAGCTGGCGCTGGCACGCGAGCGCGGCTACAGCCCGCAGCTGGTGCAGCGCCTGCAGCAGCTGATGCAGCAGGGCCACAGCGTGCTGTACCGCACGCCGCCGGTGCGCTGGCGGCGCGCGCTGGAATTCCTGGTGGCCGACTTCCCGATGCTGGTGCGCAGCCAGGCACGCAGCATGTGGGCGGCACTGGCGGTGTTCGCGCTGCCGGCCCTGGGCTGCTTCGCGATGGTGCAGCTGTTCCCGGACACCGTGCACCTGCTGATGAGCAGCGACCAGATCGCCGAGATGGAACGCATGTACAACCCGGCGGCCGAGCGCCTGGGCCGCGACAGCGGCACCGACTGGATGATGTTCGGCTACTACATCATGAACAACATCAGCATCGCCCTGCGCACCTTCGCCAGCGGCCTGCTGGCCGGCGTGGGCACGCTGTTCGTGCTGCTGTTCAACGGCATCACCATGGGCGCAGTGGCCGGCCACCTGCAGAACGTCGGCAGTGGTGATCCGTTCTGGCGCTTCGTGGTCGGCCATGCCGCCTTCGAGCTGACCGCCATCGTGATCGCTGGCGGCGCCGGCCTGCAGCTGGGCATGAAGCTGCTGGCACCCGGCCGCCGCCGTCGCCTGGATGCGCTGGTGGAAGGCGGCCGCATCGGCGCGCGCCTGTGCCTGGGCGTGGCCTTCATGCTGCTGGTGGCGGCGTTCGTGGAAGCCTTCTGGTCGTCGATCGCGCAGATTCCCGCCTGGGGCAAGTACAGCGTGGCCGGTGTGCTGTGGGCCGGGGTACTGCTGTGGCTGTGGCGCGGCGGACGCGGGGGCAGCCATGCGGATTGACCAGCTGGACGTGGCCCTGCGCGCGCGCAGCGGCTGGGAAGCGATGGAGCTGGGCAGCGCCCTGGTGCGCCGCCACGCCCGCGCGGTGTGGGGCAGCTGGCTGCTGGCCAGCGCGCCGCTGTTCGTGCTGTTCAACGCTCTGGCGTGGTGGCTGGACGGCTTCGTCTGGGCCTGGCTGGCGATGTGGTGGTGCAAGCCGTTGTTCGAACGCGCACCGCTGTACGTGCTCTCCCGCGGCATCTTCGGCGAACAGGTGGGCGCGCGCGCCGCGCTGGCCGCGCAACGGCAATGGGGCGGCACCGGCTTCTGGGGCTACCTGGGCTGGCGCCGCTTCAGCGCCCTGCGCAGCGTCTGCCTGCCGGTCAACCTGCTGGAGGGCAATGTCCCCGCGCAGCGTGGGCCGCGCCGGCGTGCGGTGGTGGCCGGTGCCGGCGGATCGGCGATGGCACTGACCGTGATCTGCATGGTCTTCGAACTGGTACTGGTACTGGGTGCGATCGCGTCGGTCTTCCTCTTCATTCCGCTGGAACTGCTGCCCGATTCCTGGCGCGCCGCCTGGGCCATGGTGAGCGTTGAAACCCCACCGTGGGCCAAGCTGGCGCTGAACCTGCTGTGCTGGCTGGCCGGCGCCCTGATAGGACCGTTCTACGTCGGTGCCGGCTTCGGCCTGTACCTCAACCGGCGCACCCAGATGGAAGCCTGGGACGTGGAAATCGCCCTGCGCCGCCTGCGCGAACGCCTGCTGCCGGCCGCATCCACGCTGGCGCTGCTGCTGTGCCTGGTGCTGCCGCTGGCACCTGCCCACGCACAGGACGCCAGCGAGGCCGAACGCGCCGCCGATGAGGCCTGGCAGGGCGTTCAGGACCAGGAAGCGGCGGATCGCGCAGCAGGCGGGGAAGACGACAGCGCCAACGCGGCCAACGACCCGGCCAATACCGCCGCCGGCATCTTCGGCGATGAACCGGTGGACACCGCCGGCTTCCGCCAGGCGGTGAACCGTGCCTATGAGGATCCCCTGCAGCGGCCGGTGCGGCAGGTATCGGAGTGGAAGCGCATCGAGGATGTGGCCGACACGAAGAAGGAAGAGAAGGCGCTGGACAAGGACAGCAAGCCTGAAGATGTCAGCGGCAAGCGCAGGTCGGCCCAGCAGTGGATTGCGCGCCTGGCCGAATGGGGCCTGTGGGCCGCACTGGGCGTGCTGGTGATGGTCCTGCTGCTGACTGCACGGCTGTGGTGGCCGTGGCTGCGTGGCACCGGCCGACGCCGCCGCAAGGACGCGCCGCAGGTGCAGGAAGAAACCGTGGAGGTACCGGTGGTGCTGCCACCGGACGTGGCCACCCAGGCCGGCCTGCTGTGGGACCAGGGCCGCCCGCGCCAGGCGCTGGCCCTGCTGTACCGCGCCAGCGTTCGCACCCTGATGGAGCGCACCGGCATCGCCCTGCCGCCCGGTGCGACCGAAGCACAGTGCCTGCGTGCATCGCGGCGCATGCCCGAAGCGGCCGACCGCGACCTGTTCGCGCGCATCGTGCGCATGTGGCAGTACGCCGCCTACGGTGGCCGCCTGCCCGCACGCGATGAATTCGATGCGCTTGCCACGACCCTGCGCCAGCAGTTCGGGTGGAAGGCATGAGCCCGCGTCTGATCTGGTCCCTGCTGCTGGGCGCCGTGGTGGTGCTGGGCGTGCCGCTGACCATCCTGTTCCTGCGCACGCACGAGCGGGTGACCGAAACCATCGTGCTGCCGCCGCAGGGCGAGGCCAGCTACAACGCGCTGTACGTGCTGGGGCAGGCACTGCGCACCGATGGCATCGAGGTGCAGACGCGGCAGCGCCTGGACCTGCCGAAGATGCCGCTGGCGGCCGGCGATACGCTGGTGCTGCTGAAGGACACCACCGACCTGTCGCCGAGCACGGTCCAGCAGCTGCTGGACTGGGTCGATGGCGGTGGCCACCTGCTGGTGCGCACGCGGCCGCCGGGCGAGGACAAGGCCACCACCACCCAGGGCCCGCTGCTGGACCGCATCGGCGTGGACAGCCTGTTCCATGAAAGCAAGTGCCAGCGTTTCCACGTGGTGGACGACCCCAACCATGTGGAGTTCTGCCGCGGGCGCCGCTTCAGCCTGGGCTTCCAGGCCGATGCCAATGCCGAACGCCGCTGGGGCGGTGATGAGGGCCTGGTGTTCGCGCGGCTGCGCCACGGCAAGGGCCGCATCGACGTGCTGGCGGACATGGATTTCATGCGCAACGAAGGCAGCGGCACGCTGATCCGGCGCCGCGTGGTGGCCAGCGATCTGCCGCAACGCGATGGCCTGCATGATCTTTCCCATCGCGACCTGAGCCGCTATCTGCTGGCGCCCAACTACGGCCGCGGCACCGTCTGGCTGGTCTATGGCAGCCGCCCGCCGTCGCTGCTGGCCACCGTCTTCTACCAGGGCTGGCCGGTCTGGATTCCCTTCCTGCTGGCCCTGGCCGGTGTCCTGTGGGCACGCGCGCAGCGCTTTGGCAGCCTGCTGCCTTCGCCGGTGGTTGAACGCCGTTCGCTGCTGGAACACGTGCGCGCCAGTGGCGAACTGCTGCTGCGCTTCGGCGATGGCGCACGGCTGTACCACGCGGTGCAGGCGCTGTTCCTGCACCGCCTGCGCCTGCGCGCACCGGTGGCCGCCGCACTGGAAGGCGCCGCCCGCGACCAGGCCATCGCCGCCGTGCTGCAGTGGCCGGCCAGCCGCGTGGCCACCGCACTCACCCCTCCTTCGCCGCACGATTCCTCCGCCCTGCGCGAGCGCATCCGCTTGCTGCTCCAGATGAGATCCCTGCTATGACCGATGCCCCTGAGCTTCCGGCGGCCACTGCCGCCCGCCTGATCGAACGCGTCGATGCGATCCGCGATGCGGTCGGCCGTGCCTTCATCGGCCAGGCCGATGTGCTCGACCAGATCCTGGTGGCGCTGCTGGCCGGTGGCCACGTGCTGATCGAAGGCGTACCCGGGCTGGGCAAGACCCTGCTGGTGCGTGCGCTGGCACAGGCGCTGGAGCTGGACTACGGGCGTGTGCAGTTCACCCCCGACCTGATGCCCAGCGATGTCAGCGGCCACGCGGTGTACGACCCCAAGAGCGAGAGCTTCAAGATCCGCCGCGGCCCGGTGTTCACCAACCTGCTGCTGGCCGATGAAATCAACCGCGCCCCGGCCAAGACCCAGTCGGCCCTGCTGGAAGTGATGCAGGAAGGCCAGGTGACCATCGAAGGCAAGGCCTTCACCCTGGCCCCGCCGTTCATGGCCCTGGCCACGCAGAACCCGCTGGAGCAGGAAGGCACTTACCCGCTGCCGGAAGCGCAGCTGGATCGTTTCCTGCTGAAGGTGCTGATCGACTACCCGCAGCTGGACGATGAAAAGCGCATGGTCGCGGCCATCACCCAGGGCCGCGCCGCCAGCGATTTCGACCTGAGCCAGGTGCCGCGCGTGCTCGGCGCCGGCGAACTGCTGGCGCTGCAGCAGGCCACCGCGGCGATCACCGTCGATGACGAAGTGATCGACTATGCCGTGCGCATCGTGGCCGCCACCCGGCAGTGGCCGGGCATCGCCGTCGGTGCCGGCCCGCGTGGCAGCATCGCGCTGGTGCGTGCCGCGCGCGCGCAGGCGGTGCTGGCCGGCCGCGATTTCGTCACTCCCGACGACGTGCGCGACATCGCTCGCCCGGCCCTGCGCCACCGCATCGCGCTGGCACCGGAACTGCAGATTGAAGGCCAGGGCCCGGACGATGTGCTGGGCGCCCTGCTGGCCAAGGTGGAAGCACCACGCCGATGAGGCCTGCGCCGCTGCTGCTGGCAGTGCTGTTGGCCTGGGCTGCGCTGGGAGGCGTGATGCTGCACGGCTGGCTGCCGTTCTGGAGCTGGCCCGCGGCCGGCGCGCTGGTGGCGGTGCTGGCATTGGCCGATGCCTGGCGGCAGGCGCGACGCCGCTCGCCGCAGGTGCAGCGCGACGTGCCCGAAGCACTGGCGCTGGGCGTGCGCCGCGAGATCGGCCTGCGCCTGCTGTGCGACCGCGCGATGCAGGTGCAGGTGTTCGATCTGGTACCCGGCGGCTGGCCACTGGACGACCTGCCGCAGCGCGTGCAGCTGCGTGCCGGCACCGCCAGCACCCTGCACTACCACGTGCAGCCGCAGCAGCGCGGCCGCTTCCGCTTCGAAGGCGTGCAGCTGCGCATCCGTTCACCGTGGCGGCTGTGGTGGCAGCAGCGCACGCTGCCGCCGGCGCTGGACGTGCGCGTGTATCCCAACTTCGTGCCGCTCACCCGTTTCGCGCTGTTCAGTGCCGACCAGGCCTCACGGCTGGTGGGCGCGCACGTGAAGCGCCGCCGCGGCGAAGGCACCGACTTCCACCAGATGCGCGAGTACCGCATCGGCGACAGCCTGCGCCAGCTCGACTGGAAGGCCACTGCCCGCGCCCGCAAGCTGATTTCGCGCGAGTACCAGGATGAGAAGAACCAGCAGCTGCTGCTGATGCTCGACAGCGGCCGCCGCATGCTGGCCAGCGAAGGCGGCCTTTCGCACTTCGACCATGCCTTGAACGCGTCGCTGGTGGTGGCCTACCTGGCCCTGCGCCAGGGCGATGCCGCCGGCCTGTTCGCCGTGGGCGGCGAGCGACGCTGGGTGGCACCGCAGCGCGGCATGGGCACGGTGGAACACCTGCTGCGCGCCAGCTATGACCTGCAACCGCAGGCCGTGGCCACCGACTACCTGGCGGCCGCCACCGAAGTCTCGCTGCGCCAGCGCCGGCGCGCGCTGGTGATGCTGGTCAGCAACGTGCGCGACGAAGACATCGAAGACCTGCTGGCGGCCGTGCGCCTGCTGCAGCGCCGCCATCTGGTATGCGTGGCCAGCCTGCGCGAACGAGAACTGGACATGGCCCTGGAAGGCGAGGTGCACACGCTGGAAGACGCCGCCCAGGCCGGCGCCGCCGCGCTGTACCTGCAGCAGCGCGCGAAGGCGCACGACGCACTGCGCGCGGAAAAGGTGATGGTGCTGGACGTGACCGCCGAAGCCCTGCCCGCCGCGCTGGTGGAACGGTATCTGGCGGTGAAGCGCGAAGGGCTGCTGTAGCCCTGCGCTTGACCGGAGCCGAGCATGGGCTCGGCTCTACACGTGTTGTCCTGTAGAGCCGAGCCCACGCTCGGCTGCCGTATCAGCGCTCGCCCAGCAACCGCCGCTGCAACCGCTCCACCGCGCGCTGCAGCAGCACCCGGTTGCGGGCCAGCTTCATCCACTGTGGCAGGCGCGAGAACATCGAGCGATGGTGCCCGCTGCCTTCGCGCAGCGTGGCCGTGGCGTAGTCGTGCAGCGCCTGCAGGTGCTCGGCGTTGTACGCCCACAGCAGACCGGCAGCGGTCTTCTCCACCAACCACAGCGGCAGGCCGAAATCGGGGTCGATGGCTTCGTTGCCACGCCATCGCGACAGGGTCACGTCCACCTCACTGCTGCGGCCGCACTGGCTGCAATCCGCCGCCACCGTCCGCAGCGGCGCCGTCGCGCGTGCACGGTGCACTTCAGCGCTTACCCACTTGTGGCCGCAGTAGCCACACGGCCGGTAGCCGCTGTAGCGCACCGGCCCCACCCAGACAGCGGGCCTGCAGCAACTGCAGCCGCAACCGCCGTCCAGTGCTTCGCTGCACCCCAGGCAACGGAAGCGCCGCGAATCGGTGGGGCCGATCACCCAGCCGGGCGTATCACAGCGGTGGCAGCGCACCGCCACCCGGTCGGCATAGCGCCACAGGGCATGGCCATCATCCCGATGGCGACCCGGCGGCGCTGCACGCCGCGCGGTGCGGTCGCGCCGCACCGCCATCAGACGTAGATCCGCGTCGGCGCCTCGTCCACGATCGCGTGCGGCACGAAGCGCGCGCTGTCGCGGGTGATCGCGCTGTCGTCTTCGCGGATGCCGATGCCGCAGGCACGGTCACCGATCACCCAGCTGCCGACCAGCGGGTAACCGCCTTCGAAGCGGGTGAGCGGATGCGCACGCTGGATGATCGCCGGGCCATCGTAGGGGCCGTCGCTGCGCTGGGTGCTGCCATCGGCCAGGTGCATCTCGATGTTGGCGCCTTCGCGCGAGAACAGCGGCTTGCGCACCCAGCCCGAGGCCAGCGCGCTGCCATCATCGAAGTGCGCTTCCAGCAGGTTCGGGTGGCCCACGTTGCGCTGCCACAGCAGCGGCAGGATGCCCTTGTTGCTCAGCACCGCCTTCCACGCCGGTTCCAGCAGCTGGATGCCCGAACCGGGCAGCGCGCGACCGAATTCCTCGGCCATCAGGTCTTCCAGCGGGTACAGCTTGAACAGCGTGCCGATCACCGTGTCATCCAGCGCGGTGAAGCGACCGTCCTCGGACAGGCCGATATCCTCGATGGCGATGGCCTGGCCATGCAGGCCGGCCTGCGACGCGCAATCGCGCAGGTAATCGACCGTGCCGCGGTCTTCTTCGGAACTGCCCACCGCGCTGAAGAACAACGGCGGCGGCAACTGCCCGGCCAGTTCGCCGAAGCGCTCGACCAGTGCCTCGTGCATGCCATTGAACTGGTCGGCGTGCTGCGGCAGGCGGCCGGCATTGCG
The DNA here is from genome assembly GCF_047782825.1 of Stenotrophomonas maltophilia. Lineage (GTDB taxonomy): Bacteria > Pseudomonadota > Gammaproteobacteria > Xanthomonadales > Xanthomonadaceae > Stenotrophomonas. Next base: position 3,528,356 of record NZ_CP180589.1, on the reverse strand, counting down.
CTGGTCTTCCAGCCACTGCCACTGGAAGAAGCTGGCCTCGAACAGCGAGGTGGGTGTGTCGTAATTCAGTTCGTACAGCTTGGCCGGGCCGGTACCGTCGTAGGCCAGGTCCAGGCGCCCGTACAGGTGCGGCTGGCGCTGGCGCCAGCTGTCGGCGATCCAGTCGCGGTACTGCGCGGGGATCGCCAGCTGGTCCATCAGCCGCTCGCTGCCGATGACATCGCCGACCAGGTCCAGCGCCATCTGGTGCAGCTCGGCGCTGGGGTCTTCGATGTCCTGTTCGATCTGGCGCAGGGTGAAGGCGTAGTACGCGCTTTCATCCCAGTAGGGCTGGCCGTCGATGGTGTGGAAGCGGAAACCGGCTTCCTCCGCGCGCGCCCGCCACTGGGCGCGCTCGGCAATGCGAATTCGCTGCATGGGTCGATCAGCCGCCGAAGCTGCTGCCGCTGCGGCGGGCGCTGGTGCTGCCGAAGCCGCTGCGGCTGGCGGTGACAGCGCGGTTCGGCTCGCTGCTGACCGGGGCCAGGCCGGCCTTGCCCGCGCCGATGCCGCTGGCGGTGTTCATGCCACCGGTGCCGCCCGGGGCCGGGCGCGCCCAACCAGCGTTCTTGTCCTGGTAGGCCGGGGCCGACGCCGGCGCCTGCGGGGCCAGGCCGCCGCGGTTGCTCAGCATCTGCGACATGAAGAAGCCCATCATCATCGGGCCGATGAAGGAAGTACCGGCCGAGGTGTGCTGCTGCACGCACTGTTCCGGCTTGTAGTCCTTCTCGCAGGCTTCCTTGCTGGCGTACTTCGGCGCCGCATCGGCGGCCTTCTGCTGGGCCTCGGCAAAGGCATTGCGGCACGAGGACGGATCGCCCGTCGCCTCGGTGCAGGCCTGCACGGAGGTGTACAGCCCTTCCTGCACCTGCACCTGCTCTTCCTTCTGGCAAGCGGTGAACAGCAGCGGTGCGGCGCTCATCAACAGCAGCGCGGTGGTGCGGGAACGCTTCATGGCGTCATGCCTCGGGGTCGGATCAATGCCCCAATGATGCCAAATTCACACCAACAACCGGAATCGGCAAAGTGGGAAAGATGAACGGACTTTCATTTTCGCCAGCCTGATCACGAACCTGGGGTCGGAGCCCGTTGCGCAGCAACGGGATCCGACCCCGCATCGCCCGGCAGATCACGGCCAACTGTCGAAGGCGGGGTGGGTCCGGTTGCGGGGGCGTGAGCGCCATGGATGGCGCGACCGAGGCTACATGGACCTACTTGCGCCGTCCCCCGCAGCCGGACCCACCCCGCCATCCCACGGATACCCCGCTTTTGACGTTGAGGTTGATTCGGCGGGTGCAGGGCTGCAAGCCCTGCCGGACCACCTTCGGTGGTTGCAGCAGCAACCGAAAAACTCCGCCATGATCGACCGACCCCCACGTTGTACGGCCCGCCCGTTCCGCCAGCCATGCCTGAATACCGCTCCCGCACCTCCACCGCCGGCCGCAACATGGCCGGCGCCCGCGCCCTGTGGCGCGCCACCGGCATGAAGGATGGCGACTTCCACAAGCCGATCATCGCCATCGCCAACTCCTTCACCCAGTTCGTGCCCGGCCACGTGCACCTGAAGGACCTCGGCCAGCTGGTCGCGCGCGAGATCGAGAAGGTCGGCGGCGTCGCCAAGGAATTCAACACGATCGCCGTAGACGACGGCATCGCCATGGGCCACGACGGCATGCTGTATTCGCTGCCCAGCCGCGAGATCATCGCCGACTCGGTCGAATACATGGTCAACGCGCACTGCGCCGACGCGCTGGTGTGCATTTCCAACTGCGACAAGATCACCCCCGGCATGCTGATGGCCGCACTGCGCCTCAACATCCCGGTGGTGTTCGTCTCCGGCGGCCCGATGGAAGCCGGCAAGACCAGCCTGTCCGAGCACAAGCTGGACCTGGTCGATGCGATGGTCATCGCCGCCGACGAAAACGCCAGCGACGAGAAAGTGGCCGAGTTCGAGCGCAGCGCGTGCCCCACCTGCGGTTCCTGCTCGGGCATGTTCACCGCCAACTCGATGAACTGCCTGACCGAAGCGCTGGGCCTCTCGCTGCCCGGCAACGGTTCGACCCTGGCCACCCATGCCGACCGCGAACAGCTGTTCCTGCGCGCCGGCCGCCTGATTGTCGAACTGTGCCACCGCTGGTACGGCGGCGAAGAAGCAAGCGCGCTACCGCGTGGCATCGCCACCCAGGCCGCGTTCGCCAATGCGATGACCCTGGACATCGCCATGGGCGGTTCCACCAACACCATCCTGCACCTGCTGGCCGCGGCGCAGGAAGCCGAAGTGGACTTCGACCTGACCCACATCGACGCGCTGTCGCGGCGCGTGCCGCAGCTGTGCAAGGTCGCGCCGAACACGCCGAAGTACCACATGGAAGACGTGCACCGCGCGGGCGGCGTGTACGGCATCCTGGGCGAACTGGCGCGCGGCGGCCTGCTGGATACCACGGTGCCGACCGTGCACAGCCGCACCCTGGCCGATGCCATCGAGCGCTGGGACGTGGCGGTCAGCGGCGAATCCAGCGTGCACGACTTCTTCCGTGCCGGACCGGCCGGCATTCCCACCCAGGTGGCTTTCAGCCAGGCCACGCGCTGGCCCACGCTGGACGTGGACCGCACCGAAGGCTGCATCCGCAGCGTCGAACACGCTTACTCCGCCGAAGGCGGCCTGGCCGTGCTGCGCGGCAACCTGGCCGTTGATGGCTGCGTGGTGAAGACCGCCGGCGTGGATGAATCCATCCACGTGTTCGAAGGCCGCGCGCGCGTGTTTGAAAGCCAGGACGCGGCCGTGGCCGGCATCCTCGCCGACAAAGTGCAGCCCGGCGACGTGGTGGTCATCCGCTACGAAGGCCCGAAGGGCGGCCCGGGCATGCAGGAAATGCTCTACCCCACCAGCTATCTGAAATCGAAGGGGCTGGGCAAGCAGTGCGCGCTGCTGACCGATGGTCGTTTTTCCGGCGGCACGTCGGGCCTGTCGATCGGCCACGTCTCGCCGGAAGCCGCCAGCGGCGGCACCATCGGCCTGGTGGAAGATGGCGACCGCATTCGCATCGACATCCCCGCCCGCCGCATCGACCTGCTGCTGGACGACGCCACCCTGGCCCAGCGCCGCGCCGCCGCTGATGCGCGTGGCTGGAAGCCGCGTGAAGCGCGCCCGCGCAAGGTCACCAGCGCACTGAAGGCTTACGCCCTGCTGGCCACCAGCGCCGACAAGGGCGCGGTGCGCAACACCGCTCTGCTGGGCGATTGATGGTGCTGGGGTCAGAGCCCTTCCTGCGGAAGGGATCTGACCCCGGATCGCGGCAGGGGGTCGGATCCCTTTCGCAGAAAGGGCTCTGACCCCGGTAAGGTAGGACGCAACACCAACACGGAGGTTGTGATGACGTTGCTTTCCATTGCCCTTGCCGCTGCGCTGGGCGCGGCACCGGAACCGCCGAAGGCGCCGGACTGCAGCTACGACCGCGATGCCATGCTGGCGATGGAGCCGGATGCGTTCGACCAGGACCTGGAAGGTGGCTGGCGCCCCCTGGCCGACCGCGGCTGCCAGCGCGAGGCCGCCGACCTGCTGGCGGCGTATGCGGTGCAGCCCAAGGCCGCAGGCAGAACGATCATTACCTGGCACGAAGGCCAGATGCGTGCGGAGCTGGGGCAGACCGAACAGGCGATTGCACTGATGGAGCGCAGCCGCAAGCCTGCTGGCCAGGGTGATCCCGGCTACTGGAATGCCTACGTGGATGGGATGGTCGCTTTCCTGCGCCAGGACCGTCGGGGTCTGGAAGACGCGCGTGCGCGGTTGGTCGCACTGCCGTCGCCGCCGGAAATGGCGCAGAACATCAAGGACGGTCGTTTCCACTTCACCACCGCCGGCGGGCAGAAGGTCGATGTCGCCTGGCCGCCGAACCTCGATGTGCTCGACGGCTTGCGGCGCTGCTTCGGCAAGCCCTATCTGGAAGCGTATGGAACCGTGTGCCGGAAGCCGGAAGGCGGTTGAGGGTGGGCGTGCTTGCGGGGGTCAGAGCCCTTCCTGCGGAAGGGATCTGACCCCTGCTCAGCCGATCACGCGCTTGAACGGCGGCAGCGCGTCGATGATGCGCTTGCCGTAGCGGCGGGTCAGCAGGCGCGAGTCGAGGATGACCACGCGACCGGTGTCGGTGGACGTGCGGATCAGGCGGCCGGCGAACTGGGTGAGCGTGCGCAGCGCGTGCGGGATGGCGATCAGGTTGAAGGCGTTCATGCCGCGCGCTTCCACCCATTCGCTCAGGGTGGCGGTCTGCGGGTCGGTCGGCACCGCGAATGGCACCTGGGTGATGACCACCGTGGTGCAGGCTTCGCCGGGCAGGTCCAGGCCTTCGCCGAAGGAGTTCAGGCCGAACAGCACCGAGCCTTCGCCGGCAGCGACGCGGCGCAGGTGTTCGTCGATCAGCCGGGTCTTGGACATGTCGCCCTGCACCAGCACCTGCTTGCGTCGTGCAGCCGACATCAAGCCGGCCACCTTCTCCATCTTCCAGCGCGAGGTGAACAGCACCATCGAGCCCTTGGCCCAGTCCAGCTCCTGGTCGAGGTAACGCGCCACTTCGCGCGGATGGCCTTCGCGGTCATCCGGGGTGACCGGGAACTTCGGCACGATCAGCTCGGCCTGGTTGGGCAGGTCGAAGGGCGAGGCCAGCGAAACCATTTCCGCTTCCGGCGGAATGCCGTTGTCGATGGCCAGCGACTGGAAGTCGCCGCCGCCGGTGAGCGTGGCCGAGGTCATCACCACCGAATCCACTTCATCCCACAGCAGCTTGCGCAGCACGTGCGCGGCCGACACCGGCGAGCCATGCAGCACCAGGTCGCCATCACGGGTGGCGGTGACCCAGCGCGCGGTGGGCGGCGCACCGTCCTTGTCCTCGCGGCGCCAGGCCTGCCACAGGTTGTACTGCTGCTCGATCATTTCCAGCGCCATGCCGAGGTTGCGCTGCAGGCGCTCGCGGGCGGCGTCGTCCGGCTTGCCCTTGGCCACCTGTGCGTTGGCGGCGTGGGCCCAGTTGTAGAGGCTGCGGGTATCGTCGGCCAGCGCTTCGATGGGCTCGCGCCAGGCCTCGGGCAGGCGCCCGTTGGCGGCGCGCCACATGGGATCTTCATCGGCCGGGGCCGGCATCCACACCGCCTCGACGTGGTCGCGGAAGGCACGCAGCTGCTTGGCCACGTTGCTGGCCACATCGATGGCCTCGTTCGGCAGCAGGTTGCCCAGGCGGTCCTTGTCGACCGCGCGGTAGGCGCCGGCAATCAGGATCTGCAGGCGCCCGGTGCGCTTGGCCATCTCGTCCAGGGCCAGGCTGGCCGCGCCCTGGTCGATGGCCACGTTGCCGATGTGGTGGCCTTCGTCCAGCACCAGCAGCATGTCCGAGGGCGCGGCGATCATCGGCTGGCCGTTGTCGCTGTCACCAATGGACAGCGCCGACAGCAGCAGCGCGTGGTTGGTCACCACGATCTGCGCATCGCGCACGGTGTTGCGTGAGCGCAGCACTGCGCACTGCGCCGAATATGCACAGCGGCGGCCGGCACATGCCGAGGCAGGCGTGGTGATGCGGCTGCGCAGGCCGGGGCTGATGGTTTCCGGCGCGTTGTCGATGTCGCCATCCCACGTACCACTGGTGAAGGCATCGGACAGGCGCTTGGCGATATCCATTTCGATGGGCGCCAGCGGCCGGTCGTACAGCGGCGCTTCGTCTTCGAACATGCCGCCCTGCGCGCCCTCACCCTGCGCTTCGGCGGCGTTGCGCGTGCACAGGTAGCGGGTGCGGCCCTTGGCCAGCGCCACGGTCGCTTCCAGGCCGGTGGCTTTGAGGAAATTGGGAATATCGCGCTCGACCAGCTGCGACTGCAGGGCCACGGTGCCGGTGCTGATGACCAGCTTCTTCTTGCTGGCCAGCGCGATGGGCACGCCCGCGGTGAGATACCCCAGACTCTTGCCGACGCCGGTCGGTGCCTCGACCACGCCCACGCCACCGCTGGTGGACAGCGCACGCGACACCACGCCGATCATCTGGCTCTGCGAGCGGCGGGTGGAGAAGCCGGGGGTATTGGCCTGCAGCGTCGTATACGCCTTGCGGATCGCGTCCTTCAAGGCGTCATCGAGCTTGCGCGGGGCGGCGACGGTTTCGGTCACGCCGGGAACTACCGTGGCTGGATCAGGCCGGCCATTGTCGCATGGCCGGCCCGGTTCCCTGCGGCTGTCACCCTGAACGGGCCAGCGACGACGCCCGCAGACCGTATGCACCTGCGAGCGCCCTGCCGCGACGGTCCAGGACCGTCAGTGGGATGCTACTGCGCCGGGGTGGCACGCTGCCGCAGCAGGCGCACCAGCGCCCAGACCAGCAGGACCACGCCCACCGCGTCGACCATCGCCAGCAGGAAGTGCAGCACGCCCAGGATCGCGCTGATCTTGGAAACGCCACTGAAATCGCCGCTGCTGACCATCCACATCGGAAGCAGTCCGGCAGCCATGCCGCCCAGGCTGGCCAACATCAGCAGCAGCAGGCCGACCAGGGCGCCGGTACGGGTGGCATCGCGCGGCGCGCCCACGACCCAGACCAGGCCGACACACAGCGCGATCAGCACCGGCAGGCGCACGCCCACCATGCTCAGCACCGTCAACAGCAGGGTGGTGCCGTCCATCGATCAGTCCTGCCCGGCGAAGACGCCGGCACCGGCGCGCAGCTGCTTGTAGACCTCGTCGGTCTGCGGGCGCACGCCATGCCACTGCAGGAAGCTCTCGGCCGCCTGCTCGACCAGCATGCCCAGGCCATCAACGGTATTGCGGCAGTTGGCCGCGCGCGCCCAGGCCAGGAAGGCGATGGCGGCCTCGCCATAGTTGAGGTCCACGGCGGTGGTCATCGAGTTGACCAGCGACAGCGGCAGCTTGAATTCCACATCGCGGTCGCGGCCGGCCGAGGTGGCGTTGAGGATCAGTTCGAAATCGCCCAGATCGCGCAGGTCTTCCCAGTAGCGGCTGAGTGCGCGGCCCGGTTCGCCCATCGCATCGATCAGTTCGTCGGCGCGTTCCGGCGTGCGGTTGACCACCACCAGTTCGGTGATGCCGGCATCGAGCAGGGCCGGGGCCACGCTGCGCGCCGAACCACCGGCACCGATCAGCAGCACGCGGCGGCCGCGCAGGTCCAGGCCGTGGCGGTCGGTCAGGTCGCGCACCAGGCCGATGCCATCGGTGGTGTCGCCGTGCCAGCGGTCGCCCTTGCGCAGCAGCGTGTTGACCGAACCGGCGCGGCGCGCGCGGGCGGTCAGCGTGGTGCACGCGGAAAACGCGGCTTCCTTGTGCGGGGAGGTGACGTTGGCGCCGACACCGCCTTCGGCGGCGAAAGCTTCCAGCCCGGCCAGGAAGGCGTCCGGGGCCAGGTCGATCGCACGGTAGTCAATGCTGATGCCTTCCTGGCGACCGAACGTCGCGTGGATCAGCGGCGACTTCGAGTGGGCGACGGGGTGTCCGAAGACGGCGTAACGGTCGGTCATGGAATCCTCAAGCTGGCTAGACTGGTGCTCTTTCGTGCATGGACCCGGCTGATGCGCATCACCCCGACCCTGCTGGTGCTGGCCGCCAGTCTACTCTCTGCCCCCGTGGCGATGGCGTTGAACGAGTACGGCATCGAAGGCATGGGGGTGGTGTCCACCCGTGCCGATGAGGGCCGGGCCACGATCAGTGCCGACGGCCAGCGCATCATCTTCGCCCGCCGCGGCGAGGCGGGCTGGGGCCTGTGGCAGGCACGGGTCGTCGATGGCCGCTGGCAGCAGGCTCAGGCCCTGCCGGTGGAGGTGGCCGGTGAGGCGCTGGACCCGTACTTCAGCCGCGATGGCCACTGGCTGCTGTTCGCCGCCGGCCGCGAGGGCAAATGGGCGCTGTACCGCGCGGCGGTGGCCGCCGATGGCAGTGTGGGCCGGGCACAGAGGCTGGCCAGTGCCGGGGGCGACCGCCCGCAGCGCGGCCCGGCCCTGAGCGCCGATGGGCGGCGGCTGCTGTTCGCGCAGGACCAGGGGCGCGGCGCAGGCTGGGACCTGTTCGTGGCGCCGCTGGATGCGCAGGGCGTGCGCGGTGTTGCCGTGGCGCTGGCCGCCCTCAACACGGCCGCTGACGAGACCGATGGAGATTGGCTGGGCAGCGACGGCGCGGTGGTGTTCAGCCGTGGCAACGGCGATGCCTCGCAGGTGATGACCAGCGCCTGCGCCTGGACCGGGGCGGCGCTGCAGACGCTGGGGCTGTCGTTCAACCAGACCGGTGGCTGGACCGGCGCGCCGGTGGTCGACAACGCGAAGCCTGGCGAAATGATGGTGGCCAGCCGTGCCGCGAAGGCACCGCGCGCCGGTGGCGTGGATGTGTACCGGCTGGCCGTGCCGAAGGTGGCGGCCGTGGCCGGGTGCGGCGGGTAACGGGGGATGCGGGTTGCCCGGCATCCATCCACGCATGGCGTGGATCTACCGGAACCCGCTTTGTAGATCCACGCCATGCGTGGATGCAGCCCGCGAAGCAGTAGATCCACGCCATGCGTGGATGCAGCCCGCGTAGGGGTCAGAGCCCTTTCCTGCGGAAAGGGATCCGACCCCGGGCATTGCCGCTCAGCGCGCCAACACCTGCGCGCGCTGCTTCTCGTACTCCACTTCGCTCAGCTGGCCGTTGTCCTTGCGGCGGTTCAGCGCGGCCAGTTCGGCCTGCACGCTCTCCGGCAGGGCCTGCTCACGGGCGACGTGGGCGGCGGCGGAGAGCTGCTCCGGCGGGCGCCGGCTGGCACGCCAGGCGGCAATGAACACGCCGACGATGATGGCGCCGAACACCAGCGTGCCGGTGCCCCAGATCAGCCATTGCATCCATCCCATTTCCGGTCCCATCGCGCGTTCCTCCGTCCGTCGTGAGCGCTATTGTCAGCGCTCGCGCAGCCAACGCGCCACCTGCGGCGCGAAATAGGTCAGCACGCCATCGGCGCCGGCCCGCTTGAAGCCCAGCAGCGATTCCATCACGCAGGCGCGTTCGTCCAGCCAACCGTTGGCGAAGGCGGCCTTCATCATCGCGTACTCGCCGCTGACCTGGTAGGCGAAGGTCGGCACGCCGAACTTCTCCTTCACCCGGCGCACCAGGTCCAGGTAGGGCATGCCCGGCTTGACCATCACCATGTCCGCGCCCTCTTCCAGGTCCAGCGCGATCTCGCGCAGGGCCTCGTCGCCGTTGGCCGGATCCATCTGGTAGGTCTTCTTGTCGGCCTTGCCGAGGCTGCCGGCGCTGCCCACCGCATCACGGAACGGGCCGTAGAACGCCGAGGCGTACTTGGCCGAGTAGGCCATGATGCGCACGTTGAGGTGGTGGTCGGCATCCAGCGCGCGGCGGATCGCACCGATACGGCCGTCCATCATGTCCGAGGGCGAAATGATGTCCGCGCCGGCTTCGGCATGCGACAGCGACTGCTTGACCAGCGCCTCGACGGTGATGTCGTTGAGCACATAGCCCTTGTCATCGATGATGCCGTCCTGGCCATGGGTGGTGTACGGGTCCAGCGCCACGTCGGTCATCACCCCCAGTTCCGGGAAGCGGCTCTTCAGCGCGCGGATGGCACGCTGCGCCAGGCCGTCCTCGGCCCAGGCAGCCGATGCATCCAGCGACTTCTGCGAGCTGTCGATCACCGGGAACAGGTCGATCACCGGGATGCCCAGTTCCAGCGCCTCTTCGGCCACCTTCAGCAGTTCCTCGATGGACAGGCGCTCCACGCCGGGCATGGACGGCACCGCGGTGCGGCCCGCCAGTTCGTGCACGAACACCGGGTAGATCAGATCGTCGGTGGTGAGCGTGTTCTCGCGCATCAACCGGCGCGAGAACTCGTCATGGCGCATGCGCCGCGGGCGGTAATGGGGATGAGGCATGGCAGGCTCCGAGGAGTGGCTATTGCAACAGGTAGCCCTGCGGCAGCAGGGGTTCGGGCAGGGGGCGTTCGCCCAGCGCGTCGAGCTGGTCGATTTCGATCGTGCGCACCATCGCGTCCAGCGGCAGGTCGTTGGGTTCCAGGCCGAAGGGTTCTTCCATTTCCTCGCCCAGCTGGTCCAGGCCGAAGAAGGCATAGGCCAGCACCGCCGACAGCACCGGCGTGCCCCAGCCGAGCGAACTGGCCAGGCCGAACGGCAGCAGCACGCAGAACATCCACGCGCAGCGGTGCAGCAGCAGGGTGTAGGCGAACGGCAGCGGCGTGGCGAGGATGCGCTCGCAGCCGGCCTGGATGGAGGACATCGCGTGCAGGCGGTCTTCCAGCTGGGTGTAGAGGATCGGCTCCAGTTCGCCGCTGCGCAGCGCCTGGGCCAGTTCGGCGGCGATCATCGCCAGCAGCGCATCGGGCACGTTCTCGCGCTCGGCCAGCTGCTCGCGCTGGGCCTTGTCCAGCCACGGCAGGGCGACCAGGGCGACGATGCGGCCGCGCAGGCGGGCAGCCAGGGCGTGAGCAAAGGCAGTGGTCAGATAGGCGATGCGGCGGCGGCGGCCGCTGTCGTCGGCCAGCAGCAGGTGCACCTGGCGGGCCAGCGAGCGCGATTCGTAGATCAGCTGGCCCCACAGCTTGCGGCCTTCCCACCAGCGGTCGTAGCAGGCGCTGTTGCGGAAGCTGAGGAAGATCGACAGGACCAGGCCGAGCAGGGTGAACGGGGTAACCGAGACCCGCTCGATGCCGACAGGCGGGGCCAGCTCCACCACCGCGGCCACCGCGATGGACAGGACCAGGATGGCCAGCACCTTGGGCGCGATGGCCGGCACGATGGAGCCGCGCAGGATGTACAGCAGTTGCCAGCCGTGGGGACGGGAACGAATGATCATGGGGGCAGCCGCGCCGGGCGCGGGTTCACAGGCACGCGGGGGGCTCGCGCAGCCGCCCATTGTACTCCCCTGCCCGCGGGGCGGCCGTGGGCCTGCGACGCCCTGTCGCACCCATGGGCGCGACTCGGAACAGGCCTCTCAGATCACACCACCGCCCAGGCTCAGGCGGACGATCCCGACCACCACCACGATGCCGTTCAGGACCAGCCCGGTCCAGGCACGGCCACGCTTGCTGGGGTGGGTGAACAGGATGCCCAGCGCGGCGATGACCGCGCCCACCGCCGCGAAGGGGATCAGGAACCAGTTGCCCCAGCCGAGCAGCGGTATGAGGGCCAGGATCATCCACAGCAGTGCCAATACGCCCCACAACAGACTGATCACACCCATTGCCACGCTCCCCTTGGTTGCTTGCGACCCCAACCATAGCCCTTCCGGTGGCCGCCGCCTACCGCCGTTGGCGACACGCTCACCCGCGCCGTGCCAGCATGCCGGTGATGGCTCGCGCGCCAGTGTTGGCGCCGATTCAGAGTACCCGGCCGATGATCCGAACAGTCCTACAGGGGTATACGCCATGAACATCCGTTGGGTCGCCTTGGCGGCCATGATGCTGGCCGCCGCCGGCTGTGCCAGCACCTCCAAGGTCATGCTTGGTCGCGCGCGTGCGCCGATCGACCCGGCCCAGGTGCAGATCTACTCCACCCCGCCGGCCGGTTCGCTGGAAATCGCCCAGCTGGAATCGTCCTCGGCGGTGGGCTTCGGCACGCAGGGCCAGACCGATGCCGCCGTGGCACGGCTCAAGCGCGAAGCCGCCGCACTGGGCGCCAACGGCGTGATCCTGATGGGCGTGGGCAGCAGCGGCTCGCCGGTGGGCATGTCGGTGGGTGCCGGCAGCTACGGCTCGCACGTGGGCGGCGGCGTGGGCATCGGCATTCCGACCACGCAGAAGCGCGCGGCCGGCGTGGCGATCTGGGTGCCCAACCCCGAACCGCCGGCACGTCTGCCGACGCAGACCATTACCCCGCAGCCGCAGCGCTGACGCATGGGTAGCGCCGGGCCATGCCCGGCGGCTTTTCCGCGGCACTCGCCGGGCATGGCCCGGCGCTACCTGGCCGAATCGGCGGCTTTGCTCCTGCGCTCGCCGGGCATGGCCCGGCGCTACCGGTCGGGTGGCCAGTAGATCCACGCCATGCGTGGATGGTCCTTCCCGGTAACCCCTGGGGTCAGAGCCCTTTCCTGCGGAAAGGGATCCGACCCCGAGGTTCAGCGCTTGTACTTCGGCACGAACTGCTGCTGCACCGCTTCGGCCAGCTGGTCCGGCGGCAACAGGCCCTGGTCGAGCAGGAAGTTGTTGAACGCCAGGCGGTCGAACTTCGCGCCCAGCGCCAGTTCGGTCTGCATGCGCAGTTCCAGGATGCGTGTGTAGCCGTAGAAGTAGCTGCCCGCCTGGCCGGGCATGCGCACGGTATAGCGGTCCAGTTCCTGGGTGGCCATCGCCTTGGACAGACCCACCTGATCGATCAGCACGCGCTCGCCGGTGGCACGGTCGGTCAGGCCCAGGTTGAGCATCGGGTCGAGCATCGCGCGCGCCGCGCGCAGCAGGCGGAACTGCAGGGCGATCATCTGCCCGTCCAGCGGCTCGTACGGCACCATCTCGGCCTCGGCGTACAGCGCCCAGCCTTCCACGTTCACCGAATTGAACGCGAACATGGTGCGTGCCAGCGACACGCCGCGCTCGACCATGGCGGTGAACTGCAGTTCGTGGCCGGGGCGGCCTTCATGCGCGCTCAGGGTCCATGCGGCCGAACCGAAGTTGAAATCATCGTACTGCGCTCCCTCGCCCGCGGCCGGGTTGCCCAGCGGCAGCACGAAGGTGCCCTGCTGCCCGGTGTTGTTCACCAGCGGCGCCGGCAGGAAATGCGGGGCCGGGCTGGCCGCGCTTTCCGCCGCCGAACCCAGGCGCATCTGCATGGCGCGCTTGGGCACATCAACAATGCCGTGTTCGCGGATGAGCGGATCGATGGCATCGATCACCTTGCGGTAATGGCCTTCCAACTGGTCATTGGCGATCTTGTTGGCCTTCAGCGCACGGATCACCGCCACCGGGTCGCTCGGGTCGGCCACCTTCAGGCCCTTGTCCTTGGCCACCAGCGGTGCCAGCTGCTGCATGGCCGAACGGGTTTCCATGAATTCCAGCTGCGCACGCTGCATCAGCAGCTTCGGATCGATGTCGATGCCGACCTGCTTCAGCTGGAACGCGTACAGCGGCGCCGGCAGGCGTGCATCGGTGCGTGCCTTGGGCAGCACCTCCTTGCGGGTCCAGGCGGCGTAATCCTTCATCTGCCCGGCCAGGGCTTTCATCGCCTCATCGGCACCGGCAATCTGGTACTTCTTCAGCAGCGACTCGATACCGGTGATGTAGGTCTCGACGTTGTCCAGCGACTGCTGCACTTCGATCTGCGTGGGCTGCAGCAGCGTATTGTCCTTCAGGCGTTCCTCGTAGCGCTGGCGCGCCAGCGTGGTGAACGCGGTGCCGCCCGGCTGCAGGCCTGCATAGGCCTTGAGGCGGTCGACGGCCTTGGCCCGGCGCTCGGTCGGCACCTGGTCGGACAGCAGCAGGTTGAGGCCGCTGAACACGGTCTGCGGTGCATCGCTCCACGGCAGCAGGTACTTCTCGTTGAGCGTGCTGCCTTCGATGTTCTGGTCGGCGGCGTGGATCATGATCGCCAGGTCCTGGCGGACGTTGGGATCCTTCTCGGCGGCCAGCTTCGCCTTCAGTTCGTCGCGAGCCTTGGCCATTGCTGCGCGGTAGCGCTTGCCGTTATCGGGGCCGAGGTCGGCCACCTTGTCGTCATAGCCGGGCACGCCGAAGAAGCCGGTTTCCTCCGGCTGGAACGGCCCCTGCGCGTCCAGCAGGATCTGCGCCAGTGCATTGCTGCGGGCGACCCAGGCCGGGCTGGCGGGCGTGGCGGCCTTGGCAGCCGGCGCGGCCAGGGCCGGCGGTGCGGACAGCAACGGGGCGGCGGTCAGGGCCAGGGCAACGGCAAGCGCGATCGGCTTCATGGAACACTCCAGCAAAGGGTTGCCCGCAACTTACGCGCTCACGGCGATGGCGACAATCGGCTGGAGGTCATGGCGGCCGCATCGAGGACATCGGGATCATGCGATGGCGGATCCGGATAGAAGCTGGCTACGATGCCCTTCGTTTCGCGCAGGACCCTTGCATTATCGTGAAGATCAGCGGAGCCCGTTGGCACGCCCTCATGCTGGATGAGCGGAGATGACCAGATGTTCACCCGCGGGCAGGTCCGGTCGCCGCCACCCGGATCACATCGCGACCTTCACCGCTCCCTCCGGCGGCAATTCCTGGGGGAAGGTCTGGAGCGGGCCGGTCTGGTCGCCGGTCCCTCACATCGTCACGCTCGTCCTTCAGAGCGCGGCGCACATCACGCTTTACCAGTCGATCGCCATCCAGCGCGTAACGCCAGAACCCGTGGCTGAATCTCGCATGTGCTCCTGAAGCATCCGACCAGATTCGCGCGTACGGGGGCGGCCCAGGCTTCCCTTCAACATCCAGCGAAACGGTCTTCACCCTGCCTACCCACTGCATACCTGGGATAGAGCGCACCTCCCGCTGTGCACCTTCGTCACCCGCAGGCCGGTAGATCGCACTCTGGACGCTCTCGAACAGGGGTTCGGAAGGATCGCGGACAAGATGAAGAACCATGTCGTGGAGATCGACAGTGATCTCATCAGCAGCCAGGGCGACCTCATTCACGCGAACCCGGCGCACCCAGTCCACATCATCGCCAGCTCTGCGCAGCTGTTGTTCTGCTCCTGCCAATGGTGCGTCCGGGAGCACCTCCACGAAGGGTTCGGCAGCCATGCCGGGTGTGATCGAAAGCAGCGCAAGCGCTGCCAGTGCTACCACGTTCCTGATTGCATACGTTCGCATTGCGAGCTCCTTCCAGGATGAAGTGAGTCGTTGCAGACAGATCTGCGCTGCAACGGCTCAATCATTGGAGGGAGCCTGTGCCAGCAATCCGGAACGTCGTCCGCACTATCAATCCACGCTATCGAAGCAGTGAAGATTGAAGGCTGCACCAATAGAGATCCGTCTCATCAGCGTCGCGTAGTGTCGGAATCAATCAGTCCCGCACCAGGCATGCCGAACGGAATCGAGTCCCGGCCGGCAAGAGTGAATTCAACTGTGGCGGATCACGACAGCCTCGGCCCCGCCGGTCGTTCAGTCACAACGCCAACCCCACCCCACATCCGCCCCGCTCCCGGCACTCCTGCAGTGCGCACTCATCCGCCGCTTCGGCGTCGTCCAGTTCGCTCAGGTCGAAGGTCTTCTTGTCCGCGCCCAGCACGTACATCACCGGGTAATCCCACACATCGTCGCGGCGGGTGCCCTGCACGAACAACCGCCCGCGTGCCTGCGGCCCTTCCAGGCCGACGGTCAGGCCAACATTGCGTTGGCCGTCAATGGCCGTCTGCATGCTGCCCAGCGGCATCGCGTCGGCCTGCAGTGGCTCACCGAACACCTGCACCAGTCGGACGGGAAGGCGGTCCTTCATCTCTCGCGTAGCCGTCAACTCGCTCACAACATCAGGATTGATTGTCACTTGAGTCGCAGGTCAAGCAGCGAGACAGTGATGGAAACGAGCTCATACGACCCCTTGATGCTCCTCGACTTCATTCAGCGTCTTGTACTGAGAGCACTCTTCATGCCACGAGCGCATCTTGAGCGCAGGATAGCCGTTGATGGCAGCTATGCCATCAACCTCGCTGTTTTGCCGGAGACGGCCCAGGCCAATAGATCCAATCTTCAACGTGGCAAAAAACCAAGCCAAAGACACGGCCACGAAAACCAAACCCGAGTACCCATAATTTTTGCCATCACCATAGATATCAACAATAACAAAAGAAAGGATTATCAAATTCACGGCAATTCCCAGAAAGCCAACCGATCTCAGCGCCCAGAAAGACATGATGTAGTAAGCGCGGAGAAACCGTCTGTATGCACTCATCTCAGGGACACCCGCATCCTTTGCCAGTCGGCGCAGCTACTGCACCGAACCGATGGAGTTTCCAGCTGCATATACAAAGCTCGAAATCCCACCATCCAGCCCAATCGGGTCACTCTGCGAGCACCTACCCACCATCGGGGTCATACTCCCGCTGGTAGTTATAGAACATCCGACTCGCATCCGTCGCCTGCTGGCCTAGGAAGCGCAGCGCCACTTCGAACGCCACACCATCACCGTCCGGGTCGGCACTCGGGATCTGGTTGCCAAACACTTCGCTCTTGTTGCTCCACTCCCAGATCGCCACATCACGCACCGGGTCGATCACCACGCGCGGTGTGCCCAGATAATCGGGCTGGATGTAAGCCAGCTCGGCACGCCCGCAGCGGGCACGTTGATCAGCGCCACTGGATAGTTGTCCAGCCAGATCGCCTGCTGCTGCGCCTGGCCCGCGGCCGAATAGTTGCCCAGCCATTGCCCTGCCTCGTCATACAGGGTGATCTGCGCTTCGCCACTAGCAGGGGTACGCAGTACGCGCTCCCCACGATGGTTGTAGGCGTAGCTTTCAAGTACGGCATTGCCTTGCTTCACCATGTTCATCCGATTGACATCGCTGTAGGCGAACGCCTTGCTGCCGATGCTGGTGGTATTGCCCACTGCGTCATGATTGCGCGCTTCGCCATCCACCGCAGTCAAGCGATGACTGGTTGCGGGATAGGTGTAGCTGGCGGTGCCTGCCGAGGTGGTCAGCGCGGTGCGATTACCGGTGATGTCATAGCCGTAGGTTCGGATCGGAGTCCGTACATACTTAACCGTCGAAAAATTCAACTCCCGGCACGTCAGCTGAGACGACATCGATGATCTCCTCACCCAGGAGCACAGTGAAATGGTGCAGACCATCGCCCTTCGTGCATACGGACTCCTTCGACACCCAACCGACGAGCGAACTTTCACTGAACTTCAGGAGGGCTGCCCTGGTCTCTCCCAGGCACTCGAGAAACTGCAGTCGAAGTCCCTCATCCGCAATACGTACAAGCAGAGCACTCGGAAAAGAGATTCTAACCAGCCTTTCGCCACCACGAACCCCTCCGTCTATTTGCACTTGGCCGTCGTCATACAGAACACTGCAGCAGCTAGCGTTCGGAATTGGCTTCAATAGGATTTCGAATTTATTTAACATAGCGAATATTCACCCGCGTCCTTCCTCCAGACTGAATTTCAATTGTAGGAGAACCTTCTTTCGAGTTGGGACGAACAATGATGGTTCGTCCATCCTCCAGCGTCCCAACTCTGATACCCCCGCCCTTGTCTGAAACTCCGCTCGGCCATTGACTATCGAAGTCCCCATTAGCTGTCCCGAAGTCGCCGGGCTTCTTCTCGATTCTCGTATTTCCTTTTGTCGTTCCGTCGGGAGTTGTACCGGGAATCGGGCAGTCGCTTTGCCCCTGAGAGAATTGGCCCAAGAGCTCCCTCCAAATAGCAGGAGACGTCGAAACCAAAGCTGACACTATCAGCGCATCACCCAAGAGCTTCGGACCGGGCAAAATCGGGATCTCAGAGGCACCGGGTCCATAGACATAGCCCGACTGATGAACAAGGTATCCGTCACTTCCCGTGGACGCATCAGCCTCATTAGGGAGATATCTGACTGCCGAGCGCTGCAATCCAAGCGGATCGACCCCAGAAACCGGGCCACCGGCAGCATAGGCGAAGGTACTTATTCCTCCCATCAACCCAATCGGATCACTCTGCGAGTACCGCCCCACCACCGGTTCATACTCACGCTGATAGTTGTAGAACATCCCACTCGCATCCGTCGCCTGCTGCCCCGGGAAGCGCAGCGCCAGTTCAAACGCCATACCATCCCCATCGGGATCATTGGCCGGCGCCTGGTCGCCAAACACCTCGCTCCTGCTGCTCCACTCCCAGATCGCAACATCCCGCACCGGGTCGATCACCACACGCGGCGTACCCAGGTGATCGGGCTGGATGTAGGCAAGCTCCGGAACACCAGTACCAGCCACATTGATCAGCGCCACTGGATAGTTGTCCAGCCAGATCGCCTGCTACTGGGCTGGCCCCGCTGCCGAGTAGTTGCCCAGCCAATGCCCGGCTTCGTAGTAGACCGTGATCTAGGCATTTCCGCCTTCGGGCGCTCGCAGTACGCGCTCGCCGCGATGGTTGTAGCCGTATCGTTCGGCCACCGCCCCACCCAGCTTCACCGCGTTCATGCGGTTGCCGTCGTTGTAGGTGAACGCCTTGCTGCCAATGCTGGTGGTATTGCCTGCTGCATCATGGCCGCGGGCGTCGCCGTCCACTGCAGTCAAGCGATGGCTGCTGGCGGGATAGGCGTAGTTGGCCACCCCGGCCGCGGTGGTCAGCGCGGTACGGTTGCCAGTGGCATCGTACGCATACGTCTCAATCGGCGTGCCCGTCGTACCGTCCTGGGTCTGGGTCAGGCGGCCCAGCGTGTCGTAGGCATACGTGGCCAACACGGTTGAGCCAGCGCCATCCTTCTGTGCGTTGATCGCGCCATTGAAATACTGGGTATCCCATCACAAACGACTACCCTCCGTAAGATCACCTGTCTTTTCCGGACTTCAGAATCCATACCAGAGGCCCACCCAAGATGTAAAAGACAGCCTTCAGCATTTGGGCGACTTTTTGGCGCCTAGTCAAGGCGACGCTCGCTGAATATTTATTCCGAATAGCAAGCCTCCTGCGTGCAAGGCCCGCCTTGGCATCGGTTCGCGATGCCGAAACTATTCGCTTTGATTTACTTTCCATCAATTTCATCCATTTTTCTCGAGACAGCCAAACTCATAACCTTTCCTGGAACGATCATAAGCAGCGCGTACCCGCACAAAATAAATGGAATGGATTGCCTCCCTATCCCGCCCTGGACTCCAGCCACAAGAACAGCCAGTGTTCCAGCCACGCCGATGACAGTTACCCAGCGCCTTGCCAGTGCAACGTTCAATTCATGCTTGACCACATCTGTCAGCGGATCAACTTCTTTCAAAACCAGAAACACCACCACCGCGTTCAGCGCCAACCCAATGATGATAAAAACGTACAAACTCCAACCTACGAGCGGCGGAGACAGCAAACTCATGAAGTTGAGCGAGGCCCATACGAAGCATGTATTCAAGCGGCGCCTTGTACTTTTCATTGCTTGACCTTGCACCAGCACTCCTCAGCCGCTCCGGCGAATTTGATAGCTTCGACGCCCAAGCTTAGCAAAGCCAAGTTACGCCCCACGACCCGAAACAGCGTATTCAAACTCCTATTTGCCTGGATACCCGTTCTAATTTGAGATTGCTCTCTACGATTCCGTCCCCATCGATTAAGCTCCTCAAGCCTCGCATTGGCAGCGGCATCCGCCTTCTGCGTATGTACCTCCATCCCCGCTGCGGCCGTGCTCATCACTGCAGAAGCCGAATCCAGAGAATTGGCTCCCTCAGTGAATGCTTTGAGTGTTCCAACTCCGGGCGTCAAATTTAGAGCAGAATCGAGGATTGCCGCGTCCATACATGCGTCAGAGGCCCGAGGCTCGCCCCCGATGTACGCTCCCGTAGGCCCAACGCTCTGCAAGCCTTCTGGGTCAACGTAGCTCAGAGAATTGCCTTGTACATAGGCATAAGTGCTGATCCCTCCATCCAGCCCAATCGGGTCACTCTGCGTGTAGCGCCCCACCGCCGGTTCATACTCACGCTGGTAGTTGTAGTACATCCCACTCGCATCCGTCGCCTGCTGCCCCGGGAAACGCAATGCCAGCTCGAACGCCACACCATCCCCATCGGGATCATTGGCCGGCGCCTGGTCGCCAAACACCTCGCTCTTGTTGCTCCACTCCCAGATTGCAACATCCCGTGCCGGGTCGATCACCACGCGCGGCGTGCCCAGGTGATCCGGCTGGATGTAAGCAAGCTCCGGCACGCCAGTGGCCGCCACAGTGATCAGCGCCACCGGGTAGTTGT
Source organism: Stenotrophomonas maltophilia (assembly GCF_047782825.1). GTDB lineage: Bacteria > Pseudomonadota > Gammaproteobacteria > Xanthomonadales > Xanthomonadaceae > Stenotrophomonas. The sequence continues at coordinate 3,508,479 of NZ_CP180589.1, read as the reverse complement.
CCAGCCAGATCGCCTGCTGCTGGGCTTGCCCCGTTGCCGAGTAGTTGCCCAGCCACTGCCCGGCTTCGTCGTAGACCGTGATCTGGGCATTTCCGCCTTCGGGCGCTCGCAGTACACGCTCGCCGCGATGGTTGTAGCCGTAGCGTTCGGCCACCGCCCCACCCAGCTTGACCGCGTTCATGCGATTGGCGTCGTTGTAGGTGAAAGCCTTGCCACCAATGCTGGTCGTGTTGCCTGCAGCATCGTGACCACGCGCTTCGCCGCCCACCGCCACCAGATGATGGCTGTCAGCCGGGTAGCTGTACGTCGAGGTACCCGCCGCAGTGGTCAGCGAGGTGCGATTTCCGGTGGCGTCATAGCCGTAGGTTTCGATCGGCGTGGCCGTTGCACCGTCCTGGGTCTGGGTCAGGCGACCCAGTGCGTCGTACGCGTACTTGGCCTGCACGAGCGTACCGGTGCCATTCTTCAATTCGGTGATAGACCCCACCGCGTCGTAGCCAAAGCCCAAGGACAGGCCACCGGCAGCCGGGTCGTGCACAGCCTGCGGGCGGTAGTCCAGATCCAGGGGACGCTGCAACTGGCGGCCGTTGCCGTAGGTCCAGCCGGTGGCTGGGCCGAAGGCTGCGTAGGTGACCCCCTCAATCACTACCTGCCGAGCCTGCCCTGGCCGGGTCAGGCCGATCTGGCTGATGCGACCCAGCGTGTCACGCACGTAGTCAGCCACGCTGCCATCCGGATAGGTCAACGATGCGAGGCGACCGGACCTGTTGTACGCGTAGCGCAAGGTACTGGCGACGCCGTTCACGGCCTGCACCTTGCGGGTGACCTGGCCGAAGCGGTCATGGCAGTAGGCCGTGCGCCCACCGTCATGCAGCACTTCGGACAACCGGCCCTTCGCAAAGCGCTCGTCGCTTGCACACACCGCCGGGGCCACGTCGTAGTGATAGCCCACATCCATGTTGGGGTCGGGGTAAGCCACGCCCACCAGACGATTGAGCGCGTCATAGCTGTAGGTCGCGGTAATTCCACGGGCATCGGTGCGGGTCTTGCGGTTACCTGCACTGTCCACGGTGAAACCGGTACTGCCGCTATCCGGGCTGACCTGTGCGGTCAGGTCGCCGAAGCCGTTGTACGCATAGGTGGTGTGTAGCCCCTTGGGGTCAGTCACCTGGGTAACCTGGTCCAGCGCGTTGTAGCTGGAGCGGATCTCCGCAGCCACACCAGCGACATCCTGCAGAGTCAGCGCCAGGCGATTGAGCGTATCGTATTGCTGGCTGGTGACACGCTGCAGGGCGTCGGTGATCGACTGCGGATTGCCGTTGGCGTCGTAGGTGAAGCCGGTGGCATGGTTGCCCGCATCTTTCAGCGCGGTCAACTGGCCGAGGATGTTGTAGGTCCGCGCCAGTGTGCGCCGCAGGGTGCCACCCGCATCCACGGTGTCCTCGTTGAGGCGGTTGCCGGCATCGTCCAGCGTGTAGTGGATGGTGTTCCCGGCACTGTCTGCGATATCGGTCAGGCGCTGGGCCGCGTCGTACACGTAGGTGACGCTGCTGCCGTCAGGCTCGGTGACCTGTTGCACCTGGCCAGTGGGCCAATAGCTGATCTGGGTCGAGCGGTCGTCGGCCTGGGTCGCGCCGCGCACCGTGACCGACGTTGGCCAACCGCGCGGGTGATAGCCGTAGTCGGTGACCACGCCATTGCCATCGCGCACCGACAACGGACGCCCGAAGGTATCGTAGGAAAGCGTCTCCGTGGTGTGGCCCAGCGCATTGCTGATGCTGCGCAGGTCGCCTTTGCGGAAGCTGCAGGTACCACCGCTTGCACAGCCCGCATCGTCCTGCGCGTAGTAGCGATGGATCGTGACATCGGAAACATCCGTGCGCGGCCCATCCACGCTGTGCAGCAGGCCGGTCAACGGGCAATCCGGCCCCTCCGATTCGCAATAGGTCTGCGTAGTGACACGCACATCACCGCTCACGATATCGCGCAGCGTGATTGCGGTCGGCTGCAGGCGCGCATTCCGGGTGACCCGCAGTTCCTGATTGCCGACGGTGCGTTGAACAATCCTGTTGCTTTCTGCAGCCGTTCGCACTTCGCGAATCCGCTCCTCTGGGGTGCCGGTCGCTTCGGTGGTGGTGGTGATGACCACGGCACCGTACACCGGATCGGCAGCATCGTTGTACGCAAAGGTCGTGCTTGTTCCCCGCTTGTCTGTGGACGACTGCAGACGGCGGCGGAAGTCCAGACTGGCCGACAGGTAGGTGTGGGTGGCTGTCCCCGTGGAATCGCTGATGCCGTTGACCTTTCGTGGCAGACCGTCACTGCCACTTGGCGTGAGCGCATATTCGCTCTGCTTCCCGAGCGCATCGGTCACGATGACCGGACCGGCAGCGGTGTATTCCAGATGGACGCCATCAATGCCCACCCCACCCTGCGAGCAGTCGCCAGAGTGACGACTGCAGATCACGCGCCCCTTGGCATCGTAGCCAAACCAACTGTAGCGTTGCCCATCCTCGGCGGTTACGCCGGTAAGGTACGCAGGAAACCGTGTGTCTTCGTAATGGTAGGTGCGAACGCCGCCATCGGCGTAGGTCGCCGTGGTCAGCTCGCCCCTTGCACTGTAGCCATAGGAAACAAGCGTCTGGCCGCCCAGTGACAACCGCGAGATAAGCGAGTCGTTCTCAGCAACATTGTATTCGAACTGCAACTCGCGCCCGCTCGAATGCGAGACAGCCACCAGTCGCGCCTGCGTGTCGTAGGCATATTCAAGCCAGGTGCCGTCCTCGAACTCGCGACGTTCCATCAGGCCGGAGGCATTGAACACGATACGTTCCTGCGCTCGAGAGAGCAGCCAGCGCGTACCTTGCTGGACCACGCGATCGCCGCTGCCGTCGTTTGACTCGTAGTAGCTGCCACGGTTGGGAAACGCGCCCTGCGTACCGTCCTCGGACAGCAATCCCACCTTCAGCTCCGTTCCCGGCGGGAAGGTACTGCTGTCCACGCCAAGGGTCAGACGCAGATTGTGCGAATGGGTCCAGCCGGTGCCAAGCGCCCCCCCAGGCGTGCTTGTCAGTGAATGGTAATGGCGACGGAAGTCGATCCAGCCCAGATCAAAGTCCGGCTCGGGCTGGCTCTTGTCACCGGTGGTCGGGTCGCAGGGATTGCCCACCTTGCATTTGTTTGTCACAGGCGTACTGACGTACTTGCGAAGCATGGACAACGTGCCCGTATCCAGCATGGGCGGCATGGCACACATGCCCTTGGCCGCCTGCCAGGTCATGATCGTGGTGCTGGTGTTTGGGCACCTGACCTCACGCTGGCGCTGCAGGTAGCGCGTGCCAGTCACGAGTTCACAGGTGTTGGTGTTTGGATTCAGGTGGTAGAACGCAACCGTTGCACCGCCTTGCTCACCCGTGTTGCTGCCATCGGCACCCGCACCTTGGCCGCCACCGGGAATGCCATCCCATTGCTCACCGATTGTGACCTGCGTTGCGGGACACGAGGGTTGCTGGGGGATCTCTGCCTTGAGCGCAGCAGACAGATCTTCCAGGGAGTTGAAATCCTGGAAATCGTAGCGATAGACCCAGTCAGTCTTGATGAGCTTGGCCGGCTTGATCGCATAGTCATAGATGACCTTGTTCGGCAGCGACGCCACATCCCGCACTTCCCAACTGAAGGGTCCATACTGTTGGTAATTCTGGTAGCGCTTCTCGACGTCCTGCTGCGCGAGCTTTTCGGTCGCACGGGCAATGCTTCCGGGTGCAAGCGCCAGCCATTCCTTCTTGACTTCCTGCGCCCATGCGCTGGCACCCACGGCGAGACCCGGAAGGGCCAACGACAGTGCCAGCAGCCATTCGGCTTTGATTCGCTTGAACATCCCTGTTCTCCACTCCTGGGCGGGGGTCGCACCGGCGGAGGAACACCCACACGCCAGCATCGCCATGGCGCGCTGTACGTCGGACCGTCCCTGTTCCGGTAACGCGGCTGGGCCGCATGGGCGAAGTTATCTCCGAAATAGCCGGCACGTTCAAGGCATGAACTGTGCTGTCGGTCGAATTTCGGATTATTCCTAAACGACACGAGCCACCCAATCACCGGCCAGAGATGAAGCCTGCGGGCCTATCGGGTTGGGATCACAACGCCAACGCCACCCCACATCCACCCCGCTCCCGGCACTCCTGCAGTGCGCACTCATCCGCCGCTTCGGCGTCGTCCAGTTCGCTCAGGTCGAAGGTCTTCTTGTCCGCGCCCAGCACGTACATCACCGGGTAATCCCACACATCGTCGCGGCGGGTGCCCTGCACGAACAACCGCCCGCGTGCCTGCGGCCCTTCCAGGCCGACGGTCAGGCCAACATTGCGTTGGCCGTCAATGGCCGTCTGCATGCTGCCCAGCGGCATCGCGTCGGCCTGCAGTGGCTCACCGAACACCTGCACCAGCTCGATGTTGCAGCCGGCGCGCCGCATCGCTTCACGCATGGGCGCGCTTTCGCGTGCCGCCTCACCCCAGCGCAGCAGGCTCCAGGCCGCCATGCCGCCCATCACCCCCAGGAACAGCAGCACCGAGAGGGGCATCGCCCAGCGCCAGTTGCGGCGCCACCAGCCCGAGGCATTCGGGCGATGGGCGGGGATGGGCGGTGGCAGGTGCATCGGCGGGCTCCTTCCCAATCGCGATCAGGGCTTCAGGCAGCGCTCCAGGAAGGCTTCGGCCACCCGGTAGCGGTGCAGCGCATCGGCGCCGGACAGGCCGTGCTTGGCACCAGGGTAGGTCATCAGCTCGAACGGCTGGCCACGCTTCTGCAGCGCGCTCATCAGGCTGGTGGAATTGGTGAACAGCACGTTGTCGTCGGCCATGCCATGGATCAGCAGCAGCGGCGATCGCAGGCCCTCGATGTGGGTCAGCACGCGCGCTTCGCGATAACCGGCGTCGTTGCGCTTGGGCAGGTCCATGTAGCGCTCGGTGTAGTGGCTGTCGTACAGGCCCCAGTCGGTGACCGGTGCGCCGGCCACGCCGCAGGCATAGCTGTCCGACGCCTTGGCCAGCAGCATCAGGGTCATGTAGCCACCGTTGGACCAGCCCTGCACGCCAATGCGCGCCGGGTCCACCCAGGGCTGCTGCTTCAGCCAGGCCACGCCACGCAGCTGGTCGTCCACTTCCACCGTACCCTGCTTGCCATACAGCGCGCCGCCGAAATCACGGCCGCGGCGCGGGGTACCACGGTTGTCCAGCGAGAACACCACGTAGCCCTGCTGGGCCAGGTACTGGTTGAACAGGTGGTCGCCACGGCCGGGCCAGCTGTCGGTGACGGTCTGGCTGGCCGGACCGCCGTACACGTACACGGCCACCGGGTAGCGCTTGGACGGATCAAAGCCGGCGGGCTTGATGAGGCTGTAGTTCAGCGGCGTCTTGCCGTCTGCGGCGGTCAGCGTGCCGAATTCCACCGGGCGCTGTGCATCGCGGTAGCGCGCGTAGGGATGCTTGGGGTCGGCCAGGTCGTTTTCGAGCAGGGTGGCGATCTTCTCGCCATTGGCACGGAACAGCTCGATCTGCGGCGGCGTGGTGCTGTTGGACCAGGTATCGACGTACACGGTGGCATTGCGCGCGAAGCTGGCGGTGTGCATGCCCGGGGCCTGCGACAGGCGCTGCGGCGCGCCACCTTGCAGCGATACGGCGTAGATCTGGCTTTCGCGGGCCGAATCGATGCCGGCGCGGAAGTAGACCTTGCCGGCCTTTTCATCGACCGCCAGCAGTTCGTCCACCGGCCAGTTGCCGTGGGTCAGCGCGGTGGTCTTGCCCTTGGCGTCGATGCGGTACAGGTGCTGGAAGCCGGTGCGTTCGGACGACCACACGATGCTGCCGTCGTCCAGGAAGCGCAGGCTGTTGTGCAGCGGCACCCAGGTCGGGCTGGTTTCATGGGCCAGCGTGCGCGTGCCCTTGCCGGCCAGGTCCACTTCCACCAGGTCCAGCAGCTTCTGGTCGCGCGACTGGCGCTGGAAGGTCAGGCGCTGGCCATCGCGCCAGTCCACGCGGGCCAGGTAGATGTCCTGTTCCTTGCCCAGGTCGATCCAGCGCGGCGTGGCGGCGGCGGCCGGCGCGATCACGCCCAGCTTCACGGTCACATTGGCATCGCCGGCGGCCGGGTAGCGCTGTTCGATCACATCGGTGCGGTCGGCGTAGACCTCGTAGCGCTTCTGCACCGGCACAGGGCTTTCATCGATACGGGCGAAGGCGATGGCCGAGTCGTCCGGTGCCCACCAGTAACCGGTGTGGCGGTCCATTTCCTCGTCTGCCACGAATTCGGCCACGCCGTTGCCGATGGTCGCGCTGCCGTCGGTGGTGAGCTGCAGCTGCTTACCGCTGGCCAGGTCGATCACCCACAGGTTGCGGCCGCGGATGAAGCTGACGAAGCCGCCCTTGGGCGACAGCTTGGCATCGGTGGCGAAACCTTCGCCGTGGGTCAGCTGGCGCACGGCCGCGGCACCCTGCTGCTTCAGGTCGTACAGATACAGTTCGCCGCCCAGCGGGAACAGCAGGCGCTGCGCGTCCGGTGCCCACTGGTAATCGACGATGCCGGTCATGGCGGCGATGCGCTGGCGCTCGCGGCGCGCCTTTTCTTCATCGCTCAGGGTTTCGGTGCCGGGCAGCATCACCTTCGAATCCACCAGCAGGCGGGTCTGGCCGCTGCCGATGTCATAGCTCCACAGGTCCAGCTGGTTGCGGTCGGTGTCCTTGCCACGCAGGAAAGTAACGCGCGAACCGTCCGGGGCCACCTTGGGCTTAATCAGCGTGGGGCCGGACAGCGGCAGCGGGCCGGTGATGGCTTCCAGGGTGAGTTTTTCGGCGTGGGCGGCGGTGCTGGTGGCGAGCATGAGGGCAAGCGAAGCGAACAGATGGCGCATGGAGGGTCCCGGCAAACGGCAGGTCCGCCACGCGGCGGGCGCGTGGCGGTCAGCCCCCATCCTAACCAAGCCCGTGCGGGAAGGCAGCATGACCTTATGCCCATGCCCCGGTGCTGGGGTCAGAGCCCTTTGCGCTGCAAAGGGATCCGACCCCGGGCAAGTCGCATGCGGCACATCCGCCGGGCCATGCCCGGCGAGCGCGGCGGCCGCGAGGAAGCCTCAGCGCTGGCCGAACAGCAGCTTGCGCTCTTCCTCGCTCATCGGCTTGCCGGCGTTGGGGTTCACCTGCTTGCTCAGGGCGTAGGCGCGCTGGGAGGCCGGGCGCGCGGCAATGGCCTCGCGCCAGCGCTTCAGGTTCGGGAAGGCGGCGAAGTCGACTGGGATCTTGTCGTAGGCGCCAATCCACGGGTAGCTGGCCATGTCGGCAATGGTGTACTCGTCGCCGGCCAGGAAGGCGTGCTGCGCCAGGCGCTTGTCCATCACCCCGTGCAGGCGGCGCACTTCATTGTCGTAGCGCTCGACCGCGTAGGGGATCTTTTCCGGCGCGTAGACGTTGAAATGGCCCATCTGGCCACTCATCGGGCCCAGCCCGGCCATCTGCCAGAACAGCCACTCCAGGGCGGTAACCCGGCCGCGCGGATCGCTGGGCAGGAACTGGCCGGTCTTTTCGGCCAGGTACAGCAGGATGGCGCCGGATTCGAACACGCTCTGCGGGGCGCCGCCATCGGCCGGGGCATGGTCGACGATGGCCGGCATCTTGTTGTTGGGCGAAATGGCCAGGAATTCCGGCTTGAACTGGTCGCCCGAGCCGATGTTGACCGGGTGGATGCGGTAGTCCAGGCCGGCCTCCTCCAGCAGCAGGGTCACTTTGTGGCCGTTGGGGGTGGGCCAGTAATACAGGTCGATCATGGCGTCGGCTCGGGGTGCGGAAGGAACCTGAAGTCTAGTGCGTGAGTTGGCTTGGCACCGTCATGGCGGGCCGGTAACCTCGCCTCTCCCCCGAAACGCAGCATCCCTCGCATGAGTGCAAACCGTCCGCCGCTCTCCCCGCTGTCCAACCTGATCTTCGCCTCGCGCTGGCTGCAGCTGCCGCTGTACCTGGGCCTGATCGTGGCGCAGTGCGTCTATGTGTTCCTGTTCGGCAAGGAACTGTGGCACCTGATTTCGCATTCGGCCTCGATGGGCGAGCAGCAGATCATGCTGATCGTGCTGGGCCTGATCGACGTGGTGATGATTTCCAACCTGCTGGTGATGGTGATCGTGGGCGGCTATGAAACCTTCGTGTCGCGCCTGCGCCTGGAAGGCCACCCGGACCAGCCGGAATGGCTGAGCCACGTCAACGCCAGCGTGCTGAAGGTGAAGCTGGCCATGGCGATCATCGGCATATCCTCGATCCACCTGCTGAAGACTTTCATCGCCACCGGCGCGCTGGGCGGCATCCCGCTGTGCACCCCGGAACAGATGAACGTCGCCGCCGCCAACATCGGCGCCGCGAAGTGCTCGATGCTGACCGCCGATGGCGTGCTGTGGCAGACCATCATCCACTGCGTGTTCATCCTGTCGGCCATCGGTATTGCCTGGACCGACAAGCTGATGTCCGGCAGCCACGACAAGGCTGACAGCCACGGCAAGCCCGGCGCGCACTGAGCCACACGGCCGATGGCGACCGCTTGTGTCGCCATCGGCACGGCCCATCCCCTTGTGCGCAAGGGTGGGCGGGATGCTAGATTGCACCCTCGCCGTTGCCGGCGGCGGCGTCGGGAAACGCCAGCCGCCACGCCCGGACCCCGGTCCCGGCCATGCAGAACCACGGCTTACGTAACGTCGTCTTCTAAAGGGGAGCAGGATGTCGCACGTCACAAAGATCGCTGCCGCGCGCCGGTGGATGCCGGTTGCCCTGGCGCTGGCCCTGGCCGCCTGCTCGGGCAAGGAAGAAACGCCGGCACCGGCTGCCGAGGGCGCTGCCGCGCCCGCCGCCGCTGCCCCCGCCACGCCTGCGGTCGCCGCCAAGGTGCAGTCCATGGGCACCGAGCAGCTGCGCGATTCGGCCAGCCAGGCCCTGGCCGAGAACCGCATGTACGCCCCGGCCGGTGACAACGCCATCGAGTACTACCTGGCACTGCGCGACAAGACGCCGGACGACGCCTCGGTGAAGAGCGCGCTGACCGACCTGCTGCCCTACACCCTGATTGCCGCCGAGCAGCACCTGGGCCGCGAGGATTTCACTGAAGCCCAGCGCCTGGTGGCGCTGATCGAGAAGGTGGACCCGTCCGCGCCGGCCCTGCCGCGCCTGAAGGAAGGCCTGACCAAGGGCGTCCAGGTGGCTGCCAAGCGCACCGAGGACGAGACCGCCAAGGTCAAGAAGGATGCCGAGGACCGCGCCAAGCAGCTGGTTGAACAGCAGCGCCTGGCCGACCAGCGCAACAAGGAAGCCGAAGCGGCCAAGCAGATTGCCGCCCAGCAGGATGCAGCCCGCCGCGACAGCGAGCGCCAGGACGCCGAACGCCAGGCCGCCGCCCGCCGCGAGGCCGAACAGAAGCAGCAGCAGGCCGCTGCCCAGCAGGCCAGCGCCGCGCGTGCCGCCGCAGCCACCGCCGCGCCGACCCTGCGCCCGGTCAGCACCCCGGCCCCGCGTTACCCGGCCGAGGCCCTGCGCTCGAGCACCTCGGGCGAAGTGCTGGTGGAAATCACCGTCGGCACCGATGGCTCGGTGACCAATGCCCGCGTGCTGCGCGCCACGCCGTCGCGCATCTTCGACCGCGAAGCCCTCAATGCGGTCAAGCGCTGGCGCTTTGAGCCGGTCGGCGCCCCGGTCACCACCCGCCGCACCCTGGTCTTCGCACCGGGCGGTTGATGGCCCCAGCTGGCGCCGGGCCACGCCCGGCGAAGCATCACGGCAAGGCCCGGAGCGATCCGGGCCTTGTGCGTTTCAGCGCCCGCCGTCGATCAGTCGCTGCAGTGCCGGGTCGCGCGCAGCCAGCACCTGGAACAGGCCCAACGCATGCAGGCCTGGCAGCAGTGCGCGCAGATCGGCTTCGGCGCTGGCCCGGGCAGCCGGATCGCTGGCCGGGTCCTGCCAGTCGCGCACGCTGGCCAGGAAGGCGCCGACGCTGCCCTTGCGCACGGTCAGGCCATTGACCTGCACATCGTTCTGCTGGTCGGGAAGGATGTCCTGCGGTTTCATGAGACTGGGCTCCTTGGGATGAGTGGCCAGTCTCAGGCTTGCCCAACGGCCGTTCTGCCGTATAACTGCCAATACCTATGGCAGATCAGCCACCCTACGCGCCTCTGATCGATCCCGCCCTGGCCGATGCGGGTGCCGGGCCGTGGTTGCTGGCCGTGCAGTTGGCGATGGCAGGCACGCGCCGCACGCCACGCCACCAGCACGCACGTGGGCAGCTGCTGGGCGCGCGCCGCGGCCTGCTGCGCATCGAAGCGGGTGACCAGCACTGGCTGCTGCCGGCCGGGCACGTGGCCTGGGTACCGCCGGAACTGCCGCATGCCTTGGCCAGCGTCGGTGACTTCGATGGCTGGAGCCTGTACTTCAACACCGATGCTTGCAGGGCTCTGCCCTCCGCGCCCCGCGTATTCCAGCCCAGCGCGGTGCTGCAGGCGGCGGTGCCGCGCACGCTGCAATGGCCAAGCGGCACGTTGGGGGCTGCGCAGCTGCGCCTGGCGGCGGTGGTCGGTGATGAAATCGCGGCGGGTGTTCCGTTGCCGCTGGCATTGCCACAGCCACGCGATCGTCGCCTGCGGCGGATCGCCACCGCACTGGCGCGGGCGCCGCATGACACCCGCAGCGTGCAGGACTGGGCCGCCGCGAGCGGACTGTCCAGCCGCAGCCTGGCCCGCCATTGGGTGGCCGAAACAGGCATGGCACTGAGCCAGTGGCGGCAGCGCCTGCGCGTGCTGCTGGCGCTGCCCCGTCTGCTGGCAGGGGAAACGGTCATCGAAGTCGCCCTGTCGATGGGCTACGACACGCCCAGCGCCTTCATTGCCGTGTTCAAGCGCGAGATGGGGGTGACGCCAGCGCGGTATGGCGTGGGGTGACGCAATCAACACTGCCGCTACATACCGCCGCAAACTAAGCTGCCCGATGATTTCGGAGGCACCCAAATGAAGTACGACGACGCCAATTGGCATTCTGACGGCGACTTCCCTTCCGATCTTCCGCCCGAGGCAGGCGCGACCCACATCGGCATGTATCTGGCGTGGCTGCTGCTTCAGGGAATGGCGGGCGAGGAACTGCTGGATGACATGCAGGAAGAGCTGGCCGCCCTGACCCGGCGTGCCATGACACCGGGCAAGTTCGTTCTCGTGTGCGATGGGAAACTGGTTGACGACATGATCAGCGATGAAGCCAACGCCTTCACCGCCGAGTACTACGACATGGAAAACGGTCTGTATCTCGATGACTACGAAGACACGCTCGGTGACGACGTCCCGGATCTCTATCACGTTGCAGATACCTGGGAGAACTTCGACCGTCTGGCACCCGTGATCGCCGAGCGCTTCGCCACCTGGCAGTCGGCACAGGCCTGAAAACAACGAGGCCCGGCATGACCGGGCCTCGCTGCACATCCGCCGGGAGGGGCCCGGCGTTACCTCTTCGGTCAGCCGGAGATGGCCAGGCGTTCCTGGTGGTAGCGGCGCACGGCGGCGAACCACAGCAGGGCCGCAAGGCCGAGGCTGGCGCCCAGGTAGGTGGCCCAGATGGCCGGGGTGATCACTTCATGGCGGATCACCTTCAACAGCATCTGGTTCTGCGACAGGAACGGCACGGCGTACTGCCACAGCTGGCTCTTCACCGGGTAGGCGATCAGCGCGTAGCCCGGCAGCATCGGCAGCAGCATCAGCCAGGTCATGTGGCTCTGGGCTTCCTTCATGCTCTTGGCTGCAGCCGCCAGGAAGGTCAGCAGCGAGGTGCCGATCAACAGCATCGGCAACATCACCAGCAGCATCTGCACCATCGAAACGATGTTCATGTTGAGCTGCCGCCCGGTGTTGCCCGGTGCGATCTGCGCGCTGACCTTGAATGCGACCAGGGTCAGCAGCAGCGACGCGAAGCCGACCACGCAGGCCGCGGCGATCTTGCCGCTGACAATGGCGCTGCGCGAACCGGGCGTGGCCAGCAACGGCTCCAGTGACTGCCGCTCGCGCTCGCCGGCGGTGGTGTCCATCACCAGATAGGCACCGCCCAGGAACGAGGTCAGTGTCAGCAGGATCGGCAGCAGTGCCGACAGCATGATGCCGCGCTTGGCTTCGGCGCTGGCCATGTCCTGGCTGGCCACGTCCAGCGGCCGTGCAACCTGCGCATCAATGCCACGCGCCATCAGCCGCAGTGCCCCCACCTGGCCGTTGTAGGCGGCCAGCGCCGACTGCAGGCGTGCACTGGGCACTTCCGCAGCGCGCCGCGTGCTGTCACGGATCACCTCCACCAAGGCCGGCTTGCCGTCGGCCCAGTCCTTGCCGAAGTCCGGGCTGATGCGCAGCGCCACATCGATGTCCTGCGAGCGGATCGCTTCGGCCAGGTCCTTCGGTGCATCGGTGGCGTTCAGGCCCTGGGCGGCGAGGAAGCGGACCAGGTTCGGCGCGTGCTCCGCGCCGATGGTGGGAATCTGCAGCGGTTGCTCGATCTGGGTGCGCACGCGGCTTTCGGACAACTTGCCCATGCCCAGGATCAGCAGCGGATACAGCAGCGGGCCGAACAGCAGGGTCAGCGCCAGCGTGCGGCGGTCGCGCGAAAGGTCACGCAGTTCCTTGCGCAGCACCGTCATCAGGGTCGACATCATGCTCATGCGTGCAGGCCCTCTTCGCTGCCGATCAATTTCACGAATGCATCTTCCAGGTTGGCTTCGCCGGACTGAGCGCGCAGTTCATCGGCGCTGCCGGCGGCCATCACCGTGCCCTTGGCGATGATCACGATGTGGTCACACAGCGCACCCACCTCCTGCATGATGTGGCTGGACAGGATCACGCAGCGGCCTTCTTCTCGCAGGCCCAGCAGGAAGCGGCGCAGCGCGCGGGTGGTCATCACGTCCAGGCCGTTGGTGGGCTCGTCGAGGATGACGTTGCGCGGGTCGTGCACCAGCGCGCGGGCGATGGCGGTCTTGGTGCGCTGGCCCTGCGAGAAGCCATCGGTCTGGCGATCGAGGATGTCGCCCATGTCCAGTGCATGCGACAGCACCTCGATGCGTTCACGGATGCGCTGTGCGGACAGGCCGTGCAGCTCGCCGAAGTAGGCGATGTTCTCGCGCGCGGTCAGGCGCTTGTAGACGCCGCGCGCATCGGGCAGCACGCCCAGGTGGCGACGGACCTCCACGGGGTTGCGCGCCGCATCGATGCCATCGACGTTGATGCTGCCCTCGTCGGGCGTCATCAGCGTGTACAGCATGCGCATGGTGGTGGTCTTGCCGGCGCCGTTGGGGCCCAGCAGGCCGGTGATCTGGCCATCGGCAGCGCGGAAGCCCACATTGGACACCGCCTGGATGCGGCCGGTGCGGGTGTCGAAGGCCTTGTGCAGGTTTTCGGCGACGATCATGGGGTCCATCCGTTGAACGAGGTGAACGCCGGCACGTAGCTCAGCGTGTCCAGGCAGCTGGCGTCGAGCGCCTTGGCATCGGTGGTGTCGATGAACTGGCCCAGCAGGCGCGGCATGCAGCCGGCGGTGAGGGTGCCGTGGCCCTGGCCACGTGCCACCAGCGAGCGGCCGTTGGGCAGGCCCTTGAGCACCTGTTCGGCATAGCGCGGCGGGGTGACCGGATCCAGTTCACCGGACAGCAGCAGCACCGGCAGATCGCTCTTCAGCGGTGCGGTGAGCGTGGCGGCCGCCGGCTGGTGCGGCCACACCGGGCAGGCCGCGAAGAACGCGCGCGCAGCTTCGGCGCCGAACAGGGCGTCGTCATTCTCCGCCGGGGCCTGGTACCGCGGTGCATCTTCGCTGCAGATGACCGACCACTGCATGCCACGGTTGATCTGGAAATCCATGCTGCGCGTGGCACCGCGCACCAGCGAGGCCAGCGGTGCATAGCGGCCCTGCGCGGCTTCATCCAGCACCAACGGCAGCAGCGAGGAATATTCCGGCACGTAGGAAAAGGCGAAGGCCAGGCCGACCACGCTGTCCGGAGTCAGCACGTCCTGGCGCGGTGCGTTGGTGCCGGGATCGCGGTAATCGACAGTAACCGGCGCAGTGCGCAGGGTCGCGGCCACGCTGCGCAGCTGTTCGCGGGTATCGACCGGGAAGCGCTTGCTGCAGGCTTCATCCTTGCGGCACTGCGCCGACTGCAGGGTGATCGCGTTGTCGAAGGTCTTGGCGAACTCACCGCCAACCACCAGGTCGTTGGGCACCACGCCATCGATGACCAGGCTGCGGGTGTGCTGCGGGTAGGCAATCGCGTAGCGCTGGGCGACACGCGTGCCATAGGACCCCCCGACCAGGTTCAGCGTGTCCACGCCCAGCGCCTGGCGCACCGCGTCCAGATCGGCGATGGCCTCGGCGGTGGTGTAGAAGCGCGCATCGGCACGCCCCTGCAGCGACGCCGCGCAACGCTGCGCATAGTCACGCATCGCCGCCTCGGTGGGCGCAGCGTCTTCATCCATCGGCAGATCCTTGCCATCCGCGCCCAGGCAGCTGAGCGGATTGGAGCCGCCGGTGCCACGCTGGTCGATCAGGAACACGTCGCGCTGCCTGCGCACCTGGCGCAGGGCGGCATCGACGATGACCGCCACTTCGCTGGCCGCCTGGCCGGGGCCGCCCGCCAGGAAGAACACCGGATCCGGGTGGCCGCTGCCGCCGTCACCCGACTCCAGCCAGGCGATGCGCAGGCCGATCCTGCGGCCTTCCGGATGGGCACGGTCTTCGGGGACCTGCAGGGTGGCGCACTGCGCCTCGACGTTCGCGCTGGCGCCAACCGTGGTCAGCGTGCACGGGCGGAACTCGATCTTGCCGTAGCGCCGCGCGGGGCTGTCCGCGGTGGCGTCGGCGCCGGTGGCTGCCGGTGCGCTGCAGCCTGCCAGCAGCAGGCTGGCCAGCAACATGCTGGCCGAAAGCCCGGCCAGCCCGAAATGGTGTCTTTGCATCGTGCTTGATTCCCCTGAAGGACGTTCCTGTCGACCACGACGCAGCGCCGCGGCGGATGTGACCAACTTCTCCGGGCCAACTTACACGGCCACGGCGCCGGCGGCGATGGGTAGACGCGCTAGGCCGGCTCGGCCGCGGCCACCAGGCGGTCGCGGCCTTCGGCCTTGGCCCGGTACAGCGCGGCATCGGCGCGGGCGATCAGCCCGGCCAGGTCGGCATGGCCATCGTCCATCGCCAGGCCGATACTGGCGGTGACCGCCACGGGATCGCTGCCCAGGGTCGCCGGGCCCTGCCGCAGTGCACTGCGGATGGCGGCCGCAAGGCGCGCGGCGTCGGCGCTGCCGCTGCCCGGCAGCAGCAACAGGAATTCCTCGCCGCCATAGCGGCTGAGCAGATGCGCGTGGCCGCGCGCGCAGCGTTCCAGCACCGCAGTGAAATGCTGCAGCACCTGATCGCCGGCGACATGGCCCCAGCGGTCGTTGATGTTCTTGAAGTGGTCCACGTCCAGCAGCAGTACGGCCAGCGGACGCTGCTGGCGGCGCACCTGCTGCAGCTGGTCGGCACCATCGGCCAGTACCGCGCTGCGGTTGAGCAGGCCGGTCAGGCCATCGGTGCGGGCCGCGCGGCGCAGGTCGACCAGCAGGCGTTCCAGCAGCAGCAGGACCAGGGCGAAGCAGCGCGCAAGCTCCAGCATCACTCCCGCCAGGTAGGTGAGGAACATCGGCGAACCCGAACGCATGATGTCCTCACCCGCGCCGGCATCCACCGGCAGGAACAGGCGCACGCCGTAGACCAGGGCTTCGCTGATGAACACCGCGGCCGCCAGCCGGCAGCTGACGCGCTGCGCCGGCGGTGCATGGCGCAGCAGCAGCCAGCCGATCCAGCCGTTGATGACCACGGCGAACACGCTGAACACATGCAGGCGCACGCCCAGGCTGGGCCAGGGCACCAGGAACAGGAAGATGCCGGCCATGAACAGCGCGACCAGGCCCAGCGCACGCCACAGCGGCATCGGCTGGCCCAGGTGCAGGGCCATGCCGCGCAGCATCAGCACACTGGAAATGGCCATGGCCGCGTTGCCGCCGAGGATGGCCGGCACCTGCGGCAACCACGACCGCAGCCCCAGCAGGACCACGCCCAGGGTCAGCAACCACAGGCTGGCCGTCCACAGGCGCAGCACCGGCTGCCCGCGCAGCACCACCAGCAGCAGCGAGAAGCCGACGGCGATGCCGGTGCACAGCAGCAGTCCAAGTACACCGATGGTAGGAAGGTCCAGGGACATGCGGTCCGTGCGTGCCGGGCGATGCGCGCATCCTAGCGCGTTGTGGCGACCGTCCCGCGCGAACGTGACCGCCGCCGCCTGCGTTGCGTGACCTCCTGCGCATTGGTTAAGCCCAGCGTGAAGCCTGCGGGAAAGGCTTCACATGCGCAGTCACGG
The DNA here is from genome assembly GCF_047782825.1 of Stenotrophomonas maltophilia. Taxonomy (GTDB): domain Bacteria; phylum Pseudomonadota; class Gammaproteobacteria; order Xanthomonadales; family Xanthomonadaceae; genus Stenotrophomonas. The sequence goes on along the minus strand of NZ_CP180589.1, from coordinate 3,492,062 downwards.
AACCGCATTCCGGTGCTGTCCGGCCCCGTTCCGCACCGGGATACTCGCGATGGTGCCGCCACCGTCCCCACCGCGCAGCGCAGGTCCTGCGGTCACCGTTCCCTTCGACGACCACAAGGATGCGCCATGTCATTGCGATACACCCCGTTGCTGCTGGCCACCGCCGTCCTGGCAGGCAGCCTGGGCGTGGCCGGCACCGCGGCCGCGCACGGCACCATGACCACCCCGGCCAGCCGGGTCTACGCCTGCTTCCAGGGCAACCCGGAAAGCCCGACCAACCCGGCGTGTGCGGCAGCCAAGGCACTGGCCGGTTCGCAGGCCTTCTATGACTGGAACGGGATCAACCAGGCCAACGCCAACGGCAACCACCAGGCGGTGGTACCCGATGGCAAGCTGTGCAGCGGCAACAACCCCACCTTCCGCGGCCTGGACCTGGACCGCAGCGACTGGCAGACCACGCCGATCCAGCCCGATGCGAACGGGCGTTTCACCTTCGTGTTCAAGGCCACCGCCCCGCATGCCACGCGTGACTGGCGCTTCTTCGTCACCCGCGACGGCTGGCAGCCGGGCAGCCCGCTGCGCTGGGCCGACCTGCAGGAATTCTGCACGCTGGGCAATACACCGCTGTCGGCCGATGGCACCTACAAGCTGCAGTGCACCCTGCCCCAGCGCAGCGGCCAGCACGTGATCTACAACACCTGGCAGCGCGCCGATTCGACCGAAGCGTTCTACACCTGCATGGACGTGCGCTTCGAGGGCGGCGGTGGCACCACGCCCGTGCCGCAGTGGCAGGATGCCGGCGCCCTGACCGCGCGCACCGAACTGCCGGTGGGCACCACCCTGGCGCTGCGCGTGTTCAATGCGGCCGGCAACGATCTGGAGCGCGTCGAGACGACCCTGGCCGCGGGCCAGACCAGCCCGGCACAGTGGCCGCTGGCGGTGGCGCGCAAGGTCAACGGCAGTGCCCAGCATGCCCGCGTGGGCGTGCTGGCCAACGGCGTGATCACGCCGACCGCATCGGCTACGGGCAACCGCGTGTACCTCAAGAGTGGCAACCGCTTCCAGCTGGACACCCAGCTGCCGGACCCGGGCACGCCTTCACCCGGCGGTGATTTCGACTTCGTATATCCGGCCGGCATTGGCAGCTACACACCCGGGGAAACGGTGGTGAAGAGCAGTGACGGCAAGCTGTACGCCTGCCGGCCGTTCCCGGAAGGGGCCTGGTGCAACGTCAATGCCGAGGCCTACCGGCCCGGGGTGGGCGCGGCCTGGCGCGATGCGTGGGTGGCCTACTGAGGCGGGCTGCAGCCGCTTCGACGGGGGTGCCGGCCAGCGGCCGGCACTGCCGGGATTACTTGCTGCTGACGTACTTCTCGCGGCGGATCTGCGGGTTGCCGAGCCCGGCTTCCTTCAGGGCCTCGGCGCAGGCATCGACCATGTCCGGGTTGCCGCACAGGTAGGCGATGTCGGTGGCCGGGTCCGGCGTGAAGCCGGCCAGGGCCTGCTGCACGTAGCCGTGGTGCACGTCGGGATGCGGGTCGGCCGGAAGTTCGCGCGACAGGCACGGCACATAGCGGAAGTTAGGGTGTTTTTCGGCGAAGCTGTAGAAATCTTCGCTGTACAGCAGCTCGCCGGGGCTGCGCGCGCCCTGCAGCAGGACGACCTGCACGCCGCGCTCGGCCATGGCCGTTTCCAGCAGCGGCAGCATCGACCGGTACGGGGTGACGCCGGTACCGGTGGCGATCAGCAGGTAGCGGCCGTTGTGGTCGCCGGGGTTCAGGCAGAACCGGCCGTAGGGGCCCGAAGCACTGACCTGGCCACCGATGTCCAGGGCCTCGAACAGGGCCGTGGCGGCGCCGCCGGGCACGAAGCTGACCGCGATGTCCACCGCCTCGCCCGGGCCCAGCGCGTGGTCGTGGATGGTCGCCAGCGAATAGCTGCGCTTGGTTTCAGTGCCATCGGCATAGCTGAAATGGACCTGGATGAACTGGCCGGGCTGGAAATCCAGCGGCTGGCCGTCATCACGCACGAACTGGTAATGGCCGACGGTCGGGGCCAGCATGCGGCGGCCGACCAGCTTGATGGGGAATTGGACAGGCACGACTTTTCGGGACAGTGTGTAGCCGGGGCAAGCCCTCGGGGTCTTCTATAATAGCCGCTCCCCGCCCCTCTCCAGCGCCAGCCCATGGGCGCGAAGGCTTCGAGCTTGGCTTCCCTGAACGATACGGCGCCCGCCCTGCGCGTGCGCGACCTGCGCAAGACCTACGACAACGGCACCCAGGCCCTCAAGGGGGTTTCCCTGGAAGTCGCCCCGGGCGATTTCTTCGCCCTGCTCGGCCCCAACGGCGCCGGCAAGTCCACCCTGATCGGCATCATCAGCTCCCTGGTCAACCTCAGCGAAGGCCAGGTGGAAGTGTTCGGCAGCGACCTGGTGCGCAACCGCAGCGCCACCATGCGCCTGATCGGCTTGGTGCCGCAGGAAATCAACTTCAACCTGTTCGAGAAGCCCTTCGACATCCTGGTGAACTACGCCGGCTTCTATGGCGTGCCCCGCGAGGAAGCGGAGAAGCGCGCCGAAGAGGAACTGAAGCGTGCGCACCTGTGGGAAAAGGCGCAGGTGATGAGCCGCACCCTGTCCGGCGGCATGAAGCGCCGGCTGATGATCGCCCGCGCGATGATGACCCGCCCGCGCCTGCTGATCCTGGACGAACCCACCGCCGGCGTGGACATCGAGATCCGCCGCGACATGTGGCGGGTGCTGAAGGAGATCAACGCCGCCGGCACCACGATCATCCTCACCACCCACTACCTGGAAGAAGCCGAGTACCTGTGCCGGCACCTGGCCATCATCAACCATGGCCAGATCGTCGAGCAGGGGCCGATGCGCACCCTGCTGGCCAAACTCGATGTGGAAGGCTTCCTGCTGGACATCGACGGTGACCTGCCCGCGCAGCTGCCGGTGATCGAGGGCGCGACCCTGACCGCGCCGGATCCGCACACGCTGGACATCGACATGCCGCGCGCGATGGACCTCAACCGCGTGTTCGCCACGCTGAACGAGGCCGGCATCCGCGTGCGTTCGATGCGTACCAAGAGCAATCGCCTGGAGGAGCTGTTCGTGCGCCTCACCGGCAACCTGGAGAAGTCTGCATGAGCACCACCGAGCTGACCGACGGCCAGCGCAACCGCATCGCGCTGATGACCATCGTGCGCCGCGAAGTCGCGCGCATCCTGCGCATCTGGGGCCAGACCCTGGTACCGCCTGCGATCACCATGACCCTGTACTTCCTGATCTTCGGCGGCCTGATCGGCTCGCGCGTGGGTGACATGGGCGGCTACAGCTACATGCAGTTCATCGTGCCGGGCCTGGTGATGATGAGCGTGATCCAGAACAGCTACGGCAACATCAGCTCTTCGTTCTTCGGCGCCAAGTTCGGCCGCCACGTGGAAGAGCTGCTGGTCAGCCCGATGCCGAACTGGGTGATCCTGTGGGGCTACGTGGCCGGCGCGGTGCTGCGCGGCCTGATGGTGGGCGTGATCGTGCTGATCATCGCCATGTTCTTCACCCCGGTGCGCATCCCGCACCCGCTGGTGACGCTGACCACGGTGATCCTGGGCGCGACGATCTTCTCGCTCGCCGGCTTCATCAATGCGGTGTATGCGAAGAAGTTTGATGACGTGGCGATCGTGCCGACCTTCATCCTGACCCCGCTGACCTACCTGGGTGGCGTGTTCTATTCGGTGAAGCTGCTGCCGACCTGGGCCGAGGCGGCCACGCACGCCAACCCGATCTTCTACATGGTCAATGCGTTCCGCTACGGCCTGCTGGGCAGCAGCGATGTGCCGGTGTGGGTGGCGTATGCGCTGATGCTGGGCTTCGTGGTGGTGCTGACGGCGCTGGCGCTGTGGCTGCTGCGGCGTGGCGTGGGCATGCGAAGCTGAGGGTTGCCTGCAGGGCCTGCGGCCCTGCACCCGCTGCAACAGGCCAGAGCAACGTCAACGTCCAACAGCTGGCATTCCGTGGGATGGCGGGGCGGTGGCCAGTAGATCCACGCCATGCGTGGATGCGGCATCACCTGTAGAGCCGAGCCTATGCTCGGCTCTTTTCATTGCGGGTAGGCTGTGGACATGAAGATGACCCTCATTCCGCTGGAAAAGGCTGTCTCCGACGGCCCCATCGATGCGTTCAGCCATGCCCTGCTGACCGATGCGCCGACGCTGGATGAGGTCCGGGCGTGCCTGGCATCCCTGCGTGCGGACGATGCGCGGCATCGCTATCTGTGCACGTTGGATGATGCCGGCCAGTGCCGTTACACGAGCATGCACGCGTCCGACGATGCGCGCATCGCGCTGTACGACGACGAAGAACCGGCAACACCTGTCGATGCCCTGCTCGCCCGCGAGCGCGTGCTGGCGCATGTCGTCTCTCAACTGGAGCATTCCGCCCATCGCCTGGAATGGACGACGCTGGCAGGCACGTTGGTGTGCAATGACGAGGACATTGAAACCCTGGTCGCCGCCAATGCCGCACCGGGCAGCCTTGTGGACGATGTGGTGTGCGTGCAGCAGGTGCCCGTGGATCGCGACGACCTGTTGATCGCTGCGCTGCCCAACGGCTACTTCAGCGCCGACTGGGACATCTTCCAGAACCACGCCTTGATCCGGCACCTGCAGCAACGCCATGGCTACCACCTGTTCGGCCTGGGCGCCTCGTGGCTGGGTTTCCAGCGCAGCAGCGCGCCCACGCCGGCAGAAACGCGCACGCTGGTGGAAGACCTGCGCAAGGCCTACGCGGCGGGAGCCGAAGACACCTGGACCCGATTGGCGCAGACGCTGGCCACGCGCACGACGCTGCTGCTGGGCTACACCGAGGATTTCAGCGCGCGGTTCCCTTGAGAATTGCCGCCGAGCATGGGCTCGGCGCTACGCAGGCAGGCGCGACAGGCACCGCTGTGGGTCGCAATCTGCGGCACAATCGCAGGAAGACACTCCCCCAGAAAACGGTGAACGTGCAATGCGCATCCTGATTCTCGGCGCCGGTGGTACCGGCGGCTACTTCGGCGGTCGCCTCGCCCAGGCCGGCGTGGACGTGACCTTCCTGGTCCGCCCCACCCGCGCCAGCCAGCTCGACAGCGATGGCCTGGTCATCCGCAGCCCGGTCGGCGATGCCAGCTTCCCGGTGCAGCACGTCACTGCCGACGCCCTGCCCGCACTCGCTGCGGAAAAGCCCTTCGATCTGGTCATCCTCAGCTGCAAGGCCTACGACCTGGACAGCTCGATCGATGCGATCGCACCGGCCGTCGGCGCAGGCACCACGGTGCTGCCCATCCTCAACGGCCTGCACCACTACGGCGCGCTGGATGCGCGGTTCGGCCGCGAGGCGGTGCTGGGCGGCCTGTGCTTCATCAGCGCCACCAAGGCGGCCGATGGTGCCGTGCTGCACCTGGGCAAGCCGGCCAAGCTCACCTTCGGCGAGCGCGACGGGGCTGCGATCTCCGACCGCGTGCGTGCCTTCGCTGCTGCCTGCGCCCAGGCCAACCTGGACCACCTGGCCAGCGAGCACATCGGCCAGGAGCAGTGGATCAAATACACCTTCCTGACCGCGCTGGCTGCAGCAACCTGCCTGCTGCGCGCGGACATCGGCACGATCGTCGCCACCGATGACGGCGAAGCCATCGTGCGTGGCCTGTACGACGAATGCCTGGCCGTGGCCGAGGCAGCCGGTGAACCCGTACCGGCCGCCGCACAGGACACCGCACGCGGCACGTTGACCCAAGCCGGCTCGGCGCTGAAGGCTTCGATGCTGCGCGACCTGGAGGCGGGCCAGCAGGTGGAAGCCGCGCAGATCGTGGGCGACATGCTTGCGCGTGCGCGCAAGGCCGACCAGGAAGCACTGCTGCTGCAGGTCGCCTACAGCAGCCTGCAGGCCTACCAGGCCCAGCGCAGCGCGTGATGCGCCCGCCGGCTGTGGGCCTGCTGCCGTCCCGGGTGCTGATTCTTGGCCTGGGCTGGAGCGGGCGTGTACTGGCAGCACAGTTGCAGGCGCTGGGCGTGCACGTGGCAGGTACGGTTCGTGACCCGGCATCGGCAGCGGAGGATGGCCTGCGGCGCCATGCGCTGCACGCCGACGCCGCACCCTCGGCGGCGCTGCTGGATGAGATCGCGCAGGCGCAGGCCGTGCTGTGCAGCGTACCGCCCGATGCACAGGGTGATCCTGCGCTGCGCCTGTTGTCGCCCGCGTTGCAGGCCAGCCCGGCGTTGCGTTGGGTGGGCTATCTGTCGTCGACCTCGGTGTATGCCGACCGCCAGGGCGGCTGGATCGACGAGCACAGCGCGGCCGATGGCACTGAAGCCGCCGGCGTGCAGCGGCGCCTGGCCGAGGCCCAGTGGCGGCAGTTGGCCGCCACACGCGGCATCGCCTCGGCGGTGTTCCGGCTGCCGGGGTTGTATGGCCCCGGCCGCAATGCACTGCTGCAACTGGCCGAAGGGCGCGCCCGCCACGTGGTTCGACCGGGGCTGGTGTTCAACCGGCTGCATGTGGATGACGTGGCGTCGGTGGTGATCGCGTCGATGCAGCGACCGTGCGTGGAGGGGCTGTACCTGCCGGCCGATGATGCGCCGGCGCCGCCACAGGATGTGCTGGCCTTCGCCGCGCAGCTGGGGGGATTCGCGCTGCCACCGGCGCTGGCGTGGGATGACCCGGCGGTAGGCCCGGGCCTGCGGCGCTTCTACGAGAGCAACAAGCGCATCGACAGCCGCGGCACGCGCGAGGCATTGGCGTGGTCGCCAAAGTTTGCGACGTATCGGGAGGGGCTGCGGGCACTGGCCGCTGCGCTCGCCGGGCATGGCCCGGCGCTACCGCCCTGCGTCTGATTCCCACCGCCGCGCTCGCCGGGCATGGCCCGGCGCTACCGTCCTGTGTCCACCGCTCTTGTAGAGCCGAGCCCATGCTCGGCTTACGGCAGCCGAGCATGGGCTCGGCTCTACAGGATCAACCTGCGTCGGGCAGGCGGAAGAACGTGCGCGTAGCGGCGGTGGCATTGGTGGCCGTGACCGCCACCTCTTCGCCACGGTCGCGGGCCAGCTCTTCGACGATATGCGAGAGGAACATCGGTTCGTTGCGGCGGTCCTTCGGCATCGGCTTCAGCGTGCGTGGCAGCAGGTATGGTGCATCGGTCTCGATCATCAGGCGGTTGGCCGGAATGTTCTTCACCAGCTCGCGCAGGTGCGCGCCACGACGCTCGTCGCACAGCCAGCCGGTGATGCCGATGTACCAGTCCTGGTCCAGGTAATCGAACAGTTCGTCACGCTCGCCGGTGAAGCAGTGCACCACCGCCGGGCCGATGCGCCCTTCGAAGTTCTTCATCTGCGCCATGAAATCGGCATGCGCGTCGCGCTGGTGCAGGAACAGCGGCTTGCCATTGTCCGCGGCCAGCTGCAGCTGCCGCTCGAACGCGCGGTGCTGGGCCGGGCGCGGCGAGAAATCACGGAAGTAGTCCAGCCCGCACTCGCCTACCGCAACGACTTCCGGGTGCGCATGCAGCGCGCGCATCTCGGCGTCGCATTCCTCGGTGTATTCCACCGCGTGGTGCGGGTGAACGCCGGCCGTGGCGTACAGGAAGCCCGGATGCTGCTGGGCCAGCTGCACGGCCAGCGGCGAGTGCTCGCGGCTGGCGCCGGTGATGACCATCTGCACCACGCCGGCCTGCCGTGCGCGGTCCAGGACGGCATCGCGGTCGCGGTCGAAGGAGTCGTGGGTCAGGTTGGCGCCGATATCGATCAGGTGCATGGTCATCGCGGGGGAAAAGTGCCCGCGCATTGTACCCGCGCCGGCCACGGCCCCTTATCCTTTGCACATGAACGCCCCGCTCTTCCCGATTTCCCCGCTGCTGCCGCAGATCCAGCAGCACCTGGCCGCGCAGCCGCGGCTGGTGCTGGAAGCCCCACCGGGCGCCGGCAAGACCACCCAGGTGCCGCTGGCGCTGCTGGATGCGCCGTGGCTGCAGGGTCGCAAGATCATCCTGCTGGAACCACGTCGTGTGGCCGCACGCAGCGCCGCGTTTTTCATGGCGCGGCAGCTGGGCGAAGAGGTGGGCGGCACCGTCGGTTACCGCATCCGCTTCGAGAACAGGGTTTCGGCACGCACCCGGATTGAAGTCGTCACCGAGGGCATCCTCACCCGCATGCTGCAGGACGACCCGATGCTGGAGGAGGTCGGCGCGATCCTGTTCGATGAATTCCACGAGCGCCACCTCAGCGGCGATCTCGGCCTGGCGCTGGCGCTGGACGTGCAGGCCCAGCTGCGCGATGACCTGCGCCTGGTGGTGATGTCGGCCACGCTGGATGGCGAGCGCCTGGCGCGCTTCCTCGATGCGCCGCGCCTGAGCAGCGAAGGCCGCAGCTATCCGGTGGCGGTCAGCCACTTCCCGGCGCGCCGCGATGAGGCGCTGGAACTGCAGGTGCGCCGCGCGGTGCAGCAGGCCCTGGCCGAACATCCCGGCGACCTGCTGGTGTTCCTGCCCGGCCAGCGCGAGATCGCGCGGGTGCAGGCGGGCCTGCAGGAATCCCTGGACAGCGGCGTGGAGGCGCTGGCGCTGCACGGCGAGCTGCCGGTGGAACAGCAGGCACGCGTGCTGCAGGCCGCCAGCGATGGCCGCCGCCGCGTGGTGCTGGCCACCAATGTGGCCGAATCGTCGGTGACCCTGCCTGGCGTGCGCGTGGTGATCGACAGTGGCCAGGCGCGCGAGCCGCGCTACGACCCCAACAGCGGCTTCACCCGGCTGGACGTGGTGGCCATCGCCCAGGCCTCGGCCGACCAGCGTGCGGGCCGCGCAGGCCGCGTGGCCGAAGGCGTGGCCTGGCGGCTGTGGCCGCAATCGCAGCGGCTGGAACCGCAGCGGCGCGCCGAGATCGACCAGGTGGAACTGGCCGGGCTGGCACTGGAACTGGCGGCCTGGGGCAGCAGCGATCTGCGCTTTCTCGACCCACCGCCGTCCGGACCGATGGCGGCAGCGCGCGAACTGCTGCAACGCCTGGGCGCGCTGTCCGATACCGGCGCGATCACCGCCCTGGGCCGCCGTGTGCTGGCGCTGGGCACGCACCCGCGCATGGCGGCCATGCTGCTGGCCGCGCCCGATGCGCGTGCGCAGGCACTGGCCGCCGATCTGGCCGCGCTGCTGGATGCACGTGACCCGCTGCGCCAGGGCGGCGATGCGCTGGCGGCGCGCTGGCGGGCGCTGGCCGCGTTCCGCAACGGCCGCGCACCTTCCGATGCCAACCGCAGCGGCCTGGCCGCCATCGATGCTGCGGCCAAGCAATGGCGCCGCCGCCTGCGCTGCGATGCCCTGCCGCCCAGCAGCATCGAAGCGCATGAGCTGGGCGATCTGCTGGCCCACGCCTTCCCCGATCGCATCGGCTTCCAGCACCCCAGCGATCCGCTGCGCTACCTGTTGGCCAATGGCCGCAGCACGCGCCTGCACGAACTGAGCGACCTGCGCGGCGAACCGTGGCTGGTGGCCAGCGAGCTGCGCTTCGAAGCACGCGATGCGCTGCTGCTGCGCGCGGCGCCGGTGGACGAGGGTGCATTGCGCAAGGCGTGGCCGGAGCGCTTCGTCACCGCAGACACCGTACGCTGGGACAGCGAGCGCCGCGCGCTGGTCGCCCTGCGCGAAACCCGCTTCGACCGCATCGTGCTGGACAGCCGTTCCGCCGGCCGCGTCGATCCGCAGCATGCCGCGCAGGCGTTGACCGATGCGGTGGCCGAACTGGGCCTGGCCGCGCTGCCGTGGACCGAGGGCCTGCGCCAGTGGCAGGCACGGGTGGAGTCACTGCGCCGCTGGATGCCCGAGCTGGGTCTGCCGGACTGCAGCGACGAGGCCTTGCTGGCCACGCGCGCGCAGTGGCTGCAGCCCGCCTTCGCCGGCAAGACCCGGCTGGATGCGCTGGACGAGTCCAGCTTCGGCGAGGCACTGAAATCGCCGCTGGAGTGGTCGCAGCGGCAGCTCGTCGAGCGCCACGCACCCACCCGCATCACCGTGCCCTCGGGCCTGGAACGGCCGATCACCTATGCACTGGACAGCGAAAGCGGACAGCCGCTGCCCCCGGTGCTGGCGGTGAAGCTGCAGGAGCTGTTCGGGCTGGCCGACACGCCACGCATCGCCGATGGCCGCGTACCGCTCACCCTGCATCTGCTCTCGCCCGGCGGCCGCCCGCTGCAGGTCACCCAGGACCTGCGCAATTTCTGGGAAAACACCTATGCCGAGGTGAAGAAGGAGATGAAGGGCCGGTACCCGCGCCATCCCTGGCCGGATGATCCGTGGACGGCGACCGCCACGCACCGGGCCAAGCCGCGCGGAACGTGAGGGCGGGGTCAGAGCCCTTTGCAACGCAAAGGGCTCTGACCCCGGACGGGGCTGCTGGGGTCAGAGCCCTTTCCCGGGGGAAAGGGATCCGACCCCACCCTGCCTGATCCTGAATGGACGGGGTAGAGTCACGCCACGTGCTGGCTCGACTGACATACCGTTTACAGGCAGCACGACACACTGGACTTCGACCCGAGGCAAAGGACCCCCCGCATGAGCAAGCTGACCGTAATCACCGACCGCGCTCTGGAGCGCGCCCTGGAACTGGCCCACACCGCTGGCGATGGCCTGAAGAGCGCCGGTGGCAGCCTGCGCCATCTGGGCCCGCAGGCCGGTGACTGGATCAAGACCGGCGCCGCCATTGGCGCGGTGAAGACCGGCGGCAAGGCCGCGACCAAGTTCGTGCGCCGCAACCCGGCCGTGGCCGTGGCCGCTGCAGCCGTGGGCGTCGGCCTGCTGGGCTACGCGCTGTACCGCAAGCAGCAGAAGAAGAAGGCCGGCAACGGCCATGTGGTGAACGGCCAGGCACAGCGCATCAACGCGCGTGACCGCCGCAACGACACCGTGGTGGACGAGCACAGCGACATCGGCAGCGATGCCTGAGTCTGCCGGGGTCAGAGCCCTTCCTGCGGAAGGGGTCTGATCCCGATCCAGGGCCGGATCTCTTCTGCAGGAAGGGCTCCGGCCCTTTTCGTTCCTGCCGTTCCGCTCAGCCGATCTGCCGCCACTGGCCGGGCTGCAGGTCATCCAGCCGGTATGGGCCCATCGCCACCCGCACCAGGCGCAGGGTCGGCAGGTTCACCGCGGCGGTCATGCGCCGCACCTGGCGGTTGCGGCCTTCGCGGATCGTGATGGCCAGCCAGCTGTCGGGCACGGTCTTGCGGAAACGCACCGGCGGATCGCGCGGCCACAGCGCCGGCGCCGGGTCCAGGCGCTCGATCTTTGCCGGCAGGGTCGGGCCATCATTGAGCAGGACGCCGTCACGCAGTTGCTGCAGCTGCTCGTCGCTGGGCGCGCCTTCCACCTGCACCCAGTAGGTCTTGTCGGCCTTGTGCCTGGGGTCGGTCAGCTTGTGCGCCAGCGTGCCGTTGTCGGTCAGCAGCAGCAGTCCTTCGCTGTCATGGTCGAGCCGGCCTGCGGCGTAGACGCGCGGCGGCAGGCCGAAGCCGGCCAGGGTCGGCCGCGGCGGCACGCTGCGGTCGGTGAACTGGCACAGCACGTTGAAGGGCTTGTTGAAGGCAATCAGCATCGCAGGGCGGCAGGCGGCGGGTGACCCATTGTCCCACGCCGCGCTGCGCGCTCGCCGGGCATGGCGCCCCGGACCTGTGGAGCCGAGCATGGGCTCGGCTCTTGTGTCTCGGAATGGTGCCCTGATCAGGCACAATTCCCCCGGTGACCCCGGGAGGCTCCGATGACGCTGCCTCGGCTCTTAAGCCTTCGAGCTTGCAAAGTAGATTCAGCGCGTCGGCGGCCTGACACCGCCTTGGAACTTGAACGGTATCTTAGGCCCACCTTCGGGTGAGAGCCTGCACTCACAAGGGCAAGTCTGGCGGCTTCCGATCACGATCGTAAGTTCAAGCTGGAGCAAGATCATGCAAGTAATCGGCAATGACATGGCCAAGGCGACCTTTGATGTCGCCTTGCCACTGTCCGAGGGCAAGTACCGCACCAAAGCCAAATTTCCCAATACGACCAAGGGTTATGCGGAATTTCTGGCGTGGCGAGCCAAGCATGCGCCTGACGCAGCGGTAGGCATGGAGGCCACCGGTATCTACCACGAGGCTTTGGCGCGCGCCCTGGTGGAGGCTGGGGTAGTGGTTTATGTCGCCAATCCCGCACGGGTGAAAGCATTTGGGCAGGCCGAGGGAGTCCGGACCAAGACCGACCGCAGCGATGCCAAGCTGATTGCCCGGTTCTTCGAGGCTCAACGCCCGGAAAAGCTGCACCCCTACGTCCCGCCGACGCCCTCGGAGGTGAAGCTGCGAGCCCTTGTCCGGCGACGTGATGACCTCCAGGAAATGCTGCAGATGGAGCAAAACCGCCTGGAAGTTGCCGATATCTCCGTCCAGCAAGGGATCAACGACGTGATCCGGACGTTGGAGGAACAGATCAGACAGGTGCGAAAGGCGATCCAGGACCACATCGACAACGATCCGGACCTGCGCGGGCGCCATCAACTGCTCACCAGCATTCCCGGCGTGGGCGATACCAGCAGTGCCCAACTGCTGGCGTTTCTAGGCGATCTCAACAGATACAGCGACGTGCGTCAGGTGGTTGCCCACGCAGGCCTGAATCCGGCGCAGCGTCAATCAGGAAATTACGAAGGTAAAGCCAGGATATCGCGAGTTGGCGACGCCAATTTCCGCAAGAAGTTGTACATGCCGGCGCTGACCGGCAAGGCCTACAACCCGACGCTGAAGGCCTTTGCAGAACGCCTCAGCAAGAAAGGAAAGCCATTCAAGGTCATCATGTGTGCACTGATGCGCAAGCTCATACATCTGGTCTGGGGAGTGCTGAAGAGCGGCCGACCGTTTGAGCCTGAAGTCGTCCTTGCCTAGGCAAGGACGACACGGTATCTACATTCAGGGCTTCACGAAACGCAGGGTCATGCGGTCGCTTTCGCCGATGGCCTGGTACTTGGCATCGTCGGCCTTGTCGTGCTGGTTGGTGGGCGGCAGGGTCCACACACCGTTCGGGTGGTCCTTGGTGTCGCGCGGGTTGGCATTGACCTCACTGCGCGCATCCAGCTTGAAGCCGGCGGCCTCGGCCATGGCGATCACCTGCTGCTGGCCGACATAGCCGGTGTCATCGTCGTCGGCCACGTCGGTCTTGGCGCGGTGTTCGACCACGCCCAGCACGCCGCCCGGCTTGAGCACGTTGAAGAAGCCCTGGAACATGCCCTGCGCCTGGCCGGCCTTGCGCCAGTTGTGCACGTTGCGGAAGGTCAGCACCACATCGGCTGAATTGGCCGGGCCGAACACCGGCTTGGCCGGGTCGTAGCCAACCACGGCGGCCTTGTCGAACTGCGCCGGCGCACCGGCGAACTTCTTTTCCAGGCCATCGCGGCTGCGCTGCTGGTAGTCGCGGCCGCGACCTTCGGCCACGGCGGCCGGATCGACCACGGCGGCGATGTAATGACCCTTGTCGCGCAGCAGCGGCGCCAGGATTTCCGAGTACCAGCCGTTGCCGGGGGTGATTTCGATGACGGTCTTTTCCGGGGCCACCTTGAAGAAGGACAGCGACTGCGCCGGATGGCGGTAGGTGTCGCGCTTGACGTTGGCGGGGTCGCGGGTGGACGCCTTCACCGCCGCATCGATGGCCGGCGATACCTGGATCTTCGCCGGTGCCACGTTGGCCGGCGCAGCGAACGCGGGAACAGCAACAAGCAGGGCAGAGGCGAGCAGCAGGCGGCAACCACGCAGGGACGAAGCAGCGATCATCGGGGCGATTCCAGTGGAAGATGCGGCGAGACTAGCAGCCGCCACGCCCAAGGTGTTCACAAAACGTTAGCCACGCGCGTGCGGCGGAACACTGTTTTGTGGCCAGCGCCGCAACGCGGTCATACATCGCGTTCTATGCTGGAATACTTCCCCCAAGGAGTTCGTGCCCATGACGGCAACCCGTGAACTGGGCCGCTCTGGCCTGCATGTCCGCCCGCTCGCCTTCGGCGGCAACGTGTTCGGTTGGAGCGCCGATGAAAAGGCCAGCTTCGCCCTGCTCGACGCCTTCGTCGATGCCGGCTTCAACCTGGTCGACACCGCCGATGTCTACTCAGCCTGGGTGCCGGGCAATGTCGGCGGCGAATCGGAAACGCTGATCGGCAAGTGGTTTGCCCGCAGCGGCAAGCGCGACAAGGTGGTGCTGGCGACCAAGGTGGCCAAGTGGGCCGAGCGCCCCGGCCTGACCCCCGACAACATCAATGCCGCCGTGGAGGATTCACTGCGCCGCCTGCAGACCGATGTGATCGATCTGTACCAGGCGCACGAGGATGATGAATCGACGCCGCTGGAAGCCACCCTGGCCGCGTTCGGCCGCCTGATCGAAGCCGGCAAGGTGCGCGCGATCGGTGCCTCCAACTACAGCGCCACGCGCCTGGCCGATGCGCTGAAGGTATCCACCGACTACAAGCTGCCGCGCTATGAAACGCTGCAGCCGGAGTACAACCTGTACGACCGCGCCGGCTACGAGACTGAACTGGAACCGCTGGTGCAGCGCGAGCAGATCGGCGTGATCGGTTACTACGCACTGGCCAGTGGTTTCCTCAGCGGCAAGTACCGCACCCCGGCCGATGCGGGCAAGAGCCCGGCGCGCGGCGAAATGGTGGTCAAGCGCTATCTGAACCCGCGTGGCCTGCGCATCCTGCAGGCGCTGGACGACGTGGCCAGCAAGCACAACGCCAGCGCTGCGCAGATCGCGCTGGCCTGGCAGATCGCACGCCCGTCGATCACCGCACCGATCGTCAGCGCCACCAGCGTCGAACAGCTGCACGACCTGCTGGCGGCGGCCAACGTGTCGCTGAGCGTGCAGGATGTCGCAGAACTGGACGCCGCCAGCGCCGAAGGGTGAGACCCGGTAGTGCCGGCCGCTGGCCGGCATTTCGCAGCGACGAAGAAAATAATTGAACAAAATGGTTGCGCACGACTAAATCGTGGTTTATCGTGCGCACCTCGTTCCAACAACCACTGGAAACTTCCCTTGAACGCGCATTTCGTCGCCACCGCCAAACTGCTGCCATGCCTGCGCATGGATGTGCCGGCGCGCGCGTTTGGCAAGGAAGACCAGCTGACAACGGCCTGATACCCGCCCTGCGGAGATCGGCCACCCCGATCTCCGAGGCCTGACGACGCCCTCGGAACGCGAGTCCCGGGGGCGTTTTCGTTTGCGTCGACACAAGGACCCGCGATGCCAGGACTGCACCCCGCGCGGCACACCGCCGCCGTCTGACCCAGGTATTCCCGCCGTGCCGAAGCATTTTCTTCGCGCGAACGGCAACGCCTGGACATTATCTGCATCGC
This sequence comes from Stenotrophomonas maltophilia, assembly GCF_047782825.1. Taxonomy (GTDB): domain Bacteria; phylum Pseudomonadota; class Gammaproteobacteria; order Xanthomonadales; family Xanthomonadaceae; genus Stenotrophomonas. The sequence goes on along the minus strand of NZ_CP180589.1, from coordinate 3,476,686 downwards.
ACCACAACATTATCGCCCGCCGATAATGTCGGCGGCCTGCACCCTCGATTCTCCAACGGTCCCGTTTCAAGCACGGGCTGGTGCGCGCGGCTGTGCCGTGGCGTATGCCGGAGGTCGCGGACATGCCATCGCCTGGGCTGCCTGCTGGTTGCAGGCACCGGTTCGCCGGTACGCGGTTCGATTCCGCGCGGTCCCCAACTGGATAGCTCAGTCGGGTAGAGCAACGGATCCTTAATCCGTCTGTCGTGGGTTCGATTCCCACTCCAAACACATGACCTGTCACGTCATGACTTGAAGCAACACCCGGGGCGCAAGCCCCAGCGGCCATCGTTGCCGTGCCTGCCACCGCCTTCGGGCACGGCGGGCACGGCAACGGACTGCACGCCGGGCCCCGGCCCGTCGCCACCCCCTGCCCTGTTCCACACCGGCGCTTGCCGCCGGCAACGAGCACGGCAACGGTGTCGACGCACCGCCGGCTCCGCGCGCGGACCGTCCCGCGATGGCCGCCCTCTTCCGCCCGCCGGCACGCCCTGTGCCTGCGGGCCACGCAACGACCGTATCGACCCGGGTCGCGGCGCTTTCCAATGCACGGGTCGAACCACCAGAGCCATACAAGGAGAGACTCCCATGTTCTGGACCATCAAGGTCGTGATCGGCGACGGCGAGCGCGGCCTGGTGTATCGCAACCGTCGCTTCCAGCAGATCCTGCTGCCGGGCGTGCACCGCCTGTCGCCGTTCGGCGGCCGGCCGCACGTGGACGTGCACAACGCATCGAAGGGCGCAGCCTACGCAGGCAGCGATCAGGACGCCCTGATCGAAGCCCTCGGCGCACAGGTGGACACCCACTTCGTGCTGGCCAATGTGGGCGCCAGCGAGGTCGGCCTGGTGCTGCGCAACGAGCGCATCGACGAAGTGCTGCCGCCGGGCAGCCGCCGCCTGTACTGGCGGGGTTCGGTCGACACCCGGGTGCGCGTGATGGCCCTGGGCGACGAGCCGCGCGTGCCCGCCGATGTGCAGCAGCGCCTGGGCCAGCTGGGCGTGCTGCCGCGCGTGGCGGTGATCAGCACCGTACCGAGCGAGTCGGTCGGCCTGCTGTTCATTGATGGCACGTTGCGGCAGACCCTGGGCGCCGGCCTGCACGCGTTCTGGAACTTCAACGGCAACGTGTCGGTGGAGCGCGTGGAACTGCGTGCGCGTTCGCTGGACGTCTCCGGGCAGGAACTGCTGAGCCGCGACAAGGTGACCCTGCGGGTGAACCTGGCCGCGACCGTGCAGGTGGTCGACCCGGTGCTCGCACACCGCACGCTCAGCAATGCCGATGAGTTCGTCTATCGGCAGCTGCAGTTCGGCCTGCGCCAGGCGGTTGCCGCGCGCAGCCTGGATGAGTTGCTGGGTGACAAGGCTGCGCTGGACGGTGAGATCGCCGCCCATGTGCAGGTTGCGATCGAAGGCCACGGCGTGCAGTTGCTGGGCGTCGGCATCAAGGACGTGATCCTGCCGGGCGAAATGAAGGAAATCCTCAACGGCGTGGTGCTGGCCGAGAAGCAGGCGCAGGCCAGCGTGATCCGCCGCCGCGAGGAGGCCAACGCTACGCGTTCGCAGCTCAACAGCGCAAAGCTGATCGAGGAGAACCCGGTGCTGATGCGCCTGAAGGAGCTGGAGGCACTGGAAAAGGTTACCGAGAAGATCGACAAGCTCACCGTGTTCGGCGGCCTGGATGGCGTGCTGAAGCAGCTGGTGACGATGAAGTAGGGGGCTGGGGCGGCGCAGGGACGCGCCGCCGGCCCAGGCAGGACAATCACGAGAACATGGACATTCAACACAACTATCAATGGCTGCACGCCGAAGGCACCACCCCGATCAAGGGCTGGGTCAATGGCGTGCCGCTGGAAGCGCAGGCCCATGAGCAGCTGCGCAACATCGCCGCGATCCCGTTCGTCGGGCCGTGGGTGGCGGTCATGCCCGACGTGCACCTGGGCAAGGGCGCAACCGTCGGCTCGGTGATCCCGACCCGCGGTGCGATCATTCCTGCGGCCGTGGGCGTGGATATCGGCTGCGGCATGGCGGCGGTGCGTACCACGCTGCGCGCCAACGACCTGCCCGATGACCTTCGGCAGCTGCGCAACAGCATCGAGCGCAGCATCCCGGTCGGCAATGGGCGCGGCGGCGAGCATCACCGCATGCCCGACAGCATCCACACCCGGCTGGTGCAGTCCGGCCTGGCCGCCGGCCTGGAGAAGATCAAGGACAAGCACCGGAAGATCCGCACCGACAAGCTCGACCGCCAGCTGGGTACGCTGGGTGGCGGCAACCACTTCATCGAGCTGTGCCTGGACGAGACCGATACGGTGTGGGTGATGCTGCACAGTGGCTCGCGCGGTACCGGCAACCTGATCGGCACCTACTTCATCGAGCAGGCGCGCCGTGAGCTGGAGCGCCGGGTGCTCGGCTTCCACTTGCCGGACAAGGACCTGGCCTTCTTCATGGAAGGCGAGCCGTTGTTCGACGACTACGTGGAAGCGGTGACGTGGGCGCAGGACTACGCGCGGCAGAACCGCGAGGCGATGATGTCGCGGGTGCTGGCCGAGATGCGCTACCGCCTGCCGAAGTTCCAGCTGGCGGCGATGGCGGTGAACTGCCACCACAACTACGTGCAGAAGGAAACGCACAACGGGCAGGAGCTGCTGGTGACGCGCAAGGGCGCGGTGAGTGCGCGCGAGGGCGAGCTGGGCATCATTCCCGGCAGCATGGGCACGCGCAGCTACATCGTGCGCGGCAAGGGCAACGAGGACAGCTTCCACAGCTGCAGCCACGGCGCCGGGCGGGTGATGAGCCGCGGTGCCGCGCGCCAGCAGATCACCCTGGCCCAGCACCGGGAAGCGACGGCACATGTGGAATGCCGCAAGGACAGCGGCGTGCTGGACGAGTCACCGGCGGCGTACAAATCCATTGATGATGTGATGGCAGCGCAGCTGGACCTGGTCGACGTGGTGCACACGCTGCGGCAGGTGCTGTGCGTGAAGGGGTGATGGCGCCGCTTGCAGTAGATCCACGCCATGCGTGGATGAAACGGCGCCGACCACGTTCGGTATCACCCAGGACGGCCTGCCGCGCATTCAACGCGGCAGGCTGTCTTCGCCCACCAGCGCGTGATGCACGCCAATGCCGGCGCGTACGCCTTCGGCCATGGCCAGGGTGATGTTGCCCACCGTGGTCGCGTCACCGGCGGCGTATACGTTCGGCACCGAGGTCTGCTTCATCATGTCGACCTCCACCAGTACGCCCATCATGCTTTCCACCAGCGTACAGCCGAGCTGCTGCACCAGCGGCGTTGCCATCTGCTGCATGGCCGGAACGAACAGGGCGCGCTGGGCGATGCGGCGACCATCGGCCAGTTCCACTTCCAGCCACGTGGGCTGGTCGCCCTGCACGCCCACCACCGGAGTGGTTTCAATCTGTACACCGCGCTGCTGCATGGCGGCCCGTTCTTCATCGCTGATCGGCAGGCCCTGGCTGAAGAAGGTGACGTTGCCCCATTCGGCAAACAACGGCGCCTTGGCGGCCGACATCGGGTGGCCGCCGAGCAGGCCGATGGCACCGCCACCGACTTCATAGCCATGGCAGTAGGGGCAGTGCAGCACGGTGCTGCCCCAGCGTTCGGCCAGGCCGGGCAGTTCGGGCAGCTGGTCGGCAATGCCGGTGGCCAACAGCAGTTTGCGTGCGGCCAGCACCTGGCCATCGGCGGTGCGCACTTCCACACCGTCGGCGCTGGACTGCGCCTGCACTACTTCGCCCTGCACCCAGCGCACGCTGGGGTAATCGAGCAGCTGCTGGCGCGCGTTCTTCAGCAGTTCGGCACCGCTGACGCCGTCCTGGCCCAGCACGCCGTGCGAGTGGCTGGCAGCGCGGTTGCGCGGCAGGCCGCTGTCGATGATCGTGACCGGGCGGCGCGCACGCGCCAGGATCAGGCCCGCGGCAATGCCGGCGTAGCTGCCGCCGACGATGAGGACATCAGGATTCATGGTGACCTTCCAGGGAACGGTGGTGGGCAAGATGGCGGGCGAAGTCGGCACCCAGCTGGTCCAGGGTGGTGGCCTGCAGCCGCGCTTCGAGCAGGCGCTGGGCCTCGCGTGCGCCGTCTTCCAGGGCCTGGTTGACCAGGTGCTGGATCGGGCAGCCGCCGCCGTTGTCGCGGTTGCCGACATGGACCATCGGCGGTGCGCCGACAGCCCGATAGATGTCGTGCAGGCTGATCTGCGCGGGGTCGCGTGCCAGCTGGCTGCCACCGCCATGGCCACGGGTGCTGCGCACCAGGCCGGCCTTGTGCATCTGTGCCAGCAACCGGCGGATCACCACCGGGTGGGTCGGCAGGCAGGTGGCCAGCTGTTCGGAGGTGCGCGGCCCCTGCTGGCCGACCAGGTGGGCCATCACGTGCAGGGCGTCTGAGAGCGGGCTCGCGGATTTCATGTAACTACAATAGTTACATTTAAACCTGCTGTCGAGGGTCCCTTTTCGTTCCATATGGACACATCTGTCCTATTAAACATTTCCTTCACCTCTCTAAACGGAACGGTAATGTGATCGACTTCGCACTTCAGGACGCTCAAGGACGGTCGATACCGCATCGCCCCCCTTCCGAGATTTCGTTCCATGAAAGCCTCCTCCAGTGCGCCGCGGCTGCAGTCGAAGCTGCTTGGTGCTGTTTCCGTTGGTCTGGCCATTGTCCTGCTGTGCGCCCTGGCGGGCCTGGCATCGGCGTGGCTGAAGCTGTCCGCCGACGTCCCGCCGGAAGTCGCCCACAGCCGCGACGCCGAACGCCTGCAGCGCGAGTTCCGCGGCCAGGTACAGGAATGGAAGAACGTGCTGCTGCGCGGCCACGACGATGCATTGCGGCAGCGCCACCTGCAGGCCTTTGATGACGAAGGGAAGCTGGTGGACACCCTGGCCCAGAGCCTGACCGGCAGCCCCGATGCACGCACGCGTGAACGGGCGCAGGCCTTCATCGGCCTGCATGCGCAGCTGCAGAAGGACTATCACGCCGCGCTGCAGGCATTTGCCGAGGCCGGCTACGACCCCGCCGCCGGCGACACCCTGGTGCGTGGCAAGGACCGCCCCGTGGCGGCGGCACTGGATGGCCTGAGTACGCATGCATCGCAGGTGGCCGAGGCTGCAGTGAGCGCACGCTCGCAGCAGGCACGCCGCACGCTGGTGCTGTCGGCGGGGCTGACCATCGCCGCATCGGTGCTGCTGCTGGTCGGCCTGGGCTGGTGGCTGCGGCGCGCGGTGGTGCAGCCGGTGCTGGCAGTGGAAGCCGCGGCGCGGGCCGTGGCGGCCGGCGATCTGGACCATGTGGTGCAGGTGCGCAGCCGCGATGAGATCGGTCGCCTGGCGCAGGCCATGCAGGCAGTGCAAGGCAGCCTGCGCGGCGTGCTGTCGGCACAGGCGGCGATGGCGCAGGCGCATGACGCCGGCAGCATCAGCCACCGCATGGATGCCGGCGCCTTCCCCGGCGCGTACGGCCGCATGGTGGCCGACAGCAATGCGCTGGTCGATGCGCACATCCAGGTGAAGATGCGCGCGATCGCGATCATGGGCCGCTATGCAGTGGGCGACCTCAGCCAGGACATGGAGCGCCTTCCCGGCGAGAAGGCGGTGATCACCGAAGCACTGGATGCGGTGAAGCACAATCTGGCCGCGATCAATGGCGAGATCCGCCGCCTGGCCGGTGCCGCCGCCGCTGGCGACTTCAGCCAGCGCGGTGACAGCGCGCGCTTCGACCACGATTTCCGCGCCATGGTCGATGGCCTGAACCGCCTGATGCAGACCACCGAACAGAACCTGGGCGAGGTGTCGGGCATGCTGCGCGCCATTGCCGATGGGCGCCTGGGTGCACGCATGCAGGGTGACTTCCAGGGCGTGTTCGCGCGCATCGCCGGTGATGCCAACACCACGGCCGCACAGCTGGCCACCATCGTCACCGACATCAAGCACACCTCGGGCAACATCCACACCGCCGCGGCGGAAATCGCCGCCGGCAACAACGATCTGTCGCGCCGCACCGAGCAGCAGGCGGCCAACCTGGAAGAGACCGCTGCATCGATGGAGGAACTGACCTCCACCGTGCGCCAGAACGCCGAACACGCGCGCCAGGCCAACCAGCTGGCGATCGGCGCACACAGCGTGGCCTCGCAGGGCGGCGACGTGGTCGGCCAGGTGGTGGTGACGATGAGTGCGATCGAAACCTCGTCGCGGCAGATCGCCGAGATCATCAGCGTAATCGACGGCATCGCGTTCCAGACCAACATCCTGGCCCTGAACGCCGCCGTGGAAGCCGCGCGGGCCGGTGAACAGGGCCGCGGCTTCGCCGTGGTGGCCAGCGAGGTGCGCACGCTGGCGCAGCGTTCGGCGGCTGCAGCCAAGGAGATCAAGGCCCTGATCGAAGCCTCGGTGGAACAGGTCGGCCACGGCGCGCAGCGTGTGCGCCAGGCCGGCGACACCATGGCCGAGATCGTGGCATCGGTACAGCGCGTGACCGACATCATGGCCGAGATTTCCGCGGCATCGCAGGAACAGAGCGCGGGCATCGACCAGGTCAGCCAGACCGTCATCCAGATGGATGGCACCACCCAGCAGAATGCCGCGCTGGTGGAAGAAGCCAGCGCCGCCGCACGCAGCCTGGAACAGCAGGCCGACCGGTTGATCGAAGCGGTGGACGTGTTCGACCTGTCGAGTGCGGCGACGGTGACCAGAAGTGGGTTGCCGCGCGCCGCATGAGAGATCCGCCGGGCATGGCCCGGCGCTACCATCGCGCGGGATCTGTAGAGCCGAGCCTACGCTCGGCTCACCTCAGCGCAGGTAGTCGCTCTGCGCCATCGCATCGCCCAGATGATCCAGGAACGAACTGATGCGCGCCGACACCGCAGTGTTGCGGTAATACACCGCATGGATGGGCTGGTACACATCCAGCGTCTGCGCAGCCAGCACCGGCACCAGCGTGCCGGCGGCGCGGTCGCGCTCGGTCACGAAGTCGGACAGGCAGGTGATGCCCACGCCTTCCACCGCCAGCCGGCGCAGGGTTTCACCACTGGATACGGCCACATCGGGGCGCACCAGCAGCTGGCCGTCGGCATCGCCGGGCAGCGGCCAGCGGTTCAGTGATTCCGGTTCATTGAAGCTCAGCAGCGTGTGCTGGCCCAGCGCCGCCGCGCTGGCCGGTTCGCCGTGCGCGGCCAGGTAGGCCGGGCTGGCCACCAGCTGCAGTCGGCAGCGCCCCAGCGAGCGCGCATGCAGCGTCGAGTCGGCCAGCGGGCCGATGCGGATGGCCAGATCGGTACGCCGTTCCAGCAGGTCGATGTAGCGCTCGGAACTGTTCAACTCCAACTGCACTTCCGGGTAGCGCGCGCGATAGCTGGCCACCAGCGGCGCGATCACGTGCAGTACGAAGGGCATGGCCGCATCCACGCGCAGCCGCCCGGCCGGGCGTTCGCGGCGCGCCGCCATCTGTTCCTCGGCCGATTCCACCGCATCGATGATCGCCCGCGCGTGCCGCACATAGGCCTCGCCTTCGGCCGTCAGGTGCAGGCGGCGGGTGGTGCGGGTCAGCAGCGTGGTGCCCAGCTTGTCTTCCAGCCGGCCCAGCGCGCGGCTGACGCCTGAAGGCGTCTGCCCCAGCTGCTCGGCGGCGGCACTGATCGAGCCGCTGTCGATCACCGCCAGGAAGGCCTGCATTTCGTCGAGGGTGGTCTTCATGCCGCCATTATTGACCACCAGGCAAGAGTGATTGGCGTGAAGACTGGTTTTTCGGCAAAGGTGCGCCGCGCACACTGCGCGCCTTCCTTCCCTCCGGAGCCTGCCATGACCCGTGGCATTCCCCTCGCCCTGCTGGCCTTGACCCTCGGCGCCTTCGCCATCGGTACCACCGAATTCGTCATCGTCGGCCTGATCCCCACCATCGCCGCCGACCTGCACGTCAGCCTGCCTTCGGCCGGCCTGCTGGTTTCCCTGTACGCCCTGGGCGTGGCCATCGGTGCACCGGTGCTGACCGCACTGACCGGCCGGGTGCCGCGCAAGCAGCTGCTGGTGGCGCTGATGGTGCTGTTCACCGCCGGCAACGTCATCGCCTGGATGGCACCGGGCTACACCTCGCTGATCGCCGCGCGGATCCTCACCGGCCTGGCCCATGGCGTGTTCTTCTCCATCGGCTCGATCATCGCCACGGCGGTGGTACCGAAGGAAAAGGCCGCCAGCGCGATCGCCATCATGTTCACCGGCCTGACCGTGGCCCTGGTGACCGGCGTGCCGCTGGGCACCTTCATCGGCCAGCACCTGGGCTGGCGCGCGACCTTCCTGGCCGTGGCCGCGCTGGGCGTGGTCGCCCTGCTGGGTGCATTGCTGTTCGTGCCGCGCAACGTGCCGCAGAGCGCACCGGCCAGCTTCCGCCAGCAGCTGGGCGTCCTGGCGCAGCCGCGCCTGCTGCTGGTCTATGCAATGACCGCGCTGGGCTACGGCGGTACCTTCCTGGCCTTCACCTACCTGGCGCCGATCCTGCAGGACGTGACCGGCTTTTCGGCCAACGCAGTCAGCCTGGTGCTGCTGGTATATGGCGTGTCGGTGGCCATCGGCAACCTGTGGGGCGGCCGCCTGGCTGACCGCCTGGGCCCGGTGCCGGCGCTCAAGCGGATCTTCGCGCTGCTGGCCATCGTGCTGTTCCTGCTCACCTTCACCGCGTACAACACGTGGCTGATGCTGCTGACCGTGCTGGCCCTGGGCGCGGTGGCGTTCGGCAACGTGCCGGGCCTGCAGGTGTACGTGGTCAAGCAGGCACAGCGCTACGCACCGCAGGCCACCGATGTGGCCTCGGGCCTGAACATCGCCGCGTTCAACATCGGCATCGCCCTGGGTGCCTCGCTGGGCGGCCTGGTGGTGGAGCACATCGGCCTGATGCACACGCCGTGGCTGGGCGCGCTGGTGGTGCTGGTGGCGTATGCGCTGACCGCGCTCAGTGGCCGCCTGGACCGCCGCGATGGCATTGATGATCGTGCCGAAGGCGTTGCGGTGACAGCGCACTGAGCGATGACACGCCGTACCGGCCGCGCGCCGGTACGGTGATGCAATGCACCGTTGCCGGCATGCATGCAGGCACTGCCCTACCCTTGCCGGATATTCCCGCATCCCTCCCCTCTGCTGGAGCTTCCCATGACTGTCCCCGCCTTTGGTCTTGGCACCTTCCGCCTGAAAGACCAGACCGTGATCGATTCGGTGCGCAATGCGCTGGACGTTGGCTACCGCGCCATCGACACCGCGCAGATCTACGGCAATGAAGCCGAGGTCGGCCAGGCCATTGCCGAATCCGGCGTGCCGCGCGATGAGATCTACCTGACCACCAAGGTGTGGATCACCGAATTCAAGCGCGATGCGCTGCTGGCCAGCCTGCGTACCAGCCTGGAAAAGCTGCGTACCGAGCAGGTCGACCTGACCCTGATCCACTGGCCGTCGCCGAACGACAAGGTGGATGTGCCGATGGAGGAATACCTGACCGCACTGGCCGAGGCCAAGGCGCAGGGCCTGACCCGCGAGATCGGCATTTCCAACTTCACTATCGCCCAGACCCGCAAGGCGATCGGCATCCTGGGTGCCGGCGCCATCGCCACCAACCAGATCGAGATCCATCCGTACCTGCAGAACCGCCTGCTGGTGAAGTTCCTGCAGGACAACGGCATCCAGATCACCGCGTACATGAGCCTGGCCTACGGTGAGGTGATCAAGGACCCGGTGATCCAGGGCATCGCCGGCCGCCACCAGGCCACCCCGGCACAGATCGCGCTGGCGTGAGCGCTGCAGCAGGGCTTTGCGGTGATTCCGTCGTCGACCAAGCGCGAGAACCTGGCCAGCAACCTGGAAGCGGCCGCCATCCGCCTGACCGAGGACGACATGGCGCAGATCGCCAAGCTGGACCGCGGCCATCGCCTGGCCAACCCGGAAGGTATTGCGCCGGCCTGGGATTGAGAGACCCTTCGGGAATCCACCGATGACGATGGGGCCGGCACCGTCCGGCCCTATTGTTGCCCGCGTGAAATCCTGCGAAGGGCGTCCAGTACCTCCTGCACATCCAAGGGCTTGCACAGGAAGCCGGCGGCACCCAGGGCGTGTGCCCGTTCGATGACCTGCAGGCGTGTGTCGGCGCTCATCACCAGGATAGGCGGGCCCCCGGCCCTGCATCCGGCTGCCTCCAGCACCTCCCAGCCACTGCAGCCCGGCATGTGAAGGTCAAGCAACACCACGTCGGGAGCCAGCGCCGCCATTGCGGCGTGCGCATCACGTCCATCGCGCCGACAGCTCAGCCGATGACCTGCACACTCGATCAAGCGCTCGACCACCTGCCGGTTGGTCTCCACATCTTCGAACAACAGACAATGCAAGGGTCGCACCGCGCTTGCATGAGCCTTGAACAGTTCCTCAAGCGAAGGTGCCGATTCTCCAACGGCAGCAACCGGGGCAGTGAAGCACCACTCGAACGAGGCCCCGCCCCATTCGCTGCGACCTACACCAATCGTCGCGCCCATGGCATCGGTGATCAGTCGCACGATGTAGAGCCCAAGGCCTACGCCCTGCTCGCAGCGCGCATCGCCCTCGCTTACCTGCACGAATGGCGAGAAGATCGCATGTCGATCACGCTCGTCAACACCGCAGCCGGAATCGGAGACGACAATGCGGACCTGCCACGCCTCAGCGGTGCGGCTGGCGTCCACCGACACGCGCGTCTCCCCGCCCATCGGGCTGAACTTGATGCCATTGCAGACAAGATTGGTCATCACCTGTTCGACCCGTCCTGCATCGACCAGCATCCACGCCGCAGGATCGCATTGCTCCACACTCAGCAGCACCCCCCTCTCTGCCGCAGCCGGTACGCAGCTGGCCTGCATCGCGTCAAGAAGGGAAGCCAACGAACAAGGCTGGGGGCGAAGCCGGAGTTTGCCACCATCAATGCTGGCCACATCCAGGACGTCGTCAATGCGGTGCCGCAACGCCCGCGCCTGCCTGGCCACCACTGCGAGCGAGCTGCGCTGGGCGAGGGTGGCGGTATCCACTTCCAGCAAGTGGATACCGTTGATGATGGCGTTCAAGGGGGTACGCAGTTCGTGGCTCATCGTTCCCACGAATCTGCCCTGCGCTTGGCGGGAAGCAACCGCGCGAAGCGCAATGTCACGCATGGCGGCAACCATGGTGGCCACCACGGCGGGCAGCAGGATCGTCAAGGCCAAGGCATACGCAAGGTAGGCCGGTCGGGACAGCCAGTAGCCCTGCGGCGCCGCCCACAGCAGTCCCAGCGCCGTCGCAGCGATTGCCGGAACCATCGCCTTGCGTCCATAGATGGCGGTCGCGGCGATCACGAGAAACGGCAGCGTTGCGTTGAGCGTCATCAGAAGGATGAAGGCGGCATCGACCTGCATCGTGACCATGGCCAGACTGAGCAGCAGACCGGCCGCGTCACGCCATGCCGTACCCCGATGCTTGAAGACATTGACCCATAGCGCCCATGCCGCAGACAGCAGCAGAAGAGCAATGGACACGGGTAGTACCCGCTCGACCTCGTTGGCCAGCACCGGTTGGGGTCCATCAATCCAGAGCCAGCACCACAGCGTGGCCATCGCTTGCAGGACCACTCTGAACAGACTGGCACGCGGCTCCTGGAGGCAGGAAAGCAACAATGCGAGCCGATGCATCTCCAGTGTGCGCGCGGCTTGAAGCAGTGCGGCAGGGCCCGCACCGGGCCCATGGTACGGGTCATCTCGCATGGCGTATCTCTCTCATCTGTGCAGGTTGATGGAGCGTTGCAGAAGACGTTGTGCCGAGGCAGCGACAGCGCGTGATCGCCGCCGTACGACATCGGTTTCCACACCTGACCGGAGGCAGTCAGCCAGGTCCTCGCACGCACTGGCGATCATCAGGCTGCCCAGTGCCGAGGTAATGCTCTTCAGCGCATGCAACCGCGTCAGCTCTGCCTCCAGGTCACTGGCAGGCTCGCTCACCGCCGCCGTCGCCCAGCGATCAATGGCTTCATTCAACGCTGCCACGAACCCGGGGAGCTCAGAGGGCGAGGTGGATGCAATCAGCCGAAGCATTGATCGCTCCCCAAGTTCTGGACCCTCGGTGGACGCTGTCCCTCCGCTCGGTACCGCAGGCCGTTTTGTGGTGCGCATGGTTCTCCTTCATCTGTCGCATGCGACCTGTTCCTGCATGCCACTCGCGGTCACACACGATTCGCTGCAGGGCCGTATGCGACACCAAGCTCCCCCCGGAGTACTACTGCATCCGCTCATGGATGAGCGCGAATACGCCGGGAAACTGCTCGGAGAGCAGCCAACCAAGCACAGTTCCAAGCAATACGCCCCCAAGGATGACGCTCGCTCTTGCCAAGGGTGACAGCCGCTTCAGATCCATGGCATCCAGCATCCACGCAACGAAAGCGTCGCGCCATCAGAATCCTTTCAAACTGCCCGGAGGTGCACCGTGCTGGCATTTTCGACTCTCATGCTGCTGGCATGTGCTGCAATGATTGCCACCCGCCTGCGTCGCACGGCAGCCCTGCTGTCCCTGCTCCCTTTGGCGATCCTGTCCAGCGCCACGGCGCCGGTAACCCATTGGATGCTCGATCGCGCGCAGGCCATCCCAACCGACACGGAGAACGAAGCGCACCCGGACACCGTGATCGTGCTGCTGGCCGGAGGTATCGAGCGCCACGCCCAAGGCTCCAGTCCCGGCCTGGCGGGATACAGCCGATTGCTGGTGACAGCGCAGCGCTATCTCCAGTGCCAGCGGCGACGCGAACCCTGCAGAGTCATCGTCAGCGGTGGTGCCCCACAGGGAGGGCAGACCAGCGAGGCTGATGTCTACGCGCGCCAACTGGTCGCACTGGGCGTGCCGATGGACCAGATCATGCAGGAAGCGGCCAGCGCGAACACCTGGCAGAACGCCCGCAACACGGCCGCAATGCTCCGCTCGGACGCACCCCGCGTTGTGCTGGTGACCTCAGGCCTTCACCTTGATCGCAGCCGGCTTTACTTCCGGCACTTTGGCGTGAATGCAGAGGGTCTTCCCAGCGACCGGCTCGGCGCCGCACCCGGCTGGCTTCCGTCGGCCTTCAATCTGTTGCTGGTGGACGTCATGCTCCACGAGCGTATCGGTGTGCTGCGCTACCACGCCTACAACAGGCTGGGATGGAACGAACCCCCGATTCCGCCAGCCAACGTCAATCCGCAGACAACCACCCGCGCATCGCCGCACTGACCTCATCCGGCCTTTCCATCGGTGCCAGGTGCCCGCAATCGGGCACCACCACCAGCTGTGACTGCGGCACCAGCGCGTGCATTTCCTCGCTCACCGCCAGTGGCGTGATGCGGTCGTTCGCACCACAGACGATCAGCAGCGGATCGCGGTACGCGGCCAGCACGTCGTGCCCATCGCGGCGTTCCAGGCCGCTCTGGCGCACGAACACCTCCGCGCCCAAGCGTGCGGTCATGTCGCGCACGCGCTGCACCAGCACGTAGTCGTCCAGGCGCGATGCATCGATGTAGCTGCGCATCAAGGCATCGCCGAAGCCATGGAACTTCCCCGGCAGGCGCACGCTGGCACGCTGGCTGCGGCGCTGCTCGGCGCGCTCGGGTGAATCGGCATGGATCGAGGTATCGACCAGCGCCAGCCGCAGGACCCGCTCGGGCGCGATGCGCAGGATCTGCTGGGCAACAAAGCCGCCCAGCGAGAAGCCGGCCAGGGCGAAGCGCTCGGGGGCCTGCGCCAGCACGTCCTCGGCCACGGCCTGCAGGGTCTCGCCACGGGTCTGGTCGCCCACGGTGCAGTCGGCGATGTCGGCCAGGTCGGCCAGCTGCGCGCGCCACAGCTCGGCGTCGTTGAGCAGGCCGGGGAGCAGCAGCAGGGGGATACGGTTGGTCATGGCGGGTATTGTCGCGCGGCAGGGTGGGTGCGGCCATGCCGCAACGGGCCGTTGCGTTGTAGAGTCGAGCTTGCTCGACTGCTCTAACAGCCCAGTCTACAAAGGGCAGTCGAGCATGGCTCGACTCTACAGAAGGCAGCACCATGGCAGACCCCTACAACAGCGGCACCCCCTCCCCTCCGGCGCTGCGCTTCGAGGATTCCCTGGTCACCACCGCCTTCGAGCTGCCCGGCTACCGCGTGGCGCGCAGCCTGGGCGTGGTGCGCGGCATCACCGTGCGCTCGCGCTCGATCGTCGGCAACTTCCTGGGCGGCATCCAGACGATCTTCGGCGGCAACATCACCATCTACACCGAGCTGTGCGAGCAGGCCCGCGAGGAAACCTACCGCGACATGGTCAAGCACGCGCGGCAGTTGGGGGCGAACGCCATCATCGGCATGCGCTACGACGCCACCGATGTGATGACCGGGCTGACCGAAGTGCTGTGCTATGGCACGGCGGTGGTGGTGGAGCCGTTGCGGTAATCTGGTCGTAGAGTCGAGCTTGCTCGACTGCGGTGCGCAGAGCAGTCGAGCATGGCTCGACTCTACAAGTGCGGTGCAGGCACTTCGACCTCCTGCACCGGCAGGGTCACCATCATCACCGTGGGGTCGTCCGGGTCCAGCTTGGTCTTGAAGCCCAGGCTCTGGCACATCGCCAGCATGGTGCTGTTCTCGCGCAGCACCTGGCCTTCCACCACGGCCAGCCCCAGCCACTTGGCGTACTCGATCATGATCGCCATCAGGCGCCAGCCGATGCCGTGGCCCTTCAGGTCCGAGCGGATCAGGATGCCGTACTCGCCGCGGTTGTAATCGGCGTCGGCATGCAGGCGCACCGCGCCGAGCATGTCGCCACTGCGCGGGTCGATGGCCACCAGCGCGATCGAGCGCGCGTAGTCGAGCTGGGTCAGGCGGGCGATGAACTCGTGGCTGAAGTGCTTCACCGACTGGAAGAAGCGCAGCCGCAGATCCTCATCGCTGACGCGGGCGAAGAAGGCGCGGAACAGTGCGTCGTCCTCAGGCCGTACCGGGCGCACGAAGGCGCGACCGCCGTCGGACAGCTCGAGGGTGCGCTCCCACTCCTTGGGGTACGGGAATACCGAGAAGCGCGGGTGGCCACGGCCCTTGTGCAGGATGCGCGAGGGTGCAATGGCCACGCGTGCATCGAGGGCGAGGATGCCCTTGCTGTCCACCAGCAGCGGATTGATGTCCAGCGTACGCACTTCGGGTATGTCGGCCGCCAGCTGGGCCAGCTTCACCAGGGCCAGCGCCAGTGCGCGCTCGTCGGCGGCGGGCACATCGCCATAGGCCTTGAGGATGCGCGAGGCTCGGGTCTGGCCGATCAGTTCATGGGCCAGGCGCAGGTCCAGCGGCGGCAGCGCCAGCGCCTTGTCGTTGATCACTTCCACGGCAGTGCCGCCACGGCCGACCACGATCACCGGGCCGAAGGTTGCGTCATCGGCGATGCCGACGATGATCTCGCGCGCTTTCGGGCGGACGATGGTCGGCTGTACCAGCAAGCCGTCGATGCGGGCGTCCGGGCGCAGCTGGCGGGCACGTTCAAGGATGGCGATGGCGGCGCTCTGCACGGCCGGCAGGGTCGCCAGGTTCAGGCGCACGCCATCCACTTCGGATTTGTGCGGAATATCCGGCGACAGGATCTTCAGCGCAACCGTGGCGCCGCGCTCCAGCAGCGGCTGGGCCAGGTCCATTGCTTCGTGCGCATCACGCGCATGCATCACCGGCGCGGAGGGAATGCCGTAGGCCTTGAGCAGTTCATGGGTGGCCAGCGGATCCAGCCAGTGCTGGCCGTTGGCCAGCGCCGCATCGACCAGGGTGCGCGCCCGCGCGGTATCCACGCTGAAATCCTGCGGCAGGCTGGGCGGGGTTTCCATCAGCGCGTTCTGCGCTTCGCGGTAGCGCACCAGATGCTGGAAGCCACGCACGGCTTCGGCTTCGGTGGGATAGGTCGGCACCCGCGCGGCGTTGAGCGTGGCGGTGGCCTGGTCATCGTTGCCCAGCCAGACCGCGAACACCGGCTTGTCGCGGTGGTGGCGCGGGCGCAGGCCCAGCGTGCGGGTCAGTGCCTGCGCGGCATCGGCCGATGAGGTGAACGCGGTGGGCACGTTGACCACCATCACCGCATCGTTCTCGTTGTCGGCCAGCAGTGCTTCGATGGCGGCGGCATAGCGGTCGCCGTCGGCGTCGACCACGATGTCGACCGGGTTGCTGCGCGACCAGCCCTGCGGCAGCACCTTGTCCAGCGTTTCCACGGTGCTGTCGGACAGCTGCGCGAGGGTGCCACGCAGAGCCACCAGCTGGTCCACGGCCAGGCGGCCGACGCCGCCACCGTTGCTGAGAACGGCCAAACGGCGGCCCGGGAACGTACCCAGGCGGCCCAGGGTTTCGGCCGCAGTGAACAGTTCGTCCAGCGCACTGACGCGCAGCAGGCCGGCGCGGTTGAAGGCGGCGCCGTAGACATCATCGGCGCGGGCCAGCGCCTGCACGTGGGTATCGGCGCTGCCGGGCTGCACGCGTTCAGCGCGACCGGATTTCACCACCACCACGGGCTTGGCGCGCGCAGCGGCACGCGCGGCCGACATGAACTTGCGCGCGTCCTTGATGTGCTCGACGTAGAGCAGGATGGCGCGGGTGCGGTAGTCGGTGGCGAAGTAGTCGAGCAGGTCGCCGAAGTCGACGTCCATCGTGTCGCCCAGCGAGACCACGGCGGAAAAGCCGACCGAGCGGGCCACGCCCCATTCCACCAGGGCAGCGGCAATGGCCGAGGATTCGGAGATCAGCGCGAGGTCACCGGCCTGCGGGAAATGCGCGGCGATGCTGGCGTTGAGCCGTGCATGCGGCGCGATGACACCCAGGCAGTGCGGGCCGAGGATGCGCAGGCCGTGCCTGCGCGCCACCGCTTCGACCTGTGCCGACAGCGATTCCGGGCCTTCGCCCAGGTGCGCGGTGAGGATGATGGCTGCCTGCACGCCGCGTTCGGCGGCGGTACGCACCACCTGCGGCACGATCGCTGCGGGGGCGGTGATGACCACCAGGTCAGGCACCCAGTCGAGGTCCTTCAGCCGCTTGACCGTCCGGATGCCATCGATCTCGGCGTGGCGCGGGTTGATCCACGCCACCTTGCCGGGGAATCCGGTGCCCCGCAGGTTGCGCATCACCGCGCGGCCGGCCGAGCGTTCACGTGGGCTGCCGCCGATCACCGCGACCGACTGTGGACGGAACACAGACTGCAGGTGGTAGGTACTCATGCGCCTACGGTACACGGACTGGCGCTGCAGCGGCATGATCGTGCGCAGGCCCCCTGGCACACCGCATCCACGCATGGCGTGGATCTACTACAAGTAGATCCACGCCATGCGTGGATGACGGCCCGGTTACAGCAGCGTGCCGTGCAGAATGAGGGCGGCGATGCACCCGTAGATCCACGCCATGCGTGGATGACGGCCTGGTTACAGCAGCGTCCCGTGCAGAATGAGGGCGGCGATGCTGAAGTAGATCACCAGCCCGGTCACGTCCACCAGGGTGGCCACGAACGGGGCCGAGGCGCTGGCCGGGTCGAAGCCCAGACGCTTGAGGATGAAGGGCAGCATCGAACCGGACAGCGAACCGAACGTGACGATGCCCACCAGTGCCGCGCCGATGGTGATGGCCAGCAGGATCCAGTGCTCGCCGTAGTCATGCAGGCCGCCCAGCTGCCAGATGACGATGCGCACGATGGCCAGGCAGCCGAGGATGGCGCCCAGCACCATGCCGGTCGGTACTTCGCGCAACGCCACCTTCCACCAGTCGCTCAACCGCAGCTCGCGCAGGGCCAGGCTGCGGATCAGCAGCGAGGTGGCCTGCGAACCGGAGTTGCCGCCCGAGCTCATGATGAGCGGAATGAACAGGGTCAGCACCACCGCGCGCGCCAGTTCGTCCTCGTAGTGCTGCATCGCGCTGGCGGTGAGCATCTCGCCGAGGAACAGCACGCTCAGCCAGCCGGCGCGCTTGCGCAGCATCTCGAAGAAGCCGATCTGCATGTAGGGCTTGTCCAGCGCTTCCATGCCGCCGAACTTGTGCGCGTCCTCGGTCGATTCCTCGATGAGTGCGTCGAGCACGTCGTCGACGGTGACGATGCCCAGCAGGTGCTGCTGCGCATCGACCACCGGAATGGCCAGCAGATCGTGGCGGCGGATCAGCCGCGCCACTTCTTCCTGGTCCAGCAGGGCATCGACGGTGACCGGCGGATTGACCTGGGCCACATCGAGGATCGATTCCTCCGGCAGGCCGGTGATCAGCCGACGCATGGTCACCACCTGCTGCAGCTGCTGGCTGGCCGGGTCCAGCACGTAGATGGCGTACACGGTTTCGCGGGTGCGCTCGACCTGGCGGATGTGCTGCAGGGTCTGGGCCACGGTCCAGGTGGCGGGCACGGCGACGAACTCGGTGGTCATCAGCGCGCCGGCGGTGTTCGGCGGATAACTCAGCAGCGTCTGGATGGCCTGGCGGGCATCGCTGCCCAGCAGCGGGATCAGCCGCGCGCGCTCGTCTTCATCCAGCTCGTGGACGATGTCGGTGGCGCGGTCGTCGGCCATCAGCCCCAGCAGCGCCGCGGCGCGGGCCGGCGGCAGCGCGGCCACCAGTTCGCCACTGCGGTGCAGTTCCGGTGCTTCGAGCATCTTCACTGCACGCGGCAACGACAGCGCGGCCAGCGTTTCGGCGGCGCGCTCCAGGTCCAGCGTGTTGAGGAACTCCACCGCGTCAGCGGTGTTGTAGTTGGCCAGGGGTGCGGCGAGGGCAGCGGCGTCGGCCACCGGGCGCAGCAGTTGCTTCTGGTTCATGGGCTTGCCTTGTGGGGATGCGACCTCGCGCAACGCCAACGCAGGCAAACCGACCCGATATCAGGCGGTCGCCATCGCTGGCGTCGAACGAGGTCGACTTCTACTGTCGCTGGACATGGGTTGGGGACTCCGGATGGGTGTACTGCCTGACACGCTGGACAACGGCGCGACCGGCAGCGGCGGGCAGTCTGGACCTGCCGGCACGCCCGGTCAACCCGGGCCCGGGCCGCGGGTCAGGTGGCCTTGGGGCCAGAGCCCCCTGCTTCGCACGGGGATCTGACCCCGACCGTTGCCGTTCGTGCACGGGCAGGCGCGCATAATGAGCGGGTGGCCAACACGGCCGCGCCCCCCATCTGAACGCACACACCCGGGCCCCCGCGATGACCAGGTATTCCCATGCATAGCGGTGGTCTTGAACTGGCGCTGGTGCTGCTGCTGGCCGCGGTGATCGCGGTGCCGGTGTTCAAGAAGTTCGGCTTTGGTGCGGTGCTGGGCTACCTGGCGGCGGGCGTGGTGCTGGGTCCGGATGGGCTGGGCTTCGTGCAGGACGCCGACCGCATCCTGGGTGCGGCCGAGATCGGCGTGGTGATGCTGCTGTTCGTGATCGGCCTGGAACTGTCGCCGTCGCGCCTGAAGGTGATGCGCCGTTCGGTGTTCGGGGCCGGCGCGGCGCAGGTGGCGCTGTCCGGTCTGGTGCTGGGCAGCCTGCTGCTGCTCGACCACTTCCAGTGGAAGAGCGCGCTGGTGGTCGGCATCGCGCTGGCCCTGTCGTCCACCGCGGTGGGCCTGCAGCTGCTGTCCGAGCACAAGGCGATCAACAGCGACCATGGCCGCCTGGGCTTTGCCATCCTGCTGTTCCAGGACCTGATCGCGATCCCGCTGCTGGCCGCCATTCCGCTGCTGGGCGGGGTGAAGAACGAAACCCTGCGCTGGGAAGACGCGGCCGTGGCGCTGGGCGCGCTGGCGGTGGTGATCCTGTGCGGGCGGCCGGTGCTGCGCAAGGTGTTCGGCATCATTGCCCGCACCCGCAGCCCGGAAGTGTTCACCGCCACCGCGCTGCTGGTGGTGCTGGGCACCGCCTGGTTCATGCAGGAGGCCGGCCTGAGCCCCAGCCTGGGCGCCTTCCTGGCCGGCGTGCTGCTCTCCGATTCGGAATTCCGGCACGAGCTGGAAGCGCAGATCGAGCCGTTCAAAGGCCTCCTGCTGGGCCTGTTCTTCATCGCCGTGGGCATGGGCATCGACCTGGACCGCATTGCCGCCGAACCGTGGCTGATCGCCACCGGCGTGGCCGTGCTGCTGGTGGTCAAGTTCAGCCTGCTGTACGCCATCGGCCGGGTCGCCCGGCTCAGTTCGCGGCAATCGCTGCTGCTGGGCAGCGTGCTGTGGCTGGGCGGCGAATTCGCCTTCGTGGTGTTCAACGAGGCGCAGCGTGCGCACCTGCTGGGCGATGCCAACCACGACCGGCTGGTGGCCATCGTCGGCCTGTCGATGGCGATCACCCCGCTGTTGATGATCGCCCTGCTGAAGCTGCTGGGCCGCGAGAAAGCGGTGCCGCGCGATGCGGCGCCGGCCGACAAGGTGGCGCCGGACAACCAGCCCAAGGTGCTGATTGCCGGCATGGGGCGTTTCGGCCAGGTGATCGCACGCCTGCTGACCGCGCAGAAGGTGCCCTTCGTGGCGCTGGAAGCCAACCCGGATACCGTGGCCGACCTGCGCCGCTTCGGCAACCAGCTGTACTACGGCGACCCGACCCGGCCGGAGATGCTGCGCGCAGCCGGCGGCGAGCGGATCGATGTGTTCGTGATCACCGTGGACGACCCGGAAACCAACCTGCGCGCGGTGCGCATGGTGCGCCGCCTGTACCCCGATGCGAAGGTGCTGGCACGCGCGCGCAACCGCCAACACGCGTGGCGCTTGATGGACATGTCGGCCGAGCCGTTCCGCGAAGTGTTCGGCACCAGCCTGGAGATGAGCGGGCGCGTGCTGACTGCACTGGGCGTGGCACCGGAGGTGGCCGAGCGCCATGTGCAGCGCTTCCGCGAGCACGATGAACAGCTGCTGCGTGACCAGTACCTGGTCTACGACGACGAAGCGGCGGTGATCCAGACCTCGCGCGATGCGCGCAATGACCTGATGCACCTGTTCGAGGCCGACGCGGAAAGCGACGAGTAGATCCACGCCATGCGTGGATGATCGTGCAGGTCGCCATGCCGGGGTCGGATCCCTTTCCGTTGGAAAGGGATCCGACCCCGGTTTCAGCCGTTGTCGCGCAGGAACCGCGCCATCGAGGACACGCCGGGCACGCGCGGTTCGAACTCGGCGGCCACATCGATGAAGCCGCGCATGACCGCGATCTCGCGCGGGCTGCGGTTGAGGCTGTCGCGCACATCCGGATCGGCACCGGCGCGCAGCAGGCGCTGCACCAGCAGCGGCAGCCCGTGCAGGGCCGCCAGGTGCAGCGGGCCGAAGCCGCGCGGGTCGCGCACGTCCAGGCTCACGTCTTCATCCAGCAGGCGTTCCACCGCGGCCATCACCACCTGCTCGTCGCAGGCGGTGCCGGGTTCGGCGCGTGCGCCCAGCAACAGCAGCAGCGGCGTGACCGAACCGGCGGCGGCCTGGTCCGGCTCGGCGCCGGCCAGCAGCAGGGTATCCAGCAGGGCCAGCAGGCGCGAGCGGTCACGTGCACTGAAGCCGTACAGGGCAGCGCAGTGCAGCGGCCCCAGCTGCTGGGCATCGCCGGCGTGCACGTCGGCACCCGCAGTCAGCAGGCGCGCGACGATGTCCGGCAGGCCCAGCGCCGAGGCCAGCATCAGCACGGTCACCCCGCCCGGCAGGCGGTGTTCCAGCTGCGCGCCGGCATCGAGCAGGGCCGAGACGATATCCACCTGGCGCATGCTGACCGCCGCCGACAGCGGCGTGGCGCCACTGGCTGCGGCGTGCTGCGGATCGGCACCGCGTGCCAGCAGCAGGTCGACCACCGCCAGGTGGCCACCACCGGCGGCGCGCAGCAGCGCGGTGCAGCCCTGCGCATCGACGGCGTCGATGGCAAAGCCCAGATCATTCAAGCGGCGCACGGCATCGACATCGCCGGCCATGGCGGCAGAGGGCAGATCGCCTTCGCGCAGGGTGCGGCGCGGCAACGGCCACACGCGCCAGTCCAGCCAGTCGGCCAGGTCGCGGCGGCCGATCGACAGCGCCACGCCCAGCGGGGTCTGGCCATCGGCGGCACGCGCTTCCGGCGATGCGCCGTGCTGCACCAGCAGCTTCAGCGCGCCTTCGCGGGCCAGGGCCGTGGCCAGGTGCAGGGCGGTCATGCCGTGGCTGTCGCGCGCTTCGCGATCCACGCCGGTGTTGAGCAGGGCCTGCTGCAGGCGCAGCCAGCCCAGGCGCACCGCCAGCGACAGCGGCGGATCACCGGCCGGCGACGCGGCGAAGGGATCGGCGCCACGTTCCAGCAGTTCCAGCGCCAGCTGTTCCAGGCCACGCGCGGCCTGGTCGTGCTGCGCGCAGGCGGCCAGGAAGCGGGCCAGGCCACCGCGGCCGGCGGGCGACAGGCCACGCTGCAGCATCACCTGCAGTGCCGGCACCGCGTCGATGCCGCGCGACAGCAGGGCGAACATGGGCGTATCGCCGCAGGCATCGCACACATAGGGATCCGCGCCGTGCGCCAGCAGCCAGTCGACGGCGCGCGGTTCCAGCGCCAGTTCCGGGTCCAGCAGCAGGCCACCCAGTTCTTCCGGCTGGCACAGCCTGGCCAGCGCCGACATGCCTTCGGTATTGCCGAAGCCCAGCGCTTCGCGCAGCAGGGTCAGCGGCGGCCGGTCAGGCAGCAGGCCGCTGGCACTGGCGGCTTCACCACGCTCGGCCAGGCCATCGCTGACCGCCGCCGGCAACGGATAGGACGGATCCAGCAGGGCGACGATGGCCCAGCGCCCGGCTTCGGCGGCGTAATCAACCGCGCGGCGGCCCAGCGGATCGCTGGCGTCGGCGGCGATGCCCAGTTCGACCAGGCGCTTGACCAGCAGCGGCGACACATCGTCGGCCATGGCGGCCAGCAGCACGGCATTGCGGCCCTCGCCATCGACGGCAACCAGGTCGGGCTTGTGCGGCAGCAGGTGTTCGATCACGGCGGCGCGGCCGGCACGGGCGGCTTCCAGCCACGGCGTACGGCCCAGCGCATCGCGCGCTTCCAGGTTGGCGCCGGCGCCCAGCAGCACGCCGATGATGTCCACATGGCCGGCCAGCGCGGCTTCGTGCAGCGCACTGCGGCGCTGGCGGTCGCGAGCGTCGGCGCGGGCCTTGTGCTTGAGCAGCAGCTGCACGCCGGCCGGATCGTCGTCTTCGGTGGCGGCGGCGGCCAGCAGCACCGGGGTGCCATCGGCGGGCTCGCTGCGGGCACCGCGTTCGAGCAGGAAGCGGGCCAGGCGCCAGTTGCCGACCTGGCAGGCGACCGCCAACGGCGACCAGCCATCGCGGTTCAGCGCGTCGACTTCGGCGGCGGCATCGCGCAGCAGCGCGGCTACACCCGGGTCGGAACTGCGCGCGGCGTGGTGCAGCGGCGTGTTGCCATCGCTGTCGACAGCGCGCGAATCGGCACCGTTGGCCAGCAGGGTCATCACCGCCTCGGGGCGGCCGTGCCAGCTGTCGCGGGTAGCGGCCAGCAGCGGGGTCATGCCGCGGTGCGGTGCATTCACATCAACGCCGCGGCCGATCAGTTCGCGCAGCAGGCGCAGGTCGGGCAGCACCGCCGCCAGCACGGCCAGGCTGCGCTGGTCGCGCCAGTTCGGGTCCGGCAGGGCATGCGCATCGGCGCCGGCCTGCAGCAACTGCAACGCGCGGTCGATGCGGCCATGGCGCGCGGCTTCGAACAGCGCCGGGGTCAGGTCCTGCGGCGCCATGGCTTCCAGCGGGGTGCTTTCGGCAACGGCATTGAACAGTGCTTCGGCATCGTCTGCGCTTGCCGCCTGCGCGGTGGCACGCAGCGATACCAGCGGCGCCGGGGCGACCCGCTGCAGCAGCAGGTGCAGGGCCGGCGACAGCAGCAGCACAGCCAGCGCGGACGGCCAGCGTGCGCCTTCGGGCAGCAGCTCCGGCCAGGCCGGCAGTACCACCAGGGCGGCCAGGGCAATGACACTTGCCGCCACCACCAGGCCGCGCCAGGCGCTCAGGTCACGACCGGCCAGGGCCTGCCAATGCTGGGCTAGGCTGCCGTCGAGGCGTTCAACATCGTTCCACAGCGGCCAGGTGCGCCAGGCGGCCAGCAGGCCGGCACTGACCAGCACGCTCAGGCCGAGCACGGCGGCCAGGCTGCCACTGTCGCGCAGCGCGGCCAGCGGCCAGGCCAGCAGCAGCGCCAGCAGGATCGGGGCTGCGGCCCACAGCGTCGACAGCGCCGGCAGGTCCTGGCGGGCGATCAGCGCCGGTGGCAGCAGCGCGCGGCTGCGCCGCCACCACGACACGCCCAGCGCGAACGCCGGCTGCGCCAGTGCGGCCAGCACCGCGCCGGGCAATCCGCCCACGGCCGAGCCCAGCGCCAGCAGGGCGCCCAGCGCCACGGCCATCGAGATCGCACGCGGGCGAGACAGCTCAGTCATAGTGGCGCGGCATCAGGCTGGTCACCGACGGCGGCACCTGCAGGTAGAAACCGCGTTCGGTCAGTTCGCTGCGGACCTTGGCCGGATCGGCCTGGGCCAGGCGACGCTGCGCATCCAGGGTCACTTCGAGGACGAACGAAAGCGCACCCAGCGAAGCGGACAGCGGCGCGGGAAGCGTGCTGAAGTCGTCGCGGCGGGCGAGATAGACGTAGGTGTCCGGCTTGAGTTGGCTTTTATAGACGTAGGCGTGCATGTCCGCGGGACGATAACCCGGGAAGAGCCATGATTGTGTCGGAAAGCCGACAGCGGGGAAAGCCGTCACGCGACGATGGCGGCGCGATCGACGGCGTTTCCCCGTTGGGGTTCAGCAATGTGGCGGCGGCGTTCAGCCAGCGCCCGCTGCCTGGCCCGGCTTACTTGACCTTGGCGTAGGTGCCCTTCAGGGCCACGCCGGCGACGAAGGTGCCAGCCCAGCACTCGTAGTTGGTCGCGCTCTTGAACTCGTTCTTCTTGTAGTAGCTGACGATGTCGACCACGGCATTGGCGCCGCGCGACTTGGCGCCATCCTGCAGGGCACGCAGGGCGGACAGGGCCACCCAGCTGCAGGCTTCGGTGTCGCTCTTGTTGGCGGCGTTGGTCTTCTTGTTGGTCACATCTTCGCCCAGGCGCTGCTGCACGCTGACCGGCTGGCCGGCCAGGTAGAAGCGCACGCTGCCGTCGATGCCGGCATCCTTGGCGGCCTGCGAACTGATCAGGTCACGCAGGGACTGCTCGACGCGGGTGTCGCGGGCCGAGGCGGTGGAGGTCAGGGCCAGCAGCGCGGTGGCCGTGGCGATCATCAGGGTACGACGCATCGAAACATCTCCTTGTTCGGGGTGCGGGGTGGAGCGCGGGA
This sequence comes from Stenotrophomonas maltophilia, assembly GCF_047782825.1. Taxonomy (GTDB): domain Bacteria; phylum Pseudomonadota; class Gammaproteobacteria; order Xanthomonadales; family Xanthomonadaceae; genus Stenotrophomonas. The sequence continues at coordinate 3,451,367 of NZ_CP180589.1, read as the reverse complement.
TCGGTCGGTGGATCATTCGCTCCAGCGGCGGAACACCAGCGAGGTGTTGATGCCGCCGAAGGCGAAATTGTTGCTCATCACGTACTCGGCCTGCAGTTCGCGGCCCGGGCCGGTGATGAAGTCGAGCTGGCCGCAGCGCGGGTCGATCTCGCCCAGGTTCAGCGTGGGCGCGAACCAGCCGGCGCGCATCATCTCGATGCTCATCCAGGCTTCGAACGCGCCACAGGCACCGAGCATGTGGCCGACGTAGCTCTTCAGCGAACTGATCGGCACGCGGTTGCCGAACACCTGGGCGGTGGCCTGGGTTTCGGCGATGTCACCGTGGTCGGTGGCGGTGCCGTGGGCGTTCACGTAATCGATCTGCGAGGGTTCCAGGCCGGCATCTTCCAACGCCAGGCGCATGGCCTGGGCCATGGTGTCGGCGCTGGGCTGGGTGACGTGCTGGCCGTCGCTGTTGGTGCCGTAGCCGACGATCTCGGCCAGGATGGTCGCGCCGCGCGCCTGCGCGTGCTCCAGGTCTTCCAGGATCAGGGTGCAGGCGCCCTCGCCCAGTACGAGGCCATCGCGGCCGGCATCGAACGGGCGCGGCGTGGTCTGCGGCGCATCGTTGCGGGTGCTGGTGGCGAACAGGGTGTCGAACACCGCAGCGGCGGTGGCATCGAGCTGTTCGGCGCCGCCGGCCACCATCACCGTCTGCTTGCCGCTGCGGATCGCCTCATAGCCGGCGCCCACGCCCTGGCTGCCCGAAGTGCAGGCGCTGGAGGTGGTGTAGACGCGCCCGGACAGGCCGAAGAACACGCCGATGTTGACCGGCGCGGTGTGGCTCATCATCTTCAGGTAGGTGGTGGCGCTGATGCCGTCGGTGGTGAATTCGTGCAGCATGCGGCCGAATTCGCCCGTGGCTTCATGGCTGCCCGAAGACGAGCCATAGGCCACGCCCGCGCGGCCGCTGCGCAGCACCGGGTGTTCGAACAGGCCGGCTTCGCGCAGCGCCACTTCGGTGGCGCGCACCGACATGATGGCCACCTTGCCCATCGAACGGGTGGTCTTGCGGTTGTAGTTGGGCGGCAGGTCGTAGTCCTGCGCTGGCGCGGCCAGCTTGGTGTTCAGGCCGGCGTAGACATCCCATTCGGGCATCGCGCGCACCGCATTGCGGCAGCTGCGCAGGTGCGCCTGGATGGTCGGCCAGTCGTGGCCGAGCGGGCTGATGGCGGCGGCACCGGTCACCACCACGCGACGATCGGCGGCCATCAGATCATGCCTCCGTTCACCGAGATGACCTGGCGGGTGATGTACCCGGCCGGTTCGGACAGCAGGAAGGCAACGGTGGCCGCCACTTCCTCCGGACGGCCGACACGGCCGGCGGGGATCAGCTTCAGCGCATGTTCGACCACTTCTTCGTTGAGCATGTCGGTCTCGATCAGGCCCGGGGCCACGCAGTTGACGGTGATCTGGCGGCTGGCCAGTTCCAGGGCCAGCGCCTTGGTGGCACCGATGATGCCGGCCTTGGCCGCACTGTAATTGACCTGGCCACGGTTGCCAGCCACGCCGGACACCGAGGACAGGGTGACGATGCGGCCCGGCTTGCGCCGCCGCACCATCGGCATGATCAGCGGGTGCAGCACGTTGTAGAAGCCATCCAGGTTGGTGTGGATGACCTGGTCCCAATCGTCTTCGGACAGCGCCGGGAAGGCGCCATCACGGGCGATGCCGGCGTTGCAGACCACGCCGTAGTAGGCGCCATGTGCTTCCACGTCCGCTTCCAGCGCCGCGCGCGCGGCGGCACGGTCGGCCACGTCGAAGGCCAGCACGCGGGCCTGCTGGCCCAGCCCCTGGATTTCCGCCGCCACGGCCTGCGCTTCTTCCACGCGGCTGCGGCAATGCACCACCACGTCGAAGCCCTCGCGCGCGATGCGCAGCGCGATGGCCCGGCCGATGCCCCGGCTCGCGCCGGTCACCAGCACGCTTCGATTCCCTGTCATGCCTGTCCACTCTCCAGATAGGCCATCGAGTCGGCCGGTTCGAACACCGACACGTTGGCAACTGCCCATTCTTCATCACCTGCCAGGATCCGGCAGGCGAACATCCCTAGCCCATTGTCGCCCAACAGCTCGCAGCGCGCGTGCACGCGCAGGCAACTGCCGCTGGGGAAGCTGCTGCGCGGGCTGGTGTAGCGGCGGCTGCCGAGCAGGAAGCCCAGCTGCGGCGGATTGCCGGCGGTACGGGCGCGGCAGCCGGCCCAGGCGGCGATGGCCTGCGCCATGTATTCGATGCCCACCCAGGCCGGAATCGCGCCGTCTTCGATGAACAGGCCCGATTCGGGCACCACCAGCTCCACCTCGATGCTGTCCTGGTCCCAGCGCACGATGCGGTCCAGCAGGCACATGTCCTGGCGGTGCGGTACGACCTCTTCGATGGCGTACAGGGGCATGCTCATGCGCGCCACCCTTCCAGTGCCAGCACCGCATTGCTGCCGCCGAAGGCGAAGGAATTGCTCAGCACCCGCTGCGGCGGCTGCGCCAGGCGGGTGCCCGGGGCTACCAGCGGCAGCGCCGGCAGGGCCGGATCCGGGGTGCCGTCCCACCAGTGCGGCGGCAGCTGGCGATCCGGGTTGTCGGCCAGCAGGATCCAGCACACGGCGGCCTCGATCGCACCGGACGCGCCCAGCGTGTGGCCAGTCAGCGGCTTGGTTGAACTGGCCGGCACCGTGGTGCCCAGCACCTGGGCCACGGCCAGGCTTTCCATGGCGTCGTTGTGGCCGGTGGCGGTGCCGTGCAGGTTCACGTAATCCACATCCTGCGCAGACCAGCCGGCACGCTGCAGCGCCTGCTGCAGGGCATCGATGGCACCCAGGCCCTGCGGGTCGGGCGCGGACATGTGGTGGGCATCGGCCGATTCGCCCCAGCCGGCCAGCATCACCGGGCCGGCCTCGCGGGTCAGCAGGAACAGCGCGGCGCCTTCACCGATGTTGATGCCGCAGCGGTGCTGCGAGAACGGGTTGCAGCGCTGCGCCGATACCGATTCCAGCGCGCTGAAGCCGGCCACGGTGAAGCGGCACAACGAATCGGCGCCGCCGGCGATGACCGCATCGACAATGCCGGCGCGCAGCATGCGCGCGGCCGACATCAACGCCTTGGCGCTGGACGAGCAGGCCGTGGACAGGGTCCAGGCCGGGCCCAGCGCACCGCTGCGCTGGCGCACGAACTGGGCGGCGGTGCCCATTTCCTGCTGTGCGTAGTCGAAGCCCTGCGGCCATTGGCCGGTGTCGGCGCGGGTGCGCAGGGCCTGTTCGGATTCACCGATGCCCGAGGTGCTGGTGCCCAGCACCACGGCCACGCGCTGGGCGCCATAGCGGGCGATGGCCGCCTCGACCGACGGCGCGATCTGCACCAGGGCGGCATCAAGCAGCGCGTTGTTGCGACCGCGCAGTGACGCCGGCAGGTCGTCCAGCGCCGGCAGCGGGGCATGCACTTCGCCCAGCGCCAGGGTCTGGCCCGGCAGCAGGGTGCTGTTGTCGCTCAGGCCACCGGGCGCATCGGCGAACAGCGCGGCGGCGACAGCCGCACGGCCCTCGCCCAGCGCACAGACCACGCCCAGGTCGTTCAGGAAAATCGGTGCGGTCATTTTTCCTGTCCGGCCATGTCGATCGATTCAATGCGCAGGGTGTAGCCCTCGGCGCGGTTGTCCAGCTGCACGGTGCCATCGTCCAAGCGCTGCAGCTGCAGCCAGACCTGGCCGTCGCGCGACAGGCTGCGCAGGCGGCCATCATCGGCCACCTGCCAACCCGCCGGCAGTGCGGCGGCAATCGCTTCGGTCGGCCACAGGGCGAACTGCAGGTCATCCAGCACGCGCTCGGCACGCACCTGCGGCGGCAGCCACGGCGCGCGCTGCTGGGTCAGCTGCTGGCCATCCCACTGCAGGCGCACACCGGTCTGGCCCATCGCCTGCACCGCCAGCTGCACCTGCTGCGCGTCGGCTTCCAGCAAGGCATCCAGATCACGCTCGTGGTTGCCGAAACGGAAATGCAGCTGCTGCTGCAGCGCCAACGGCGCCGGCAGGCTGGCCGGCGACAGGCGCAGCGGCGGCAGTTCAATCAACGGGCGTGGCATGCGGCTGGCACAGGCGGCCAGCAGCACGCATAGCAGCACGGCCGTGAAACGGACGATCAGGCGCTGCACAATTCCTCCAGCACACGCATGCGGCGGCCGCTGTCATCGGCCACGTACGGGTTCTTGGTATCCCACGCATAGCCGGCCAGGATGGAGCTGATCATGTCGCGCACGGCAGGCTGCTGCTCGGGGTGGTAGATGATCTTCTGGAAACCGCCCTGGTACCAGGCTTCGACGAAGCGGCGGAAGGTCTTCACGCCCGCGCGCAGCGGAATGGAGAACTCCGCTTCCCAATCCACGGTTTCACCGGCGTAGCGACGCTTCAGGCATTCACTGGCCAGCTGCGCCGACTTGAAGGCGATGGTGACGCCGGAGGAGAACACCGGATCGAGAAACTCGCCGGCATTGCCCAGCAGCGCGTAGCCCGGGCCCCACAGCGAGCTGACATTGGCCGAATAGCCGGTGATGCGGCGCACCGGCAGCACCGCCCATTCGGCGTTGGCCAGCAGGCGGGTCAGGTTCGGGTCTTCGCCCACGATGGCCTGCAGCTTCTGCAGATCGTCGCCCTCGTAGCGTTCGAAGAACGACGGTTCGGCCACCACGCCCAGCGAGCAGCAGCCGTTGGAGAACGGAATGGTCCAGTACCAGACGTCGATGTGCTCGGGGTGGGTGGTGATCAGGATCTTGTTGCGGTCAAAATCGGCCTCGGCCGGAATGTTGTCGCGCACGTGGCAGAAGATCGCCCCGCGCACCGGGAAGTTCGACGGCGTTTCCAGGTCCAGCAGGCGCGGCAGCAGGCGTGCGAAGCCGGAGGCATCGAGGATGAAATCGGCTTCGATGCGGTACTCGCTGCCATCCGGGCGGCGCACGTTCACCGCCGGGTGCTCGCCGGCTTCCACCGCCAGCACTTCATCGCCGAAGCGGAGCGTGGTGCCCATGCGCTCGGCGCCACGCGCCAGCACGTTGTCGAAGTCGGCGCGTTGCACCTGGTAGGTGGTGCCCCAGCCCGGCGAGAACTTCTGGCGGAAATCGAAGGCCGTGCGCGCTTCGCCGTGCACGAAGGCTGCGCCGTTCTTGTACTGGAAACCGGCTTCCACCACGTCCTGCAGCAGGCCGGCCGCTTCGATGTATTCCATGCTCTGCGGCAGCAGGCTTTCGCCGATGGAGAAGCGCGGGAACTGCTGGCGCTCCAGCATCAGCACCTGGCGCCCCTGCTGGCGCAGCATCGCGGCGGCCACCGAACCGGCAGGACCGGCACCGATGATCAGGATTTCAGTACGTTCGACAGCATCCACAGCAGTGTTCATCGGTGCGTCCTTGTTGCTCGATCAGGTGGAAAGAAGGGAAAACGGCGGTGCCGGCGTCATGCAGGCGGCAGGTCGTGCGGCGGTGGCCGGAACAGCGGCGAGATCAGCCAGACCAGGCCGATGCCGAACAGCAGGGTGAGCCCGAAGGCGCGCAGCGCCGGGGTCTGCGACAGGCCGAGCAGTCCGAACGACAACCAGGTGCTGGCCGCGCCCACGCAGACGGCCAGCCAGGCACTGGCATCACCGCGGTGCTCGATCAGGAAGATGCCGTAGTCGATGCCCATGCCCAGCAGCAGCATCAGCGCCAGCACGTTGAACAGCTGCAGCGGCTGCCCGAACAGACCCAGCAGCCCCAGGGTGAGCGCACCGGCGATGAGGGTCGGGGCGAACACCCGCCAGGCCTGGCGGCGGTAACGCAGCCACAGCGCGCCGAACACCAGCGCGATGCCGACCAGCAGCAGACCGCCCATCAGCTTGCGGTAGTGGCCCAGCAGCTTGGAGAAATCGGACGTACGGTCGACCCAGCGCACGCCGGGCAGGCCTTCGGCGGCACCTTCCAGCGTGGCCAGCGCATCAGCGCGCGACAGGTCATCGACCATCACCACGCTGACCATCTGTGCGCCCACCCTGCCCACCCACAGGTGGCGGAACGGCTGCGAAGCCGGCGAGGCCAGGAAGGCCTCGGCGGTGAGCGGTGCGGCGGCGAACTGCGGCCGCGGCAGCGACTCACCCACGGCCTCGGACACCGCCGACAGCACGCCCGGCTCCACCTTCGCGGTGAGTGCGGCATCGGCCTGCTGGCGCGCCGGCGACGGCAACCAGTCGCTGATCGCGCGGTAGCCACCAATGCGCTTGTCGCTGGCCAGCGCGCGCAGGCGCTCGGTCAGCGCTTCTTCGCGCTGCAGCAGCTGGCCGGCATCGGCGCCCTGCACCAGGTAGAACTGCGCCGGGCTGGGCATGCCCAGCAGCTGGCTGAGGCGGATCTGCTCGGCCATCAGCGCCGGCGGCGACGACTGCAGGCTGCGCAGATCGTCGTTGCTCTGCAGGCGCACGATGCCGATGGCCGACAGCGCCAGCGTGGCCACGATGAACAGCGTGACCGGGCGCGTACCGTGCAGGCGCGGGAAGCGCTCCAGAGTGTTGCCCAGCCATTGCGAGAAGCGGGTCTGGCGGATCTCGCCGCCATCCAGCCACGGGAACCAGAAGATCACCGTCAGGAAGGCGGCCGCCAGGCCGACCACCGAGAACAATGCCATCTGCCGCAGGCCGGGGAACGGCGCCAGACCCAGCGCCAGGTAGGCCAGCGCGCTGGTCAGCAGGGCCAGCCACAGGCCGGGCAGCAGGTGCCGCAGCAGCTTCCAGCGGCGGTCGGCCGGTTCGGCCTGGCGCGAGGCGAACCAGTGGATGCCGTAATCCTCGGCCACGCCCACCAGCGACGCACCAAACACCAGGGTCAGCACGTGCACCTTGCCGAACACCAGCACGGTCACCGCCAGCGCTACGCCGCAGCCGATCAGCAGCGAAGCAGCCACCAGCAGGATCGGGCGCAGCGAACGGAACGCCAGCCAGACCAGCAGCAGCACCGCAGCCAGCGAGCCCCAGCCGATCGTGTTGATTTCCTGGTTGGCCTGCACGGCGGCGGCTTCGGCATGCAGCGGCACGCCGGCATGCAGGATTTCCAGTTCCGGCGCGGCCGCCCGGGCGGCTTGCCCGGCACGTTCCAGCAGGCCATCGATGTGGCGTTCGCCATCCAGCTGGAACGCCGAACCCGGGGTGTCGAACTGCAGTGCGGCCCAGTGCTTGCCCTCGGCTTCCAGCAGGCCGTCATCGCCCAGGCGCAGCCCGGAACCCTGTGCCTGCTGCTGCCACCACTGCGGCCACAGTGACAGCGGATCCTGCCGCCAGTCGGTCAGGCGCGGCGCGCCCATCGGGCCGTACAGTGCGCCCAGCGCCTGTTCGGCCAGTGCAGCGGGCTCGGCCTGCTGCAGCTGTTCGCGCTGGGCCGGGGTCAGCAGGCGGTCGCGGTACGGCGCATAGAACGTGCGCGCCTGGTCGAACCAGCCTTCAATCGAGCCGCTGGGCACCAGCAGCGCGCTGTCGGCATCGCTGGCCATGGCCTGGGCGAATGCGGCCTGCGCGCGCTTGGCGGCGGCACCGTCGGCACTGCCCAGCAGCACCACCACCTGCCGCGAGCTGCCATCGGCAATGCGCCGGGTGACATCACTCAGCAGGCGATCGTGCGCATCCTGCGGCAGCAGGGCCAGGATATCGGTGTCGATCCGCGATTCCTGGCTCCACAGGCGCCACTGCTGTACGCCCATCACCAGCAGCAGCGCCAGCCAGGCGATGCCCAGCCAATGCCACCAGCGGCGCAGGCGGTCCGGCCCGTTGCCCGTGCTCATCTCAGTCAAAGCGGCGCGCCTCGTCGGCGTTCAGGGAGGCCGGTGCTTCACTCAGCGCGCTGAACTGGATCTGCGTGCGGTCCTTGTTGGCCTCCACGATCTCCACCTGGCGCACGTAGCGGTCGCCCTGCAGGGTCAGCGATTCGAAGGCCTTGGCCAGCATCGCCGACTTCGGGGTCAGCTTCAGCCGCCAGCCCTGCCCTTCGCGGCTGGCCTGCACGTTGAACTGGCTGGACAGCGCCTGCACGTCGCCGCTCATCAGCGCGAACATGATCGCGTTGACCGAGCGCATCGCCGGCTGCTGGCGCGCGTCCAGTTCGACGCGGGTGCTGCCATCACGCTGACGGCTGAGGATGCGGTCAGCGGTGACCACCACCTCGGACGGGAACGGCTTGAGCGTGGTCCAGATCACACCATGCTGGCGTGCAACCACGAACTGGCCCTGCGAGCGCAGCGGGTTCTTGAAGCCGCTCACCTGCTTTTCCTGGGTGAACTGCCCACGCAGCACATCCGGTCGCGCCACCGCCTGGGTGATCGCATCCACGGCAGGGTCGGCGGCATGCACCAGCGGCGCGGCAACCAGCAGCAGCGCGCACAGCAGCACGCGCGGAAGACGTACGGAAAGATTCATGGGGCGGGTACTCCAAGGCGTTCCCACAGCACCGGCGGGCACTGGTACAGCATTTCCTTGCTGGCCGCGTCCACCGCCACCTGGATGGTCATGGCACGGGTCAGCACCTGGCCGCTGGCCGCATCGAGGATCTCGTACTCGATCTTCAGCCGGTTCTCCCATTCGACGATGCGCGAAATGATGCGCAGCGGCTGGTTGAACAGCAGCGGCCGCACATACTTCACGCGCGCGTCGACCACCGGCCACAGGTAGCCCGATTCGAGCATCTGCGGGTAGTCGTAGTCGTAGCGGCCGAGCAGCGCGCAGCGCGCGATCTCGAAGTACTTGAAGTAGTTGCCATGCCAGACCACGTTCATCGGATCGCAGTCATGGAAGGCCGGGGTCAGCGAAATCTCGCCGGCCAGTTCAATTGCTTCATTCACCGGCATACAGCTCCCAGCGTTGCGCGCGGATCTCCACCAGCAGTTCCCGCAGTTCGCGATCCAGCGCGCGGTCTTCTTCCACCAGGGCGATGCGCTGCCCCAGGTCGGCATACATGTCGGCCAGACTGCCATGCAGCTGCGCGTTCATGCCAACCCGTTCACGCAGGGCCAGGCCCTGGCGCGCGGCGATCAGCATGGCGGCCACCACCTGTTCAGTCAGTTCGATCACGCGCAGGCAGTCGCGCGCGGCGATGGTGCCCATGCTGACCTTGTCCTGGTTGTGGCATTCGGTGGAGCGCGAGAACACGCTCGCCGGCATGGTCTGCTTCAGCGCTTCGGCGGTCCAGGCCGAAACGCTGATCTGCAGCGCCTTCAGGCCATGGTTGATGGCCGCGCGCGGGCCGGTGGCCGCCGACAGGTTGGCCGGCAGGCCGTGGTTGTAGCGGGCATCGACCACCAGCGCCAGCTGCCGGTCGAGCAGATCGGCAACGTTGGCCACGGTGTTCTTCAGGGTGTCCATCGCCAGCGCGATGTGGCCACCGTAGAAATGACCGCCATGCAGGATGCGCTCGCCGTCGGCATCGATCAGCGGGTTGTCGTTGGCGCTGTTCAGCTCGGTTTCGATCAGCTGGCGCAGGAACGGCAGGCTGTCTTCCAGCACGCCGATCACGTGCGGTGCGCAGCGCAGCGAATAGCGGTCCTGCAGGCGCTTTTCATTGCGCGGCGGGCGTTCGCTGTGCAGGTCGCTGCGCAGGCGCGCGGCGATGCGGCCCTGGCCCGGGTGCGGCTTTGCAGCGAAAAGGGTCTCGTCGAAGTGGTGCGCGTTGCCATCGCTGGACAGCACGTTGAACGCGGTCAGGCGGGTGGCCATGCGCGCCAGGTAGTCGGCGCGCTGCCAGGCCAGGCAGGCCAGGCCGGTCATCACCGCCGTACCGTTCATGATCGCCAGACCTTCCTTCGGCCGCAGCTTCAGCGGGGTCATGCCGATCTTCGCCAGCATCGGGCCGGCCGGCTGCACCTGGCCTTCGAACAGTACTTCCCGCTCGCCACACAGCACGGCGGCCACGTAGGACAGCGGGGTCAGGTCACCACTGGCACCCACCGAGCCTTCGGCCGGGATCAGCGGCAGCACGTCGTGCTGCAGCAGGGTGGCCAGGCCTTCCAGCAGCTGTACGCTGACGCCGGACATGCCACGCACCAGCGAGGCCAGGCGCGCGGCCAGCACGGCGCGGGTCTCGGCCGGGTCCAGGTAACGGCCCAGGCCGCAGCCGTGGTAGGTGTACAGATGGTGCGGCAGCTCGGCCACCAGCGCCGGCGGGATGTTCACCGTGCACGAGTCACCGTAGCCGGTGGTCACGCCGTAGATCACCCCGTCCTCGCGCAGCAGGCGGTCCAGGAAATCGGCACCGCGCTGGATGTGTGCGCGGAAGGCCGGGGCCTCGCTCAGGGCGGCGTCGCACTGGCGCTGGGCCAGGGCAACCACGTCTTCGATGGTCAGCGGTGCATCGCCGAAACGGCACACGGGTACGGCGTCAGTCGTCATGGGGGGCCTGATCCCAGAAGGGGAAGAAATTGAACCAGTCCAACGGGGACTGGATGACCTGGAGTTCCAGCCAGCGCGCGAAGCGCTGCGCCTGTTCGGCCAGTGCGGCATCGCGCGAACCACGGGGCAGCACCACGCGGTCGGCGAACTGTTCAAATGCCACGCGATAGCCATCGCCATCGTGCAGGCAGGACATGGTGTAGACCGGGCAGGCCAGCGCGGACGCCAGCACATAGGCGCCGATCGGGAACGGCGCGCGGTGGCCGAGGAAATCCGCCATCACGCTGCGCCCGCCCTGCACCGGCACGCGGTCGCCGACGATGGCCACGAAGCCACCGGCGGCCACCTTGTCGGCCAGCATCATCGCCGTGGCCGGGCCCATTTCGGTCACCTGCACCAGTTCCACCGCCGCCAGCGGGTCCAACCGCTGCAGCAGGCGGTTGAAGCGCTGCGCATGGGCGGTGTGCACCAGCACGGTGATGCGGAAACCCGGCACCTGTTCGGCCAGCACCTGGCACAGTTCCAGGCAGCCGATGTGCGCGGTGAGGATCAGCCCGCCTTCGCGGCGCGCGATTTTTCCCAGCACAAGGTCGCGCTGCAGGCGGATGCGCTCGGGCGGGTAGCGCCCGCCCAGGCCGAGGATCTTGTCCAGCATCGTGTCGGCGAAGCTGAAGAAATGCCGCAGGCTGTCGCGCCGGGTTGGCGCATGGCCCAGCGCACCGGTATGCGCCTGCAGCCGCTGCAGGTACTGCATCGAGGCCTGGCGGCCGACGCGGTTGCCCAGCCAGTGGCAGGCCACCACCGGCCACACGCACAGGTGGAACGGCCAGCGCCCGAACCAGCGGTGCACCCAGCACAGGAACAGCACGCCGGCCACCGAGGTGGACTCGCCGATGTCGGCCCAATGCGGAGCGTCGTGCGCGCGGCTCATCTCAGCCCTGGCCCCGCAGGCGACGCCACAGCAGGCGCGGCGCGCGCGGCAGCATGCCGAAGAACAGGCGGGTGTGCATGCGGCTGATGCGCACGTTGTCGCGCCACACATCGAAGTGGGACACACCGTCGGCCGGATAGGTCACGCGGGTGGCCAGGTGCTCGACCGGCACCTGCCGCCAGTACAGGCGCACCATCACTTCGGTATCGAAATCCATGCGCCGGCCGATGGTTTCTTCACCGACCAGACGCTGCACCGGCGGCAGCGGATACACCCGGAACCCGCACATGGTGTCGCGCAGGTGCAGCGACAGGGTGTTGATCCAGACCCAGATGTGGGTGGCGTAGCGGCCGTACAGGCGGGCCTTGGGCACGCTGGCATCGTAGGCGGGAATGCCGCAGATCACCGCCTCCGGGCGCGCCTGCGCCGCGGCGATGAAGCGCGGCAGGTCGCCGGTATCGTGCTGGCCGTCGGCATCGATCTGCAGCACGTGGCTGTAGCCACGGCGCGCGGCTTCGGCAAAGCCGGCCAGCATCGCCCCGCCCTTGCCCTGGTTGGTGTCCAGCCGCAGCAGGTCGACCCCGGCGCGCTGCGACAGGGTCTGCAGCACTGCGGCGCACGAGGCGCGCGAACCATCGTCCACCAGCAGGCAGGGCAGGCCCGCCGCCTGTACGCCATCCACCACCGCAGCGATGGCGTGTTCGTGGTCGTACACGGGAATGACCACCAGCGGCGCGAAGGCGCCGCCGGCGGCCGTCGGTTCAGTGCGCATCGGTCAGGACCACCTTGCCGCTGGCATGGGTGCCATGCAGGGAGGTGTAGCGGAACGTCAGCACGCCACGCTCGGCATCCCAGTCCAGCTGCAGGGTCAGCTCGTCACCGGGGCACGCCACGCGCTGGAACTTCACCACATCCATGCGCACGAACCCGCTGGGCAGCGCGAAGGCCTGGCGGCCGAAGCGTACGGCCCAGTCCAGCTGGGCCACGCCGGGCAGGATCGCCGCCTGCGGGAAGTGGCCCTGGAAGGCGCGCAGCGACGGGTCCAGGGTCATCCGCAGGGTCGCCGACGCGTCGCCGCGATGGCCCCACTGGGGTACCGGTATCAACGGCTGGAACAAGGCGGCCAGCGCGGACTGGGTGACCTTGCCCTGGGCATTGATCGGCAGGGCCTGGACCAGGCGCCAGCGGCGCGGCCGGGTGACCGCATCATGGCCCTGCGCCAGGCGTGTGCCCAGGCGCTGGCCGAAGCTGCGGCGCGCGGCGTCGCCGGCGGTGGCCAGTGCAGGGTCGGCCGGCACCACCACAGCAGCCAGCTGTTCGCGCTGGCCAGACAGCACCAGCACGCGCACGTCCTCCACTTCCGGGTCGTCGCGCAGCGCGCGTTCCAGCGCATCCAGCGACACCCGGCGTTCTTCGATCTTGACGATGCGGTCGGCGCGCCCCAGCAGGCGGAAGCGGCCATCGGCCAAGGCTTCCACGCGGTCCTGGGTGCGCCACCAGTCGGCGTTGTCCAGGTGCGCCGACGCCACCGCCAGGCAGCCGTCCTCGATGCGCCACTGCACGCCGGGCAGCGGCTGCCACGGCGGCATGTCGGTGTCCCAGCGGCGCCAGGCGATGCCGCCGGTCTCGCTGCTGCCGTACACCTCGGTGGGCGCCACGCCCAGCCACTGCCGCACCTGCCGTGCCGCCTCTTCCGGCAGCGGGCCGCCGGAGGAGAACACCGCGCGCAGGCGGCCATGCAGGCTGGCCCAGTCCAGCTGTTCGGGCAGCCGCTTCAGGTGTGCCGGGGTGGCCACCAGCACGCTGTCGGCAGCGGCCAGGGTGCCGACCAGGTCTTCATGGAAGAAGCGCCGCGGCTGGATCTGGCGGCCCGCGGCCAACGGCCACAGCACGCGGAACAGCAGGCCGTAGATGTGCTGGTGGGATACGGTGCCATGCACCTGGGCGCCGTCGAGCTGGGCGCCGAAGGCGGCCTGCAGTGCATCGACTTCACGCGCCAGCTGGTCCATGCGCTTGCTGATCGCGCTGGGCTGGCCGGTGCTGCCGGAGGTGAACACGCACAATTCGCAGGCGCGTTCATCCAGCACCTGCAGTACATCGTCAGGCAGCCCGCCGTCGGTGGGCACCAGCGCAGGCGCCAACGGGCGGTAATCGCTCGATACATCGCCGGCGAAGCCACTCACCTGCGGCTGCAGCGCCTGCAGCGTGGCCGGCAGGTTGTCGGCGGCCAGGAACACGCGCTTGCCCGCGTGCCAGGCACCGAACAGGGCGGCGGCAAAGGCGATGGCATCGTCGAAGTAGAGCGCCCAGTCGTTGCCTTCGGACGCCGCGAAGGCATCACGCCAGGCCCGTGCGCGTTGGCGGAAGGCGGTGTGGTCCAGGGCCACGCCTTCGCAGATACCGATGTCGCGGCCGGGCTGCGCCGTGACCAGCAGCCGGTCCAGGGCGATCCAGTCAGCCATGGGCATGGGCCGCCTTCACCCGCCGCCGCACCAGCCATTCGCCTGCGAACAACACTCCCATCATCACGTACGCCAACAATCCGTTGTAGAGCATCCAGACCCGGTTCGATGCATACAGCGCAGTGAACAGGGCCAGGCCACCGTTGAGAACAAAAAAGCCGCACCACACCTGGGTGACGCGACGGGTATAGGCTACCGCGAAGTCCGGCAGGTCAGGTTCCTGCAGGCGCGCCAGGCGTTCCACCAGCGGCGGGCCGAAGCGCAGGCTGGTGGCGAACACCGCCAGCATCACCACGTTCACCAGGGCCGGGTACAGCTTCAGCGGCAGGGCCTGGTTGAGCACGGTGGCCAGCCCGGCCAGCAGGCCGGCACCGGCGGCAGCGGCCCACCACAGCGGTTGCCGGGTGCTCAGCGCACGCAGCAGGGCCAGGCCGAACAGCAGCAGGGACAGCCAGCGCGGCTCGAACCGGCCCATGGCCACATAGACCAGGACCGGGTAGGCGAGCGAAATCGCCGCCACCACGACCATGCGTGCCCGTGCCATGGTCGAGGCGCCCTGCCTGCGGTCAGGCGGCTGCCTGGCCGGGCAGCAGACCATGCACGACATCGACGATGTCCTGCACGGTGCGCACGGCCTTGAAGGCTTCCGGCTGCAGGTTGCGGCCCAGCAGCGGCTTGAGCTGCACGATCAGGTCGACGGCGTCGATGCTGTCGATGTCCAGGTCGTCGTACAGGCGCGACTCCGGGCTGATCCGGGCAGGTTCGATTTCGAAGCTGTCGGTCAGGATGCGGACGATGCGCTCGAACAGTTCATTCTTGGTCATGGCAATTCCTGGCGCCTTACGACTGGCGGGCGGCGACGAACTCGCCGAGCGCACGCACGCTGGAGAAATGGCGACGGGTTTCTTCCGAGTCGGCCGAGAGGCTGACACCGTACTTCTTCTGCAGTGCCAGGCCCAGTTCCAGCGCGTCGATCGAGTCGAGGCCGAGGCCTTCCACAAACAGCGGCGCGGTCGGATCGATGTCCTCCGGCGTGATGTCCTCCAGTGAAAGGGAGGAAATGATCAATTCCTTGATCTCGTGCTCAAGTGCTTGCACGGGTCGGATCTCCAGACATGTCGAAGTAACGAGTAAGGTGGTCGGTGACGCGACGGGCCGCCAAGGCATCCCCCCTTGGCGAGTCATCTTCTGCGGCCAGGAACGGCGCGATCGCGATATCTTCGCCGATCTGCAGCTGAACGTGAAAACGACGTGAGGGCACACGATACCACTTCTGGCCCTTGGTCAACGTGGCCGGCGTACAGGTTATGCGCACCGGCGTGATGTCCAGCCGGCCACGCACGGCGATGTTGGCCGCGCCCCGCTGCAGCCGCGGCGGCTGCCCGGGCACCGTGCGGGTGCCCTCGGGAAAGATGACCAGGGTACCGCCGGCATGCACGGCCGCCACGCAGTCGTCGACCAGACCGGCGCCATCGTCATTGGCGATGTAGCCGGCCGCGCGCACCGGGCCGCGCATGAACGGGTTGCAGGCCACTGCGCGCTTGACCACGCAGTCGGCGTTGGGCAGCAGCGCGATCAGGCAGACCACGTCGATCAGGGTCGGGTGGTTGGCCAGCACCAGCAGGCCATCACGCTGCAGACGCTCGCGGCCCTCCACCTGCAGGGTCATCACGCCCAGTCGGCGCATCAGCCACACGTGGCTGGCAAAGGCACCCTGCACCACCCGCCGCGCCCGCCGCTGCCGCGCGACCGGGTCG
Source organism: Stenotrophomonas maltophilia (assembly GCF_047782825.1). Taxonomy (GTDB): domain Bacteria; phylum Pseudomonadota; class Gammaproteobacteria; order Xanthomonadales; family Xanthomonadaceae; genus Stenotrophomonas. Next base: position 3,435,803 of record NZ_CP180589.1, on the reverse strand, counting down.
CGCATCAACAGCAGCAAGGGCATGACGAACACGCCCAGCAGCAGGCCGCCCACGCCAAATGCGGCAAAGCTCAGGCCGGTGCCGAACACCCGCCAGGCGTGGTCGAGACGGCGCAGGGCTTCAGCCATGGCGGCTCCAGCGCCAGCGCTGGCCCTGGGTCACGTGGTCCAGCGCGGCGGCACCGGACAACAGGAAGCGATGCAGGTCCAGGCCATGCGGCAGCAGGCCCGGCGCGGTATCGACGCTGCCCGGCGCGGCCTCCCAGGCCAGGCGCAGGCCAGTGCCGGGCGTGCCGGGCGGCGCCAAGCGCCAGCACCAGGCAAAGAACGGGTCGGGTTCGTCGGCGAAACCGGCGTAAACGTCGGGCAACGGCGATTCATACACCACCACCCGCACTTCCCGCGCGCCGTCGGCCAACAGGCCGGCCGCTTCCAGGCAGGCGGTTTCCACGGTGGACTGTCCAGCGGCCAGCGCCAGGTAGTTGCCGCGATGGCCGCGGGCGATGGAATACAGCGCGGCGATCGCGTTGTGCACCGACAGGCCGAAGCCGGTGGGCGACAGCGGTTCGGACGCGGCCAGCGAGCCCAGCAGGTCCATCGAGCGGGCGACATCGCCATGGCGGCTGGCGAACACCAGCGGCACCTCGCTGTCGGCACCCTGCGCGTCTTCGCACCAGCAGGCCGCCTGGATGGCCATGCGGCCCAGACGCTCGATGCGGCGGCGCTGCATCGCCGGCACTTCGGCCAACGACGGCGTACCGTCACCCTGCGGCAGGAACGGCGCGTCGGCCCAGCCCATCCATTGGCTACGTTCTGTCAGTCCAGGCGCCCAGGCTGCCCAGTCGACAACGGAAAATTCGATCATTACCGGTGATGTTTCGATGGGCGAACGATAGGCACGAGCCATTACGGCGACGCGCGGCGGCCCCCCATTCCTGCAGCCGTGCGTCCGTCCAGGACGTCGCCGGCAGCCCCCCTGGCGGCCGGAAAGGAGCGCACGCTAGCACGTCCGGCGCAGGGAATACATGTTTCACAAACCGAAACGGGGAACGGTCACCGGCCGCTCCCCGTTCACATGCATTAGTAGCGGCGCATCAGTGATAGCCCGCGTCGGCGCGCACCTTGCCGCGGAACACCCGGTAGGACCAGGCGGTGTAGCCCAGGATCACCGGCAGCAGCACGACCAGGCCGACCAGGGTGAAGCCCAGTGAGGAGGCCGGCGCGGCGGCCTGCCACAGGGTCATCGACGGCGGCAGCAGGTACGGCCACATGCCCAGCACCAGACCGGCGAAGCCGAGCACGAACAGCGCCAGGCTGAGCAGGAACGGCGGCAGGTCGCGGCGTGGGTGGGTGGCGCTGCGCCACAGTGCGGCCGCCACTGCCAGGGTCAGCAGCGGTACCGGCGACAGCCACCAGAAGTTGCCATCGCTGAACCAGCGCGCCATCAGCCGCGAATCCAGGAACGGCAGCCAGCTGCTGACCAGCCCCATGGCCGCGATCACCGTCGCCACCAGCGGCCGGGTCATCTGCCGCGCCAGCGCCTGCACGCGGCCTTCGGTCTTCAGGATCAGCCAGGTGCTGCCCAGCAGTGCGTAGCCGGCCACCAGCGCGGCACCGGTCAGCATCGCGAACGGGCTGAACCAGGTGAACGCGCCGCCGCTGAAGCGGCCATCGACCAGCGGGATGCCCTGCACCAGGGTACCGAGGATGACGCCTTGGGCGAACGTGGCCAGCAGCGAGCCCAGGCCGAAGGCCACGCTCCACAGCCGCCGCGAACGGTGCGCCTTGAAGCGGAACTCGAAGGCCACGCCGCGGAACACCAGCGCCACCACCAGCAGCAGCACCGGCAGGTACAGCGCCGACAGCAGCACCGCATAGGCCTTGGGGAACGCGGCCAGCAGGCCGGCACCGCCCAGCACCAGCCAGGTTTCGTTTCCATCCCAGATGGGCGCGGCGGTGTTCATCATCAGGTCCAGCTGTTCCTCGTCCTCGGCGAACGGGGCGAGGATGCCGATGCCGAGCACGAAGCCATCCAGCACCACGTACATCAGCACGCCGAAGCCGATCACCGCGAACCATGCCACCGGCAGCCAGGTCATCAGGTCCATGTCAGCGCTCCTCCAGCGGTTCATCGGCAGCCGACAGCGGGCGCGCCGGGGTATGGCTGCCGTGATCCAACGATGGCCCTTCCACATAGGGCTGCGGGCCATGGCGCAGGATCTTCACCAGGTACCAGATGCCCCAGCCGAACACGAAGGCGTAGCCGACCACGTACACCGCCAGCGACAGTGCGGTCATCCACGCACTCTGCGGGCCCACCGCATCGGCGGTGCGCAGCACGCCGTAGACCACCCACGGCTGGCGCCCCATCTCGGTGACGAACCAGCCCGACACCAGCGCGATGAAGCCGCTGGGCAGCATCCAGTTCCAGCCCCGCAGCAGCCACGGTGACTGCAGCAGCTTCTTCCGCCACAACTGCACCGCCGACAGCCAGGCCAGCAGCAGCATCAGCGTGCCCAGCCCGACCATGATGCGGAAGGCGAAGAACACCGGCGTCACCGGCGGCCGCTCGCTGGCCGGCACCGAGGTGAGCGGATCGAAGGTGCCGTCCAGCGAATGGGTGAGGATCACGCTGCCCAGCTTCGGAATGGCGACTTCAAAATCGTTGCGCTGCTCTTTTTCATTGGGCAGGGCAAACACGACCAGCGGCACGCCCTCGCCGTCCTTGCTTTCATGCCAGTGCGCTTCCATCGCCGCGATCTTCATCGGCTGGTGCTTGAGCGTGTTCAGGCCGTGCATGTCGCCGACGAAGATCTGCACCGGCACGGTCAGCGCGGCAAACGCCACCGCCGCAACCAGCATGCGCCGGCCCGCTTCAACGTGCGTGCCCTTGCGCAGGTACCACGCGCCCACGCCACCGATAACGAAACAGGTGGTGATGAACGAGCCCAGCGCCATGTGCGCCAGACGGTAGGGGAAGGACGGGTTGAACACCACCTGCCACCAGTCCACCGGGTGGACGATGCCGTTGATCATTTCGTAGCCGGCCGGCGTGTGCAGCCAGCTGTTGGACGACAGGATCCAGAAGGTGGAGAACAGCGTGCCCAGCGCCACCATGCAGGTGGACAGGAAGTGCAGGCGCGGCGACACCCGGCCCCAGCCGAACATCATCACGCCCAGGAAGCTGGCCTCCAGGAAGAACGCGGTCAGCACTTCATAGGTCAGCAGCGGCCCGATGACCGTGCCGGCCACCTCGCTCAGCCGCGGCCAGTTGGTGCCGAACTGGAACGCCATGACTATGCCACTGACCACGCCCATGCCGAAGGACACGGCGAAGATCTTCTGCCAGAAGAAATACAGGTCGCGCCACACGGGCAACTTCGTGCGCAGCCAGCGCCATTCGATGAAGGCCAGCCAGCTGGCGGTGCCGATGGTGAAGGCGGGGAACAGCACGTGGAAACTGATGACGAATCCGAACTGGATCCGCGACAACAACAACGCGTCCAAGGGACGCCTCCTGCCGGGTACGGGTGGGATACCGGACCACTTTAGGGAGATATGGTTGAGCAGGGATGCGACCAGGTGACGCGCTGCTTCACTTTGTCGCAGGGGGAGAAGGCTCCATGGATGAACGGATCAGAATGGCTTCAACAGCGCCAAGGGCTCTTCCCGTACCGTTCGCCAGGCGCTGGGCAGAAGGGCAGCAACGCTGGCCGCCATCACCAGCATGAACGCCACCAGCCCCGCCAGCCACGGCGACATCGCAATGGCGTCCTGGGGCAACCAGAGCAGGTGCAGCAAACACGCGCCCAGCGCCGCGCCGGGAACCGTGAAGATGCCGACTTCGAAGATGATCTCGGCGAAGATCACCGATCCGCGCGCCCCCAACGTCCGGCGGATGCCGATGGAGCGCCGCCTGCGCACCAGCCATGCGCCTACCACGCCGGACACGCCTGCCATCAACACACCCAGTACCACCGCAGCCATGAAAGCGAGCATGGCCGTCGTGAAGCGATCCGTCCGCAGGTAGGCGTCGCGGTATCCCGCCAGCGTGTCAACGCCTGTCGGATTCACGACGCGATAGGGGCGCTGCAGTGCCTCGACGGTGCGATCAAGCAGCACGCGATCCACCGCCGATTGGGATCGGGTCAGGTAATAGCGGCTTGCGCCAGTGGGAAACCCTGGAAACAGCGCCCACTGCGAGTCCTGATCGTTTCCACCCGGCGCAGGCCCGACCAGGGACGAGAACACGCCCACGACCACCCTGCTGCTTCCCCGCCCGAAGTACAGCCGGCGCCCCACCGCGCTCTCCGCACCAAACAGGTGATCGGCCAGCGCCTCGCTGATCAGCACGACAGGCGCGCCGTCGGTCGCCTCAGGGTCTGCCGGCAAACGCCCCATCACGACCCGCGCCCCCAGCATCGTCAGCAGACCCGGGCTGGCGGTTACCACGGGAATGCGATCACAGCCTGCGACCTCACTGCTGCCAGCCTCCATGGCCCGTGCCATGGCCGCATCGCTGGTGCATGCACCGTAGTGATGGGCCCTGCCCCCGAACGGAACCGAGTCGCTGGCAACGGCCTGGCGGACGCCGGGAAACTGGATGGCGGAAAGGTCTGAGCGCACCGTCGACGGCGCGGCCTCCTCGATGTCGGAGACGCGGATGACAGTGATCGCCTCCGCGCCCTCGATACCCCGCGTGTTCAGTCGTGAAAAACCGCCTACGGCAGACTGCAGGGCAAAAGCGCATGCCAAGCTGGCAAGCGCTGCCTGTACAAACAGCAGCGACGCCCGGCCCAGGTGATTACGGACTTCCCGCAGTGAATCCAGCATCTCAGGCTGCTCCCTTTGCGAACAAGCGTGACAGCGATCCGGCCCGGCATATTTCCAGCGCAGGAATGAGCGCACAGACCAGCGCCGTCGCGAAGCCGACCGCGGCCGCCATCAGTACCGATCTCGGGTCCAGCGCGGTGATTGCTGACGGAAGTACCTCACCTGCCGCTACGAGTCGCATGCCCACCGCATACACGATGGCCGCCAGTGCGGCACTGGCCAATCCCGACGATGCGGATTCCCACATGAGCTGGGCAAAAACATCCCCACGTCGGGCACCCAGCGCGCGACGTATCGCCAGCTCGCGGCGGCGCGCCCCCAGGCTGAAGCCCAGTAGAGCAGCCGCATTGACGATGCAGACCACCAGCAGGAGCAAGGCCAGCCGAAGCTGGGTTCGGGTGCCTTCGGGCACCAGCCCCTGCCGATCCAGCCACGCCATCAGCGGCCAGAGCCCGACCCGATCGTTACCCGGGTCGACCTGCAGATCCCGGGCCTGCGCATACGCGTTCAGCATCGCGCGGTATCCGGATACGTCATCCACTGTCGGCAACCATGCCCACAGTTGCAGCCAGGACGCTTGGAGGCCGGCAAGGTCCACGCCTTCCCCACCACCCCACACCGTCACGCCGTCGACCACGGTCAGCCCGTCTGCAATGGCGGTTTCAACCGGAAGGTAGATCTGATCGGGTTCCACGAAGGGTCGGCGGGTCACGTCGCCCTGGAACATCGGCACCGGATGCCAATCCTCCGCCACGCCGACAACCGTGTACGTGCGCCCGCTCAACTCCAGCGATTGGCCACTACACCCGGCGGGGCACTCGACCGCCGCCAGTGACCGTGACAGCACAACGACGCGGCTTCCTGCCTGCCCTTCTTCCGCGGTCCACGAGCGCCCTTGGACCAGACCGATCCCGAGCACGCTGAATACCCCAGACGTTGCATATCGTGCGCGCAGCCGGGCACTTGATCGCCCGGGCTTCAGCAGCGTCACGGCGCCGCCGGCCATGGCCGCCTGGTTCCAGGCGCGCCCCTGGTCCAGCAGGGCTTTAGCATCAGGCCAGGTCAACCCCTGGCCGCGATCAGGCGCTGCCACCTGCTGCGAACCCGGCCGCACATCCAGCTGTGGACGGAAGAGCGACGCGCTGCGTCCCGGCACGGGATCGGAGGATGCCTGCAGCACAATAGACAGCATCACCATGGCGGTTCCCACGCCTGCACCGAGCATGAGAGCGATGGCAATGTGCGTTCCGATGCGCTGCCGGAAGCGCTTAAGCGATAGAGAAAGGTAGTAGAGCGTCATGGCCCATCCCGGGTAGGCAGATTCCTGATCGATGCGTGCCACACGTCGCCCAGCGGGCGGTGACAACGCACGGCCAAGACTTCGCCAGCGTGGGCGCAGACAGCAAGCGCCGCACCACGTACTGCAACTTTCCTTATCCCGAGACCCGCGGACCCGAAGCGACAACGAAATCCCGCCCGGCCAGGCAGAGCGGGAGCCCCGCAGCCCGCACAACCCACCTTTGCTTCATCCACGTAGTGCCGATTGCGTCTTTCGGCCCGAACGGGTCAGCGTGCAGACCATGCAGAATGCGTCCAACGCACATCGCCGCGTGCTGTCAGCGCCAGAAGTACCAGACCACGCCCGCCACCAGCACGCCCATCAGCAGCACCTGCACCAGCACGTACAGCACACCGCTGTCGCGCGTCTCTGCCTTCAGCCGCTTCTGCAGCGCTTCACGTACATCCGGCGTCTCTTCCTGCTGCTCACGCAGTGCCTGCGCCAGTGCGCGTTCTTCCGCATCGCGAGGGTCGGTCGATCGGCTCACAGCAGTTCTCCAGCGGCGGCATGCCGCGTCAGTTCCTGCTTGAGGATCTGCCGCGCGCGGTACAGGTGGCTCTTGATGGTACCGCGCGGCAGCCCGGTCACCTGTTCGATCTCGACCAGATCGAAATCCTCCAGGTAGTGCAGGCCGACGATCAGGCGCTGCGGCGCGCTCAGCCGCTCCAGCGCCGCCGCCAGCTGGCGTCCAGCCTGCAGCGCCTCGCTCAGCTCGGCCGGGCCGGGCCCCTCGTCGCCGATGCCCAGTTCCTCGGGCACCTCCACCGCCACCATCCACTGCATTTCCAGGCGGCGCCGGCGCAGGTGCTGCAGCGCGGTGGTGTAGGCCACCCGCGAAACCCAGGTGCGCAGCGAGGATTCGAAGCGGAACCGGTGCAGCTGGCGGAACACCGCCAGGAAGGTCTCCTGCAGCAGGTCGGCGACCTGGTCGCGATCACCGACCATGCGCCCGATCACGTGCGCACAGGTGCGTTGATGGGCCTGCACCAGCTGCGCGAACGCCGCCTGCGAGCCATCGATGATGGCAGCCACCAGCGCGCGGTCGTCCTCCCATGCAGCCGGTGCCTCCATGGGGGCGTCACGACGACGCCCGCGCAGCGCGGCCAGGGCACCGCCCAGCAGGCTCATGCGCAATGCCCTCCTGGGGCCCGTGGCATGTGCCGCTCAGCCCTTGCGCAGGGCGGGACGGGTCAGGAACCACGCCAGCAGCTGGCCCAGGCCGGCACTGCCGGCCAGTGCGGCGGCGGCACCGAAGGTCAGCTCGCGGGCGCCGATGGCTTCCAGCAGGGCCAGGGCCACGGCCAGGCTGACCAGGCTGATGCCCCAGCGCAGCGCGCCCTGGCGGCGGCGTTCCTCTTCCAGCACCGCCAGCGAGCGGATCACTTCCTCCGGCACGTGCGGGGCGACCAGCTTGCTGCGCGCCCGCGCATCGGCAATGGCATGGATCGCATAGGCGATGCAGATGAAGAGGGTGATCGGGATGAGTTCCTGCATGGTCGTGCTCCTGTCCGGTGAATGATGCGGGTTCAGGAGATTGGATGCGCAGGCCCGGCAACCGGTTGCACCACTTTGCCAATCCCGCTGCCATGACCTGTGGCCCCCTCCCCCGGCGCGGGCGGCTGCTACCCTTGCCCGGTTTCCTCATCTGGTGCCGTCCGCCCATGTCCCGAGTGCTGCCCCTGTCCCTACTGCTGTCGGCCGTGCTGGCCGCACCGGCCGCGCACGCCGCGCCCACGCCGATCACCATCGAACAGGCCATGGCCGACCCGGACTGGATCGGCCCGCCGGTCGAAAAGGCCTGGTGGTCCTGGAACAGCCAGCAGGTGGAATACCAGCTCAAGCGCAACGGCAGCCCGGTGCGCGATACCTTCCGCCAGCCATTGGCCGGTGGCACGGCCGCACAGGTGGCCGATGACCAGCGCGGCAGCCTGGACGTGGCTGACCCGGTCTACGACCGCAGCCGCACCCGCAGCGCCTTCGTCCGCAATGGCGATGTGTTCGTGCGCGACCTGCGCAGCGGCGCGCTGACCCAGCTGACCCGCAGCAACGAACGCGCCACCGGGGTGAACTTCGCCGCCGACAACGGCGTGATCTGGCGCGTGGGCCAGAACTGGTTCCACTGGACCGCCGCCGCCGGCGTGCAGCAGGTGGCCAGCCTGAAGGCCGACAAGGACCCGGCCAGCAAGCCCAAGGACGACCTGCTGCGCGACCAGCAACTGCGCACCCTGGAAACCCTGCGCCGCGACCGCGACCAGCGTGAAGCGCTGAAGGACCAGGACCAGCGCTGGCGCCAGGCCGACCCGACCCGTGCCGCGGCCCCGATCTACCTGGGCGCCGACGTGGAGATCGCCGACAGCCTGCTGTCGCCGGACCTGGGCCACCTGATCGTGGTCACCAAGCCGAAGGACTTCGACGACGGCCGCACCAGCAAGATGCCGCTGTACGTGACCGAATCGGGTTACGAGGAAACCGAGGACACCCGCACCCGCGTGGGCCGCAACGGTTTCGAGCCGCACACCCTGTGGTACGTGGACGTGCGCACCGGCAAGGCCGAGAAGCTGTCGCTGTCGGGCCTGCCGGGCATCGGCACCGACCCGCTGGCCGAACTGCGCCGCAAGGCCGGCAAGGACGCGCTGAAGGGCGACCGCAGCGTGCAGGTGATGAGCGACTTCATGGGCGGCGGCATGCGCTGGAGCGCCGATGGCCAGCAGGCCGCGGTGATGCTGCGCGCCAACGACAACAAGGACCGCTGGATCGTCAGCATCGGCAGCGACGGCCGCGTGCAGAACCGCCACCGCCTGACCGACAACGCCTGGATCAACTGGGGCTTCAACGATTTCGGCTGGATGGCCGATGGCCGCACGCTGTGGCTGCTGTCCGAGGAATCGGGCTATTCGCACCTGTACACCCAAGCTGGCACGGCCAAGCCTCAGGCACTGACCAGCGGCAAGTGGGAAACCTCCGCGCCGGTGCTGTCGGCCGACGGCAAGGGCTTCTACTTCCTGTGCAACCAGCAGGCGCCGCACGACTATGAAATCTGCGCGGTCGACACCGGCAACCGCCAGGTGCGCGAGCTGACCAGCCTCAACGGCGTGGAAGACTTCTCGCTGTCGCCCGATGGCCAGCAGCTGCTGGTGCGCTACTCGGCCGCCTACCTGCCGACCCAGCTGGCCGTGGTGCCGAGCAGCGGCGGCCAGGCACGCGTGCTCACCGACACCCGCACCGCCGAGTACAAGGCGCGCGAGTGGATCCAGCCGAAGCTGGTGGCGGTGCCGTCCAAGCACGGTGCCGGCGTGGTCTGGGCCAAGTACTACGAACCCGAGCACAAGGAACCGGGCAGGAAGTACCCGGTCGTGATGTTCGTGCACGGTGCCGGCTACCTGCAGAACGTGCACCAGCGCTACCCGGCCTACTTCCGCGAGCAGATGTTCCACAACCTGCTGGTGCAGAAGGGCTACATCGTGCTGGACATGGATTACCGCGGCAGCGAGGGCTACGGCCGCGACTGGCGCACGGCGATCTACCGCAACATGGGCCACCCGGAACTGGAAGACTACAAGGACGGCCTGGACTGGCTGGTCGACACCCAGCAGGGTGACCGCGACCACGCCGGCATCTACGGCGGTTCCTACGGCGGCTTCATGACCTTCATGGCGCTGTTCCGCTCGCCGGGCACCTTCAAGGCCGGCGCCGCGCTGCGCCCGGTGCTAGATTGGCAGAACTACAACCACGCCTACACCAGCAACATCCTCAACACCCCGGACATCGACCCGGAGGCGTATCGCACGTCCTCGCCCATCGAGTACGCGCAGAACCTGCAGGACAACCTGCTGATCGCCCACGGCATGATGGATGACAACGTGTTCTTCCAGGATTCGGTGCACCTGACCCAGCGCCTGATCGAGCTGCACAAGGACAACTGGTCGATCGCCCCGTACCCGCTGGAACGCCATGGCTATGTCCGTGCCGATTCCTGGCTGGACCAGTACAAGCGCATCCTCAAGCTGTTCGAGCAGAACCTGAAGTGAGCGACGCCGCGGCCACGATCCAGATCGTGGCCGCGGTCATCGTCGATGACCGCGGTCGGGCGCTGGTGGTGCGCAAGCACGGCGCCCACCGCTTCATCCAGCCCGGTGGCAAGCCCGAGGCGGGTGAAGCGCCGCTGCAGGCGCTGGCCCGCGAACTGGACGAAGAACTGGGCGTGCAGCTCGATGCCGCCACCGCCCTTGCGCTGGGCCGGTTCGAGGACTGGGCGGTGAACGAACCCGGCCACCGCGTGCAGGCCCAGGCCTGGTGGGTGCGGGTGACCGGCATCCCTGCGGCACGCGCTGAAATCGCCGAACTGGCCTGGGTGCCGCTGCGGCCGCCGCATGGCCTGCCCTTGGCACCCTTGAGCGAACACCATATCCTGCCGGCGGTCGCCGCCCTGGCGACGGCCCGCTGAATCCGCGGGCACCGCCTGCAAGGACACCGGATGTCAGCGCCCATTCCCCCGATCCCCACGCCGCCAGCCACGCCCCGCAGCAACAACTGGGTGGGCCCGGTCGCGATGGGCTCGTTCTGGCTGTGCCTGCTGCTGGCCGTGTACTTCGTGCTGCAGGGGCTGGTCGCATTGCCCCTGCGTGCCACGCCCTTCTGGCAGCACCTGGTCAACCTGGCCTGGGAACACCGGGTGGATCGCAGCCTGTGGTGGATGCTGGCCAACCCGGTGGGTGCGTCGCTGGGCGCCGCCCTGCTCTGCCTGGCCTCGGCTGCCGCCAGCTGGGGGCTGTGGCGTGAACGCCTGTGGGGCCTGTGGGGCTACGTCTGGGCCCTGCTGCTGAGCGCGGCGGCCAACTTCGTGATTGCCTGGTGGCTGGACCGCGTGCTGCGGCAGCTGATCGCGCTGATCGCCGACAACGCCGCGATGGCGCAGGAACTGAACATGCAGCGGCTGCTGTTCACCGTCACCCTGGTCGGCACCTCGGTGCTGTTTGCCGGCATGCAGGGCTGGCTGGCCTGGCGCCTGCTGCGGCCGGACATCCGCGCGCGCTACCGCTGATCTGCCGCCATCGCTGGCCAAGGAGGCCGCATGCGCTTGCTTACCTGCCTGTTTCTGTCTGCGTGCCTGGCTTCTGTCGCACCGCCCGCCGGTGCTGCCCCCGCAGCCCTGCAATGCGGTGCCTACCGCAGCGCGGACGGCGGCATGGCCCTGGTCCTGACCACGCTCGGCACGGGCTACCGCCAGCTGGACGGGCAGGAGCGCGAACCACTGTGGATCGACCGCAGCGCGGCGCAGCCACGCCTGCTGCTGCTGGATGATGGCGTGGCGCAACCCGTGCACATCAGCGCCGACGGACGCACCGTGGACGACGGGGTGGTGAGCTACGCATTGCACACTGCGCAGGCCTGCGCGGCTGCGCCAACACCTGCGCCGGGCAGTTGCCAGGCGGCGGGCAGCGACTGCCTCGAGCGCTTTCCGGATGCGTCCACGGCCCAGCTGCAACGCGCCTGCGATGAGGGCGTGGGTGCGGCCTGCTCGGCGCTGCTGCAGCGGATGCGCGATGGCACGCGCGACGCGGGCGGGCAGGTGGACGACGGCCTGCAGCGTGCTGCAACGGATGACACCGCGGCTCTGCCCGCCACAGCACGCGGGTGGCTCCAACAGCGCTGCCTGCAGCAGCGCGGTGGCCGCTTCTGCACCCAGGTGGCCGAGCAGCAGCTGATTGCACTGGACCCGGCGCTGGCGGTGCAGGCCCTGCAGGTGGTCTGCGATGCAGGCCGTGGCAGCGCCTGTGAGCGCATCGCGCCACTGCGTGGCCTCGGCGCCGATCTGCGCCTGGTTCCGCTGCAGGAGGTGCCGTGCGGCCGCTACCAGACTGATGGTGGCGTGATCGACCTGCTCGACGGCGGCGGCTCGCAGGCCCGCCTCCATGACGGCGCCCTCCACCTGCAGCAGGACGGTGAAACCCTCGTGCTGCGCCAGCTTGGCAATGGCGACCTGCTCGGCATGGACACCCGCACCGGCTACCAGCGTTACCAGCGCGTGCCCGGCACGGCACAATGCACGCCCCCGCGCGAGGGCCGTGGTTCGCCGTAGCGTCTGGAGTTTTCCGTTCGATCGTCAAGGAGACGACATGCGTTCACCCGCACCGCGCCGCCGCTGCCTGGCCTGGGCGTTGCTGCTGGCTGCGCCGATGGCCGCCGCACAATCACCGCAGTGTGGCCTGTTCAAGGCCGGAGAAGGCAGCGGCACGCTGCGCATCCAATCAGCCAACCGTGGCGAGCAGAAGCACTTCGGCAGCGCTCCGTCTCCGGTCGCGTTCCAGCAGATCGAGGGGAAACTGCAGCTGGTGAGCCTGGAATACGGGCTGCCCCGCGAACTGCAGGTACGCGATCGCGGCCGCACGGTCGAGGTGGATGGCACGGTCTTCAAGCTGCAGGAGCCGGCAACCTGCGCCGACGCGGCAGCTGCGGCTGAGGGAAGCTGCCTGGCCGATGCAGCGGCCTGCCTGGACAACCGTCGCGAAGCGACGCCGGCCGTGCTGGAAGCCGCCTGCCGCGAAGGGGTGCCCGGCATGTGCCTGCAGTTGGCCGATCGCTGGCATGACGATGCCGGTACCCCGGCCAAGCCCGATGCATCCGGACAGAAAGCTATCGTCGATGCGGCGTTGGCCAGCATCGAGCTGCCCGCCGCCTGTCGCGAGGGGGGCTTCAACAAGGAGACGCCTGCCTGTGCTGCCGCACTGAAAGACGATCAAGCGCTGCAGGAAAAGATCGCCAGGGCGGTGATGGGCGTGGCGATGGCCGAAACGATGAAGTCGATGATGTCCCCGTCCACCCCGGTGGTGGTTCCCAGCGGACAGCGCCAGCAGCTGCTGCAGTTGTGCCAGCAGCGGCCCCATGAGCGCTTCTGCGCGCGGGTGGCCGAGCTGGCCTGGGAATCGGGCGACCACCTGCAGGCGGTGCAGGCACTGGCCCTGTCCTGCGGCACGGGCGCCGAAGCCACCGCCTGCGCCCACCTGCCCGGCCTGCAGGCCGTGGGTACCGCGTTGAAGCCGCAACCGGCGACTGCCCTGCCCTGCGGCAACTTCCATTCCGATGGCGGCTTGATGGATACGCTGGCATTCGGCGATGCCGGCCTGGTCGGCACCGGCTGGAACAGCCAGCTGCGTGCGCGTATCGAGGACGGCGACATCCGCATCCGTCATGACAAGGGCGGCGACTTCGTGCTGCGTCCGTTGCCGGGCGGTCAGCTGCTGGGCCTGGATATGTGGACCCGCTACCAGGTGTTCACCGCCACCGGCGATGGCCCGGCCAGCTGCAGCGCACCGAAGCAGTACACCGTGCTGCCGCTGCCGCAGGACTGCCCGCAGGCGCTGGCCGACGGGTCTGCCGAGGACTGCTGCGCGCAAGGCAGGCTGCAGGGCTGCAACGTGCTGGGCAATCGCCTGGCGATGTCCGGGCAGTGGCCGCAGGCGGCCGGCCACTTCACCACCGTGTGCCGCGCGGGCGTGCGCGAGGGCTGCGAGAACCTGGTCACCGCCCACGGGGAAAGCCCCGAGGTGGATGCCCATGCCACGCTGGAGCAGCTGTGCAACGCCGATGGCAGTGGCCGCCACGTCGCCTGCGACGTGCTGGAAACCGGCAACTGGAGCGCGCTGGAACTGGGCCGCGCCCTGCAGAAGGCCATGGAAGACGCGGCGGCCGGGGGCACCCCGCCACGCAACTCCAACCGCAAGCGCTGAGCCCGCCAGGGCCTGCCCGCAGCTTTGGGCAGGCCCTGCGGTAAAGTACGCGCCATGAACGAATTCGAGCGCGTGCGCGCCTACCTCACCGACCTGCAGGACCGCATCTGTGTGGCCATCGAGGCCGCCGACGGCCAGGCCCGCTTCCAGGAAGACCTGTGGCAGCGGGCCGAGGGCGGTGGCGGGCGCACCCGCGTGCTGCGCGATGGTGCGGTGTTCGAGCAGGCCGGCATCGGCTTTTCCGATGTGTCCGGCAGCCGCCTGCCGCCGTCGGCCTCGGCCAACCGCCCGGAACTGGCCGGTGCGTCCTGGCGCGCCACCGGCGTGTCGCTGGTGTTCCACCCGCTCAACCCCTACGTGCCCACCACCCACGCCAACGTGCGCTTCTTCCAGGCCCAGCGCGATGGCGAAGTGGTGGCCAGCTGGTTCGGCGGCGGTTTCGACCTGACCCCGTTCTATCCTTTCGACGAAGACGTGCAGCACTGGCACCAGGTGGCCCGTGATCTGTGCACGCCGTTCGGCGAAGAACGCTATGCCGCGCACAAGCGCTGGTGTGACGAGTACTTCTTCCTGCGCCACCGCAACGAAACACGCGGCGTCGGCGGCCTGTTCTTCGACGACCTGCACGGCGACTTCGAACGCGATTTCGACTACCTGCGCGCGGTCGGCGATGGCTTCCTCGATGCCTATCTGCCGATCGTGCAGCAACGCAAGGACAGCGCCTACGGCGAACGCGAACGCGAGTTCCAGCTGTACCGCCGCGGCCGCTACGTGGAATTCAACCTGGTCTACGACCGCGGCACCCTGTTCGGCCTGCAGAGTGGTGGCCGCAGCGAGAGCATCCTGATGAGCCTGCCGCCGCGGGTGCGCTGGGAATACGGCTTCACCCCGGAGGCAGGCAGCGCCGAGGCGCGGCTGGCCGATTACCTGGTGCCGCGCGACTGGATCTGATCTTCCGGCGCCACGCCTGAGCCGTGGCGTCGTTCCCCCGCCTGTGGTGCGCCCTGCACCGGACAGGCCCCGCACTTTTCGTTCAAGGACGAGCCCATGCCTGCTGCTGTTCTCCCCCGCCCCCGCACTACGGGCTGGCGCTTCCTGCTGGTGTTCGCGCTGGCCACGGCCAGCGTGCCGGCGGCCGCGCAGTCGATGGCCTGTGGTACCTACAAGGACAGCAGCGGCAACACCACGCTGACGATTGAAAGCGAAGGCCACGGCTTCCTGTCGGGCCCCTACCAGGCCACCGAGGACCTGCGCATGGTCCGCCAGGAAGACGTGCTCGGCACCGGCAACCTGTCCACCGGCCGCCTGGAAAACTGGTACTTCTCGAACGATGACCGCACGGTCAGCGCGCCCTATCGCGAGTTCACCCGTGAAAGCGCCGCCGCCTGCAAAACGATGCCGGAGCCCATCGAGGGCGGTTGCGTGATGAACACCTCCGAGTGCCTGGAGGCCTTGCCGGAGGCCGAACCGCTGCAGCTGCATGCCTGGTGCGCCGAGGGCGTGGGCGCCGCCTGCATGCAGCTGCTGGAGACCTACCAGCAGCAGGCCAAGGACGCGGCGCCGAACGTGGACGAGCCGCCGATGCCCGAGATCTGCAGGGAGGCGTCGCCGTCGTTCGATGCCGAGGGTTGCATGGCGGTGGCCGAGAAAGTCGCCTCGGAAATGATGGGCAAGGCAGTGCTCGGCCTGCAGCACTCGGTGGAGGCGCCGCTGCCACCGGCACAGCTGGATGAACTGGACGCGCTGTGCCGCGTGCAGCACGGCGAAACGTTCTGTGCCGACGCCGCCGAAACGCTGTGGAGCAATGGCCGCCTGCAGCAGGCCCGCGATGCACTGCAGCGGTCCTGTGCCCAGCGCGCGGACGCCCCGGCCTGTGCGCCGGCCGAAGACCTTGCCGTGCTCGCCAGCGCCGCCGCGCCGGCGCTTGCACCGGTGCCGGCTTCCACGCTGCCCTGTGGCAGCTTCGAGGCCGAACGCAGCGTGCTGTCGCAGATTCGTTTCCTCGCGGGTGGCGTGGTCCAGGCCGGTGGCCGTGAACAGCCACTGCGCGCGAGCCTGCGCGACGGCCGCATCCACATCCATCGCGAACTCGGCAGCGACTTCGTGCTGCAGCTGCTGCAGAACGGCAACCTGGTCGGTATCGATGGCGGCAACCGTTTCGCCTATTACGAGCGCAAACCGGCTGCAGGCGGCGAACGCTGCACGCCATGATCGAAGCGGATCAGCGCCGGGCACATGCCCGGCGCTGACCGGGCGCCAGGCTACTTCTTCGGAATGATGGTGATGTGGCCGGTGGTTTCCAGCAGCGCCAGTTCGACGTCCTCCACCCGCAGGCAACCCTGCTGGCGCAACGCGGCTTCGAAGTCGGCCGTGCTGACCAGCTCGCGGCGCAGCACCGCCTCCAGCAGCCGCCCGTCGCGGGCGATCACCACCGGCTCGCCTTCGATCAGGCGTTCCATGCGCCGGTTGCGGGTGGTCAGCCAGCCCACGCCGTAGTTCAGCAGGATCAGCGTGGCGGCCAGCAGCAGGCCACCGCCCAGCGATGTATCGGTGCCCAGCAGCGCGTTCTGCACGGCATTGCCCAGCAGCACGATCAGCAGCACGTCGAACGGGGTGATCTGCCCCAGCGCGCGCTTGCCGCTGAGCCGGACCATGCCCAGCACGACGACATAGACCACCACCGCGCGCAGGACGAATTCCCACCACGGCATCGCCAGGGCGAACAGATCGGGCATTGCGGGTTCCCCTGCTGAGCGATGGCCAAGCCTAGCATCCGGGGTCAGATCCCTTTGCCCGACGGGCAAAGGGATCTGACCCCATCCGGGACCCCATCCGGGATTCAGGCGGCACAAATAAAAAGCCCCGCTGACCAGGGGGAGGTCAACGGGGCCGGGGAACGGGCACTTGGGGAGGAGTCCCCGTTCCGAGATCTGCTCCAGGGGATGGGAGAGATCCACAACAGGCGTTGCGCCTGTCGAGAGTTATAGAAACACCCCGAACACTAACGGTTCGTGAAGGGGCCCAATTTATTGTGGGCCCCTGTCGGAAACATTCATCTTCGAGTCAGAAAAACCGCGCAAATGAACGATTCATGCCGCTTTTAGCCTGAATGCGAATCAGTGCGCCTCGTCCCAGTTGCTGCCGATGCCGGTGTCGACCACCAGCGGCACCCGCAACTGTGCCGCTTGCGACATGCGTTGGACGACATTCTCCCGCAGCTCGTCGATGAACCCGGCCTCGGCTTCGAAGACCAGTTCATCGTGCACCTGCAGGATCATGCGCGCCGGGGCGCCGCTTTCGTGCAGCCACTGGTCCACCGACACCATCGCCCGCTTGATGATGTCCGCCGCCGTGCCCTGCATTGGCGCGTTGATCGCCGCACGCTCGGCACCGGCGCGCAGGCCCTGGTTACGTGCATGAATGTCGTTCAGGTACAGGCGGCGGCCGAACAGGGTTTCCACATAGCCCTGGTCACGCGCCTGCTGGCGCATGCGCTCCATGAAGTCGCGCACGCCCGGGTAGCGGCTGAAGTACAGCGCCACGTAGTCCTGCGCCTGGCCGCGGTCGATGCCCAGGTTGCGGGCCAGGCCGAAGGCGCTCATGCCGTACATCAGGCCGAAGTTGATGGCCTTGGCGGCACGGCGCTCGTTGGCGGTCACCTCGTCCAGCGCGCGCCCGAACACCTCGGCGGCGGTGGCGCGGTGCACGTCGGCGCCCTGTTCGAAGGCACGCACCAGGCCTGGGTCCTCGGACAGGTGGGCCATGATCCGCAGCTCGATCTGCGAATAGTCGGCCGCCAGCAACTGCATGCCTTCCGGGGCGATGAACGCGCGGCGGATGCGGCGGCCATCCTCGGTGCGGATCGGGATGTTCTGCAGGTTCGGGTCGGACGAGGACAGGCGGCCGGTCGCAGCACCGGACTGGTGGTAGCTGGTGTGTACGCGGCCGGTGTCCGGGTTGACCATTTCCGGCAGCTTGTCGGTGTAGGTGCTGCGCAGCTTGGCCAGGCCGCGGTACTCCAGGATCACCCGCGGCAGTTCGTGCTGGTCGGCAATCGCCTCCAGTGCCTCTTCATTGGTGCTGGGCTGGCCCTTGGGGGTCTTCACCACCGCCGGCAGCTTCAGCTCATCGAACAGCACCGCCTGCAGCTGCTTGGGCGAATCCAGGTTGAAGCTGCGGCCGGCCAGTTCGGTGGCCTTCTGCTGCGCGGCCAGCATGCGCGAGGACAGGTCGTGGCTCTGCCGGCGCAGTTCATCGGTGTCGATGCGCACGCCGTTGGCTTCGATGCTGGCCAGCACCGGCACCAGCGGCATCTCGATGTCGCGGTACACGCTGTCCAGGCTCGGCTCGGCCAGCAGCTGCGGCTGCAGCGCGCGGTGCAGGCGCAGGGTGATGTCGGCATCCTCGGCCGCATAGCGGCTGGCCTCGTCGATGCCCACCTGCGAGAACGGAATCTGCTTGGCGCCCTTGCCGGCCACATCTTCGAACTTGATGGTGCTGTAGCCCAGGTAACGCAGGGCCAGCGAATCCATGTCGTGGCGGGTGGCGGTGGAATTGAGCACGAAGCTCTCGAGCATGGTGTCGTCGTGGTAGCCCTGCACGTCCACGCCATGGCGGCGCAGCACGTGCAGGTCGTACTTGCCGTGCTGGCCCAGCTTCTTCTTCGCCGGGTCCTGCAGCACCGGGCGCAGCGCATCCAGCACCTGCTGCAGCGGCAGCTGTGCCGGTGCCCCCGGGTAATCGTGGCCGACCGGGATGTAGGCGGCCTTGCCCGGCTCCACCGCCAGGCTGACGCCGACCAGGCGCGCGCGCATGGCATCCAGCGCATCGGTTTCGGTATCGAAGCTGATCAGCTCGGCCTGCTGCACGCGCTCGACCCAGGCCTGCAGCTGCTCGGCGGTCAGCACGGTTTCGTACTCACCCGGCGCCGCCAGGGCCGGGTCGATCTCGCCAGCGGCCGGTGCCTCCGCGCTGCCACGGGCGAACCCGGCGGCAGTGCCACGCACGCTGGGGGTGGCTTCGCTGGCAGCGGCGGGCGCCGGCAGCGGGCCGCCCAGCTCCTTCAGCGCCTGGGTGAAGCCGTAGCGGGCGTACAGCTCGGTCAGCACCGGCACATCCTGCTCGCGCAGGGCCAGGGTGGTCGGCGAAGCCTCCAGCTCGACGTCGGTGCGGATGGTGACCAGCTCGCGGTTCAGCGGCAGGCGCTCCAGCGCCGCGCGCAGGTTCTCGCCGATCTTGCCCTTCATGGCCGGCGCGGCGGCGATGACACCGTCCAGGTGCTGGTATTCGGCCAGCCACTTGGCGGCGGTCTTGGGGCCGCACTTCTCCACGCCGGGCACGTTGTCCACGGTGTCGCCCATCAGCGCCAGCAGGTCGATGATCTGGTCGGCGCGCACGCCGAACTTCTCCATCACCGCTGCGTCCGAATCCATGCGGCTGCCGGTCATGGTATTGACCAGTTCGATGCCCGGGCGCACCAGCTGCGCGAAGTCCTTGTCGCCGGTGGAAATGGTCACCTTCAGGTCCTGCGCCAGGCCCTGCAGGGCCAGCGTGCCGATCACATCGTCGGCTTCCACGCCGGGAATGCGCAGGATGCTGATGCCCAGCGCTTCGACGATGCGGCACATCGGCTCGACCTGGCTGCGCAGTTCGTCGGGCATCGGCGGGCGGTTGGCCTTGTACTGGTCGTACAGGTCGTCACGGAAGGTCTTGCCTGGCGCATCGACCACGAAGGCCACGTAGGCCGGGCGCTCCTTCAGGGTGGAGCGCAGCATGTTGACCACGCCGAACAGCGCGCCGGTGGGCTCGCCCTGTGCATTGGATAGGGGCGGCAGCGCGTGGAACGCGCGGTACAGGTAACTGGACCCGTCGATCAGGACTAATCTGCTCATGCGACGATTCTACGCGCCCCCGCCTGCACCGCGGCGACACGGCAGCGACGTGGCGATGGGGCATAATCAAGGCCCGATCCAGGCCAAGGCCCCGCCGATGAAAACCCTGATGCTGGCTCCCCTGCTCCTGCTTGCTGGCTGCGCCAGCATGGGCGGTGCGGGCGCTCCCCCGGTGGACGTCAAGGGCGCCGATGTGTCCAGCCGCACCATGGACAACGGCGATGTCATCGAGGAGTACCGCGTGTCCGGCCAGCTGCGCATGGTGAAGGTAACCCCGTCGCGCGGCGCCCCGTTCTACATGTACGACAAGAACGGCGATGGCCGCATGGACAACGACAGGGAAGCGGTGTCGCCGGTGTATTGGAAGCTGTACAGCTGGTGATGTGACCGGGGCCGGATCCCTTTCCGCAGGAAAGGGCTCTGACCCCCATCATGGCAATCGGCACGGCGCCCACAAAAAACAACGCCGGCGCGCATCCTGCGGCCGGCGTCGGGTCCCCTCCCCGGGAACGCTTGAATCAGTGGGTGTGGATCAGCGGATGACCAGCACCGGCAGGGTGCTGCGTGCCAGCACTTCGGCGGTCTGGCTGCCCAGCAGCACGCGGGTCACGCCGCGGCGGCCGTGCGAGGTCATCACGATCAGGTCGCTGTTGCGCTCGCCCGCCGTCTCGATGATGCCGTCGGCCGCATAGCGGTCCAGCACATGCACCGGATTGGCGGTAATGCCCTGCTCGGCGGCCTTGGCCAGCGCCGGCTGCAGCACCTTCTGCGCGCCTTCCTCGCGGTCAGCCTTGTACTCGGGGCTGTTCATGTAGCCCACGCTCCAGCCCATGGCGTCGTACATGCCCACGGCCCACGGCTCGGAAACCGTCACGATATCGACCTCGGCGTTGAGGTCCTTGGCCAGCTCCAGGCCCTTGGCCAGACCCTTGTCGGCCAGCTCCGAGCCGTCGGTGGCGATCAGGATGCGCGTGTACATGGTGGGGCTCCGTGGCGATCTGCCGGATGGGAACGACACCATTGCACACCGGATGTGCACACCGCGCCTTGAGCTGGATCAATCCGGCAGCAGGCAGTCGTACCTGAGCGGCGCAGAGGGCCCCGCTCACCGTGCCTTGCATGTCCCCAAGGCACGGCGCATTCTTGCCCGGCGGCCAACCGCCGCCCCGAGGATGACTGACATGCCCGACCGCAAGCAGCCACCGTTGATGACCCCGCGCACCGTTCTGCTGGCCGTCGCCGCTGTATTCGCGCTGTTCTACGGCGGCTACCAGGTCGGCAAGGATCTGGCCCTGCGCGATAACGCGCAGCAGACGGCACGTCGATAACACCCTTCTGTAGAGCCGAGCCATGCTCGGCTGCTCTCCGCGACCGACTACATCGTGCCAACCAAGGTTGGCACCTGCCGCCAGACGCCTGCGCTCAGGCGATCTGCACCACGCGTGCGTTCTGGCACAGCGGGTAGCTGGCCACGAATCCGGCGATTGCATCACGCATCTTCTCGAACGATTCGCCGTACATGTACAGCGCGGTTTCGGTCGGGCCCTGCCACCAGCTGCAGATCTCACCGATGCCGTCGATGCTCTCGGACAGCTGCTCGAACACGTGGTTGGAATCGCACTGTTCGTAGACCTCGTCCGGCAGGTTCAGGCCATCCAGGTAGATGCCCAGCCCCTCGGTGACGCCGAAGCCACGATCAGCCTCGCCCGCGCCCTGCACCTGCGAACCCTTCGGCGCGCCCAGCTGTTCCAGCAGGTCGATCAGCTTCGGCACGCCGTCCGCATCGACCAGCGCCACTTCGATATCGCCGTATTCCACTTCGCCCAGGTCGGACATCGCAGTGCCGCCGCCGGTCAGCTCGCCCACCTGGGCCGCCTGCAGCAGCGCATCGAGCGGATCCTCGAACAGCTCGTGGCGATGCTCGGGCTGCAGCTTCGCATTCAACTTCACGGTGACGTGCAGGGTGGGTTCGGTCATGGGGGGCATTCCTGGAAGGTGTGGGGCCTATTGTAGAGCCGAGCCCATGCTCGGCAGACGTTCCCAGCCCTGACCAAAGCCACTCCCGTTTCCTGCGGCCCACGCGATAATGCGCAGGGCAAGGACACCATTCCAACAGGGGGAATACATGAAGTCGATCATTGGTCTTTCGTTGCTGCTGCTCCTCACCGGCTGCGGCATCCGCACCGAAGTGGTGCGCGTGAACGTGCCGGACATCCGGGTGAATCCGGAACAGGGCACAACGGTCGTGGTCGGCCCTGTACGGGACAATCGTCCGTCAGACTTCCTTTCCCTTGTTCCCGCATCGGATCGAGTCAGGAATGTTGGCGGAGAGGTCCGCAACGGCAATGGTTTCAACCTCGTCCTGGAATCGGGCACGACGTCCGACAAGACCCGCGAGATCATCATCCAGGCACTGCGCAACATGGGTTATCGCACTGCCGACCAGTGCGATGCGCAATGCCTTCGCCTGGAGGCGTCAATGAACGAGTTCGTGGTCAGGGCACCCTTCAACTTCTGGCGTGCTGCCGGCTGGGCGCAGCAGATGGTCGCGGATCTGTCTGTCGAAGTGACCACCCACGACGGCGACCGGGCCCGTTCGTTCACCGCCAAGGGCCATGGCACCAATGTGTTCCAGGTGGTTTCGCCGGAAAACTGGGAAAAGGCGCTGGAACGTGCCGTCACTGATTTCACGGCGAACTTCAAACAGAACATGTCCGCGCAGGACGCGGCGGCCGGCTCAAAGGCCCAGGACTGAGGCTCTGCCCTTCTGGTAGAGCCGAGCCCATGCTCGGCTGCTTTTCCCGCCAGAAGCAGCCGAGCATGGGCTCGGCTCTACAACACCCATGCTCAGCGCAGGAACGGTGGCACCTTGCGCTTTAGCAGCTCGACCAGCACCGGATCCATGTAGTCGTAGTCATCGGGAATATCCAGGCAGATCACCCGCTTGCCGTTCAGCCATGCCTTGTAGCGGCTGGACAGGCGGTTGCGGTGGGCGCGCTCCATCACGAACACCAGGTCCGCCCACTGCAGCAGCTCCGGGCTGAGCACTTCCTCGGCGTCGGCCAGCAGCCCGGCCGAGGCGGTTTCAATTCCCGGCCAATCGGCGAAGACCTGCTCGGCTGTCGGGCTGCGCAGGCGGTTCTGGCTGCATAGGAAGAGCACGTTGCGGGGCATGGGCTCGGCTCTACAGGAGTTCCCGCCCCCCGACTGTGATCAGATGACCGTCAGGTTGGCATACGCCATCACCAGCCACTTGCTGCCGGCGTCGGCGAACTCGACCTGCACGCGGGCGTGGGCGCCGCTGCCTTCGTAGTCGGTCACCATGCCTTCGCCGAACTTGGGATGGGTGACCAGCGCGCCCAGCTTCAGCGGCGGTGCCTCGATGGAGGCATGGCCCATCACCCGGCTGCTGCCCAGCGATGCCGGCCGCGAGACCTGCACCTTGGGGCGCACTTCGTGCAGCAGCTCGCGCGGGATCTCGCGCAGGAAGCGCGACGGCAGGCTGTAGTTGTCCTGGCCGTGGATGCGGCGCGATTCGGCGTAGCACAGCACCAGCTTCTGCCGTGCGCGGGTAATGCCCACGTAGGCCAGCCGGCGCTCTTCTTCCAGGCGTCCACTTTCTTCCAGCGAACGCGCGCTCGGGAACAGGCCGTCTTCCATGCCGGCCAGGAACACCAGCGGGAATTCCAGGCCCTTGGCCGAGTGCAGGGTCATCAGCTGCACGCCCTCCTCGCCCGCCTGCGCCTGGCCTTCACCGGCCTCCAGCGCGGCGTAGGCCAGGAACGCGACCAGCTCGTCCATGTCCTCGCCCACTTCTTCGATGTCATCGGCGCGGCGCAGGAAGCGCGAGGCGACCGAGACCAGTTCGTCGAGGTTGTCGGTGCGCGATTCCGAATCCAGCGAATTGCGGCTTTCCTTGCTCCAGTGCTCGCGCAGCAGCGAGCGCGCCAGCACGTGGTCCACGCGCTCGGCCAGGGTCATGTGCAGGGTCTGCGCCTGCAGTTCATTCACCAGCACCAGGAAGCCGGCCAGCGCGTTGCGGGCGCGCGCGGCCAGCGCACTGCCCTGGGTGACCAGCATGGTGGCTTCCCACAGCGAAATGCCCTGCGCGCGTGCCTCGCGGCGCACCTCATCCAGGGTGCGCTCGCCGATGCCACGCGTCGGGGTATTCACCGCACGCTCGAAGGCGGCATCGTCGTTGCGGTTGGACAGCAGGCGCAGATAGGCCAGCGCATCCTTGATCTCGGCACGTTCGAAGAAGCGCATGCCGCCGTACACGCGGTACGGCACCTGTTCGCTCAGCAGGGCTTCTTCCAGCGCGCGCGACTGCGCGTTGCTGCGGTAGAGCACGGCCACTTCGGTGTAGCTGCCACCATCACGCACCCACTGGCGGGCACGCTCGACAATGTAGCGCGCCTCGTCCATCTCGTTGTACGCCGCGTACAGGTCGATCGGCTCGCCGTCGCCGCTGTCGGTCCACAGCTGCTTGCCGATGCGGTCGGGGTTGTGCGCGATCACCGCGTTGGCGGCACCCAGGATGTTGGCAGTGGAGCGGTAGTTCTGCTCCAGGCGGATGGTCTGCGCGCCGGGGAAATCGCGCAGGAAGCCCTGCACGTTCTCGACCTTGGCGCCGCGCCAGCCGTAGATGGCCTGGTCATCGTCACCGACCACGAAAACGTGGCCCGAATCGCCCGCCAGAACGCGCACGAAGGCGTACTGGATGGCATTGGTATCCTGGAACTCGTCCACCAGGATTTCGCGGAAGCGCGCGCGGTAGTGCGCCAGCAGCGCCGGGTTGTCGCGCAGCAGTTCATGCGCGCGCAGCAGCAGTTCGGCGAAGTCGACCAGGCCGGCACGGTCACAGCGCGCCTGGTACTCGATGTAGGCCTGGCGCATGGTTTCCAGCCACGCATCATGCGGTTCGGGCTGGATGTGCTGCGGGCGGCGGCCCTCATCCTTCTGTTCGTTGATCCACCAGGCGATCTGCTTGGGCGGGTGCTTGCTGTCGTCGATCTCCAGCGCCTGCACCACGCGCTTGACCAGGCGCAGCTGGTCGTCCGAATCCATCACCTGGAAGCCTTCGGGCAGCTTTGCGTCCTGCCAGTGCAGGCGCAGCAGGCGGTTGGCCAGGCCGTGGAAGGTACCGATCCACATGCCGCGGCTGCCATGCGGCAGCTGCGCGTCGATGCGGTGGCGCATCTCGCCGGCGGCCTTGTTGGTGAAGGTCACCGCGAAAATGCCGTGGGTCGGCACGCCTTCGACTTCATGCAGCCAGGCGATACGGTGGGTGAGTACGCGGGTCTTGCCGGAACCGGCACCGGCCAGCACCAGGTGGTGGCCGGGGGGAGCGGAGACGGCTTCGCGCTGGGCCGGGTTCAGGCCATCAAGCAGGTGGGAGACATCCATGCCCCCATTTTACGGCATCGCCGTCGCGGCTCCTGCGACCATCTGCGTCCATCAAGCAGGTGGGAGACATCCATGCCCCCATTTTACGGCATCGCCGTCGCGGCTCCTGCGACCATCTGCGTTGCCAGCGCCTGCGCCTGCTGACGCAGTTCAGGCACGGCCAGGCTTTCCCACAGGCTGCCGATGCGCAGGCTGCCCAGCACGCCCAGCCGCGCCTGCGGTTGGCCATTGGCACCAAGCAGGCGATCACCCGGCACCGTGCTGTCCAGCCCCAGCCCATGCGGACCAGGCCGTGCCAGGCCATCGGCCTGCAACTGCTGCAGCAGGGGGTTGCGCAGCGCGCTGGCGCGGGTTTCCACGCCAGTGGCATTGATCACGCCGCCGATCGTCCACTGCCGTTCACCGCCCGCCGCTTCGCGGCCGGACAGCCACAGGCGCTCGCCTTCGCGGCCGACGCGTTGCAGGCGGGCGCGGTGGAGGTGCAGCTGCCCGCTGTCCTGCAGGGCCTGCAGCTGCGCATGCACCTGTTCGGCGATGCGGTGGCGGTGCACGTCCCAATAGCGCACCACATGGCGCAGGAAGCGACGCTGGTCGGCGCCGTCCAGGCTGCACCACAGCGCCTGCCCGTGCGGGCGGATGCGGTCCATCACGCCCTGCCACGGCAGGCCATCGGCCTGCGCCTGCCGGGCGTAGCCACGCAGGGCATGCATGCGCTGGCGCAGGGTCATCGGCAGCAGCGTGGCCGGATCGAAATCCGGCAGGCCGCCATGCGCATGCGGCAATGGCAGCAGGCCGTGGCGCGAGATCACGTGCAGCGGGCCGGTATGGCCGGCGGCCACCAGTGCCAGCACGGTGTCGGCCATGCTCAGGCCGGAACCAACGATGGCCAGGGCATGCGCACCGGCCAGGGTGCGGACGCCGTCGTAGTCCCAGGCTTCGATCACATCATCGGTGGGCAGCGCATCTGCGCCGGACACCGGCAGCGGGCGCATGCTGTTGCCGGTGGCAAGCACCACCTGCGCCGCATGCCGTGTGTGCCCGCCGCCCAGTTGCAGCTGGTAGCCATGGTCATCCGGCTGCAGGCCCAGCACCGGCTGCGCGAGCACCTGCAGCCGCGCCGGGCTTGCAGCCACGGCATCCTGCAGGCGCTGCTGCAGGTAGGCGGCGAAATGGTGGCGGCTTGCGTAACGCTCGCCCAGCACCTCGCGCGGCTCGCCCGGGTAGGCATCGATGGCCAGCAGATAATCGAGGAAATCGCCGGGCTGGTCGGGGAAGGCGCTCATCTTCACCGCCGGCACGTTCAGCAGGTGCTCCGGCCACGGCGTGGCATAGGCAATGCCCTGGGCCAACTGCGAGGCGGGTTCAAAGATCGCCAACGCCAGCGGCGCCCTGGCCTGGCGCAACACCTGGATCGCCACCAGCACCCCGGCCGCACCACCGCCGATGATTGCAAGGTCCAGTTCGCCATTACGCGGTGAATCAGTCATGCGCCGATTGTAGGCCATGGCAGGTGACAGGCCGGAGTGCCGGAACAGGCGACCGGCACCCGGTCACATCAGCGCATCGGCCAGCCGCGCGATGCCTTCCCGGCTGCGGCGCCAGGCAGGCCGTCTGCGCCACTGCTCCAGGTCCAGCAGACGCGACTGGCGCAGGTAATCATCCTCGATGGCGCACAGCTGCTGCACCAGGGCACGGTCGTAGCAGATCAGGCCGATCTCGGCATTCAGCGCAAACGAGCGGATATCCATGTTGATCGAGCCCAGCACGGCGATGTCCTCGTCCACGCTCATGTGCTTGGCATGCAGGAACTGCGGTTCGTACAAGGCGATCTGCACGCCGCAGCGCAGCAGTTCGTCGTAGTACGCCTCCTGCGCCCACGAGGTCAGCCGCTGGTTGTTGCTGGCCGACAGGATCAGCTGCACCTGCACGCCGGACAAGGCGGCGATGCGCAGCGCGCTCAGGGTCGCTTCGTCGGGCACGAAGTACGGCGTGACCATCACCAGCCGCCGCCGCGCCAGGTGGATCAGCGCCGCCACCGCGTCGCGCGCGTTGCTGTAGGGATAGGCCGGGCCACTGGGCAGCAGCTGGGTGGCGATGTCCTCGCTGCACACCGGCACATCGGCGATCACGTCCAGGCGCTGGCCGGTTTCCATGTACCAGTCGCTGGCGAACACCGCTTCCAGGTGCGCCACCGCCGGGCCACGCACGCGCGCGACCAGCTCCCGGTTCGGGTGGCCGGGTACGAACCGGGGCCCGGCCAGATTCTGCGAGCCGACGTAGGCCACGGCGTTGTCGATGACCGCGATCTTGCGGTGGTTGCGCAGGTCCATGCGCCCGCTGCGGCGCCAGCGCAGGCCGCCGGGCAGCATCGCCCGCACTTCAACGTCGCGGGCCTGCAGGCGCTTGCGGTAGGCGCGCAGGCCGCGCTTGGCGCCCACCGCATCCAGCAGCACGCGGCACTGCACGCCACGCGCGGCGGCACGCTGCAGCGCTTCGACAATGGCCTCGCCCACCGCGTCGTCGAACATCAGGTAGTACAGCAGGTGGACGCGGTCCTCGGCCTGGTCGATATCGGCAATGAGGGTGTGCAGCGAATCGTCGTAGTCGGTCAGCAGGTCGACCGCATTGCCGTGCACCGGCATGAAGTCACCCTGGCGCTGCACCAGCGGCACGATCTCGGCGCTGGCAGTATCGGCGGCGGGCTTCCAGCACAGGCGGCGCTGCAGCGCCTGCTCCTCGCGGATGACCTGGGACGCCTCGGCCTGCCGGCGGATGCGTTCGCGCGACAGCCACGGGTGGCCGAACAGCAGGTACAGCGGCAGGCCCAGCAGCGGGACGAAGCCGACCAGCAGCAGCCAGCTGCGCGCCGCCCCCGGCGTGGTGCGGGTGGGGATCCAGCACAGCGCGACCAGCCGGATCAGCCAATCGATCAACAGCAGGTACGAACCCAGCAGCCACTCGAACAGCATCGCGTCGCCCGTCGGGAGGTGTAGGGCCATTCTGCCCAGCGGGGTGTGTAGAGTCGAGCTTGCTCGAGTGCCATAGGCCCGCCTGGAGCGCAGTCGAGCATGGCTCGACTCTACATGGACGCGCCCCGCCCCGGTGGGAGCGACAGCCACAAAAAAACCCGCCACATGGGCGGGTTTTTTCGGAAGCGACCAGCAATCCTCGCGGATTACTTGATCTTGCCTTCCTTGTACGGGACGTGCTTGCGCACGACCGGATCGTACTTGGAGAATTCCATCTTCCCCGGGGTGTTCTTCTTGTTCTTGTCGGTCGTGTAGAAGTGACCGGTACCCGCGGTCGAAATCATACGGACCTTATCGCGCTTGCCTGCCATGATCGTCTACTCCTCAGACCTTTTCGCCGCGCGCACGCAGCTCAGCCAGAACGGAATCGATACCGTTCTTGTCGATGGTGCGCAGTGCATGCGCGGAAACACGAAGCTTCACCCAGCGGTTTTCGCTGGCAACCCAGAAGCGGCGCTCGTGCAGATTCGGCAGGAAACGACGACGGGTCTTGTTGTTGGCGTGCGAGACGTTGTTACCCGTCTGCACTCGCTTGCCGGAAACCTGGCATACGCGGGACATTGCGCACCTCGATAGTAAGTTGTGTCAGCCCGTAGCCCGGGAGACGGCGGCCTCGATGGTTGCCCACCACACGTCAAGAGAATCAAAGGGTTACGCTGGCGTTGGGCGGCCGGGGACGTGCTCCCGGGGGCGCCGCCCGGCACGAAACCGGACACAGCGAGCCGCGCATTATGCACGGGTTCAAGCACTTGCGCAACTTACCCACAGGCCGGGGCTGAACGTGGCACACCCCGTTCATGCCGGTGCTGCGCATACTGGCCGCCCCTTGCCGCCCGGATGCGAGGCCCGGATGCGACTGCTGGCCCTGACCTATGGAACCGAAGGCGACACCCGGCCGCTGGTGATGCTGTGCCACGGACTGCGCCAGGCTGGCCACGACGTGCTGCTGTTGGCCGAAGCCGGCACGCTGGGCAGCGCGCGCGATCTGGACGTGCCGCATGCGTCGTTGGAAGGCGACATCCATGACGAGGTGGTGGCTCTGGTCGCGCGCGGCAACGGCCTGACCGCCGCCTCGCGCGGGTTGGCCCGCATGGCCGGGCGCCATATACCGGCATGGATGGCACAGGCCGATGCCGCCAGCGCCGGCTGTGATGCGGTGCTGACCGGCGGACTGGCGGCGCTGGTCGGTCTGAGCGTGGCGGAGCGGCACGGCCTGCCTGCGATCGGCACGGGCATGATCCCGCTGACCCCGACCGGCGACTTCGCATCGCCGTTCCTGCCGCCGTTGCCGCTGCCGGCGTTCCTGCGACGGGCCAGCTACGGGGTGGTCAACCAGACGGTGTGGCGCACCTTCCGTGGCCCCATCAATGCTGCACGCGCAACGCTGGGCCAGAGGCCGCGCCGCGAACTGTGGAACGACCTGCCGATGCTGTACGGCATTTCCCCGCAGCTGCTGCCACCCCCACGCGACTGGCCGGCCGATCACGTGGTCTGCGGCCAATGGCGCATGCCCGAGCAACCGTGGTCGCCACCGGCCGGCCTGCAGGCCTTCCTCGACGCCGGCCCCGCACCGGTCTACCTGGGCTTCGGCAGCATGACCGGGTTCGACCGCGAGCGTGTATTGCCGGCCCTGCTGCGGGCCTTGGCGCCGCGCCGCGTGCTGTTGTTCCCGGGCTGGGCCGGGCTGCCGTC
Source organism: Stenotrophomonas maltophilia (assembly GCF_047782825.1). Classification (GTDB taxonomy): domain Bacteria; phylum Pseudomonadota; class Gammaproteobacteria; order Xanthomonadales; family Xanthomonadaceae; genus Stenotrophomonas. The sequence goes on along the minus strand of NZ_CP180589.1, from coordinate 3,405,887 downwards.
CGGTGCACTGCCAGACAATGTGTTCGTGCTCGGCCCCACCCCGCATGAAGCGCTGTTCCCGCGCTGCGCGCTGGCCATCCACCATGGCGGCAGCGGCACCACGCATTCGGCATGCCGTGCCGGCATTCCTTCACTGGTGATGCCGTTCGCGGCCGATCAGTTTTTCTGGGCGCGGCGTTTGCAGGCGCTAGGGGTTGCGCCCGCGCCGCTGTCGCCGGCGCGGCTGGGTGCATCGGCGCTCGCAGCAGCCATCGCCTTCGCAGAGGACGGCGCTACGCGCACACGTGCCGCTGCCTTGGGCGCAGCGATGGCCAGCGAGGATGGCGTGGCCACGGGCGTGGCGACGATCGAACGCTGGCTTCAGCCCTCTGCGGCCACTCTGTAGAGCCGAGCCCGTGCTCGGCTGCCCCGCCCATCACCGCATCAACGCAGGTGCGGAATCACCTGCGCCAGCAGATGCGCATCCTTCAGTGCGCCATGCAGGCCGCGATTGCCGGGAATGCGCAGGCGCTGCAGCACATCATCGAGCTTGTTGCCCTGGCCGGGCCAGCGCCCACGTGCCAGCTTCAGGCTGCAGGTGATGCGGCAATGCTGGGCCAGGCTGCCGGGAATACCGGCCAGGCGCAGTTCGTTGTCGAGGAAGCCCACATCGAAGGTGGCGTTGTGCGCGACCATCTCGCTGCCGCGCAGGAAGTCCAGCAGTTCGGCCGCCTTGCTGGAGAACAGTGGCTTGCCCACCAGCATCGCATCGCTGATGCCGTGCACGCGCTGTGCGCCCCAATCGACCCTGCGCTGCGGCTGCAGGTAGGTGTGAAACTGGCGGCCGGTGAGCTGGCCATCGATCAGTTCGACGGCACCGATTTCGATCACCCGGTGCCCCAGGCGGTGGGAAATGCCGGTGGTTTCGGTATCCAGTGCGACGATGCGGCTCATGCGTGTGGCGGTTTCCTGGCGCGTGCAGTGTGGATTTTCGCATGCCCGGCGCGTGTCACCCCAACGCCTCCACCACCCAATCGATGAACACCCGCAGGCGCTGGCTCATGTGCCGGTTCGGCGGAAACATCACGTGCATCGGCATCGACGGCAGTCGCCAGTCCTGCAGCACCGGCAGCAGCTCGCCGCGGGCCACATGCGGTTCGGCCATGTAGCTGGGCAGCGCGACCACGCCCAGGCCCGCCACGCCGGCGGCCAGGTAGGCATTGCCATCATCGAAGCCGACCGCATGGCGGCCCTGTACTTCAATGCGCTCATCACCGCGCTGGGCGATGAACACACGTGCGCGGCCGGTGCGCGGGCTGAGGAAGCCGACCATGTGATGGTCCGGCCCTTCCAGCGCGCGCGGATGCGCGGGCACACCGAAGCGCTGCAGGTAAGCAGGGCTGGCGTGGAAGCCGATCGGCAGGCTGGCCAGCGGCCGCGCCACCAGCGCCGGATCGGCGGGCGCACCGCCGCGGATCACGCAGTCCACGTTGTCGGCGATGACATCCACCTCGCGGTCGCTGACGCCGATGTCCAGCTGGATGTCCGGATAGCGCGCGTGGAAATCCGGCAGCGCCGGCACCAGCCGCAGACGCGCGTACGGACCGGGCACGTCGATGCGCAGGCGCCCGCGCGGCTGGCTGGCGGCATCGCCCAGCCCGCCTTCCACCTCTTCCAGTTCGGCCAGCAGGCGGGCGATGCGCGGGTAATAGGCCGCGCCATCGGCGGTGACGCTGACCCGGCGCGTAGTGCGGTTGAGCAGGCGCAGCCGCAGGTGCGCCTCCAGCTGCTGCACCAGCTGGGTCACCGTGGTGCGACTGATCTGCAGGGTCTGCGCGGCGCGGGTGAAGCTGCCGGTCTCCACCACGCGGGCAAATGCCCGCATCGCCTCGAAGCGGTCCATGTCAGCGTCCCTGATTGTTTGGAATTGCCAATCAATCTAGGCACATCATCGCGGTTTATCCAGACAGCGGCAGCGGGGAGGATGGTGCCCTCCCCTCTGGAATCCGTCCTTATGTCCCACCGTGATGTCGTCTTTCCCGCCGGCCGGCAGGCGCTGTACGAGCGTAACCGTTACTCACCTGCGATCCGGTCCAATGGCTTCCTGTTCGTCTCCGGCCAGGTCGGCAGCCGCGAGGACGGCTCGCCCGAACCGGACTTCGAGACCCAGGTGCGCCGCGCCTTCGACAATCTCAACGCGGTGCTGGCCGCGGCCGGCTGCACGTTCGACGACGTGATCGACGTAACCGTGTTTCTGGTCGACCCGGAAACCAACTTCGAAAAAGCCTGGGCCATCGTGCCCGAGTACTGGGGCGAAGCACCGCACCCGACCCTGACTGGTATCGGCGTGACCTGGCTGTATGGGTTCCAGTTCGAGATCAAGGTGATCGCGAAGCTGCCGTGACACGGGTGCCGGCCGCTGGCCGGCAACGACGGGCGTTGACCTGCGCTCGCCTACTTACATGTCGTCGGGTGAGTCAGATCGGCTTGATTCGCGGCCACTCCACATCCGCGGTATCAACAAATTCGACGCCGCTGAGACTATCCCCGACGTAAGCACGAAAGTCCTCCGAGCAGATCAAGGTGTTGCTGGAGCCTTCCATGTTTTTAAGCCGGAACAAGTGTTCTTTGAAGGAGCTTTTCACGCGCAGCTTCTTGATCCTGCGAGACTCTCCATACTTGCTATACGCCATCTGGTTTTCCTCAGAGGCGACGGAGGAGAGGCAGGTCTCATGGAAGATGATGGCACTGTACTCACTCGTCGAAGTCGTCCATCCCTTCTCTGAAACATGAGGAATGCGCCTGAAGTCGATCATCTTGGCATCAAATTTTAGGCAGGCTTCCAGGAACTTCTGGCTTGCAATGTAAATGTGCGAGGTAATGCGGACGATGTCGTTGGAATGACTCGCCTCAGGGCCAACCAGCACCATGGTGTCTGTAAAGACCCGTGCCATGTCAGTTCTGGCCCTGGCGTACCAAGGGAATCGGCCATGGGAAACAGCAGGATGGAAAGGATAGAACTTGTCGTGAAGCTGAGCGTCCAGATAGTACGAGGGGCATCCTGGCGGATTTGCCTGGGATAGCGCGTAGTAGTTCATCGAGGCGATTCTCTGGGCTTCTGCGGCGTGTTGCCGGAATTTTCCCGGCCCCGGCCTTTCCCACCAAGAGCCAATCCCGACAAGCAGGCGCTGGTGCGCATGGATTGGAGCCGGTGCGATCTGCCAAGCAACGTCCGCCTCCCGACCCTGACCGGTATCGGAGTGACCTGGCTGTATGGGATCCAGTTCTAGATCAAAGTGATCGCGAAGCTGCCTGCAGATCGGTAGTGCCGGCCGCTGGCCGGCAATGTGTCGGGGGTCGAAAAACGGGTCGACCAAGGTCGACACCTACCGGGGCGGCTGGTCGCGCGACAGCAGCCGAGCATGGGCTCGGCTCTACAGACGCGCATCCCGGTGTCCGACCCCAAAGGCGTGCCGACCAAGGTCGGCACCTACCAGAGCAGCAGTGCCGTGCGCCGCGCACCTGAACGGCAGGTTCCGACGAATTCCCGAGGTGGCCATTGATATTGTATCCACCGAAAACCGCTTGCTAGCCTCCCCTCCATGCGCCGGATCGCCCGCCACCTTCGTTCGTACCTGCTGATGCTGCTGATGGCGGCATTCGTGGTCGTGCCGGTGGCCGATGTTCTGGCGTGTGCGGTGGAACCACATGACAGCACGGTGGTGCATGTGGAGTCGGCTGCCGAAGAGCCCGACGGTGAAAGTGGCAGTGACAACGACGGCAAGCACACCGCTGCCTGCAGCCATAACCACTGCCACCACTCCAACCTGAGCCTGCCGGCGAGCACCTTCGCCGCCTTTGGCACGCCGCAACCGGCGCGCTGGATGAATGCAGGCGACGCGGCGACCTATGCGGTCGCCCAGGACGAACTGGCACGTCCACCCCGGGCGTGAGTTGAGCGCGTCCCGCAATCGCGGGCTCCCGTTTCACTCACAACCGGAATCCCCTATGTTGATCCTGACACGTCGGTCGCCGCGCGCGACCGGGCTGGTCGTCGCCGTGCTGCTGGGCCTGATGCCCGCCGCACAGGTCGCCGCACAAGCCGCACCTTCGTATGACACCCTGCTGGAACGTCTCGACCAGCTGCCAGGCACCCGTGTCGGCGCGGCATTGGCCGAGGCGGCCGACGCCCGTGCCGACCAGGCCCGGGCGCTGCCCAACCCCTCCCTGTCCTACTCGGCCGAGAATGCCTGGGGCACCGGCTCCTACGGCGGCATGGGCAGGGCCGACACCGTGCTTACCCTGTCCCAGCCGCTGGAGGTCTGGGGTCAGCGTGGCGCGCGCGTCCGCGCGGCCCGCGCCGAGGCACAGGCCGCTGCCCTGCGCGGTTCGCAGAGCCGCAGCGATGTCGCCAGCCAGCTGGCGGCGATCTACGCACAGGCGGAAAGCGCCCTGCGTCGCTACAGCCTTGCCGACGAAGCGCTGACCCTCACCCGCGACGACGCGGCGGCAGTCAACGCCATGGTCAAGCACGGGCGCGAGCCACAGTTGCGCGCCGTGCAGGCACAAAGCGAAGTGGCCAATGCCAGCGCCGCGCTGGACGAGGCGCTGGCCTTCCGCGATGCCGCACTGGCCCGCCTGGCCGGTGCGGCCCTGCTGGATGCACCGGTGCAGACCATCGACAACAGCCTGCTCGACCGCACACCGCCGGCCCCCCGAGGCGCCACCGATGTGGCACTGGCCGTGCGTGTCGCCGAAGCCGAAGTTGATGCGGCCGGTCGCCTGGTCGATGTGGAGCGCAAGCGTGCCTTGCCCGACCTCAGCGTCACGGCCGCGCAGACACGTTTCCGCGAGGACCGCGAACAGGCCTATACGCTGGGCGTCAGCCTCTCGATCCCGTTGTTCGATCGCAATCGTGGTGGCATCCGCGCCGCCAGTGCCGAACAGCGCGCGGCCGAGGCGCGGCTGGACCAGCAGCGTCGCGACAGCGAAGCGGAACGGTTGTCGGCGGTGGCAGGCCTGAAGGCCGCCGGCAGCCGTACCCGCGCCGCCGACGAAAGCGTGGTCGCGGCCGAGGAAGCCTATCGCCTGGCCCGCGTCGGCTTCGACGCCGGACGCATCTCGCAGCTGGAGCTGCGCAGCACCCGCAGTGCACTCATCGCCGCCCGCGGCACCGCCGTGGACGCGCGCTTGTCGCGCGTCGGCGCGGAAATCGATCTCGCCCGCCTCGAAGGGCGCGCACCTTTTGTGGAGGCCCGATGAACCTGTCCCGTTCTTTCCCCCTGGTTGGTGGCCTGCTGCTGACCGTAGTGCTGGCTGGCTGCTCCGGCAACGCACAGAACCCGGACGCATCGGATGCCGCCCGCAAGGCAGCAGCCGACGATGGCCATGGCCACGCCGCTGACAGTACCGAAGCCAAGGCCGAAACACGCAAGGTGCCCGACGCTGACGAAGGCGTGGTGCAGCTGACGCCCGAGCAGATCAAGGCTTCCGGCATCGACGTGGTCGCCGTCGGCCGCGGCGGCGGCGGTTCGACGCGGCTGTCCGGCCGGGTCGAACCTTCGATCGGTGCGCGTGCATCGGTCGCCTCCACCGTGACCGGGCGTGTGGAGCGCGTGCTGGTCGCACCCGGCACCGCAGTGAAGCAGAACCAGGCGCTGGCGATCGTGGTCAGCGGCGAAGCGGCGGTGTTCCGCGCCAATGCGGTTGCCGCCGCTGCCGAAGCCGAGGCGGCGCGCCTGGCCCATGGCCGCGACAAGGCGCTGGTCGAGCAGGGCGTGGTCGCCCGCCAGGAACTGGAAACCTCACGCGCGCGCTCGCTGGCGGCGCAGGCGCAGGCCGCGGCCGCACAGGCACAGGCCGCCGCCAACGGTTCACCCGACAGCAGCGGCCGCGTGCGCATCACCAGCCCGGTGGCCGGCATCGTCGGCAACGTGCAGGTCACGCCGGGTGGCGTGGTGGCGGCCGGCAGCCCGGTGGCCGACGTCGCCGATCCGTCGATGAACGAGCTGGTGTTCACCGCACCGCCGGCGCTGGCCGCGCAGGTCAGCCCGGGCATGACGCTGGAAGTGAGCGTGCCGGGCGGCAGCTTCAGTGCCACCGTCACCGGTTCGGCCGCCGATGTGCGTCAGCAGGGCGGCGTAGCGGTAATCCGTGCCACGCCGGTCAATGCCGCATTGCCGCCAGCTGGTTCGCCGGTGTCTGCAGTAGTGGTCACCGACGGCAAGGATGGCGCGTTGAGCGTGCCGGCCGATGCCGTGCAGAACGTGGATGGCAGCAGCGCGGTATTCGTCGCCGTCGAGGGCGGCTTCAAGGTGCAACCGGTGCTGGCCGGCCGACGCGCCGGCGACCGCATCGAGATCCTCGGTGGCCTGAGCGGCAGCGAACGCATCGTCGGCGCCAACGCGTTCCTGCTCAAGGCCGAACTGGCCAAGGGCGAAGCCGAGCACGGGCACTGAGGACCTTCCATGTTCAAGCTCATCATTGAAACCGCGGTACGCCACCGCTGGCTGGTCGTGGCCGTGGCTGCACTCGTTGCCGCCGTAGGCCTGTTCCAGCTCGGCAAGCTGCCGATCGATGCGGTACCGGACATCACCAACCGCCAGGTGCAGATCAACACCGTGGCACCGGCACTGACGCCCGAGCAGATCGAGCGGCAGGTGACCTATCCGCTGGAAACCGCGCTGGCCGGCATCCCCGGCCTGACCACCACGCGTTCGCTGTCGCGCAATGGCTTCTCGCAGGTCACCGCGATCTTCACCGATGCCACCGACATCTACTTCGCACGCCAGCAGGTGGCCGAACGCATGCGCGAAGCGTCGGAAGACCTGCCCGATGGTGCATCACCGATGCTTTCGCCGGTCACCACCGGCCTCGGCGAAGTGCTGATGTGGACGGTGGACTTCACCACGTTCGATCCAGCCAAGCTGGCCAAGCCGGGTGAAGCCGGCTGGCAGGCCGGTGAGGTCTACCGCACACCGGAAGGCAACCTGCTGCGCACGCCGGAGGAACGCGCGACCTACCTGCGCACCGTGCAGGACTGGATCATCGCGCCGCAGATGCGCTCCAGCCCAGGGCTGGCCGGTGTCGATACTGTCGGCGGCTACGTCAAGGAATACGGCGTGCATCCGGACAGCGCGCGGCTGGCCGCACACGGCCTCGGCCTGGCCGACCTGGTCACTGCCCTGCAGCGTTCCAACGTGCAGGCCGGCGCCGGTTTCGTGCAGCGTGCCGGCGAGGGCCTGGTGGTGCGTGCCGATGGCCTGGCGCTGGCCACCGACGATCTGGCACAGGCGCCGGTGGCCACCCGCAATGGCGTGGTGGTGCGCGTGGCCGATGTGGCCACCGTGGAACTGAGCCGCGCGCCGCGTCTGGGTGCGGCCAGCCGCAACGGCCACGAGGCCGTGCTCGGCACCGCGCTGATGATTGCCGGTGGCAACAGCCGCACCGTGGCGCAGGCCGCGGCCGCACGCCTGGAACAGGTGAACAAATCGCTGCCGGCCGACATCGTGGCCGCACCGGTGCTGGACCGCAGCGTGCTGGTCAATTCCACCATCAAGACCGTGGCCAAGAACCTCACCGAAGGTGCGCTGCTGGTGGTGGTGGTGCTGTTCCTGCTGCTGGGCAACCTGCGTGCGGCCACCATCACCGCGCTGGTGATTCCGCTGTCGTTCCTGTTCGCGGTGATCGGCATGAACCGCTTCGGCATCAGCGGCAACCTGATGAGCCTGGGTGCGCTGGATTTCGGCATCCTGGTGGACGGTGCGGTGATCGTGGTCGAATCGACGCTGCTGATGCTGGGCCAGCGCCGCGCCGAACTGGGCCGTGCGCTGACCGCGATGGAACGCCTGCGCGTGGCCGCCGATTCGGCAATGAAGATGGCGCGCCCGGCGGCCTTCGGCCAGCTGATCATCCTGCTGGTGTTCGCGCCGATACTCACTCTGGAAGGCGTGGAGGGCAAGACGTTCCACCCGATGGCGGCGACCTTCATGCTGGCCCTGGTCGGTGCCTTCATCTTCTCCTTCACCTTCGTGCCGGCGATGGCCGCACTGCTGGTGCGCGAGCCAAAGCTGAAGGACAGCGAGGCCCATGCCTACGATGGCGAGCACGAAACCAAGCTGATCCGCATGCTGCGCGCGCGCATCGAGCCGGTGGTGCGCAAGGCCGTGGCGCATCCGCGCACGGTGCTGGCCGGTGCAGTGATGATGGTGGTGGTGGGCATCGGCGCGTTCTCGCTGCTGGGCCGCGAGTTCATGCCGACGCTGGACGAAGGCAACGTGGCGATGCAGGCCCTGCGCGTGCCGTCGACCTCGCTGGAGCAGTCACTGGCGATGCAGCTGGCACTGGAAAAGGCAATCGCCAAGCAGCCGGAAGTGGAGACCGTGTTCTCGCGTACCGGTACCGCCGAGGCGGCCATCGACCCGATGCCGACCAATATCTCCGACAGCGTGATCGTGCTGAAGCCGCGCAAGGACTGGCCCGATCCGAAGCTGGACAAGGAGGCATTGGTGGCGCGCTTTGAAAAGCTGGCCGGGCAGCAGCTGGGCAACAGTTTCGAGTTCAGCCAGCCGATCGAACTGCGCTTCAACGAGCTGATTTCCGGCGTGCGTACCGACCTGGCGGTGATGATCTTTGGCGATGACTTCAGCCAGCTGCAGAAGGTGGCCGACCAGGTGGCGTTGAAACTGCGTGCGGTGGAGGGTGCGGCCGATGTGCGCGTGGAGCAGATTTCAGGCCTGCCCACGCTCAACGTGGCGATCGACCACGTGGCGGCGGCGCAGTACGGATTGACCGCCGCGGACGTCAGCGATGCGCTGTCCACCGGCATCGGCGGCACGGCAGCCGGCAAGATCTTCGAGGGCGACCGTCGCTTTGACGTGGTGGTGCGGCTGGATGACAGCGCACGCAACGACCCGGATCAGCTGGCCTCGCTGCCAATCGCCACGCCGGCCGGTGTGGTGATTCCGCTGTCCTCGGTCGCGCGCATCAGCGTCAGCGAAGGGCCGAACCAGATCAGCCGCAACAATGGCAGCCGGCGGGTGGTGGTGCAGGCCAACGTGCGCGGTCGCGATCTGGGCGGCTTCGTCGGCGAGGCGCAGGCTGCGGTGGCCGACGTGGCGCTGCCGCCGGGTGCCTACCTGACCTGGGGCGGTCAGTTCGAGAACCTGCAGCGCGCGGAGAAGCGGCTGGCGACGGTGGTACCGGTGGTGTTCCTGCTGATCGGCAGCCTGCTGTTCATGGCCCTGCGCAGCGGCAAGGAAGCCGTTCTGGTGTTCAGCTGCGTACCGCTGGCGCTGGTCGGCGGCATCCTCGCCCTGCTGCTGCGTGGCATGCCGTTCTCGGTGTCGGCCGCGGTAGGCTTCATCGCCGTATCCGGCGTCGCCACGCTCAATGGCCTGGTGCTGATGCAGGCGATCCGCGAGCGTCTGGACGCCGGTGACGTGCCGATGATGGCCGCGATCAATGGTGCGTCCAGCCGTATCCGCGCGGTGCTGACCACGGCGCTGGTGGCGATCGTCGGTTTCATCCCGATGGCGATTGCCAGCGGCTCCGGTGCGGAAGTGCAGAAGCCGCTGGCGACGGTCGTGATCGGTGGCTTGATCACCGCCACCGTGCTGACCCTGCTGGTGCTGCCGACGTTTGCCGCGCGCGTGGCCAAGCCGCGGGCGGTGGGGTGAGGTTGGGGGTCGGATCCCTTTCCACAGGAAAGGGATCCGACCCCATGACCGGGTCGGATCCCCGCCCAACGGACGGGGCTCTGACCCGATCACACGCCGGTCAGGCCTTCTTGCGCTCGGCGATGTACGCCTGGATCTGCTGTTCCAGCACCGGCAACGGCACTGAGCCCTGCTTCAGCAGCGTGTCGTGGAAGCCCTTGATGTCGAACTTGTCACCCAGCTCCTTCTCGGCCTGCGCGCGCAGGCGAACGATGGCGATCTCGCCCAGCTTGTAGCTCAGCGCCTGGCCCGGCCAGGAGATGTAGCGGTCCACTTCGGTGGTCACTTCATGTTCGCTCAGCGCGGTGTGGTCACGCAGGTAGGCCAGTGCCTGCTCGCGGCTCCAGCCCTTGCTGTGCACGCCGGTGTCGATCACCAGGCGCGCGGCACGCCACATTTCGTAGGTCAGGCGGCCGAAATCCTCGTAGGGGGTTTCGTAGATGCCCATTTCCACGCCCAGCTTCTCGCAGTACAGCGCCCAGCCTTCGCCATACGCGGAGATGTAGGCGTTGCGGCGGAACTCGGGCAGGTCCTTCTGCTCGGCGGCGATGGCACCCTGCAGCGCATGGCCCGGGTCGGATTCGTGCAGAGTCAGCGCCGGAAGGTTGTACAGCGGGCGCGACGGCAGGTTGTAGGTGTTGAGCCAGTAGGTGCCCATGCCACCACGGCCGGCAGTCCAGAACGGCGCGATATCCGGCGGCACCGGCACGATGGTGAAGCGCGCGCGCGGCAGCGTCATGTACTTGCCCAGCTGGCCATCGGCGCGCTTGGAAATCCACGCGGCGCGCGACAGCAGCTCTTCCGGGGTCTTGGCGTAGAACTGCGGATCGGTGCGCAGGAAGGTCAGGAATTCGGCGAAGCTGCCCTTGAACTTCACCTGCTTGATGATGTCGTTCATTTCCTTCTGGATGCGTGCGACTTCATCCAGGCCGATGCGGTGGATCTCGTCCGGCGACAGGTCCAGCGTGGTGTATTCGTGGATCTGCTGCCTGTAGTACGCCTTGCCGTCCGGCATGGCTTCAGCGGCCAGGGTGGTGCGCGCCTGCGGCACGTATTCGTTGACGAAGAAGGTGCGCAGCTGCTGGAACGCCGGCACCACCTTGCCGCTGATCGCCGCGCGCGCCTGCGCCTGCAGCTTGACCTGTTCGGCCGCCGGGATGCTGTTGGGCAGCTTCTTGAACGGCGCGTACAGCGGCGATTCGGTCGGGTCCTTCAGCTCGGCCACGGTGGCGATGGACACCTCGCGGCCATCCAGCACCGCACGCGGCACGCTGAAGCCACGCTTCAGGCCGGCGCGCATGTTCTCGGTCTGCTGGCCGAAGTAGCGCGGCACATCGTTCAAGCGCGCGATGTAGTTCTGGTAGTCCTGCGCGGTCTTCATCTCGCGCCGGGCCATGAAGGACAGGTTGGACCAGAACGAGGAGTCGGCGTTGAACGGCATCTCGTAGCCGCGCAGGCGCACTTCTTCGGCCAGGTTGAACACCTGGTCGCGGTAGATCGCGTAGTTGACCTGGTTGTCGGGCGACAGGGTCTTCGGATCGATCTTCTTCAGCGCGGCGAGGGTCTCGTCCCACACCTTCAGGCGCGCCTGCTGCGCGGCCGGGCCGACGTCGGGCATGCGGGTGGCGTTGGCCGGGGCGTCTTCGTCCTCGCTGGCCTCGCCGCCGCCATCCTGGCGCCACTTCCATTCCTTCTCGTACAGCGCGCGGAAGGCGGCGTCGGCAGGCGATTCGGTGGCCATGCTGGCCGGTGCGGCAGTGGCGGTGGGCGCGGCGGCCAGGGCCACGGTGGGGGCGGACAGGGCGAGCAGCAGGGCTACGGCAAGACGGGTTTTCACGAGCACAGGTTCCCGGGAAGGCAGACCCCGATGATGGCACCGCAGGACAGCCCGTGGCATGGGACGAAGGTCCTGCCTGCAGCGCAGGCAGGACCGGGAACCGGCCGCAGGCCGGGGCCCCAGCGCCGAAGGCGCGCGGTAGCGCGGGGCCATGCCCCGCGAGCGCGCAGCGCGGCCAACGTTGGCGGTCATCCCACAGCCGCCGGGCATGGCCCGGCGCTACCAACGAACATGCAGTAGATCCACGCCATGCGTGGATGCGCCGGGCATCCGGACGGGGTCAGAGCCCTTTCCTGCGGAAAGGGATCCGACCCCTCAAGCCCTCAGTGGCTGGCCTTGTCCCGCTTCCAGCCGCGGTGCTTGATGTCCAGCTGCAGGCTGTACAGCGCGGTGAACGCCGGGAACAGGTTCTGCAGCACGCCCACCGAGTCCTGCTTGGCTGAAAACAGGAAGTAGCTCAGGGTCATCAGGCTGCCGACCACGCTCATGTACCAGAACAGGCGCGGGATGACCGGCTTGCCGGCGCGCTTGGAGGCCACGAACTGCACCAGCCAGCGGCCGCCGAACATCAGCGCACCGGTGTAGCCGATCAGCTTCCAGCCGGTGACATGCAGGCCGGTCCAGAACAGCCAGGTCAGCGGCTGGTCGAGCCAGTGCAGCTCCAGGTCCATCAACGCTCCTCCACCGCCGTGCGCTTGCTGCGGGTGATCAGCCACGCCACGCCACGCAGATCGCGGATGCCGACCAGGGCGCGGCCCAGGTTGTTGTACTTGGACACGCCGGCGGTGCGGTGGCGGTGGTTGACCGGCACGCTGGTGGTCTTCCAGCCGGCGCGCTGCATCAGCGCGGGCAGGTAGCGGTGCATGTGGTCGAAGTACGGCAGATCCAGGAAGGCCTCGCGCTCGAACAACTTGATGCCGCAGCCGGTGTCGGGTGTGTCGTCGCGCAGCATCCGCGCGCGGATGGCGTTGGCCCACTTGCTGGCCCAGCGCTTGCTGCCGCTGTCCTGGCGGTTGACGCGCCAGCCGGCGAACAGCTTCACCTGGGCATCGGCGCTCTGCCGCGCGTCCAGCAGCTTCGGAATATCGGCCGGGTCGTTCTGGCCGTCACCGTCGAGGGTGGCGATCCACGGCGCGCGGGCGTTGCGCACGCCGGTACGCACCGCAGTGCTCTGCCCGCTCTGGCTGACATGGTGCAGCACGCGCAGTTCGGGCGTGCTGGCCTTCAGGCCCTGCAGCACAGCCAGGCTGTCATCGCGGGAATTGTCGTCCACATAGATGATCTCGAACGGCAGACGGCCGCGCAGCGCGGCCACGATCTCGCCGACCAGCGGGGCGACATTGTCGCGCTCGTTGAACACCGGGACGACAACGGAAAGCTCGGGGTGGCTCATGGGTCACTCGGCCAAGAGGGAAACAAAGACCGCGCATTGTCCGAAGCCGAGGTTATCCGAAGATGAATCCGGCTGTGTGAGGATCCGTCCTCAGGCGCGATCGCCAAAGTACTCGCGGCACCACTGCACCACCGGCGGCAGACCCTGTTCGATGGGGGTGACCGCGTCGAAGCCAAATGCGTCATGTGCGCGCCGGGCGTCCGCCATCGTGCGCACCATGTCGCCCGGCTGCATCGGCTTGTAGACCTTCTGCGCGGGGCGGCCGGCGGCCTGCTCGATCACGCCGATGAAGCGCTCCAGCTCGACCGGCGTGTGGTTGCCGAGGTTGAAAACCCGGTGCGGCACCGGACCATCGGCCGGGTGCGCGAGCGCGCCGAGGATACCGGCCACGATGTCGGAAACATGTGTGAAGTCGCGCTGCATGCGGCCTTCGTTGAACACGTCGATGGGGCGCCCGGCCAGCACCGCGCGCGAGAACAGCAGCGGCGCCATGTCCGGCCGGCCCCACGGGCCATACACGGTGAAGAAGCGCAGGCCGGTGGCATGCAGGCCGTACAGCTGCGCATAGGTGTAGGCCATCAGCTCGTTGGCCGCCTTGGTGGCCGCGTACAGCGAACGCGGCTGGTCCACGCGCTGGTCTTCGGAGAAGGGCGGGGTGGCCGAATCGCCATACACCGAACTGCTGGAGGCGTAGACCAGGTGCTGCACGCCCCGGTGGCGGCACAGCTCCAGCATGTTGACGAAGCCGACCAGGTTGCTGTCGACGTAGGCGTGCGGGTTTTCCAGCGAATAGCGCACGCCGGCCTGCGCGGCCAGGTGGATCACCGCCGTCGGCTGCACTTCGTCGAACAGTGCGGCCAGGCCCTGCTGGTCGGTCAGGTCCAGGGTGCGCAGGTCCAGCGCCGGGCACAGTGCGGCCACGCGGTCGCGCTTGATCTGCGGGTCGTAGTAGTCGTTGAAGTTGTCCAGGCCGACCACGGCCTGGCCGGCCTCCAGCAGCGCGCGGGCGGTGTAGGCACCGATGAAGCCGGCAGCGCCGGTGAGCAGGATGGTCATGGCAGGGGCCTGGAAGCGAAGTTCAGGCCCCTGATGTTACCGGTCTCAGAACAAACCGAAACGCTTCTTCGCCACGTTGCTGCGGCCCGGTTCGATCACATCCTGGATCTTCTTCGCATCGAAGCGGTCGAGCAGCGCCTCGGCGCCCTTCTTCAGCTTCAGGTCCATCTCTTCCGGGTACAGCGGGACCAGGGTCATGAAGCTGATGGTCTTGCCGTCGTCCAGTTCCAGCGTGGCGAATGCTTCCGGGGCGGTCACCGGCGGCAGCACGATGGCGCCATCGAAGCCCACGCCCGGCGCGTAGGGCTCACTGGGATGGCCGTTGGGAATGGTATGGCCGGAGCCCAGCCAGGTGTCGTACTCGTGCGGCAGCCGCGCCATGCTCTTCAGCAGGCGCACCGGCCAGTAATTGCGCTCGTCCTCGAAGGCGTCCTGGGTCATCGGCCAGTCGGCCGGCAGGGTCACCATCAGCTCCATGTAGCGCGGTACGTCCGCGTCCACCTCGGCTGGCACGGTCATCGGCAGGTCGCTCATGCCGGAGGTGACCAGGCGCAGGTACGGGCAGTGGTCACTGGCCGGGACCACGTGCACGTCGATGTGCACCAGGTCGGAGATGATCTCGTGGAAGACACCGGACACCGGGCCCAGATGGCGCTCGATGTGCGCGCCGATCGCCTCGATGTGTTCTTCGCCCTGCGGCGGGGTGAATTCCTTCTGGCGGCTGTGCACCAGGATCGGGCTGCCGCCCGGGCTGAAATCGTCGTGTTCGTTGCTCATGTCCTTCTCCCTGGATGAAGCCACGGGCCGGAGAGCAGTGCATCCCCCGGCGCGCGCGGCGGTGCGTTCCCTGTCATCTACGGGACGCGGCAGGAACAGGCCCCGCCCCGGTTGCTGCGCCGCGCTCAGCCCTGGCGGGTGCGCAGCTTTTCCAGCACGCCGTCCAGGGTGTCCAGATCGGTGTAATGGATGATCAGCTTGCCCTTGCCGCCGCGGCCATGATTGATCGCCACCTTGGTGCCCAGCGATTCGGACAGCTCGGTTTCCAGCGAGGCGATGTCGGCCTGCTGCACCTTCGGCGTGGCCACCGGGCGGTTGCTCGGCACCTTGCCGGCGGCGAAGGCCTGCGCACGGCGCTCGACCTCGCGCACCGACCAGCCTTCATCGGCCGCTTCCTGGGCCAGCTTGCCGGCCAGTTCCGGGGCCAGGGTCAGCAGCGCGCGGGCGTGGCCCATTTCCAGGCGGCGGGTTTCCAGCAGCAGGCGGATGGCCACCGGCAGCTCCAGCAGGCGCAGCAGGTTGGACACCGCCGCGCGCGAGCGGCCGACGGCCTCGGCGGCCTCGGCATGGGTCAGGGTGAATTCGCTGATCAGGCGCTGCAGCGCCTCGGCTTCTTCAAGCGGATTGAGGTCTTCGCGCTGGATGTTCTCGATCAGCGCCATCGCGATGACGGTGCGGTCTTCCAGCTCGCGCACCACCACCGGCACTTCGTCCAGCCCGGCCAGCTGCGAAGCGCGCCAGCGGCGTTCACCGGCGACGATTTCGTAGTTGCCCGCCGGCAGCTGGCGCACCAGGATCGGCTGGATCACGCCCTGCGACTTGATCGAATCGGCCAGCTCGGAGAGCTTGCCTTCGTCCATCTCGCGGCGCGGCTGGTACTTGCCCGGCTGCAGCTGGCCGACGGCCAGCTTGCGCAGCACTTCACCCGGCAGGGGTTCGATGACCGCAGTGGTGGCCTGCACCTGGCTGGCTGCGCCCTTGGGGCCCAGCAGGGCGTCCAGTCCGCGGCCGAGGCCTCGCTTCTTGGCGGCAGGCTTGCTGGTCATCAGGCGATCTCCACGGCCTTGGCGGCCTTGTTGCGGTCGTTGTTGCGGCGGATGATCTCGCCGGCCAGGCCCAGGTAGGCCACGCCACCGCGCGAGGCGCGGTCGTAGCCGACGATGCTCTGGCCGTGGCTGGGCGCCTCGGCCAAGCGCACGTTGCGCGGCACGATGGTACGGAACACGCGGTCACCGAAGTGCTCGGTCAGTTCAGCCGACACCGCGTTGGCCAGGTTGTTGCGCACGTCGAACATGGTGCGCAGCACGCCTTCGATTTCCAGCGCCGGGTTGAGGTTGGTGCGCAGCGCTTCGATGGTTTCCACCAGCGCGCTCAGGCCTTCCAGCGCGTAGTACTCGCACTGCATGGGCACCAGCACCGAATCGGCGGCGGCCAGCGCGTTGAGCGTCAGCAGCGACAGCGCCGGCGGGCAGTCGATCAGGATGTAGTCGTACTCTTCCCGGATCGGCGCCAGCGCGCGCTTCAGCCGCTGCTCGCGCTCTTCCTGCGCCATCAGCTGGATCTCGGCGGCGGTCAGGTCGATGTTGCCCGGCAGCAGGTCATAGCCTTCGGCCGTGGCCACGCGCACATCGGCGGCCTTGGCTTCGCCCAGCAGCAGATCGTAGGTGGAGGCGACCAGCTCGCGCTTGTCCACGCCACTGCCCATGGTCGCGTTGCCCTGCGAATCCAGGTCGACCAACAGCACGCGCTTGGGTGCGTTGGCCAGGGAAGCGGCCAGGTTGACGGCGGTCGTGGTCTTGCCGACGCCACCCTTCTGGTTGGCGATGGCGATGATGCGGGCCATGCGGGTGTGCCTCGTCGACGTGTGCTGGGACCGGTCATTATGCGTACAACCGGCCCCGTGCGGAAATCATGGATCGCCAACCCGTTGTTCCGCAAAGGGCTGGCGGCGGGGTTCAGGGGCCTGTAACGGTGACCAGATGGCGTTCGCCGGCCAGGCCGGGCACGCTCAGCGGGGCCACCTCGCGCACCTGCCAGCCTGCCGGCAGGGCCGCGATCTCGTCATGCGGGTAGACCCCCTTCATGGCCAGCAGCACGCCACCGGGGCGCAGCAGGTGGCCACCGACGCGGACGATGCCGGCCAGGGTATCCATCGCACGTGCGGTCAGCTGGTCGTAGCGGCCCGGCTCATCCAGCGCCTCGGCACGCGATTCGGCCACCCGCGCATTGGCCAGGCCCAGCTGGCGTACGGCTTCGCGCATGAAGCGCGCCTTCTTGCCGTTGCTTTCCACCAGGGTGACCTGCAGGCCCGGGCAGGCGATGGCCAGCGGGATGCCCGGCAGCCCGGGGCCGGTACCGAGATCGGCCAGGCTGCCATCGGCCACGAACGGCTGCATCGCCAGCGAATCGAGCAGGTGGCGGGTGACCATTTCCTGCGGGTCGCGGATGGCGGTGAGGTTGTAGGTGCCGTTCCAGCGGTGCAGCAGCGCCAGGTAGCGCAGCAGCGGCGGCGCCAATGCGGCCGCCAGGCCCATGCTGGCCAGGCCCTGTTCCAGCGTGGAGACCGCGCCGGCGGGAAGATCGTGTTCGCTCATGCGGCCATTATCGCCGGTTTTGCCTGCCGGTTCCCCGCTTCAGTGTGGATACCAGGCCAAAGCGGCACGGAACTGGCCGCTGGCCTGCCACTCGTGCAGGTGCCAGCGCTCGGCCTGGCCCAGTTCGGCGTCGCACCAGTGCAGGTGGAGGGCGCCGTCGCTGCCGGGGGCCAGCTGCAGGCGGTGCAGACCGAAGGAGATGCCCTGGCCATGCGCCTTCAGCAGGGCTTCCTTGGCGCACCACAGGCGGAAGAACCAGTGTTCGCGCTCGGCCACGTCCAGCCCCTCCAGCCAGGCCACTTCGGCGGGGTGGAAGAAGCGCTGGACGATTTCCAGGATGCGCGCGCGCGGGCGCAGCAGTTCCAGGTCCACGCCCAGCCGCACGCCCTCGCCCAGCGCCACCAGCAGCACCTCGCCGCTGTGGCTCCAGCCGGTGCCGTAGTGGGCCAGCGCGCCGGCCAGCTCGGGCCGGCCCTTGTCATCGCGCACCAGTGGCAGGGCCTCCGGTTCGCCGCCCAGGGCCTGGGCCAGCACCTGCCGGGCCTGCGGTTCGCCGCGCTGGCCGGGCACGTGCGGGCAGCGCCACACTGTCACCGGGCCGAAGCGCCAGGGGCCGTCCAGGGTGGCTGGCAGGCTCATCCGCACGCGCCCGTCACGGGATTGCACGACGGGTTCACGGCGCTGCGGGTCAACTGTGCGCGTTCCCTTCCAGAGGTCACGTTCATGGGCATCATCATCTGGCTGATCGTGGGTGGCATCGTGGGCTGGCTGGCCAGCATCATCATGCGACGCGACGCCCAGCAGGGCATCATCCTCAACATCGTGGTCGGCATCGTCGGCGCGTTGATTGCCGGCTGGTTGTTCGGCGGCGGCATCAACGAAGCGATTACGATCCGCACGTTCCTGTTCTCGCTGATCGGCGCGGTCATCCTGCTGGCCATCGTCAACCTGTTCACCCGCAAGAGCATACGGTGATCTGAGGGGTAGCGCCGGGCCATGCCCGGCGTCTGTCTGCCGCCGCTGCGCTCGCCGGGCATGGCCCGGCGCTACCGTTTCAACCCAGCTGCACCCACGCCGGCGCATGGTCGCTGGGGCGTTCCCAGGTCCGCGGCTCGCGGTCGATGCCCGAAGCCACGGCGCTGGCCTTCAGCGCGTCGGACACCAGGGTCAGGTCGATGCGCAGGCCCAGGTTGCGGCGGAAGCCTGCGGCACGGTAATCCCACCAGCTGAAGGTGCCCGCCTCGTCATTGTGCAGGCGGAAGCCATCGTGCAGGCCCAGCTGCAGCAGCTTTTCCAGCGCGCCGCGCTCGGCGGTGGAGGTCAGGATGTGGTTCTCGTTCCACACCTCCGGGTCGTGCACGTCGCGCGCGTCCGGCGCGATGTTGAAGTCGCCCATCACGATCAGCTTCGGGTGGCGCTGCAGCTCCTGCGCGATCCACGCATGCACCGCTTCCAGCCAGCGCAGCTTGTAGTCGTACTTGTCGGTGCCGACGTCCTGGCCGTTGACCACGTACAGGTTGATCACCCGCAGATCGCCGAAGGTACCGGCGATGACGCGCTTCTGCTCGTCCTCGAAGCCGGGAATGCCGATCTGCACGTCCTGCGCCGGCTCACGCGACAGCAGGGCCACGCCGTTGTAGGTCTTCTGGCCGGCGAACACGCTGCGGTAGCCCGCCGCGATCAGCGCCGAATCGGGGAACTTGTGGTCCTCCAGCTTGGTTTCCTGGATACCGACGACGTCCGGGCCGAAATCCTTGAGCCACTGCTCCAGGTGCGGCAGGCGGACATTGAGCGAATTGACGTTCCACGAGGCGATTTTCATGGGGGCATTCTACCCGGGTTGGCCTGGGTTGCCTTGTAGAGCCGAGCCCACGCTCGGCTGCGGTTGAACGACAAAAGGCAGCCGAGCGCGGGCTCGGCTCTACAGGTGAGCGTGCCCGCATGGCGTCACCGAACCAGCAGCTTCAACAACCCCGCGATCTTCGAATACGGTGGCCGCAGCCGGTCACTGGCCGCCCAGCGTGACTGCCACAGCACCGGCAGCAGCTTGCTCATCGCATCAAACCCCGCCTGCCCGTGATATGCACCCATGCCGCTGGCTCCTACCCCGCCGAACGGCAGACCATCGGCGGCGAAGTGCAGCAGCGTGTCATTCACCGTCACCCCGCCGGCCACCACCTGGCCGAGGATACGCTCCACCGTCGCCGTGTCATGGCTGAAGGGATACAGCGCCAGCGGGCGGTCGCGGGACAGCACGTCGGCCAGCGCCGCCTGCAGGTCCGGGTAGGCCCGCACCGGCAGGATCGGCCCGAAGATCTCCTCGCGCATCAGGTCCAGGTCGTCCGGCGGGTCCAGCACCACGGTCGGCACCAGCAGGCGCTCACGATCGGCACGCGCATCATCCACCTGCGCCAGCGGAATGACCGGCACGCCGCGCTCGCGCGCCTGCGCCAGATAGCCCTGCAGGCGCTGGTACTGACCCTCGTTGATGATGCGGGTGTAATCGCCGGCTTCGCTGAAATCGCCATAGCGCTCGCGCACCTGCTGCTGCAGCGCCTGCACGAACTCGCGCTGGCGCGCGGTGTCGATCAGCACGTAGTCCGGCGCGATGCAGGTCTGCCCCGCATTGAACCATTTGCCGGTGGCCAGCCGCGCGGCGGCGGTGTCCAGCGGGAAATCGCGGCAGACAATCGCCGGCGACTTGCCGCCCAGTTCAAGGGTGACCGGCACCAGATGCTCGGCGGCGGCGGCCATCACCTTGCGGCCTACGGCCGTCGAACCGGTGAACAGCAGATGGTCCAGCGGCAGCGACGACACCGCTGCGGCCACATCCGCCCCGCCCTGTACCACCGCCACCCGATCGGGCGGGAACACACTGGCCAGCAGGTCAGCCAGGAACGCGCTGGTGCGCGGCGTGTGTTCGGAAGGTTTCAGCAGCACGTGGTTACCGGCGGCAATCGCAGTGGCCAACGGCACGAGTGCCAGGGTGACCGGGTAGTTCCAGGGCGAGATCACCCCGACCACGCCCAGCGGCGTCGGCCGCAGCTGCGCGCGCGCCGGCCACAGTTTCCAGCCTGCACCGACCCGCTGCGGCTTCGACCAGCGCCGCAGGTGGCGGCGCTGGTGGTCGATGGCCGACAGCACGCTCATGCCATCGGCCAGCTTCGATTCGACGTGGGCGCGGTGGCCGAAGTCCTCGGCGATGGCCTGGGCCATTTCATCCAGCCGCGGCTTCAAGGCCTCGCGCAGGCGACGCAGGTCGGCGTCGCGCTGGTCAAGCGAAGGGCGCTGGGCCTGCCAGGTGCTGCGCAGGGTCTGCAGGATGGCGGGGAGGTCGGCTGGGGCGGTGGTGGTCATAGGCCGATTGTAGGGTCGAGCCGTGCTTGGCTCGCATGCCAACCTTCACGCGGTGGGACAGGGTCTCATTCGGTCACCTTCCCGCCGCCTCGCGTGCATTCACCCTTTGATGCAACCCCGTCCGTCACTACGCCTTCTGCTGATCGGTAGATTCTGCCGGGCACGACTGCGGCTCTGGCAACTCAAGCGGGATCTTGATCGGGTACTCGGGGCTGCCATAGGCATAACAGGAGGTGGTGACCTGAATCTCATCGCAGGGCAGGAAGTGCACGGTTATGCCGCAGACTTTCTGGTCGGTGTAATCCGGTACGGGGACGACTTTGCTGTGCCTGCGCTTCTGCGCGAGGATCTTCTTCTCCCAAGCCAAAAATTTTGGCCAATCTTCTGTCCCAGGAAAATCCATTGCGCTACCAGCACCCGTTTCCCAGTCAACCCGTACCGTCAGTCCCTGATACCAGCGCTCTGGTGCGCCGTAGCAGCACCCTCCACCGCCGCCTTGATATGGGCCAATGATGTCAACGGCTGAACGACCATCGACACTGAAACGATTGATCGCCCAGTGGGTGTGATTGACGCCATAAATCGCACTGGCTTCCACATCGTAGGCAGACAAGAGCAGAGGTAGGCCGGCAAGAGATGCCAGCACTACGCGCTTCAAAACAATCATCACTGAAACTCCATAATGTATCGCCCTCATTTCTTGTCCGCGGGCACCAAGGCCCTACTCAGGCGCAAACTCTCGCCTCCAGTCACGCAGCATCTGGACCTCCCGCGCTATCACTGCTGATTCTGCTTCGGGCAAATCGGAGAACAGTTCACCCGATACTGGAGTTCTTCTCAGGGGGGCGTTTGGATCACCTACGAAGAAGTGCGGCGTAAAGCAGTAGGGCTCATCGCCCGCCCCCGCTGGCTGCTTCACCAACGTCACAAACACGGCATTCGTCGGCATGCTCGGCTTGGCGGATGAACACCACGGATGCGACGAGACGATGTCCTGGATCCGCGCACCAGCCCGATGGAACTCCGTGGGACTGAAAACCTTGCCCAGAGAGACGCGGTGTACCCGATAGGTGTCGTCTTCCGGTTGCCACTCGACAAGCCAACCTGAGTTGTCATGCGATGTGCATCTGCAATCGCAGGTCACCAATGTTGCCTCTGGTACGGCGTTGTTCCAGGACAGCCAGACCTTGTCTGTCTCGCATAGTTGTTTGATCACGGGCGATCGTTCCTCGACTCGCAGGCTTCCCTGCGGTGCCGCGCCGTCGGCAGCCACATGCGTCTCTGCATCGGCCGCTGACGCTGAGACAGTGATGATCGCCGCAAGAAGTACGCTGCGCATGTCCCGATCCGATTCGATGAATCGCCCATGCTATGGGGCGCACTGAGCTGCAAAGGTAATTCGGGCCGTTTGCGTCAAAGTTTGGCGGGTCTGGCTGGAAATCTCCCTGTTCCGTGTGGCTGGATACGTCACCTCGCACCGATACGATCAAGTACTGGGCTGATGTATAGATTCGTACTTGTTTCATTGCCGCACGACGTTAGCGCGCTGAAGGTAGTGTCCCACCCCGCAATAACATACGTAGATGCGACGCGCACATGCACTTCTGATCGGATGTCTTCTCACAGCCGGAGCTTCCGATGCCAGCGAGCAGTCCGTTGATGTCACGGCAGCCGGCCTGAACGCCGAGCGCGAACACATCCCGTTGGTGGGCGATACCCTGGCCGCCGTCGTCGGCGAGCTTGAGGGCGATGCCACATCCGGCGCCAGTATTTTCAGGGTGCTCGAGGCACTTTCAGAGAGACTCGAACGTACGACCTGCCATGTACAGATCCCCATCAATGGCAACTCACGTTCGTCCGGCGTGACCTGCAGCCGGCCCGATGTAGGCAGCCTTTTCCCCTATTACGCCGCCTTGCGGCAGGCGAGGACACCGGCGGAGCATGATCGGCACGGCCGTCGCTTCCTGGACGCCTATACGGCGTTGCTCAGGGATGCGCCGGATGTCGCCCTCACGCGACCAAGCGAGGACGAGGCGGCAGATGGGTTGCTACATATGCTCTTTCCGTTCGAAGCTTGGGACGAGAAGCTGAACATTCCACGCCCTGACGTGCACTTCCCGTTTGTTCCTGTGTGCAACCTCATTGTCGCTCACGCTGCGCGTTGCCCAGGCGCCGACCAGTTGCGCGGGCAGATCGGGAAGGCAGGCGATGAGAGTGAACAACGCCTGTTCTGCATCAAGGAGTTCTCGAGGCGAAAGTTTGAACTGAGCGATGGATGCTCGGAGTAGCAGGTTCTGCGATTGGGGTCAGAGCCCCACAAACAGAAAGGCCGCGGCTTTCACCGCGGCCTTTCTTCATTGCATTGAACCCACCGTTTACTTGGTGATATCCACGTCCTTGGTTTCACGCAGGAACAGACCACCGATCACCACCGACATCAGCGCGATGATGATGGGGTACCACAGGCCGTAGTACAGGTTGCCGGTACCGGCCACCAGCGCGAAGGAGATCGCCGGCAGGAAGCCACCGAACCAGCCGTTGCCGATGTGGTACGGCAGCGACATCGAGGTGTAGCGGATGCGGGTCGGGAACAGTTCGACCAGGTAGGCGGCGATCGGGCCGTAGACCATGGTCACGTACAGCACCAGCAGCCACAGCATGAAGATCGTGCCGGCGTAGTTGATGCGCGAACCATCGGCCTTGGCCGGGTAACCGGCGCTGGTCAGGGCGGCCTTCAGTTCGGCACCGAAGGCATCGGCCTTGGCCTTGCCGTCTTCCTTGGTCAGGCCGGCGGCCTCGTACGAGGTGACGCTGGCGCTGCCCACGTTCACCATGGCCAGCGAACCGGCGGCCGCCGGCTGCACGTCATACGGCACGCCCGCCTTGGTCAGCGCGGCGGTGGCCACGTCGCAGGAGCTGGTGAACTTGCGCAGGCCCACCGGATCGAACTGGAACGAGCAGGTGTTCGGATCGGCCACGACCAAGGCCGGCGAGCTGCTGCGGGCTTCTTCGATGGCCGGGTTGGCGAAGTGGGTCAGGCCCTTGAAGATCGGGATGTAGGTGACGGCGGCCAGCAGGCAGCCGGCCAGGATGATCTTCTTGCGGCCGATACGGTCGGACAGCCAGCCGAAGAAGATGAAGAACGGCACGCCCAGCGCCAGCGCGGCGGCGATCAGCAGGTAGGAGGTGGTGGCATCGACCTTCAGCATGCTGCTCAGGAAGAACAGCGCGTAGAACTGGCCGCCGTACCAGACCACGGCCTGGCCGGCCGCCGCACCCAGCAGGACCAGCAGCATCAGCTTCAGGTTGCCGCCCTTCAGGCTGTCACGGAACGGCGTCTTGGAACCCTTGCCCTCGGACTTCATCTGCTGGAACAGCGGCGATTCGCTCAGCTGCAGGCGGATCCACACCGACACGCCCAGCAACAGGATCGAGACCAGGAACGGAATACGCCAGCCCCAGGCTTCGAAGGCTTCGTTGCCCAGGAAGTAACGGCAGGCCAGGATGATCAGCAGCGACATGAACAGGCCGAGCGTGGCGGTGCACTGGATGAAGCTGGTGTACAGGCCGCGCTTGTCGTCCGGTGCATGTTCGGCCACGTAGGTGGCGGCACCGCCGTACTCACCGCCCATCGCCAGGCCCTGGGCCAGGCGCAGGATGATCAGGATCACCGGTGCGGCGAAGCCGATCGAGGCGTAGTTGGGCAGCACGCCGACCAGGAAGGTCGAGATGCCCATGATGAGGATGGTGACCAGGAAGGTGTACTTGCGGCCGATGCGGTCGCCGAGGCTGCCGAAGAAGGCCGCACCGAACGGACGCACGAAGAAGCCGGCAGCGAAGGCCAGCAGGGCGAAGATCATGCCCGTGGTTTCGTTGACGCCACTGAAGAACTGCTTGGCGATGATGGCCGCGAGCGAGCCATACAGGAAGAAGTCATACCACTCGAACACCGTGCCGAGGCTCGATGCGAAGATGACCTTTTTATGGCCTTGGGTCAGGCTGCCCGCGGCGTTGTGCGCGGTACCGGGTGTGCTGGACATGAGATGCTTCCCCTCCGAAGCAATCGTTGTTGGTAGGTGCCGACCGTGGTCGGCACTCAATGTGGTAGGTGCCGGCCGCTGGCCGGCACACTCTTAGAAGCTGTACTTCGTGGTGAACTGCAGACGGTTGATGTCACCCTTGCGGCCGTCCTCGATCTCACGCACGCCGTACATGTACTCGGCACCGATATCGACCTTGGGCATGGGCGTGTAGAAGATGTTGCCGCGGATGCTCTGCACGCTCTTGGTGACCAGCGGCCCCAGGCTGCCATCGTTGTCGTAGTCGCTGCGGGCGTAGATCAGGTTGGTGCGCAGCTTCGGCGTGAACGCATGCCGCCAGCCCACGTAGCCGGCAAGCACGCCGGTGGGGTTGAGCTCGTCGCGGGCGATGTCGTAGGCGGTATCCGCGGTGACGCCCAGGCCGATGTAGCGGGCGATGCCCTCGCCACCGGTCAGCTGGTAGTGCAGCGAATCGTTGCCGCCCATCACCCACTTGCCGCCCAGGGTCAGGCCGCCGGCCACCTTGTCGGCCTTGGCGCCGGTGGCCTGGTTGTCGACCTTCAGCTGGCGGACGATGCCGCCGACGCCGAAGGTGCCCCAGTCGCCCTTCCAGCCATAACGCATCGTCAGGTCGGGCAGGCTGCCACGGTCGGAGTTGGCGCTGGCGTTGGTCCAGGCGCCGGTGACCGGGTTGCGGGTACCGGTGAGGGTGGTGGTTTCCGGGTTTTCCAGGGCGACGCTGAAACCACCCTGGGTGTAGCGCACCTGGGCCTGGCGGACGAAGATCACGCCGTCGGTCGGGCCGACGAAGTCGACCGCTTCCGGCAGTGCCGCCGCATCCATGAAGTTGGACCAGGTCTGGCCAGCCAGCCAGTTGTTCCAGTACATGTAGGCGTGGCGCAGGGTCACGCCGTAGGTGTTGGTGGCGGTCTGGTTGCCCAGCGAATTACCGAAGAAGTCCATTTCGAACATCGCGCCGGACTTGTTGCCCGATTCGCTGACGTTGTCGATGCCGATGTTGAAGCGCGAGAACTTGGCGTGGGCGTTGTAGTCCACGTCCGAGCGCTTGCCCGTGCCGCCGGCACCGGCCACCGGGGTCTGGCCCGGCAGGTACAGCGCGCGGCCGGTGGCGTCGTCGGCCAGCTGGCCATCGCCGGTCTGGGTGGCCAGGAAGTCGGCCTTGATGAACCCGCCGATCTTGACCGTGGTGCCCGGCGCGGCGCCCGGGGTGATGGTGGTGACCTGGATCGGCTGCTTGCCGGCCGGCACCTGTGCCACCGGCTTCTGCTCGGCCTGCACGGTGCGGACTTCGGTGACCGCCTGCTGGGTCTGCACGATCTGGGTCTGCTGTTGTTGCTGCGAAGACAGCAGCGCCTGGACCTGGCGTTCCAGTTCGGCGACGCGTGCTTCCAGCGCTTTCTCTTTGGCGGTCTCTGCGAACGCCATGCCCGGTGCGACCAGGGCGACCAGCAGGCAGGCCGCCAAAGGTTTGCGCACGGCTTTCAACGTACGGTGGCTCATGTTGCCCTCTCTCCCAAGTGGCAAGGTGATGCCGCGCGTGGGGCACGGTCGAGCCGAGACTGCGGGGCGTTTATGTATAGCGGTATTCGCCATTGGTCGAACCCGGGCCTGCTGGGCGCCGACTTTCGACCATGGTCTAAGCGCCGTGGTGACGCGACCGGGGGTGGATGGGGCAAACTGGTGGCGGAGGGTCGTTGCGATGCTGCGACCGCACATACAAAGTCAACGTGCAAGTGAGGGTGCCATGGCTGATATCTACCCCGTCGATCCGCAGTTCGCCGCCAAGGCACGCATCGACAAGACGTCTTACCAGCAGCAGTACCAGGCCTCGGTGTCCGAGCCCGATGCGTTCTGGGGCAAGGCCGCCGAGCGCCTTGAGTGGATGCGCAGGCCGACGAAGATCAAGAACGTCAGCTACGACCTGGCCGACTTCCGCATCAAGTGGTTCGAGGATGGCGAGCTCAATGCCAGCGTGAACTGCCTGGACCGCCAGCTGGAGACCCGCGGCGACAAGACCGCCCTGCTGTTCGAGCCGGACAGCTCGGACGCGCCGGCCCAGCACGTGACCTACCGCGAGCTGTACGAGCGCACCTGCCGCCTGGGCAACGCGCTGCGCAACCTGGGCGTCAAGAAGGGCGACCGGGTCACCATCTACCTGCCGATGATCGTCGACGCCGCCGTGGCCATGCTGGCCTGCGCCCGCATCGGTGCGATCCACTCGGTGGTGTTCGGCGGCTTCGCCCCGAACTCGATCGCCGACCGCGTCAGCGACTGCCAGAGCAAACTGATCATCACCGCCGACGAAGGCCTGCGCGGTGGTCGAAAGATTCCGTTGAAGGCCAACGTCGATGCCGCGCTGAGGCTGCCGGGCACCAACACGGTTGAAACCGTGCTGGTGGTTCGCCACACCGGCGGCGCGGTCGACATGCAGGCCCCGCGCGACCGCTGGTTCCACGATGTGGTGGACAGCCAGCCGTCCACCTGCGAGCCCGAGCGCATGAACGCGGAAGACCCGCTGTTCATCCTCTACACCTCCGGTTCCACCGGCAAGCCGAAGGGCGTGCTGCACACCACCGGTGGCTACCTGCTGTACGCGGCCTACACCCATGAAGCAGTGTTCGACCTGCGCGAGGACGACATCTACTGGTGCACCGCCGACGTCGGCTGGGTCACCGGCCACAGCTACATCGTCTACGGCCCGCTGGCCAACGGCGCGACCTCGCTGATGTTCGAAGGCGTGCCGAACTACCCGGACACCTCGCGCTTCTGGAACGTGATCGACAAGCACAAGGTCTCGATCTTCTACACCGCCCCGACCGCCATCCGCGCCCTCATGCGCGAGGGCGAGGAGCCGGTGAAGAAGACCTCGCGCGCCTCGCTGCGCCTGCTCGGCAGCGTCGGCGAGCCGATCAACCCGGAAGCGTGGCGCTGGTACTACGAAGTGGTCGGCGACAGCCGCTGCCCGATCGTCGATACCTGGTGGCAGACCGAGACCGGCGGCATCCTGATCTCGCCGCTGGCCGGCGCGATGGACCTCAAGCCGGGTTCGGCCACCCTGCCCTTCTTCGGCGTGCAGCCGGCGCTGGTCAATGCCGATGGCGAAGTGCAGGACGGCCCGACCGAGGGCAACCTGATCATCCGTGATTCCTGGCCGGGCCAGATGCGCACGGTCTACGGCGACCACCAGCGCTTCATCGACACCTATTTCCGCACCTACCCGGGCAGCTACTTCACCGGCGACGGTTGCCGCCGCGATGAGGACGGCTACTACTGGATCACCGGCCGCGTGGACGATGTCATCAACGTGTCCGGCCACCGCATCGGCACCGCCGAAGTGGAAAGCGCGCTGGTGTCGCACCCGAAGGTGGCCGAGGCTGCGGTCGTCGGCTTCCCGCACGACGTCAAGGGCCAGGGCATCTACGCCTACGTGACCCTGGTGGCCGACGAGGCGCCCAGCGACGAGCTGCACAAGGAACTGGTCGCCTGGGTGCGCAAGGAAATCGGCCCCATCGCCACGCCGGACCACCTGCAGTGGGCACCGGGCCTGCCCAAGACCCGTTCGGGCAAGATCATGCGCCGCATCCTGCGCAAGATCGCCGAGAACGCGCCTGACCAGCTCGGTGACACCTCGACCCTGGCCGACCCGTCGGTGGTGGCGTCGCTGGTGGACGAGCGCAAGGTGCGCTGACGTACGACCGGGGGTCGGATCTCTTTCCGCAAGGAAAGGGCTCCGACCCCATCTGCTTTCCCCCACGGTTCCCCCCGACCATGACCACCCTCCTGATTGCCGATGACCACCCGTTGTTCCGCGAAGCCCTGCGAGGGGCCGTACAGCGGGTCATCCCCGGCGTGCAGCTGTTCGAGGCCGACAGCGTGGAAGCGCTGTACGCGCTGGCCGACCAGCACAACGACGCCGACCTGGTCCTGATGGATCTCAACATGCCCGGCGCGCAGGGATTCAACGCGCTGGTGCACATGCGCTCGCTGCATCCGCACCTGCCGGTAGTGGTGGTGTCCGCGCGCGAAGAAGCGACGGTGATGCGCCGCGCGCTCGACCACGGCGCATTGGGCTTCATTCCCAAGTCGGCCGACTCGGACACGATCGGCCACGCACTGGGCACCATCCTCGATGGCGAGACCTGGGCACCGCCGGAGGCGCACAACGTGCCGCCCACCGGCAGCGAGGAACGCGAAGTCGGCCAGCGCCTGCGCGAACTGACCCCGCAGCAGTTCCGCGTGCTGCAGATGCTCGGTGCCGGCCGCTTGAACAAGCAGATCGCCTACGACCTCAACGTCTCCGAGGCCACGATCAAGGCCCACGTCACCGCCATCCTGCGCAAGCTGGGCGTGACCAACCGCACCCAGGCCGTGCTGATGGCCGGCAAGCTGGCGATCGACGACGACGCCATCGTGCTGCCGCCGGAAGAAGACTGAAGGTAATGCCGGCCGCTGGCCGGTATCCGCCTGGAACCGCGTCGCCGCTGTGCTCGCCGGGCATGGCCCGGCGCTACCTGATGCTTCTGTGGCAGGTGCCACGCTTGCTTGGCACTGTCACCCGACACCACGCCAATGACGCAATTGGCTCTCGCGGGATGATGGATTCAATCTCAGACTGAGGAGTTTTCACTTCACGCATCGGAACGATGGACCTCTGGACTTTGATCGAAGCCGGCGGATCGAGGATCGGCACTATTCGCCGTTGCGAGTGGGTGCTGGTCGATGCCCAAGGCATGAACGTCAACGCCGGCCATCGCTGCTCCCGTCTCGCGTACTGTATCGAAGGTGCTTTCAAGCCAATCATCAACGGCTTGGAGCATGAGCACTTCCTTCGCACTCTCCGCGGAGCGAATTCTGGGACGTACTTGAATGCCAGTGGTGAGGTATCCGACGGCCCAGTGTCGCGAGTCCGCGTTGCCCCGCCGGGCTGGACCGGCGCCCCTCTCCGCATCACGGAACTGGAAATTTCTGGTGACTACTGCCGCCTACGGCTGGATCCAATGGAATGCGCGTTCAACGAGAGAGCCTTCTTCCTGACGCGTGCAGAAAGGGACACTATCCGCGCATTGATCGCTTTCGTTCGCGCAGGCTGCCCGGATGGCCCCAGCCCTCCAGGCTTCCCCATTGGCCGCAACGAAGATTTCCGACGTGCAGTGCTCGAGTACTTCTCTGATCCGCCCGACCCCGCCAATCACTCCCGGATCGATGTTCCCAGCGACGAGTATGTTGCCAGGCATGCAGCCATCCATGGGCCCAGCTCTGTCGTTCTCATCGAACTGGATCTGTTCGCAGATGGCGAGCGTTGTGACCTGACAGCTACGTTCGACCTTGATCGCCGGAGCACGGTGGACAGCGGCCCCAGGCTCTATGACATGCATGTGATGTAGCCGGTCGCGGCAGCGAAGCCCTGCCGGCCAGCGGCCGGCACTACCAGGCGCCGCTGCGCTCGCGATATAGCCTTCGCTATACAAACCAGCCCTGCCTGCGCGTTTGCCCTGAAATGCGCCACGCGCGGATCGCGATGCTAAGCTTCGCGTCCCCTTGGGGAGTAGCCGGATTCCTACGCAGGAATCGTCCACGTCAACATACTCGGCCAGTGCGCCGTGGCGTGGACAACCATGATGGTTGGCGAGACCAGCGGCCCGCGCGCGCAACGTCAGGTTGGGCGCGAGCGCGAGCCGTGCGTCCGTCCTTGCCCG
This sequence comes from Stenotrophomonas maltophilia, assembly GCF_047782825.1. Lineage (GTDB taxonomy): Bacteria > Pseudomonadota > Gammaproteobacteria > Xanthomonadales > Xanthomonadaceae > Stenotrophomonas. The sequence goes on along the minus strand of NZ_CP180589.1, from coordinate 3,375,421 downwards.
ACCTTCAGCAGCCGCCAATGTCTCCTGTTTCGATCCTCCTGATCGGCTTTGCCATGTCCACCGATGCCTTCGCTGCCGCGATCGGCAAGGGTGCGGCGATGCGCAAGCCGGTGTTCCGCGATGCGCTCCGCGCCGGCATCATCTTCGGCGTCATCGAGGCGATCACGCCCATCATCGGCTGGCTGCTCGGCCGCGCCGCCCTGCAGTACGTCGAAGCCTTCGACCACTGGATCGCCTTCGGCCTGCTGGTCGCGCTGGGCGTGCACATGATCATCAACGGCGTGCGCCCGGACAGTGGCGAAGAGGACGAGGATCCCTCGCAGCACCACGGTTTCTGGAAGCTGGCACTGACCGGTTTCGCCACCAGCATCGACGCGATGGCTGTCGGTATCGGCCTGGCCTTCATGGACGTGCATATCGGCGTGATGGCTGCGGTCATCGGCCTGTGCACGCTGACCATGGTCACCGCCGGCATCATGCTCGGCCGCGTGCTGGGTGGCATGGTCGGCAAGCGCGCCGAGATCATCGGCGGCGTGATCCTGGTGATCATCGGTTCGACGATCCTGTACGAACACCTGCACGGTGTTGCGTAACACGGTGAGGATTGCGGGGTTGCCGGCCAGCGGCCGGCACTACCTCGCGTCGCGCAGCGCGCCAAGGAAGGCGCGCAGCGAGGCCGGCTTGATCGGCTTGGTCAGCACGCGGTAACCGCGTTCGCGGGCCATGCGCTTCAGTTCATCGCGGCCGTCGGCGGTCAGCAGCGCGCCCGGCAATGGGTAACCGGCGGCTTCGCGCAGCGCCACCAGCGCGTCCAGGCCATCCATCCGATCGTGCAGGTGGTAGTCCACCAGCATCACCTGCGGCTGCACGGCCACCTTTTCCAGCGCCTGGTCCACCGTCGATGCAGTGATCACCTGCACCTGCCAGCGGCCCAGCAGCGCGCGCATGCCGTCGAGGATCTCCTCGTCGTTGTCCACGCACAGCACGCGCATGCCGGCCAGTGAATCACTGTGCACCGGCGGTGCGGCGGCCTGGGCGGGCAGCAGCGGCTCGCTGTAGCCGGGCAGCGGCGCAACCCGCGGCAGGATGATCGAGAACATCGAACCACTGCCGACCCGGCTGCGCGCATTGAGACGGTGGTCGAGCAGGCGCGAGATGCGCTGGCAGATCGACAGGCCCAGCCCCAGGCCCTGCTCGCCCCAGTCAAAGGGCTGCTGGTAGCGATGGAACTCGTCGAAGATCTGTCGCATGTGGTGCTCGGGAATGCCCGGGCCGGTGTCCCACACCTGCAGTTCCACTTCATCGCCGCGCTGGCGCACGGCCAGCACGATGCGGCCCTGGCGGGTGTAGCGCAGCGCGTTGGCCAGGAAGTTCTGCAGCACGCGGCGCAGCAGGCGGCGGTCGCTGCGCACCCAGGTGGTGCGCGCGAACAGATCCAGGCGCAGGCCACGGCCAGCGGCCACCGGCGTGTACTGCGCAGCCAGTTCGCGCATCAGCGCGCTCACGTCGAATTCGCCGATGACCGGGTGCAGGCCGCCAGCGTCCAGTCGCGATACGTCCAGCAGGCCATCGAGCAGTTCCTCGGCCGCGCGCAGCGAGGCATCCACACGCTCGGCCAGATGCTTCTGCTCGTCACTCACGTGGTCGCTGTCACGCAATGCCGAGGCGAACAGGCGCGCAGCGTTCAGCGGCTGCAGCACGTCATGGCTGATTGCGGCCAGGAAGCGGGTCTTCGACTGCTGCGCGACCTCGGCTTCATGCGAACGCTCGGCCACGCGCTGCTCCAGCGTTTCGTTGGCTTCCAGCAGTGCTTTTTCGGCGTGCTTGTAATCGGTGATGTCGTTGTAGCTGGTCACATAGCCGCCGCCGGGCAGCGCCTGGCCACGCATTTCGATCACCTTGCCATCGCTGCGGGTGCGCTCGAACACGTGCGGCGAACCGGCGCGCATATAGCCAATGCGCCGATTGATCTGCACTTCGATGTCGCCCTCGCCCAGCTCACCACGCTCGGCGTTGTACCGGATCAGATCCGCCACCGGGCGGCCCACGTACAACATGCCGTCGGGGTAGCCGAACATGTCCTGGTAGCGGCGATTCCACGCGGTCAGGCGCATGTCCGGGTCGACCACGCTGACGCCGGCGCTGATGTTTTCCAGCGTGGTCGACAGGATCTCGCGGTTGAAGCGCAGTTCCTGGCCGGCTTCGTCCAGCACCGCCACCACTTCGCCCAGGTCCATGCCCGAGCCACGCAGCAGGCTGGTCAGCAGCAGGCGCGCGGATGCGGCGCCGATCGAGGCCGCCAGCAGGCGTTCGGTGAACTGGACCCAGGGCCGGTCGGCCGGTGCCGAAGACTGCAGTTCGCGGCCCAGCGACTGTGCCTGCTCGAAGAACGAACGCCGTGCATGGCGCTCGCCCACCACGCGCGATGCCAGCGCCAGCAGATCGCCCACATGCACATGGCCCGGCCAGCCACCGGCCACCGACGGGCGCTCGGCATAGGGATCGAGGAAGGGCGCCGCGCGCAGGCGTTCGTCCACGCCGGGGCGCCAGCGGACCGAAACCAGCATCATCGTGGCCGCGTTCACCAGCAGCGACCAGAAGGTGCCGTGGGTGAGCGGGTCCCAGCCGGTCATGCCGAACAGCTGCTGTGGGCGCAGCCACTCGATGCCGAACGGGCCGTGCTGCACCCAGGCCGCATCGACCCAGCCGGCCATCGTCATCGCCGGCAGCAGCAGGGTGTACAGCCAGGTGCCGAAGCCCAGCAGCATGCCCACCTCGACGCCACGGCGGCTGGCGCCGCGCCAGTACAGGCCGCCGATCAGGCCCGGCGCGAACTGCGCTACCGCGGCGAAGGCCATCAGGCCATACGATGCCAGCGTGCTGTCGTTGCTGCTGCTGCGGTAATAGCTGTAGGCCATCAAGGCCAGCAGCAGGATCGCCAGGCGGCGGATCCACAGCACCCGCGAGGCCATGTCGGCCGCTTCCTGGTGGTCGCCACTGCGGCGCAGCAGCACCGGCATCACCAGATCGTTGCTGACCATGGTGGCCAGCGCGATGGAGGCGACGATGACCATGCCGGTGGCGGCGGAGAAGCCGCCCACATAGGCGATCAGGGCCAGCGCGTTGCGCCCCTCGGCCAGCGGCAGGGCCAGCACCATCGCATCATCGGCCACGCTGCCGCCGGTGCCGAACAGGGTGACGCCGGCGGTGGCGATCGGCAGCACCATGCCCGAGATGAGCACCAGGTAACCACCGAACATCCAGCGCGCGCGGCGCACGTCGCGCACATCACCACACTCGACCACGGCCACGTGGAACTGGCGCGGCAGGCAGATGATGGCGAGGAAACTGAGCAGCGTCTGCGAAATGAAGCCCACCGGTGGCAGCCCGGTGAACAGCGTATGCACCGATTCGACCACCGCATCGGTGCGGTTGCTCAGCCACAGGTAGGCGAACACGCCCACGGCCAGCATCGCCAGCAGCTTGATGACCGATTCGAAGGCGATGGCCAGCATCATGCCGTGGTGGTGCTCGGTGGCATCGACCTGGCGGGTGCCGAACAGGGTGGCGAACAGGGCCATCAGCAGCGCCACGTACAGCGCCGGATCGGTGAAGAAGCCAGTGGGGCCGGTGTTGCCGGTCAGCACCTGCAGGCTCATCGCCACCGCTTTGTACTGCAGGGCCAGGTAGGGAATGATGCCGATCAGGGCGATGATCGCCACCAGCGCCGCCAGGCGCCGCGAGCGGCCGAAGCGCGAAGAGATGAAATCGGCGATGGACACCACGTTCTGGCTGCGCGCGATCAGCGCCAGGCGCTCAATGATGCGCCAGCCGAACAACAGCAGCAGCAGCGGGCCGATGTAGATGGGCAGGTAGCCCACGCCGTTGCGCACAGCGGTGCCGACCGCGCCGTAGAAGGTCCACGACGAGCAGTACACGGCCAGCGCCAGGCTGTAGACCACAGGCCGCAGCCACGGGCGATCGGGGTACATCGGCCGTCGGTCACCCCACCACGCCACGCCGAACAGCAGCGCGGCATAGGCAACCGAGACCAGCAGCAGGATCCAGCTAGAGACCACAGGTGCGCTCCGCAGGCATCATCCAGCCATTCTAGGGGGTGTCAGTCCAGCGCGCTGGCTGGCAGTTCGATCACGAACGTGGTGCCCTGCCCCAACGCACTGTGCACCGCGATGCGGCCGCCGGCATTGGCCAGCAGGTTGGCGGCCACCGCCAGGCCCAGGCCGGTGCCCTGCCCGCTGGGCTTGGTGGTGAAGAACGGCTCCAGGCAGCGCAGCCGCACGGCCTCGCTCATGCCCCGGCCATCGTCGCTGACCCGCAGCTGCAGCGGCTGCCCGTCGCCGTCCCACGCCAGCTGCAGCGCGAAGCGCCCGCCCTCGGGCATGGCGTGGTTGGCGTTGGCCGCCATGCTGATCAGCACCAGTTCCAGCAGCGCCGGGTCGAACAGGATCCGGCAGCGCACCGCGCCGGTATCCACCTGCACCTGCACGCGGCGATCGAACAGCTGGCGCAGCACCGGCTCGATGGCGGTGATGCTGGCGGCAGCGTCCAGCGGCTGCGGACGTGCCGGTTCCTGCCGGCTGAAGTCCAGCAGCCGCCGGGTCACGGCGGTGGCACGCCGGGTGGCGGCTTCCACGCCGAGCAGCGCCTGCTGCAGTTCGGCAGCATCGTCGCTGCGCCGGCCCTTGCCGGCATAGCCCATGATCACCGCCAGGATGTGGTTGAAGTCATGCGCCACGCCGCTGGCCAGGCGGCCGACGTTCTCCATCTTCAGGGCGTGCACCAGCTGTTCGCGCGAGCGCTCCTTCTCCTGCATCTCCAGCTGCAGCGCATCGCGCTTGCGGGCCAGTGCATCGCCGCGCCGCAGCGCCGACTGCAGGGCCTCGCGCAGCAGGCCCAGGGTCTGGTCCAGCACCAGCGCCACCAGCAGCAGGCCGCCCACGGTGAACAGCAACACGTGGGCCACCGACCAGATGCGGTCATCACTGAAATAGGTCGATACCAGATCGCGCCAGGCGCCCAGCAGCACCGACAGCAGCAGCCAGCTGGTGGCCAGCCACAGGCTGCGGCGGCCCAGCAGCACCCCGGCCACGAGCACCGGCAGCAGGTTGAACAGCTGGCCACGATTGGCGAAGGCCATGCCCCACTGGAAGTAGGCCACGCTGGCCAGGGCCAGGCTGCCGACCACGTACAGCAGGGTGGCGATGCGTTCCTGGCCGCGCCCCAGCACCAGCAGGCAGGCGCCCAGCAGCACGCCCTGGGCCATGGCTGCGGTGGCCAGCAGCGGTTCGGCGGTCACTTCCACCTGCAGCCAGCGCAGGCCGACACCGCCCAGCTGCAGCGCGAACAGCACGCCGAACAGCAGCTGCAGCATCTGCCGGCGGCGGGTCTGCAGGCGCAGGTCGTCCTGCACCGGTTCCGGCGCGGGCGCGGCGGTCGTCGCTGCGGGGTCGGCCGCCATCGGTCGCCTTCCTGTCATGGTCGCCGCAAGGCGGGGTCGCTATATTACGGTCCAGCATGACTGGACGGGCCCGGCCCGCCACGCGCGGCACCATCCTTGGGGAAGGGGGGCGACCGCCGGCCTTCCGCCTTCCCCGTGCCCTGCCTGCCATGCCCTTGCCTTGCCGACTGCTTCTCCTGCTCTGCTGCCTGGCCCTGCCGAGGCTGGCCGACGCGCAATCCTCGCGCGCCGGCGACAACGACATGGATCCCGTGCGCCGCTGCCACGCCACGGTGCGCGTCGCGCCACAGGATGCCCTGCGCATGGCCGACGCGCTGCTGGCGCGGGTGCCGCTGGACAACGCGATGGAAACCGGCGCACTGACCTGCCGGGCGGTGTCCCTGCAGGCGCTGGGGCGCAGCGATGATGTCAGCGTGGCCCTGCAGCAGCTGCAGCAGCTGGCCGCGCGCCCGGGCCTGGTCAAGCGTGACCGCCGGGTCGCGCTGTTCGCTGCGCAGACCCTCATGGCCGATCGTGGCGATACCTCCGGCGCCCTGCACATCCTGCAGGAACTGCTGGACGAGTCCACCACCGACAACGACGCGCAGCAGCAGATCATGGTGCTGATGGGCCTTGCCGGCGTGCATTCGCAGGGCCTGGGCGACGATGCCGGCGCGCTGCGCTATCTCGACCGGGCGCTGGACCTGGCCAACGCACTCAACCGCGCCCCGCACGAGGGCGACGTCGGCCTGCGCTACAACCGCGCCTTCGCCCTGCTGTCGCTCAAGCGCTATGACGAGGCCGACCGCGCCCTGCGCGATGCCGAGGCCATGGCCCGCCGCGTGGGCGGGCAGGACCTGCTGTTGAACCGGATGGCCGGCCACCGCGCCGAGATCCAGCGCATGCAGGGCCGGCTGGACGTGGCCGAGGCAGGTCTGCGCCGCATCCTGCCGTGGCAGGCCGCCAACGATCCGCAGGGCCAGGTCGTCACCCTGCAGCGCCTGGCCCACATCGAACTGGCCAAGGACAGGGCGGACCCGGCGCTGGCGCTGGCCAGCGAAGCCCTGGCGCTGGCACGGCGCATCCAGTTCGTGGCCGAGGTGCGCACCTCGCTGGAACTGCTGTTCGAAGTGCAGACCCAGCGCGGCGACAGCGCGGCAGCACTGGCTGTGGGTCGCGAGCTGCGCGATCTGGACCAGCAGCGCACCCGTGGCCAGGCGCTGGACCAGCTGGCCAGGCTGCAGACCCGCACCGACCAGCAGCTGGGCAACGGCCAGGCCCGCGACCGCCTGCTGGAGCGCCGCGACCGCCTGCTGCGCAATGCTGCGCTGGTGGGCCTGCTGCTGGTGGTGGGCGTGGCCTGGTGGCTGCAGCACCGGCACCGGCGCCAGCGCCGCCAGCTGCAGGCGCTGGGCCGCAACGACCGGCTGACCAGCCTGCCCAACCGCACTGAAGCCGAACGCCGCCTGGGCGCGTTGCCACGGGCACGTGACCCGCTGCGGCGCACCGCCCTGCTGCGCATCGACGTGGAAGGCTTCAAGGAATTCAATGATCGGCATGGCCAGCACGCCGGCGACCAGGCCCTGCGGGTGCTGGCCGATGCGCTGCGCCAGCTGGCCGACGAACACGATCTTCTGTCGCGCTGGGGCGGCCGCAGCCTGCTGGTGGCACGTGCCGATACCACCTGCGAAGCCGCCACCGCGCTGGCCGCGCAGCTGCAGTCACGGCTGTCCGGCCTGCAGCTGCCGGGCCGCGGCAGCGAATCGCTGCAGGTGTCGGTGGGGTTGGCGCCGCTGCCGTTGTTCGCGCACGGCCCGGCCGTGCCCGATGACAGCCTGCGTGCCATCGATCGCTGCCTGCAGGATGTCGCCTCGCTGGGCCATGCCGGCTGGGCCGCGCTGTGGGGGACGGCCGAGGCCGGCGCCGTGGATGTCGATGCGGTGCTGCGCAACCCGCTGCAGGCCGCCGCGCAGGACCAGGTGATCCTCGCCAGCGGCGGACTGCACGGCTGGACCGGCGCGGCCAGCGCCGCGCCTGCCCATGCCGTCTGAGCGTCATTCCAGTTCGAAGCGCACTTCCACCCGGCGGTTCGGCAACAGGCACTCCAGCAGCGCCGCACGCGGCGTCACGCCCGCGCACTGCTGCACCTGCCGGGTATCGCCCACGTAGCTGAAGTCGATCATGGCCGGCGCCACACCGCGGCCGGCCAGCAGCTCACGCACGGTACGTGCACGGCGTTCGGACAGTGCCTGGTTGTAGTCGAAGCCACGGCCCTGCATGCGGTCGGCATGGCCGACCAGCTGCACGTGCCGCAGGCGGCGGCCTTCGGCCTGGATCGTGGCCAGCGCGCGGTCGATGCTTTCCAGCGAGTAGGTGCGGATGTCCTGGTAGCGGTCGCGGTCGAATTCGAACAGCACGTTGGCCACCAGCGGGCCCACGGCCTGCGGCGCGGCCGGGCCGGCATCGCACTGGCGCGCCGCCGCCTCGGCATCGTTGAGCAGGTCTTCGGCGATCTGGATGTAGGGCTTGGAATGGCGCCACTGCTGCTGGTTGAACTCGTTGCCGGCATGCACCAGCTCGACTTCGCCACAGGCCGCCTTCTGCTGCGCGCACATGAAGCCGGGCGTTCCCTGCAGCGCACGCAGGCGCTGCCACAGGTCATCACGCAGGTGCTTTGCGTTGTTCACCAGCGGGGTGTCCATGGGCAACGGCGACTGCCCGGCTTCCATGCCGGCGATCAGCTTTTCCGATTCGGCCAGCGCCTGCTGCGGGAAGTCACTGCGGTCATTGCGGGTGTATTCGTGGAAGGACACATCCAGCCAGCATTGCGCCTTGGACAGATGGTAGTCACGCACCGGGCGGCCACCGTCGTTCAGTGCCTGGATGCGGCCCTGGGTGCGCTCATACGCCTGCAGGTCGGCATGGATGGCCTGGTCGGTGATGCGCTGTGCCGGTGCGGCCAGCGTGGTCTGCGCCGATGCGCTGCCAGCCAATGCCAGCAGTGCGGCCGCGGCAAGCGCGCTGCGGCGTGCGTGGAAGGGGCGAAGGGAAACAAGCGGGAAGGCGGAACGGATCATGGGCGGTGTCCTCAGCGTGCCGGGTCGCGATAGCGGACCGGGTCCGGCCGGAAAAGGTCTTCGTCGAACTTGAAGCGCAGGCGCAGGAACGCGCCCTGCTGGGTGTATTCGTAGCCGTTGAGGTCGCGGTCGCTCTCGAAGCCGGTCCAGTTGTAACCGGCCGACAACCACAGGTTCTGCCGCAGCAGGCGACCCACTTCCACGCCCCAGGCGTACTGGTTGGCGCCACGCTGGCCACGGAAGGTCGAGGCCAGCAAGCCGATGTCCCAGTTCTCGGTCACGTCATAGACCACGCGCCCGGACAGCAGGATGGCGTGGAAGCGGCTGTTCACGCGGGTGCCATCGCCATAGGCGAACTGGTCCTGCTGCCACTTGCCGGCGATGCGCCCGGTCAGCCACCACGGCCGCGACGGGTGCCAGTCGGCATGGCTGGACACGATGTGCGCACGGGTCCGCACATCCTGGCTGCTGCCATCGACCACCGCACCGTCCAGCAGGGTCAGTCCGCTTTCATCGCGTTCGAGCTTGTACTCGTAACGCATCAGCGCATTGACCCGGTTGCGGTCGGTATCGCGGTAGGCCAGGCCGATCTGGAAGCGGTCCTGCAGCACATCGCCCCGCGCGTCGTAGCGGGTGCTGAGCAGGTAGTTGCGGCCCAGCAGGGTCCAGTCGCGGCTGAGCTTGCGCGCCACCATGAACTGCAGCAGCGTGGTGTCGAACGCTTCGTTGGCGGCCGTGTGCGGCACATCCTCGGAAATGCGGTGCTCGATCCGCACCGCACCCCGCCACAGCGGGTTGGCGGTGTAGTCCAGGGCCACGGCCAGGCCGGTGCTGTCGCCCACATCGCCGCTGATCACGTTCACGTGCTCGGCCGAACTGCTCAGGCGCAGCCCTTCGCGCACATCCCAGGTATTGCGGATGCCTGAAGCGGCCTGCACATCGCGGCCACTGATGGCATCGCGCAGGCGGTACTCGCTGAAGGCCTGGGTATCACGCAGGTAGGTGCTGTCGATACCGAACACCCACGCGTCGGCGTCGCGGTCGGTGGTGGTGATGCCCCAGGCGCTGGTCAGGCCGGTCTGCCGTTCATAGCGCCCGTAGAGGCGGCTGCGCTCCAGCACCTGGTAGTCGACACCGGCCGCCACGCGCTTGCGCTCTTCGCCGCTGATGCTGCGTTCGATCTCGGCGCCGGCATTGAAGCGTTCGCTGATGCGGTAGCCGGCGCCCAGACGGGCACTGTCCGATTCCAGTTCGGTGCCCACCGGCAGGCGGCTTTCCACCGTGCCGGCACCGGCACCACTGTTGATCACCATCAGCCCGGTCTGCGGATCCAGCGCCTGCTGGCCGTACCCCAGCGCGCCGCCGCCGGCGCCGGTGGCGAAACCACCGGTCAGGCCGCCAGCATTGCCATAGGGCGATGCCACCGACCACGGCGAGGTGGTACCGACGGTTTCGCGGATGCTGCGCAGGCCGCCATCCAGGGTCAGCCGCTCGCTGGCCTGCACGCGCACGCCGGCACCCGCGGCTTCGCGCTTGCCACCGTCCGGGTTGCGGTCTTCGCTGCGCAGGCCTTCGGCGTACAGCTCCAGCTTCGGGCCCAGCGTCCAGCTCAGGCGTGCGTTGTACTCGCCACGGCCGCCGTACAGCGGCGATGCCTGGTTGTCGAACTGCGGATCGGTGCGGGCGGCGAACAACCGCGCCTGCAGCCGCTCGCCCTCGTGGGCGAACTCGACCCGCCACGCATTGCCTTCCACCTCGCCGCTGACATCACGCAGGCCTTGTGAGCCCACCTGGTTCAGCGAATTGGTGTTGACCTCGCTGCGCGTGCGCGCGACTTCGGCCACCAGCCAGGTGTTCTCGCCGAAGCGGTAGCCGGCATTGGCGCTGGCCATGCGGAACGGTGCGAACGGATTGCGGTCCTCGACCACCGATGCGCCCACTTCCAGCGCGTCGGTCACCTTCACCTGTGCGTCGGCGCCGCCCACCCAGTACTTCTCGGTGCCCTGGTCCAGTTCATAGGTGATGCGCAGAGATACCGGATTGAGGTCGCTGTCGAACGCACCCAGGAACTGGTTCAGCAGGATGCGGCCGGAGAACGGCTCGAAGCTGTAGTCGACCAGCCGCGCCAGGCTGCGCACCGACACGATGCGCGAGGGCTGGTTGCGGTCGCGCACGATCACTTCCACCCGCTCGCTGCCTTCCAGCACGGCGTTGTTGCGCAGGGCGTAGGGACCACTGCCCTGGCTGGCGAATTCCTCGATCACCTGCTGCAGCGAATCGTGGATGGCGAACACGTTGCCACGTACGCGGTCGTTCTCGTAGTGCCAGCCCAGGCCAGTGGCGGTGCGGTTGTAGGTGCCCAGGCTGCGCTGCGGCACGCGGGCGCTGCTGCCCAGGCCGGTGGCCGTGGCCAGGCTGTCACCGGTCTGGAAATCGCCATACAGCAGGTAGCTGCGGCGGTTGTCCACGCGCACGTACAGGCGCTCGGCCGACCGCGCATCGAAGCCACGCAGCGATGCGTCACCGTAGACCGGGTAGTACTCGTCCGGCTGGATGTCGCGCAGCAGGCGGCCGCGGGTTTCCTTGTCCGAATCGTAGGCAGCGGTGAGCAGGTACTCGCCCTTCACCCGGCCCTTGACGAAGAACGCCGTGCGCGCAGCCGCGCTGGCCTTGCCGTTGTTGAACTGGCGCTCCCAGCGACGGATGTCACGGTCGAAGCCATCGCCGCTGGTGACCGGTGCGATGGCACTGGCATTGGAGCGGCGGCGGAAATTGATCACCCCTTCGATCAAGCCGGTGGCCAGCATCTCGCGCATTTCCGGCACGAAGCCGATCACGCCCTGCGCGGTCTGGCCGTCGGCGGTGACCCGCAGCACCACGTCCTGCGGCTCGTGCGGGGCCAGCAGCGCGAAATGGGCAACGCCGTCCACCGCCTCCACCTGGATGCCGGGGATCACCTTGTCGGCATCCTGCGCGGCCGGGCCGAACTCGTCGGTGCCGGCACCGGGCAGCTGCAGGCGGCCGCCGCTGTGTTCGACGGTGACGAACTGGCGACCCTGCAGAGGCTGGCCCTGCGCATCGCGCAGCAGCACGGTCACCTGCACCGGGCTCTGCCCGTCGGCCGGCACGCCATCGCGGTCGAGCTCGACCATCACGCGATCCACGCCTTCGGCCATGGCCGGGTTGGCCAAGGCCACCGGCGCGTCGTCGCGGCTGGCCGGGCTGCGCGGGTACAGGCTGCCCGCCTCACCCAGTACCGGGGTGAAGTGGCTGCCGGTGCCGATGCTCTGGGCCATGGCCGGCAGGCTGGCCAGCGCACAGGCCAGCAGGCTCAGGCGCGGCAGCTGATGCAGTGCGAAGGCGCGGCTCATCGCTGCACCTCCGGCGCCGCCGCGTCCTGCGGCGGTTCAGATCTGGGTTGCACGATCGGTCTCTGGTTGGCGGAGTCGGTGGCCTGCTGCGGCGCCCGCGCCGGCTTGCTTTCAAAACGCAGCGCGCCCTGCCCGGCTTCGGTCTCCGGCGCGCGCACTTCACCCTGGGTGCGGCGGGCCTTGACCTGTTCCAGCACCGGGTTGGAACAACTGCCCTCGACGAAGTCGGCGCGGTGCAGCTCACCGTTCTTCAGGTCCAGGAACAGGCTGTCGGCGTCGCCGAGGTTGCGGTTGCTGCTGGTGGTCAGGCGCGCACCCTGCGGCAGGGTCGTGGCGTCCACCTTCAGCGTGTGGTTCTGCGGCGGCAGGCCGCAGTAGCTGTACTTGCCTTCCGAATCGCTGACCAGCCAGGTGCCGTCGCTGAAGTACAGGCGCACGCCCGGAATGCCCAGCTCTTCGCTGTCCTGCACGTGGTTGCCGTTGCAGTCGACGAAGACCTTGCCCAGCACGCAGGTGTCGTTGGTGAACACGCCACCGGTGACCCGCACGCGGTACTGCGCCTGGTTGGATGCCAGTGCGCCCGGCAGCGGTGCGACCAGGGTGGTGTCGATGCAGCCCCCGGCAATCGAACAGCCGTGCGCCTGCGCGCGGTTGATGCCATCGCCCTGCTGCGCACCCACGCCGATCCGCACGCGGTAGGTCAGCACCACCTGGCGGCCCACGGCCAGCCCACCCACGTTGAAGCCCAGCAGCGGACCCGGGCGGCCCACCGGCTCGGCAGCGGCGCGGCCATCCACGCGGGCCGTGCCGTCGATGTAGGTGAAGCCACGCGGCAGGCGATCGATCACGTTCACCGTCTGCAGCGCACTGCCGGCGGTCTGGCGCACGGTCAGGGTGTACTGCACGGTGTCACCGATCTCTGCGGTCTGGCGGTCACCGGTCTTGGTGATCACCAGGCCGGTGGCCACGGCGGTATCCAGCGGCAGATGGTTGTGCACCACCGCGGCCGTGGCCGAGCCGGCGAACAGCTGCAGGTGGTAGCGCGTGTCCATGCCCACCGCACCACTGGGCGCGGTGCCGTTGGGCTGCACCAGGTAGTTCGCGCCGCTGTTGCCCGGCGGCGACAGCGCACTGCCCTCCGGCGCGATCAACTGCGAAACGAACTGGTAGCCGGACGGCGGGGTCACGGTCAGGCGGAACTCGCAGCGCGCCGGTGCCGCGGCACTGAAGGCGAACTGGTAGAAGCCCTCCTTGCCCACGGTCATCGAAATGGACGTGCCGTCGATGCGGTAACCACCGCCGGCCGCATTGAGGATGGCCGTTGCCGGATCGAAACCGGCACAGGTGCCCACCGGGGCCAGGGTCACCACCGAGCCCGGTACCGGGTCACGGCTGACGGCATCGTAGACCACGCCACTCGGGTCCACCGGCAGGCTCTGGCCTGGCAGGTGCTGACCGGCGGCCAGCACCACTTCCAGCTGGCTGACGCCCTGCGCATCCACGCGGCAGGTGCTGCTGGTGCCGCCGGCAATGGCGGCATCGGCGGCGCAGGCCTGCTGCGGGGCGGCGCTGCTTTCGCGGGTGACCGGCCACGGCCACAGCACGTTCGACTGCGGATCGCGGAAGCGGATGTTCCACTTCATGCCCGGCACCACATCGCCGAAGCGGTAGCTGCCATCGGCGCCGGTGGTGGTGCTGCGCACCACGCTGCCGGTGGCCGGGTCGACCAGCTCGACGATCCACGACGGCAGGCGCTGGTCGCCCCCATCCAGGACCTGGTCGCCGTCGCCGACGTCGTACCAGACGGTACCGCCCACCGAAGCGGCCAGCTGCACCTTGTTCGGCACGCGGCAGGCGTTCTGGGTGATGGCCGGATCGCACACCGGCAGATCGCTGACAGCGCCTTCGAAGGCGGCCTGTTCTGCAGCGCTGGGCAGATGCGCGGCGTCTTCACCCCCACCACGCACCAGCACGGCGTTGTCGACCTGGCCGGCGTTGGCGGCCGCAGCGGCCACCATCGCCTCCACGGCAATCTCCGCCGGCAGGCGCGCGTTGGCGGCGATCACCACGCTGCTGGTGCAGCGGAAACGATCGGCCCCCACCGCACCCTCGCACTGCCAGCCATCGCCCACCGGCACCGCGGCCAGGGTCAGGCCGGCCGGCAGGCGGTCGGCCACTTCATAGGCGGTGGTGGTGTCGCGCGGCCCGATGTTGCGCACGCTGATGGCGTAGCGGGCGATGTTGTTGACCGTGAACACCGGGCTCAGCGCGCGCTTGGACACCACCAGGTCGGGGGTGTCGGCAATCTCGCCGAAGTCGTTGTCGATGGACTGCATGCCGCTGCCCAGCACGATCGTGCTGATCGCCGACGGCACGGTCGCGCGGTCGGTGGCCACGCCCACGCTGCTGCCAGCCACCGTGCCGGCACGGGTGATGCCGTTGGTGGTGTACGCCGGCTGGGTCGGCTCGGTCACCGTGTAGGTGCCCGGGCGCAGGCCATCGAAGCGGTAACGACCCTGGGCATCGGTGGGCACGTTGGCGTGGATCGCCTCGCCATCGGCGGTGACGCCGGTCAGGACCACGGCGACGTTGGCGATGCCGGTTTCATCCGCATCCACCACGCCGTTGTCGTTGTTGTCGTAGTACACGCGGCCACTGATCGACGCCGCCAGGATCTCACCGAAGTTGTAGTCGGTGGCGACCTGGTTGGCGGCCAGCACGATGGCGGTGACCGCCGACGGCACGACCTGCGTGGTGGTGGCGGTGCCACCGGCGCTACCGGCCACGGTACGGCCGTTCAGGGTGCCGGTCGGCTGCTCCGGTTCGGTCACTACGTAGGTGCCCGGCAGCAGCCCGGCGAACGACCAGGTACCGTCGGCAGCCGTGGTGGTGGTCAGGTCCACCGCCGCGCCGTTGCGGTCGGTACCGGTCAGGCGCACGGTGACGTTGCCGATCCCGGTTTCGCTGGCATCGATCACGCCGTCGTTGTCGGTGTCCAGCCAGACGCGGCCGGAGATCGACGCGCCGGTCGGGTTTTCGCCGAAGTTGAAGTTCTCGCCATCCAGGCCACGGCCCAGATCGATGCGCGACAGGCGGTCGGTGCTGGCAGCATCGCTGCCACCGGCATCGCTGACTGCATTGCCGGCCACGCAGGTGCCCGGCGCACAGGCGCCGCCGCCGATGGTGCCGGCGGTCACCGCGCTGGGGCGGTTGCTGTACGGGCCGGCCGGCAGCGGTTCGCGCAGGCTGTAGGTCAGCGTCGGGTCCAGATCATCGAAACGGTACTGGCCGTTGCCATCGGTCTGGGTGCTGCGCAGCACCGCACCGGTGCTGGCATCGAGCAGTTCGATGGTGGCACCGGCAATGGCCGGATCGCTGCCGACGGTGCGCAGGTTGTTGAAGTCCAGGTCCACGTACACGTAGCCGGACAGGCTGGGGCGGCGCACTTCGGGGAAGTCGTAGCGCGTGGCGGTGGCACCCTGGCTGCCGATGGTCCCGCCGGCAACGACGGTGTCCACGCCCAGCACGGCGATGTACTGCGACAGGCCCGTGCCATCGGCATCGGCGCGGTAGCTTTCCGGATTGAAGGTGGCCGCGTCGCTGCCCGTGGTGGGCGGGGCGAAGCTGCTGTTCTGGTAGCCGGTAACCGGCACCTGCTGCACCTGGTAGCCGACCGCATCGGACGGCGACAGGTTGTCGAAGCGGTAATGGCCGCTGGCGTCGGTGGTGGTCACCAGGTCCACCGCATTGCCCTGCGCGTCGGTACCGCGCAGGCGCACGCTGACCCCGGCGATGCCCGGCTCGCCTGCCTGCTGGCTGCCGCCATTGCCACCGGCCTGGTCGTTGTCGACGAACACCGTGCCGGACAGCGACAGGTTCACCACCTCCAGCGGTACGCGGGTGGTGTCGTTGCCCGGGTTCTCATCGACCTGCTCGGTGCTGATGCGCGCATCGTTGAACGAGGTGCCGCGCGGCGCGGTGCTGCCGGCCGGCAGCGTATCCCAGCGCGCGGGCACCAGGATGCGGACCTGGCCGGGGTTGCCGGCGGCGTAGGTCAGGTCACCCACTTCACAGGTAATGGTCACGCCGCTGAGCACGCAGCTGCCACCGCCATTGGCGGTCGCGCCCGGATAGGCCGGTCCGGCCTTGGTCCAGGTGATCGCGCCGGTCACCACCACGCCTGCCGGCAGGGTATCGGTCACCACGGTGCCGGTGCCCTGCAGCTGCGAGGTCGCGCTGCGGTCCTGCGACAGACTCTGGCCGTTGCCGTTGTTGCGCCCGGTCAGCACGTACCAGAACGGCTGGCGCACGCTGACCATCGACACGCTGGCCGGCAACGCCACCAGCGGCGATGCATCCGGCGCGCGGGCCACCATGGTCTTGGCCACCGACACGTCCGAGCGCATGAAGATCGTCGTGGTTTCTTCGGTACTGTTGTTGCTGGGGTCGGCGTCGGCACCGATGTCGTTGCCGGTGACACGGGTTTCGGCCGAGTGCACGGTCACCCCGTTGCGCAGGGTGTCACCGCCGCCATCGGGCGCGGTGTCGTAGCGGTAGCGGATGTACAGATCGCTGAAGGTGTTGGCGGCGATCGCACCGTCCTCGTCGCTGCCGGCAAAGCCCGAACCGGGCATCTGGCAATCCAGGCGCAGCGCGCTGCTGCCGTCACCGGCCAGGGTCGGGTTGCCACCGATCACGGTGCAGCGGGCGGCGCTGTAGCTGCCGGCGGCGGTCGTCGAAGCGCCCAGGTAGGTGACGGTCTTGCCGGCCGGCGGCACCAGCGCATCCAGCACGCGCACATCGGTGGCCAGCGACGGCCCCTGGTTGCTGGTGCGGATGCGGTAGGTGATGAGGTTGCTGCCCGCATCTTCCGGGTTGAACGGCAGCGGATCGATGCCGCCAGTGAAGCCGGTGTCGTTCTTCTGCACCAGCAGGTCCACCTCGCCGCTGCCGAAGGTCAGCACCGCCTGCTTTTCATCGTCGGCCGTGGTGGCCACGCTGTTGTAGTTCCACGCACCATCTGCATTGCTGCCCTGGGCGCCGCCATTGATGGCGAAGCTGGCGGTGTTGCTGAAGACGCGGCCGCTGTTGTCGGCGTTCACATTCGGGCGGATGGCCAGGTTGACGGTGTCCACCTGGTCGTTGCCCAGACTGCGGGCCGGGCACACCAGGGTCAGCGTGCGCGGGTTGCTGGCATCGCTGTTGCGGTAGGACAGGCCACCGGCGGTGGTGCTCTGGATGATCTGCGTTTCGCGTTCGCTGAAGCTGCAGGCCACGGCCGGGCTGCCGGCCACTTCGGCCTGCAGCACGGTGAAGCCACTGTCGCCCGGCAGCAGGGTGAAGGTATCGCGGTACACGATGCCCGGGACCGTGGAAGGGCCCTGGTTGCGGTACTGGATGCGGTAGCGCGACTCGACACCGGCCTTGCCGCTGGTGGCGCCAGTGGTGATGTCCTTGGCCTGGGTCTGCACGTTGGCCACGCGCTCCACCCGCACCCAGTCGCTGGCGTTGTTGTTGCCCCAGTTGGTTTCACCCAGCGAGCCGGCGATGCTGCCATCGATGCCGACGCCGGCGGTATTGCAGTGGAAGTGGCCCCCGGCCGGTGCGTTGCCACTGGCCACGCAGGTGCTGTTGCTGGCGCTGGCCGCGGTGCGGCCCACGCTGTCGAGCAGGAAGCCGGGCGTGTTGCCGGCGTTGTGCAGGGTGACGGTGATGGTCACGCTCTGGTTGCTGGCCAGCACCGCCGTGCCGGAGCGGCAGGTGAGCGTGCCGGCGGTGATGGTGCAGGCGCTCCAGCCGGTGGGCGTGGTGGCTTCGGCCACGGTGCGGTTGCTGCCCTGTGCCACCCAGCCCGGCAGCGGATCCTGCACCACCACGCCGGTGGTGGGCGCGCCCAGGTTGGTGACAGTGATTTCATAGCGCAGGCGGTTTTCGTTCACCTGCACGATGTCGTCGTTGCCGTCGGCCACGGTCTGCTTGCTGATCGAGAGATCGGCCGCCTGCGCGGTCGCGGCCACCGAACTGCCGCTGCAGTTGTTGGCGGTCACCTTGTCCTGGTTGACGCCACCTTCGGTCAGCGGCTGCAGCGAGGCCGGGCCGCCGGACGGGGCCGAACCGCCGGTGCAGGCATTGTTGGTCAGGGTGCCCTGCTCACGCGCGCGGGTGATCAGCTGCAGGGTGGCGAACGGCGTCGCGGCGTTGACCGCACCCGGCAGGGCGCCGGTGTAGTTGCAGGTGACCACCTGGCGCTGGCCGCTGGTCCATGCGGCCGGTGCGGCCGAACAGGTGAACGGACCGCTTTCAACGCTGCGGTACTCCTCGCCCAAAGCGAGCACATCGACGATCTGCACCTGCCCGGTGACGCGCGAAGGACCGTTGTTGGTCAGCCGCAGCGTTGAACGCATGTCGCTGTCACTGGTGTTGCCGGCCGGAACCTTGGGCCCGCCGCCCTGCACGGCCACCTTGGTCTTGCCCAGCGCCAGGTCGGCGCCATCGGCCAGCACGCTCACCTGGGTGGTGGCGGTGTTGTTGTCGGTGCCGCGGTTGGGGTCGTTCGGATCGGGCGTGATGGCCGACGCGATCACCATGCTGGCCGTGTAGTTGCCGGGCGTGCCCGGTGCCGTGGTCTGCAGGCGCAGCACCTCGACCGTACCGCTGGCCATGCTGCCGCTGCGGTTGCAGGTCACATTGGCGCCGGTGGCGCTGCAGTTCCAGCCCGCCGGTGCGGTAACGCCGGTGTAGTTGAAACCGGCCGGCAGGGTACCGGTGATGCTGACCGTGTCCGACGTGGCCGGGCCGTTGTTGCGCGCGGTCATCACGAATTCCACCGTCTGGTCGGTGGTGGCCGGCGCCGGCGAAGGCGTCATCGACAGCTGCAGGTCGGCACCGGTGGTGACCACGGTGTCGACCTGGGCGTTGTCGTTGTCCGGGCGCGGATCGGTCACGCCGGTGCTGCGCACGCGCGCGTGGTTGGTGACCGTGCCGCTGCCCACCTGCAGGCGTGCCCGGAACTGGAAGGTGGCCGTGCTGCCGGCCGCCAGGCTGCCGGCGTAGGTTGCAGTGACGGTGCCGGCGTTGAAGGTCCAGCCGCTGCCGTTGAAGCTGTTCGCCACCACGGTGGCACCGACCGGCAACGTGTCGACCACGGTGAAGCCGGTGGCCGTGCTCGGGCCCAGGTTGCGCACGGTCAGCACATAGGTCACTTCGCCGCCACCGATCACGGTGGCCGGGGCGGCACTCTTCTGCAGCGCCAGGTCGGCGGCGTTGGTCAGCGTGGTCTGCTGGCTGAGCCGGTTGTTGGCCGGGTTGCTGTCGCCGGAGAAGAACGGATCGCTGTTGGCCAGGCCGCTGATCGGCGTGGCCGGCGACGGCCGCGATGCGGCGTTGCCGATGGCCGCGTAGGTGGTGACCGCGCCGGGGTTCAGGCCCTGGGTGTCCACCAGCAGCTTCAGCGTCATCTGGCTGTTGCCGGCGAAGGTCGGGTACAGGCACTCGATGCGGGTCTGGGTGGCGGCACTGCAGGCTGCCGGCAGGTTCGCCGCGCGGGTGCCGGCGGGCAGGTCGAACACCGCCGCGACATTGGTACCGGCGGCGGCGTCGCTGTTGCTCAGGGTGACGTCGTAGACCACCAGGGCACCCACCGGCGCCGGATCGCTGCTGTCACCACTGGAGGCCGTGCCATCGCTGTTGCGCCAGGCCGACGTGGAATCGGACAGCTGCGACACCGACAGGTTGACCGCCTGCGCGGCCGGGGCCAGGCCCAGCAGCATGACAAATGCGAGCGGCCACAGACAGGCACGCACGGACGGCAGCAGCGGGCGCGTCCACGCCCGGATTCCTTGCTTGTACACGACAGTTCCCCAGCAGCGACCACCGGCAGGGCGCTCGGTGGAAAAATCGCGGGGATTCTGCGCAGCGCGGCGCAGCAAGGCAGTGCCAGTCGATCACGCTGGCTCACACTTGCTCACACCGGGGGGCACCATGGCGCCTGCGGGCGCCGGCCGGTCAGGTTCCGGGCACGAACAGGTAGCCGCTGCCGCGCACCGCGCGCAACGGCAGATCCTGCGCGCAATCACGGCGGGTGCGCGTACGCAGGCGGTGCACCAGCACGTCCAGCCGGTGCGGATCGAAATCCCAAGGGTCTTCGGCAACGGCGGCAATCAGTTGTTCGCGGCCCACCGGCAATCCGGGCGTATCCAGCAGCAGGCCCAGCAGGCCCCGCTCGGCGGCGGTCAGCGCCAGCTGGGCACCGGCGGGCGCGACCAGGGTCCAACCATCATCCCGCAGCTGCCAGCCCGCATCGGACGCAGGCGCAGGCGCAGCGGCGGCACCGGCCGCGGGTTCGCCCGCCGTGGGCAGGCGCCGGCGCAGGCTCTGCAGGGCCGCCGCCAGCACATCCACGTCCAGCGGCTTGACCAGGTACAGATCAGCCCCCTGGGCCAGGCCGTGGGCCATGTCCCGCGCCTCGCCGCGCCCGGTCAGCATCACGATGCCCATGCGCGCGGCCTGGCGCAGGTGTGCGGCCACCGCATAGCCATCCTCGCCGGGCAGGCCGACATCCAGCACCACGATGTCGCAGCGGTCGGTGGCCAGCTGCCGGTACAGCGCCTCGGCGCTGCCCAGGCCGACCGCCTGCGCACCCCGCCACTGCAGATCGTCCAGCATCAGCGCGCGCAGCTCGGCATCGTCCTCGACCACCCAGACCGACAGTCCGGCCAGGGTGGTGCGGGGATCGACGGCCGGTGCGTTGGCGGGCGGCAGGTTCATCGTCGCGGGCGGGCGCTGCGTGCCTTATTCGGCCGGCACGCCCATTTCCTTCAGCAGCTCCGGTGCCGGATAGACCTTGGCCAGCAGCCAGCGCAGGTAGCGCATGTCCACGTGCACGGCGCGCTTGAAGCGCGGGTCGAACCACCAGCTGGCACTGACCGATTCCCAGTTGCTGTCGAAGTTCAGGCCGATCAGTTCGCCCTTGGCGTTGAGCACCGGCGAACCGGAGTTGCCGCCGGTGGTGTCCAGGTTGGTCAGGAAGTTGACCGTCTGGGTCTTCAGCGCCGGGTCGGCGGTGCTGCCGAAATCACCCTTGGCAATGGCTGCCAGCAGCGGCTTGGGCGCATCGAAGGGATAGGCGTTGGTGTTCTTTTCGACGATGCCGGCCACGGTGGTCACCGGCGAATAGGTCACGCCGTCACGCGGGTGCAGCGCCTCGACCTTGCCGTAGCTGATGCGCAGGGTGCGGTTGGCATCGGGGTACACGGCACGGCCCTGCTTGGCACGCCAGGCGAACAGTGCCTGCATGTAGGCCGGGCGCAGGCGCAGCTGCTCGCCTTCGCGGGTCTTGCTCTCGTTCTCGATGCGCAGCTGCGCGGCCACCAGCGGGCCGGCCACGGCGATCAGCGGATCGGCGGCCAGGGCCTTGCCTTCGCGGGCAGCAGCGAAGCGCGACAGGCGCTGCGCCTCGTCACCCAGCTGGGTGCCGGCGTACAGGCTGTCCAGCGCCTTGGCCAGCTGCTCCGGGGTACGACCGAAGGCCGTATCGAATTCGGCCACGCGCTGCGCATCCGGCAGCTGCTGGTAGCGGGTCAGCAGGCGGGTCAGCAGGGCCTTCTCCACTTCCGGTGCGTAGCGGCGCTGCACCTGCTTGAGCACGCCTTCGATCATTGCCTGGTCGCGCTGCTGGTAGCCGGTTTCACGCTGCGCATCCGGCTTGGCCGACTCGATGCGCAGGCGTTCCAGCAGCAGCGCCGAGCGCAGCAGCTGGGTCTGCAGGGCCATCTGGTCCAGCAGCAGGTCACGCTCGCCCACCGCCGCACCCTGCGACAGGTTGGCCAGCAGCGCCTTGATGTCGGCCTGGTACCTGCGGTCGGTGGCGGCCAGCATGGCGGTTTCGTCGGCCGCACGCTGCGCCTTGGCGTCGCTGCGCAGCAGGCCTTCCAGCTCACCGGCAGCGCGCTTGCGGTTGTTCTTCAGCGACTGCAGCTGCGAGGCGTAGCGGGTACGCGCCTGCGCATCGTTGGCGCTGGCCGCTTCGATGGTGTCGATCATCTGCTGGAACACCGACACGCGGCGCGGCAGCACGGCATCGATCTGGCCGGCGAATTCGGCCGCGGTGCGGTGGCGGTAGGTGATGCCCGGGTAACCGGCCAGCATCGCATAATCGCCTTCCTTCGGGCCTTCCACCGACATCTGCAGGTGCGCCGGCGCCTGGTAGGGCACGTTGTCCTTGCTGTAGGCGGCCGGCTTGCCGTCCTTGCCCACGTAGGCGCGCAGCAGGGTGAAATCGCCGGTGTGGCGCGGCCACATGAAGTTGTCGATCTCATCGCCGTAGTTGCCGATGGCACGCGGCGGTGCGTAGACCAGGCGCACGTCGCTCAGTTCCAGCTGGGCGATGCGGTAGAAATCGGTGCCGTAGTACATGTTGGCCACCGAGCAGCGCACGCTGCCATCCTTCTCGCACTCGGCCACAATCTGCTTGCTGGCCGCATCGACGGCGTCGAAGTAGGCGCGGCCGGTCTTGCCCTTGGCCTGGGCCAGCACCTGGTCGGTCACCTTGTCGAAGCCGACGGTGACCAGCACGCGGAAGTCCGGGTTGGCCGGACGCTCGTCGGCGCGGCCCTGGGCAATGAAGCCCCCATTGATCAGGTCGTGCTCGGGCGAGCTGTTGTACTGGATCACGCCCATCGCCACGTGGTGGTTGGTCAGCAGCAGCCCATCGGCGGAAACGAACGAGGCGGTGCCACCGCCAGCACGCACCACCGCGCTCAGCGGCGGCGCGGTGACGTTGGCCAGCTCGGCCGGGTTGCCCTTGAAACCGGCCGCCTTCAGCGGCTTGGCCAGCTCCGGCAGCTGGGTCGGCATCCACATGCCTTCATCGGCGTGGGCGCCTGCGGCGAGGGTCAGGCCCAGGGCCAGGGCGGCAGGAAGGGTTTTACGGGCAGACATCGGCGTTTCCGGCAATACAGAACAGCCTGGGACCATAGCCGCTGGGGGCCAATGGGGCAACGGCCGATGGTTGGGGGTCTGACAGGTAGAGCCGAGCCCATGCTCGGCTGCTCTTCCGGACGGCCGCGCTGCGCGCCTAAGCCGAGCATGGCTCGGCTCTACAGGGATGCCGCGACGGATTATTTCTCCCGTCGCCAGTTCAGCGAGCCGCGGTTTTCCACCGTGCTCGATTCCACTTCCACGTCGAAGCCGCGGCGCAGCAGGTACTTCAGGGTCAGCACCGAACCGGCACCGACCATCGACACGCCATAGCCGACATACAGCTTGGGCGAAATGTACTTGCCGAAACCAATCACCGAACCGCCCAGCGCGCGCGACTGGCTCACGCCGGCATCGTCCAGGCCCAGCTTGGCGCCCAGCTGCGAAGCCAGCAGGCCGCTGCCGGCCGACAGCGCCGCCGAGGCGGCGGTGACCTGCTGGGTCTGGTCGGTGCTGGCGTTGGTCAGGCTGCGGCCCAGCACCAGGTAGGCCAGCGCCTCGGACTGCGACATCGCCGGGTCGGACCACACATCGGCGCGCGGCTGCTGCGCGCGGCCGGTCACGTCGATGCCGGCGGTGACATCACCGATGCGGCGTTCGGCGCGGATGTTGATGCGCGGGTCGGACACCGCGTTGTAGTTCCAGTTGAGGTTGCCGCGGGTAATGGTCAGATCCTGGCCGTAGGCCTTGTAGCGGCCGCTGACCTCAAGCCCGCCATTGGCGGTCATCTCGCGGCCGGGCTTGGCCCAGACCTGCATCTTCCCGGTCAGCCCACCCTTCAGGCCGAAGCCGGTCATCTTCACCTTGTCGCCCAGGCTCACGGTCAGGTCCATGTCCAGCGGCGAGGTGCGCGATTCTTCCGGGTCGGCCGGGTCCAGCACCACCACGTCCTCGGACACCGAGGTGCCGCGGTCCAGGCGTTCCAGGTCGATGTCGGCCTCGGGCACGGTGACGGTGCCGCGCAGCTCCATCGCCGCCTTGGCCAGGGTGAAGTCCAGGTTGGGATTGGCGACGATGCGCAGTTCGCTGGTGTTGGACAGCAGCACGTTCTCGCCGTGGATCTTCAGCTGCAGCGGCTGGGCGTCGCCGAACCAGGACAGGCCGCCGTCGACATACAGCGTGCCCTGGCCCGAATTGGCCTGTGCGGTGATCTTGGCCGAACCATCGGGCTGGGCCACGAAGCTGCCCTTGCCCTGGTCGAAGGTCAGGCCCAGCGCCGGGAATTCACCCTTGAAGTTGCTCAGCTGCGCATCACCGCCCAGCGAGGGCTGGCCGCGCGTGCCACGCAGGCTCACATGGCCTTCGATCAACCCGGTCGGGCGCACGATGTCCGGCGAGAACAGCTCCAGCCAGTACAGCCGCGACATGTTGAGGTAGAGCTCGCCGTTCAACGGGGCGCTGGCTTCCCAGCCGGTCTGCATCTTCGCATCGACGAAGCCGTTGCCCTGGAAGCCCAGGCCCAGGTAACCCTTGATGCTGGCCGGGGTCATGTCCAGCTTCAGCGAGAACTGGTCATAGCGCACCAGTTCGCCGCGGGTACTGTCGGTGCCGGTGTTGCGGTTCTCGCCCAGGCGGATGCCGCCTTCCTTCGAGCGCACTTCCACCTTGCCTTCCCAGGCATTGGCGCGCGGGCGGATCTGCGCGTCCAGGCTGAGGTCGCCGCGCAGGTAGATGCGGCGGCCGGACTGCGGCGGCAGCCACGGCTGCACCAGCGCCAGCGGCAGCGCGTCACCGCGCACCACCAGGCCCTCGCGCGGCCAGTTGGCATGCGCGCACAGCGAGCCGCTGTTGTTGGCGGCCAGGCAGGCTTCGGACAGGGTGTAGGTGCTGCCGTTGATGGCAAACGCCGCCGGCGCACGCAGCGCCCACGCATCGCCCTTCACCGGTGCGATGCGCAGCGTCGCCAGCTCGCCGCGCCATTGCTGGCCCTGCTGGCGCACGCTGCCCTGCAGGTCGATGGCGCCCAGGTCGTTGCGGGTCTGCGCGGCCAGGCGCAGGTTGGAAACACTGCCCTGCGCATCCACGTTCAAGCGCTCCAGCAGCATACCGGCGTTGACCTGCTGGCCCTGCACCGCCAGCATGCCGCCGTCGCCACGCCACGGCAGGTGCCCCTTGATGCTCAGGCTTTCAGCGCCGTAGCCATCCCAGTTGAGGTTGTTGCCGACCAGATCGGCGGTGATGTCCGGCGCATCGCGCGGGCCCTTCACCTGCACCTGGCCACGCAGGCCGCCATCGGCACCGGGCAGCAGGTCGCTCAGCTGCAGCGGTTCGAAGCGCGCATCGATATCCAGGCGGTCGCCCACCTTGCCCGACGCGGTCACCCGGCTGCTGCCCACGGCCAGCTTCAGCTCGCCCTGGCCCTGGTCGCCCTGCAGTGCGAACCTGCCCTGTGCGTCGACATTGCGCTGGCGCAGGGTGCCCTTCAGCGACGGCAGGTCCACCGTCGCCTGCAGGGTGCCGGCGGTGCCGGGCGGCGCATTGGCCGGCGGCGGCAGCTGCTGGCCCTTGGAGGCAAGGTTGCCCGACAGGCGGCCATTCCAGCCCGGCACGAAATAGCCCGGATCGAAGTCCTTCAGCGTGGCCTTGGCATCCCAGTCCAGCTGCGGCGACCAGGCCACCTGACCTTCCACCTGCAGCTGGCCACCCGGGGTCTGCGCCTGCAGCTGGTGGATCTGCGCGGCCTTGTCGTTGCCGCGCACATCGAAGTGCAGCTGCGCCTTCTGCTGTTCGCGCTGCACGTCGGCACGGCCGATCGCGGCCCAGGCCTGCAGCGTGCCGGCCAGTCCAAAGCGCGCTTCCTTCAGCGTCACCGGCACCGGCGCGCTGCCGGCGGTGTTCGGGTCCGGCGCGGGCACCCAGGTCAGGTCATGCGCGACCACCGAGAAATCGAGTTTCTGCTGGTCTTCCTGGCTGAAATCGGCAGTGCCCTGCAGGCGCGCTTCGCCACCCAGGCCCTTCACCACCAGGGGCGATACCTTCAGCACCTGGTCCTGCAGCGAGACCACCGACGGCGCCAGTTCCAGTTCGTGGTCGCCCTGCTTCACCCTGCCGTGCAGGTTGGCGTTGCCGCCCTTGCCGGCGGCGGTGAAATCCAGTGCCAGCGGCGCGATGCCCGAACTGGCCAGGGCCGGCGACAGCAGGGCCAGGTCCAGTTCGTCGCTGCGGATTGTCGCGTTCCAGGTCGGGTCGGTGCGGCCGTCGAAGACCAGCATCGCCTTCAGCGGCTTCGGTGCACGGCCGGCCACCGCCACTTCCATGTGCGCCAGGTCGCCATGCGCGACCAGCCCCAGGGTCGCTGCGGTGCGCCCGCGCGGCGCCGGCAGCACGGCGGTGACGGTCACGTCGGTGTCGTAATCCTTGGCCGGAATGTAGCGGCCCTGGGCGGTGAAATCGCCCATGTCGCTGGCCACGACCAGCTGGCGTGCCTGGAATTCGCCATTGGCGATCTCGATGCCGCCGCGTACGCGGGCGATGTCGATCACCGGCTCGTTGGCCTGGCTGATGCGGAAGCCGTCGATGGCGATGGCATCGGCCTGGATCGCCAGCGGCATTTCGATCTGCGGCAGCGAATCGGGCCAGGACGGCAGCTTGAACGGCTCATCGCTCTTGGCCAGGTTCAGCGTGGCGTTGGTCAGCTCCAGCCTGTCCAGCAGCAGCTTGCGGCCCAGCAGCGGGCGCAGGTCCGGCTCCAGGTGCGCACGCTCGGCATGGAAGTGGATGTCGTCGTAGCGGAAGTCGACGTTGTACAGGGTCAGCGGCCCGGCCACCGGGCCGTCCACCTTGTCCCAGGTGAAGCTGGCGCCCACCGGCAGCCGCGCCACCACCTGCGCCAGCAGCACATCGCGGCCGGCCACGGTCTGCAGCAGCCAGTAGATGGCCAGCAGGCCCAGCAGCACCAGGCCCAACACGCCCACGCCCGACCACGCCCAGAAGCGGCGGCGGCGGTAGAAGCGCACGCGCGGCGGCGGCGGAGTGCGGGTGTCCGGGGTCTGCGCGCTCACAGGTCCGCTCCGATGTTCAGGTACAGCTGGAACTGCGAATCCGGGTTGTTCAGGCCGTGCGCGATGTCCACGCGCACCGGGCCCACCGGCGATTTCCAGCGCACGCCGAAGCCCACGCCGGTATGCAGGTCGATGTTGGTATCGAACGCGCTGCCGGTATCGACGAACACCGCCGCGCCCCACGGGCCGCCGTTGAAGTAGTGCTCGTATTCGGCCGAACCAACCACCAGGTGCTTGGCACCCAGGGCGTACTTGTCCGGCTTGGGCGTGCGCGGGCCCACTTCGCGGAAGGCATAACCGCGGATGCTGCGGTCACCACCGGCGAAGTAGCGCAGGCTGGGCGGCATCGCCACCAGGTCGCTGGTCCAGGTGGTGCCACCTTCGCCGCGCAGGATCAGGCGGTCGCTCTGCCCCATCGGGATGTACCAGCGCAGCACGGCATTGGCCTGTACGAAGCTGGTATCCGATCCGGCGCCCTCGATGCCACCGCGCAGCGTGGCGGTACCGCTGATGCCGCTGCGCGGGAACAGCGGGTCGTCCACGTTGACGTAGTCGGCAACCAGCTGCGGGTAGACCAGAGTGGAGGTGTTGTAGACCGCGTTGGTGAACTCGGTGCCCGAGGCATAGCGCCAGCGCTCGCGCAGTGCATTGATCGAGGCGATGGCGGTCCAGTTCTCGTTGATCTGCCCGCTGCGGCTGGCGATCAGCTTGAAGTTGCGCAGGTCGATGTAATCGGTCTGCTCATCGTAGGCACTGGCGGTGAACCCGTACCAGCCATCGAGCCACTTGAACGCCGGCACGCGGTAGGTGCTGGTCAGGCTCTTGCGCTTCTGCGCATAGTCCAGCTGGGTGTTCATCTTGTGGCCGCGGCTGTTCACGTAACGCCGCTCGATGCCACCACGCACACCCGCGCCGCTCTCGCTGCCGTAGCTCAGACCCGAGGTGTAGATGGTGCGCTTGGCCCGGGTCAGCTTCACGTCCACCGGCACTTCGCCGTTCTCGTCGGCCTGGTCGGGCCGCGGCTGGATGTCGATCACGCTGAAGTAATCAAGCTTGGTCAGCGATTCGCGCAGGCGGTCCAGCTTGCCTTCGTGGAAGTAGCTGCCCTGCTCCCAGTACACCAGCGGGTCGAACAGCTTGTCGACGAAGTAGTCCTGCTCGAAGGTCACCGGGCCCATGTTGTAGCGGCGGCCGCTGTCCCAGGTCAGGTCGATGTCGGCCGCGTTCTCGGCGCGGGTGACCTGCACCTGGCGCTGGGTGTAGTCGGCGTCGAAGTAGCCACGCTCGGCCAGGCGCCGGGTGATGGTGATCTTGCTGGCTTCGTACTGGGTGTGTTCGAAGCGCTGGCCCTTGCGGGGCTTGAACGCGGCCAAGTCATCCTGCAGGTACTGGTCATACATGGCAGGACCGGTGATGTCGATGTGCTCGCGGCGCACGCGCACCGGCTCGCCCTTCTCCACCCGGATATGCACCTGCACGCGCTCGTCCTGGCGGGGCGCTTCCACGGTGATCACCGGGTTGTAGTAACCAAACGGCTCCAGCGCTTCGCGGGTCTGCCGTTCGGCCTGCGACAGCAGGTATTCCAGCCGGGACTCGCCCTGTTCCTTGCCGATGGTGTCGTACAGCGTCAGCGATTCCTGGATGTTCTCGATGATCGCGGCGTCGTCGCCCTTGTCCAGTCCCTTGATGTCCACCTTGTCGATGGTGCCGCGCGCATGGGCCACGGACGTGGTGGCCAGGGTCAGGACCATCAGCGGGAGGGCGTATTTCTTTGGCTGCATGCGGCACAGCATACCGACCACACGTGACGATGCGAAATGCAGCGCGCGAATGGGGATCGGTTGTTAAGTGGCAGTCAAAATGCGCGACTTTGTGCGCGTCATCTGCATGAGTTGACCACTGCTGCCGCGGGGCGGCGGACAGCAGTGCGCCGCCCCATCAAAACGGACCGCATCCGCTGCGGTCTTGCGGTGGGCATCTCCCGCATGCGAATGCATTGGTCGAAGTGGCACCCGGGGATCACGAGGCCTCTCCCCTTGCTACCGGCCCACGCCAGCTACGGCCAAACTCCCGTCGTGTGACCTATTTGGCCATATCAAACTGGGTTCTTCTGCGCTCTCTGACGATCTCAGGCATATGAGAGGAAACATTCTTGATCCCCAAGCGTTCATAGACCAATCCACCAATCCCGGGGATCACCACATCACCGTCACGCTCGTTATCCTCAGCGAACCACACATACTCAAAACGATCGGAAAGCCCCGGGGGAAACTCGGAAGCGAGTCGTTTCTGTGCGCCCTTCAGCATAACCGGCGCTGCAACAATCACCTCCGCATCCTTTGCATCGGACAGCGCACGCGTCAGATTCGTCTTTACAACACATGCGCCAGAAATGATTGACTTGACGACCACGAACACGACATGTCTCTGATCAAATGCCTCTGCATATCTCTTTTTTATCGGCGACAGCGACACGGCCCCATTGCGGACCTTGTCATTCCAGATGCAATAGAGATGCAACCTGGCAGCGGGAACCCCTCCGTCCTGCAATCCGCCAAGTACGCCCTTGGCCAGAAAGTCCGCATCTTCCACTGTGCACACTACGCAGATGTCTTTCGCAGAGCCCTCAGGAAAAGGATGTTTGGAAGCAATGGCTCTTGCCAGATGCTGGCCGAGCTCCCTCATTACCTCGCCATATCTGTCCGGAGGGGAATCACTGACAAGCACCTCAAGCAGATCCGATATTCCCGGATTCGCCTTCGCGAATTCTGAAAGGTGACGACTACTCATGTCAGGACCTCAAATTCTTCCGCAGTTGAAGGCGCACTCGTGATCACCCGCTTCTGGAACTTTGCAAATTCCGGACTGATGCAGCTGTAAGGGAGCACACCATCGATGCCAAAAGCCTTCCAGAAAAAGAAGCCCCTGTCCATACCGTACTCCAGGCCCTGAATCCCATCAAGCACGCCGGTAAAGTTGGCTTCAATTCTCATTTTCGCCTTTTGTGCCGGCAGGAGCCTTATCAAATGGGGCGACTGCGCTTGCGCCCTGATAGCGAGAGTCTCACCGGATTCAACAGCATTCCCGGCAATCAAGGCGATCACCAGCCCCCCCAGCACGTTCGCGAGCTCGTCGTCTGAAGGGGTGCTAACCCTCGCCAAACCTTTGAGGCTCTCCCTCAGCTTTTCACACTCGAGGACCAAGCGGTTGAGGCTTCCCTCACAGTATGGGAAAAACTCCACAGCGCTGTGTTCCGCAATGCCAGATGGCATTGCATTCCGCAGGTCCGCCTCCAAAGACTCACATGCCACCACAAGGATCGTCTTCGGCTCCGTCTGATGCATGGCCTTGCAGAATCGTACCTGCAGCGAAAAGTCATCCGCGATGGGGTGATCACCACTCGCCCATTTGACCTGCGTAGCATTCTTGCATTGGTAGTGAATTACAGCACTTGTCCAACAAACGATTAGATCATCGACAAACGCTTCCCCTTGTTGAGTAAAGGTTGGTGTCTCTACCCCTGTGCACAGGAATGAATTCAACTCCACCGCAACTCGATATGCCGTGAAGAAATCTTCATAACGAGCGCCCTTTTTCCCGCTTGCCCCACCTCGATTCTTGCGAGCGACGTAGTCCGCCACGTCGTCTCCGAGATGTTTGCGGACATCCTTGTCAAAGCCCATAGGGAATTTCCTCCTATCCTTGATTCTGTTCAGCTCGACAGATGCTCGATCGCCGCCACCTTGCCCAGGCGCTCGCCCAGCAGCGTCAGCAGCGCCAGGCGGTTGCCCCGCAGCGTCGGGTCATCGGCATTCACCATCACCCCATCGAAGAACGCATCGACCTGCGGGCGCAGGCGGGCCAGGCGCGCCAGCACGGCCACGTAGTCCTTCTGGTGCAGGCTGGCGCCGGTATCGTCGATGGCCGCGGTGACCGCTTCGGCCAGCGCGCGCTCGGCGTCTTCCTGCAGCAGCGACGCATCGATCTGGCCCGGGATGTCACCCTCGGCCTTGCGCAGGATGTTACGGATGCGCTTGTTGGCCGCTGCCAGCGCCTCGGCTTCCGGCAGGGCCGCGAAGGTGCCGATGGCATCCAGGCGGCGGTCAAAGTCGTACAGCGAGGCCGGCTTCAGCTCGGCCACTGCGTTGAAGTGCGTGGCCGGCACGCCCTTGTCGCTGTAATAGCCCTTCAGGCGGTCCAGGATGAAGTCGTACAGCTCGCCCACGTCGGCCTGCACGTTGCGCGCGGCCAGGCCGGCGTTGGCGCTGGCCAGCAGCGCGCGCAGGTCCAGCTCGAAGCCGCTTTCGATGATCGTGCGGGCCAGGCCCAGCGCGTTGCGGCGCAGGGCGAACGGGTCCTTGTTGCCGGTCGGCTTCAGACCAGCGGCGAAACCGCCGGCCAGGGTGTCCACGCGCTCGGCAATGGCCAGCACCTTGCCCAGCGGCGACAGCGCGATGTCATCGCCACCGAAGCGCGGCTGGTAGGCCTCGTCGATGGCCAGCGCCACGTCCGGCGATTCGCCCCCGGCCACGGCGTAGTGGCGGCCGGCGATGCCCTGCAGCTCCGGGAATTCATTGACCATGCGCGACTGCAGGTCGTTCTTGGCCAGCTGCGCGGCACGCTTGGCCAGCACCGGATCGGCACCGGCCTGCGCCGCGATCACTTCGGCCAGCGCCGACACGCGCGCCACCTTGTCGGCCACGCTGCCCAGCTTGGCCTGGTAGGTCACCGTCTTCAGGCCTTCGCCCATCGACTCCAGGCCCTGCTTCAGGTCTTCATCGAAGAAGAACTTGGCATCGGCGAAACGCGGGCGGATCACGCGCTCGTAGCCCTTGGCCACTTCGGCCACGTCCTTCGATTCGATGTTGGCGATGCCGATGAACTTCTCGGTCAGCTTGCCGCTGTCATCCAGCACCGGGAAGAACTTCTGGTTGATCTCCATGGTCTCGATCAGCGCTTCCTGCGGCACCGCCAGGAACGCGCGCTCGAAGCTGCACAGCACGGCCGACGGCCACTCGACCAGGTTCACCACCTGCTCCAGGTTGTCTTCGGTGATGCGCGCACTGCCGCCGGCAGTACCCGCAGCGGCCTCGACTTCGGCCACGATGCGCTCGCGGCGCTCGGCCGGGTCGACCAGCACCTTGGCCGCGCGCAGCGATTCCACGTAATCCTGCGGCTGGCTCAGCCACACGGTCTTGTCGTGGTGGAAGCGGTGGCCGCGGCTCATGCGGTCGGCCTTCAGGCCGAACAGTTCGGCCTCGACCACATCGGTACCGTGCAGCAGCACCAGCCAGTGTGCCGGGCGGGCGAAGCCCCACTCGTGGTTACCCCAGCGCATCGGCTTGGGAATGGGCATGGCCGCAATCGCCTCGCGCAGCACCTCCGGCAGCAGCGCGGCAGTGCGTGCGCCCGGGCTCACGGCGCGGTGCACGAAGCGTTCGCCCTTGTTGTCGCTGGTCTTTTCCAGCGCGGTCCAGTCGATCCCGGCCTTGGCCGCAAAGCCCTGCAGGGCCTTGGTCGGCTGGCCTTCGGCGTCCAGCGCGATGTTCAGGTACGGGCCCAGCACTTCGCTGCGCTGTTCGGGCTGTTCCAGGCCCACGCCGGGCAGCAGCACCGCCAGGCGGCGCGGGGTCGACAGCGGGCGCGCATCGCCCAGTTCCAGTTCGACGCCGCGCTTGCGCAGGCCGTCGACCACGCCATCGAAGAAGGCCTGGGCCAGGCCAGGCAGCGCCTTGACCGGCAGTTCTTCGGTGCCCAGTTCGATCAGCAGGGGGGACAGTTGGCTCATCGTTTCAATCCTGTGGTGGGGGCGCAGCGCGCGACGCGGCCGGCGCCCCGGAGTCGTGGGTGATGAAGGAAGCGGCCCTCAGGCCTTCTTCGCGCCCGGGAAGCCCAGCTTCTCGCGCTGCTCGTAGTAGGCCTTGGCCACCGCCTGGGCCAGCGCGCGCACGCGCAGGATGTAGCGCTGGCGCTCGGTCACGCTGATCGCACGGCGCGCATCGAGCAGGTTGAAGGTATGGCTGGCCTTCATCACCTGTTCGTAGGCCGGCAGCGGCAGGTTCACTTCCACCAGCTTCTGCGCCTCGCGCTCGCACGCGTCGAAGCGGTGGAACATTTCTTCCACGTCGGCGTGTTCGAAGTTGTAGGTGCTCTGCTCCACCTCGTTCTGGTGGTAGACGTCGCCGTAGGTCACCGGCTGGCCATCCGGGCCGTAGGTCCAGACCAGGTCATAGACGTTGTCGCAGTTCTGCAGGTACATGCACAGGCGCTCGAGACCGTAGGTGATCTCGCCCAGCACCGGGCGGCATTCCAGGCCACCGGCCTGCTGGAAGTAGGTGAACTGGGTCACCTCCATGCCGTTGAGCCAGACTTCCCAGCCCAGGCCCCAGGCGCCCAGGGTCGGCGATTCCCAGTTGTCCTCGACGAAACGCAGGTCATGCACCAGCGGGTCGATGCCCAGCGCCTTCAGCGAATCCAGGTACAGCTGCTGGATGTTGTCCGGCGCCGGCTTCATCGCCACCTGGTACTGGTAGTAGCGCTGCAGGCGGTTCGGGTTCTCGCCATAGCGGCCGTCGGTCGGGCGGCGCGAAGGCTGCACATAGGCCGCGTTCCAGCCTTCCGGGCCGATCGCACGCAGGAAGGTGGCCGGGTGGAACGTACCGGCGCCCACCTCCAGGTCGAGCGGCTGGATGAGCACGCAGCCCTGCTGGGCCCAGAACTGGTTCAGGGTCTGGATCAGGCCCTGGAAGGTGATCGGAACGGTCGGGGTCGCGGACATGCGGACGATTCTTGGCCGGCAAAGGGGGTGCGCTAGTATAACGGCCGACCTGCGGGGCATTCCGTACCCGGGAGGAGCAGGCAGATGGAACACCGGCTGCCGGCAGGCACGCCCGACGCGTCGGCCCCGTTGCCGCCGGGGCGCCTGCTGTTCGAACAGGTGGCCGCCGCGGCGGTAGCCGATGGCCTGATCGCGCCGCAGGACCGCGAACGCGTGCGTTTTTCCGCACAGGGCGCGCGCAATGCCAGCGAAGTGCACCCGCTGGTGCTGCTGTCCAACCTCAAGCTGGCCGCCAGCGAGGGCGGCGAACTGAACCTGGAACGCCTGACCGAATGGCTGGCCCGGCGCACCGGCTGCCGCTACCTGCGCATCGACCCGACCCGGGTGGACGTGGCCTCGGTCACCGCCCTGGCCTCGCACGCCTATGCGCGCCGCCACCGCTTCCTGCCGCTGGCCGTCGATGCCGAGCGCGTGCTGGTGGCCACCAGCGAACCGCTGGCCCAGGAATGGCGCCGCGACCTGCAGCACCTGACCCGGCGCCAGATCGAACTGGCGATGGTCAACCCGCTGGACCTGCACCGCTACACCATGGAGTTCTACGGGGTCACCCGCTCGGTGCGCGGTGCCCGCGGCGACGTGCGCGGCGAAGCCAATACCACCCTGCCCAGCTTCGAGCAGCTGGTCGAGCTGGGCCGCACCGGCGACGTCAACGCCGACGACCAGCACATCGTCCACATCGTCGACTGGCTGCTGCAGTACGCCTACGAGCAGCGCGCCTCGGACATCCACCTGGAACCGCGCCGTGAGATGGGCCGCATGCGCTTCCGCATCGATGGCGTGCTGCACAAGGTGTTCGAGGTGCCGCCAGCGGTGATGACCGCCGTGGTCAGCCGCATCAAGGTGCTGGGCCGCATGGACCTGGCCGAGCGCCGGCGGCCGCAGGATGGCCGCATCAAGACCCGCTCGCCCGGTGGCCGCGAAGTGGAGATGCGCCTGTCGACCATGCCCACCGCCTTCGGCGAGAAGTGCGTGATGCGCATCTTCGACCCGGATGCGGCCTTCAAGAGCATCGACCAGCTCGGCTTCAGCCCGCAGGAAGCGGCCGGCTGGAATGCCCTGGTCGAGCGCCCGCACGGCATCGTGCTGGTCACCGGCCCCACCGGCTCGGGCAAGACCACCACGCTGTATTCCACGCTGAAGCGCCTGGCCACGCCGGACGTCAACGTCTGCACGGTGGAGGATCCGATCGAGATGATCGCCTCCGAATTCAACCAGATGCAGGTGCAGACCAACATCGACCTGGACTTCGCCGCCGGCGTGCGCACCCTGCTGCGGCAGGACCCGGACATCATCATGATCGGTGAGATCCGCGACCTGGAAACCGCGCAGATGGCGGTGCAGGCCTCGCTGACCGGCCACCTGGTGCTGTCCACCCTGCACACCAACGACGCGCCCTCGGCCATCACCCGCCTGCTCGACATCGGCGTGCCGCACTACCTGCTGGCCAGCACCGTCAACGGCATCCTGGCCCAGCGCCTGGTGCGTACCCTGTGCCCGCACTGCAAGCAGCCGCACATCCTGGGCGCGGCCGATTGGGCGGTACTGGCTGATAGCCATGCTGCATATCCAGATGCCGCCACGCCCTGTCGGCCGGTCGGTTGCCTGGAGTGCCGGCGCACCGGTTTCCTCGGCCGCATCGGCCTGTATGAGTTGCTGCCATTGGGTTCGCGGCTGCGCGGGCTGATCCGCTCGGACATGGATCTGGCCGGTTTCAGCCGTGCCGCACGTGCTGAAGGACTGCGAACCCTGCGCCAGGCCGGGCTTGAAAAGGTGGCGCAGGGGCTGACTACAATCGAGGAAGTCCTGTCAGTCCTGCCGCCCCCGGATGAACCCAGCACCGTTCCTGATCCTTGAAACCGGCCGCCCGGTGCCGTCACTGCGCCGCTACGGGCGCTTCCCGCATTGGATCCGGGTCGCCGCCGGGCTGGAAGAACACGAAACGGTGGTAGTGGATGTCGAGCACGGCGACACCCTGCCCAACGCGGGCGACTACGCCGGGGTGCTGGTGACCGGCTCGGCGGCCTTCGTCACCGACCACGCCGAATGGAGCGAACGCAGTGCGGCGTGGCTGCGCCAGGTCGCCCACGCTGGCATGCCGGTGTTCGGCATCTGCTACGGCCACCAGCTGCTGGCGCATGCGCTGGGCGGCGAGGTGGCCTACAACCCGGCCGGGCGCGAATCGGGCACGATCGAACTGGCACTGGACCCGGCCGCCGCCGAGGATCCGCTGTTCGGCGGCCTGCCCAGCCACTTCGCCGCCCATGCCACCCACCTGCAGACCGTGCTGCGCGCACCCGAGGGTGCGGCCGTGCTGGCGCGCTCGCCGCTGGACGGCTGCCATGCCTTCCGCTGGGGCCGCCAGGCCTGGGGCGTGCAGTTCCATCCCGAATTCGCCACCCACCACATGCGTGGCTACATCCGCGCCCGTGCCGATTGCATCGGCCGCCACGGCGGCTGCGCACGCAGCATCGAGCGCGCGGTCAGTGCCGCGCCCCTGGCCCGCCAGCTGTTGCGCCGATTCGTGCGCCAGGCCCGGCTTGCTTCAGGTGCGGCCGTCGCAAAACAGGGATAATCCGCCGCAGTGGGGCCGCGTGCCCTCCCCCCTGTCCCTTCGGATGTCCATGAAAGAGATTCGCAAGCTGCCAGCCTCGGCGGGCGCCCAATGGTTGCTGGACACGTTCACCATGTACGGCCGCGTGCCCCTGCAGCTGGCCCGGCTGGGCCTGCTCGGAATGGCGGTGACCTGGCTGGCCACCCTGCTGGCGATCGTGCTGCCCAGCTTCATCGGCCTGTTCGTGCAGGTCCTGTCGCTGGCCATCGCACCGCTGCTGATCGGCGGCATGCTGTACGCCGTGGGGGAAGTCGACCACGGCCGCCAGGCCACGCCGTCGCACCTGCTGCAGCCCATCCGCAACCACCGCGTCAGCCACCTGCTGGTGCCGATGGCGATCTACGCGCTGGCCATCATCCTGCTGGGTGCGCTGCTGTACGCCATGATCGGCCCGCAGGGCTTCAAGGCTTTCGGTGAAGCCTGGTCGCAGATGCAGGTGCTGGCCCAGAGCGGGCAGACCATGAGCAACGAGCAGGCCATCGCACTGATGGCCGACCTGCCGGTCAAGCGCATCCTGCTGTGGCTGGTGCTGGTGACCATTACGCTGGTGGCGCTGGTGATGGCCATGTTCACCCAGCCGGCGCTGGTGGTGTTCGACCGCCAGAGCGGCATGCATGCGCTGCGCCTGAGCCTGCAGGGCTGCATCGAGAACATCGGTGCGGTGCTGGTGTTCAGCCTGTTGGGCCTGATCACCGTGTTCTTCGCCTACCTCGGCCTTAGCATCCTCACCGCCGTGGCGATGCTGGTGGCGGGGCCGATGTTCGCGGCATTCCTCGGCCAGGTCATCACCTATACGGTGTTCCTGCCGCTGTACATGGGCGCGGTCTACGCGGCCTGGAAGCAGATGTTCGTGCACCGCGGCCGCGTGCAGGACGTTGCTGAAAGCGGCAGCGACGTCTTCCATGCCTGAGCCGGGCAGCGCCGGGCCCTGCCCGGCGTTGCCGCATCACGCCGCCGGCTTCTTCACCACCGAAGACGGCACCAGCCAGCGCGCAGCGTGGATGCCCAGCTCGTAGAGCAGGCACATCGGAATGGCCAGCATCAGCTGCGACACCACGTCCGGCGGGGTCAGCACCGCCGCCAGCACGAAGATGCCGACAATCGCGTAGCCACGGCCTTCCTTGAACTGCTGCGGCGTCACCCAGCCCAGCAGCACCAGGATCACCATCGCCACCGGCAGCTCGAAACTGCCGCCGAAGGCGAAGAAGATCGCCAGCACGAAATCCAGGTAGGCGTTTGCATCGGGCGTGATCGCGATCACTTCCGGGCTGAAGGTGGTCAGGAAGTGGAACACCGCCGGCAGCACCAGGAAGTAGGCGAAGGCGCAGCCGGTGTAGAACAGCAGCACCGACGACACCAGCAGCGGCACGGCCAGGCGTTTTTCGCGGGCATACAGGCCGGGCGCGACAAAGGCCCACAGCTGGTACAGCAACCAGGGCACGGCCACGAACAGCGCCACGAAGCAGGTCAGCTTCAGCGGTGCGAAGAAGGCGCCGGCCGGATTGGTGGCGATCATCGTCTGCCCGTTCGGCAGCTGCGATACCAGCGGTTCGGCCAGCGCGTTGTACAGCTTCTGGGTGAACGGCAGCAGGCCAAGCAGCACCACGCCGAAGCCCAGCAGCGCGCGGATCAGGCGCGCGCGCAGCTCGACCAGGTGTTCGACCAGCGAGCTTTCGCCGAAGTCGTGATCACTCATGGCTGGCGCTCCGGGGTAGTGGGCGCGTCGGCCTTCGGGGGGTCGGAAGGCACAGGGGCCTCCACTTCGGCAGCGGTGGGCGGAATGAAACCGCCGTCCTGCGCCGGTGCATGCGCTGCGGCCTCGTCAGCCAGGTGCGGCGGCGTCTGTGCCGGTGCCGGCGCGCGCATTTCCTGCGCCAGCGCGTCGCCGTGCTGCTGCGCCTGCTCGGCCTCGCGGCGCACGGCTTCGCCGCTGGCGCGCAGCTGGTTCTCGGTGTCCTGCATGCCCTGGCGCACGTCCTGCATCTGCCGCTTGATCTCTTCGGCCTGCAGTTCGCGCTCCAGTTCCTGCTTCACCGAATCCCACTGGTTGCGGGCACGGCGCACCCACAGGCCGGCGAAGCGGGCCGCCTTGGGCAGGCGCTCGGGACCGAGCACCACCAGAGCCACCACCGCGATCACCAGCAGTTCGCTGAAACCAATATCAAACACCGCAACCGCCCCGGATCAACGCGCGTTGCGGTCGTGCTCGTCCTGCGCGGTGCGCGAGGCGTCCTGGCTGCGCGACTCGTCGCCCAGCTGCGCCGACGGCTTGTCGTCGTCGCGCATGCCCTTCTTGAATTCCTTCACCGCCGAGCCGAGATCCTTGGCGCCACTGGTCAGCCGCTTGGTGCCGAACACCAACAGAACCACGGCCAGGACAATCAACCAATGCCAGATGCTCAAACCGCCCATAAAGACGCTCGTTACGTAGTGATCAGGCTGTCGAGCATAGCGCACCGGCTGTAAGCCGGCGCGCGTGACGAAAGTCAGTTGCCGCCCAGCGTCTCGGTGCGGATCTCACCGTCGCCGACCGGCTGGAAACCCTGCTGCTGCGGCGGCGGGTTCTGCGGCACGTTCTGCAGCGGCGCGGTGGTCGCTTCGGCCGGCGCTGCCGGCGGTGCCTGAACAGGCGCCGATGCAGACGGGGCGGGCGGCGGCGGGGCGCTGGCGGTGCCGCCATTGCCGTTGCGGTTGTTGCGCGCGGCGTAGGTGGCCTCTTCCAGGCGGTCGCGGAAGGCGACCACGTCCATCGACGGCGAACCGGCCGAACGGCCTTCGAAGATCATCCGCGGCGTGGTGTTGCTGCCGTAGGCATCCAGGTTGGCGGCATCGTCGATCTGCAGCACCGCGCCATCCAGGGCCACGCCGGCGAACAGGCCGCGGGCGCGCGACCAGGACCAGATCTCGGCCTTCAGCTGGCCGTCGGTGGCGGCGGCCGCATTGCGGCCCACCGGACCGGCGGCCACGCCGGCATCGGCGCCCAGGGTGAACTTGCCGTTGACCAGATTGTCCAGGCTGCGGTCGTTGCGGAACACCAGCACCACGTCGGAGGACTGCACGCCGGCCTGGAAGCCGATGCTGCCGCCGGTGAGCTTGATGAACACCGGGTTGGACCAGGCGCCATTGGGCATGCGCACCGACATCAGGCCATGGCCACGACGGCCACCGATGACCAGACCGGCCTTGATCGTGTCGGGAATGACGATGACCGCGCGGCCTTCGTCGAGCAACTTGTCCGGAATTCCCTGTTCGGGGATTTCCTGGATTTCAGCCAGCACACGCACCGCGTTGCGGGCGCGCTGGTCTTCCTGCGGTCCGGCCATGGCCTGGCTGGACAGCAGGCTGGCGGCGATCAGCAGGGCTTGGATCGGGCGACGCATGGCAGGCTCCAGAAGTCAGTCCATAGGAAGATATAGCAAGTGACTGAAATTAGTAGTGTTGTCATGAATAGCCAATGAGCGTTGCCTGCTCATATAGGCGCCCTGTATCGGCAGCATCCAAACCCTGCATCACCGCGCGGCGCGGGATCGGCGACAATACGCTCCATGCTCGACGCACCCGATACCGCCGTGCTGGCGGTCAACCTAGGCACGCCCGAGACGCCGACGGCCCCCGCCGTACGCCGTTACCTGGCTGAATTCCTGTCCGA
Source organism: Stenotrophomonas maltophilia (assembly GCF_047782825.1). Classification (GTDB taxonomy): domain Bacteria; phylum Pseudomonadota; class Gammaproteobacteria; order Xanthomonadales; family Xanthomonadaceae; genus Stenotrophomonas. Next base: position 3,335,439 of record NZ_CP180589.1, on the reverse strand, counting down.
CCCCCGTGTGGTCTCGATCCCGGCGCTGCTCTGGCAGCCGCTGCTGCGCGGGCTGATCCTGCCGTTGCGCAGCGGCCGTTCGGCGGCCAAGTACGCCCAGGTGTGGCTGCCGGAGGGTTCGCCGCTGATGGTGCACACCCGCCAGCTGGCCCAGGCCATGCAGGCCTTGCTGCCCGGCGCGCGCGTGCGCCATGCCATGCGCTACGGCGAACCGGCATTGACCGCCGAACTGGACCGGCTGGCCGCCGAAGGCGTACGCCGCATCGCGGTGCTGCCGCTGTACCCGCAGTACTCCACCACCACCACCGCCTCGGTCGAAGACCGCGTCGATGCCTGGCAGCGCCGCCATCCGGGCATCACCGTCAGCCTGGTGCAGGATTATTCGGTCGACCCGGACTGGGTGGCTGCGGTTGCCAGCTCCATCCAGCGCTACTGGCAGCAGCACGGCCGTGGCCAGACGCTGATGTTCTCCTTCCACGGCATTCCGCAGCGCCTGGCCGACGCCGGTGATCCCTACCCGCAGCGCTGCGAAGCCAGCGCGCAGGCCATCGCCCAGGCACTGGGCCTGGCGGCCAATGAGTGGCAGCTCGGCTACCAGTCGCGTTTCGGCCGCGAACGCTGGCTGCAGCCCTATGCCGAACCCAGCCTGTGGGCCCTGGCCGAATCGGGCGTGAAGCAGATCGACGTGGTCTGCCCGGGCTTTGCCACCGACTGCCTGGAAACCCTGGAAGAAGTGGCCATGGGCTTCACCGAGACGCTGGCCGAGCGCGGCGCGACGATGCGCTACATCCCGTGCCTGAATGCCGACCCCGAACACGCCCGTGCCCTGGCGCGGCTGGCCGTGGCGTCGCTGGCATGAGCCTGCAGTCGTTCCAGATGGACATCGCCGGCGCGCGCGTGGCCGGCCTCCGCAGCGGCCGCGCCGGCGCGACCCGCGTGCTTGCGTTGCATGGCTGGCTGGATAACGCCTCCAGCTTCGTGCCGCTGGCGCCCCACCTGCCGGACCTGGACCTGGTGGCCATCGACCTGCCGGGCCATGGCCACAGCGCCCACCTGCCCGCCGGCGCGGTCTACACCACGCCCGCTGCGATCACCCATGTGCTGGATGTCGCCGATGCCCTGGGCTGGGACCGCTTCACCCTGATGGGCCACTCGATGGGCGCCGGCATCGCCAGCCTCACCGCCGCCGTCAGCGACCGCGTCGAACGGCTGATCGCCATCGAAGCACTCGGCGGGCTGCGCGGGCCCGAGGACGAGACCGCCAATCGCCTGCGCGAACACGTCAATGCCACCCGTGCCCTGGCCCGCAAGCAGCTGCGCGTGTTCCCCGACCTGGCCGCGCCGATCCGCGCGCGGATGATGACCAACCAGCTCAGCGAGGGCTGTGCCCGTCTGCTGGTCGAACGGGGGGTCGAGCCGGTGGAAGGCGGCTACCGCTGGTGCAGCGACCCACGGCTGATGCTGCCCACCGCCATCCGCCTCAGCGAAGGCCAGATCGACAACCTGCTGCAGGCCATCGCCTGCCCCACCCAGGTGATCTACGCCACGCCGGCCCAGTCCTACTATCCCGAGCCGGGCCGCAGCCAACGCCTGCAGCACCTGCGCGATGGGCGCCTGTCGGTGTTCCCGGGCAACCACCATCTGCATATGGAACAGCCGCAGCAGATCGCGGCAGTCATCAATGCGTTCCTTGCCGGTTCCAACGCCACTGGCTGACGGCAGGCCGGCCAGCGTGAGCGGGCCGAACGCCAGCTGAGCAGCACCGGCACCGCGCGCTTCACTCCGCGCGCCTGCAGCCGATAGAACAGTTGCGGGCCCCTGCGCCCGCAGCACGCGGGCCCGGTCGGGCCTGCGGCGTGTTCTTGGTTCTGCAAGGAAGCCCGCATGCCCGCCCCACCGCACCGCCAACCACAGGACGTGGCCCCGGTGCCCGTCTGCCGCGTCGCCCTGCGCGCCGCATTTCCCGCATGTCCTGATCCCGCCGCTGCCACGCCTCTGCGCGTGTCGGCGCGCGCGGTCGTTGCTGTTCGTTGATCCAGGAGTCGTCGATGTCCGCTGCATCTCCCCGTCCGCCCGCTCAGGGCCGCCTTCCCTATCTGCAACAGCTGGCGCGCAGCGCGGATCACCGCCTGCTGCTGGGCAGTGCCGCGCTGGCCATCGCCGGCATCGGCCTGGCCGTGACGGGCCATGGCGGCAGTGCCGCCACGCTGGCAGCGGCCGTTGTCGTGCCCTGTGCCGGCCTGGTCGTGGGGTGTGCCGGTCGCCCGCTGGCACGCAATGGCCTGGCGGTGCTGGTCGCGTTGCAGCTGGCGCTGCTCTGCCATGTGGCCGGCATGGATCCCGCCCTGCCTTCGGCCCTGCTGCTGGGCGTGCTGCTCGGCCATCGTGATCGCCGGCCGCTGTGGCTGGCGGGCGGTGTCGCGGTGTTGGCATCGCTGCTGCCGTGGTGGGTGCAGGGGGCGGCGATGGCGCCCGCCCTGCTGCATGCGCTGTCGTTGCTGGTACTGACCCTGCTGCTCGGGCAGATCGCTGCACGCCTGCGCCAGCAGAGCGAAGCATTGGGGCATGGCCCGCGGCGGCTGGCCGCGCTGGCCCGCGACATCGCCACCGGCGCCGATCTGTCCGCACACAGCAATGTGCAGGACTACGCACCGGGTTCGCTGGCCCACGCGCTGGCCGATACCGCCCGTCACGTGCAGGCACAGCGTGGGCGGCAGGCACAGGCGCACGCCGAGAATGCGCAGATCCGCCAGGCGCTGGACGTCTCGCGCACGGCCTTGATGATTGCCGACAACGACCATGTGATCCGCTACGTGAACCGCTCGGTGGTCGCCCTGCTGCGCAACCAGCAGGCAACGCTGCGCCAGGCCTTCCCCGATTTCGATGTCGACCAGCTGGTCGGCAGCAGCATCCATCGCTTCCATGCCAATCCCGACCGTATCCGCGCCATCCTCAACACCCTGCAGGTGACCCACAACGGCAAGGTGCAGATCGGCCCGGTGCACTTCGCGCAGGTGGTCACCCCGGTGTTCGACGCGCAGGGCGCGCGCCTGGGCTTTGCCGTGGAATGGCATGACCGCACCCACGAACTGACCCTGGAGAATGCGGTCGCCGGCATCGTCGCCGCCGCTGCCGCCGGTGATCTCGACCAGCGCCTGCAGGCCAGCGAAGGCGTCAGCTTCCTGGATGGCCTGACCGGGGGCATCAACCAGTTGCTGGCCACGGTGGGCGCCACCGTCGACGAGGTCCGGCAGATGCTGTCCGCCCTGGCCCAGGGCGATCTTGATCGGCGCATGCAGGGCGAGCATCAGGGGGCGTTCGCCGCCATCCAGCGCGATGCCAACGCCACCGCCCAGCAGCTGTCGCGCATGGTCGGGCATATCCAGCACAGTGCCGCAGCCATCAGCACGGCCGCAGGCGAGATCGCCGCAGGCAATGGTGCGCTGTCCGAGCGCAGCGAGCGCCAGGCCACGCATCTGCAGGAAACCGCGGCGTCCATGGAGGAACTGACCTCGACCGTGCGCCAGAACGCCAGCCATGCCCGCCAGGCCAGCGATCTGGCCGCGACCACCCAGGGCGCAGCCCATGAGGGCAACCAGGCCATGCAGCGCGTGGTCGACACCATGCAGGCGATCGAAGCCGCCTCGCGCCGGATCGGTGACATCACCGGCGTGATCGATGGCATCGCCTTCCAGACCAACATCCTGGCCCTGAACGCCGCAGTGGAAGCCGCGCGTGCCGGCGAACAGGGGCGCGGGTTTGCCGTGGTCGCCAGCGAAGTACGCGTGCTGGCGCAGCGGTCAGCCGCTGCGGCGCAGGAGATCAAGAAGCTGATCGATGAAGCCGGACACCAGGTCAGCGCCGGCGCCCAGCTGGTGGCCGATGCCGGGCAGCGCATGCAGGGCATCGTGGGCGGGGTGCAGAGTGTCAGCGCGCTGATGCAGGAGATTTCCGCGGCATCGCAGGAGCAGTCGACTGGCATCGAGCAGATCAACCAGACCGTGGTGCAGATGGACCACGCCACGCAGCAGAACGCCGCGCTGGTGGAAGAGGCCATGGCCGCGGCACGCGAACTGCAGTCGCAGGCGGGCGTACTGACGCAGGCGGTGTCGGTGTTTGGGCAGCAGGAGCAGCGAGGGCTCGCCCTGGTCGATTGACCGGGGTAGGCCAGGCATTGGCTGTTGGTTGGGGATGACCGCCCCGCTGTTGGTGGGTGCCAACCTTGGTTGGCACCGCTCTTCGCGCGAACACTGCATCCACGCATGGCGTGGATCTATGCATCCGCCGGGGGCAGAGTCCATGGGTTGCCGGCCCGCGGCCGGCACTACCGCATTGGGTGGTTGGCAATCGCCCCGCTGTTGATGGGTGCCAACCGGCCCGCTGTTGGTGGGTGCCAACCTTGGTTGGCACTGTTCTTCGCAGGAACCACTCTATCCACGCAGGGCGTGGATCTACGCATCCGCCCGCAGTGGAGTCCATGGGTTGCCGGCCGGCGGCCGGCATTACCTGCATTTCCAGGCACAAAGAAAAAACCCCGCTGCGCATGCAGCGGGGTTTTTGGGTATAAACCCTGGCGATGACCTACTCTCGCATGGCTTGAGCCACACTACCATCGGCGCAGCTGCGTTTCACTTCCGAGTTCGGGATGGGATCGGGTGGTTCCACAGCGCTAATTTCACCAGGGAGGCTTTTGGAGAGTCGCACTCGTCCCGGGGGACAAGGCGCCAGCCTCGCATAGTTCTTGTGACGTAGCGTGCACTTGGATGCTCTTACGACGCTGTCGTAAAGCCAAGGCAACTTGAGGTTATATGGTCAAGCCACACGGATCATTAGTATCAGTTAGCTCAATACATTGCTGTACTTACACACCTGACCTATCAACCACATAGTCTATATGGTTCCTTCAGGGGGCTTGTGCCCCGGGAGATCTCATCTTGAGGCGCGCTTCCCGCTTAGATGCTTTCAGCGGTTATCGCTTCCGAACATAGCTACCCGGCAATGCCACTGGCGTGACAACCGGAACACCAGAGGTTCGTCCACTCCGGTCCTCTCGTACTAGGAGCAGCCCCTCTCAAATCTCCAACGCCCATGGCAGATAGGGACCGAACTGTCTCACGACGTTCTGAACCCAGCTCGCGTACCACTTTAAATGGCGAACAGCCATACCCTTGGGACCGACTACAGCCCCAGGATGTGATGAGCCGACATCGAGGTGCCAAACACCGCCGTCGATATGAACTCTTGGGCGGTATCAGCCTGTTATCCCCGGAGTACCTTTTATCCGTTGAGCGATGGCCCTTCCATACAGAACCACCGGATCACTAAGTCCTAGTTTCCTACCTGCTTGATCCGTCGATCTTGCAGTCAAGCACGCTTATGCCTTTGCACACAGTGCGCGATGTCCGACCGCGCTGAGCGTACCTTCGAGCTCCTCCGTTACTCTTTAGGAGGAGACCGCCCCAGTCAAACTACCCACCATACACGGTCCCCGACCCAGATAATGGGCCCAGGTTAGAACGTCAAGCACGACAGGGTGGTATTTCAAGGATGGCTCCGCTGCAGCTAGCGCCACAGTTTCATAGCCTCCCACCTATCCTACACAGACGAACTCAACGTTCAGTGTAAAGCTATAGTAAAGGTTCACGGGGTCTTTCCGTCTTGCCACGGGAACGCTGCATCTTCACAGCGATTTCAATTTCACTGAGTCTCGGGTGGAGACAGCGCCGCTGTCGTTACGCCATTCGTGCAGGTCGGAACTTACCCGACAAGGAATTTCGCTACCTTAGGACCGTTATAGTTACGGCCGCCGTTTACTGGGGCTTCGATCAAGAGCTTCGCCTTGCGGCTGACCCCATCAATTAACCTTCCAGCACCGGGCAGGCGTCACACCCTATACGTCCACTTTCGTGTTTGCAGAGTGCTGTGTTTTTGATAAACAGTCGCAGCGGCCTGGTTACTGCGACCCTCTTCAGCTATAGCTCGCACGAGCCACCAAAAAGGGTGCACCTTCTCCCGAAGTTACGGTGCCATGTTGCCTAGTTCCTTCACCCGAGTTCTCTCAAGCGCCTGAGAATTCTCATCCTACCCACCTGTGTCGGTTTACGGTACGGTCTGCGTAAGCTGAAGCTTAGGAGCTTTTCCTGGAAGCGTGGTATCAGTGACTTCGCCATAAAGGCTCGTCTCGGTGCTCGGTCTTAAAGGATCCCGGATTTGCCAAAGATCCAAACCTACCGCCTTTCCCCAGGACAACCAACGCCTGGTACACCTAACCTTCTCCGTCCCTCCATCGCACTTACGCGAGGTGCAGGAATATTAACCTGCTTCCCATCGACTACGACTTTCGTCCTCGCCTTAGGGGCCGACTCACCCTGCGCCGATTAACGTTGCGCAAGGAAACCTTGGGCTTTCGGCGTGCGGGTTTTTCACCCGCATTATCGTTACTCATGTCAGCATTCGCACTTCCGATACCTCCAGCAGACTTCTCAATCCACCTTCAACGGCTTACGGAACGCTCCTCTACCGCGCATACAAAGTATGCACCCCAAGCTTCGGTTCTGTGCTTAGCCCCGTTAAATCTTCCCCGCAGACCGACTCGACCAGTGAGCTATTACGCTTTCTTTAAAGGGTGGCTGCTTCTAAGCCAACCTCCTGGCTGTCTGTGCCTTTCCACATGGTTTTCCACTTAGCACAAAATTTGGGACCTTAGCTGTGGGTCTGGGTTGTTTCCCTTTTCACGACGGACGTTAGCACCCGCCGTGTGTCTCCCATACAGTCCGTCTCGGTATTCGGAGTTTGCAATGGTTTGGTAAGTCGCGATGACCCCCTAGCCATAACAGTGCTCTACCCCCGAGAGGATACATATGAGGCGCTACCTAAATAGCTTTCGAGGAGAACCAGCTATCTCCGGGTTCGATTAGCTTTTCACTCCTAATCACAGCTCATCCCCGTCTTTTGCAACAGACGTGGGTTCGGGCCTCCAGTACCTGTTACGGCACCTTCACCCTGGCCATGACTAGATCACCCGGTTTCGGGTCTACTGCCCGCGACTATGCGCCCTTATCAGACTCGGTTTCCCTTCGCCTCCCCTATACGGTTAAGCTTGCCACGAACAGTAAGTCGCTGACCCATTATACAAAAGGTACGCAGTCACTCCTTGCGGAGCTCCTACTGCTTGTACGCACACGGTTTCAGGATCTATTTCACTCCCCTCTCCGGGGTTCTTTTCGCCTTTCCCTCACGGTACTGGTTCACTATCGGTCGGTCAGTAGTATTTAGCCTTGGAGGATGGTCCCCCCATGTTCAGACAGGGTTTCACGTGCCCCGCCCTACTCGTCTTCACTGAAATGGCCCTTTCAGATACAGGGCTATCACCTTCTATGGCCACTCTTTCCAGAGTGTTTTCCTAGAACCAAATCAGCTTAAGGGCTAGTCCGCGTTCGCTCGTCGCTACTTACGGAATCTCGGTTGATTTCTTTTCCTCTGGTTACTTAGATATTTCAGTTCACCAGGTTCGCTTCCAGCAGCTATGTATTCACTGCAGGATACCCGCAAGCGGGTGGGTTTCCCCATTCGGACATTACCGGATCAAAGCTTGTTGCCAGCTCCCCGATACTTTTCGCAGGCTGCCACGTCCTTCATCGCCTCTGACCGCCAAGGCATCCACCGTGTGCGCTTATTCGCTTGACCATATAACCGCAAGTTGCCTTGGGTTATACATGACCCGGGGGTACAAAGCCCGGATACGAATATAACGACTCAATTAATAAAGAGACTTATGTCTCTCGCCTTAGCCTCACGACACGTCTGATAGAACATCTCAAACGCTCGCTACGTCACAAGTTTTAAAAGAACACGTACCGGCCACAGTGCCGATGCGTATATAAGATCGAATGTATGCGTCATTCAGAGAATGGTGGGTCTGGGAGGACTCGAACCACCG
>NZ_CP180589.1:3322500-3325000 GCF_047782825.1 Stenotrophomonas maltophilia | reverse complement strand
GTCGTAAAGCCAAGGCAACTTGAGGTTATATGGTCAAGCCACACGGATCATTAGTATCAGTTAGCTCAATACATTGCTGTACTTACACACCTGACCTATCAACCACATAGTCTATATGGTTCCTTCAGGGGGCTTGTGCCCCGGGAGATCTCATCTTGAGGCGCGCTTCCCGCTTAGATGCTTTCAGCGGTTATCGCTTCCGAACATAGCTACCCGGCAATGCCACTGGCGTGACAACCGGAACACCAGAGGTTCGTCCACTCCGGTCCTCTCGTACTAGGAGCAGCCCCTCTCAAATCTCCAACGCCCATGGCAGATAGGGACCGAACTGTCTCACGACGTTCTGAACCCAGCTCGCGTACCACTTTAAATGGCGAACAGCCATACCCTTGGGACCGACTACAGCCCCAGGATGTGATGAGCCGACATCGAGGTGCCAAACACCGCCGTCGATATGAACTCTTGGGCGGTATCAGCCTGTTATCCCCGGAGTACCTTTTATCCGTTGAGCGATGGCCCTTCCATACAGAACCACCGGATCACTAAGTCCTAGTTTCCTACCTGCTTGATCCGTCGATCTTGCAGTCAAGCACGCTTATGCCTTTGCACACAGTGCGCGATGTCCGACCGCGCTGAGCGTACCTTCGAGCTCCTCCGTTACTCTTTAGGAGGAGACCGCCCCAGTCAAACTACCCACCATACACGGTCCCCGACCCAGATAATGGGCCCAGGTTAGAACGTCAAGCACGACAGGGTGGTATTTCAAGGATGGCTCCGCTGCAGCTAGCGCCACAGTTTCATAGCCTCCCACCTATCCTACACAGACGAACTCAACGTTCAGTGTAAAGCTATAGTAAAGGTTCACGGGGTCTTTCCGTCTTGCCACGGGAACGCTGCATCTTCACAGCGATTTCAATTTCACTGAGTCTCGGGTGGAGACAGCGCCGCTGTCGTTACGCCATTCGTGCAGGTCGGAACTTACCCGACAAGGAATTTCGCTACCTTAGGACCGTTATAGTTACGGCCGCCGTTTACTGGGGCTTCGATCAAGAGCTTCGCCTTGCGGCTGACCCCATCAATTAACCTTCCAGCACCGGGCAGGCGTCACACCCTATACGTCCACTTTCGTGTTTGCAGAGTGCTGTGTTTTTGATAAACAGTCGCAGCGGCCTGGTTACTGCGACCCTCTTCAGCTATAGCTCGCACGAGCCACCAAAAAGGGTGCACCTTCTCCCGAAGTTACGGTGCCATGTTGCCTAGTTCCTTCACCCGAGTTCTCTCAAGCGCCTGAGAATTCTCATCCTACCCACCTGTGTCGGTTTACGGTACGGTCTGCGTAAGCTGAAGCTTAGGAGCTTTTCCTGGAAGCGTGGTATCAGTGACTTCGCCATAAAGGCTCGTCTCGGTGCTCGGTCTTAAAGGATCCCGGATTTGCCAAAGATCCAAACCTACCGCCTTTCCCCAGGACAACCAACGCCTGGTACACCTAACCTTCTCCGTCCCTCCATCGCACTTACGCGAGGTGCAGGAATATTAACCTGCTTCCCATCGACTACGACTTTCGTCCTCGCCTTAGGGGCCGACTCACCCTGCGCCGATTAACGTTGCGCAAGGAAACCTTGGGCTTTCGGCGTGCGGGTTTTTCACCCGCATTATCGTTACTCATGTCAGCATTCGCACTTCCGATACCTCCAGCAGACTTCTCAATCCACCTTCAACGGCTTACGGAACGCTCCTCTACCGCGCATACAAAGTATGCACCCCAAGCTTCGGTTCACTGCTTAGCCCCGTTAAATCTTCCCCGCAGACCGACTCGACCAGTGAGCTATTACGCTTTCTTTAAAGGGTGGCTGCTTCTAAGCCAACCTCCTGGCTGTCTGTGCCTTTCCACATGGTTTTCCACTTAGCAGTGAATTTGGGACCTTAGCTGTGGGTCTGGGTTGTTTCCCTTTTCACGACGGACGTTAGCACCCGCCGTGTGTCTCCCATACAGTCCGTCTCGGTATTCGGAGTTTGCAATGGTTTGGTAAGTCGCGATGACCCCCTAGCCATAACAGTGCTCTACCCCCGAGAGGATACATATGAGGCGCTACCTAAATAGCTTTCGAGGAGAACCAGCTATCTCCGGGTTCGATTAGCTTTTCACTCCTAATCACAGCTCATCCCCGTCTTTTGCAACAGACGTGGGTTCGGGCCTCCAGTACCTGTTACGGCACCTTCACCCTGGCCATGACTAGATCACCCGGTTTCGGGTCTACTGCCCGCGACTATGCGCCCTTATCAGACTCGGTTTCCCTTCGCCTCCCCTATACGGTTAAGCTTGCCACGAACAGTAAGTCGCTGACCCATTATACAAAAGGTACGCAGTCACTCCTTGCGGAGCTCCTACTGCTTGTACGCACACGGTTTCAGGATCTATTTCACTCCCCTCTCCGGGGTTCTTTTCGCCTTTCCCTCACGGTACTGGTTCACTATCGGTCGGTCAGTAGTATTTAGCCTT
>NZ_CP180589.1:2892500-3320000 GCF_047782825.1 Stenotrophomonas maltophilia | reverse complement strand
AACGTATCGCTTGCTTTAAAACAATTAATAGTTGCTTGATCAAACGTCTGCAAGATGGACAATCATCCTTCCTGCAGGCGCCTTCACAAGATACCTGCGCATACTTTCAAAGATCTGGGGAAGTGGCCTCAGCGCCATTCCCGTGTGCTGCGAAGTTTCCTTCGTAGCGAAGCCGCCCATTATAGCCGGCTTTTCCGCTTCGTCAACACCTTTTTTCAAGGTCGTCTCACCGAAGTGGACGTTGTTGCCGATGCTGCTTCGTCGTTGGACCCGAAGGCCTTTCGTCGTTGCGAGCCGCCTATTATGCCGGACTTTTTGAGTCCGTCAACACCTTCGTTCGATCATCTCGTCCGCCGGTGTGGCGTTGCTGTGGAGGGGTGACTTCCGGAGAAGTTGCCGCACCGCAGCGAGGGGGCGAATTCTAGAGATCCTGCAGGATTCGTCAACCTTTTTTTTTCAGGAAGATGACAACGATGGCCGCTGTGCCATGCATGACACGCGTGCCGGCATCACGGCAGCGTTGCCCGCGCGTTGCGCGGTCAACGCCGCAGGCGCTATGTATGCAGGGATGGACACAGACAAGACAGCAATGGGCACGCAGACGCACAGGCATTGGTGGCGCGATCTTTCGCTTCCGGCGATCGTGGCAGGCTTCATTACGGTACTGGTGGGCTTCGCCAGTTCGGCGGTGATCGTCTTCCAGGCCGCACAGGCGGTCGGCGCCGACCAGGCGCAGATCGCATCATGGATGTGGGCGCTGGGACTGGGCATGGGTGTGACCTGTATCGGGCTGTCCCTTCGCTACCGCGTTCCCGTGGTCACGGCCTGGTCGACGCCGGGTGCGGCGATGCTTGTGGTGGGTGCCGGCGGTGCGTCACTGTCCGAGGCGACCGGTGCCTTCCTCCTGGCGGCAGTGATGGGCATGGTGGCCGGCTTTTCCGGAATCTTCGCCAAGCTGATGCGGCGCGTGCCGATGGCGCTGGCCGCTGGCATGCTGGCCGGCGTGCTGCTGCGCTTCGGCCTGGATGTCTTCGTCGCGGTGAACACCCAGCTGGTGCTGGCCTTGGCCATGTTTGCCACCTGGCTGGCCGGGCGCCGCCTGTTCCCCCGCTATGCGGTGATCGCCACCCTGCTGGTCGGCATCGCCATCGCAGCCAGCCGCGGCCTGCTGCACGCGCAGGACCTGCACTTGCAGCTGGCGGTTCCACACTGGGTGCCGCCGTCATTGTCCTGGAAGGCGGTGGCCGGCATTGCCCTGCCCCTGTTCGTGGTCACCATGGCCTCGCAGAACATTCCCGGCGTGGCGGTGATGCGTGCCTCCGGCTATGACGCACCGATCTCACCGGTGATCGGCTGGATCGGCGTGGTCAACACCGTGCTGGCGCCGTTCGGTGCCTATGCGCTGAACCTGGCCGCGATCACCGCTGCGATCTGCATGGGCCGCGATGCCCATGAGGATCCGGCGCGCCGCTACACGGCGGCGATGGCGGCTGGTGCGTTCTACATCCTGATCGGCCTGTTCGGGGCCACGGTGGCGGCGCTGTTCGCGGCCTTCCCGAAGGAGCTGGTGGCCTGCGTGGCCGGTATCGCCCTGTTCGGCACCATCGGCAACAGCCTGGCCAGCGCCCTGGCGGTGGAACGTGACCGCGAGGCGGCGCTGGTCACCTTCCTGGTGACCGCTTCGGGCATGTCCCTGGGCGGCATCGGCTCGGCGTTCTGGGGGCTGGTGGCCGGCTCGCTCTGCCTGCTGGTGCTGCGCCCGCGGGCGACGGCCTGAGGATCAGTGGTACATCTGCAGGATGCCTGTAGTGATGTAGCGCAGGCCGTAGATCAGGGCCAGGCAGACCACCACCGCCGATGCGCGGGTGCCGCCACGGCGCAGCAGCTCGGCGCGGATCCGGTTCGGCTGGCCGGCATGGGCCGCTTCCACCCTGGCCAGCAGGCGGCTGCAGTGCCGCAGGTACAGCCCGTTGGCGAAGATGGCCAGGGCGACGCGCGCCAGTACCATCGCGGCAGCGATCTGGCCGATACCGGCGTCGGCCAGCAGCATCAGGATCGGCACCACAGTGGTGATCACATAGTAGGCCGCGCCCGCCAGGTACATCCGCCGGTGCACCATCCACAGGGTGCCAAACAGCAGTGCTGCCCAGTTCCAGCGCCGCGGTGGCTTCGGCACCGGGCTGTCGACATGCCAGTAGCGACGGTAGTGGGCCGCGTTGGGGCCGACCACCAGGGTCAGGTAGTCGGCATCATCCGGCGGGCCGCCGGAACCCTGGGCAGGGGCGGCCGGCTCAGCATCGGCGCCGGGCGCCTGGTAGGGGTTCGCGCTGGCCGGTGCGGCCTGCGGATCGAGTGCGGACATGGGGGGCCATCCTTGCCGGAAGAGAGCCTGCAGTAGCGGCAGGCCGCGCGGGATCTGAAGCGGGCCGCAGCCGTCAGCCCACGCCCAGCAGGGAAGCCGCTGCCGAGAACAGCAGCCACATGGCACACAGGGTGACAGCGGTAGCCGGCACCGTGGTGCCGCCACGACGGGACAGCTCACGGCGCAGCGCGTCCTCATCCTGCGGGTGCAGCGCCTGCGCCCGCGCCAGTTCGCGTTGGCAATGGGCAAGGTAGGTGCGGTAGCCGCGCCCGCCCATGATCGCCACCGCCAGCAAGGCCAGGCAGAACAGCACCCCGCCAGTCCGCAGCAGCAGGTCCACCATCAGACCGACCAGCAGCAGGCCGACGCTGATCGCCAGCGGGCGGTACAGGCGCCGGTAGGCAAACCAGGTGGAACCGAGGAAGAAACCTGCCCAGTGCCAGGTGCCGGCAGCGCAGGGGCTGCCCTGGTCCAGCCGCCACTGCTGGCGATAGCTGGGGAAGTTGCCGCCGACCACGGCGGCGAAGCGACCGAGGTCGCCCTCCAGCCCGGCCCCCAGCGGCAGGATGAGCGGGGCAGCGGTGACGGTCGCCGGCGCACCATAGGGATTGTCGGGCTGCTCGGATTCCGCGCCCGCACCCTGCGGCGCCAATGCCAGCGGCAGCGGCTCAAGCGCCACCGGTAGCGGCTGCGGGGTGATCGGCGGCGGCACGCTGTCCAGCGGCTCAGCGCGCGGCTGCAGCGTGTGCAGGGGCTGCCACCGGTCCATGCCATCGCACCACAGCAAGGTGCTGGCCACCACATCGCCCTGCTGCTGCAGACGCTGCAGCCCGGCCAGGTCGACCGGGCCCCTCGATTCGTGGCCCACAGCGTAGTACCACTGCGCATCCTGCATGGATCGTGTTCCTGTTGAACGAAGGAAGGCGCCGCGCGCCGCTTACAGTGGCGACACCGACAGCGTCTGCACCAACACGTGGCGGCCCTTGGGGGCGATGGTCACCACATCGGGACCGGCGTTGGCGGCCTCCAGGCAGACATAGTGGCGCCAGCCATCACCGACATCGGCCATGCCGGCAGCGGCCTCGGCCCCCGGGTTCCAGGCCACCAGCGAGCGGCTGCCTTCGGTGCGCAGTTCGATGCGGCGCTTGAGTACCGGGTCGCGCAGCACGTAGCGGCCCGCCGCCGGGCTGTAGATGCGGTCGCTGCGGCCCGGATCACGCGGATCGCGCAGCGACCACGGCCCCTGCTGGCGCCGGGTCTGGGCGTAGTTCTCGAACTTGTCCTGGTAATCCACGCCGTCCACGCCATCCACCTCGACACGGGTGGCATCGCCCACGCGGAAGTAGTTGTGCAGGGCCTGGGTGAGGCTGACCGGCGCGGTGCCGGTATTTTCGGTCAGCAGCTGCTGGCGCAGCTCGCGGCCCACGCGCACGGTCATCGACAGGCGCAGGCCCAGGTTCTGCAGCGGCGGCGGGGCCAAGGTGAGTTCGATGCTGCCGTCATCCAGGCGGCGCGCCTGCTGCAGTTCCCAGGGCAGGGTGCGCACGAAGCCGTGGGCAGGTACATCGTTGCCCTGCCCCTGGCGGCCGAAGTACGGCCAGCACACCGGGCTGCCACCGCGGATGGGCGTGGGCAGTTCGGCGCGCCGCGGCGACAGCCACATCACATCCTGCTGGCCCTTGGGCACGAAAGACAGCAACTGGCCACCGAACACGCTGATGGCGGCCGTGGCTTCGGGGGTTTCGATCAGCCAGGCATCGAGTCCCTGGAACTGGCCGCTGCTGACACCCTGGATCTGTTGCACGGTGGATCGACTCCGTATGGCCGGCGACTGCGCGGCGCTGTAGTTGGCAGGAAGACTGAAACGGGTGGGCGTGGCCGGGGTGCCCGGCTGGCCCTGCAGCGCGCGCAGGATACGCTGGCCGGCACGGCCATCGGCTTCGGCCCAGCCCAGGCGGCGCTGTTCAACCTGGATCGCGCGCCGGCTGGCGCTGCCGATCATGCCATCGGCCGCGCCGATGTCGTGGCCACGGGCCAGCAGCAGGGTCTGCAGCTGGCGACGCTCGTCGCGGCCCAGGCCCGGATCGTCCGTGGGCCAGGCGGTGGCCAGGCCCGTGCCACCCCGCAGGCGGTCGGCCAGCGTGGCGATGGCCAGCGCGTAGCTTTCGGCAGCGTTGTAGCTGTAGATCGCATCGTAGTTGCGGAACACCAGCAGGGCCGGGCCCTTGCTGCCCGCCGGCAGCAGCAGGGCGGCGCGGGCATCGGCAGGCAGGCCTGGCGGAGCCACCGCGCTGCCATCCAGTGCAGTGATGCCCAGCGTGCGCCACTCGGCCAGCGCGCGGCGCTGGGTGCGTCCGGCCAACCCGGTCCTGAAGCCGTCGGGAATGCGGACTTCCATGCCCCAGGGCTCACCGCTGCGCCACCCGGCGCGCTTGAGGTAGTTGGCGGTGGAGGCAAGCGCATCGGGGATGCTGCCGACCAGGTCACGGCGGCCATCGCCATCACCATCGACGGCAATGCGGGCGTAGGTGCTGGGCATGAACTGGGTGTGGCCGAAGGCCCCGGCCCAGGAGCCGGTCAGGCCCTGCGCCTGCAGATCGCCCTGGTCGATCAGCTTGAGCAGGGCAAGGAATTCGCCACGGAAGAACGGTTGCCGGCGACCGGCACACGACAGCGTGGCCAGCGACTGCAGCAGCGGGCGCTTGCCGAACACGCGGCCGTAGTCGCTTTCCACGCCCCAGACGGCGACGATGGTGGCCTGATCGACACCGTACTGCGCCGAAACCTGCTGCAGCAGGTCACGATGCTGCTGCAGGCGGGCGCGGCCCTCATCCACGCGCTGGCGATCGACCAGGGCAGCCAGGTAATCCCAGATGGGCGTGGTGAATTCGGGCTGTGCATCCAGCAATGGCAGCACGCTGGGATCGGGCTGCAGGCCTGCGGTGAGGGCGCTGAAGCGATCGGCGCCGATGCCCTGGGCGGCGGCGCTGGCCTGCAGCTGCGTCATGCAGCGGGCGAAGGCCGGGTCCGGCATGGCGGCGGGCTTGGCTGGCGCCATCGAGGGCGCGGCCAACGCGGCGGCCAGGCCGAGCGTGGTCAGGAAAGGCATGGCGTACTCCGTGTTGCCGGTGCTGCCGCCATGGTAACGCGCAGGCCGCGGGCATGGCCCGGCGGTGCTACCGCTGCGGACTGCTCGGGCGCAGCAGGCGCAGGCCGAACGCCGGATGGGCCGCATTCCACTGCGCGACTTCTTCCAGCCCGGCCTGCTGCAGCAGATGGCCGAAGCTGCTGTCGGTGTACTTGTGGCTGTATTCCACGCGGATCGGTTCCCCGGCCTGGAAGTGGAAGGTCTGGCCGTCCAGGTGCACATCCTGCTCGCGCTGGCTGACCAGATCGGTTTCGATGCGCAGGCGCGCGGTGCTGTAGCGCGCCTGGTGGCGGAAGCCGTCGAGGTCGAAATCGCTGCCCACTTCGCGGTTCAGGCGGGCCAGCAGGTTCAGGGTGAACGCGGCGGTGATGCCTTCGGCGTCGTTGTAGGCGGCCTCGATCAGGGCCGGATCCTTGTGCAGGTCGATACCGACCAGGGCCAGGCCCTGCGGGCCCATGGTCTGGCGCATGGCGCGCAGCAGGGCGATCGCGTCATCGCCAGCGAAGTTGCCCAGCGTCGAGCCGGGGAAGAACAGCAGGCGCCGCGCTGCCGGGCGTTCCGGCTGCGGGACCTGCACCGGGCGGGTGAAGTCGGCACAGACCGGCAGCATCTCCACTTCGGGCAGTGCCGGCGCCAGGTGGTCGATGCTGGCCAGCAGGGCCGCGCGTGAGATCTCGATGGGGGTATAGGCCACCGGATCGTGCAGCGCGGCCAGCAGGCGCGCGGTCTTGCGGCCGCTGCCGCTGCCCAGTTCGACCACATGCGCATGCGGCCCCACCGCCTGTGCGATCTCCGGCAGTACGCGGTCGAGCAGGGCCAGCTCGGTGCGCGTGGGGTAGTACTCCGGGGTGTGGGTGATCTGCTCGAACAGGCGCGAGCCACGTGCATCGTAGAAGTACTTGGATGGCAGCTGGCGCGCGGCGCGCGAAAGGCCGGCCACGGCATCGGCCAGGATCTGCTGGCGGCCGGGGGTCAGGTCGGTCAGCGCCTGCAGCGCGTCCTGCACGGTACTCATGGAAGATCCTTCGCAAGGCGCATGCCGGAAAACTGCCAGCGCGCCGGTGGCATGAAGAAGTTGCGGTAGCTGGCACGCACGTGGCCGCGCGGGGTGGCGCAGCTGCCACCGCGCAGCACCCATTGGCCACACATGAACTTGCCGTTGTATTCGCCCAGGTTGCCGGCGAACGGGCGGAAGCCGGGGTACGCGCCGTAGGCACTGCCGGTCCATTCCCAGACATCGCCGAACAGCTGGCGCAACCCCCTGCCCTGCCCCGCCTGCGGGTGCAGGTGGTCATCGTCGGCGAAATGGCCGGCCAGCGGCTGTGCGGCGGCGGCGGCCTCCCATTCGAATTCGGTGGGCAGGCGCGCGTCGTACCAGCGGGCGCAGGCATCGGCTTCGTAATAGCTGAGGTGGCAGACCGGCGCGTGCGGATCGAGCGCGCGCCAGCCGCCCAGGGTGTATTCGCGCTGCAGATCGTCATGCCAGTACAGCGGGTGCTGCCAGCCTTCGGCTTCGCACAGGGCCCAGCCCTCGCTCAGCCACAGGCGGGGATCGCGGTAACCCCCGGCATCGATGAAGGCGCGGTATTCGCCATTGCTGAGCGGGCGTTCGGCCAGTGCATGTGCTGGCAGCAGCACGCGGTGCACGGGCGATTCGTTGTCATAGGCGAAGGCGGCGTTCTGCGGCCAGCGCGCCGCGCCGATGCTGGCGATGCGTTCGCCCTGCTCCACCCAGCCCTGTGCACTGGGCATGCCGGCGGTGGTCGACAGGTCTTCGCGGTAGGGCGGCTGCAGCGGGTTGCACCACAGCGCATGCTTGATGTCGGTCAGCAGCAGTTCCTGGTGCTGCTGTTCGTGCTGCAGGCCCAGTTGCAGGTGGCGCAGCGCCTCGTCGCCAAGGTCGCCGTCCAGCAGGCGTGCCAGCACCTGTTCATCGACGTGCTGGCGGTAGTCGCGCACCTGCTGCAGCGAGGGCCGCGACAGCAGGCCGCGGCGCGGTCGCGCATGGGCCGGGCCCAGGCTCTTGTAGTAGCTGTTGAACAGGAAATCCCAGGCCGGGTCCCAGGGCTGGTGGCCCGCCAGGCTGGCCAGCACGAAGCGTTCGAAGAACCACGTGGTGTGGGCCAGGTGCCATTTGCTCGGGCTGGCATCGTCCATGCTCTGCAGCATCGCGTCTTCGGCGCTGAGCGGGGCGGCCAACTGCAGGCTGCGCCCCCGCACGTGGGCGAAGTGGCGGGCAAGTTCACGCTGCGGGGCAGCGACGGCGGCGGTTGCGCTGTCCATGGCAACAGCTTCGGCCGCGCGGGGTGAGCGCGATGTCATGGCGTGGCAGCACCGCGTTCACACCCCCCGTATTCAAGAACCCTGCGCCAGCGCCGCTAACGGCAATGCTGCGGCCGTGTGGTGACCGCGCTGGAATTCCGCTTGTCCCATCATCCGCTCCGACAGCCTGCGCATTACCTGTTCGTGCTGCCCGCCGTGCTGGTCGCGCTGGTGCTGTGGGCCACCCTGGGCAATGAAGATGTCGGCCGCGCCGGCCAGCGCGTGCTGCCCTGGCTGCTGGCCTGCCTGGGTGCCGGCCTGGCCCTGCTGTACAACCAGGTGCGCACGCTGTGCCTGCTGTTGCTGGTGGCGACCGCCTTCGCCGTACTGCACCCGGACCTGGCCCATTACCTGCACAACGGCCGGGTCACGCCGCTGACGCCGTTGCGCTTCCACGCGATCTCGACCTGGCTGCCACTGCTGGTGGCCGTGCATGCGCTGTGGCCGGAGCGCGGCCGGCGCCGCCAGGATCTGCTGCTGCGCGGGATCGGCACGGGCACGGTGCTGGCGATCTTCATCCTGCTGGCCGCGCAGCAGCCGCAGGGCATGCACGACCTGCTGTCGAACCGGCACTTCGACTGGATACCCAGTGACTGGAACGCGCTGGCGCAGCTGCCCGCCCTGCTGTTCCTGCTGGCGACCGCCGCGCTGGGCTGGCAGGCCTGGCAGCGGCCACGGCCCCTGCATACGGCCATGCTGCTGGCCCTGCTGTGCCTGTGGTGGATGCTGCCGCGCATCTTCCTGCAACCGGCGCTGCTGCCGGCGCTGAGCGTGGCGGCGCTGCTGCTGATGCTGGGCGCCACCCTGCAGGAATCCTTCCACATGGCCTTCCGCGATGATCTGACCGGGCTGCCGGGGCGTCGCGCGTTCAACGAGACCCTGCAACGCGCGGCGGGCACCTACAGCATCGCGATGGTGGACGTGGACCACTTCAAGAAGTTCAACGACACCCATGGCCACGACACCGGCGACGATGTGCTGAAGCTGGTGGCCTCGCGCCTGGCACGGGTGGGAGATGGCGGCCGCGCGTTCCGCTATGGCGGCGAGGAATTTGCGGTCGTGTTCCTGGACCGGCCGGCGGCGGCCTGCGTGGACGCAGTGGAGGCGCTGCGGCAGAGCATCGAGGACAGCCGCATGCAGCTGCGCGACCGCAGCACGCGCAGCCGCGACGACACCGCCGGGCAGCAGCAGCGCGGCCGCGGTGGCAGCGGCAAGGTGGTGCAGGTGACGGTAAGCATCGGCCTGGCCGACAGCCGCATCGATGCGCGCCCGGCCGGGGTGGTCAAGGCCGCCGACCAGGCCCTGTACGCGGCCAAGGAAGAAGGCCGCAACCGGGTCTGCGCACACGGTGGCCAGCGCGTACTGGCCGTGCGCGGCGGCTGAGGCTCAGACCGCGTCGAGGTAGTACCAGCGGCCGTCGATGCGCAGGAAGCAGCTGTGCTCGGTCATCCGCACCGCGCTGCCACCGCCGATGCGGTAGCGGGCGGTGAAGCGGACTTCGGCGCTGTCGGTGCCGGTGACGGTGTGTTCGTTCACGGTCAGGCCCAGCCACTGGGTGCGCTGGCCCGGTGCCTCGTCCAGCGACAGTTCGGCCGGGCGGGTGTCCGGGTGCCAGGTCTGGCGCAGGTAATCGGCCAGGTGGCGCACATAGGCGCTGTAGCGCGAGCGCATCAGGCGCTCGGCATCGGGCGCGGCTTCGCCAGCGTGGTAGCGGCCGCAGCAGGTGCTGTAGGCGGCGGGCAGGCCGCAGGGACAGGGATCGGCGGGTTTTCGGCTCATGCGGGTATTGTCGCGCGGCCGGCGGCCAGCATCCATCGGCGATGGGCGTATGCTGTCGCGCCCCCATCTTGATTGACCGCCGTGCTGGAACTGGTACCCCCCGAATTGTGGTGGCTGGTGGTGATTGCCTTCATCGCCGGCCTGGTTGATGCCGCCGTCGGTGGCGGCGGCCTGGTGCAGCTGCCCGGACTGTTCACGGTGCTGCCGCAGCAGACCCCAGCGATGCTGTTCGGCACCAACAAGTTCAGTTCGATGTTCGGCACCGGCGCGGCGGCCTGGCGCTACGCGCGCAACGTGCGCTTCCCATGGAAGCCGGTGCTGTTCGCTGCCGGCACCGCCTTCATCTTCTCCTTCGCCGGTGCCACGGCGGTCAGCCTGCTGCCCAAGAACGCGGTGCGCCCGCTGGTGCTGGTGCTGCTGGTGGCGATGCTGGGCTACACGTTGTGGAAAAAGGATTTCGGTGCGCTGCACCGGCCGCAGGAGATCGGCCGCCGCGAGCTGGTGATCGCCCTGGCCATCGGTGCGGCCATCGGTTTCTACGACGGCTTCTTCGGGCCGGGCACGGGCAGCTTCCTGATCTTCCTGTTCGTGCGTTTCTTCGGCCTGGATTTCCTGCGCGCCTCGGCGGCGTCGAAGGTGGTGAACCTGGCGACGAACGTGGCGGCGATCTCGTTCTTCATTCCCACCGGCAACATCCTGTGGCTGTTCGCGCTGCCGATGGCGGCGGCCAACATCATCGGGTCGGTGGTGGGCACGCGGCTGGCGCTGAAGGGCGGCACGCCGTTCATCCGCAAGCTGTTCGTGGGCCTGGTGGTGGTGCTGATCGCGCGGATGGCGTGGGATACGTTCCGCGGGGCGTGAGTGCGCGAAATGATCTGGTCGGTGCCAACCTTGGTTTGTCTGCTGTTTCAGCGCGGGACGCGTGCGCCCCGGCACCATGCCAGAACCGCTTGGCCGGCCAAGGAATCAAGCAGGATCTCCTCTCGTCCTTCGAAGAACGGGAGGAGACGGACGTGCAGGTCCGCTCCTGCTCTGGACGAGCGCATGACTGATTGATCTTGCAAGGGCGCTTCTTGCCAATCATGCGCAGGAGGAAGCCATTCCTGGCGAAGCCTGCCAAGGACGGCGAGCTGGGTACAGGCACCCACTGCGTAGGCTGCCGGCTCATCGGCCCAGACTCTGCGTGGTGACCCACCCCATGCCAATCCGGCATGATGAAACTCATGCGCCGTGGTGCGGACAACACGAGCCAATTCCACATCGCTGATGGGATGCTGCGCAGGAAACCAGAAGGCTAGTGAAGCTACACCGTCGCGAGCTGCACTTCTGTGTATCCAGCTGCCACCACCGTCGTTGACCAAGGTAATCCGGTAGCGCACGCGCATTCCAGATGCTCCCACACCCTCGAGGGAGGCGGCCGCAGCCCGGGCAGCAGCACTGCATGTACGCTCGGACCACTGGGCATCATGGACGGCGGCCCATATCTGGACATGTACGCTGGCGGCATTACAACTGGCCTTTGGCGTCGGCACTTCAGTCGATTCCGGCCCCGGAAGAATCGATAGCGTTTGAATACCCATCGCTTCGCCTGCCCCGCGAACGATGATGCCGGATGCGCCTTCTTTGCCAACAAGTGTGCGCGGAGGGAGCTGGTGCCACGCGCACCCCGGCAGGAGCGCAGAAGCAAGCAACGCTGATGCGCTGCTTGCCCAAGACCAGATCCGGCTCGTTGTTACATCCGGCATGGATAGGGTGACGGATAGATCGTGCAGACGGTGAAATCCGAGCTCATCGATGCTCGGCTGATGCCTCTGTACTTAGATGCGACGACAATCGTATTGGGCCCTGGCCGCGCACCTACGTTGATCTGGCCCATGTCGTAGCGCAGCGCATTGGCGCTCCCGCCCTCGGCAGCGACCCAGGCGTTGACTGCATTGGGATCATCCAGCCTCAACGTATTTCCGGCACGCACCCAGGCAAAGCTGCGGGACGCAACTTCGCGGCCCGTCGACTCATCCACCAGTCGCAACCGGGTGGAACCCGAGCCAGGGAACGCCACGGAGGAACCCCCGACATCAATCACGAAATCATTGGCATCCGGAAGTTCGGCCGACGTGAGGCTCAGGAGACGCTGATACAGTGGCGCGTTGCTCTTGCCACCAAATGTCCCACTGATTTTTCCCTGGATCTTGCATCGCTTGCCTTGTTCGCAACCTGCACTGACTTCATAGCTTGCCGGGCCGCAGCCGCTCAATCCGACGACTGCTGCAAGTAGAAGCGGACCAACAAAGATCGCCTTCATGCTTCAGTTCCTCCTTGGAGATGGGTAGATGCAAGGACGCGTCGACTCACGCTGTCCAAGCACAACCGAAGCTGAGCCGGGATCACCTGAAAGGATATGAGGAAAGTTGCAAGAGTCGCTGGCGCCTGATTCCCATGTGGGCGATCGGATAAAGGAGCGAGACCAGGGCGGCTTCCGGTAGGTGCCGACCTTGGTTGGCACGCTGTTGCCGGCCGCGGCGTGCAGCCGAGCATGGTTCGGCACTACAGGGGATTGCCGGGCGTGGCCCGGCTCTACCCCTTCCGGCCGAGGCGGTCAGGCCTCGGCTTCTTCCGGTTCGTTGGCCTGCTGGCGGCTGCGTTCGGGCAGCTTCAGGCGCTTGCCTTCTTCGTCGTACTCGATGAGCAGGACGCCCGAATCGTGGCGGCCGCTGATCTCGACGAAGCAGGCACCGCCGATGAACGGCTCCAGCGTCATCACCGACTTCAGCGGGGTGGCGACCACCATCTGGAAACCGAAGTTGTCGAAGATGTTCATCGCCAGCGCGGTGAACTCGTTGTCGGCCTTGTCGAAGGCTTCGTCGAGCACGACGGCGGCATAGCTGGGCAGCTGGCTGTCGGCGCCGCCCAGCTGGTAGCGCAATGCCGCCGCAAGACAGGTGGTGGCCAGCTTCTGCCGCTGGCCACCGGACTTGCCGGCACCACTGCGGTAGATCTCCACCTGCTGGCGGGTTTCCGCGTCCAGTTCAACGCCGATGAACTCGACGTGCATGCGCACGTCCAGCACCAGCTCGCGCCAACGCTTGTCCTCGCCTTCCTGTGAACCCAGCCGGTTGACCAGCTGGCGCAGCACAGTGAACTGCGTTTCGGCCAGCTCGCGCTGTTCGGTCTGCTGCTGCGACAGCACCTCGCGCAGCTGCAGGTGGAACTCACCCACTTCCGGCAGGCGGCGGTCGTTCAGTTCGATGGTGAGCAGGGTGCCACGGTTGAACGGCACCTGTTCCAGGCTGGCATTGACCTCGTCCAAGCGCTGGCCGATCGACTTGCGGGCCTCGGCGCTGTGGCGCTGCAGGGCCAGCAGGTTGTTCTTGCTCTGGTTCTGCAGCAGATCGAAGAAACGCTCTTCGTGCTGCGGCAGGCCATCGCGTTCGAGGCGCTCCAGGCGGGCCAGGAAGTCGTCGGCCGACGCCACCGATACGGTGAAGTCGCCCGATTCCTCCGGCCACTGCTGGATGAAGCGACGGAAGCAGCCCAGCAGCAGGTTCTCGACGCGGTTGACGTCCTGCTGCGAGGAGGACAGCTGCTCGTTCAACGCATTGCTGACCTGGCGCATGTTCGCTTCCAGCGTTTCCAGGCTGAGCGGGCCCTGCTCCTGCAGGCGCTCGGCCAGGCCGGCTTCCTGCTCCTCGCCCAGCGCGGGCAGCACCAGGGCACGGCTCTGCTGGCGGGCACGGTCCAGGCGGTCGCGTTCGCGTACCAGCTGGCCACGCTCGACGCGGGTGTCCTCGTAGGTACGGCGAGCCTGTTCGATGTCGGCGCGTACGGCATCGATCTGCTGGGCCAGGCGGGCCAGATCGGCGTTGCCCTCGCGCAGGTCGCGCAGGGTGGCTTCGATATCGGCCAGTCGCTGCTGCGGTGCGGCCGCGTCGATCTCGTTCCACTGGATGCCGATCAGTTCGTGGCAGGCCAGGCGGCGTTCGTTGTCGCGGTCACGCTGGCCGCGCAGGCTGGCGATATCGGTATCGCAGCTGGCGATGCGCTTGGCCAGTTCCTGCGCTTCGCGCTCGAACACGACCAGCTTGTCGCGGTTGTTGAAGCCGAGGATCCAGCGGCGGCGGTCGTTCACCGCACTGCGGTCGTCCTTCTCGAAACGGTCGCCCGGATGCTTGACCTGGCCTTCGCGGGTGATGCCGCGGTCGACGTTGCGCAGCTGCTTGGCGTCGACGCATTCGTAATCGAAGCGCTTGCCCAGCTCACGGCGCAGCCAGCCTTCGAAGGCATGGTCGCGCAGTTCCAGCTTGTGCAGCAGCGAACGCGCGGACGGCTCGCGGGCGAACGCATCATCGTTGCGGCGCACGCGGTAGTAGGTGAAGCGCATGCCGAGGTGGGTGCGGTTCACCCAGTCGGCCACCTCGTTGTAGTGCTTGTCGTCCACCAGCAGCGACTGCGCGAAACCGCCCAGCACGCGTTCGATCGCACCCTGCCAGTTCTGTTCTTCGCTGCGGACCTGGATCAGTTCGCCAACGAAGGGCAATGCAGCTTCGGAGATTCCGGTCTCTTCGGCCAGGCGCGCCCGCAGCTTCTGCATCGGCGCGGGGATGCTGGACGGCGTGCGCTGCATCGCCTCCAGTTCGCCGCGCACTTCGCCGAAGCGACGCTCGTCATCGCGCTTGCCGCCGAGGCGTTCGCTGATCGCATCGTCCAATGCTGCCGAAGCGCGCTGGCGATCCTGCAGTTCGTTCTGCGCGCGCTCGACCAGTTCGGAGAAACCGTGCGCATCTTCCGGCAGCTCGGCCTGCAGGTGGCGCGCGGCCTCGCGGGCCTGCGCCTGCTTGGCCAGGCGGCGGTCGCGCTCGGCTTCGGCGCGGCCCTGTTCGCGTTCCAGTTCCTCGATGCGCTCACCGCCCTGCTGGCGGCGCTGCAGCTCCAGTTCGGCCAGGCGCTCGGTGTGGTTGTCCAGCGCCGCGCGGCGCTGGGCTTCTTCGCCCAGCAGGCCGCGGTCGCGCACATCCATCTCGCGCAGGCGGGCTTCGATCAGCAGCTGGCGGCGGCTTTCGCGGAAGCTGTCGATGCCAAGCTTCAGGGTTTCATCATCGCCGCGCTGGCGATGCATGTGCTTCAGCTCGGTGTAGTGCGCGCGCGCCGGCAGCAGGGTTTCGACCTGGCGACGGGCGGTGACCACGGCCTGGTGCGCGCCATCGAGTTCAGCGAAATCGTTGACCAGACGCTCTGCGGCATCGAAGGTGCGCGGCGTATCCAGCATGAAGTCGCGCAGGAAGACGTTCAGGTCACCCAGGTTCTTCGCCGACTGCGTCTTGTGCAGCAGGCGCAGCGCCATTTCGTTGTCGATGCCCAGCAGGTGGCGGAAGCGCTCGGCGTAGCCGGAGAACGTATCGAAGTGGTGGATGTCGGCCAGCTTCTGCTTCAGCTTGCGCAGGTCCAGGTCGAAGCCGCCCAGGTCCTTGGCGATGTCGAACGGACGCTCGGCGATCATGTAGTGCTTGCGCACATCGCCGGCCGAGGTGCCGTTGCCGGAGATCCACAGCAGGCGCACCAGGCACACCACGCGGCCATCGCCGGCGCGGTATTCCAGCACCAGCGCGGTCCAGGTGGCGCCCTTGCGCAGGTACTGTGTGGCGATTTCGCCGGTGCCGCTGTCCTGCTGGTCGGCCCAGGCGCCGCGCACATAGGACACCAGGTTGCGGTCGCGGCCACTGCGCTCGGCTTCACGCGCGGCGGCGTTGAAGTCGACGATGGCCGGCGGCGTCAGCAGCGCGGACATGGCATCGAGCAGGGTCGACTTGCCCGAGCCGGAACGGCCGACGAACAGGAAGCCGCGCTCGGCGATCGGCACTTCGGTCAGGCCGTTGAAGGTGCCCCAGTTGTGCACCTGCAGGCGGCGCATGCGGAACTGCTGCAGGCGCGGGTCCGGCAGGCCTTCGTTGAACAGGGCGGGAGTGTGCTTGGAAATGGCCATGCGGTGCTCGGGTCTCTCAGGCTTCGGCAGCCGGGGTTTCGCGCAGCTGGCGGTACACCGCCGAAAGCTGGGACACGTCTTCTGCGGAGAACAGCAGCTTCAGCGCCGGCGAGACTTCGTGGCGGTCTTCCTGGCCGCCCAGGCGGGTCAGGATGTGGTTGTCCTTCATCTTCTGCACGGCCGAGGCGACGCGGCGGTTGAAGCCGGCGCGGTCGGTGGACAGGTTCTTCTCGTAGATGGCCAGCGCTTCGGCCATCTCGGCATCGGCGACGACGGCGCGGTTGCCGCGCGCATCGGCCTCGGCCAGCTGCTGGCGCAGGTACAGCAGCAGCACCGAATCGATGAAGGTCAGCGGCGAGGTGCGCAGCAGCACCGGCGCATCGACGTCTTCGGTATCGGCCTGACGGGTGAACGCCACGCCGCTGTCACGGTCCAGCACCAGTTCCAGGAACAGGTCGGCCAGTGCCGAGCGGATCGCGGCTTCGCTACGGATCAGTGCCGGCCACAGCTTGGCGTGGCGCAGCTGGTCGATGCTGGGGCCGATCAGCAGCTGGCACAGCGCGCGGCGCGCATCCAGCGGCAGGCGCCCGGTATCGCCGAGGTAGTACACGTCATTGCCACGGCGGGGCTGCGCCACGGCCGCCACCGGCTCGGCCTCGTAGGCGTCTTCCGCCACGTCGGCCTGCGGTGCGTCGATGGGATCTTCATGCCAGCTCATGGCGTCTCTCCTGGGTGAACCAAACCAGCGGGATGCGGGCACGACGGATCTGGCCGTCGCCACCACGCCATTGCGCAAGCTCCTGCTCGCCGGCAACCACGTTGCCGAAGCGCGTGCCCAGCGACAGGTAGCCGATGACACTGCCGAGGCCCTGCGGCGCTTCGCGCTGCGACAGGGCCTGGGCGATGCTGAGCCGCGGCTGTGCATCGAGCAGGTCGTGCAGGTCCTGGCGCAGCGTGCGGAAGTCGATTTCGGACGAAGCGACCAGATCGCCGACGCTCTCCAGGCTGATGGCGGCCGCATCGTTGTATTCGACGTTGCCATCGACCTGCGCGCTGCGCGGGTCGTGCAGCTTCCACTGCGACCACGAGCGCAGGCGGCTGGTGGTCAGCTGCAGGTCGCGGCCGATGCTGCGCTGTGCGGGGAAATCATCGCGCAGGGCCAGGGCTTCGGACTGCGCCTGCTTCAGCAGCTGGTTGAGGCGACGCTGTTCCAGGTAGCCACGGCTCTGCACGAAGCCGCGCAGGCTGCGCGCGAAGTTCTGCAGCACGTCGTGCACCTGTCCGCCGCGTTCCAGCATGGTGCTGGTGAAGCCGCGCAGGAAGTTGCGTTCGTTGCGGTCCAGGCGACGGGCGAAGCCGCGCGCGAGCACGGCCTCCAGCGCAGCGTCGAGCTGGGCGCTCTGTTCGGCGTCGTTGAGCAGGCGCCAGAATGCCTGGAAGCTGCGACCGGCATCGCTTTCGCCGATGACATCAACGCCTTCGAACAACTGCGACAGCACATCGCCGCGCTCGCCTTCATCGTCGATGATGCGCTCGCGGAAATCACGGTTGAGCTGCTCGAAGTCATCGCGCACGCGGCGGAAGTCCTCGGTCAGTTCGTCGGCCAAGCCGATGATCTGGCGGGTACGTTCCAGTGCGCGCTTGCCATCGAGGGCAACCACGCGGCCGGCGCCGACGCGGGCGATCTCGGCATCGATGCGGTCGCGCTCGTCGTGCAGCGCGGACAGGCGCGCATCCGGATCGGCTTCGGTCTGTGCGGCCAGTGCCGAGAGCTGCTCGATGACCAGCGCCAGGCGGCTTTCGGTGGCGGCCACACGGGCCTGCTCCAGGCTGTCGGCGAAACGGATTGCCTGCAGCGCCGGGGTGGACAGCTCGTACTGCTCCTGGTCAGCGCCTTCGGGCAGACGGCGTTCCAGCCAGCCCTGGGCCAGCCAGTGAGCGATGTAGGCCTGGGCGGTACGCGGCAGCTCGCGCGACAGTTCGTCGCCGGCCAGCTGGTCCAGCGCGCGTTGCAGGCGCTCGTTCAGCACCGAGGACGGCAGCGTGCGCTCGCCGTCCATCAGCAGCCCCTGCAGCAGGCCGATGATTTCCGGGGCGTGGTCGGCGGCGAGCAGCTTCCACTGGGGCTGTTCGCGCAGATGGCGGTAACGGGCAATGCGTTCGCGGTGCTTCATGCAGCGAAAGGATTCATGGACGCTGGCGGCTGCGGGCAGCCATGCACGGCCGCCGCGGGGGCAGCCGTGGACGTGCCGGCCACGCGGGGCCGGCGTGGTGCGGGCAAGCGGCTCAGCGCTTGCCGCCCACTTCGATGAAGCGCAGGAACTCGGCGCGGGTGCGCGCGTCGTCGCGGAAGCTGCCCAGCATCTTGGAGGTGACCATGCTGACGCCGCGCTTGTGGATGCCGCGGGTGGTCATGCATTCGTGGGCACCTTCGACGACCACGCCGACGCCGATCGGCTGCAGCACGTCCTGGATGCACTGGGCGATCTGCGCGGTCATCTTTTCCTGCACCTGGAAGCGGCGGGCGTAGGCTTCGACCACGCGGGCCAGCTTGCTGATGCCCACCACCTTGCCGGCCGGCAGGTAGCCGACGTGCACGCGGCCGATGATCGGCGCCATGTGGTGTTCGCAGTGGCTTTCATATTCGATGTCGCGCAGCACGATCAGTTCGTCGTAGCCGGCCACTTCCTCGAAGGTCCGCTCCATGTAGGCGCGCGGGTCGTCGCGGTAACCGCTGAACCAGTCGCCATAGGCTTCGGCGACACGGCGGGGGGTATCCAGCAGGCCTTCACGGGACGGGTCCTCACCGGCCCAGCGCAGCAGGGTGCGCACGGCATCCTCGGCCTGGTCCTGGGTCACGTCGCCTTGCGGGGTAGCCTTTTCGTTGTTCTTGCTCATTGCGTACAGCGTCCCGAACGGGGGGCGAGCATCGTACCCGACCGGGGGGTGGGTCGTCCTGTGGGTCGGGTTCATCGGGGGGTCTTTCCGGCGCCTTCCTGTTATCGGTCTGGATGGGGAAGGGCGGCAGGGCAGGACACGCCGTAAACCCGTCCATGGGGGCTCGTAGGCGCCATCCATGGCGCCTGCGGTCCTGTCCTGCCGCCCTTCCCCATCTCTGACGGTTCCATGCGCGCGCGGCCCGACCGCCCGAAAGCGGGGGCAAAAGCTGGGGTTCATGGCTGCGGACGCCGGGCCGCGCTCGCCGGGCATGGCCCGGCGCTACCGCTTCTAAAGAGCCAACCCACCGCGCTCGCGGGGTGATGGGAGGGCAGCGGGGGCCGGGCGGGGCAGGACCGTCCGCGGCATGGGCCCGAGGCATGCCTCGGGCGGGTTGGGCAGGACGCCCAACCCCGGTCTTGCCGTGTGCGCAGGACGCGCACACGAGCAAGCTGCGGCCGAGCCCCCAAGGACGGGTTTACGGCGTGTCCTGCACCCTCCGGCCCCCGTTGCCCCACCCGACACCAGGCAGGCGCAACGCTTTCCTCAACCCAACCGACCATTCAGCAAGACCTATTGATAGGAATGAAATTAGTAGTATCCTATCTATCTCTTATGGACCGACCCCTCGACGAACGCACCCGGCTGCAGATGCAGCTCAGCTCCGGCCTGCTCTATGCAGGGCGGCAGTGGCAGCGCCTGGCCGACAGCCGGCTCGGCAGCTACGGCATCTCCACCGCCTGCACCATGCCCCTGCTGATGATCGGCCGCTCCGGCGGTGGCATCCGCCAGGTGGCGCTGGCCCAGCAGCTGGGCATGGAAGGCCCGTCACTGGTGCGCCTGCTGGACAAGCTGTGCGCCAGCGAGCTGGTCCGCCGCGAAAGCGATGCCAGCGACCGCCGCGCCAACCTGCTGTGGCTGACCGAGCAGGGACAGGCGCTGGTGCGCGAGCTGGAAGAACAGCTCATCGGCCTGCGCCAGGACGTGTTCGGCGAACTTTCCATGG
Organism: Stenotrophomonas maltophilia; assembly: GCF_047782825.1. Classification (GTDB taxonomy): domain Bacteria; phylum Pseudomonadota; class Gammaproteobacteria; order Xanthomonadales; family Xanthomonadaceae; genus Stenotrophomonas. Next base: position 3,300,469 of record NZ_CP180589.1, on the reverse strand, counting down.
ATGAACTGCAGGCCGTGCTGAAGGCATGGCGCCTGCTGGCCGAGGCGGCCGACCGCATCACGTAAGCCCGTTGTCCTTGAAACACCGCCGCTGCCGTGCACACGCCAGCGGCTTTTGCCCGTTGTCGTTGTCCCGTTGTCCCTCCCCTCCCCCATCTCGCCCCCGCCCCTTCCGATGCCCGGTGAATTCAGTCTCCACGGAGTGTTCGTCCCGACCCTGCTCGGGTTGATGCTGCTGGCCTACCTGGTCAACAGCGGCCTGCACGCGCTGCTGCAGCGTGCCGGTGCCTATCGCCATATCTGGCACCCGCCACTGTTCAACCTGGCGCTGTACGGGATCGTGCTTGGCCTGCTGTTCCACCTCCTGCGTTGGATGCAATCGTGAACAAGATCGTGAAGAAGACCCTTCCCATACTGCTGACCAGCGCGGCGGTGATCGTGGCCCTGCTGGTGCTGCGCCAGCTGTGGGTCTATTACATGGATGAGCCGTGGACCCGTGACGCCCATGTCGGCGCCGACGTGGTGCAGGTGGCCCCGGATGTGTCCGGCCTGGTGGAATCGGTGAACGTGGCCGACAACCAGGCGGTGAAGAAGGGCGATGTGCTGTTCGTGGTCGACCGTGCCCGTTACCGCATCGCGCTGGAACAGGCCAAGGCCAGCCTGGCCGAACGCCAGGCCTCGGTGGCGCAGCTGCGCCGCGAGATCGGCCGCGACCGCAGCCTGCAGGACCTGGTGGCCGCCGAGGATGCCGAAGTGCGCCGGGCCAAGCTGCAGGCCGCGCAGGCCGCACTGGGCACCGCGCAGGCCGCGGTGGACTTGGCCGAGCTCAACCTGGCCCGCACCGAGGTGCACGCGCCGGCCGATGGCCGGGTCAACGACCGCACCATGCGCGTGGGCGACTACGTGGTGGCCGGCAAGCCGGTGCTGGCGCTGCTGGATACCGGCTCGTTCCGCATCGATGGCTACTTCGAGGAAACCCGCCTGCGCGGCGTCGCCCCGGGGCAGACCGTGGACATCCGTCTGATGGGCGAGTCGACCCCGCTGCGCGGCGATGTGGAAAGCATCGCCGCTGGCATCGAGGACCGCTACCGCAGCAACGGCAGCACCCTGCTGCCGAACGTGACCCCGGCCTTCGACTGGGTGCGGCTGGCGCAGCGCATCCCGGTGCGCATCGCCATCGACGACGTGCCCAAGGGCGTGGAACTGATCGCCGGGCGTACCGCCACGGTGACCGTGCAGACCAACAGCAAGAAGCACGCAGACAAGGCCGGCACCGCGCCGACACAGGCGGGCCTGTGAACACCACCCTGCCCCGTCTCGGCCTGATCGTGGCACTGGCCAGCCTGGCGGCCTGCAGGACCGTCGGCCCGGATTACGCGCTGCCGGAAGGCTCCGCGTTCAAGCGCCCGGAAGCCAATGCCGCCTTCATCGACACCCAGAACCCGGACGTGGCCGCCAACCAGGCGCTGCCCGACCGCTGGTGGTCGCTGTACAACGATCCGGTGCTGGATGGCCTGATCACCCAGGCGCTGCGTGACAACGTCGAGCTGAAGGCCGCCGATGCGCACCTGCGCCGCGCCGCCGCCGTGTACGAACAGGCGATGGATGCCGGTGGCTTCGAGTACGAAGCCGAAGCCGGCGTCAGCCGCGCGCAGCTGTCGGCCGAAGCGTTCCTGCAGGAACACGAGCTGCCGGTGATCAACCTGGCCGATGGCAAGTTCGCGGTCAGCTACCAGTTCGACCTGTTCGGCAAGCTCAAGCGCGGTGCCGAAGCGGCCCGCGCCGACGAACAGTCGGTGGCCGCCGCACGCGACCTGGCGCAGGTGAGCGTGGTGGCCGAAGTCGCCGACAGCTACCTGGAAATCTGCCACGCCAACCACGAACTGCATGTGGCCGAGCATTCGCTGCAGCTGCAGCAGCGCAGCCGCACGGTCACCCAGCGGTTGATCGATGCCGGCCGTGGCACGCCGCCGGAGCTGGCCCGCGCCAACGCGCAGGTCGCCCTGCTGGAAGCCGCCCTGCCGCCGCTGCGCGCGCAGCGTTCGGCCGCGGCCTATTCGCTGGCCGCGCTGCTGGGGAAGACTCCTGGCCAGCTGCCGGCCGGCGTGATCGACTGCGCCGACGCGCCGCGCCTGGCCCAGCCGCTGCCGGTGGGTGATGGCCGCGCCCTGCTGCAGCGTCGCCCCGACATCCGCCAGGCCGAGCGCAAGCTGGCCTCCGCCACCGCGCGGATTGGTGTGGCCACCGCCGAGCTGTACCCGGACATCCGGCTGGGTGCCTCGCTCGGCGCGGCCGGCCTGCTGGAGGACTTCGGCACGCCGATGACCCAGCAGTGGTCGATCGGCCCGCTGATCTCGTGGACGCTGCCGTCGTCGGGCACGCACGCGCGCATCCACGCTGCCGAAGCCGGCGCCGATGCCGCGCTGGCCGAGTTCGACCACACCGTGCTGCAGGCACTTCGCGAGACCCAGACTGCGCTGGACCGCTATGCGCAGGACCTGCGCCGCCTGCAGTCGCTGCGCACCGCACAGGAGCAGGCCGCGCTGGCCGCCGAGCAGAACCGCCGGCTGTACCAGGGCGGTCGCACGCCGTACCTGTCCAGCCTGGATGCCGACCGCAGCCTGGCCACCAGCGACGCCACCCTGGCCGCCGCCGAAGCGCAGGTCTCGCGCGACCAGATCCATCTGTTCCTGGTGCTGGGTGGCGGCTGGCAGGCAACGGTCGCCCCGGCGGCGCCGGCCACCGCACAGGCCTCGGCGAAGTAAGCCATGAACGCGCTGACCGACCGCCAGGCCTGGCTGTTCTCGATCAAGACCTACCTGGCCGCGGTGGCCGCGCTGTACATCGCCATGGCCGGCAACCTGTCGCGCCCGTACTGGGCGATGGGCACGGTGTACATCGTCAGCCAGCCGCTGCTGGGCCCGACCCGTGCCAAGGGCGTATACCGCATCGTCGGCACGCTGGTGGCTGGCCTGGCCACCCTGCTGGTGCTGCCGGCACTGGTGGAAACGCCGCTGGTGCTGAGCGCGGCCATGTCGATCTGGCTGGCCGGTTGCCTGTTCATGGCGCTGCTCAACCGCGGACCGCGCGGTTACGCGTTCCTGCTGGCCGGCTACACCACCGCCTTCATCGGCTTCCCGGCGGTGACCTCGCCGGAAACCATCTTCGACACGGTGGTGGCGCGCAGCGAGGAGATCATCCTCGGCACGGTGGTGGCGGTGCTGTTCGCCTCGCTGTTGTTCCCGGCCTCGGTGCGACCGATGCTGCGTGCCCGCATCGGCACCTGGATGGAGGACGCGGCGCAGTGGTGCCGGCAGATCCTCGAGCGCGGCCGTGCCCATGCGCCGCGCAACCGGCTGGCCGCCGATCTGGTGCAGTTCGAAGCACTGATCGAATTCCTGCGCCGCGATGACCCCCGCCATGCCGGATCAGCCGTTTCGATGGAGCGCCTGCGCGAGCGCATGCTGCTGTTGCTGCCGGTGTTGTCGTCCATTGCCGACCGCCTGAGCGCGCTGCGCAGCGAGGGCCAGGCGTTGCCTGAAGGCCTGCCGGCGCTGGTGGATGACATCCATGACTGGATCGAGAGCCCGGCCAGTGCCAGCGGTTACGCACATCTGCGCGCGCGCATCAGCGCCCTGAAGCCGCAGGTGGACAGCGACCTGCAGCACCTGCAGCTGGCCAGCCTGCTGCTGCGCCTGGAGGAGCTGGTGGACCTGTGGCAGGACTGCCGCACCCTGCAGCACGCCATCGACCAGGGCACCGCGCCGCTGGACCGGGCCCATTACCGCATCCGCACCGAGCGCGTGGCCACCGACAAGCACGTGGATTACGGCATGGCGCTGTTCTCCGCGCTCAGCGCCGGCGTGGCCCTGATGAGCTACTGCGTGCTGTGGATCGGCCTGGGTTGGGAAGGTGGCGGCAACGGCGCGATGATGGCCGCGGTGACGGCCGCGTTCTTCGCCGCGCAGGACGACCCGGCGCCAAGCATGGTCTCGTTCCTGGTGTGGGCCATGGTGGCTTCGCTGGTGGCCGGCGTGTATCTGTTCGGCGTGTTCCCGGCCGTGCACGATTTCGGCCTGCTGGCCCTGGTGCTGGCGGTGGCCTTCCTGCCGCTGGGGCTGATGCTGCACCACCCCAAGAGTGCCCTGTTCGCCCTGCCGCTGACGGTGAACCTGGCGGCCCTGCTGAGCCTGCAGAACACCTACAGCGCCAACATCCAGAGCTTCCTCAACTCATCCATCGCCATGTTCATCGGCATTGGGTTTGCGGTGGTGATGACCCGCCTGTTCCGTTCGGTGGGTGCCGAATGGACCGCGCGCCGGCTGGTGCGGCAGGGTTGGACCACGCTGGCCGAGGCCGCCGAAGGGCGTGGCCAGCAGGACCGCCAGCGCTTCGCCGCGCGCATGCTGGACCTGCTGGGCCTGCTTGCCCCGCGCCTGGCGGCGACGCCGGAAGGCAGCGATATCGCCTCGGTGGACATGCTCAACGAGGCGCGCATCGGCCTGAACATCCTGCAGCTGCGCCGCGCACGGCTGGACCTGCCCGAGCGCAGCCGTGAGGCGGTCGAGCACATCCTGGAAGAAATCGCCGCGCATTACCGTCGGCAGATTGCCGCGCGGCGGCCGATGGCCGCGGCCGAAGCCCTGCGCGAGCGCCTGGATACGTCGTTGGGCCGTGTAGGTGGCGTGGCTGCCTGCAAGGCACGCGACGAGGCGCTGATGGGCCTGATCGGCCTGCGCTTCGCGCTGTTCCCGGACGCGAAGGCGTTGGCGCCGGGGTTGTCGATGAGCGCAGCCGCACAGCCGTAGCGCGATACCCTGTGCGTCCACAGACCCCGTTGCCGGGGTCGGATCCTTCGCCCCGGGCGAAGGCTCTGACCCCTGCTCTGCACAGGAAGCTCCAATGAGTTACGACATGATGGTATTCGAGGCCAGCGCAGCCCCGCGCGAGGCCGCGGCGTTCATCGCCTGGTTCGACAAGCAGGCCGAGTGGGGCGAGAACCACGAGTATGACGATCCGGCAGTGAGCAGCCCAGCGCTGCAAGCGTGGTTCGCAGAGATGGTGCAGGAGTTCCCGCCGATGAGCGGCCCGCTGAGCAACGATGATGACGACCGTCCCGGGCTGACCGACTACAGCATCGGCCGCGACGTGATCTACGCCGCATTCGCCTATTCGGTGGCCGAGCGCGCGCACGGGCGCGTGCAGGACCTGGCCGAGAAGCACGGCGTGGGGTTCTTCGATCTGAGTGCGGATGAAGCGGCGATCGTGTTCCCGGATGGGCTGGTGTTGATCGCGGAGTAGGTGTGGCGGTAGGGCTGCACCCTGCACCTGCCGAAGCAACGTCAACGTCAAAAGCTGGGTATCCGTGGGCTGGCGGGCCCGCAACCGGACCCACCCCGCCTTCGACAGTTTCCCGCGATCTGCAGTAGATCCACGCCGTGCGTGGATGAACGCCCGAATGATCGAAGTACGCTTTTGTAGAGTCGAGCCATGCTCGACTGCTTCTGGCGAGCGATTCAGGAACAGATCAACCGCTTCATCCGCTTCGTAAGCGGTTATCTGCCTCAGAACAACGTGCCCTGCACCGTAGGCTGTTCGCTGCTTGCCGGTGCGTCGGCCTCCTCTTCCGCCCCCAGGCGCCAGGCCAGACCGCCCAATCGGCTGGCATGCCGCTTCAACGCGGCCACCAGCACCTCTTCGCTGCCGGCCACGTGCAGGCGCTGGCGGGCGCGGGTGAGGCCGGTGTAGACCAGCTCGCGTGACAGCACGCGGCTGTCCTGCCGTGGCAACTGCAGCCAGACTTCATCGAATTCCGAACCCTGCGCCTTGTGCACGGTCATCGCGAACGCGCTTTCGTGCGCGGGCAGTGCGGCCGGGTGGAAGGCGCGTGGGTGCTGGGCGGTGTCGCCGGGGAACCAGGCCACCATCGCGCCGCTGGCATCGCGCAGGCAGATGCCGATATCGCCGTTGAACAGGCGATGGCGATAGCTGTTCTCGGTCACCAGCAGCAGACGGCCCTGGAAGTAGCCGGGCGTATTGCCGGCCAGCAGCTGTTCGATGCGGCTGTTGAGCCCGCGTGCGCCCTGTGGGCCTTCGCGCAGGGCGGTCAGCACGCGAAGGCGGCCGGCCTGCTGCAGCGCGTGGCTGGGGTCTTCGGCTTCGGCCAGCGCGCGCCAGTGCGACAGCAGGTGGTCGCGCTGGCCGCGCAGGGGATCGGCTTCGCCATCGTGGAAGCTGACGCCGGACAGGCTGCCACTGCGCAGCAGGGCCAGCGCGGTGCCACTGTCGCCCTCGCGCACGGCCTGGGCCAGCGGCGCCAGCTGCAGGGCGTCGCTCTGCCGGTAGCCGCGCTGCAGCTGCACGCGACGGCCGGCAAACGCACGCGGTGCCGCCTGCGGTTGCAGCGTGGCGGCAGCCAGCACGCCGTGCAGCGCGTGCGCATCATCGGCGCGGGTACCGGTGCCATCACCGCTGGCGCGCAGGATGGCGCTGAGCACATCGCCGGCTTCCACCGAAGGCAACTGGTCCGGGTCGCCCAACAGGATCAGGCGTGTACCGCTGGCAACGGCATCGACCAGCTTGGCCATCAGCGGCAGGTCGATCATCGATGCTTCGTCCACCACCACCACGTCCACCGGCAAGGGGTTGTCGGCGTGGTGGCGGAAGCGCGGCGAATCAGGGATGACACCCAGCAGCCGGTGCAGGGTGGTGCCGGTGGTCGGCAACGCGGCGCACAGCGCCGGGTCCAGGCCGTCCTCCTGCAACCGTTGCACGGCCAGGCGCAGGCTTTCGGCCATGCGTTCGGCGGCACGCCCGGTCGGTGCAGCCAGCGCCACTTCGGGCGCCGGCTGGCCGGCCTGCAGCGCCTGTGCGGCCAGCAGCAGCAACAGGCGGGCGATGGTGGTGGTCTTGCCGGTGCCGGGGCCGCCGGTCACCAGGGCCAGCGGATGGCGCAGGGTCACGCCGGCCGCACGGGCCTGGTGGTCTTCGCCCTGCAGGGCCTGCGGGAACAGGCGTGCGAACAGCGGTGCCAGCGCGGCCATGTCCGGCGCCGGCAGCGGATGCCGGCCGATGCGCTGCAGGCCGGCCGCCAGCTGCCGTTCGTATTCGCGGTAGCGGCGCAGGTAGACCAGGCCGTTTTCCAGCACCAGCGGCGCCTCAGCGGCAACGGCGCCCGGATCATCCGGCTGCGCCACCCACGGCGAGGCCTGCAGCTGGGCCAGCCACTGCTGCGCAGGCGGCCACGCGGTCACGCCTTCAACCAGGCGACCGGGTTGTTGCGGATCGAAGCCAGCATGCCCCTGCGCTACCGCCAGCGAGGCCAGTGCGGCAGCCACCGCCACCGCATCGGGCGTGTCCTCGCGCAGCCGCAGCAGGCTGGTGGCCAGCGCGTGGTCAAGGGTGCGCAGGTGACGGCCCTGATACAACTGCTTGAGCAGGCTGGCACTCATGCGCTGGCTCCGATAGCGCGCGCGGCCAGCGCTGCACGGGCAGCTTCGCCCCCGGCAAACAGCGCGTCCAGTCCATCCACCAGTTCCGGTGCGAAGCGGTCCACATGCACGCCATTGCCGTTGCCATCCAAGCCCCGGCAGAACAGGTAGCGGATGCCGCCCATGTCGCGCGCGTAGTCGTAGGCACGGCCCAGGCGGAAGCGCAGCCAGCGGTGCAGCGCCACGGTGTAGATCAGCGCCTGCAGGTCGTATTCGCTGTGGCGCATGGCGATCTGCAGCAGGTCCGGGCTGTAGCCCGGCAGGCGGTTGGATTTGTAGTCGAGCACGTACCAGCGCCCGTCGCGCACATAGGTCAGGTCGATCTTGCCGGTCATCAGCCCTTCCAGGCGGCGGCGCAGGCCGAAGCCGCGGCGCGCGCTGGAGATCCCGTGGGCGTGCAGCAGCTGCAGCAGTGCCGGCACGGCGGTCGGTTCAATGGCGAAGTGGAATTCGATTTCGGCGCGGCGCTCGCCCTCGGCCAGGCTGTGCAGCGCGCCACCTTCGGGCAGTGCAACGGTAAGCGTGTGACCGACCAGCGGCACCAGCACCGCCACTCCATCGTCCAGATCCTCGTCGGGATAGCCTTCGTCGTGCAGCGCCTTGCGCAGCAGGCCGTCCTGTCCTTCAGGCGCGGGCTGGTCCGTCTGCCAGCCAGCCCAGGCCGCGAAGTCGACGTTTTCCAGCGCTTCGTGCAGCACATTGCCGAAGCGGCTGCCCATGAAACGAGGGTCCAGCGGCGCGGATTCGGCTGCGGCCGGTTCCGGCAACGCCGGCTCCAGCGGCAGTTCCGCACCGGCCGGTTCGTCGGCCGCCGGCGCCGGCAGTTCGGTCGCGGCCGCTTCAACGTCATCGCCGCCGTCGGCATGGGCCAGCTGGGTGAAGCTGTAGACCCACCAGTCGTGCGGCACGCGCCGGCTCAGGCTGCGCACATCCGGCAGGGCGCCGTCCTGTTCGGCCGGCAGCTGCGGTAGCCGTGCCACCGCTTCGCGGTCGTCGATGTGCACGTCGGCGTGCCCGCGCAGCGCCTGCAGGTCGCCCAGCAGCGGTGCCAGGCGGGTCTTGCCGATACCGGCCAGATCGCCGATGGCGATCCACAGCGCGTGCTCGGCGCGGGTCAGGCCGACGTAGAGCAGGCGCGCGTCCTCGGCGCGCTGCTCGCGTTCGCGCTGGCCGCTGGCGGTCTCCCAGGCCTCGTCCTTGTCCAGCTTCCAGTGCAGCTGGCGCTGGCCCTGCAGGTGCACCGTGCAGTGCGACGCCGCGTTCGGCGCGCCCCCGTCGATGCCGACGAAGGGCAGGAACACCAGCGGGTATTCCAGCCCCTTACTTTTGTGCAGGGTGATGATCTGCACGCGCCGCGCATCGGACTCCAGGCGCAGCAGCTGCTGCTCGTCGTCCTGGTCGGCGTTGGCCATCTGGCCCTGCAGCCAGTCCAGCAGGCCGTGCATGCCCAGGGCCTGCGCGGATGCTTCCTGCAGCAGTTCCCCCAGCTGCAGGTAGTTGGTCAGGCGGCGTTCGCCGTCGATCAGCGCCAGCAGGCGTTCGCCCTGTGCAGCGCAGACATCGGCGATGACCGCGAACGGGCCGCCCCGCTGCCAGCGTTCGCGCCAGTGCAGCAGCTGCGCCTGGAAGGCGCGCTGCAGGTCACCCTCGCGCTCCATGCCGGCGATGGCGCTGGCGCGCTGGCCCAGCAGCACGGTGGCCAGGGCCGCACGCAGGCGGCCTTCGTCGGCCGGCTGCAGCAGGGCCAGCAGCAGCGTGCGCAGGTCGCGCGCCTCGCTGGTGGAGAACAGGCTCTGCTTGCCGGCGGCCACGGCCGGTATGCCGACGGCGGCCAGGCCGCGCTGGACCAGCGTCGCTTCGCGGTGCGAGCGCACCAGCACGGCGATGTCACCCGGCTGCAGCGCGCGGCCACGCAGCAGCGCCTTGCCCGCGCGGGCGTCGACCAGGGTCTGGTGGATGGCGGCCACGCAGGCCTGGGTGGCCGCTTCGCGCGACGCGTCGGCGCTCATCGCCTTGTCGCCGCCGCTGCGCAGCACGCGCAGGGTCAACGCCGCGGCCGGCGTACCGTCGCGCAGGTAGTCCTCGTCGCTGCGCACGCCACCGGGCCGTACCGGCTCGAAGCCGATGCCCGCTTCCAGGAATGCATCGTCGCCGCCGTTGTCGTACAGCGCCTGCAGCGCGCGCAGCACCGCTGGCCGCGAGCGGAAGTTCTGGTCCAGCGGCGGCGCCGGCCGCGCGGCCTGCTTGGCCTTCAGGTAGGTGTGGATGTCGCCGCCACGGAAGCCGTAGATGGCCTGCTTCGGGTCGCCGATCAGGAACAGGGCCGGTGCCAGGCCCAGTTCGCGCACCTCCGGCGAATCGCCGAATACGGTATGGAAGATGCCCCACTGGCGGTCGTCGGTATCCTGGAATTCGTCCACCAGCGCGATGCGGTACTGCTGGCGCAGCTTGCGCACCAGGTCCAACCGCTGCGGGCCTTCCAGCGCGCGGGCCACGCCGTCGATCAGATCATCGTAGGTCTGCACCCGCAGCGTGCGCTTGAGCGTGGCCAGGCGCTGCGTGGCTTCCTGGCGCAGCGCATGCAGGAAGTTCAGTGCGGTGGCGCGCAGCCATTGCTCACGCTGGGCCAGCAGATCCACGTAGCGGGCCAGCGGTGCCTGCAGCGGCGATGCCGGGGTGCGTTCCACGAACTTCTTGTTGGTCTTGGCCACCAGCGCATCGGGCAGCAGCGCCGGCAGGCGCTCGCTGGCCAGCAGTTCACTGGCGTCGCCACGCTCGGCCCAGGCCAGCAGCTGCCGGCCCAGCGGGTGCAGCCAGCCCAGCTTGTAGGACACGCCGTTGATCCACTTGTTGTCCACCGCATCGCAGAGGTCGATGAAGAACTGCTCGCCATGCTCGCGCACGCTGGCCGACAGTTCTTCCGCCGCGCCCTGCAGGGCCGCGCGCGGATCGGCCGCGGCCACCGGCTGCGGCCGCGGGTGCAACGGCGGCGAGGCCAGCAGCGCGCGCAGATCGGCGGCCAGCGCATCGGGATGCGACCACAGCCAGGTCAGCGGTTCCAGCGTGGCCGGGTCGTTGGCATGAACACGCCACAGATCGGCGGCCAGCGATTCCAGCAGTTCGCGGTCGCTGGCCAGCAGCTCCGGCGGATCGAAGGTATGCCCGCTTTCCAGCGCGTGTTCGCGCAGCACCCGGGTGCAGAAGCCATGGATGGTGAAGATCGACGCCAGGTCGATCTCGTCGGCGGCCACCTGCAGGCGCCGCTTCAACGCCGCCGCGCTTTCGCCACCCTCCTGCAGGTGCCGCTGCAGTACCTGGCGGGTCAGCAGCGCATCGGGGGCTTCGCCTTCCTCCGGCGCCAGATCGACCAGGCGCGCGGCCAGGGCCAGGCGTTCACGGATGCGCTTGCGCAGCTCCTGGGTGGCCGCATCGGTGAAGGTCACCGCCAGGATCTGGCCGATGCGCAGGCCGTGTTCCACCACCAGGCGGGTGAACAGCGTGGCCAGGGTGAAGGTCTTGCCGGTGCCGGCACTGGCCTCGATCAGGCCGATGCCCTGCAGGGGCAGGACCAGGTAGGGATCGACGGGCGCGGTCATGCCGGGTCCTCCGTGCCGGCCGCAGCCGGGCCGCGGCCATCGCGCACCGCACCGAACACCACCTGGCTGTTGCGCAGCAGATCGGCGTAGCTGGCGTCGTCGGCGAAGGGATCGGCACCGCGCAGCAGCAACTGCCAGGCATCGCTGTTGGCTTCGCCCCAGCTGCGGTCGCTGCCGTGCCACTGCTTCCAGCCTTCGCTGCGCTGCTTGTCCGCGGGCGCAGTGAACAGCACCCAGCCAGTATAGGGCGCAAAACGCAGGGGTTCGCGCAGGCCACGCTGGCGCAGCTGCAGCAGTGCGCGCAGTGCACTGCGCGCGGCCGGTACGCCCAGGGCGGGCAAGGCGTGCGGGCCCGGGCCGGCATCGCCGCCATCGTAGAACTGCACCAGCGGCAGCGCGTCGCCGGCGGCATTGGCCAGCAACCAGTCCAGGCCCTGGCGGATCACTGCATTGCCATTGAGCGTGCCGGCACGCAGCCGCACCAGGCCTTCGGGGTGGCGGTCGGCCACGCGGCCGTGCAGGCGCACGCCATCGATCTCCACTTCATAGCGACGGCTTTCCAGCGGCTGCCCCTGCATCCAGCCGAGCATGGCACTGGCGTAGGGGCGGGTCTTGAGTTGTTCTGCTTCGAACTGGCGTTCGCCCAGCGCACCGGACGGCAGCAAGCCGCGCGCGCGCAGGCGCGGGTACAGCGGCTCGGCATCACCGCTGATGGTGGCGCGCACTACGGCGGCCTGCACGCTGCGTCGTTCCGGGCCACGCGAGGACAGCACCAGCGGCTCCAGGTCATCCACATCTTCGACCTGGTCGGCCAGGCGCAGACCCAGCGACTGCGCCAGAAACTGCCCGGCCGGGTCGCACAGGAAGCGGCGCAGGCTGTCCAGCGCCACGTCGTCTTCCACGGCATCGCCGGCCGGCGGCGGCAGCGGTGCGTCGAACCAGGGCTGCAGGCCGCCACGCTGGCCCGCCATGCGCCCGGCGGCGGGGTGCCACTGCCGGCGGTAGCTGAAGCGGCGCGGATCGCCATCGCCGAAGGCCGCCGGCGAGAACGGCTGCAGGGCGTGGCGCACGGTGAAGTCACGCACCGCCGCGGGCGGGTCCAGGTGGTAGACGGCAGCGGCATCGATCAGTTCGCTGACCAGCACCGAAGGTTCGCGCACACTGCCATCGCGCGGGTCTGCGCCCAGATAGCTCAGGTAGAACACGTCCTGCGCGGCGGCGAACAGCTGCAGGAACAGGAAACGGTCATCCTCGCGGGTGGAGCGGTCGCCCGGGCGGCGGCGCGGCGTGTCCAGCTCGGCGGTGAGCTGGTTGAGGCCGGCAGCGGGGTCGCGGCGGGGGAAATCGCCATCGTTCAGGCCCAGCACGCAGATCACCCGGAACGGCAGCAGGCGCATCGGCACCATGCGGCCGAAACTGATGCCGCCGGTCAGCAGGGGCGCGCGCGTATCGGCCTCGGCCAGCGCGCCGGCGAAATGGGCGCGGACCACGTCCGGTGGCACGCCTTCGTCGAAGCCGGCCTTGGCAGCATCGTCGGCGAACTGGTTGAGCAGCTTGCGCAGCCGCTCCAGCGCGCGCTGGCTGTTGGGCGAACTGGGCGCTTCGGGCAGCAGTGCATCGAGCAGGGACAGCAGGCGCTGCCGCCACTGTGCCGGGCTGAGCGTATCGCCCAGCCTGCGCTGGTACAGGGCCAGCACGCGCAGCAGGCGCAGCAGGCGGTCCAGCGCATCGAGCGCGCCGCCTTCCAGCTCGATCCACGGGGCCACGCCCGCCAGATCGACATCGCTGCCGGTGGCGTGGCCCAGCAGCAGGCGGTCCAGGGCGAACTGCCAGGTGTAGGCATCGTCGCTGGGGGCCTGCAGCTGGCCGCGATGGTTGGCATCGATGCCCCAGCGTGCGCCGGCCTGCTGCAGCCAGCCATGCAGGCGGTCGAAATCCACTGCCTCCAGGCCGGCGGCTTCGGCCAGGGGTGCGCTGGCCAGCAGGTCGAGGATCTCGTTCAGGCCGAAGCGCGACACCGGCAGCGACAGCAGGTGCACGAATACATCGGCCAACGGCTCGCCGGCCAACGGGCTGCTGTCGGCCAGCGCATAGGGAATGTGTTCGTCGTCGCCGCCGCGGCCGCCGAACACGGCCTCCAGGTACGGCACGTACGGGTCGATGTCCGGCGCCAGCACTGCGATCTCGCGGGCCTGCAGCGGCGGATCGAAGCGTGGGTCCTGCAGCAGGCTGCGCAGCTGGTCATGCAGCACCTGCAGCTCGCGCAGGCGGGTGTGGCAGGCGTGCACCTGCAGGCTGGGGTCGTCGTTGTGCAGCCCGTCGCGCAGCTCACCCGAAGGCAGCGCGCGGCGATGGAACAGGTCGCGCTGCAGGCGGTGCAGCAGGCTGTCGGCCAGGCCGCCTTCGGCCATTACCGGGCGGGTGTCGTCCTCAGGATCGGAATAGGCGGCGATCTCGCCGGCCGGGTGCACCACTTCATAGCTGCCCAGCACCGCCATGAAATCGCGGCCGGCCGCGCCCCAGGCTTCCAGCAGGCGGTTTTCGCCGGCCGCTTCACCGAAGGGATCGGGCGCGCCGCTGCGCAGGCGCTCGGCCAGGGTCTGCAGGTCGCCCCAGTACGACTGCACCGGGGTGGGCATGTAGAAGTGCAGTTCGCCCACCCGCGCCTGGGTCGCCATAACCCGCAGCACATCGGGCGAGATGTTGAGCGTGGCGAAGGCCGACAGGCGCGGCGGCAGGCCCTGCGGCAGCGGCTTGCCGGCCCCTTCGAAGCGCTCCAGGTAGTCATGGATGCGCCGCGCGCGGTAGCCACGGTCCTTGGCGATGGCCCGCCACAGGATCGCCTGCGGGTCGCCCGGGTCGGCACCGCCATCCCAGCGCAGCAGCCAGTCACGGCGCCAGGCCTGGTACTTCTCGAAGACCGCAGCCAGCTCACCGGCCAGTGCCCAGGGCTTGAGCGCATCGCCGCCGGCAAGATAGGACTGCAGCGCGCGCATCGGTGGCTGGGCCAGCAGGGCGGGGTCGCGCAGGGCCTGGTAGAGCTTCCAGTGCAGGCCGGCGGCATCCAGGTCATCGGCCTCACCGGCCACGTTGGCATTGAGCGCGCGGGCCACGAACTCGCCCGGGGTGAGGAACTCGAGGTTGGCGGCCACGCCGTACTCCGCCGCCAGTGTCGCCTGCAGCCAGCGGCGCATCGCCACCTGCGGGATCAACACCACTTCCGGCGCCAGCAACGGCTGGCCGGGTACCGGCGCACGCACGTTGCGCGCCAGCAGGGCTGCCAGCACGTCCAGCGAGTTGGAATGGTAGAGGCGGAAGTCGCTGCCCGGGTCGATCATCGTGCACAGTGTGCAGGACGCCCGGCAGTATTCAATGGTGTCGCCCACCGCAGGCGACGGATTGTTCCGGCGTGCCCCCGGATTGTCCCGGCCTGGCGGTGGCCGCGCCGTGCGACAATACTGGACCGTCCAGTCTGCTTATGTTCAGCCGGCTGACCCGATCCTTCGATGTCTAAAAAACGTTAATGGTGCCCATGTCGGCTTCCGCCTCCAGTCTGGTGCAGTTGTCCAACGTCCGCATCGACCGGAGCGGACGCACGATCCTGCGCGACGTTTCGCTGCAGGTTCCGCAGGGCAGCATCACCGCCGTGCTCGGGCCTTCCGGCAGCGGCAAGTCGACCCTGCTGGCGGCACTGACCGGCGAACTGCGCCCGGTGGCCGGTGAGGTCACCCTGTTCGGCAAGCCGATCCCGCAGGACAGCGGCGCGCTGCTGGAGATGCGCAAGAGCGTGGGCGTGCTGCTGCAGGGCAATGGCCTGCTGACCGACCTGACCGTGGCCGAGAACGTCGCCCTGCCGCTGCGCACCCACACCCGCCTGCCGGCGGCGGTGCTGCGCCGGCTGGTGCAGATGAAGCTGCATGCGGTGGGCCTGCTGGCCGCCGCCGATGCCTGGCCGCGCGAACTATCCGGCGGCATGGCGCGCCGTGTCGCGCTGGCCCGCGCGCTGGCGCTGGACCCGCCGCTGATGATCTACGACGAGCCGCTGACCGGGCTGGACCCGATCGCCTCGGGGGTGATCATGAGCCTGATCCAGCGCCTCAACCACAGCCTGGGCCTGACCAGCATCATCGTCAGCCACCACGTGCACGAGACCCTGCCGATCTGCGATCAGGTCATCGCGATCGCCAATGGCGGCATCGTGTTCCAGGGCAGCCCCGAGGCGCTGCAGTCCAGCCAGGACCCGCTGCTGCGGCAGTTCCTGCACGGCCAGCCCGACGGCCCCATCCCGTTTGATGCCGCACCGCGGGCGAGGGTTGCCTGATGCCGTTCGTGCAAGCCACCCGTTCGCTGGGCCGCGCCGGCCTGTTCTCGCTCACCGTGCTGCGCGGTTCGTTGCCCACCCGCGATTTCCTGGCCGAGCTGACCCGCGAGATCTACAAGATCGGCGCGCGCTCGCTGCCCATCATCGCCGTGGGCGGTGCCTTCGTCGGCCTGGTGCTGACCCTGCAGGGCTACCGCACGCTGACCACCTTCGGTGCGGCCGATGCGCTGTCCACCCTGCTGGGCCTGTCGCTGTACCGCGAACTGGCGCCGGTGCTGACCGCGCTGCTGTTCATCGGCCGCGCCGGCAGCTCGATCGCCGCCGAACTGGGCCTGATGCGCGCCACCGACCAGATCAAGGCGCTGGAGCTGATGGCGATCGACCCGGTGGCCAAGGCGGTGGCGCCGCGCTTCTGGGCGGCGGTGCTGACCGTGCCGCTGCTGACCGGCATCTTCTGTTCGCTGGCCATCAGCGCCAGCTACTTTGAAGCAGTGCACGTGCTGGGCCTGGACAATGGCGTGTTCTGGTCGGCCCTGCGCGGCAGCGTGGATTTCTGGGACGACTTCGGCGTGGCGATGCTGAAGTCGGCCATCTTCGGCGGTACCGCCGCGCTGGTGGCCGCCTACGTCGGCTTCCACGCCGAGCCGACCATCGAAGGCACCTCGGTGGCCACCACCCGCGCGGTGGTCAATGCCTCGCTGCTGGTGCTGATGTTCAACTTCGTGCTGTCGGCAATGTTGTTCACCTAACCCTTCCATCGGCCGTGCGCGCTGCGCGTGGCCACCACGACTCGATCAGGTAATCCACATGGCCATCCGCGGTCCCAGACTTGAATTCTCTGTCGGCGCATTCCTGCTGCTGGCCCTGGCATCGCTGATGGTGCTGGCGGTGGCCTCGACCAACCAGCGCTGGAGCTGGGGCGGTGGTGGCGGCTACGAGCTGAAGGCACGCTTCTCCCAGGTCGGCCAGCTGCGCAAGCAGGCGCCGGTCAAGATCGGCGGCGTGACCGTTGGCCAGGTCGCCTCGATCGACCTGGACCCGGTGAAGTTCGAATCGATCGTGACCCTGCGCATGGACAGCAAGGTCAAGGACCTGCCGGCGGACACCTCGGCCGGTATCTTCACCAGTGGTTTGCTGGGTGAGAGCTATATCGGTCTGCAGCCCGGTGGTGATCCGGAAGTGCTCAAGCCGGGTGAGGAGATCGTCTTCACCCAGCCGGCAGTCGACCTGATCCAGCTGGTCGGCAAGTACATGTTCAGTGGTGGCGCCGGTGGTGGCGCCGACCAGAAGCCCAACGATGGCGCCCCGTCGCCTGCAACGGAACCGCAACCATGAAGATGAAACTGATCCCGGCCCTGCTCGCCTCGTCGCTGCTGCTGGCCACCCCGTTCCTGGCCCAGGCCCAGGCCGCCGCTCCCGCCGCCACTGCCCAGCAGGGCCAGGCCGGCAAGGTGGTGATCGACGCCAGCAGCCGCATCCTCAACACCCTGCAGCAGCGCCGCAGCGAGTTCAGCAGCAACCCGGCCAGCCTGCGCAGCTACATCGACAGCGAGCTCAACCGCACCTTCGACCGCGACTATGCCGCGCGCCTGGTGCTGGGCACGCATGCCCGCGGCGCGTCCGACGCGGACATCAAGCTGTTCGCCGATGCGATGGCCGACAGCCTGATGCAGCGCTACGGTTCGGCCCTGCTGAACATCCAGGGCAAGCCGAGCTTCCGCCTGAAGGGTGAAAGCCCGCTGCCGGGCAACCGCGGCGTGCGCGTGGCCACCGAGCTGGTGCGTGCCGGCAGCGAAGCGACCCCGGTCGAGTACTGGATGCGCAACGTGAACGGCCAGTGGAAGATCTTCGACGTCAACATCGAAGGCATTTCCTACGTGCAGACCTTCCGCAACCAGTTCGACACCCCGCTGCGCCAGAAGGGCATCAAGCAGGTGGCCACCGAACTGCACAGCGGCAGCATGCAGGCCGGGCCGGCGGGCAATGGCAAGTAAGCCGCTGGCACTGCTGGAAGGCGACACCCTGCGCCTGCGCGGGGTGCTCGACCGCGCCGCGGTGATCACGCTGTGGCCGCAGCTGCAGGCCCTGCCGGCGCAGCTGGCGCGGCTGGAACTGGGCGATATCGAGCGCGTGGACAGCGCCGGCCTGGCCCTGCTGGCCGAGCTGGCCGCGCGTGCACGTGCACAGGGCCATCCGCTGGCGATTTCCGGTGCACCGGCCGGCTTCAACGAACTGGGCGCAGCCTACCGGCTGTCGCCCGACCTCGATTTCAACGCAACTTCTGCTGCGAGCTGACATGAACGTCGTACGCACTTTCCCCCTGATCCTCCTCGCCGCAGTGCTCAGCGCCTGTGCCGGCAAGCCCGCGCGCAGCGATGCACCGGTGGCCAGCACGGCAGTGCCCGCAGCCAGCGGCGATACCGCTGCCACGGCGGCCTACAGTGGCGCCGATACGGCTGCCACCGGCACCGCCGAAGCTGCTGCCACTGACAACGCACCGCCGCCAGCCGCCGCCGCAGGTGACACCGCCGCCACCGCGGCCGTGCAGAACCCGCCGGCCGCGGCCGATGACGCCAGCGCCGCGGGCGGCGACGATGATTTCGATGCCCTGTACGGCGCCAACGGCGGCACCACCGATGCCACCGCCTACGACCCGTGGGAACCGTTCAACCGCAAGGTGCACGCGTTCAACAACGCGGTCGACCGCGGCGTCGCCCGGCCGCTGGCCACTGCGTACACCCACGTGGTGCCGCGCTTCGCCCGCACCGGCGTGAGCAACTTCTTCAGCAACCTGCGCGCGCCGCTGACCATCACCAACCAGCTGCTGCAGGGCCGCCCGGCCGATGCCTGGGACAGCCTGGGCCGCTTCCTGATGAACAGCACGCTGGGCATTGGTGGCCTGTTCGATCCGGCCAGCAAGGCGATGGTGCCACGTCGCAATGAAGACTTCGGCCAGACCCTGGGTGCCTGGGGCTGGCGTCGCTCGCGCTACGTGGAACTGCCATTCTTCGGCCCGCGTACCGTACGCGATGTGTTCGGCCTGGCCGGCGATATTCCGCTGTCGCCGATCCGCACGATCGAGGACGACAAGATCCGCATCGGCCTGCAGGGCCTGCAGCTGGTCGACACCCGCGCGCAGCTGATGGCGCTGGACGATATCCGCGACAGCGCGGTGGACGAATACGCGCTGACCCGCGATGCCTGGATGCAGCGCCGCAACTACCAGATCGAGAACGATCTGCGCGGCAAGCGTGAACGTGGCAGCGATGATGCCAATTCACCGATCCCGGTCGATGCGATGCCGATGCCGCAGTGGAGCAACTGACCGCTGCAGCAGGTGCATGAAAAAACCCCGCCAAGGCGGGGTTTTTTTCTGGGCGTGGCCAGGGGCCTGGCAGCCCTTTCAGCGGGAAAGGGCGGCGACCCTGGGCCATCAGGCAGCCAGTGCGGCCTCGATGGCCTCGCGCAGGCGCGCATCATCGGCGGCCACGTCCGGTGCGAAGCGGGCGATGACCTTGCCATCGCGGCCGACCAGGAACTTCTCGAAGTTCCACAGCACCGCCGGCGCGGCATGGATCGGGATGTCCTTGCTGGCCAGACGCTCACGCAGCGGGCCTTCGCCGATCGCCTGCGGCTGGGCCGCGGTGAGCTGCTGGTACAGCGGGTGCGCGTCTTCACCGGCCACGCTGATCTTGGCGAACATCGGGAAGGTGACATCGTAGGTCAGCTGGCAGAACTGCTGGATCTCCGCCTCGCTGCCCGGTTCCTGGCCGAGGAAGTTGTTGGCCGGGAAACCCAGCACTTCCAGTCCCTGCGCCTGCTTTTCCGCGTACAGCGCCTGCAGGCCTTCGTACTGCGGGGTCAGGCCGCACTTGGACGCGACGTTGACCAGCAGCAGGACCTTGCCCTGGTAGTCGCCCAGGGTGGACGGCTGGCCGTCGATGGTGGTGAGGGAAATATCCTGGATCGGGGTGCTCACGCGGGGGCTCCGGCTATGCCGTGGAAAGATCCACCAGCATAGCGCTGCCGGATGCCGGTAGTGCCGGACGCTGGCCGGCAATACGCTCAATCCACGCAGATCGTGCCCTGCGCCTTGCCGTCCTCGATGCGCTGGCGGCAGCCGAAGTTCTGGCTGACGTCGCGCTGGCAGGTGCCGGTGGCCACCACGCCGGCTTCGGTTTCGCCCGAGGCCAGGCACTGCCCGCTGCAGTCACGCTTGCTGCTGCAGGCCTTGCCGGCGTCGGCATAGGGAATCACGCACTGCACGCGCTGCAGGCGGCCCAGCGGCTGCAGGGTACCGCCGGCGGCGCGGCAATCGACGTCGCGCGCTTCCTGGTAGGCCTCGGTGGCTTCCGGGGTATCGGCGGCGGCCTGCGCTGCCGCCGATGGGGTGGACGGCGTGCTGCTGCAGGCCGCAAGCAGGGCGGCCAGAACCAGGCTGGCGCAGGAACGCAGGTGCATGGGAGGTACCCAACGGAATGGACGGGCCGACAGCATACGCACTGGCGATGCACGCCGTGTGTCGGTCCACGGGCTCAGCTTTCCTCGGCCTCGGCCTCGCTCTCGCCGCCGTCGCCCTCGTCGCCGTCACCCGGTTCGGCCAGGTCACCCAGCAGCTGCTGCGCCTGTTCGCTGGCCAGCGATTCCACCCCGCGCAGGCGGCGTTCGATGGTGCGCGTCTTGCGGCTGGCCTCGCCAATGCTGCGGCCCACCGTGTTGATCTGCTTCTCGGCCTTTTCCAGGATGCCCGCGAATTTGCCGAACTCGCTCTTCACCGCGCCCAGCAGGCTCCAGACCTCGCTGGAACGTTTTTCGATGGCCAGCGTGCGGAAGCCCATCTGCAGGCTGTTGAGCAGGGCGGTGACCGTGGTCGGCCCGGCCACCACCACGCGGTACTCGCGCTGCAGCAGGTCGACCAGGCCCGGGCGGCGGATCACCTCGGCATACAGCCCTTCGGTGGGCAGGAACATCACCGCGAAATCGGTGGTGTGCGGCGGCACGATGTACTTGTCGCAGATCGACTTGGCCTGCACGCGAATCGCGCGTTCCAGCTGGATGCCCTGCAGGCGCACGTTTTCCACCTCGCCCTGTTCCTGTGCATCCAGCAGGCGCTCGTAGTCCTCGCGCGGGAACTTGGAATCGATCGGCAGCCACACCGGTGCATCCTCGCCACGCCCCGGCAGGCGCACGGCGATATCGACCATTTCGCCGCTGTCCGGGCGCACCTTCACCGCGCGTGCGTACTGCTCCTGGGTCAGGGTCTGCTCGAGGATGTTCTCCAGCTGCACCTCGCCCCAGCTGCCACGGTTCTTGACGTTGGTCAGCACGCGCTTGAGGTCGCCCACGCCGGTGGCCAGCTGCTGCATCTCGCCCAGCCCGCGCTGCACCTGTTCCAGGCGCTCGGACACCAGCTTGAAGGACTGCCCCAGGCGGGTTTCCAGCGTGGACTGCAGCTTCTCGTCCACGGTGTGGCGCATCTGCTCCAGCTTCTGCGCATTGTCGTTTTGCAGCGCGCGCAGCTGCTCTTCCAGGGTGGCGCGCATTTCGGCGATGCGCTGTTCGTTGCGCTGGGTCAGTTCCTGCAGGCGCAGGCCCAGGCTTTCGGTCAGGCGTTGCTGCGACTGTGCACCTTCCTCGCGGCCCTTGCGGGCATCGTCCACCAGGGTCTGGCGCAGCGCGCCCAGCTGGGTATCGGTGCGGGTGGTGAGTTCCTGAAGCTGCTGGCCGAAGGCGTGGATGCGCGCCTCCTGCTGCTGGCCGAAGGTTTCCAGCTGGCCACGCAGTTCCTGCAGCCGTTGGGCCATCAGCGCGCCGCTGCGCTGCTGGCTTTCGGCCGCCTCGGCACGCGCCTTGCGCGCATCTTCACCCAGGGCCTCGCGCAGCAGGTCCAGGCGCTGGTCGGTGCGGGTGGACAGGTCGGTCAGCGCGCGGGCAAAGCCATCCAGCTGTTCGCGCAGTTCGCTGCGGCCGGCCCGCGCTTCTTCGCGTACCGCCTGTTCCAGGCGATCGTGCGGGGGACGGCGCAGCAGGGCGACCAGCTGCAGGACGAGGACGGCCAGCAACAGGCCGCCAATGAGCAGGAATTCAGTTTGCATGTGGCCAGTGTAGGCTGGCCCGGTCTCAACTGCTGCGTCACCGCCATGCTCGTCCTGTACGGAAAGCCCACGTCGATCAACGTCCGCAAGGTGCTGTGGCTGTGCGCCGGCCTGGACCTGCCGCTCCGCCACGAACCGGCGCCATCGGCAGAGCTGCTGTCCACGCTGAATCCGAACCGGCAGGTGCCGGTGCTGCGTGATGGCGACCTGGTGCTGTGGGAATCCAACAGCATCTGCCGTTACCTGGCCGCGCGCGCCGGCCGCCACGACCTGTTGCCGATGGAGCTGCAGGCACGAGCGCGGGTGGAACAGTGGATGGACTGGCAGGCCACCGATCTGAACACGGCGTGGCGCCAGGTGTTCATGGCGCGGGTGCGCGGGCATGCGGATTACCCGGATGATGCGCGGGCGGCGGCGAGCCTGGTGCAGTGGAACCGGCTGATGACGATGCTGAATGCCCAGCTGGCGCGCCACGCGCATGTGGCCATTGAGGCCTTCACCTTGGCCGATATCGTGCTGGGCCTGTCGACGCAGCGCTGGCGCTGCACGCCGGGCGAGAAGCCGGTGCTGGCGAATGTCGATGCGTGGTTCGAGCGGTTGCGGCGGCAGCCGGGGTTTGCCGCGCACGTCGACAACGGGGTTGCCTGAGGGGTGGGTCTTTTTGCAGGGCTTGCAGCCCTGCACCTGCAGAAGCCGAAGCCAGAGCAACGGCAGAGGCTGGCTTTCCGTGGGATGGCGGGGTGGGTCCGGTTGAGGGGGACGCCGTAAACCCATCCATGGGGCTTGGTCGCGGCATCCATGCCGCTCACACCCCCTCAACCGGACCCACCCCGCCTTCGACAGTTTCCCGCTGCTGATGGTGGGTGCCGACCGTTGGTCGGCACGGGACCTGCTCTGGTCGACCTTGGTCGACACACGAGCGAAGCGACCGGCTTTTGCTCTTCTTTTTCTTTTCCGTGGCTGGACGCGCACGGAAATTGTCAGAGGTCGGGCGGGTGGGTTGCGCGGGGGTGTCGGCCGCATGGATGCGGCTGACAAGCCTCCATGGACGGATTCACGGCGTCCCCCGCGCAACCCACCCGCCCGCCCAAGCGCAGGATTTTGCTTTCCGCGACCAGCCACGAGGGGCTCAGCCGTTGGCCTGGATCCCTACCAGCCTTCCAGCACGATCTTGCCCTTCGCGCGATTGCTCTCCACCAGCGCATGCGCGCGCCGCAGGTTGGCGGCATTGATGCGCCCGAAGTGCTCGCCCAGCGTGGTCTGCAGCACGCCGGCGTCGATCAGCTCGGCCACGCGGTTCAGCAGGTCGTGCTGGCGCTGCATGTCGGCGGTCTTGAACAGCGGGCGGGTGAACATCAGTTCCCAGTGCAGCGACAGCGCCTTGCGCTTCAGCGCCATCACGTCCAGCTGGCCGGGGTCGTCGATCAGGCCCAGCTGCCCCTGCGGCGCCAGCACCTCCACGATCTGCGCGTAGTGCTGGTCGGTGTGGGTCAGGCTGGCCACGTGCTCGACCTGCGGGATGCCCAGCCGGGCCAGGCCTTCGGCCAGGGGCAGGCTGTGGTCGATCACGTGGTGCGCGCCCATCGCGTAGACCCAATCCTGGGTGTCCGGGCGCGAGGCGGTGCCGATCACGGTCAGCTGGGTCAGCGTGCGTGCCAGCTGCACCAGGATCGAGCCGACGCCGCCGGCCGCGCCGATCACCAGCAGGGTCTGCCCTTCACCGCCGCCCTCGGCGATGCGCAGGCGGTCGAACAGCAGTTCCCAGGCGGTGATCGCGGTCAGCGGCAGGGCCGCGGCGGCGGCATCGTCGAGGCTGGCGGGCTTGCGGCCGACGCTGCGCTCGTCCACCAGCTGGTATTCGGCATTGCTGCCCGGGCGGTCGATCACGCCGGCGTAGTAGACCGCGTCGCCGGGCTGGAACAGGGTCACTTCGCTGCCCACCGCATCGACCACGCCCACGGCGTCCCAGCCCAGCACGCGCGGGCCTTCGGTGGCGGCGTTGCGGCGCACCTTGGTATCCACCGGGTTCACCGCCACGGCGCGCACCGCCACCCGCAGGTCGCGGGGGCCCGGCTGCGGCAGGTCCAGGTCGATGTCGATCAGGGCCTGCGGGTCATCGATCGGCAGGCCGGCGTGGGTGTAGGCAATGGCGCGCATGGCAGCGGTCCAGTGGGGAAGGAGAACACAGCGTGCGCCGCGCGCGCTGCCGCAGAAAGGCGCAGAATCGGGCATCACTTTCACTCCAGCGATGAAAATGGTCCGCTTCGACGATCTGCAGCTGTTTGTCCGCACCGCTGCCCTGGGCAGTTTTTCGCAGGCGGCGCGCGAGGCCGACCTGCTGCCCGGCCAGGTCGCTGCGGCGGTCGCGCGGCTGGAACGCGAGCTGGACCTGCGCCTGTTCGTGCGCACCACCCGCAGCCTGCGCCTGACCGGCGAAGGCGCGCTGTACCTGCCGTATGCACAGGAGGTGCTGGCGACGCTGCGCGAGGGCCAGGCGCGGGTACAGGGGGAGGATGCCGACCTGCACGGCACGTTGCAGCTGTCGGCGCCGTCGGACTTCGGGCGCAACCTGCTGCTGCCGTGGCTGGCAGCCTTCCGCGCCGCCCACCCGCGGCTGCGCCTGCACCTGCGCCTGTCCGACGAAGTGGCCGATGTGTTCCGCGACCCGGTGGACGTGGCGATACGGCTGGGCCATTTCGACGATGCCAGCTACGTGGCGCTGCCGCTGCTGGAGGGCAACCGCCGCGTGCTGGCGGCATCGCCGGCCTACCTGCGGCGGCGTGGCGTGCCGGCGCGGCTGGAGGACCTGCGCGAGCACGACTGCCTGGCCTACCAGCTGGGGGGACGCACCCACGATCGCTGGGCCTTCGAGGTGGAGGGGCGGCGTGTGGTGATTCCCGTGCGCGGCCCGCTGGTCTGCGACGATGCCGATGTGGTCCGGCGCTGGGCGGTGGCGGGTGAAGGCATTACCTACAAATCCTGGCTGGACCTGCGCGAGGACGTGCTGGCCGGGCGCCTGCAGGTGCTGCTGGACGGCGTCGGCAGCCACATTCCGCTGCAGCTGGTCTGCCCACACCGCAAACAGTTTTCGCCGGCGGTACGGCAGCTGCACGCGCAACTGCACCAGCACCTGCAACCGCTGCTGTCCGGCCTGCCCGGCGGCGGCGGCGGCCCCCTGTCGCCTGCGCCGGGTCTGGCCGACAATGGCGCCCCCCCGCAACAATAGTGAGCAGTACCATGCCGTGGATGGGCATCCAGGACCTGTGGACGTTTCTGGTCGCCGTGCTGGTGTTCCTCGCCCTGCCCGGGCCCGGCACCTTCACCCTGCTGACCGCCACCGGGCGTGGTGGCGTGCGTGGCGGCTATACCGCCCTGGCTGGCCTGCTGGTCGGCGACCAGATCCTGATGTGGCTGGCCCTGGCGGGCGTGGCCGCGCTGCTGAAGGCCAACCCGCTGGTGTTCCACGCCGTGCAGTACCTGGGCGCGGCGTACCTGGTGTGGGTGGGCATCAGCCTGCTGCGCACGCCGAAGAACGAAGGCGGTGACGCCGGCCCGATCCGCATGCAGCCGGGCCGCTACTTCCAGCAGGCGATCCTGGTCAGCCTGCTGAACCCGAAGGCGATCCTGTTCTACATGGCATTCCTGCCGCTGTTCATCGATCCGAAGGCACACCAGGGCATCGCCACGTTCGCAGCGTTGGCCGGCATCATCTTCGTGGTCAGCATCGGCTACTGCTCGCTGCTGATCGGCGCGGGCAACCTGGCCCGCCGCCGCTTGATCCAGCACCCGCGCATCAGCTCGGCCCTGCGCCGGGTGGCCGGGCTGTTCCTGGTCGGTTTCGGCATCCGCCTGGGGCTGAACGGGTGATCCGGCGGCTGACGGTGCTGCTGTTCGCCGTGCTGCTGGCCGACACCGCGGCGGCGGCGACCGCGCGGGACCATCGCTGCCTCACCGGTGGCCGCAACGACAGCATCCACCTGCTGTGGCGCTGGCTGGACGATGGCAGCGCCGACGTGCAGTACGCCGGGCAGCGCGGTCGCCTGCCGGTGCAGCGGGTCTCGCAGGAAACGACGGTGCTGGCCGAAGACCGCCCCTACCAGTTCGACAGCGTGTGGGAAGAACGCATCGAGGGCCGCCGCAACGGGCGCTATCATCTGAGTACGCAGGGTGCGCGCGTCTACGGTTTCAGCTACGAGCGCGCCCGCGACGGACGACGCACCGAGTTCGTTGAAGACGTCGAGGCATGGCAGCAAGACGGCTGCCATTGGCCGGGCGTCGAGCCGCTGACTGTAGCGTCGAGCGGGCTCGATTGATGCAAAGAGCAGTCGAGCACGGCTCGACTCTACAAAGGCGGCGGAGCAGTCGAGCAAGCTCGCCTCTATCTATCGTGCATTCCCTCGCGCAGGTGGTCGATGAACACCCGCAGTTTGGGAGCCATCTGCTCGCGCGCCGGGTAATACAGGTGGAAGCCGGGGAACGGCGGCTGCCAGTCCTGCAGCACGCTCTGCAGTCGCCCAGCGGCGATGTCGTGGGCCATCAGCGAGGCGAACCCCTGGGCCATGCCCAGCCCCGCCAGCACGGCGTGATGGGCGACGCCGGCATCGTTGAACACCAGCCGCCCGCTCACTTCCACCTCCAGGTCGTGGCCTTCGCGGCTGAACTCCCACGGCATCAACCGGCCATTGGCCAAGCGGTGCACGATGCAGGCGTGGCCCTGCAGGTCATGCGGGGTCTGCGGCACGCCATGGCGCTCGAAGTAGGCCGGCGTGGCCACCACCACTTGCCGCTCGGGTGGCCCGACCGGCACCGCGATCATGCCCTGTGCGAGTGATTCGCCCAGGCGGATGCCGGCGTCGAAACCCTCGCCCACCAGATCGGTCAGCGCCGGGTCGACGCACAGTTCCACCTGCACCTGCGGATAACGCGCAAGGAAATCGGGCAGCCGCGGCAGCACCATGCGATCGGCGACGATCCGCGGCAGGGTCACACGCAGCCGCCCGGCAGGCACCGAGCGCGCGCTGTCCAGTTCGGCAAATGCCTGGTCGATCTGGTCCAGGCCGCCGCGCACGCGCTGCAGGAAACGCGCGCCGTGTTCGGTCAGGCTGACCCGCCGTGTGGTCCGCTGCAGCAGGCGCACGCCCATCCGCGCTTCCAGCGCGCGCACGCTCTGCGACAGCGCCGAGGTCGACACGCCCAGCGCATCGGCGGCGCGGGTGAAGCTGGCATGCTCGGCCACGTGGACGAAGGCGACCACGGCCGTCAGCGGAGCGGAGGCATCCATTGTGAAGCCAGCCTTCAAGGTGAGTCATGTTGTACGCAGTTTATCCACATGATCGACAGGAGGAAGCTAAGCCCCATGCCGCCGCCCATCCGGGCACGGCGCTTCCCCCAAGGAGATCCGCATGAAGACCCGTACTCTCGGCCCCGCCGGCCCCACCGTGTCCGCCCTCGGCCTGGGCTGCATGGGCATGAGCGCCTACTACGGCGGCCGCAGCAGTGAGGAGGACGCCATTGCCGTCATCCAGCACGCGCTGGACCGTGGCCTGACCCTGCTCGACACCGCCGATGTGTATGGCCCGCACACCAACGAAGTGCTGGTCGGGCGCGCGATTGCCGGGCGCCGCAACCAGGTGTTCCTGGCCAGCAAGTTCGGTATCGGCCTGGACCCGACCGACCCGAAGGGGCGGCAGGTCAACGGCCACCCGGACTATGTGCAGGCCGCCTGCGAGGCCAGCCTGCGCCGCCTGGGCGTGGACCACATCGACCTGTACTACCAGCACCGCGTCGACCCGACCGTGCCGATCGAGGACACCGTAGGTGCGATGGCACGCCTGGTGGAACAGGGCAAGGTGCGCTGGCTGGGCCTGTCCGAGGCCTCCGCGGCCACCCTCCGCCGCGCCCATGCGGTACACCCGATCACCGCGGTGCAGAGCGAGTACTCGCTGTGGTCGCGCGATCCGGAGCAGAACGGGGTGCTGGCCACCACGGCGGAACTGGGCATCGGCTTCGTGCCGTATTCGCCGCTGGGCCGTGGCTTCCTGACCGGCGCCATCCGCAGCCCGGATGACTTCGACGCCGACGACTACCGGCGTACCTCGCCCCGCTTCGAAGGCGAGAACTTCCAGCGCAACCTGGCGCTGGTGGACACCGTGCAGGCGCTGGCCGCCGAACGCGGCATCGCCGCCTCGCAACTGGCACTGGCCTGGGTGCTGTCGCGCGGCGAGCACATCGTACCGATCCCGGGCACGACGCGGCAGGCACGGCTGGACGAGAACCTCGGAGCGCTGCAGGTGGAACTGGATGCGGCCACGCTGGACGCACTGGATGCCGCCTTCCCGCTGCATGCCGCTGCGGGTGAACGCTATTCGGTCAGTGGCATGGCCAACATCGAGTCGTAGCGGCGGGCGGGACCAACGCACACCGGTGGCTGTCGCCGGATTGTGCCGATTCCGGCAGCCTGGCCGGGGCGCAGCGCGCGCCCCGCCATGCATGACCCCCGTCAGTGGTAATGCTGCGCTGCGTTCGGTCACACTCGGGAACTTGTCGTTCTTAGTCACCCCTTCCGAGGCCTGCATGTCCCTGTTCCGGCGCAAGTCCCTAGATTCCGTCACCGTCCACGAAGCCGGCAGGCGCCTGATCCCGACGCTCAGCTGGCCGCACCTGATCGCGCTGGGCATCGGCGCCATCGTCGGTACCGGCATCTACACGCTGATCGGCGTCGGTGCCAACCTGGCCGGCCCGGCGGTGCTGATCTCCTTCGCCATCGCCGGTGCGGTCTGTGCCTGCGCGGCGCTGTCCTACGCCGAGCTGTCGACGATGATGCCGGCCGCCGGCAGTGCCTACACCTACAGCTACAGTGCACTGGGCGAAGTGTTCGCCTGGGTGGTGGGCTGGAGCCTGATCCTGGAGTACTCGCTGGTGGTGAGTACGGTGGCGGTGGGCTGGTCCGGCTACTTCGTCGGCTTCCTGGCGTGGATCAACACCCAGTTCGGCGTCGACATCACCTTGCCTGCGGCGCTGGCCGCCGGCCCGCACGTGGCGGGCGGCATGATCAACCTGCCGGCGATCGTCATCACTTGGCTGGTGGCCCTGATGCTGATGGCCGGCACCAAGGAAAGCGCCACCCTCAACGCCATCCTGGTGGTGTTCAAGCTGATCGCGCTGGCCGTGTTCGTGGCCGTGGCCCTGCCCGCCTTCGACCCCGCCAACCTGCAGCCGTTCATGCCTTACGGCTTTGCCAAGTCGCTGGGCCCCGATGGCGTCGAGCGCGGCGTGATGGCGGCGGCGGCGATCATCTTCTTCGCCTTCTACGGCTTCGATGCGATCTCCACCGCGGCCGAGGAAACCAAGAACCCGGCCCGTGACCTGTCCATCGGCATCATCGGTTCCATGGTCGGCTGCACCATCGTCTATGTGCTGGTGGCGCTGGCGGCCGTGGGTGCGATGAGCTATGCGGTGTTCGGCCACAGCGCCGAGCCGCTGGCGCTGATCATGCGTGAGCTGGGCAGCCCGAAGGCGGCGATGTTCATCGGCGTGGTTGCGATCATCGCCCTGCCCACCGTGCTGCTGGCCTTCCTGTACGGGCAGAGCCGCATCTTCTTCGTGATGAGCCGCGATGGCCTGCTGCCGCGCGGCCTGTCCAAGGTCAATGAACGCACAGGTACGCCGGTGGCGACCACGCTGTTCACTGCTGTGGTGGTGTCGGCGCTGGCCGGTGTGGCGCGCCTGGACGAAATCGCCGCGCTGGCCAATGCCGGTACCCTGGCCGCGTTCACCGCGGTGGGTATCTGCCTGGTGGTGCTGCGCGTGCGCGAGCCGAACCGCGAGCGCAGCTTCCGCACGCCGCTGGCCTTCGTGGTCGGCCCGCTGGCCGCGCTGGGCTGCATCTATCTGTTCATCAGCCTGCCGCACACCACCCAGCTGTACTTCCTGATCTGGAACGTGGTCGGCCTGGTGCTGTACTTCCTGTACAGCCGCCGCAATGCGCTGATCGCGCGCTGATCTGTAGAGTCGAGCCGTGCTCGACTGCTGTTGGCAGAAGCAGTCGAGCATGGCTCGACTCTACAAAGGCGAAGTCGAGCATGGCTCGACTCTACAAAGGCGAAGTCGAGCATGGCTCGACTCTATAAAGGCGCGGTCGGGCGCGGCTCGACTCTACTTGCCTGCGGCGTAATCCTGTGCCTGGCGCATCACCCGCAGCAGGTTGCCGCCCCAGATGGCGGCGATCTGCTGTTCGCTGTAGCCCTTGCGCAGCAGCCAGGCCGTGATCTTCGGCAGCTGGCTGACATCGGGCAGGTCGCTCAGGCCACCACCGCCATCCCAGTCCAGGCCGATGCCGACGTGGTCGGGGCCGACCACCGTCAGGATGTGCTCGAAGTGGGCGAAGAAGTCGTCCAGGCTGGCGTGGCGCACCGGGTGCTCGTGGTCCAGCGCCTGTTCGGCCTTCTGCAGGGCCACGCCCTGCTCGATGCCCATGCCTTCCCAGCCGCCCATCTGCCTGCTCAGCGCTTCTTCGGCCTGCTTGCGCTCGGGCGTCTTGCCGGTATCGATCAGGTAGCCGCCATAGGCATTCACCTGGATCACGCCGCCGGCCTTGGCCAGCTTGCGCAGGCGCGCATCGTCCAGGTTGCGCGGGTGGTCGTAGACCGCCTTGGCCGAGCTGTGCGACAGCACGAACGGCACCGGCATCATCGCCAGCAGGTCGTCGAACACCGCGTCCGATGCGTGCGACTGGTCGATGACGATGCCCAGCTTGACCGCCTCGCGGACCAGCTCCTTGCCGGCCGGGCTCAGGCCCTTCCACTCGGCGCCCTTGGGGTCGGTGGCCGAATCGGCGAACTCGTTGTTGGCGAAGTGCACGGTGCTGAGCAGGCGCAGGCCGGCACGGTGGTAGAAGGAGAGCAGGCTGGGGTCGTCCACCAGCGGGCTGGCGTTTTCCATGCTGATGTAGACCACGCGCTTGCCGGCGGCCTTGATGCGCGCGGCATCATCGGCGGTCAGCGCCAGTGCGAAGCGCTCGGGGTTGGCCGCCAGCATCTCGCGGATCTGCATCAGGCGCTGCAGACCGTGATCGCGCTCGGCACGGTGCGCGGCCGCGCTGCGGTCGCCCTGGTCGGTGTAGATCGCCCAGAAGCCACCATCCAGCGCGCCCTCGACCATGCGCGGGTAATCCACCTGCGAAAGCGCGTTGCGGTCATGCCGCTGCTCGATGTCGAAGCCGGCGCGGCCGAAGTTGGCCGGGGTATCCAGGTGGCTGTCCAGGGTCAGCAACCGCTGCTGCAGGGCCTTGGCCCGGGCCAGCTCCTGTGCGCTGAAGTCGATGGCGTGGGCGGACAGCGGCGCACACAGCGCCACAGCAAGCACGACGGACAGGTGGCGCAACGAAGGCATGGGCTCTCACCGCGAATGGGAAGAGCCCGACCATAACGCTGCGCCCAGCCTTTTTGTAGAGCCGAGCCGCGCCACCTGAGCAATGGGGCGCCACTTTCACGAACGCATCGCAATGCGCGGGATGCTTGCCGCCGGGCAGTGGAGATGATTCATGCTCGACTGATCAGGCACCGCGAGCCGAGCATGGGCTCGGCTCTACAGCTTCACGCGGTCAATCAACCACGCGGCAGAACACGGCCTTCAGGTAACGCGATTCCTGCACGTGGGCCATGAACGGATGGTCCGCACCGGCGCCGGCCACCTTCAGGATCTGGATCGTGCGGCCGGAGAAGTAAGCCGCGCGGCGCAGCATGTCCAGGAACTGGTCCTCGGCCACCAGGCCGGTGCAGGAGAAGGTGGCGAACAGGCCACCGGGCTTGACCACGCCCAGCGCCAGCTTGTTCATGTCCAGGTACTTCTTCAGCGCGGCGATGACCTGGTCGCGGTCGCGGGTCATCTTGGCCGGGTCCAGGATCACCACGTCGTACTGCTCGCCACGGTTGGCGGCATCGCGCAGCCACGGGAAGATGTCGGACTGGACGAACTTCGGGCGCACGTTGTTCAGGCGCGAATTGCCCTTGGCAATCTGGATGACGTCTTCATCGATGTCGATGCCGACTACTTCCGAAGCACCACGCGCCGCGGCATACACGGCGAAACCGCCGGTGTTGCAGCACAGGTCGAGCACGCTCTTGCCTTCCACCTGCTGGCTCAGCCACTCGCGGTTCTCGCGCTGGTCGGCGAAGAAACCGGTCTTGTGGGCACCGGCCGGATCGGCGCGGAACTTGATGCCGTACTCGGTGATGACCGACGCTTCGGTCGTGGTGTTGCCGTGGAAATCGAAGCTTTCCTGCTTCTGCACGTGTTCGTCGGCGAAGCTGTGGAAGCGGCAGCCCGGGAACTGTTCGCGCAGCGCCTCGTAGATCCACTCGCGGTGGCGGAACATGCCAGCGGCGAAGAACTCGACCACCACCAGATCGTTGTAACGGTCCACCACCAGGCCCGACAGGCCGTCGCCCTCGCTGTGCACCACACGCCAGGCGTCGGACACCGCATCGAGCTTCAGCACGCCGCGGCGCAGCTCGACCGCCTGGGCGATCCTGCGCGAGAACCAGCCGGCATCGACCGGCACGTTCGGGTCGGTTTCGAGGATGCGCACGGCAATGCGCGAATGCCCGTTGTAGAAGCCACGGCCGATGAATTCGCCATCGATGCCGACCACGTCGACGATGGAGCCGGGTTTGGGCTTGACGGTCGGCTTCTCGACCAGTTTCTGGAAGATCCACGGGTGGCTGGAACGCCACGCGTTCTTGAGGCGGACAACGGGAAGGGGGGTATTCATCGGCCTATTGTAGCCGGGGGCGCTTTTGTAGAGTCGAGCTTGCTCGACTGAACGGGACCGTTCAGCAAAGGCCGGCGAGCAAGCTCGACGCTACGAGGGGCGGGGAATGGCCCCCCATTTGACGGCGGTCCGGCCAGGCCGCAGAATCGGCCCCAGAAGGGGAGTAGCTCCCAGACGTTGTCGCCGTCAATTCGAGCCCGCAGGCTCCGGTGCAACGGCAATCCCACCCGCGTGGGGTTGCGAGCGAGACCTTCGCCGTACTGGCGAAGCTCTGTCCCTGGATCCCCCTCCCGATCCTCCGTTGCAGATCCTCGCCGTCCGGCCTGGCATTCATCTTTCCAACGGATATTCCCAATGCAGACGATCGGTAATGTGTGGATGTGGGGCGGCTTCGTGGCGGTGGTCATCATCGCCCTGCTCGTCGACCTGGTGTTGATGCGACACGGCGGACCGCACAAGGTCACCTTCAAGGAAGCCCTGTGGTGGTCCATCGGCTGGGTCGTGCTGGCCCTGCTGTTCAATGGCGGCCTCTGGTACTACCTCAACGAGACGGCCGGCCAGGTGGTGGCCAACAAGGTGGGCCTGGAATTCCTGACCGGCTATCTGGTCGAGAAGGCCCTGGCGGTGGACAACATCTTTGTCTTCCTGATGATCATGAGCTACTTCGCGGTGCCGGAGGAGCAGCGCCAGAAGGTGCTGATCATCGGCATCCTGGGTGCGATCGTGCTGCGTACGATCATGATCTTCGCCGGTAGCGTGCTGATCAGCCAGTTCCATTGGCTGCTCTATGTGTTCGGTGCCTTCCTGCTCTTCACCGGCTGGAAGATGTGGTTCGCCGCTGGCCAGGAGCCGGATCTGGAAACCAACCCGGCCCTGCGCTGGATGCGCAAGCACCTGCGCCTGCTGCCGGACTACGCGGGCAACGCCATGAGCGTGATGCGCGACGGCAAGCGCTGGTTCACCCCGCTGTTCGCGGTGCTGATCCTGATCGCGGTGACCGACGTGATCTTCGCGGTGGACAGCATCCCGGCGATCTTCGCGATCACCACCGACCCGTTCATCGTGCTCACCTCCAACGTGTTCGCGGTGCTGGGCCTGCGTGCGATGTTCTTCCTGCTGGCCGGCATGGCTGACCGCTTCCACCTGCTGCCGTACGGCCTGGCGCTGGTGCTGGGCTTCATCGGCATCAAGATGATGATCATCGACCTGTTCAAGATCCCGACCCCGGTGTCGCTGGGCGTGGTCGCGGCGATCATCGCCGCCACCGTGGTGCTCAGCCTGAAGTACCCGCCGAAGGAAGGCGCCGGCCAGGCCTGAGCCTGACTGCTGTGCAGCGCGCGGCCGGCGGGATTGTCCCGTCGGCCGCCCCCACTCTCCCGCAGCGGTGGCCTTGGTTTCGCGCCGGCCACCGCCATTGCTGAGGTATGGACAACAACACGCCCCTGCCCGCCGGTGACGTGCCGGCTCCCCGCAACGACCGCATGCGCATCCTGCGGGCGTTCAATGTCAGCCTGGCCGCCGTGCTGGTGCTGGTGGCCGTGTTCGCCCTGCAGGGCAGCTTCGACTGGCGGCCGTGGGCGGTGGCCCCGCTGGAAGCCAAGGGGCTGCTGGGGCTGATCGGCGGCCCGATGCTGCATGCCTCGGTTGAGCATATCGCCGCCAATGGTTTTGCGATCCTGATCCTCGGCACCCTGGCCGGCAGCGTGTACCCGAAAGCGACCGTGCGTGCCCTGCCCCTGCTGTGGCTGGGTTCGGGCATTGGCGCGTGGATGCTGGGCAACCCGGGCAGCGTGCACCTGGGCGCCAGTGGCGTGACCCACGGCCTGATGTTCCTGCTGGCCAGCCTGGGCCTGCTGCGGCGCGACCGCGCGGCGATCGCCACCGGCCTGATCGGCATGTTGTTCTACGGCGGCATGCTGATGACCATCCTGCCGCATGCCGATGGCGTGTCCTGGCAGTCGCACATGGGCGGCGCCTTCGCCGGCATCATCGCTGCGCTGCTGTTCCGCAACGCCGATCCCATGACACCGCGCCCGCACTACAGCTGGGAGGACGAGGAAGACGAGGTCGAGGCGCTGGCCGACGACGAGCTCGAGCCGCCCTCGCCGCGCCGCGTGCCGGTGCTGTGGCAGCCGCGCGAGGGGCAGGATTACGTGGTGATTCCGTTCCGCCGGCCGGAAGACCCGCGCGGTTGAAACGAAGGGCCGCCGGGCATGGCCCGGCGCTACCGTGCGGACGCCCTGGGTAGCGCCGGGCCGTGCCCGGCGACGCGTTACGGCTTCAGTTCCCCGCGGCGCCCATGCCATCCACCGCCTGCCGGCCCAGCGCCGGGTCGTCGGTGAAGAACGCATCGATGCCGGTGGCCAGGTAGGCGCGCATCTCGGCAATGGAGCCTTCCGGGTTGCGGGCGTTGTCGGCACCCTTGCGCAGGTTGCTGGCCTGGAAGTGGTTTTCCGGGCGGAACGTGTACGGGATCACCATCAGGCCGGCGGCATGTGCATCGCGCACCAGCGCGGTAGGCGTGCCCAGCGAACCGTTGGCCTCCAGCGGAATGATCGAACGCAGCTCCGGGCCGATGCCATCGGCGTAGCTGGCGATGTCCTTCAGCCCGGCCGGGGTCATCATCTGTGCGTAGGTGAGCTTGCCGCCGGCCTTGGCGATGTCGGCCGGCTGGGTGTCGCCCTTCCACAGCAGCTGCAGCAGGCGGATGTTGCTGCCCCGGCCGATCTTGCCGCGCAGGTAGCGCAGGTTGGCGGTCTCGAACGACTGGATCGTCACCGGCGCGACGGCGGTATAGGCGTTGCCGCGCAGCGCGGCCAGCACCTTGTCTTCCATCGGCAGGCCGATGGACTGGAAGTAGGTCGGGTGCTTGATCTCCGGCACCAGGCCGATGCCGCGGTTGGCACGACCGGCCTGCTGGACCAGGAAGGCCAGGATCTCGTCCAGCGTGGCGATGCGGAACTGGCCGTCGAAGGCAGTGCTGCGCAGTTCGGGCAGGCGTTCGCGGGTGTAGAGGGTCTTCAGCTCGGCCAGGGTGAAGTCTTCGGTGAACCAGCCCTCGACCTTCTCGCCGTCGATGACCTTGGTGGTCTTCCGCTTGGCGAATTCCTTGTGCTCGGCGACGTCGGTGGTGCCACCGATCTCGTTCTCGTGGCGGGCCACCAGCACGCCGTCCTTGGTCATCACCAGGTCCGGCTCGATGTAGTCGGCGCCATCGGAGATGGCCTGCGCGTAGGCCGCCAGGGTGTGCTCAGGCAGCAATGCGCTGGCGCCGCGGTGGCCGTAGACCGAGGCCTTGGCAGGGGCCGGAATGGAGGATTCAGCACTCATGGCCACCGATGGTGCCACGGCCAGCGACAACAGCAACGCACAACCCCACGACTTCACTGCGACTTCCCCAAGCGGTATGTGATGGGCGTCAGTATGCGGCGGCAATGTGACAGGTGGGGGTGTAGCGCCGAGCCCATGCCCGGCTGTTCTCCCCGTCAGCCGAGCATGGGCTCGGCTCTACAATTACTTGCCGATGCAGAAACTGGAAAAGATCCTGCCCAGCAGGTCATCGGCACTCATCTGCCCGGTGATCTCGCCCAGTGCGTCATGCGCCAGCCGCAGTTCCTCGGCGGCCAGTTCCAGGTGCTCATGCACCAGCTCACCATCGGCGCGCTGCGCATGGTCCTGCGCGCGTTCAATCGCATCCACATGGCGGGTGCGCGCGGAGAACTCGCCGTCCACCTGCTCCCCTGCCCCGGCACTGGCGATGCTGCGCAGGCGCGCGTGCAGGTCTTCCTGGCCGGCGCCGGTCGCAGCGGAGACGAACACGCGGTCCGGGTCGTCCAGCGCCGGCAACGCGTCCAGCAGGTCCGACTTGTTGTGGATGTAGAGCTTGTGTGGCACCGCCGCCACGGCCTCGCCCAGCGCGGCTTCACCGGCGGCCGGGTCACGCGCGTCCAGCACGATCAGCGCGAGGTCGGTGCGCTCGATTTCCACGTGGGCGCGGCGCATGCCTTCGCGTTCGATGGCATCGCCGCCGTCGCGCAGGCCCGCTGTGTCGACCAGGGTCAGCTCCAGGCCGTCCAGGCGGATGGTCTCGCGCAGGGTGTCGCGGGTGGTACCGGCAATGTCGGTGACGATGGCGCGCTCGCTGCCAGCCAAGGCGTTCAGCAATGAACTCTTGCCGGCATTCGGTGGGCCGATCAGCACCGCATGCAGGCCGTCGCGCAGGCGGCGGCCGCGCTCGGCATCACGACGCAGCAGCGCAAGATCAGCGCGCGCCTGTTCCAGCTCACGGCGCACCTGCGCACCGCCCAGGGTATCCAGCGGTTCGTCGGCGAAGTCGATGGCCGCTTCCACGTGGATGCGCAGCAGCACCAGCTGTTCGACCACCGCCTCGATGCGCCGCGAGAACACGCCATCCAGCGAGCGACGTGCCGCGCGCGCTGCACGGTTGTCACCGGCGGCGATCAGGTCAGCGATGGCCTCGGCCTGGGCCAGGTCGAGCTTGCCGTTGAGGAAGGCGCGTTCGCTGAACTCACCTGGCCGCGCCTGGCGCGCACCAAGCGCGATGCAGCGCGCGACCAGCTGCTGCAGCAGTACGGGGCTGCCATGGCCCTGCAGTTCCACCACCTCTTCGCCGGTGAAGCTGTTCGGCGCGGGGAACCACAGCACGATGCCATCGTCGATCACCTCACCGTCGGCATCACGCAGCCGCGCGTAGTGCGCGTGACGTGGGCGCAGGGTGGGCGCGCCCAGGGCGTTGGCAATGGCCGCAGCGCGCGGGCCGGACAGCCGCAGCAGGCCCACGCCGCCCGCGCCGGGGGCACTGGCGATGGCGACGATGGTATCGGTGCGGGTCACATCGTTCATGGCTCAGAGCTTCTCCAGCTGCGCGCGCGCCTGTGCGGCGCCGCTGCCCTGCGGCTGCAGGGCCAGGTAGGTGGTGTAGGCCTGCTTCGCCTTGGCCTTGTCGCCGGCGTTGAAGTAGGCATCGCCCAGATTGAGGTGGGCCACGGCACGCGAGGGGTCGATCTTCAGGGTGTTTTCCAGCCAGCGCGCGGCTTCGGCGTAGCGCTGCTGGCGGTAGTAGACGAAGCCGAGGTTGTTGGCGGCCTGGGCGAAGTCCGGACGCAGCTTCAGTGCCTCGGTGAACTGGGCTACCGCTTCGTCGTACTGCTTCTCGCGGTACAGCTGCAGGCCGCGGTCATTGGCCTGCTGCGCACGCTGGCGGTCCGAGGCCGGGCCGGCGGTGGGCACCACCAGCTTGGCCTTGCCACCCTGCAGATCGGCCACGGTCACCGGTGCCTGGCTGCCCTTGGCCTCGCTGGCAGCATCGACCTTGTTGTTCAGCGCGATCGCATCGGCGGTCAACTGGCGCGTATCGGCGTTGAGGTATTCCTGGCTGTCGGGCACCTGGAACACGAACTCGCCGCCCTGCGAACCGGGCAGGCTGCCAAAGGCCGGGGTCTGGTGCGAAACCGCCGAGACCGCCGGCGCCACGTAGGCAGCCAGCTCGGTACCGGTGATCAGGCCATCGCCGTTGAGGTCGCCCTTGCCGGCCAATGCCTGAAGCAGCACCCAGGTGAACACCGAATGGCCATTCGGGCCGGCGTCGGCCACCTGCTGGTCGGCACCGCCGGCGGTCAGCATCTGCCGCGCGCTGCGGCGTGCGTTCTCGCGCAGGAACGACGACGACGAGGGACCGCCACGGGTCAGGCCCAGGCCGCTGTAGCAGGCATCCATCACGAACATCACGTGCTTGGCCTGCATGCTCTCGGCGATGTTCTGGATGTCGGTCATCGCGATGGCGTCGGTGGCGAATTCCTTCGGGTCCGAATCGACCGGAATGATGTAGCCCAGGTCACGCCCGGAAGCGAGCTGGCGGGTGGCGCCGTGGCCGGCGAAGAACACGAACACGCGATCGTTCCTGCCGGTGCGGTCGTCGGACAGGCGGTCGTGGAAAGCAGCCAGGATGTTGTTGCGGGTGGCCTGTTCGTTCTTCAGCACGATCACCTGCGAGGACGGGAAGCCGAACTGCCCGGTGAGCGTGTCGGCCACCGCCTGCGCATCGTGGCTGGCATATTCCAGCTTCGGCCACTTGGCGTAGTTGTCGATGCCGACCACGATCGCCCACGACTTCTCGTAGCCGGTGGTGACGGTGGCATCGCTGGCTGCGCCCTTGCGTGCGCGGGCCACGCTGAAGTCGCGGCCGTTCCAGCCGGCGAACTGGTAGCCATCGGCGATCAGCCGGTCGAGGATCTGCGGCAGTGCCTTCACCGCGCGGTCGTGGATGTCGTGAAACAGGATGATGCCGCGCTTTTCCTTGTCCACCTGGCCCAGCACGCGCTGCACGATCGATTCGGGTACCGGGTCGGCCCAGTCCATCGAATCGATGTTCCACATGATCGATTTCAGCCCGGCTTCGTTGAGCAGCTGCAGGCCTTCGGCGTTGCGCGCGCCGTAGGGGAAGCGGAACAGCGGCGCGCGTTTGCTGTCCACGTCCTTCAGCAGGGTGTCGGTGTCCAGCACCTGCTGGCGCAGCGCGTCGCCGGTGGTGCGCGACAGCTGGGCGTGGGTCAGGCTGTGGTTGCCCACCGCGTAGCCCTCTTCCATCAGGTTGCGGCTGATCTTCGCCATCGGGCCCAGGCTGACCTTGCCGTCGGTTTCGACCTTGCCGAGGTTGCGGCCCACTTCGAAGAACACGCCCGGCACGTCGTAGCGCTTGAGGATGGCCACCACTTCATCGGTATAGGCCTTGTGCGGGCCATCATCGAAGGTGAGCACCACAGTCTTGGGCGGCAGGTCGCGGCCGAAGATCTCGCGGTCGCTGTCCTTCATCGACATCGGGTAGGGCTCGATCACCCCGTAGTCGCGCAGGATCGCCTCACGGCTGTAGTCCTTGTGCAGGTGGGCGATGTAGTCCTCCCACTTCTCGCGCTTCAGGTCGATGGCGCGGGTGCGCTCGAAGCGGCTGAAGATGCGGGTCAGTTCCTGGTTGTAGTTGCGCTCGATCTCGTCCAGCGCGTCCAGGTCCTCGCCGATGCGCTGGTGCAGCTTCACCGCCGGCAGCGAGGAATCAGTACCGACCCGCTCATGCAGGTCACGCAGCACTTCGCGGAAGGCGAGCCGGTCGGCATCGAACAGTTCCGGTGCGGATTCGATGTAGTCCAGCACGGTGCCCAGGGTGGCGAAGCGCTGCGGGCTGCCACCGCGCAGCAGGCTGTCGAACTCGGCGGCAATGGCGGTGCGCTGTTCCAGGCCGTCGTGAAACAGCTGCTGGCCGACACGCGTGGACGTCTGCCGGTCCGCATCACTCTGCTTCTCTTCATCGGCCAGCAGCACCACGATGCGGCGGTAACCATCGAGCTGCTTCTGCAGCGCAGCCAGCAGCGGTGCGGCGGCCGGATCGGCGGCGGCCGCGGCCTGCGCACTGGGCTGGGTGACGGTGGTCGCCGGCGCCTTCGCGTCCTTGTCGCCGCAACCGGCAACGACCAGGGTCAACAACAGCGAGGGCAGGAACAGGCGGAACGACGACGCACGCGGCATGGCGGACTCGAAGGTGGCAGGAACGGTGTGCGGCGATTCTAACGCCGCATGCGAAAAGCCCGCCTTGCGGCGGGCTTTTGCTGAGGTCAGCCGGCCAGCGGCCGGCTCTACCGATTACTTCTTCTTGACCGGGGCCGGGGCGGTGGTGGCCGGCACCGGCTCGCTGCCATGGCGCTTGGTCATCCACCACTGCTGCAGCAGGCCCAGGCCACCGTTGACCACCCAGTACAGGACCAGGCCGGACGGCATGAAGGCCATCATGACGCCGAACACCAGCGGCATGAACTGCATCATCTTCTGCTGCATCGGGTCCATGCCCGGTGCCGGGGTCAGCTTCTGGGTGAACCACATCACCGCCACGTTGATCACCGGCAGGATGAAGTACGGGTCACGCGCGGTCAGGTCCTGGATCCAGCCGAACCAGGGCGCCTGGCGCAGTTCGACCGATTCCACCAGCACCCAGTACAGGGCGAAGAAGATCGGCATCTGGATGAGGATCGGCAGACAGCCGCCCATCGGATTGATCTTCTCCTTCTTGTACAGCTCCATCATCGCGGTCTGGAACTTCTGGCGGTCATCGCCATAGCGTTCCTTCAGCTGCGCGATGCGCGGCTGGAAGCGACGCATCTTGGCACCGCTCTTGTACTGGGTGGCCGACAGCGGGTACAGCACCAGCTTCAGCAGCACCACCAGGCCGACGATCGCCCAGCCCCAGTTGCCGACCAGCTTGTGCACCTGGTTCAGCACCCAGAACAGGCCCTGGCCGATCACCGCCATCATCGAGAAGCGGCTATAGTCGACCACGCGGTCCAGGCCCGGCACGTCTTCCTTGGCGATCTGGTTGACCAGCTTCGGGCCGACCCACAGGCGGGCCTCGGTGCTGGTGGACTGGCCCGGGGCCACGGTGAAGGCCGGGCCGCGGGCTTCGATCAGGTCACGACCGGCCACCTGCGACAGCACGTAGTGCGCGGTCTGGTCCTTCTGCGGGATCCAGGCGGTGAAGAAGTGGTGCTGCAGCATCGCCAGCCAGCCGCCGGTGATGTTCTGGTTCAGCGCGCCGTCTTCCAGGTAATCCTTGAACGCACGACGCTGGTACTTCTTGTCGTTGTCGTACCAGGTGGCGCCATTGAAGCTGAACGAATCCGGGTTGGTCATGCTCCGCGACAGGATGGTCGGGGTGCGGTCCAGGGTGCGGTAGACGTAGCCGTTCCACGGCGCGGCGCCGGTGTTGCTGACTTCGTCCTTGAAGCGCACGGCGTACTCGTTGCGGGACACGGTCAGGGTGCGCTTGATGGTCACGCCGTTGTCGGCGGTCCACACGAACGGGATCTGCAGCTCGTTCTGGCCCTTGGCCAGGACGAAGTCACGGGTGTCACCGACCAGCTTGAAGCCGTCAGCGCCCGGGACCGGCGTGTTCTTGTCCTCGCTGGCCCAGCCACTGATCGCGCTGTAGGGATGGGCGGGGTCTTCGGTCAGCAGGCGGACCGGCGGGCTGCCTTCGTCCTTGGTCTGCGGGAACTGCAGCAGCTCGGCGTCAAGCACGCGGCCGCCGTCCAGCACCAGGCGCAGCACATCGGTGGTGACGGTGACGCGCTGGGCGGCCGGGGTGGCGCTGGCCTGGGCCTGCACTGCCGCCTGGCCCGGGGCACCGGGGACCTGCGCGCTGGGACTGCTGCCCGGGGTTGCGCCCGGAACACTCTGTGCGGCGGCCGGGGCCGAGCTGGTGGTCGGGGCGGGGGTGGGGGCGGCCTTTTCACGGCTCCACTCCATCCACAGCAGCACGGCCACCATCAGCCAGGCAAAAATGAGGAATACGCGGGTCTGGTTCATCAGCGGACAGGCTCGGCGGTGCCGGGACGCGATGCCGGCTCGGTCAAAGAAGGAGTTGCGATGCCATCAGGCGGCGGCATTGTGCCGTCCATGCCCGGCGCGGGCAATGCACGCAGGCGCCGCAGCAGGCGCAGGAAGGCCTGGCGGATGTCGTCGTTGCTGGCGGAACGCGCAGCACTACGAGCCACGACGACGAAGTCGCCTGGCTGGATTTCGGTTCGTGTCTGACGCAGGATGTCGCGCAGGACGCGCTTGATCCGGTTACGCCCTACGGCGTTCGGATCGACCTTGCGGGAAACCGCCAGACCCAGCCTGGCCGGCCGGTCAGCCGGCAGCCAGTGCAGGGTCATCAGCGGATCGGACACACGGCGGGCGCCGTTGAAGACCGTTGAATATTCGGCACGCGTGCGAACCCGCGCAGAGCGAGGGAATCGCTTGCGCGGGTCTGCAGTATTCACTGTCGAAGAGATTGCGTCTGCCGCGATGTGCGGCATGGCAATCAGGCGCTCAGGACTTTGCGGCCCTTGGCGCGGCGACGCGACAGGATCTTGCGGCCGTCAGCGGTCTTCATACGGGCACGGAAGCCGTGGTCGCGCTTACGCTTGAGGTTGCTGGGCTGGTAGGTGCGCTTGGTGGCCATGTGGGCCTCTCGTATGAATGGGACGGGAAAGAACCGGAAATTCTAGAGAGGTCTCCCCCCTCGCGTCAACCCCTTGTGACTACGCCAATTCACCGGCCTGTGCAATAGCTGTGGATGTTTTTGTGAATAAGTAGGGGACAAGCATTCCGAAGCCGGTCGCTCGGTGGTAGTCTGAGCCATCCATTTCCCCCCTTTCAGGCCTGTGTTTGGGCGCGTTGTCGCGCCTATCCACAGGCCACCGGACGATTATTGCCGATGGATGCCTGGTCCCGAAGTCTCGAACGCCTCGAAGCGGAGTTTCCGCCTGAAGACGTTCACACCTGGTTGAAGCCGCTGCAGGCCGATCTGCGCGCGGACAGCCTGGTGCTGTATGCCCCGAACGCCTTCATCGTCGATCAGGTGCGTGAACTGTACCTGGCCCGGATCCGCGAACTGCTGACGCACTTCGCTGGTTTCGGCGATGTTTTCCTTGAAATCGGCTCGCGCCCGCGCCCCTCGGAGACGCAGAAGGCGCCGGTTTCCAGCGCGGCGGCGGTCGTGGCCGAACCGCAGGTGCCGTTCGCCGGCAACCTGGACAACCACTACACCTTCGCCAACTTCGTCGAAGGCCGCAGCA
Source organism: Stenotrophomonas maltophilia (assembly GCF_047782825.1). Classification (GTDB taxonomy): domain Bacteria; phylum Pseudomonadota; class Gammaproteobacteria; order Xanthomonadales; family Xanthomonadaceae; genus Stenotrophomonas. The sequence continues at coordinate 3,257,572 of NZ_CP180589.1, read as the reverse complement.
ACCAGCTGGGTCTGGCCGCAGCCTTCCAGGCGGCGCAGAAGCCGGGCGACCGTGCGCACAACCCGCTGCTGCTGTACGGGGGCACCGGCCTGGGCAAGACCCACCTGATGTTCGCCGCCGGCAACGCCATGCGCCAGGCCAATCCGGGTGCGAAGGTGCTGTACCTGCGTTCGGAACAGTTCTTCAGCGCGATGATCCGGGCCCTGCAGGAAAAGACCATGGATCAGTTCAAGCGCCAGTTCCAGCAGGTGGACGCGCTGCTGATCGATGACATCCAGTTCTTCGCCGGCAAGGACCGCACCCAGGAAGAGTTCTTCCACACCTTCAACGCACTGTTCGATGGCAAGCAGCAGATCATCCTGACCTGCGACCGCTATCCGCGCGAAGTCGAAGGCTTGGAAGCGCGCCTGAAGTCGCGGCTTGCCTGGGGCCTGTCGGTCGCGATCGAGCCGCCGGACTTCGAGACCCGCGCCGCGATCGTGCTGGCCAAGGCACGCGAGCGTGGTGCCGAGATTCCCGATGATGTTGCGTTCCTGATCGCCAAGAAGATGCGCTCCAACGTGCGCGACCTCGAAGGCGCGCTCAATACCCTGACCGCCCGTGCCAATTTCACCGGCCGCGCGATCACCACCGAATTCGCCCAGGAAACCCTGCGCGACCTGCTGCGCGCCCAGCAGCAGGCGATCAGCATTCCCAACATCCAGAAGACCGTTGCCGACTACTACGGGCTGCAGATCAAGGATCTGCTGTCCAAGCGTCGGACCCGCTCGCTGGCACGCCCGCGCCAGGTCGCCATGGCCCTGACCAAGGAACTGACCGAGCACAGCCTGCCCGAGATTGGCGATGCCTTTGCCGGTCGCGATCACACCACGGTGCTGCATGCCTGCCGCCAGATCCGCACCCTGATGGAAACCGACGGCAAGCTCCGCGAGGACTGGGACAAGCTGATCCGGAAGCTGAGCGAATGATGCACGGATGCCGATGAGGCGTCATCGCACAAAACGGTGCAGAATCCGGTAGCAAGCGCGGGATGAGTTGTGGATAAAAAGGGCGTCTGGAAACGCGTCGAATTTATCCACAGCTTTCCCCACCCCCTGGGGGGCGGTAATGCAGAGGGTTTCGAGGTCTGAAATTCTTTTAATTACAAAGACTTAGCATTGTTTTCCAGCGATTCTGTCTCTACCAGCACCACCAAGCTTTTGATTTATTCCACATTTTTTAAAGCATAGGGGCACGGAACCACATGCGTTTCACACTGCAGCGCGAAGCCTTTCTCAAGCCGTTGGCACAGGTCGTCAACGTGGTCGAACGCCGCCAGACCCTTCCGGTTCTGGCCAATTTCCTGGTCCAGGTGCAGAACGGCCAGCTGTCGCTGACCGGTACCGACCTGGAAGTGGAGATGGTGTCGCGGATCGCGGTTGAAGATGCCCAGGACGGCGAAACCACCATCCCCGCCCGCAAGCTGTTCGAGATCATCCGTGCCCTGCCCGACGGCAGCCGGATCACCGTCTCGCAGACCGGTGACAAGATCACCGTGCAGGCCGGCCGCAGCCGCTTCACCCTGGCCACCCTGCCCTCCAACGACTTCCCGTCGGTTGACGAAGTGGAAGCCACCGAGCGTGTGGCCATCGGCGAAGCGACCCTGAAGGAGCTGATCGAGCGCACCGCGTTCGCGATGGCCCAGCAGGACGTGCGCTACTACCTCAACGGTCTGCTGTTCGACCTGCGCGGTGATGCCCTGCGTACCGTCGCCACCGACGGCCACCGCCTGGCGCTGTGTGAAACCGACCTGGCCAAGCCCAGCGGTTCCAAGCGCCAGATCATCGTGCCGCGCAAGGGCGTGACCGAGCTGCAGCGCCTGCTGGAAAGCGGGGATCGCGAGATCGAACTGGAAGTCGGCCGCAGCCACGTGCGCGTCAAGCGCGACGATGTCACTTTCACCTCGAAGCTGATCGACGGTCGCTTCCCGGATTACGAAGCGGTGATCCCGATCGGCGCCGACCGCGAAGTGAAGGTTGATCGTGAAGCCCTGCGTGCCTCGCTGCAGCGTGCTGCGATCCTGTCCAACGAGAAGTACCGCGGCATCCGCGTGGAAGTCTCACCGGGCAACCTGAAGATCAGCGCGCACAACCCGGAACAGGAAGAGGCCCAGGAAGAAATCGAGGCCGACACCACCGTCAGCGATCTGGCGATTGGCTTCAACGTGAACTACCTGCTGGATGCCCTCTCCGCCCTGCGCGACGAGGAAGTCATCATCCAGCTGCGCGATTCCAACTCCTCGGCGCTGGTGCGTGAGTCCAGCAGCGAGAAGTCGCGCCATGTGGTCATGCCGCTGCGTCTCTGACTCCAGCGCTGTTCCACGTGAAACAGAGAACGCCCGGGACTCCCGGGCGTTTTTTTTTGTTCCACGTGGATCATTGCCGGGATTGCCTCAATGGGCGCGCTTCAGTGGCGGGTGGGGGCTGGATCCCATGCTCCGGCATTGAGGGTTGTTTGTTGGCTGTCGGGAGCTGGAGAACTGTGCGGAGGGCCGCGTCTTCCCTCATCGAGGGTCGTTCCTGGAAAGCTCAATGGTCTTCGTCGGCATCTTAGGTCATCCGCCCTGCCGGGATGACGGGTGAGCTTGCTTCTGCTGACTGCACTGTCCACAGGCCCAGCAGTTTGTCGTTCGGGGCCTTCCAAGCTTTTAAATCTGGGTATAAATCTAAAGCATGGTGGTGATGGTAGGGCCAGATTTGGTGGAAAATAGTCTTATGTCTTTGATTTAAAACGTCTTTATGGACCTGAAACCCCCTGTATAGGAGCCCTTGGGGCTGGGGGGGAAGCTGTGGATAGATTTCCAGGGAAGCGAAACAGACTTTTTTATCCACAGATTGCCCATACCTTGTGTATAAGTCATACAGACCTGCTGTGGACAGCGTGAAACGAAGGCCGCGAATTTCTTGAAATCTGTGGAACGTTGCACGGCCCTGGCTGGCAGATTTCAAGGAATTCTTGCGCTCGCCAGGCGGATGCGTTTCAGCGCTGATCGAATCGCCGTGCCAGACGTCGAAAAATCCGTGGAATCTGCGGCCAAGAACCCTGCCCGGTCTTACAGATTTGAAGAAATTCACGGACGGATTCCTTCCCCGCTGGCCGTCCAGGCCATTCGTGCCACGTGAAACCCGGGAACGCGCACCGATGTCGCTACCCCGTGCGGGCCAGTGTCGTGTCCGCCGCGGCCGGCTTGACCAATGCAGTAAGCTGATGGATTCCCTGCCCTGCTACCGCCCCGTGCGGATGGTCGTTCGCGTCCCATGCTGATCCGTCGTCTCGCCTTGAACCATCTGCGTCGCTTCAGCGCCGTGGAACTGTCGCCCCAGCCAGGCCTGAACCTGCTGACCGGGGATAACGGCGCGGGCAAGACCAGCGTGCTTGAGGCCCTGCATCTGATGGCCTACGGGCGCAGCTTCCGTGGTCGTGTTCGCGATGGGCTGGTGCGGCAGGGCCAGGAAGCTCTGGAAATCTTCGTGGAATGGGACGAGCAGCGGGCCGATCACCCGCCGCACCGTCGGAAGGCCGGCCTTCGGCACAGTGGTCAGGACTGGAAGGGGCGACTGGACGGTGAAGACGTTGCTCAGTTGGGCAATCTCTGCGCCGCATTGGCGGTAGTGACCTTCGAGCCTGGCAGCCATGCGCTGGTGAGCGGTGGCGGTGAGCCTCGTCGCCGGTTCCTCGATTGGGGCCTGTTCCACGTGGAACCAGACTTCCTTTCGCTGTGGCGCCGATACTCGCGCGCGTTGAAGCAGCGCAATGCCCTGCTCAAGCAAGGCGGGCCGTCGCGGATGCTGGATACCTGGGACCACGAGCTGGCAGAAGCCGGAGAACCCCTCACCAGCCGCCGCCAGCATTACCTGGAGCGGCTGCAAGAGCGTGCGATCGCCCTGGCCTCCGCGCTGGCGCCGCAGTTGGGCATCCAGGGGCTGGATCTCAGTCCGGGCTGGCGCAGGCATGAACTTCCACTGGCCGACGCACTGCTGCTGGCGCGCGACCGGGACCGGCAGGCGGGTTACACCTCGGTGGGACCGCACCGCGCAGACTGGAGCGTGGATTTCCACAGCATCCCCGGTCGCGACGCGCTCTCTCGGGGCCAGGCCAAGCTGACCGCCCTCGCCTGCCTGCTCGCCCAGGCCGAGGACTACGCCGAGCAACGGGGCCAGTGGCCGGTCATTGCCCTGGACGATCTGGCGTCGGAGCTGGATCGCACCCATCAGGCGCGCGTTCTGGAGCGTTTGTTGTCCGGTCCGGCGCAGATCTTCGTTACCGCTACCGAAACGCCGGCGGCGCTGGTCGATCTCACCGACATCACCCGGTTCCACGTGGAACATGCACAGATCGTGGCTGTGCCATAGTGGCTACATCAGGGCCGGCAGGGCCCGGCTGGTATAATTCAGGTTGCACCCCTTCTTACCCGGCGCATCGCCTCGTGCGGTGACCGACCTGCGGAGCCTACGGCAAGCGCAATGACCGACGAACAGAACACCCCGGCAAACAACGGCAACTACGACGCCAACAGCATCACCGCCCTGGAAGGGCTCGAGGCTGTCCGCAAGCGTCCCGGCATGTACATCGGCGACGTCCATGACGGCACCGGTCTGCACCACATGGTGTTCGAGGTTGTCGACAACTCCATCGACGAAGCCCTCGCCGGCCACGCCGACCATGTTGCGGTGACGATCCACGCCGACGGCTCGGTCTCGGTGTCCGACAACGGCCGTGGTATCCCCACCGGCAAGCACGAGCAGATGAGCGCCAAGTTGGGCCGCGAGGTTTCCGCGGCCGAAGTGGTGATGACCGTGCTGCACGCGGGCGGCAAGTTCGACGACAACAGCTACAAGGTTTCCGGCGGCCTGCACGGCGTGGGCGTCAGCGTGGTCAACGCGTTGTCGCAGAAGCTGCTGCTGGACGTGTTCCAGAACGGCGCCCACTACCAGCAGGAATTCAGCAACGGCGCTGCCGTTGGCCCGTTGAAGCAGCTGGGTACGACCACCAAGCGCGGCACCACCGTGCGCTTCTGGCCGTCGACCGTTGCCTTCCACGACAACGTCGAATTCCACTACGACATCCTGGCCCGCCGCCTGCGCGAACTGTCGTTCCTCAACTCCGGCGTCAAGATCGTGCTGGCCGATGAGCGTGGCGATGGCCGCCGCGACGACTTCCACTACGAAGGCGGCATCCGCAGCTTCGTCGAGCATCTGGCGCAGTTGAAGACCCCGCTGCACCCGAATGTCATCTCGGTCACCGGCGAACACAACAACATCGTCGTGGACGTGGCGCTGCAGTGGACCGACTCCTACCAGGAGACGATGTACTGCTTTACCAACAACATCCCGCAGAAGGACGGCGGTACCCACCTGGCCGGCTTCCGCGGTGCGCTGACCCGCGTGCTCAACAACTACATCGAGCAGAACGGCATCGCCAAGCAGGCCAAGATCAACCTGACCGGCGACGACATGCGCGAAGGCATGATCGCCGTGCTGTCGGTGAAAGTGCCGGACCCGAGCTTCTCCAGCCAGACCAAGGAAAAGCTGGTCAGCTCCGATGTGCGCCCGGCGGTGGAAAACGCCTTCGGTGCGCGTCTGGAAGAATTCCTGCAGGAAAACCCGAACGAAGCCAAGGCCATCGCCGGCAAGATCGTCGACGCTGCGCGTGCCCGTGAAGCGGCCCGCAAGGCCCGCGACCTGACCCGCCGCAAGGGCGCGTTGGATATCGCCGGCCTGCCGGGCAAGCTGGCCGACTGCCAGGAAAAGGATCCGGCGCTGTCCGAACTGTTCATCGTCGAGGGTGACTCGGCAGGTGGTTCGGCCAAGCAGGGGCGCAACCGCAAGAACCAGGCGGTGCTGCCGCTGCGCGGCAAGATCCTCAACGTGGAACGTGCCCGCTTCGACCGCATGCTGGCCTCGGACCAGGTCGGTACGCTGATCACCGCACTGGGTACCGGCATCGGCCGGGACGAGTACAACCCGGACAAGCTGCGGTACCACAAGATCATCATCATGACCGACGCCGACGTCGACGGCGCGCACATCCGCACCCTGCTGCTGACGTTCTTCTACCGTCAGATGCCGGAGCTGATCGAGCGCGGCTACGTCTATATCGGCCTGCCGCCGCTGTACAAGATCAAGCAGGGCAAGCAGGAGCTGTACCTGAAGGACGACCCGGCGCTGGACAGCTATCTGGCCAGCAACGCGGTGGAAAACGCAGTGCTGGTGCCGGCCGCCGGCGAACCCGGCATCGAAGGTGCCGCACTGGAAAAGCTGCTGCTGAGCTTTGCCGGCGCGCGCGATGCGATCGAACGCAATGCGCACCGTTACGACCGCAACCTGCTTGAAGCGCTGGTCGACTTCGTGCCGATGGACCTGGCCAACCTGCGCAATGCCGGTGAAGGCCAGGGCCTGGATGCGCTGGCCAAGCGCCTCAACCAGGGCAGCCTGGGCAGTGCGCGCTTCAGCCTGGAACTGCAGGAACCGACCGACGAACGTCCGGCCGCCGTGCTGGTGACCCGCCGCCACATGGGCGAGGAACATATCCAGGTACTGCCGCTGGCCGCTTTCGAAGGCGGCGAACTGCGCGCCATCTACCAGGCTGCAACGCTGCTGCATGGCCTGGTGCGCGAGGGCGCGACCATCGGCCGTGGCGCCAAGTCGGTGGAAGTGGATACCTTCGCCAAGGCGCAGGCCTGGCTGCTGGACGAAGCCAAGCGCGGCCGCCAGATCCAGCGATTCAAGGGCCTGGGTGAAATGAACCCGGAACAGCTGTGGGACACCACGGTCAATCCCGATACCCGTCGCCTGCTGCAGGTGCGCATCGAAGACGCTGTCGCTGCTGACCAGATCTTCAGCACCCTGATGGGCGATGTCGTCGAACCGCGTCGCGACTTCATCGAAGACAACGCGCTGAAGGTCGCCAACCTGGATATCTGACACAATCGGTACGCGGCCGGCGCGCGGGGAAGCGCGCCGGCCTTCGCCCCTTGACCGCAGGTAATCGATGTCCGCTTCCGTTCCGGCGTCCGCACCGCCGCCCGTTCCGCCGGCTTCCGCCGCGCCCCGCGCCGCTTCCCCGCTGGCGGGCTTCTTCATCGATCTGGGCATCGGCGCCGTCGCCCTGTTCGGCCTGAGCATGGTCAGCGGCCTGCTGTGGGGCATTTACCGCGCCGTGGCTGTCAGCTCGGCCAACGTGAAGGCCAACGGCAGCGCGATGGATGCGGCGACCATGACCGAGGCACTCGGCCGGCCCGGCGCCCTCGCGCAGATCCTGATGGCCCTGTTCGCCACCGGTGGCGCTGCCCTGCTGCTGTACTTCTGGCGCCGCCCGGCCAACGTGGTCGAACGGCAGGCCTCCCTGCAGGCGCTGCGGCGTCCGTCCACCTGGGGCTGGACCCTGCTGGTGGCCACCCTGATCGTGATCGGCAGCAATGGCATCGCCTTCCTGGCCAAGCAGTTCGGCATCGAACCGGTACCCACCAACCTGGCCCTGATGCAGAGCGCCATCGAACGCTTCCCGTTGTTCCTGGTGCTGTTCGCGGTGGTGCTGGCCCCGGCCTATGAGGAACTGCTGTTCCGCCGCGTGCTGTTCGGGCGCCTGTGGAGCGCCGGCCGCCCCTGGCTGGGCCTGGTGCTGAGCAGCTTCGCCTTCGCCCTCATCCATGAAGTGCCCGGCACCAGCGCCAATGGCCCGGCCGAGATCGCCCAGCTGTGGCTGGTCTATGGCGGCATGGGTGCCGCATTCTGCTGGCTGTACAAGCGCACCGGCACCTTGTGGGCCGCGATCGCCGCCCATGCGCTGAACAACGCCGTGGCCCTGGCCGCGCTTGTGTTCTTCGGGTCGATGTAAGGCCGTGGCCGCTTGACGAAAAATTAAGCGGGCCCGGTACACACTGCCTGCATGAACACGGGGGATTCCATGAAATCACTGCTGCTCGCCCTGCTCATCACCGCCCTGGTGAGCGCCTGTGCGACCACCACCTCGCCCACCGGGCGGCGGCAGATGGTTGGTGGGGTGTCGCAGGCCCAGCTCGACCAGCTGGGTGCGCAGGCGTTCGCGGAAACCAAGCAGAAGGAAAAGATCAGCACCGACGGCCGCCAGAACGGCTACGTGCAGTGCGTGGTCAATGCGCTGGTGGCGCAGCTGCCCCAACAGTACCGTGGCGTACGGTGGGAAACGGCGGTCTTCGTCGACAAGGAACCCAACGCCTTCGCCCTGCCCGGCGGCAAGGTGGGCGTGAACACCGGCATCTTCACCGTGGCCAAGAACCAGGATCAGCTGGCGGCGGTCATCGGCCATGAGATCGGCCATGTCATCGCCCGCCACCACGAAGAGCGCATCACCCGGCAGATGGGCGCACAGACCGGCCTGGCGGTGCTTGGCGCGCTGGCCGGCGCGGCCTACGGCGATGGCGCGGCCAGCACGGTCAACCAGCTGGGCGGCATGGGCGCGCAGACCGCCTTCCTGCTGCCCGGCTCGCGTACCCAGGAATCGGAGGCCGACGTCATCGGCCAGCGGTTGATGGCCGACGCCGGATTCAACCCCGCGCAGGCCGTCGACCTGTGGCAGAACATGATGGCCGCCAGTGGCGGACGCAGCCCGCAATGGCTGTCCACCCACCCTGATCCAGCCAACCGTATCCGCGAACTGCAGCGCGATGCACCCGCCCTGGGACCGGTCTACCAGCAGGCCCAGGCGGCCGGTCGCCGGCCAAAGTGTGGGTGAGTGCGCAGATCTATGCTGTATTGCAGCACATAAAACGATTTCTCACGCCATAAGTTTCTGATACGTTTGGCGGCTCAGATTTTTCTGACAGTCCGACTTTGCCGCTACCGGCGGTTCGATCGAGGTGAACGATGATTTTCCGCAACCACAAAGCTGTGCTTTCCGTCCTCATCGCGACCGCCCTGACCGGCGCCGTGGTCACCGATGCCTTCGCCCAGTCGCGCTCGTCCGAGCGTGGCAACCGCGGTGGCAAGCAGGCCAAGGCCGAAGTGCTGTACCCCAATGCCACCCGTGAGGAGCCGAAGGAAAAGGCGTCCGCGAAGATGGGCAAGCAGCTGCAGAAGCTGATTGACAGCTACAACGACCAGAAGTTCCCGGAGACCCTGCAGATCGCGGGCGAGATCCTGGGCAACTCGGCGTCCAACAACTACGACAAGTCGCTGGCCGCACAGCTGGCTTCGCAGGCGGCCTACCAGAGCGACGACACCCCCGGCGCCATCGGCTACCTGAAGCAGGCGCTGCAGCTGAACGGCCTGGACAACAACGGCCACTTCCAGTCGATGCTGATGCTGGGCCAGCTGCAGATCCAGGAAGACCAGACCGCTGAAGGCCTGGCCACCCTGGACAAGTACTTCGCCGAGAGCAAGTCGACCAAGCCGGAAGAGCTGATCGCCAAGGGCCAGGCCCTGTACCAGCTCGAGCGCTACCAGGAAGCCATCCCGGTCCTGCAGCAGGCAATCGCCGGCGCGACCGAGCCGAAGGACAACTGGAACCAGCTGCTGATGGCTGCCTTGGCCGAAGCCGGCCAGACCGGCGAAGCGGTCAAGACCGCCGAAGCGCTGGCGGCCAAGAACCCGAACGACAAGAAGGCGCAGCTGAACCTGGCCAACATGTACATGCAGGCCGACCAGATGCCCAAGGCCGCCGCGGTGATGGACAAGCTGCGTACCAGCGGCCAGCTCACCGAAGAGCGCGAGTACAAGCAGCTGTACTCGATCTATGCCAACACCGAGAACAAGGAAAAGGACGTCATCGCGGTCATCAACGAAGGGTTGCAGAAGGGCATCCTGAAGCCGGATTACCAGGTTTACCTGGCCCTGGCCCAGTCCTACTACTACTCCGACCAGGTGCCGCAGGCGATCGAGGCGTGGCAGAAGGCTGCCCCGCTGTCCAAGGACGGTGAGACCTACCTGAACCTGGCACGCGTCCTGCATGCCGAAGGTCGCGTCCCGGAGGCCAAGCAGGCCGCCCAGCAAGCGCTGGCGAAGGGCGTGAAGAACCAGGCTGATGCCAAAAAAATCATCAACCTGAAGTAAGTAGGAATAACGCCTGAACGCCTGCTCAGTTGATGCGCAGGCGCTCAGGATTGGTATAAGCTTGGAGGTTCCTGCGGTGTCATGCACCGCTGATCAGGGATCCCGCCCCCGGGATTCCGGCCCCACTATTGAGCTCTTGGCGCATGACGGAACAACTAGTCGTTCACCGGTACGAACAACCCGATGACAAGGGGCTGAGCTGGCCTCGCATCGTCGGTATCGCGTTTGTAATCGCCCTGCATCTGGCCGCCTTCATGATGCTCCTGATCCCCGCTGTGGCCCCCAAGGCCGTGGCTGAGAAGGAGCGCAACGTCATGGTGACCATCGTCGACGCGCCGCCGCCGCCGCCTCCGCCGCCGCCGCCGCCGCCGCCGCAGGACACCCCGCCGCCGCCGGTGAAGAACCTGTCGCCGCCGAAGCCGTCGCCCGTCCCGCCGCCGCCGCAGGCGCCGGTTGTCGACGTGCCGGAACCGCGCCCGAACGACATCGTCACCCCGCCGTCGCCGCCGTCGCCGCCGGCCCCGCCGACCTCCATCGAGGCCAGCGTGGACATCTCGTCGAAGGCCATGAATCCGCCGCGCTACCCGCCGGCCGCTTTCCGCGCTGGTATCCAGGGCGAAGTGATCCTGATCATTGATGTCGATGCCCAGGGCAACGTCACCAATGTCACGGTGGAAAAGTCCAGCCGTAACCGCGATCTGGACCGTGCTGCGATGGAAGCTGCCCGCAAGTGGCGTTTCAACGCCGCTGAATCTGGCGGTAAGAAGGCTGCTGGCCGCGTCCGCGTCCCGGTCAACTTTGCACTGAACTGATGCGAGCGGGTGGCCGCCGGCCACCCCTCCCCGGTTCGATTGTTTAGCTTAGCTACACCCTTTATCACCACACACAACAAAGGTAAGCGTCATGCTGCAGGAACTTTTCATCGCCGCTGCTGCCGGGGGCAATCCGTCCAACGCCCTGTCGCAGATGGGCTTCGAGCACCTGATCCACGAAATGACCTCCAAGCCGGGTGATTTCGCTGTTTCCTGGGTCGTGCTGCTGACCCTGATCATCATGTCGGCCATGTCCTGGTACTGGACCGTCATCAACATCTTCCGTTCGGTCCGCCTGAAGAGCGCTGCCGATCGCGTCGTCAGCCTGTTCTGGGACACCCCGAACGCGCAGGACGCCATCCGTGCCATGGAAGAACAGCCGGCTTCCGAGCCGTTCTCCAAGATCGCCCTGGACGCTGCCCAGGCCGCTGCGCACCACCAGCGCGCTGAAGGCGGCGCCACCGGCGGCGTGGGTGAAAACCTGAGCCGTTCGGAGTTCGTCGACCGCGCCCTGCGTCAGGCCGTGACCCGCGAAAGCAACAAGCTGCAGTCGGGCATGACCCTGCTGGCCACCGTCGGTGCAACCGCTCCGTTCGTCGGTCTGCTCGGTACCGTGTGGGGCATCTACGGCGCGCTGATCAAGATCGGTGCCACCGGCTCCGCTTCGATCGACGCCGTTGCCGGCCCGGTGGGTGAAGCGCTGATCATGACCGCCATCGGTCTGTTCGTCGCAATCCCGGCCGTGTTCGCCTTCAACTTCTTCAGCAAGGTCAACAGCGCGACCATCAGCAAGTTCGACACCTTCGCGCACGACCTGCACGACTTCTTCGCCACCGGCTCGCGCGTCCGCTAATTGCGGCGCGCGTCACCCTGGACGAAGCAGTAGTCACCAAGATCTAGACGGAGCCCGTTATGGCTTTCAGTAGTGGTAACAGCGGCGGCCCCATGGCCGACATCAACGTTACGCCCCTCGTGGACGTGATGCTGGTGCTGCTGATCATCTTCATCATCACGGCGCCCCTGATGTCCCACAAGGTCAAGGTGGATCTGCCGGAGGCCAACCTGGTCCAGAAGCCGGAGGACGCTGAAAAGCGTTCCGGTCCGATCACCCTGGCAGTCAAGGAAGACGGCTCGATCTACTGGAACGACGAGGAGATCAACAAGCAGACTCTTGAGTCGCGCTTGGCGACCGCCGCCCAGCAGACCCCGCAGCCGCCGCTGAACCTGCGTGGTGACCGCACCACCAAGATGCGCGTCATCAACGACCTGACCAAGGTCGCGCAGGAACAGGGCATGTTGGACGTCGGCTTCGTCGCGACCAAAGAGAAGGGGCAATAAGCCATGGCATTCAGTAGTGGTGGTGGCAAAGGCCCCATGGCCGACATCAACGTCACGCCCCTCGTGGACGTGATGCTGGTTCTGCTGATCATCTTCATCGTGACCGCGCCGATCATGACGTACCCGATCGCCGTGGACCTGCCGCAGCGCGTGCTCAACCCACCGCCGCAGCTGGTCGAACCGCCGCCGCCGATCGAATTGAAGATCGACGCCAGCAACCAGGTCTCGTGGAACAACAGCCCGATCGGTACCCACGATCTGCAGCAGCGGATGGAGCAGGAGGTCCAGCGTGACCCGACCAACCAGCCGGAACTGCGTATCGATGCAAGCCCGGATTCCGAGTACGACGTGATGGCCAAGGTCCTGGCCGCCGCGAAGAATGCTCAGATGAAGAAGATCGGCTTCGTGCAGCAGTAATACGTACGACCGCAGCACAACAGTCATGACGCGACTGCAGACGCCCCTGGAAACAGGGGCGTCTTTTTTTGCGCGGGGTCAGAGCCCTTTCCTGCGGAAAGGGATCCGACCCAAGCACGTGCAGCCGACGTGCTCTGACCCCCTCACCACACTCGCGCCCGCTATGATCGGCGCATGCTCGCCCTCTTCGATTCCCTGCGCCATTGGCTGGATGGCATTGCCCACCTGGGTTCGATCCTGGCGGTGGCCTACCTGCTCTACCTGCTGGCGTTGACCGGCTGGATCATGCTGCAGAAGCGCGAACCGGTGGCCACGCTCAGCTGGATCCTTTCGCTGGCGCTGCTGCCCTATCTCGGCCTCTTCATCTATTACCTGCTGGGCCCGCAGAAGGTGAAGCGGCAGCGCCTGCGCCGTGGTCGCGCGCGCTCGGGCATGGAGCACTACAGCGATGTCTGCCCGCCCGATGCGGACTGCACCGAGCTGGCCAAGGTGGCCCAGGCCACGACCGGGCTGGCGCCCAGCAGTGCGACCGAAGTGACCTGGCTGGTGGACGGCGCGGCCACCTACGCGGCGTTGCTGGAGGCGGTGGCCGAGGCCCGCGACCACATCCATCTGGAGTACTACATCTTCAACCCCGACCACGCCGGCACCGCGCTGCGCGATGCCCTGGTCGAGCGTGCGCGGGCCGGCGTGCAGGTGCGCCTGCTGCTGGACGCGGTCGGCTCATCGTCGGTGCCGCGCCGCTTCCTGCAGCCGCTGGTGGATGCCGGTGGCGAGGCCATCTGGTTCCACCCGCGGCAGCTGCTCAAGCCCTTCAAGCGGCCCTGGTTGAACCTTCGAACGCACCGCAAGCTGGTCATCGTTGATGGCCGGGTCGCCTTCACCGGCGGCATCAACATCACCGACGAAGAAGACGAAAGCCGCAATCCCAACGCCTACCGCGACCTGCACATGCGCATCCGCGGCCATGTCGTGCGCAGCCTGCAGCTGGTGTTCGCCGAAGACTGGCTCTATGCCAGCGGCCAGGAGCCCTCGCGCTTTGACATCGCACGCCTGTGGCCGGCCGACATGCCCTTGCGCGGCGATGGCCCGATCAGCGCGCAGGTGCTGGTATCCGGCCCGGATTCGGGCTGGGAAACCATCCACCGGCTGCACGTGGCGGCCATCCAGGAGGCCAACGAACGGGTCTGGCTGGTCACCCCCTACTTCGTGCCGGGCGAAGCCGCACGCATGGCGCTGACCTCGGCGGCGCTGGGCGGGCTGGACGTGCGCCTGCTGGTGCCAAAGATGAGCGACTCCTGGTTCGTCACCCAGGCCGCGCGCTCCTACTTCGACGAACTGCTGCATGCGGGCGTGAAAATCTACGAATACGGCCCGCGCATGCTGCATACCAAGGCCTTCATCGCCGACGACGATGTCTGCATCGTCGGCAGCGCCAACTTCGACCACCGCAGCTTCCGTCTGAACTTCGAGCTGTCGATGATGGTCAGTGACCGCGACCGCGTGGCCGAACTGGCCGGCCTGCTGCAGGCAGAGTTCGACCGCGCCACCCGTGTACAGGACCAGGCAGCGCGCTCGCTGTGGCTGCACCGCCTGCCCGAGGCCTTCGCCCGCCTGGCCTCGCCGCTGCTGTGAGGCAGCGCTACACTGCGGCCGTGGCCTGGGGAGACTGACAATGTACTGGCTGTACCTGCTGCTGGCGCTGGGCTGCTTCGCCTTCGCCCTGAAAACACCGAGCATGGGCCTGATGTCGCTGGCCCTGCTGGGCGCCCTGCTGTTGCTGATGGCCTGGGTACGCGGCCGCTACGTGGCCCGCTTCGGCGACCTGCAGCGCGACCCGTCCACCCTGGTCGACGCCGACGAACTGCGCCGCCTGCGCGAGCAGCCCCGCCCCTCCGCGCCGATCAGTAACGATCCCCCCTCTTCCGTCCCGTAGTCCCGTTCCATGACCCAGCTCAGCGTCAACGTCAACAAGATCGCCGTCCTGCGCAATTCGCGCGGCGGCGCCGAACCGGATGTGGTGCGCGCCGCCCAGGCCTGCCTGGATGCCGGTGCGCACGGCATCACCGTGCACCCGCGGCCTGATCGCCGCCACATCACGGCCGAGGACGTGGTGGCGCTGTCGACCCTGACCCGCGCCCGCAGCGTCGAGTTCAACATCGAAGGCAACCCGTTCGCACCGCCGCGCGAGGGTTACCCCGGGCTGATTCCACTGTGCGCCCAGACCCGGCCCGCGCAGGCCACCCTGGTACCCGATGGTGACGGCCAGATCACCTCCGACCATGGCTTCGATTTCGAGCGCGATGGCGAACGCCTGCGCCCCCTGGTGGCGGAACTGAAGGCGCTGGGCTGTCGCGTCAGCCTGTTCGTGGACGCCGGCAACCCGCTGCTGGAACAGGCCGCCGCCGTCGGTGCCGATCGCATCGAGCTGTATACCGGTCCCTATGCCGAAGCCCACGCCGCCGGCGATGCCACCGCGATGCTGGAGCTGTTCGCCACCGCCGCGCGGCGCGCACAGGCGGTCGGCCTGGGCGTGAACGCCGGCCACGATCTGTCGCAGGACAACCTGCGTGAGTTCCTGACTGCAGTGCCCGATGTATTGGAGGTCTCGATTGGCCATGCGCTGATCGGCGAGGCCCTGTACGACGGGCTGCACGCCACCGTGCGGGGCTACCTGGCCCTGCTGTAACCGCCGCCGCCGGGCCTGACCCGGCGCTGCCGCGGCCCCCATCGCAGCTGCTGAGATCCCCGTGGCCCATGCTCCCGGCCTGTCTCGGCGATCGCGCGTGCGCGATCCCCGTGAAACCTGTGGATAAGCCTGGGGTCAACCTGCCCCCTCGTTCGCCTCCACGCCTACAGCTACGTGAATCCTGGCCGCTTGCGTCGCCTGTGGTTAGCAATAATACTAATGGCCCTGCAACGGCCGGAGGGCGACATGCAACACCTGCCTCTCAAGGCCCACCCCGCCATCAAGGGCCGCGGGTCTACGTCCCATCTTGCCGGCCGTTTTGAAAGCACGGTCAGCGAAGCGGTCGACGACGGCTGGGCCATCGACGAAAGCGAAGAGTTCCTCGCCCCGCGCCTGCGCACCGAAGTGCGTGCGGAGACCGCGCGCAGCATCATCAGCCGCAACAATTCGCCCGATGTCGGCTTCAGCCAGTCAGTGAATCCCTATCGCGGCTGCGAGCACGGGTGTTCGTACTGCTTCGCCCGCCCCTCTCACGCCTATCTGAACCTCTCGCCGGGCCTGGATTTCGAAACCAAGCTGTTCGCCAAGACCAATGCGCCGCAGCTGCTGCGCAAGGAGCTGTCAAAGCCGGGATACGTGCCGCAGCCGATCGCGCTGGGCATCAATACCGACGCGTACCAGCCCATCGAACGCAAGTTCAAGCTGACCCGCCAGCTGATTGAAGTGATGCTGGAGACGAAGCACCCGTTCTCGCTGATCACCAAGAACGCGCTGGTGGAACGCGATATCGACCTGCTGGCACCGCTGGCGGCGGAAAACCTGGTCAGCGTGCACTTCTCGGTGACCTCGCTGGACCCGCATCTGTCGGCCAAGCTGGAACCGCGCGCGTCGGCACCGCACGCGCGGCTGCGCGCGATGAAGCGGCTGCATGCGGCCGGCATTCCGGTGGGCGTGATGGTGGCGCCGGTGATCCCCTGGATCAACGACAGCGAACTGGAGGCGGTGCTTGAAGCCGCACACGACGCGGGTGCCAGCACGGCCGGCTACGTGCTGCTGCGCCTGCCGCTGGAAGTAGCGCCGCTGTTCCGCGACTGGCTCGATACCCACCACCCCGACCGCGCTGCGCACGTGATGAGCACGATCCAGCAGCTGCGCGGCGGCAAAGACTACGACAGCCAGTTCGGCACGCGCATGCGTGGCCAGGGCGTGTATGCCGAGCTGTTGAACAACCGCTTCAAGCTGGCCCGCAAGCGGCTGGGCTTCGATGCGCAGAACAGCCATTGGCCGAAGCTGGATTGCAGCCGGTTCCAGAAGCCGTTGCCGCCGCGCAAGGAATCGCCGCAGGGTTCGCTGTTCTGAAGTGTAGAGTCGAGCTTGCTCGACTGAGCGCGGAGAAGCTGTCGAGCATGGCTCGACTCTACAAAGGGCGCTACCCGCCGAACAGCTTCTGCGCACTCTGGAACAGGATCCAGCTGGTGGCGATGAACTTGTCGCCACCCTGCGGCCGGTTGCCGCGATGGGTGTGGGTGAACGCGGTGGGCGCGATCAACAGGCTGCCGGTGCGCGGTGCGATCTTGCGGCCCTGGAACAGGAACTCGGTTTCGCCTTCCTCGAACTCATCGTTGAGGTACAGCGTCCACAGCACATGCCGGTGCAGGGTCTCGGCCTGCGCATCCTTCGGGTACAGCTCGCAGTGCCAGTACGGGTAACCGCCCTCGCCTGCGGCATACCATTGCAGGTTGATCGCGCCCGGGCGCAGGCAGGTGCGGGCCAGGTCGGCCAGCTGTTCCGGTGCCATGTCGGGGAAATCCTCGGCCGACAGCCGGCGCGGTTGGCCGTTGCTGTCCTGGATCTGCAACATCAGCGGCGCGATCAATGCCTGTGGATAACGGCGTAGATAAGTCAGCAGCCCGGCGAAAACCGCCTGTTGCAGCATGTTGTCCACATCCCGCCAGCCATCCAGCCCGCTGATGCGCAGGTCCTTGCTGTGCTTGAGTTCCGGGAACACACCACTGCCCACCGCACCGGGCTTCAGGCCCTGGCTGGCACGCATGCGGGCGACGATGGCGGCGCATACGTCGCTGGGGACGGCGTTGTGGA
The DNA here is from genome assembly GCF_047782825.1 of Stenotrophomonas maltophilia. Classification (GTDB taxonomy): domain Bacteria; phylum Pseudomonadota; class Gammaproteobacteria; order Xanthomonadales; family Xanthomonadaceae; genus Stenotrophomonas. Next base: position 3,240,149 of record NZ_CP180589.1, on the reverse strand, counting down.
TGACTTCGATGAAATCGACCGGGCCCGGCTCGTGCATGCGTGCAATCCTTCGGCGGCAAGGGCTTGATGGTGCCGCTTGCCGCCGCTGCTGTCACCCCGCGGTCATGTCATCGCACTGCCATGACCGCTGTAGGGATGGCCGCACTCAAGCGGTCTTCGCGTCATGCTCCTGGTGATAGCGCACGGCTTCGGCCACTTCCTCGCGCGAGCCGAGGAACACCGGAACGCGCTGGTGCAGGTGGTTGGGCTGCATGTCGAGGATGCGTTCGCGACCGGTCCACGCGGCACCGCCGGCCTGTTCGACCAGCAGGCCCATCGGATTGGCTTCGTACATCAGGCGCAGCTTGCCGGCCTTGTCCGGTTCCTTCTTGTCCCACGGGTAGATGAAGATGCCGCCGCGGGTGAGGATGCGATGCACGTCGGCGACCATGCTGGCGATCCAGCGCATGTTGAAGTTCTTGCCGCGCGCGCCGTCCTTGCCGGCCAGCAGGTCCTGAACGTAGCCCTGCATCGGTGCTTCCCAATGGCGCTGGTTGGACATGTTGATGGCGAACTCCTGGGTGGCCGCCGGAATCTGCATGTTCTCGGTGGTCAGCACGAACTCGCCGGTTTCGCGGTCCAGGGTGAAGGCGTGGGTGCCGTGGCCGACGCTGAGCACCAGCTGGGTGCTGGGCCCGTAGATGCAGTAGCCGGCGGCGATCTGCTTGCTGCCCGGCTGGAGGAAGGCGTCATCGCCCGGCAGCTCGACGTTGGTCGGGCAGCGCAGCACCGAGAAGATGGTGCCGACGGAGACGTTGACGTCGATGTTGGAGCTGCCATCGAGGGGATCGAACAGCAGCAGGAAATCACCGCGCGGGTAGATGTCCGGCACCGGCTGGCTGTGGTCCATCTCTTCCGATGCGCAGGCGGCGAGGTGGCCGCCCCAGGCGTTGGCTTCCAGCAGGATCTCGTTGCTGATGACGTCCAGCTTCTTCTGCGCTTCGCCCTGTACGTTGCCGGTGCCGGCTTCACCGAGCACGCCGCCGAGGGCGCCCTTGCTGACGGCGATGGAGATGCTGGTGCAGGCGCGGGCGACCACGGCGATCAGCTGGCGCAGGTCGGCGTTGATGCGGCCGGCGTGCTGTTGCTGGATCAGGAAGCGGGTCAACGAAGTACGGGACATGGGCGGGCAGGTCTCGGCAGCGGGAAAACGACTATTGTCGCTGCTGTGTGCGGCGCGTGCGTGATGGGTTTGGGGCGAAATCGATTACAGGGGCGTTGCGCTGTGTGGCGCCTCCCCCACGCCCTGCGCTTCAGGGTTCGCCGCGAGCGCGGTGGGTGTGGCGAAGGCAAAGGCAAAGCAAGAGCAAAAACAAAGGCGCCTTTCGGCGCCTTTGTTTTCAAGCATGTGCGGCGTTGCTTCAGCCCTTGGCGACGGTGGCCACGGCCTTGGCGACGTATTCCAGGTTGTTCTGGTTCAGCGCGGCCACGCAGATGCGGCCGGTGCCGACGGCGTAGATGCCGAACTCGTCGCGCAGGCGTTCCACCTGCTCACGGCTCAGGCCGGAGTAGGAGAACATGCCGGCCTGTTCGTTGATGAAAGCGAACTGTGGGGCACCGGCAGCGGCGAGCTTTTCCACCAGGCCCTGGCGCAGGGCGTGGATGCGCTCGCGCATCTCGGTCAGTTCCTGCTCCCACATCGCGCGCAGGTCCGGGTTGGTCAGCACGCCGGCCACCAGCGCGGCACCGTGGGTGGACGGGCTGGAGTAGATCGTGCGGATCACGCGCTTGACCTGCGACTGCACGGCCTTGGCATCAGCAGCGGTCGGGGCGACCATCGACAGCGCACCCACACGTTCGCCATACAGCGAGAAAGACTTGGAGTACGAGTTGGCCACGATGAAGCTGTCGATGCCGGCTTCGGCAATGATGCGCACGGCGGCGCCATCCTGCTCGATGCCCTTGTCGAAGCCCTGGTAGGCCATGTCGATGAAGGGGAACAGCTGCTTGTCCTTCAGCACCTGCGCGACCTGCTTCCACTGGCTGACGGTGAGGTCGGCGCCGGTGGGATTGTGGCAGCAGGCGTGCAGCAGCACCACGGTACCGGCCTGCAGCTTCTGCAGGTCGGCCAGCATGCCGTCGAAATCCACGCCATGGGTGGCAGCGTCGAAGTAGGTGTACTCGACCACGTCGAAACCGGCGGCGCCGAACACGGCGCGGTGGTTTTCCCAGCTCGGGTTGCTGATGGCGATGGTGGCGTGCGGCAGCAGCTTCTTCAGCACGTCGGCGCCGACGCGCAGCGCACCGCTGCCACCGACGGTCTGTGCGGTGGTGACGCGGCCGGCGGCCAGCAGCGGCGAGTCCTTGCCGAACACCAGTTCACGGGTCGCCTGGGTGTAGGCAGGCAGGCCGTCGATCGGCAGGTAGCCACGCGGTTTGGCTTCGGTGGCGAGCTGCTGCTCGATCTGCTTGACGGCGCGAAGCAGCGGAATGCGGCCGCTCTCGTCGTAGTAGATGCCCACACCCAGGTTGACCTTGGTCGGGCGGCTGTCGGCGTTGTACGCCTCGGTCAGGCCCAGGATCGGGTCGCCCGGGACCAGTTCCACGTTTGCAAAGAAGGACACGGCGGTACTCGTTCTATTTGAGGGGGAGAAGAAGCGCGGGTCGCGAAGCTGCAGCCATGGGCCGCAACCGTGCCATCGTAACAAAGCGTGCCACCGGCGCGGCGGCCATCGTCACGCCACAGCCCGTACCATGCCGTGTTGTTTCCCCGCCGTGCGTATAGCTGAACGATGAACGAGTCCCTGGCGCGCCGCCGCCTGCCCCTGCTGATCGCCCTGCTGCCGCTGCCGGTGCTGGCCCAGAACGGCGGCAACCCCATCCCGCAGCCGTTGCCGACCGTGGAAGTGCAGGCCGCACGCGTGCAGGGCATCGACCCGTTCGCGCTGCCGGCCAGCCAGGACACGGTGTGGGTGGGCGATGACCGCAGCGGCCCGGGCGTGCAGGTGTCCGAGGCGCTGGCCGGGGTGCCGGGCGTGCTGGCCCGTGACCGCCAGAACTTCGCCCAGGACACCCAGCTGTCCATCCGCGGCTTCGGCGCGCGTTCCACCTTCGGCGTGCGCGGGGTGCGGGTGCTGATCGACGGTGTGCCGGCCACCATGCCCGATGGCCAGGGCCAGCTGTCGCATGCCAGCCTGCTCGGTGCCGAGCGCATCGAGGTGCTGCGCGGGCCGTTCTCGGCGCTGTACGGCAATTCGTCCGGCGGCGTGCTGCAGGTGTGGAGCGCGCAGGGCCAGGCCGGTGACCCGTGGCGGCTGCGGGTGAATGCCGGTGCCGACAACACCTTCAGCGTCGGCGCGCAGCTGCGCGGTGCCGGCCCGGTGGTGGACTACAACATCGCCGCCAACCACTTCCGCACCGATGGCTGGCGCGACCACAGCCAGGCGCGGCGCGAATCGCTCAACGCACGGCTGGGCGCTGAAGTCGGCGGCGGCCGGCTGGAGCTGCTGCTCAATGCCCTCGACGCCCCCGACGCGCAGGACCCGCTGGGCCTGACCCGCGCCCAGGTGGCGGCCGATCCGCGCCAGGCCACCAGCGTGGCCCACCAGTACAACACCCGCAAATCGGTACGGCAGCAGCAGGCCGGCCTGCGCTGGACCCGCGAAAGCGGTGCCCAGCGCTGGCAGCTGATGGGCTATGCCGGGCAGCGCGCGGTGACCCAGTTCCTGCCCATTCCGCCCACGGCGCAGGCCAATCCGCTGCATGCCGGCGGGGTGATCGACCTGGACGGCGGCTACGGCGGCGTGGATGCGCGCTGGGGCTGGAACGGCGAGCTGGCCGGGCGTCCGCTGGACGTGGTGGCCGGCATCAGCGCCGACCGCCAGCGCCAGCACCGCACCGGCTACGAGAACTTCGTCGGCAGCACGCTGGGCGTGCGTGGCCGCCAACGCCGCGACCAGATCGACATCGTGCAGAACCTGGACCAGTTCGCCCAGGCCTGGTGGCAGTGGAGCCCGCGCTGGTCGCTGCTGGCCGGCGTGCGCCACAGCACCGTGCGCTTCGAATCGGACGACCGCTATATCGTCGGTGCGAACCCCGATGACAGCGGACGCCGCCGCTACCAGGCCACCACCCCGGTGGCCGGGATCAGCTTCGAGGCCACCCCGCAGTGGCGCCTGCACGCGGCGGTCGGGCGCGGATTCGAAACGCCCACCTTCAACGAGCTGGGCTACCGCAGCGATGGCCAGGCGGGCCTGGCCCTGGACCTGTCGGCGGCACGCAGCCGCAACATCGAGGTTGGCAGCAAGTGGCACGCGCAGAGTGGAACCCAGCTGGATATCAGCGTGTTCCGCGCCGTTACCGACGATGAGCTGGCCGTTGCCAGCAACACCAATGGCCGCAGCACCTACCGCAACATCGGCCGCACCCGCCGCCAGGGCGTGGAACTGGAATACCGGCAACCGCTGGCCGAGCAGCTGGAACTGCAGCTGGCCTGGACCTGGTTGCAGGCCCAGGTGCGTTCGCCCTACCTGACCTGCGGCGGCAGCGGCTGCCGCGTGCCCGATACCGTGGTGGCGGCCGGCAGCCGCCTGCCCGGCGTACCGCGGCAGCAGGCCTTCGCCCGCCTGCAGTGGGCGCCCGGCGACTGGCAGTGGGCGCTGGAAGCCAATGCCAGCAGCGACACGGTGGTGAATGACCTGGCCACCGAGCGCGCGCCGGGCTACACCGTGCTGAACCTGGAAGCCGGCCGCCGCTGGACGCTGCCCGGTGGTGACCTGCGCGCCTTCGCGCGGCTGGACAACCTGCTGGACCAGGCCTACATCGGCTCGGTGATCGTCAACGACGGCAACGGCCGCTTCTACGAACCGGGCCCGGACCGGCGCGCCAGCGTGGGCGTGCAGTGGTCCTGGCGCTGACGCGTACGGACGCGCTGGGTTACATACCCTTACATCTTCACGAACCGGTAACGCGGGGCGCGTCGCTATCATGACGCAAATGGGAATCGATCCCATTTGAATCTCCGATAAGGACTCCCCCTGTGACTGCCGATGCCCTCACCCGCGCGGGCCTGCCGCGCGCTGCCCTGCCGTGCCCGCCTGCCCTCGGCCGACGCGCTCTTGCCCTGGCCATCGTCCTGGCGCTGCCGCTGGCGGCCCACGCCGAAGCGCCCGCCGATGCCAGCCCGACCACCCTGGACGGGCTGGAAGTGACCGCGCGCCGCCAGTCGCAGGCTGACAGCTACACGCTGCCGATCAGCAAGGCGGCTATCGGCCTGGACCTGAGCCTGCGGCAGACCCCGCAGTCGGTGACCACGGTCACCCGCCAGCTGATGGATGACCTGCAGATCGAGTCCATCAACGACGTGCTGACCAGCACCACCGGCATCACCACCTATTCGCTGGACAACGCCGGCCGCACCACCTTCCGCGCGCGTGGCTTCGACATCGGCAACTTCAAGGTCGATGGCATGCTGATCAACGGCGCCAGCAGCTTCAGCGGCGGCGGTGCCGGCCTGAACATGGACCTGTACGACCACGTGCAGGTGGTGCGCGGTGCCAACGGCCTGCTGGGCGGTACCGGCGACCCGTCGGCCACGGTGTACCTGGAGCGCAAGCGCCCGACCCGCGAATTCGGTGGTGCCGCCGCGCTCACCCTCGGCAGCCATGACAAGCGCCGCCTGATGGGCGACGTGAACGTGCCGCTGACTGCCGGTGGCCGCGTGCGCAGCCGCTTCGTGGTCAGCGCCGAGGATTCGGACACCTTCCGCCAGCGCGAAGACCTGCAGCGCCTGGGCGGCCTGGCCAGCTTCGAGGCCGACCTGGGGGATGCCACCGTGCTGAACCTGGGCGTGCAGTACGAGCGCACCCGCAACGGTGGCGGTTCGTGGGGCAGCAATGTGCCGATCTGGTGGGCCGACGGCAGCCGCACCAACCTCTCGCGCAGCACCAACCCGGCCGCCGACTGGAGCGTAGCCAAGCGTGACAACACCTCGGTGTTCGGCAGCGTGGAACAGGGCCTGGGCGCGGACTGGAAGCTGCGCGTGGCCTTCGCCCATGACAGTGGCGAGAGCTACACCCACTACGGCGTGGCCAAGGTCAACAACGCCGCGCGTGGCCAGGGCTTCGCCGGCTTCTGGAACCCCGATGGCAGCGGCGCCTTCCTCAACGCCATCCACAATGAATCGGAGACCCGCCGCGACAACCTCGACATCAGCGTCAGCGGCCCGCTGCAGCTGTTCGGCCGCGAGCACCAGCTGATGGCCGGCTTCAACGGCTACCGCAGCGAGATCACCGACTACACCTTCAGTGCCGCGCTGGGCAACTGCAGCATCGCCGGTGTCGCGCCGTGGAGCGGCTGCCAGTACCGCGCGGTCGGCCTGCCGATCGACGACTGGCGCACCTGGGACGGCAGCTACGCGCCGTTCGAGACCTTCCGTACCGCGGCCCGCAGCAAGACCATCACCCAGAACCTGGGGGGCTACCTGGCCGGCCGCTTCAGCCTGGCCGAGCCGCTGTCGCTGGTGCTGGGCACCCGCGTGAGCAACTACAAGACCTACACCCAGACCTATACCCAGGCCAACGTGCGCAGCCGCGGCGCGGCCAGTGGTGAACAGCAGGTGGTGACGCCCTATGCCGGCCTGGTGTGGGATTTCGCCGCGAACTACTCGGCGTATGTGAGCTACACCGATGTGTTCAGCCCGCAGGGCAACGTGCGTGATGCCAACGACAGCCTGCTCGACCCGGTCACCGGCAAGAGCTACGAAGCCGGCATCAAGGGGGAGTGGGCCGATGGCGCGCTGAATGCCGCGCTGGCGGTGTTCCGCAACGAGCAGAACAACGTGGCCGAGAGCACCGGCGAAGTGCATCCGGAGACCGGCTTCACCATCTACCGCGCGGTGGACGGGGTGAAATCCAAGGGCGCCGACCTGGAAGTGTCCGGCCGTCTGGCGCAGGGCTGGAACGTGTATGCCGGCTACACCTGGCTGCAGGTCGACGGCCTGTCCTACCAGCAGGACCCGCGCCACCTGCTGCGCCTGAACACCTCGTGGACACTGCCGGGTGCGCTGTCGAAGCTGACCGTGGGCGGTGGCCTGTCGATGCAGAGCGGCACGGTGATGTCGACCAACCCGGGTCGTCCGCTGGGCAGCGGCAAGTACGACGCCAGCAACCTGCCGATGGGCGGCTACACCCTGATCAACCTCATGGCGCGCTATGCCCTGACCGACAACGTGCAGCTGGCGGTGAACGTGAACAACCTGACCGACAAGCTGTACTACAGCCAGTACGGGTTCTACGACGGGCTGATCTTCGGTGAACCGCGCACCACCACGTTCAGCATCCGCGCGCGCTTCTGACGCCGCGTTCCGGAGGTGGCACCGGTGCAATGCGGGTCGGTGCCGCATCTGGGAAGATGCCGACATGGTTGAGATGCCCCACCCCACCGCACGCATCCTGATCGTCGATGACGACCCGGACATCGGCGCCCTGCTGGCCGAGTACCTGGGCCAGCACGGGCTGCAGACCGTCGTTGCCGGCGATGGCGAGGGCATGCGCGCGGCCTTGGCTGCACACGCCTTCGACGCGGTGGTGCTGGACCTGATGCTGCCTGGCGAGGATGGGCTGGCCCTGTGCCAGCAGCTGCGCGAGCAGACCGCCCTGCCGGTGATCATGCTGACCGCGCGCGGCCGCCCGGCTGACCGCATCCTCGGTCTGGAAGTGGGCGCCGATGACTACATGGCCAAGCCGTTCGACCCGCGCGAGCTGCTGCTGCGCCTGCGCGCGGTGCTGCGCCGCCAGGCCCCCGTACCGCCGCCGGCCCCGGACGTGGCACGGCTGCGCTTTTCCGGCTGGACCCTGGACCCACGCACCCACCTGCTGCAGGCCGACGATGGCCGCCGCCACCTGCTGGGCGAGACCGACTTCACCGCACTGCAGCTGTTCCTGCGCCACCCCGACGAAGTGCTGGAGCGCGACTTCCTGGTTGAACAGGTCTATGGCCGCGACCGCCTGCCCAGCGACCGCAGCATCGACATGTGCATCAGCCGGCTGCGGCAGATGCTGGAACAGGACAGCCGTGCACCGCTGCTGATCCGCACCGTGCGCAACCGGGGCTACTGCCTGGCCGGCCCGGTGCAGGCCGATGGCTGAGGCACGCCTGGGCTGGCCGCGCACGCTGTACGGGCGGCTGGTGCTGGTGCTGGTGGCCGGCATGCTGCTGGCGCAGCTGCTGACCGGCACGGTGTGGCACGACGCCCGTTACGAGCGGGTGGCCGAGATACCCGCGCGGCTGGCCGCCGCGCACGTGGCGCAGACGCTGCGCCTGCTGGAGGCGCCGGCCTCGCCGCTGGCCGGCGCCGACCCCGCCGTGCTGTCCACGGCCGACCTGACGGTGCGCGCGGTGGAAGACAGCGGCCATGTTTCGCTGCGCGCGCGGGACCGTGCGGTGGAGCAGCTGCTGCGTGCCGCGCTGGCGGCGGAACTGGGCACGCCGCGCGAACTGCATCTGCAGCGCCTGCGCCTGTATGACGCGCAGGGGCGCGAGGATGACAAGGTGCTGTCGGCGCGCCACGTCGCCGGGCAGTTCCAGCTGCGCGTGCGCAGTGCACACGGGCGCTGGCTGCAGTTCGACGTGCGCGAAGGCCAAGCCGGCCTGCAGCTGGAACCGGCCCATGCGCTGGGCGATTACCTGCTGCGCATCTACGGCCTGCGGACCCTGCTGATCGTGCTGCTGGCCCTGCTGGTGGTGCGCTGGCTGACCCGCCCGCTGACCCGCCTGGGTGCGGCCGCGCAGGCATTGGGCCGCAACCTGCATGCGCCGCCGCTGCCGCTGGAAGGGCCGCGCGAAGTGCGCCAGGCCGCGCAGGCCTTCAACCAGATGCAGCAGCAGCTGCAGCAGGCCGCACAGGGGCGCGAGGAGCTGCTGGCGGCGGTCTCGCACGACCTGCGCTCGCCGCTGACCCGCCTGCGCCTGCGTACCGAACTGCTGGCCGACGAAGCCGCACGCACGCGCTGGCGGGCCGACCTGGACGACATGCAGGAGCTGGTCGACTCCATCCTCGACTACAGCAGCGCCACCCAGCTGCGCGGCGAACGCGAGCCGATCGATGTCGATGCACTGCTGTCCACGGTGGTCGAGGACGCCCGCGAAACCGGCCATGCGGTGCAGCTGCAGGGCCGGGTGGGGGGGAGCTACCGCGGCTTCCCGCGCAGCCTGAAGCGCGCGCTGGTGAACCTGCTGGACAATGCCGGGCGCTATGGGGGCGGCGCGCAGGTCCAGGCGTGGATCGAAGCCGAGGCCCTCCATATCAGCATCACCGACCAGGGCCCGGGTATCCCGGCCGGGCAGCGGGAGCGGATGCTGCAGCCGTTCCAGCGGCTGGAGGCTTCACGCAGCGCCCGCCACGGCGGCACCGGGCTGGGCCTGAGCATTGCCGTGGCCGTGGTGCAGGCGCATGGCGGCCAGCTGCTGCTGGAAGACGGCCCTTGCGGGCGCGGGCTGTGCGTGCGGATCACCCTGCCGCAATCGTAGAGTCGAGCTTGCTCGACTGCTTGTGCCGGTAACCGCCAGTCGAGCAAGCTCGACTCTACGGCTGCACGGACGGTAGCGCCGGGCCGTGCCCGGCGAGCGCGTCGCGCGGCCGCAGGCTCAATCCGGCGCCTTGGCCGGCACGAACGGCGAGGTCGGGTCGCTGGCCGGGAAGGTCTCCTCCAGCGCCTGGTCCTGGTTGTCGCTGGCGTGCTGCTTGCGCTCGCGGCGCTTGAGCGGGCTTTCCTGGCCACCGCGATGGCGGTCACCGCAGTCCTTGCGGTCCTGCGCTGCCTGTTCAGCGTGGTGCACCACCGGCAGGGCGTCCTCGTGCGGCACGCTCATGCCGGCGCCGCGGTCCTCGGCATCGGCCAGGTCATGCTTGGCGCGCGATTCCCCCGGCACGGGGGCGTGGGTCTGGCGCAACGGGTCGCGGGTCGGCATGGCGGGCTCCTGCATCGATCTGATCGGGCCCCTACTACAGCGCCGCGCAGGTAAAGCCGCCGCGAACCCGGCGTCATGAACATCTTTGTCACGGCTGGATAACGGCAGCGCCGGTATTCCTGCCCACCCGCCCTGCTGCAGGAGCCGGCCATGGCCCGTCTTGAACGCCCCGCCCCGTCCGTGTTCAACGCCCTGCTCGACCCGCTGGGTCCGCGCACGCCGCTGCGCAGGGCGCGCCGCCATGAAGATCCGCAGGCGGTTGCGCAGGACTACCTGCAATACATGCTCAGCGACTACGAGCGGCGCCGCGCCAACGGCCACCGCAACTGGCGTGATCTGTGCCCGGTCTACGCCTTCGCCCTGACCACCCACGCCGCCGACTGGCCCCGTGGCGGCGACGCCGATACCTGCGAGGAACTGGCCGCGCACTGGGAACAGATGCGCGGGCAATCGCGCCTGGGCTGGTCGCAGGCGCGGCCGGTGGTCGAGGACGCCTGGCGCGCGCTGGACCACATCCCCACCGCAGCGGTGCGCCCGCTGCTGCAGTGACCGGGCCGCACCACGCGACCCACCCTGCACGACGCCGACACGGTCGTTTCACGGGGCGCAGCCGAATCTGGCCGCCCCGTCGAACTGCAGGTGCGCGCCATGGCCCGCCCGATCTGGACCGGTACCCTTTCCTTCGGCCTGCTGAACGTGCCGGTTTCGCTGATGTCCGGCGAGCGCAAGGTCGACCTGCAGTTCCGCATGCTCGATTCGCGCGACCGCAAGCCGATCCGCTTCGAGCGGGTCAACGCCGATACCGGCGAGGAAGTGCCCTGGAAGGACATCGTCAAGGCCTACGAGTACGACAAGGGCAGCTATGTCGTTCTGGAAGAAGGCGATATCCGCTCGGCCGCGCCGGAGAGCCATGAAACGGTGGAAGTGGAGGCCTTCGTCGACGCCAGCCAGATCGACCCGCGCTATTACGAGAAGCCCTACCTGCTGCTGCCCGGCAAGAAGGCCGAGAAGGGCTACGTGCTGCTGCGCGAAACGCTGCGCGGCACCGGCAAGGCGGGCATCGCGCGGGTAGTGGTGCGGACCCGCGAATACCTGTGCGCGGTGATGCCGCAGGGCCACGCGCTGGTGCTGATGATCCTGCGCTACCCACAGGAACTGGTCGATCCGGAAGACTACAAACTGCCCACCGGCAGCCTGGCCGACTACCGCATCACCGCGAAGGAAACGGCGATGGCCGGACAGCTGATCGAATCGATGGCCGCCGACTGGGACCCCTCGCAGTACCACGATGAATTCCGCGAGCGCCTGCAGCAGGTATTGAACAAGCGCATCAAGTCCAAGGGCGGCACCACCCAGGTGGAAGAAGAGCCGGTGCAGCACGAAGACGCCAGCACCAACGTGGTGGACTTCATGGCGCTGCTGCAGAAGAGCCTGGATGCGAACAAGCGCACGCCGGCGAAGAAGACGGCGACGCGCAAGGCACCGGCGAAGAAGGCGGCGAAGAAAGCGGTGAAGAAGACCACCCGCAAGCCAGCCAAGGCGACGAAGAAGAGCGCACCGCGACGCAAGGCAGGTTGAGCCATGTCGCTGCACCAGTACCGGCGAAAGCGCCGCCTGGGGGGCGCCGCCGGGCAGACACCGGAACCGGACGACACGCCTGCGGCTGGCGATCCCAGGCGCCGCCCGATCTTCGTCATCCAGCTGCACCACGCCAGCTCGCGGCACTACGACTTCCGCCTGGAGATGGACGGCGTGCTGAAGAGTTGGGCGGTGCCGAAAGGGCCCTCGCTGCGCGTGGGCGAGAAGCGCCTGGCGGTGGAGGTGGAGGACCATCCGCTGTCCTACGCCGGCTTCGAAGGTGACATTCCCGAGGGCCACTATGGCGCTGGCCACGTGGATCTGTTCGACCACGGCAGCTGGGCCTGCGAGGGCGATCCGCTGCAGGCACTGGCGGCCGGCAAGATCGACTTCGTACTGCACGGCCAGCGCCTGGCAGGCGGCTGGAAGCTGGTGCGCACGGCGATGAAGGGGCGCCAGGTGCAATGGCTGCTGATCAAGCGTGACGATGCCGACGCACGCGATGCCGAGGCCGATGATCTTGTGGAGAACGCCATGCCAGCACCGAGGGCTGCAGCAAAGCAGGCGAAGAAGGCTGCAAAGAAGGCAGCACGCAGCACCCCACGCTGGGCAGACGCGCGCTGGCACGCACGCGCGCTGAAGCTGGAGGGTGCACGTGACCATCCCTATCCCCGCGGCTTCACGCCGCAGTTGACTGATCACCGCGCCACCGCCCCCGATGGCGAACGCTGGCTGCACGAGATCAAATGGGATGGCTACCGGCTGCTGGCCGATCTGCACGAAGGCGAGGTTAAACTGCGCTCGCGCAATGGCCTGGACTGGACGGCCGACTTCCCTGAAGTGGTGCAGGCGGTGCGCGCGCTGCCGCTGCGCGATGCGCGCCTGGATGGCGAGCTGGTGGTGCTTGATGCCCAGGGTCGCAGTGATTTCGCCGCCCTGCAGCGTGTCATCGATGGCAGTTCGAAACAGCCGCTGCGCTACATCGTGTTCGACCTGCCCGGTGTGGCCGGCGTGGACATCAGCCGCGCGCCGCTGGCCGAACGCAAGGCCCTGCTGAAGGATCTGGTCGGGCCGACGCCTGGTACCCTGGCCTTCAGCGAGCACGTGGTCGACCATGGCCCGGCGGTGTTTGCGGCCAGCGGCGAGGCCGGCTTCGAAGGCATCGTCAGCAAGCAGATCGACGCACCCTATGTGAATGCCCGCGCGCGCAGCTGGGTGAAGGTGAAGCACGAGGACACCGATGAATTCATCATCATCGGCCACACCGCGCCCAAGGGCAGCCGTGTGGGCTTCGGTTCCCTGCTGCTGGCCACGCCCGATGCCGGTGGCCTGCGCTATGTGGGCCGGGTTGGCACCGGCTTTGACGATGCGGCGCTGAAGGCGCTGAGCAGCGCGCTGGCACCGCTGGCGGTGAAGACGCCGGTGCTGGCGTTGCCGGCGCATGTTCCGTTCCGCGCCAGCAGCGTGCGCTGGGTGAAACCAGTAGTGGTGGCCGAGGTCGCCTTCCGTGGCTGGGGCAAGGAAGGCCTGCTGCGCCAGGCCAGCTTCAAGCGCCTGCGCAGCGACAAGCGAAAGGAGGATCTGGGCATGGCACCGGCAGCAGCAGGCAGCGAGGATGCGGCAGTGGCCATCAGCCATCCCGAACGCGTGGTGTACCCGCAGAAGAAGCTGCGCAAAGGCGATGTGGCCGACTACTACCTGCACATGGCGCGCTGGATCCTGCCGGAAATTGCCGGCAGGCCGCTGTCGCTGCTGCGCTGCCCCGATGGCGTCGGCAAGGCCTGCTTCTTCCAGAAGCACCACGGCCCCGGCCTGGGCGATGCCGTGCACGCGGTGCCGCTGCAGCAGAAGAGCGGGCGCGAGGACTACGTCTACATCGACGATGCGCGCGGCCTGCTGCAGCTGGTGCAGATGAACACGCTGGAGCTGCATCCCTGGGGCGCGACGGTGGCCGACCCCGAGCATCCGGACCGGCTGGTGTTCGACCTGGACCCCGGCGACGGTGTGAGCTGGGCGCAGGTGAAGGCGGGCGCGCGCGATGTGCGCGACCGCTTGCTGCAGGTCGGCCTGCAGAGCTTCGTACGGCTGTCCGGCGGCAAGGGCGTGCACGTGGTGGTACCGCTGCGGCCGAAGGCGGACTGGGAACAGGCCAAGGTCTTCTGCGAAGCCTTCGCCCAGGCGATGGCGCTGGAGCAGCCGGATCGCTACGTGGCGACGATGAGCAAGGCCAAGCGCCAGGGCGTGATCTTCATCGATTGGCTGCGCAATACGCGTGGTGCCACCAGCGTGTGCTCGTGGTCGCTGCGTGCGCGCGAGAGTGCGGGCGTGGCCGTACCACTGCGCTGGGAAGAGCTGGCGAAGGTGAGCGCCGCAGATGCGTTCCCGATGGACAAGGCGCTGGCGCGTGCGAAGCGCCTGAAAGGGGATCCGTGGCGGGGGATTGACCGCTTGAAGCAGGTGTTGCCGACCGGTAACCGGTAGCGCCGGGCCACGCCCGGCGAGCGCGCAGCGCGGATACGTTGCGTGTCGCCGGGCACGGCCCGGCGCTACCAGATCAATGCGGCATCGATCAGAAATCCGCGCGGATGCCGAAGGTGACGCGGCGGCCGGAGAACTCGTACTGGGTCGGGAACGCCTTGTCGATCGTGTAACCGCTGGTCTTCTCGTCCAGCAGGTTGATCGCTTCCAGGTTCAGCTTCCAGGTGTCGTTGAGGCGGAAGCCGATCGAGGCATCCAGCTGGCCATAGGCATCGCGGTAGACCGGATACATGTTCAGGTGGATGTACTCGACGTACTTGTCCTTGTAGTTGTACGAGGCGCGCGCGCTGAAGCGATCGTTCTCGTAATACAGGGTGAAGTTGTACGCCTTCTCGGCCAGGCCCTCCGGCGGCGTCGGAATATCCAGGTCCGACGCGCCGGTGAGCGAGTTGTCCAGCTGGGTGTAGTTGGCATTGATGCCCCAGCCTTCCAGCGCCGGGTGCAGCATCGACAGCGGCAGCTGTGCGACCAGTTCCACGCCGGTCACCTTGTAGGAGCCGTCCGCATTGACCGGCTGGTAGACCTCGAAGTCGTAGTAGCCATCCAGCGAACCGTTCGCGTTGAGCTTCTCCACGTTCGGCACGATGCCGGTCAGCGACTGCCGCACCACGCCATCGATCTTCTTGGAGAAGTACGACGCGGCCAGCAGGCCACCGTTCTGCAGGTACTTCTCAAGGCCCACTTCCCACTGCTTGGCGGTGGTCGGCTTCAGCGCCGGGTTGCCGTCCATGAAGCGGAAGCTGCTCCAGCTGACGGTGCGGCGGTAGGCGATGTCGGTCAGCGACGGGCGCATCAGCGTTTCCGACGCGGCACCGCGCAGCACCAGGCCGTCGGCGATCTCGGCGGTCATGTTGAAGCTGGGCAGGATCTTGCTGTAATCGCCGCTGCTGGAAATCGGCGTAGGCGTGTAGCCGTTGCTGCCATCGGCGTTCTGCACCGGGTGGAAGCCGGACGAATCGACATCGGTATCGATCGAACGCACGCCCAGGTTGGCGTACACCGGCACGCGGCCGATATCGAAGTAGAAGTCGGCCATTGCGTACAGCGCCAGGGTCTTCTCCTTCACCTCGTAATACTGGCCCGGGTCCAGCGGCGTTTCATAGCCGGGGTAGCGGAAGGTGGCCCGTGCATAGGCATTGGAGACCTGCTGCCAGTCCAGGTCGCTGGGGCGGTAGCCGCCGCCCGGCGCCAGCTGGCTGATCCACACCGGGTTGCTGTCGGCCAGCGTGCGCTTGTTCACCCACGCGGCGCTGCCGGCGGTCGGGCCCTGGATCTTGCCGCTGCCGAACTCGCGTTCCTTGGTCTTGTCGGTGTAGCGCGCACCGAACTGCACGGCGTTCAGCGCCGGGAAGAAGGCCAGGTTCAGCTGCCGGCGCAGGTCGAGCTGCGCGGCGTACTTGTCATCCTTCACCTTCTCCAGTTCGGTTTCGTACGCTTCGAACAGGTACTTGTCCGCCGCGTTGTACATGTCGAAACCACCGGTGGTGCTTGGCACGGTCTCGCCGCCGTTGCCGGTCCAGCGCGTGCGCGACGGCGCGTAGGCCACGTGCTTGAGGTTGGCGTAGTCCGAATCCTTGCGCGCACCGGAATAGCCCACCAGCGCATCGATGTCCCAGCCACCCACCTTCCAGTCCAGCTTGCTGCTGAACTGGCGGTAGTCGGTGTTGGCGTTGCGGTCCTTGCTGAGGATCTCGTGCTGGGTGGCGGTGTAGGCCACGTCCTTCAACACGGTGATGCCGTAGTCGCCCAGCGTGGTGCTGTCGTAGTCGTAGATGCGGTCGAGCGTGCTGCGGCTGGACGCCGAATAGGCGGCGGCGTCGTACTCGTCCTCGTGTGTGTCATAGCCGCCGAACATGGCATCGAAGCTGAGCGAGAACGTCTCGCTGGGCTTGAACTGCAGCGACGCGGTGGCACCCCACTGGTCCTGCTCGTTGAGGTAGACGCGGTCGCCGACCTTGTCCTGGAAGATGATGCGGCTGGTCTCCTCCTTGTCCATCCGGTCCTGCACGATGATGCCGGCATCGCGCGCCAGCACGGCCGCGGCCTGCGAGCCACGCGTGCCGGATGCTTCCAGGAAGCGGCCCATCGGGCGGAAGTTGATGCCCGAATTGGAATCGGTGCGGTTGGTGCGCTTGGCCTTGGAGAACGACACCAGGCCGCCCCAGTCGCCCCAGGTGTCACTGGCCAGGAAGGAGATCTTCGGATCGATCTTGCCGTTGATCGAATTGTGCGAGGCTTCGGCCGAGGCACTGAACTTCGGCTCGGGGAAGTCGAACGGCTTGGCCGTTTCGATGTAGACCGAGCCGGCGATGCCGCCTTCCTCGTCCGCTGCGGTTGGCGACTTCTGCACGGTGACCGTCTGCACCACGTCGGCGGCGAAGATGTCGAACTGCACGTCGCGCCCGCCACTACCCGACGCCGTGGCCAGATTGTTGATCGAGACCAGGGTGAACTCGCTGGGCAGGCCGCGCACGCTCACCTTGCTGCCCAGGCCCTTGTTGCGCTCGATGGTCACGCCCGGCATGCGCTGCAGCGCTTCGGCCAGGTTCTGTTCCGGGAAATCAGCCACGTCGGTGGCAACGATTGAATCGGAGAAGCCGATGTTGGCGCGCTTGAGGTCGACCGCACGTTCCAGGCTCTTGGCATAGCTGCCGGAGACGGTGACGGTGTCCAGCTGCTGCAGCTGTTGCCGGGTATCGCCATCGGCGGCTTCTTCAGCCATCGCGTCGATGGGCAGCACGGCCAGGCCGCCAATCAGCACCGCATGCACGGCGCGGGACAAAAGCTTCGCATGGGGGGCCGCAGCGGCGGCCTCCCGGATCTGGTAACGCATCGGATGATTTCCCGGTTCCCTGTGGTGTCTTACGCCGCGCCTGCCCCTTTTCCGTGGGTGCAGGCCCCTGCGCCGCGTTGCCGACCTTCGGCGGGCACCGAGCCTAGGGGGGAATTGTTAAGCCTGTGTTGCGCTGCGGGACGGACGACGGCCGAACCACCAGCCGACCAGCAGCTGCACCGGCAATGACAGCAGCAGGGAGACCGCGAACCAGCGCGGGAAATCGCCCCCCATCACCCACAGCCCGTAGCCGCTGCCGACCACCAGCAGGGTCCAGATGGAGGTGCCGTGGGCACGCGGCCAGGAGGGCGCGTAGTAGGTGGCGAAGGCGATGCCGGCGATGCCGCCGAGCACGGTGAAGGCCAGGTCCCAGCCCAATTGCGCTTCGCTGCCCGGATGCAGGCCGAACAGCGACGGCAGCCAGCCGCCGGCGCTGCTGACCAGGGCCAGCGCGAGCAACGCGCCGACCAGGGCGACGATGGACAGGAAGACGGTCTTGAGCATGTCGGGCATGCGCGCATTGTACGGCGCCTGCGTTGCGCGGTCGGCATGGCCGCCGCATCCGTGGGAGAGGGAAACGGAGCGGCGACCATGCACAGGCGAAGACGCGCTGTTGGCGTGCCCGACCCGCCTCCCGCGGCCACGAAGTGCCCCACGCCCGTCATGGCCGGGGAACTGCGGCGGGTCTGGTCCGCCGGCCACGCCGTGCGGCGATGGCCGTGTGGCAGAGGCCGCGGGTATCGAAGGATCCAGCGCCACGCCCGCCCCCGGACATGGCACCGGGCGTCGATGCCCGTGGCGTGCCGTACTCGCGGAAGGGGATGCCCGCCGCTTGAGGGAGAGCATGCAGGGGCGGCGTTGGCGCTGCCTTGATCCTGATCAATGGATCAAGGCAGCGTAGAGTCGAGCTTGCTCGACTGCTTTTTGCCAGAAGCCAGTCGAGCAAGCTCGACTCTACGCAGAGCAGCCGCCGAACATGGCTCGACGCTACCGAAGCCCGGTCAGCCGGCCAGCACCGCTGCTTCGCGGGCCAGGCGCTCGATGCTTTCCCAGTCGCGCGACTGCATCAGCGCGGCCGTGGTCAGCCACGAACCACCCACGCACAGCACGTTGGGCAGGTGCAGGAACTGCGGTGCGGTCTGCGCGCTGATGCCGCCGGTGGGGCAGAAGCGCACATCGGCGAACGGCCCATGCCAGGCCGACATCAGCGCGGCGCCGCCTGCCTGGACCGCTGGGAAGAACTTGAAGGTGTCCAGGCCGTGTTCCAGGCCCAGGATCAGCTCCGAACCGGTGGCCACGCCAGGCAGGTAGGGCAGATCGGCATCGCGCGCGGCCGCATACAGCGTCGGCGTTGCCCCCGGTGACACCGCGAAGCGCGCACCGGCGGCCTTGGCCGCTTCCATCTGCGCCGGCGTCAGCACCGTGCCGGCGCCCACCACTGCATCGGGCACCGCTTCGACCATCGCCTTGATCGCGTCCAGCGCACGTGGCGTGCGCAGGGTCACTTCGATCACCGGCAGGCCGCCGCGGAACAGGGCCTGCGCGACCTGTACCGCATCGTCCACGTCATCGGGGGTGAACACCGGGATCACCGGTGCCAGTTTCAGTACCGCACGTACGCGCGGATCAGCGCCGGACATCGAATCGCTCCTCGCCCACCAGGGCCAGCACGTCAGCTTCGCTGACAGGGTTGAAGTCGCCGGGGATCGAATGCTTCAGTCCCCCGGCGGCCAGGCCGAAACGCACGGTGGCGTCGGCATCGAAGCGGGACAGGATGCCATGCAGGATGCCCGCCGCGAACGCATCACCGCCACCGATGCGGTCGACGATGCCCTGCAGCTGGCGTACCGGTGCCTGTGCACGGGTGCCGTCGCGGCCCAGCAGCAGCGCGCCCAGTGCGTGGTGGTCCACGCTGATCGCCTGGCGCTGGGTGCAGGCCATCCACTGCAGCTGCGGGAACGTAGCGAACGCGGCGGCGGCGGCCGCTTCGACCTTGGCCACCACATCGGCCTGCTCGAAACGCTGGCCGAGGATCACCTCGATGTCGCGGTAGTCGGCAAAGACGATGTCGGCCTGGGCGAACAGTTCATGCAGGATCGCCTGCGCATCGCCGCCCCAGCGCTGCCACAGCTTGGGGCGGAAATTGCCATCGAAGGACACGCGCACGCCCAGCGCACGGGCCGCGCGCGCGGCGGCCAGGGTGGCCTGGGCCACGTCCGGGCCCAGCGCCGGGCTGACCCCGGACAGATGCAGCCACTGCGCGCCCTGCAGCAGCGACGGCCAGTCGTAGTCGGCCGCGGTGCTGCGGGCGAACGCCGAATCGGCGCGGTCGTAGACCACTTCGCTGGCGCGCTGCACCGCGCCGGTGGTCAGGAAGTACAGGCCCATGCGGCCTTCGGCGTCCTCGCGCACGCCACGCGTATCCACCCCCTGCCGGCGCAGTTCACCCAGCACATGCGCCCCCAGCGCGTTGCCGGCCACGGTGCTGACCATGGCCACCTGATGTCCGAAACGGGACAGCGAGACACCCACGTTCGCCTCCGCGCCACCGACGTGCACCTGCAGCTGCGGCGACTGCAGCAGCAGCTCGCGACCGGGCGCCCCCAGGCGCAGCAGCAGTTCCCCGAAACACACGATACGACCCATCTCAGCTCCTTCACGGGTGCCGCCAGCATGTGAAACTGGGCGGCGTGGAATCGCACCACGCACCGGCGTGGTGATTGGCTATCGGTGTCATTCTGCAACCGACCCGCCGTACCCACAGCCTACCAAACTGTCGGAAGCATTGTCCTGCAAGCGTCTTGGAGACATTTCAGATCTGTTGCGGTGCAAGATGCCGGATCCGGAACGTGCTGTTAACGTCCGCCTTGACCAGCGGTGTCATCACGCTGAAACAGCCGCGATACCAGACCTTTGGGAGAGGGGAAAGGCATGCATTCTCGGAACCACGGAAAAAAGACACCGGTTACCTTGCTCGCGTTGGCCGTCGGACTGGCCCTTGCGGCCAACGCGGCCGCCCAGCAGCAGAGCGGTGACCCCAGCGCCACCAACCTGGACACCGTCAACGTCACCGGCTACCGCGCCAGCGTGGAAAAGGCGCTGGACATTAAGCGCAGCGAAGCCGGGGTGGTCGACGCCATCGTCGCCGAAGACATCGGCAAGTTCCCCGACCTGAACCTGGCCGAGTCGCTGCAGCGCATCCCGGGCGTGGTCATCACCCGCGAAGCCGGCGAAGGCCGCAACATTTCGGTGCGTGGCCTGGGCCCGGATTTCACCCGCGTGCGCATCAACGGCATGGAAGCACTGACCACGGTCGGCGCCGGTGACCAGAGCGGCGGCACCAACCGCGGCCGCGGCTTCGACTTCAACGTGTTTGCCTCGGACCTGTTCTCGCAGCTGGTGGTGCGCAAGACCGCCTCGGCCGATGTGGAGGAAGGCTCGCTGGGTGCCACGGTCGACCTGCGCACCGCGCGCCCGTTCGACTACGACGGCTTCACCTTCGCCGCCAGCGGCCAGGCCGGCTACAACGCGATGGCCGAAAAGGCCGACCCGCGGCTGGCCGCGCTGATCTCCAACACCTTCGCCGATGGCACCTTCGGTGCCCTGCTGTCGGTAGCCTACTCCGAGCGCCAGGCGCTGGAGGAAGGTTCCAACACCGGCCGCTGGGCCAACGGCCCGAGCAACGGCAACTTCGCCGCGTCCTCGCCATTTGCCGCGGCACGCGCCGCCGATGTGTTCCACCCGCGCTTCCCGCGCTATGTGCAGATGGAACACGAGCAGAAGCGCCTGGGCGTGACCGGTTCGCTGCAGTGGAAGCCCAGCAGCGCCACCGAAGTCTCGCTGGACGTGCTGTACTCGAAGATCGATGCCACCCGCGATGAGCAGTACATCGAAGCGATTTCCTTCAGCCGCAACCGCGATACCAGCGTTCCGCGCCGCCCCGAGCGCGATGGCAAGCCGTCGACCATCGTCAAGAACGGCGAGATCCGCAACGGCGCGCTGCTGTACGGTGAATTCGACAACGTCGACATCCGCACCGAGAACCGCCATGACGAGTGGAGCACCGAGTTCAAGCAGATCAGCCTGAACGGCCAGCACCGTTTCGGTGATGACTTCACCGTGTCCGGCAAGCTGGGCATCTCGCGCTCAAAGCACGAGAACCCGGTGCAGACCACGGTCATCATGGACAAGTACGACGTCAAGGGTTACAGCTACGACTACCGTGGCAACAGCCGCTTCCCGATCCTCAACTACGGCATCGACCCGACCAATCCCAACGGTTGGGAACTGGCGGAAATCCGCCTGCGCCCGCAGTACGTGGACAACGACTTCGATACCGGCCAGATCGATTTCAACTGGAACATCAGCCCCGGCTTCCGCCTGAAGGGTGGCGTGCTGGCCAAGGACTACACGTTCAAGACCACCGAACTGCGCCGCGCCAGTGAACTGGCCGTGCCGACCTTCGCCAACGGCAGCAGGATCGTGCCGGTGGACATGACCAGCCAGGCCGGCCTGAAGGGCATCGAAGGCAGCCCGTCCAACTGGGTGGTGCCGAACCTGGATGCGATCGCCGACCAGTTCGACATCTACAGCAACAGCGGCATCTACGCCGTCGCACCGCGTGCCAACAACGTGCGCAGCGTGGAAGAGAAGGACCGCGGCGCCTACCTGATGGGCGAGTTCAGCACCGAGATCGGCTCGCTGCCGCTGTCGGGCAACTTCGGCGTGCGTTACGTGCGTACCAAGCAGTCCTCCACCGGGCTGTCGACGCTGGCCAGCGGTACCACCGCCACCACCGCCTCCCGCACCTACGATGACACCCTGCCCTCGTTCAACCTTGTGGCCGAAGTCACGCCCGACTTCCTGATCCGCCTGGGTGCGGCCAAGGTGATGACCCGCCCGGGCCTGGGCAGCCTGACGCCGGGTGCAACCGTGGCCGTGGCCGGTGGTGCGCGCACCATCTCCAGCGGCAACCCGAACCTGGACCCGACCCGCGCCACCAATGTCGACCTGGGCTTCGAGTGGTACTTCGCCGAAGGTGCGATGGCCGGCCTGGGCCTGTTCTACAAGGACATCGAGACCTCGGTGCAGACCCTGCGCGAGAACCGCCCGTTCACCGACAGCGGCCTGCCTGCCGAGCTGCTGATCGGTACCGGCGCCTCGCCCACCGACGACTTCACCTTCACCCGGCCGGTCAACACCCCGGGTGGTGAGCTGTATGGTGCCGAAGCCAACTACACCCAGCCCTTCACCTTCCTGCCGGGCAAGTGGTCGAACCTGGGCGTACAGCTGAACTACACCTGGGTGGAATCGAAGATCCAGTACATCAACTCGGCCGGCCAGCCGGTGATGAAGAACGATCTGCTGGGCCTGTCCAAGTCGTCCTGGAACGCGACGCTGTTCTACGAAGGCGAGACCTTCGCCGGCCGCGTCTCGGCCACCAACCGCGATGACTACCTCACCCAGGTGCCCGGCCAGGAAACCGGCTTCAACCTGGACGGCTACCACGGCATGACCGGCACCACGGTCATCGATGCCTCCATCCGCTACAAGATCAGCGACCAGCTGGAACTGAGCCTGGAAGGCATCAATCTGACCAACGAAGCGTCCGACGAGTGGGTGTACTCGCCGCTGACCGGCCGCCTGCCGCTGCAGTACACCGAAACCGGCCGCCAGTTTCTGCTGGGCGTGCGCTACAAGTTCTGAGCAACGCCGGCGGCGCGCACCGATGCGCGCCGCCGTTCGCCGTGACCGCTGCTGCGCCGCAAGGTGCCGTCGCGGCGTGGCCTTGCTACGGTCCGGCGGCCCACCGCCGGCCGTCGCCCGTTGAAAGGAAACGTCTCCATGCCGCACCGCACGACCGCGTCCCTCTGCCTGCTGCTGGCAGTGGCCCTGGCTGCAGGCCCCGCGACGGCCGCCGCCGATGCCCCGAGCCCGCCTGCTCCTGTCCCGCCTGCTCCTATCCTGCTGTTCCACGTCGATGCCAACCACGGCCTGCAGGCCGCGACCGCGCAGGGCGAGGCCGTGCCGAACTTCCGCGACAAGGTCGCGGTGGTCGACGATGGCGCACGCGGCAAGGCCATCCAGTGGGAAGACGATGGCGTGCTGGCCTGGGATGCGCCGGGCAACATCCTGGCCCAGCGCGGCACCCTCGCCTTCGACTGGCGTTCGCGCTACGCGGTGGGCGAAGCGCCCTTCGTGATCTTCCGCGTCGGCTACGCCGACCACAGCAGCTGGGACATGGCCTGGCTGCGCATCGACTGGAACGGGCATGGCTTCGATGCCTTCGTCACCGATGCCAACCTGGCACGCACCCGCGTGTCGTTCCGCATGGACGCACCGCCGCGTCCCGACCAGTGGTTGCACCTGGCCTTCGCCTGGGATGAAGACCAGGGCGTGCGCCTGTTCGTCGATGGCCGCGAAGTGGCGCGCACGCAGGCCACCGGCGATTACGATGCCGCGCTGGACCAGCTCGGCCTGGCCGGGCGGGTGATGGCGCCCTACCAGGTGCAGAGCCGCTACAACTTCCTGCGTGGCAGCGACGTCCAGCACATCCGCGTGTACGACCGCATGCTCGACCTGGCCGCCGTGCAGGGGCTGGCACGTGGCCGCGCGCCGGCCACGGCGATCGCACCTGTCACCGATGCGCGCGCATGGCGCCACCGCTTCGGCTGGGAAGGCGCGGCACCGCCTGCGCTGGCGGCGGCCGGCACGCGCATACGCAAGATTGAATTCGCCGATACCCGCGACCTGAAGGCGTGGATGTGGAAGGCCACCGACGGCATTGCCGAAACCACCTGGCCCGGCGTCTACAACCGCTCGCGCCTGCCCGGCCGCAACGACTACTTCCAGCTGCCGGACTGGAACACCTACGTGGAAAGTGGCCAGCACCTGGACCTGAGCGTGCCGGCCGACGAAACGGTGAACCGGGTGGAGATCCGCGGCGCGGCCTTCGGCACCCTCGCCCATGGCGCCGACGCCACGCAGGCGACCCAGGTGCTGGCGACCCGTCCGCGCGGCGTGGTGCGCAGCGTGGATGACGTTGCCGCGCAGCGCGGTGGCGTGCTGCGCTTCAGCAACGTGGAACAGGAAACGCCGATCCAGGAAATCTGGGCCTACAACGTGAGCGAGGGCGCCGAACCGGAAGGCACGGTGAAGCAGACCTACGTGGTCGACAGCCAGGCCCTGCCCGACTACACCAACCTGGACACGCTGCGCCGCTACATCGATGGCCGTTACCCGGCCGCCGAACGCAGCACGGTGATGGCCCTGCCCAAGGGCGCCGGCTCCCGCCGCCGCAGTGCCGACAGCCTGCCCGCGCATCCGCTTCCCATCGTGCACGTGCTCATTCCTTCCGGCGTGGGCGACGCCCCGGCCAACCAGCCGCTGATCCGCAGCTGGGCCTACAGCTGGGAAAACATGCATGACGGCCTGGATGGCGTGGCCATCGACCTTCCCGCACTGGACCTGCCGGCCACCCATGCCGGGTTGATCCCGCTGAACATCCGCATCAAGGATCCGATCTGGCCGGCGCGCGACATGATCGATGTCTCGGTGTCGGTGCAGCCCGGGCAGAGGCGCACGCTGTGGCTGGACCTGCGCGACCGCATCCTGACCCCGGACAGCCTGTGGCTGAGCATCGCTTCGGCGGCGCCGGGCTTCGATGCACGCGCACTCGACGGCGCGCAGATCCGCCTGGTGTTCAAGCCGCGCGCCGACGCGCTGAAGGAACACGTGGCCGACCGCTTCAACCAGGTGCGCGACAACTGGGGCTTCCTGGTGGAAGAGCACACCACGTCGAAGCGTCAGCGCCTGTATGCGCGCGTGTATGCCGACCTGAGCGATCTGCTGCGGGTGGACCCGGACCACGAACTTGGCCGCCTGTACTGGAACTACATCAGCTACAACAGCCAGGGCCGCCCGCCCTATACCGCACCGGCCGCGCCCAAGGGCGTGCCGGCATGGGCGTTCAACCAGGTGCAGGATCTGGCTCAGGTGCGGCAGTTCATCGACTGGTGGATCGATGAACGGCAGGTGGCCTACGGCGATTTCGGCGGTGGCATTTCCGATGATTCCGACCTGACCCAGCAGTGGCCGGGGCTGTCCCTGATGGGCGTGCAGCCGGACCGCTTGAACGCCTCGCTGACGGCGTTGTCCGATGCGGTGTACCGCAACGGCATGTTCAGCAACGGCTTGAGCACCATCGAAACCGACGAGCTGCATTCCTACGAGGAAGGCATCAACACCAACAGCGCCATGCTCTACCTCAACTGGGGCGACCCGTTGACGCTGGAGCGCCTGATGGAAACGGTGAAGGCCTTCGACGAGCGCATCATCCTGCGCAACCCGCAGGGCCACCTGCTGTTCTCCAGCAACTGGTTCGGCGGCAACAAGGTCTACCGCGAACCGAACTGGCAGTGGCAGAAGCCCTACTCGTTCCCGGTGCTGCACCCGGCCTTCCTGCTGGGCCAGTACAACGCCGATCCCACCGGCCGCAGCCTGGTGATCGGTCTGGCCGACGGCTACCTGGCCCATGCCGGCAAAGACGACAAGGGCCGCTTCACCCTGCCCAACGAGATCAACTGGGCCACCGGTGCCACCCGCGGCGGCGAGTTGAACAACGGCTCCGGCGGTGGCGACACGATGCACACCTTCTGGGCCGCGTGGCGCTGGACCGGCGATGCGAAGTACCTGCAGGCGCTGGACTACCGCGTGGCCCGGGGCGGCCCGGGCGCGCTGGCCAACCTGGGCGAGAACTACGTGGAAGCACTGGGCCGGCAACAGGACTGGTACCCGCTGCTGACCGCCGATGCAGATGCAGGAAAAACCGGCTTTGCCAGCCTGATGGCCTGGCAGGCCAGCGGCGACATGAAGTACATCGACGCGCTGCATGCCGATGGCCTGCAGGCCAAGGTGCAGCGCGCCTACATGAACACCGAAGGCCATTGGTGGTCCGACCGTGTGGAAGCGCCCAGTGAATTCCTGCAGCGCGCTCGCCTGGGTGGCATCGCGCTGAAGCGCAACCAGAGCTGGCCTGGCCACACCGTCAGCTGGCGCTTCGACCGCGACGGCGCCGCCGAACAGGTCGCCCTGCTGGTGCATGCACCTTCGCGCGAGCGCTTCACCGTGACCAGCTACAACCTGGGCACGCGCACCATCGGCGCCGAGATGACTGGCTGGAACGTGGCCAGCGGTACGTGGCGCGTGCGCAGCGGCGTGGATGCCGATGGTGATGGCCGCATCGACGGTACGCCGGCCGAACGCAGCGTGCCGTTGGAAACCAGTGCATCGGTGGCGCTGCAGTTCCGCCCCGGGCGCACCGAAGTGTTCGAGTTCGAGCGCGTGTCTGCGGGCACGCCGGTGGAAACACGCCCGGATCTGGGCGTGGGCCGCGGTGACGTGCGGGTGGACGGGCGCCAGCTTCAGGTGACCGTGCACAGCCTGGGCCATGTCGGCACCGGGGTGGGCGTTGCGGTGCTGGAGGATGCGCGCGGCCGTGAGATCGCGCGTACCGAGGTGCCGGCGATGGCTGCGCCCGCTGACCTGCAGCCGAAGACGGCGGTGGTGTCGTTGCCGCTGCCCGCGGGTGACCGTAGTGGCCTGCGCGTGCGCGTGGCGCTGGCCGACGGTGGCGAGGAAGTGACGCGGTTGAACAACGTGGTCGACGTGCCGCGTTGATCGCGGCGCCGCCGCCGGGCATGGCCCGGCGCTACCGATTGATCGGCCGCCAGTGCGTGGGTAGCGCTGGGCCATGCCCAGCGGGGCGCGGTCAGGCCGCGTCGGTCTCCATCATCTTCACCCGCCGCTGGTACCAGTCCTCGCCCAGCGGCTCGAACACGGCGCTGCGTTCCATCACGCCCTGGTACACGTGCAGCGACACGGCCACATCGGCATCGCTGGCGTTGCACAGCGTGTGGTACTCGTGCGGCGGGATCAGGCTGCCGGCACTGCCTCGGTGGCCATACAGCGTCGGCTGTGCGGCGAAGCGATGGCGCTCGCCATCCTGTTCAACCAGCGCGTAGGGGGTGACGATCAGCTCGCCCTGCCAGACGCCTTCCACGCACCACATCGCATCGTGGTCGTGCAGCGGCGTGCCCTGGCCCGGGCCCCAGCACATGGCGATGACGCTGTAGCCCAGGGTCGGGCTGCGGTGCAGTTCGCGGCGCGCGTAATGCCCTTCCACCGGGTGCCGCACGCAGGGCGGCAACTGGATGGACGGATCGACGATGGCCTCGCGCAGCACCTGCTGCAGCGCCCCGGTGATCGCCTCGGGCCTGCCCAGCATCACCGCAGCATCAATCGCGGCGAACAGGCGCTCGCGGCCGGTGAACGGCAGTGGCGTGGACATCTCTCCCATGCCCCGACTCTAGCCGAGACGGGTTAACAGAATGTTTGCACCTGAGTGTCATCACTGCGTGCCGCGCTGTACGAACGGCACTTTTCCATACAGCGCACGCTCGCCAGCGCGTGGATCGTCC
Source organism: Stenotrophomonas maltophilia (assembly GCF_047782825.1). Classification (GTDB taxonomy): domain Bacteria; phylum Pseudomonadota; class Gammaproteobacteria; order Xanthomonadales; family Xanthomonadaceae; genus Stenotrophomonas. The sequence goes on along the minus strand of NZ_CP180589.1, from coordinate 3,212,774 downwards.
ACCACGCGGCTGTCCCGGTCGAACAGCAGGGTCTGCCGCCGCGGCAGGCCGTAGGGTGCCCATTGCGACATTCCGCGATGATTGGGGTCGCCGGTCCGGGCGAAGGCGATCAGCGCACTGCTCATCGTTGCCGCCAGCGCATGCGCGTCCGCGCCGCCGCCGGTGCGTGCACCCGGCAGGCCGGCGTTGTCGAACACCAGCGGAATGTCCAGGGTATGGAAGGCACGCAGTCGCCCCTCCTCCACCGGCGATCCCCAGTCCAGCTGGTAGGCCCAGGTGGGCGCCGCGCCGCTGGGCTGGCGCGCGCGCGCCTCCAGTTCCTCCACCGCGCCGCGCCAGGAACGGCCGGCGGTGGTGGCGGCGAAGAACACGTCCGACGGCGTGTAGTGCGGGTACAGGCGCCGGTACTCGGCGATCACCGTCTGTGGCAGCAGATCGACGAACTGCTGCCGTTCCAGTTGCGCCGGCAGCGTCTCCCAGGTGAGCGCGAAGTTGGCGGGATCGTTGCCGAGGAAGGCGCGGGTCTCGTCGCGGGTATTGCCGATCACCATGGGAATGGCGGCCGACTGCAGCGGTGCCTGCGGCCAGAACGGATGCACCGGCAGGCTGACCTCGTCCAGCACCGGCCCGAAGTACAGCGCCGTGCTTTCCACCCGTGACGGATCGCGTGCGCGGGTGGCGGCCAGCAGATCGGCGGCGGGCAGCCGCAGCAGCGCCGCCAGGTCCTTCGCGCCCACTGCCTGCATGGCGATGGCCGCGCGCTGCGCGGCGGCGCGCGGGCCGGCTGCGGTGACCTGCTGGCCACTCATCGTCCACGCGCGCTGGAACAGGCCACGTGCGGCCGGCATCGCCATCAGTGTGGCGATCTTGGCGCCGCCGCCGGACTGGCCGAACACGGTGATGTTGCCGGCATCGCCGCCGAACACCGCCGCGTGCTCGCGCACCCATTGCAGTGCCTGCACCAGATCCAGCTGGCCGACATTGCCCGACGCGGCGTACCGCGCATCGCCCAGCGCGCCCAGGTACAGGTAACCGAAGGTGTTCAGGCGGTGGTTGAGGGTGACCACCACCACATCGCCGCGGCGGCACAGCGCACTGCCGTCGTACAGCGGATCGCTGCCGGAGCCGTTGTTGAAGCCACCGCCGTGGATGTAGACCAGCACCGGGCGGCGGCCGCCATCGCCCAGCGCCGGTGTCCATACGTTGAGGAACAGGCAGTCTTCGCTGCCGGGGCCCTCGGCGCCGCCCTGCGGCGCGGCGGCCGCGTAGTCCAGCGCATCGGCAATGCCGTGCCAGTCCGCTTCGCGGCGCGGTGGCTGGAAGCGGTGGCTGGCCGTATCGGCGCCGTAGCGCAGGCCGCGGAACACCAGCACCCCCTGCTGGCGCTGGCCGCGCACGCGGCCACCGCGCACCCGTACCACCGGCAGGCGGTCATCGCGGGGGCCGGGGATCGCGGCAGCGGCTGGCAAGGCCGCCAGCGTGGCCGTGGCCAGCGCCCAGCGCGCGCTGTCACGCAGGAAGCGGCGGCGCTGCAGATCGTCTGGCGCGCCGGTCATCGGCCACCCCGGGGGCTGATCCCCTCGCCACCGGAGAGGGGCTCCGACCCCACACGCGACCCCGTGCCCGCAGCCGCCAGCCACGCCTGGGCCAACGCCGGCCACAGCGCCAGCGTGGACCCGGCCGGTACACGCATGCCGAAGCCGTGCCCGCCGTGTGCGAAGACATGCAGCTCATGCTCGACCCCGGCCTGGGCCAGTGCCTGCGCCATCACTTCGCTGTTGTGCACGCTCACCACGCGGTCGTCGCTGGCATGCACCAGCAGGGTGGGCGGCATGTCCGTGCGCACCTGCGTCTGCATCGAGTACTGCGCCGCCAGCGCAGCATCGGGGTGTGCGCCCAGCAGGCGCCCGCGCGAGCCACTGTGCGCGTGCGCGCCCATGTCGATGACCGGGTAGACCAGCACCGCGCGCGCCGGGCGCGCGCTCAGGCGATCGATGGCATCGCGTGGCGGGTAGACGGTGCGGTCAAAGCCGGTGGCCAGCCGCGCGGCCACGTGGCCGCCGGCGGAAAAGCCCATCACCGATACCTGCGCGGCATCCAGCCCACGGCGTGCGGCCTGGTCACGCACCACCCGCAGCGCGCGCTGTGCATCGGCCAATGCGGCCTGGCGGTCACGCCCGGGCTGCGGCAGGCGGTAGCGCAGCACGAACAGGGTGTAGCCGGCGCTGTCCACCCAGTCGGGCACCAGCGCGCTGTCCTCCTTGTCGATCACCACGCGCTGGTAGCCGCCGCCGGGAATCACCAGCAGCGCCTGTCCGTTCGGGCGTGCCGGTGCATGCACCAGCAGGTAGGGCGCGTCCACCTGGTCGACGAAGCGGTCCGGTCGCGCGGGATCGTCGCTGCGTTCGACCACCCGAGCCGGTCGCGGCGGGCCGGCTTCGCCGGGTACCTGGCCGGCCGGCCACAGCGGCAGCTGTTCGCCGGCCAGTTCCTGGCCCAGGCGCTGGCCGGCGCGCAGCGGGACATCGGCGGCCGTTGCCGGGGCGAGCGGCAACAGGCTGGACAGGCACAGCAGCAGGATCGGCAAACGCATGGCGGACAAGGCTCCAACGGGGGTGGGCAGCGTGCGCGGTGTGCCCGGAAAGGTCGCGTGATGCGCTGCGGCTTGCGCGATGACACCGGTTTACCATATACACCTCCTGCAGACGCTGTCGATGGGCAGTGCAACAACCGCAGAGGGAGACCGTTCTTGAGCAACGAACACGGCACACATGGGCAGACGCCGCCGCCGGACGATGCGGCCGCGATCGCCCACGCCTTCACCGCCGCGCGCCGCGCCGGCCAGTCCCTGCCGGGTTTCCCGGGCAGCATTCCCGAGACTCTGGTGGCTGCCTACCAGGTGCAGGACCTGGCCATTGCCGCCTGGGATGACCAGGTGGTCGGCTGGAAAGTGGGCTACATCGCCGCCGAGCGCCGCGATGGGTCCGGGGACGAACGCCTGCTGGGCCCGGTTTTCTCCCGGCAGCTCAAAAATGCTACCGGTGGAACAACGGATATCCCGGTGTTCGTCGGTGGCTTTGCCGCGGTCGAAGCGGAGTACGTGCTGGAGCTGTTGGAGGACGCTCCGGCCGGACAGCTGCACTGGTCGCCGGAACAGGCCGAAGCCCTGCCCGCGCGCCTGTACATCGGCGTGGAAGTGGCCAGCAGCCCGCTGGCAACGATCAACGAACTGGGCCCGCGCGTGGTGGTGTCCGACTTCGGCAACAACAACGGCCTGGTGCTGGGCCCGGAGATCGTCGACTGGACCGCACGCGATGAAACGGCGCTGCGCGCCGAAACGCTGATCGAAGGCAACGTGGTCGGCACCGGCGGCGCCACGCGCCTGCCCGGTGGCCTGCGCGCGGCCTACGCCTTCGCGCTGTCCCGTTCGGCGCTGCGCGGCCGTCCGCTGCAGCGCGGTGACCTGATCGCCACCGGCAACGCGACTGGCATCCACGACATCCAGGCAGGACAAACGGCGCTGGTGCGCTTCGCCGGCTTCGGCGAGATTGCCTGCAGGGCGGTGCCGGCGGGCTGACCGCCGCCGGTACCGGTGAACACGCGCGGGAGGGCGCAGATGATCACACGACGTAACTTCCTGGCCGGCGGCGCTGCCGCCCTGGCCACCCCGATGCTCGCGGCCTGTGGCCGTGGGCCGGGCAGCGATATGGCCGGCGGCGCGCTGTTGACCGCCACCGACGTGCATGTGGCCGACTACCCCACCGTTACCGCGGTGAAGTGGATCGGCGAAACCCTGCAGCGCGAAACCAACGGCCGCCTGCGCCTGCGCCAGTACCACTCGGGCCAGCTGGGCCGCGAATCCGAAGCGATCGACATGGCGCGCTTCGGTGCCATCGACATCACCCGCGTGTATGCCGGTGCGCTGAACAACGCCTTCCCGCTGACCCAGGCGCTGTGCCTGCCGTATGTCTTCAAGTCGGTCGCACACCAGCGCGCCGCGCTCGATGGCGGCGTGGCCGAGGCGGTGCTGCGCGGCTTCGAGAGCCGCGACCTGGTCGGCCTAGCAATCTACGATTCGGGCGCGCGCTGCTTCTACAACACCAAGCACCCGATCGTGGCGCCCAAGGACCTGCATGGCCTGAAGCTGCGCGTGGCCTCGTCGGACATCTTCATCCAGCTGATGCGCCTGCTGGGGGCCAACCCGACGCCGATGTCGCTGGGCGATACGTTCTCCGGCATGGAAACGCACATGATCGACGGCGCCGAGAACAACATGCGCAGCTTCCATTCCAGCCGCCATTTCGAAGCGGCGCACTACTGGTCGCAGAGCGACCATTCGTACGCGCCGGACGTGCTGCTGATGTCGCGCGCCAGCTTCGAACGGCTCACCCCGGATGACCGCCAGCTGCTGCTGCAGACCGCCCGCGCATCGGTGAATGTCATGCGCGAGCAGTGGGATGCGTCGGAAGACGCCGCACGCCGCGCCGTGCTGGCCTATGGCGTGAAAGCCAACGAGGTCGACATGCCCGCCTTCCGCGCCGCCGCCCAGCCGCTGCTGCAGCAGTACCTGCAGCAGCCGGACATCGCCGCGCTGGTCGACCGCATCCGCGCCGCCTGAGGACACCGCCATGACCGAGACGACGACGCCCGCCACCGGGCCCGGCCAGCGCCTGCTGGACCGCATCGCCGACATCGCCATCTACTGCGCCGTTGCCGCCCTGCTGGGGCTGGTGGTGGTGCAGGGCTGGCAGGTGTTCGCCCGCTACGTGATCAACGATTCGCCCAGCTGGACCGAGCCGGTCACCCTGCTGCTGCTGGCCACGGCCATGAGCCTGGGCGCAGCCTGCGGCGTACACACCAACCGCCACTTCGGCTTCTTCCTGCTGCACGCCCACATGGGCCCCGGCCTGCGCCGCGCGGTGGATGTGCTGGTGCAGCTGGTGGTTGCGGTGCTGGGCGGGTTCATTGCCTTCTGGTCGGCCGACCTGCTGGTCGACGGCCTGGACATCAAGACCGCCGGCGCCCACCTGCCGCAGAGCATCAATTACCTCCCGCTGGCGGTAGGCGGGGCACTGATGCTGCTGTTTGCGCTGAACCGTGCGTGGAAGGCGCTGCAGGCCAGCGACGCCGGTACCGAAGACGCTGAAGGAGATCGTTGATCCATGGGCATCACCATCCTGTTCTCCGTATTCGCCGTGCTGCTGCTGCTGGGCGTGCCGGTGGCCTACGCGCTGGCCGCTGCAGCACTGGCGACCCTGCTCTACCTGGATATTCCCAGCATCGTGCTGGTGCAGCAGATCTCTGCAGGCACCGGCTCGGCTTCGCTGATCGCGATCCCGCTGTTCATCTTCGCCGGTGAAATCATGATGCGCGGCGGCATCTCCGAACGGCTGATCGCGCTGGCCTCGTCGCTGGTCGGACGCCTGCGCGGTGGCCTGGGCCAGGTCTCGATCCTGTCCTCGCTGTTCTTCGGCGGCGTGTCCGGTTCGGCAATCGCCGATGTCTCGGCGGTGGGCGGCACCATGATTCCGCAGATGGTCAAGCGCGGCTACGACCGCGACTTCGCGGTCAACGTCAGCATCACCGCCGCGCTGGTCGCGCTGCTGGTGCCGCCGTCGCACAACCTGATCCTGTTCTCGGCCGCTGCCGGGGGTGGCCTGTCCATCGCCGACCTGTTCGCCGCAGGCATCGTGCCGGCGCTGCTGATGACCCTGGCCCTGATGGTCACCGGCTACGCGGTGGCACGGCGCCGCGGCTACGGCGTGGAAGTGTTCCCCGGCTGGCGTGCGGTGGCCCTGCGCATCGTCTCCGCCCTGCCCGGCCTGGGCCTGGTCGCACTGATCTTCATCGGCATCCGTGCCGGCATCTTCACCGCGGTGGAAAGCGCAGCCATCGCCGTGGTCTACGCCCTGCTGGTGACCACCGTGCTGTACCGCCAGCTGCGCTGGCGCGAATTCTTCGAGACGGTCATCCATGCCGCGCGCAGCACCGGCGTGATCCTGTTCGTGATCGCCACCGCTGCGGTATTCGGCTGGCTGCTGGCCTACCTGCAGGTGCCGACCGCTGCGGTGGACTTCCTGCAGTCGTTCGCGCACAGCCAGTTCATGGTGCTGCTGATGATCGTGGTGATGCTGCTGTTGCTGGGCACCTTCATGGACCTGGCACCGATGATCCTGATCTGCACGCCGATCTTCCTGCCGGTGGCCCGCGCCTACGGCATCGACCCGATCCACTTCGGCCTGGTGCTGGTGCTGACCGGTGGCCTGGGCCTGGTCACCCCGCCAGTGGGCTCGGTGCTGTTCATCGGTACGTCCATCGGCAAGATCACCGTGGGCCAGAGCATGCGCACCATCTGGCCGTTCTGGTTCGCCGCGCTGGGCGTGCTGCTGGTGGTCACCTTCTTCCCCGCCCTGTCGCTGTGGCTGCCGGCCGCGCTGCGCGGCTGAACCGGGAGAAGACCGCCATGCTGCCTGCCCTGCGCATCGCCACCGCCCTGCTCGCCCTGCTGCTGCCGGCATGCCCGGCGGCAGCCGCCGACAACACACCCGCACCCGCAGCGACGGCGTGGGTGCGTGGTCTGGAACACCAGCGCCAGGCCGACCTGGGCGATGGTACTTTCCTCAACCCGGTGCTGGCCGGCGACCGCCCCGACCCGTCGGTGCTCAAGGACGGCGACGACTACTACCTCACCCTGTCCTCGTTCGATGCCTACCCGGGCCTGCCGATCTGGCACTCGCGCGACCTGGTCAACTGGCAGCCGCTGGGCCAGGCGATCACCACCAACGTGGGCGCGATCTGGGCACCGGACATCGTCAAGCACCAGGGCCGCTACTTCATCTACTTCCCGGCCCGTACCGGCGAACGGCGCAGCAACTTCGTGGTCTGGGCCGACCACATCAAGGGCCCGTGGAGCGCGCCGATCGACATCGGCCTGGGGGGCTATATCGACCCCGGCCATGCGCTGGGTGAAGACGGCAAGCGCTATCTGTTCCTGAGCGGTGGCGACTACGTGCAGCTGGCCGACGATGGCCTGAGCGTGGTCGGCACGCCGAAGCACGTCTACGACGGCTGGCGTTACCCGGAAAGCTGGGATGTGGAGGCCTACGCGCAGGAAGGCCCGAAGATCCACTTCCGCGATGGCTGGTACTACATGACCACGGCAGTGGGCGGCACCGCCGGCCCGCCCACCGGGCACATGGTGATCACCGCGCGCTCGCGCTCGATCCATGGGCCGTGGGTGAATGCGCCCAACAACCCGATCATGCGCACCCAGTCGGCCGCCGAACCCTGGTGGTCACGCGGCCATGCCACGGTGATCGAAGGCACCGACGGCCGCTGGTGGATGATGTACCACGGCTACGAGAACGGGTACTGGACGCTGGGCCGGCAGGCCCTGCTGGAGCCGATCGAGTGGACCGCCGATGGCTGGTTCGTGGCCAAGGGCGGCGACCTTGGCCAGCCGCTGCGCAAGCCGGCCGGTGAATCGGTGGGCGCGCATGGCATGGCCCTGTCCGACGACTTCCGTGGCAAGGCGCTCGGCCCGCAGTGGTCGTTCTTCAACCCGGCCCAGGACGAATACCGGCGGCTGGGCTTCAGCGGCCAAGGGCTGGTGCTGCAGGGCAAGGGCGAGACCCCGCGCGACAGCTCGCCGCTGACCGCCATCGCCGGCGACAAGGCCTACCAGTTCGAGGTGGAGATGGACATCGCCCCGGGCGCGGTGGGCGGCGCCCTGCTGTTCTACAGCGACCGCCTGTACGTGGGCGTGGGCAGCAACGGCGAGAAGTTCATCATGCACCGCTACGGTGAAGAACGCCCCACCCGCTTGGCGGCCAGCCCGAAGGGCGGCAAGCTGTGGCTGCGGGTGACCAACAACCGCCACATCGTGACCGTCCACTCCAGCACCGATGGCCAGCGCTGGCAGAAGTATCCGGTTCAGATGGAAGTGTCCGGTTACCATCACAATGTGGCTGGCAAGTTCCTGGCATTGAAGCCGGCGCTGTATGCGGCCGGCGACGGTGCGGTAACCTTCCGCAGCTTCCGCTATCGCGCGCTGGATTGAGCGCGCGCTGGAATCCCCAGACTTATCGGGTCCACTACATGTCAGTGCGCAACAAGAACGATGCCGCCACGCCGGCATTGGCGAAGGGCAAGGCCGCCACGATCAACGACATCGCGCGACTGTCGGGTGTTTCCAAGAAAACGGTTTCAAGAATCATCAACAACTCGCCCCTGGTGCGCAAGGACACGCGTGACAAGGTCGAGGCGCTGATGCGCGAGGTCGGTTACACGCCCGATCCGCTGGCCCGTGGCCTGGCCTTCCGCCGCTCCTTCCTGATCGGCATGGTCTACGACAATCCCACCGCGCAGTACATCGTGGACATGCAGTACGGCGCGCTGGACGCGCTGCGCGGCTCCAGCTTTGAACTGGTGGTGCACCCCTGCGACAGCCGCAGCCCCGGTTACATCGACGGCGTGCGCCGCTTCGTGCAGCAGCAGAAGCTGCACGGGGTGATCCTGGTGCCGCGTGCCTCCGAAGACCAGGCACTGGCCGACATGCTGGACGAGATCGGCTGCCGCTTCACCCGCGTGGCCGCGCTGCCGCTGGATGAAACCTCGCAGATGGTGGTCACCCACGACCGCGACGGTGCGGCCGAAGCAGCCGATTACCTGCTTTCGCTGGGCCACCGCGATATCGCCCTGGTGACCGGCCCCAGCGCCTACCGGTCCGCCCACGAGCGCACCGCCGGCTTCATCGACGCGCTGTCCCAGCGCGGCATCGAGCTGCCCAAGGACCGCATCATCGAGGCCGGTTACACCTTCGAATCGGGTGTGGCGGCCGCCGAGAAGCTGCTGCTGGGCAAGCGCCGGCCGACCGCCATCTTCACCGGCAACGACGAAATGGCCGCCGGCATCTACAAGGTGGCGCTGCGTGCGGGCATCAACATCCCGCGCCAGCTGTCCATCGTCGGCTACGACGACAGCCCGCTGGCCTCGCGCCTGTGGCCGTCGCTGACCTCGGTGCGCCGCCATACCCGCGACACCGGCCGCACCGCCGCCGCCATGCTGATCCAGCCCGACAGCCAAGCCGCACTGCAGATCGCCAGCGTGCGACCGCACCTGATCGTGCGCGACTCCTGCCAGCCGCCCGAGGATTGAGGCCGCAGGCCTCGATCCGGTAGGTCACCACCGTTGGTGGTGACGCTTCAACCCTATCGTGCGGCGCAAAATGACACCGGTTACCAGTGTCGTTAGAATCCCCCTGAACCGTGCCGGGGCCGAACCTTCGGCCCGCCCCCTGCTCTGGAGAAGCCATGTACTGCAAGACCCACTACGCCACCCATCCCGATGCCATCAAGGGCGCCAGCAACGACCAGCTGCGCGAGCTGTACCTGCTGGACGGCCTGTTCAACGCCGGCCAGGTGACCCTGAAGTACACCCACTACGAGCGCTTCGTGCTGGGCGGCGCGGCCCCGGTCGATGCCCCGCTGGCGCTGCCGGCGCAGACCGAACCGGCCTCGGCCGCTGGCCACCCGTTCCTGGAGCGTCGCGAGCTGGGCGTGATCAACGTCGGCAGCGGCACCGGCACGGTCACCGTGGATGGCACGGTCTACACGCTGGGCCCGAAGGACGGCCTGTATGTGGCCATGGGCAGCAAGGATGTCGTGTTCGCCTCGCAGGATGCCGCCAACCCGGCCCAGTTCTACCTGGCTTCGACCCCGGCCCATGCCCGCTTCGAGACCAAGCAGCTGTCCATCAAGGATGCGGTTGCACTGGACCGCGGCGCGCTGGAAACCAGCAACGAACGCACCATCTACCAGTACATCGTGCCCGCCACCTGCCAGTCCTCGCAGCTGCTGCTGGGCCTGACCGTGCTCAAGCCGGGCAGCGTGTGGAACACCATGCCGCCGCACCTGCACGACCGCCGCAGCGAGGTGTATTTCTACTTCGACCTGGGCGACAACGACCGCGTCTACCACTTCATGGGCGAGCCGGACGCGCAGCGCCATATCGTCATGCAGAACAACGAAGCGGTGGTGTCGCCGCCGTGGTCGATCCACATGGGCGCCGGTACCAGCAACTACGCCTTCATCTGGGCGATGGGCGGCGAGAACCTGGATTACACCGACATGCACGTGCTGGACATCTGCCAGCTCAAGTAAGCCCTGCCCGGCCACCGCGCACGCCGTGCCGGTGGCCGCTGTCGCGCACCCCGCTCGCCTCTACCAAGGAACGCATACGCAATGGCTAATCCCTTCAGCCTGGAAGGCAAGGTCGCTCTGGTAACCGGTGGCAATACCGGCCTGGGCCAGGGCATCGCCGTGGCACTGGCTGCCGCTGGCGCCGATGTCGCCGTGGCCGGCATCGCCCCGCCCACCGAAACCATCGAAAAGATCACCGCGCTTGGCCGCCGCTGCCTGGCCATCGAAGCCAACCTGATCAGCATCGAACCGGTGGCGCGCGTGGTGCGCGAAACCATCGAAGGCCTGGGTGGGCTGGACATCCTGGTCAACAACGCCGGCCTGATCCGTCGCGCCGATGCGGTGGATTTCAGCGAGCAGGACTGGGATGACGTGATGAACGTCAACATCAAGTCTGCGTTCTTCATCTCGCAGGCTGCCGGGCGCCATTTCATCGAACAGGGCCATGGCAAGATCATCAACATCGCTTCGATGCTGTCCTTCCAGGGCGGCGTACGGGTGCCGTCCTACACTGCCAGCAAGAGCGGCATTGCCGGCATCACCCGTCTGCTGGCCAACGAATGGGCGGGCAAGGGCGTGAACATCAACGCCATTGCGCCCGGCTACATGGCCACCGACAACACGGCCGCCCTGCGTGCCGATGCGGACCGCAACAAGGCGATCCTCGAGCGCATCCCGGCAGGCCGCTGGGGCAATCCGGACGATCTGGCTGGTGCGGCCGTGTTCCTGGCCTCGTCGGCGTCGGATTACATCAACGGTGCGGTGCTGCCGGTCGATGGTGGCTGGCTGGCGCGCTGACGCACACCGGTCTGTAGAGCTGAGCCCGTGCTCGGCTGTCGCGCTCTGATCGAAAAACAGCCGAGCATGGCTCGGCTCTGCAGGAGTGCCGCGATGCGAAGGCTGTGGCTGCTGTTGCTGCTCTCGTGCACCACCGCGCAGGCGGCGCCGGTGCGGGTGTTCATCGCGGGCGATTCCACCGCCGCCGAATACGGGCCGGAACGCGCGCCGCAGGCGGGCTGGGGCCAGGCGCTGCAGAGCTACCTGGACCCGGCACGTCTCGAAGTGCACAACCACGCCAAGGGCGGGCGCAGCACGCGCAGCTTCATCGACGAAGGGCGGCTGGATGCGATCGCCGGGGAGCTGCATGGCGGCGATGTGCTGCTGATCCAGTTCGGCCACAACGATGCGAAGTTCGAAGACCGCACGCGTTACACCGATCCGGATACTGACTACCCGCGGCTGCTGATGCGCTTTGTGCAGGTGGCACGTGACAAGGGCGCCACGCCGGTGCTGGTCACGCCGGTGGCGCGGCTGCTGTACGACTTCGGTTCACTGCTGGACACGCATGCGCGCTACACGCTGGCGATGCAGCAGCTGGCCGCGCGCGAGCACGTCGCGCTGATCGATCTGAACGACCGCAGCACGCGCTGGATCCGCGCATTGGGCGAGCAGGGCGCACGCCCGTACTTCCTGTTCGTACCCGAACAGAACAAGGCTGACGGCACCCATTTCAGCGTGGCCGGTGCCAATGCGGTGGCCTGCCTGGTGCTGCGGGAGGCGGTGCCGCTGCTGCCCGCGCTGCAACCCGCGCTGTTGCGTGACATCGACTGCGACGTGATGGGCGCAGGGCAGGGCGCCGCTGCGCAGCGGCCCTCGCAGGTGCTGCACGAAGATGCGGTTGCGCGCACGCAGCCCGGCCCGCATGGCGGTGCCGGGCCGACCACCGCGTATCCCTTTTTCGCCGACGCGCAGGATCTGCCGTTCGTGCTGCGCAAGCGCGTGCTGCACAGGGGCGCGGGCATCGGCCTGCATCCGCAGCACAAGGATGAGATCTATTACATCGTGAGCGGGCAGGGTAGCTATGTGCTGGATGGCAAGCAGTACGACGTGCGTGCCGGCCACGCGCTGCTGACCCGCACCGGCAGCACGCATGCGCTGCAGCAGGTGGGTGAGGAGGATCTGGTGGTGTTGCTGGCGTACCCGCGGTGATCGAAACGCAGCCGAGCATGGGCTCGGCTCTACACGGGCCGCGGTGAGCTGTAGAGCCGAGCCTACGCTCGGCTTGGCCCTACAACGGCTCCGGGCCGAAGTGCATCAGGCCCGGCCGGGCCAGCCGTTCCGTGCAGGCGTAGTAGGCGTCGTCCAGATCATCCAGGGCCTGCAGTTCCTGCTCGGTCATCGCGTCGAACACATCAGGCAGCGTTGCAAGGGCAGGATCGTCTTCCAGCCGGTCCAGCAGCCCGCGCATGCCGGTCAGGATCGCGTGGGTCTGCACCGCGCCCATCGCCTGCAGTGCGCGCAGCGCCAGCTGGCAGGTCGGGTCGCCCCAGTTGCACAGGAACTGCATGAAGCCGCCGTTGTTGATGTCCGCTTCCATGCGCCACAGCGCCACCAGCTGCTGGTCTTCGTCGGAGAGCGCGTCCAGGGCCCATCCAGCGTCCTTCAACCGTGCCATCGCGGCTTCGTAGCGGTCATCCCACACCTGGTTGGGGATATCGACCACGCCCTCCTCGCGCGGCGGCAGAAGGGCGGGCCAGTTCACGCCCAGGCCATCGGCGGTGGCCACCCAGTGCGCGCGCTGTTCGGCCGTGGCTTCGAACAGCGCGGGCGCCCAGCGCAGCGGCTGGCGGGTGTGGCGGCCATCGGCCAGGGTCAGCAGGATGAAGTCGTCGTTGAAGGCGACGTCGGTTACGCGCAGGGCGGCAAATTCTTCAGTCATGCCGTGGAGGATAGCGGCGCCGTGGGCGTACCCGGAAACTTCAAAACACCCCAACACTTTTGAAGTTTAGTTGCATAAGCTTCAAAAGCGTGGGAGGCTTTTGAAGGATAGGGGTGATTCCAGCGGAGATTTCCGATGCGTCGCGCAGACATTGCAGGGTCCTTGCAGGCTTACCTCGTTCCGGTGGAGGGGCGGCCCAATCTGCTGGCCATGACGCCTCCTCCGACGCCTCGCCGGTTGCCTGAAGGGCATGCGGGCTCGCGGCAGCGCCTCATCGCTGCAAATGCATCGCTGGACCGTCTGGATCAGGCGATGCGGCAATGGCCAGCCCCTGACATGGTGACCCGGACGCTCGCGCGACGCGAAGCCGTCCAGAGCTCCCAGATCGAGGGGACCCAGACCAACCTGGACGAGCTGCTGGTGTTTGAGGCCACGCTCGGCCTGGATGGTCTGCCAGCCGATGTCGTGGTGACCGAGCGCTACGTGCAGGCACTGCAACGGGGCCTTGATGCCGTGCGTGCCAGCGGTCGAGAGGCGCTCGATCTCGCCCTGGTGAATCAGCTCCACGCGGTGTTGATGCAGGACGCCCCGGACGATTTTCCCAAGGGACGGTACCGCCAGGAGCAGGCCATCATCGGTCCGCTGGGAGGACGACCCGAGGATGCCCGCTTCGTTCCTTCGCCGCCCGACCGCATCGACGCAGCGATGCGTGAACTTGAGCGCGCCATGTTGAAGTACGAGCCCGCCGAGGAAGAGCAGTTCGAACTCAACATCATCGCCCAGCTCGCGATCGCCCACGCCCAGTTTGAAACCATCCATCCCTACAAGGACGGCAATGGGCGCACGGGAAGGCTGCTGCTGCCGTTGATCCTCGCCGCAGAACAGCACCCGCCGCTCTATCTGTCAGGCGCCTTGCTGCGCAACAAAAGCGCCTACTACGACGCGCTCAATCAGGTCCAGCTTCGCGGTGAGTGGGGGCCATGGATGGATATGCTGTGCCAGGCCGTGGTGGAGTCTGCGCACGATGCGATTTCCATCGCAGATGACATGTCACGGCTCACTGCAGCGTGGGAGATTGAACTCCAAGGCTATCGTCGCGACTCGGTGGCGCGCAGGCTTCCGCCCCTGCTGATCGGCCACCCGGTGGTGACCGCAGGCCAGGTGGCTGCGCTGCTTGAGGTGTCTGACCGATCAGCCCTGACGGGCATCTATGCGCTTGAGGCAGAGGGAATCCTCGTCCCGGGCAATGATCGTCGCTGGGGGCGCACCTATCACGCGCATGCGGTCCTGCAGCGGCTCAATCAACTGCCCACTCCCCGTCACGACCGACCGCGCTGACCCGCAGGCTTCGGGGTCAGAGCCCTTTCGTGCGAAAGGGATCTGACCCCAATGGCTGATCTGTGCAGCCGAGCATGGCTCGGCACTACTAGACGTCGCCGCCGTCCGCCCAACCCTCACCCGTACCAGTCTGGAACACGCGGTCGTCGGCCTGCACGTCACCGGCGGGCAGGTGCGCCTGGTCGGCCAATGCGGCGTAGATCGGGGTGAAGTCCGGCGAGGTCGCCTGCATCAGCTGCTCGAAGCTGTCGATGACGAAGTAGGTCTTCTGGAAGGTGTCGATGCGGTACTTCGTACGCATGATCCGCTGCAGGTCGAAGCCGATGCGGTTGGGCGCGGCCGATTCCAGCGAGTACAGCGATTCGCCCTTGGACGACACGATGCCGGCGCCGTAGATGCGCAGGCCGTCGGGCGTGTCGATCAGGCCGAATTCCACCGTGTACCAGTACAGGCGGGTCAGGTTCTGCAGCGCATCCGGGCCGATCGCGTGGGCTTTGACGCCGCCGCGGCCGTAGGCCTCCATGTAGTCGGCGAACACCGGGTTCATCAGCAGCGGCACGTGGCCGAACAGGTCGTGGAACAGGTCCGGCTCGGCGATGTAGTCGATCTGGTCCGGGCGCCGGATCCACCAGGTCACCGGGAAGCGGCGGTTGGCCAGGTGGTCGAAGAAATCCAGTTCCGGCAGCAGGCCTTCCACGCCCACCAGGGTCCAGCCGGTGGCCGCGCCCAGCACTTCGTTCAGCTGGTCGAAGCGCGGGATCATGTGCGCGTTCATGCCCATTTCGTCCTGCGCATCCAGAAATTCCTGGCAGGCGCGGCCGACCAGCAGCTCGCGCTGGCGCTGGTACAGCGTGCTCCAGGTGGCGTGGTCGTCGGCGGTATAGGTCTCCCACGGCTGCTCGACGAGCGCGGTGGTGTACACCGGCACGTAGCCCTTGTCGGTCTGCTGGTGTTCGACGCGGCGGGGCTGGGCGAGGTCCATGGGGCACTCCTTGAAGGGATAGGACGATGCTAGGGCAGGGGGCGCGCAACAGGGTTGCAAAAGTTGCGTGGAATGGGCGTCGTGGCGCAATATCCTTGCGTACTCACCGTGTTGCGGGGCAGCAATGGCCGGAGAAGTCCAGTTCGATCGCACGGATATACGCCTGCTGGCCGAGATCCAGCGTGATGGTCGCGCCACCAATGCCGAGCTGGCAACGCGGGTGAACCTGTCGCCGTCGGCCTGCCTGCGCCGGCTGCAGCGGCTGGAAAGCGAGGGCGTGATCGTTGGCTACGGCGCGCGCCTGGAACCGCGCCAGCTGCGCCTGGGCCTGCAGGCCTTCGTCCGTGTGCAGCTGGAAAAGCATGACCAGGCCGCCATCGGCCACTTCGTGGACAGCGTGCAGGGCTGGGATGAAGTGGTGGCCTGCCACGCCCTGACCGGCGACATGGACTACCTGCTGCACGTCTACGTGCGCGACCTGGAGCACTTCTCGCGCTTCCTGCTGGACAGGCTGCTCAATGCCGGCGGCGTGGCCGACGCCAATTCCAGCTTCGTGCTGCGCACGGTGAAGGGCTTCCAGGCGCTGCCGCTGTCGCAGCTGGAATGAACGGCCGCTGCGATTTGACGGCGCCGGGCGGGTAGCCGAGCATCACCGCCCTGCGCGCGGCGCAGCGTTCCTTTCCGGTTCCAGGCATGTCCGAATTCCAGCACCCGGTGCTTTCCACCACCTTCCTGCCGCTGCAGCGCAAGTCGCTGGCGCGCTACATCGCCCACGGCACGCCGCCGCAGACCGCGCTGGAACAGGCCGGGTTGATGGCCGCCCAGCTGTGCCGGGCGAGGCTGCACACGCCGGCCGAGATCGAGCGGCTGCTGCACGAGGCCTGCGCGCTGTTCGCCAGCAACGACGGCGCGGCCGCGCAGCTTGCCGGGCCCGGCGGTGGGGCGCAGCCGGAGCTGGATGCCTGGCTGGCCGCGCTGGCCGCCCACGGCGTGCTGCTGGCGCCCACGGAGATCCTGCAGGACTTCATCGTGCAATCGCCGCAGGCCTATCCCGGCCTGGCCCTGCAGCAGGCCTGCCAGGAAACCCTGGCCGAGCACGAGATCCGCTTTCCCGCCGCGTTCGCCAGCGACGATGAGGACGACGACCAGAACGAGGCCGTTGCCAGCGACGCGCGGGCGGTCGAACACCATGGCCTGTACACCTCCGAACAGGCCCGCGTGCTGCGCGCCATCGCCGCCAACCCGGATGAGCTGATCGACCTGGATGCCTATGCGGGCACCGGCAAGGGCCATCTGGTGCTGGCGCTGATGGACGCACGGCCGGGCCGCTACACCTACATAGCGCCCTCGCGCGGCCAGGTGGAGGCCTTCCGCGCCCGCGTACCGGCCAGCACCGCGGTACGCCTGCTGACCCAGATCGAATTCGCCAACCGCGTGGCCCAGCACGCCGCACGCAGTGGACAGACCGGCGGCTTCGTCGCCAGCTACCGGCGCAGCACGCGTACCCCGCGCGAGATTGCCGGCCGCATCGGTCTGCAGGGCATCGGCGGGCGCAGCCCGGAACAGGTGCTGCTGACCGCGTTCGAGGCCATCAACCGCTGGTGCGCGTCGTCGGCGCCGCGCATGGCGTTCCAGCATTTCGACCGTTCGGTGCCGGCGGCGATGCTGGATGTCGGCCCCTACCTGGCCGCCGCCGAGCACGTCTGGCGCAGCATGTTCGACGCGGAACTGCAGCGCGGTGCGCTGCTGAGCCTGAGCCCGGCGCACATCGGCAAATGGCTGGCGCTGCGCGGGGTTGCTCCGCCGCAGGACATGGGCATGCTGCTGGTGGACGAGGCGCACGATCTGAGTGCGTCGTGGAAGCAGGTGCTGTCCACGCATGCGCCGGGCGTGGTCAGCCTGGGCGACCCGCACCAGTGCCTGACCGGCACGGTGCCGCGCTGGGCCGCATCGAAGGTGCTGGAAATGCACCAGTCGGTGCGCCAGGGCAACCAGGTCGATGGCCTGGTCAACCAGACGCTGGCGCTGGACGGCCTGGGCCAGGACAGCGGCCCCTTCGTTGGCGCCGCAGACCGTGCCACCGCCGTGCTGCACTACCGCGACTGGTCGCAGGTGCCGGCCGAGGGCCTGCGCATCCACGGCAACACGGCCGATCTCGCCCTGGACGTCGCCCGGCTGCAGGCGCACGGGTTGCGGCCCTATCTGCACCCGGCGTCGCTGCGCGCGCTGCGCAGTGCGCTGCAGCGCCCGCTGGATGCCTGGCGGCGGCACCGCGACGGCGCGTCGAACCCGGAATGGGAGCGCTCGTTGGCCGCGCAGGCCGGCGAAGGGCAGGGTGCGCTGCTGGAACTGTTCGCCTCCGCCGACCGCGTGCAGTCACTGCTGCAGGCGCTGGACGACCAGGACACGCCTGCGGAGGCGCGGGTGGTGCTGTGCCTGGCCGAACACGCGAAGAACCTGCAGTTCGACGTGGTTGCACTGTCGCCCAGCTGCTTCAGTGCAGGGCAGGGCAGTCGTATCTGGCACAACCCGGTGCGCGCGGCCTATCTGGCCATGACCCGCGCGCGGCGCCAGCTGCATGTGCCTGCCGATGGCATGGAACACCTGCAGCACACGGCCGCACTGCAGGAACAGGCGCGGCAGGCACGCAGGCGCGAGCGGCAGCACGCCAGCGGCTATCGGCCACACCGCTGACCCCGGCCCGCAGGTGCCGCGGTTCGCGCTGTGACCGGGGCCGCACAAGCGGGCAGTGACCAGGACGTGCCCTTGGCGCGCGACGTATGCTTGCCTGTGTCCCACCGCAAGGATTGCAATGCACCTGCCGAAGCTGCCCGTTGCCGTGTGCCTGATGGCCCTTCTGCTGGGGGCGTGCGCGCAGGCTGAAACGCCGCGCGAACCGCCGCGGCTGCTGACCAATGAGCAAGGGTGTTCGATCACAATCGACAACCAGCCGATCAATGCCTACCAAGTGCCCTCGCCGATGGAGCGGGCCTGCGTGGGGCCCTATCTGCTGAAGCTGCCGCAGAACTACTTCAGCACACAGATGGGGCCGCAGCACGATGGCAGCTTCTCGCTTGCGTTGGAGTATCCCTCGTTGCAGCCGTTCAAGCCCGGCGAGCGGATGAACATCACGGTCGACGTATCAATACGCACTGTAAGACTCAGCTACATGTACATCGACCGGGCCGGCGTCTGGGACGTCATGCAGCGCAGGTACACCCCCAGGCCAGGCCGGACCGATGATCCTGCGGCGTCCCTGGAAGGGCGTATCCGGGGGGACGTCGTCCATGGCCTTGTTCCGTACTACGTAGACATGGACAAGGTGCGTGCCTACCACCGGGGCAGAGGATTGCCCGATACGGCACCCGTAATGAAGCCGGACTATCACTACGACTGGTATGTGGCGCGCGATGACGCGGGGCGCGTCGACCAGCTGCTCCGGTGCACGCCGCGCGGGATCACCGAGTCGGGCGTGGAGTACCGGGACGGAAAGCTGGTGAAGAAGCGCGTCATTGGATTCGCCGAGTGCCAGCAGACCTTCGTCATCGAGGAACTGAACACCATCGTTGACGTCAAGTATCCCCGCGAGGGGCTGCCGCAATGGAAGCAGATCGCAGCACGCGCACGCGCGCTGTTCATTGACAACATCAGCAGGGAAAGCAGATGAACACTGGCAAGGACGGCCTGACCAGACAGGACCTCGACATTCTTGAGGCCTACGCAGAAGCGGGCAACCGCGAGCTGTACTTCAACTACCTTGCGCAGAAGCAGGGAAATGATGGCTACGGCCTGCTGGCACTCGGTGTCGTGCGCAACGACAACACCCCGGGTGCCACTGCCAACAGCTTCGCCGACCGGCAGGCCCGCGCCGATGGTGTTCACCTCAACGAAGGTCAGTGGCAGGCATTCGGTGTCGATCTGATCCAGCGGGATTTCGCATTGCGCTCAGCGCAGTTCGATGCGGGCAGATCGGATCTCGCATTGAATCTCCCGGTCGAAGACATCCAGAAAGCGCATGATGATGCGTTCAGCGTGCGCGGTATCCATCCTTCCGCCTGGACGCCCTACACGTTGCTGCAAGCCGCACGCGCCCATGGCGGTCGTGCAGAAGCCGAAGCGGTCTGGACCATGCTGCTGGACAACAACAATCGGGGCCTGGATCGCGCGGCCGAGACTACGAGCCTGGTGCTGGGCAAGTACCGGAACCTGATCGACGATCCGGCGGGTTATCTGAAGAACATGGCCGAGGCGCGCGGGCCGCATGGCCTGCAGCCGGTTTCCAACCTCGATCCGGATCGGATTGCCTACCACGGTGCGATGTACGTGCACGATGACGCCAAGGGGCAGTGGCGCCGGGAGGTCACCGTGCCGGTGAATGCTCCGCTGGTGCCATTGCCCATCGGTTCGGTGCCCGTGGGCAGTGTGCGCGAGACCGATCCGGCCACGCTTCTGTATCTGGACGATGCACGCGATGTGCGCCAGTTGCGCGGGACGCTGCGCGGGCAGTTCCATCCGGAGGATGTGAACGCGGGCCGGCCGATCATGGCCAGCCCGTTTGTACTGAGTGATGCCACGCCGCTGCAGATGCAGCCGGAACGGCAGAGTGCCGCCATCGATCCACGCGAGCCCGGGCATGCGCGGCACGCGCTCTACCAGCAGTGCGCGGCCGGCGTGCGTGATGTCGAGGCAGGGCTGGGCAAGCCGTGGGATGCGCAGAGCGAGTGCGTCACGGCCAGCCTCACCACGCTGGCGGCCGGTGCCGATCTGCAGCGGGTGGACCAGGTGCTGATGGGACGAGGGGCGGCCGCTGGGCGGGAAGGACCGAACCTGTTCGTGGTGCAGGGCGACCCGGCCGATCCGGCGCATCTGCGCGCGCAGATGCCGCTGGCACAGGCGCTGGCGACCCCGGTGGAGCAGTCCTTCCAGCAGTTGGCGGTGAACGACCAGCACCAGGCACAGGCGCAGCAGCGCGAGCAGGAACAGCAGCTGCAGCAGGCCCGCAGCGCGCCGGTCATGGCCTGAGCTGGCCGGCGCGTCTACGGCGGGTACGCGCCGGCCTGCGGGCCACGCGTACCGGTCGTATCAGCTCAGCACTTTTCCTTGCGACCCATCAGCTTGCCCAGGCGCGAAGGCTCATCGCACTTCGGCGGCGCCACCAGTGCGGCCGGTGCCAGGGCGGCCGCACGCGCCTTTTGCAGCTGCATGATCTTGGCGCGGATCTGCGGCATGGCCGCCATCGCGGCTTTTTCGCCTTCGAGGATGGCGGTGCCGCGCTGGCTGAAATCGGCCGCGCCGATATCCAGCACCTTCGGCCGGATCACGATGTCGGCGCGGGCCAGTTCCTGCTCGCCCAGGCGCTGGCCCATGATCGAGATCGACTGGTTGACGATGCCCAGCATGCCGGTCGGCGCTTTGCCGCTGGCCTTGCTGGAAATATCCACGGCGATGACGAACTCGGCGCCCAGCTGGCGCGCGGCATCCACCGGCACCGGGCTGACCACGCCGCCGTCGATGTAGTTGCGGCCGCCGATCTTCACCGGCTCGAACACGCCGGGAATGCTGCTGGACGCGCGCACGGCCTGGCCGACGTTGCCGCGCACGAAGATCGCGCGCTCGCCGGTTTCCAGCTGGGTGGCGACGGCGGCGAACGGCTTCTTCAGCTTTTCGGCCGGCCGGTTGGCCACCTGCTCGTTGACGTAGTCCTGCAGCTTCTGGCCCTGCACCAGGCCGCCGGAGAACAGGCGCACGTCGCGGATGCTGGCTTCATCCAGCGCCACGGCCTTGCTCTGCATCTGGAAGGCGTCCATGCCGCTGGCGTACAGCGCACCGACCACGCTGCCGGCGCTGGTGCCTGACACCACCACAGGTTCGAAGCCATTGGCTTCCAGCATCTTGATCACGCCGATGTGGGCAAAGCCCTTGGCCGCGCCGCCGCCCAGCGCGATGCCGATCTTCACCGGCTTGGCCTGCGGCACCAGGGTCGGCTGCGGCGGCGGGGTGGGGCGGACCTCTTCACCACCGCAACCGGCCAGCAGGCCGAGCAGGGCGACGGACAGCAGCACACGGGGGCGGAACAGGCTCATCGGCAGTGCGCTCGGGGCGCCGGATTCAGGAAAGGGCGCCAGCATACCGAAGGATGCAAAATCCATGGGTAGCGCCGGGCCATGCCCGGCGGATGGTTCAGGTGCCGCTGTGCTCGCCGGGCATGGCCCGGCGCTACCCTGCGAGGTCAGAACCGGCTGTCGCCGCCCAGGAACCCGCTTTCGCCGCGGCGCTTGCCGCCCCCCTGGGGCGCGGCCATCCACATGCGCCCGGCCAGGCGCGAGAAAGGCAGCGACTGCAGCCAGACCTTGCCGGGCCCGGTCAGGGTGGCCAGGAACACGCCCTCGCCGCCGAACAGCATGCTCTTGATGCCGCTGACCCGGCGCACGTCCATGGTCACCGTCGGGTGGAAGGCAACCACGCAGCCGGTATCCACGTCCAGCCGCTCGCCAGCAGCCAGTTCGCGCTCGACCACGCAGCCGCCGGCATGGATGAACACCCAGCCGTCGCCTTCCAGCTTCTGCATGATGAAGCCTTCGCCGCCGAACAGGCCGGTCATGATCCTGCGCTGGAAGTGCACGCCGATCTGCACGCCGCGCGCGCCGGCCAGGAAGCTGTCCTTCTGGCAGATCAGGCGCCCGCCGTGCTGGTCCAGCCTCATCGGCAGCACGGTGCCGGGGTAGGGCGCGGCGAAGGCGACCTTGCCGCGGCCGTTGCCGGTCTGGGTGTAGACGGTGGCGAACAGGCTTTCGCCGGTGATCACCCGGCGGCCGGCGGCCATCACCTTGCCCATGAAGCCGCTGCTGGCCTGGGAGCCATCGCCGAACACGGTATCCATCTGCACCGAGGCGTCCTTGAACATCAGCGCGCCGGCCTCGGCGATGGCGCTTTCGCCCGGGTCCAGGCCGATCTCAACGAACTGCATTTCATGGCCGACGATGCGGAAGTCGATCGGATCGCCGTGGCCGCCCCCGGTGCTGACCGCTGGCGAAGAGGCCGCTGCCGGGGCGGGGACCACGGCAGGGGCGGCGGCAGGGGCGGCGGCCGGCAGGGCCGCAGGCAGGGCGGGCGGCGCGGGCGCTGCCACTGCCACAGGCGCGGCATGCAGGGCGGCGACTTCGGACACGGGTGTCCAGCCGGCCATGCCCTGGCTCCAGGCCAGCGCGCGCGGATTGGCCTGCGCATGGCGGTGCGCGGCGTCATCGTCGAGCGGGCCGACACGCTCGGCCTGGCCGGCGCCATGGAAGTACCACTGGGTCATTGCAGCAGGTCCGTTGCGGGAATAAACCCCGAGTCTAGCCGCAGCACACGGGGGCGGATGGTAGGGCCATGAACAACCGGGATTTGCGGCGCGGGTGCTGTATTGCAACAATTATCTCGTAGCGCCGTTTTACCACCCCTCCAAACACAGCCTACCGCCATGTCCCCGACCCGCACTCCCCGTGGCCGATTCCCGGCCGCGCGTCCCCTCGTTGCTGCTCTTTCCGCCCTGCTGCCGCTGGTAGCAGCCGCCCAGGAAACCCCCGCTGCCAAGGATCCGGTTGCCCTCGATGCCCTGCAGGTGACCGCGCAGCGCCGCGTCGAGAATGCCAAGGACGTGCCGGTCGCGATCACCGCGATCCAGGGCGAGAAGCTGGATGTGCTCGGCTCGGCCGGCGATGACATCCGCTTCCTGTCCGCGCGCGTGCCCAGCCTCAACATCGAATCGTCCTACGGCCGTGCCTTCCCGCGCTTCTACATCCGCGGCCTGGGCAACACCGATTTCGACCTCAATGCCTCGCAGCCGGTGTCGCTGGTGTACGACGACGTGGTGCAGGAAAGCCCGCTGCTGAAGGGCTTCCCGCTGTTCGACCTGGCCGGCGTGGAAGTGCTGCGCGGCCCGCAGGGCACCCTGTTCGGCCGCAACACCCCGGCCGGCGTGGTGAAGTTCGATTCGGCGCGCCCGTCGCAGGACGCCGACGGCTACGTGAAGGTCTCCTACGGCAGCTATGACACCTGGAACGTGCAGGGCGCCTACGGCGGCCCGCTGACCAGCCGCTGGTCGGCCCGCGTGTCCGCGCTGTACCAGCGCCGCGACAACTACGTGGACAACACCATCGCCAACGCGCCCAGCTCGGGCTTCGAAGGCTATGACGAAGCCGCCGGCCGCGTGCAGTTCCTGTACGAAGGCGACGATGTGGAAGCGCTGTTCAACCTGCACAAGCGCAAGCTCAACGGCACCGCGCGCCTGTTCCGCGCCAACATCATCCAGAAGGGCAGCAATGCGCTGGTCGAGAACTTCGACCGCGACAAGGTCTCCACCGACGGCCTGAACTTCTCCAATCTGGAAACCTGGGGCGGCAGCGCACGCATCAAGTGGGACCTGGGCCGCGTCACCCTGCATTCGATCACCGGCTATGAAACGGCCGAATCGCTGAATCACGGCGATGTCGACGGCGGCTACGGTGCGTCGTTCCTGGGCGCCGGCAACTATGGCCCCGGCTTCATTCCGTTCCCGTCCGAATCGGCCGACGGCCTGCCGCACCACCGCCAGTGGACGCAGGAGTTCCGCGTCGAATCCAACGAATGGGGCCGCTTCGACTGGCAGGCCGGCGTCTTCTACTTCGATGAAGACGTCACCATCGACAGCTTCAACTACGACTCGCTCACCCCGGGCAACCCGCAGACCGGCCATGCCGTGCAGAGCCAGCGCAACAAGGCCTGGGCCGCGTTCGCCTCCGGCGACCTGGACGTGACCGACCGCTTCAAGCTGCGCGCCGGCGTGCGTTACACCCAGGACAAGAAGGACTTCACCGCCAGCGTGCTGCAGGCTGTGCCGGGCGGCACGCCGGTCAGCGGCCCGTACCTGGCCAACAGCGATGTCGACGATGTCAGCTGGGACCTGAGCGGCGTCTACCAGATCACCGACAACATCAACGCCTACGCGCGCGTGGCCAAGGGCTTCCGCGCACCGTCCATCCAGGGCCGCCTGGCCTTCGGTGGCGTCACCCAGGCCGATTCGGAAAAGGTGATCTCGTATGAGGCCGGCATCAAGGCCGACCTGTTCGACCGTCGCGCCCGCCTGGGCTTCAATGTGTTCCGCTACAACGTCGATGGCCAGCAGCTGATCGCAGTGGGTGGCAGCAACAACACCGCCACCCTGCTCAACGCCGACAAGACCATCGGCCAGGGCTTCGAGCTGGACTTCGAGGCCTACCTGACCGACCACGTGCTGATGACCCTGGGCAGCAGCTACAACGACACCGAGATCAAGGACAAGGATCTGGCCGTGGCGATCTGTGGCGGTGGCTGCACCATCACCGACCCGACCACCGTCATCAACGGCGGCACCTACGCGCTGGTCAACGGCAACCCGCTGCCGCAGGCGCCGAAGTGGATCCACAACCTGACCCTGCGTGCCGGCTTCCCGGTGAACGACGCCAGCGAGATCTACATCTACACCGACTGGGCGTACAAGAGCGCGGTCAACTTCTTCCTGTACGAGTCTCCGGAGTTCCGCAGCCGCAGCTCGCTGGAAGGTGGCCTGCGCGTGGGCTACAACTGGGATTACGGCCAGTACGACGTGGCCGTGTTCGGCCGCAACCTGACCAACCAGACCCGCGTGGTCGGTGCGATCGACTTCAACAACCTGACCGGCTTCCTCAACGAGCCGCGTACGTTCGGCGTCGAGTTCACCGCGAAGTTCTGATGCGGTTGCAGGCGTGATGCAATGAAGAAGGGCCGGCGCAATGCCGGCCCTTCTGCTTCCTGCGCCGGGGTCGGATCCCTTTCCGCAGGAAAGGGCTCTGACCCCATGGGGATCCGCGGGACCTTACAGCGCGCTTTCCGGGCGCACCTTCAGCACCGCTTCCTCGGTCGCGCAGTCGCGGCTGGAATGCAGGCCGGCCTTGCGGGCGGCGGCAATCTCCTTGCGCGCGGCCAGCAGATCCTTGTTGAACGCCGCGTTGTCATGCAGGCGCGCCACTGCGGCCGCACCCATGAAGCGTCCTTCCAGGATGTCGCTCTGCCAGTGCACGTTGCACACCAGGCGGCTCTCGCCGTAGTTGCGGCCGCGGGCCTGGATGGCGTCGGCGCGGTCCGGCGCGATCTCCGACAGGATCAGTGCCCACGCCCAGCCGATGGAGGTGTGGCCGGAGGGATAGGAGCCGTTCCTGCGCAGCCCCGCTTCATCGTCGGGCGTGCAGGTCGGCTCGTTGTTGACCATGAACGGGCGCGGGCGCTGGTACTGGTTCTTGGCCGCCTTGGTGGCTGCACTGGCGTCGATGCGGCTGCGCTCCAGCAGGCGGTACAACGCCGGCGTCTTCACTGCATCCACGTCCACGTCGATCGCGCACGAGAACTGGTTGGCGCCTTCCGGAAAGCCCAGCTCGGCATCGCTGGTCGCCTGGGTGAAGCGCGGCGTGCCACGCAGGGCGCGGGCTTCGCGGCTGACCTGCTCGTCCAGGGCGAAACCGGCTGAACCGGCGGCCGGCGGCGCCGGCACCAGCGCACTGCTGGCCGGCACGGCGGCCTTGTCCAGGTAACCCACCGCCTTGGTGGTGATGTTGGCTTCCACTGCGGTCTGGCGGGGAGCGGTGGCGGCGCAACCGGCCAGCGACAGGGCAATGGCCAGGCCGAGCAGGGGGCGGGCGGAAGGGGAACGGAAGGACATGGGCAGGCTCGATACAGGAAACACAGCGGCCATGATCGCAGCCGCGTCGGCCGCCCGCAGCGCCCGTTGGTCATACGGCCAGACCCGGCATGGTGTGTGTAGAGGGTCGCGAATGTGCAATAAGCGTCATCACATGTCGTCAATGGCCCGAATCCGGGCGCAGCGCACGGACTTTCACGCGCGTTCGCGGCCAGCATCGGCGCACAGCCGAACCGGGGGGATCCGCTGACAAGGGAGAGATGCGATGCGCAGCACCGCAACAGGAAGTACCGTTCTGGCCTTGCTGCTGGGGCTGGCCACCGCCCCGGCACAGGCCGCCGAGGTATACGGCGTGGCCTTCGTGCATGGCACCGGCGCGCAGACCAATGCCACCCAGGACTACTGGCAGCCGGCCATCATCGACACCGTGCGCCAGGGCCTGCCGAACAGCAGCAACTACGTGGTCATCAACTGCGATTTCACCCAGTACATGTGGAAGCCGGAAGCCGCCGGCTGCCTGGCCAACCAGTTGACCGGCTTCATCGACAGCCGCGGCATCACCCAGCTGGTGGTGATCACCCATTCCAACGGTGGCAACGTGATGCGCTGGATCCTGTCCAACCCCACCTACGACAGCCGTTACCCGAAGATCATCAACCGTGTGCGCAAGGTCACCGCGCTGGCGCCGTCCTCGGCCGGCACGCCGCTGGCCGATGCGGTGCTGAACGGCAATACGTTCGAAACCTCGCTGGGCTGGCTGCTGGGCTACACCAATGATGCGGTGCGCATGCAGCAGGTCGGCCACATGGCCACCTACAACGCACAGAACCTGTACGGCACGGCCGGCCGGCCGGCACTGCCCAAGCCGTTCCGCGCGGTGGTCGGCAGCGATGTGGAATCGGCGGTGTGGGACAGCAACAGCTACTGCGGCGGCTACGCGGCCAACGTCGGCCTGGAGTTCACCCAGAACTGGCTGTCGTCCTGCTCCGATGGCTTCCTGGAGTGCAGCAGCCAGAAGGCGGCGGGCACCGTGTGGTTCACCGACAAGGCGCGCACCCAGGGCGCCGAGCCGCTCAGCCACAACCAGAGCCGCCGCGAGTGCTTCGGCCTCGGCACGATCCTGCGCAACGACCTGACCCAGTGAGGGAGATGACCATGAAGATCCAATCAACCCTGCTGGCTGCGGCCGTGCTGGCTGCACTTGTCGCTGTGCCGGCCCATGCCGCGCAGGCGCTGCGTGCCGCCGCTGCCGGTGACCAGGTGCCCGCGGCGCTGGTGGCCGCGCCGCTGCCAGCCGATGACAGCGAGCGCGTGCCGCTGGCCTTCGCCTGGGCGCTGGACCCGGCGCAGCCGCTGCAGGCACCGGGCGCCTACGCGGCGGTCAGCCGCAGCTACTGGCAGCAGGTCGACGCCGCCGAACTGCAACGCGGCCTGGACCTGCCGCTGACCGCACCGGATGCCGTGATCCAGCTCAGCCCGGGCACCGGTGCACGCGCGCTGCCTGCCGAGGCACTGCAGGTACGCGATGCGGCCGGCCGCAGCAGCGTGGCACGCAGCGTCGATGCACGGCAGCTGCAGGCCGCAGGCATGGCGGTGACCGATGGCAGCAGCATGCTGCGCACTGGCGCCAGCAGCGCGGTGGGCACGTACCGGCTGCAGAGCGCGCAGGCGCAGGGCCGCTACGTGGTGCAGGTGCTGGAACCCAACAGCCCGGTGCGGCTGGAGGTGCAGGCCAGCCAGGCGCAGGTGCTGGCCGGTGGCAGCGTGCAACTGCAGGCGCGCCTGCTGGAAGACGGCCCCAGCGCCGCGAAACTGGCCACGCGCCGCAGCAGCCTCGGCGGCGAAGCCCTGCTGGTGGCGCCCGACGGCCGCAGCTGGCCGCAGCGCCTGCTGCGTACCACCGATGGCAGCCTGCGTGCGCAGGTGCGCATTCCGGCAGAGGCCAGCACGGTGCAGGGCCTGTGGGAGCTGCAGGTGTTCGCCCAGGCCGATGGCGTGCTGCGCGATGGCAAGGTGGCCTTCGCCGTGGCGCAGCCGACCGCACGCTTCAGCGGCCAGGCCACGCCCGACGCAGCCAGCCGCCAGGTCAGCCTGCCGCTGCAGGTCGCCGCCGCGGGTCGCTACGAGGCGCGCGGCACGTTGTACGCCACCGGCGCCGATGGCCAGTTGAAGCCGGTGGCGCAGGCGCACGCGGCGGCCTGGTTCGAGGGTGCGGGCCGCGGCGCGCTGGTGCTGCCGTTCGACCAGGCACCGCTGCCGTCCGGCTTCGGTGCGCCGTATGAACTGCGCGACCTGCAGCTGCAGGACCAGAGCCGCATGGCGCCGATCGAATCGCGCGCGCTGGCGCTGCGGTTCTGAGGAGAAGGTGGCGGGCCGGATATCCCGGCCCGCTGCGTTGCCTCATGTAGAGCCGAGCCCATGCTCGGCTGCCGTTCACCGCGGCCCGGAGCAGCCGAGCATGGGCTCGGCTCTACAGGGGCATGTCGATCATCCCGCGTACGCGGTCAAGCACCCATTCTGTTCCACCACGCTGATCGCACCACCGAACACCGCCGACAGTGGTTCGTCGCGCAGCAGTTCATCGCGGGTGCCATCGGCCAGCACGCGGCCATCGCGCAGCAGCACCACGCGTTCGATCTCGGGAATCACTTCCTCGATATGGTGGGTGACCAGCACCAGGGTGATGCCCTGCTGGGCCAGCACGCGCATGGTCGCCACCAGCTGCTGCCGCGCCACCAGGTCCAGGCCGGTGGACGGCTCGTCCAGCAGCAGGGCCTGCGGCCGGTTGACCAGCGCACGTGCGATCAGCACGCGGCGGGTTTCACCGGCCGACAGTTCGGCATAGGCACGCTCGCGCAGGGCCAGCGCGCCGGTCATCGCCAGCGTCTCGCCCACCCGCGCCAGCATGTCCGCCGTCACTTCGCGGAAGGCCGGCACCACGTAGCTGGCGAAGAACCCGGACAGTACCGCCTGCTCCACGGTCAGGCCGGGCATGTCGGACAGGTTGCTGCTCAGGTCGCCGGTGACGATGCCCAGCTGCGAACGCAGGCGGTCCACCTGCCAGCGGTTCTGCCCCAGCACCTTCACCGCCACCCGCCCATCGGCCAGGGCCAGCGGGTACAGCTCGCGGGTGATCAGCTTGATGAAGGTGGACTTGCCGCAGCCGTTGGGGCCCAGCAGGGCAGTGTGCTGGCCCTGCGCGATGCGCAGGCTGAGCCCGTGCAGGACCTTCACCTGGCCACGCACCACGCTGGCGTGGTCGAGTTCGATCAACGGGGGCAGCTCCCCGGCAACCGGGGCGGTGGTAACGGCGCGGGTGCGCGGATCAAGGCTCGACAACTCAGGTCCCCAACTGTGAACAGTGCCACTTTATGACGGTGCACCAGTACCGCCGCGAGGGTGCAGTTTGCAACTTAAGCGCCCATCATGTCTGCCATCCCCGCGTCGATCTGGAGAGCTGCCATGCCCGATGCCCTGATCACCCTGCTGACCGGTGGCCTGCTCGGCCTGGCCGGCTGGGAAATGCTGGCGGTGCTGCTGGTGTTCACCCAGCTCACCATCTTCTCGGTCACCCTGTACCTGCACCGCAGCCAGGCCCATCGCGGGGTCGATTTCCATCCGGCGGTCGCGCATGCATTCCGCTTCTGGCTGTGGCTGACCACCTCGATGATCACCCGCGAATGGGTGGCCATCCACCGCAAGCACCACGCCAAGGTGGAAACCGAGGACGACCCGCACAGCCCGGTCACCCGCGGCATCGGCAAGGTGTTCTGGCACGGCGTGGAGCTGTACCGCGAAGCGCGGGGCATGCGGGCGGATATCGAACAGTACGGTCGTGGTACCCCGGACGACGCCATCGAGCGCCACCTCTACACCCCGCACGCCACGCTGGGACCGGTGCTGCTGCTGGCCATCAACGGCGTGCTGTTCGGCCTGCCCGGCGTGGCCCTGTGGGCGATCCAGATGGCGTGGATCCCGTTCTGGGCGGCCGGCGTGGTGAACGGCCTGGGCCACTGGTGGGGCTACCGCAACTACGAATCGGCCGATACCTCCACCAACCTCACCCCGTGGGCGTTCTGGATCGGCGGCGAAGAACTGCACAACAACCACCATGCCTTCCCCAGTTCGGCGCGCTTTGCGATGCGCCGCTGGGAAATGGACATCGGCTGGAGCGCGATCCGCCTGCTGCAGGCGTTGCGCCTGGCCAAGGTCCTGCGTGTGGCACCGGCCATGGACGTGCGCCCGAACATTGCCGTGCCCGATGCCGAAACCCTGAAGGCGCTGCTGTCGCACCGCTTCCAGGCGATGACCGACTACCAGCGCAACGTGTTCATGCCGGCCCTGCGCGAGGAAGCCGCACAGGCGGGGGCCAAGCTGCGCCGCCTGCTGCCGCGGCGCCTGCGCCGGGGCCTGGTCAACGACGGCCGCTGGTTGCAGCCCGACAGCCGCGCCCAGCTGAGCGAATGGGTGGCGCAGCGCCCGCGCATCCGCACCCTGGTGGAGTACCGCGCGCGCCTGGCCGCACTGCTGGAAGCGCGTGGCCATGATGCCGCCGAGCGCCTGCGCCAGCTGCAGGCCTGGTGCCATGAGGCCGAGGAAAGCGGCATCGCCGCCCTGCAGGCCTATGCCGCGCGGCTGAAGGGCTACACCCTGGTGGGTGCATGAGGCAGCTGCTGGTTCCGCTGCTGTGCCTGCTGCCGCTGGCCGCGTCCGCGCAGGTTACCGACACCGCCACCTACCTGCAGCGCATGGACAGCGATGGCGATGGCAAGGTCAGCGAGGCCGAGTACGTGCAGTGGATGCTGTATGCCTTCGACCACATGGACCGCAACGGCGACGGCGTGCTGACCGCCGACGAACTGCCGGGCGGCAAGGGCAGGCCGATCACCCGCGAGCAGCAGCGCCAGGTGATCGTGAAGCGCTTCCACAAGCAGGATGCCAACGGCGATGGCTACCTGGATGCACGTGAACTTTCGGCACCGCCGCGCTGACCATGGATGATCGTATGGACGACGAACTCTTCGACGAATGGCTCGAATTCTGCGCCGGGCGCAGCGAGCAGGAAGACTGGTATTTCTCCGGCCTGCTGCAGGGCGTGACCGACCCGGACACACTGGGCCAGGTGTTCGCCAGCTTCCCGCATGCCGATGCGCTGCAGGCACGTGCGCTGGACGTGCTCGCTGCTGGCCGCTGGGGTGATCACCTGTACCTGCAGCCGGCCGTCGCCGGTGATGCACAGGCACGGGCCGCCGCCGCGCGTACGTGGCTGGATGAGCTGGCGAGGGTGGCCGGTGCTGCCGGTGAACCCGGACTGCAGGCCACCCTGCGGGAGGTGCCGATCGAAGCCGCCCCGGCGGCACGCGTGCAGGCGGCGTTGCGCGCCTCCGGCCCCGCCGATTACCTGCACGATGTCATCTGCGATGTGGTGCGCGAGGCGCGCACGCTGGACACCCCGCAGATGTCAGCGCTGAACGAGGCGCTGTACCACATCGCTTCCGATCTCTACCTGGGCTGGTACATCACCCAGCCGCTGTCGCCGGCGGCGATCGACTTCGCCCCCTACCTGGCCTTCTGGCGGCTGGGCGGGCGTGGCGCGCTGGCGGAGGGTGCCTTCCTGGTGGAAGCGACCGGGCCGGAATCGTAGCCGGCGCCAGACCCTGCCCGGCGGCTTCGCATGGCCCCGCGTAGAATCAACCCATGCCTGAACTGCCCGAAGTAGAAACCACCCGACGCGGCCTGGCGCCGCACCTGGAAGGCCGCCGCGTGCACGGGGTGATCCTGCGCCGCGCCGACCTGCGCTGGCCGATTCCACCGGAAGTGGCCGATCTGCTGCCGGGGCAGCGCATCGAGGCCGTGCGCCGGCGGGCCAAGTACCTGCTGCTGGATACCGCCGTGGGCAGCGCCGTGCTGCACCTGGGCATGTCCGGCAGCCTGCGTGTGCTGCCCGGCGATACCCCGCTGCGTGCGCACGACCATGTGGACATCAGCCTGGACAACGGCCGCCTGCTGCGCTTCAACGATCCGCGCCGCTTCGGCAGCCTGCTCTGGCAGCCCGCCGGCGACGTCCACCCGCTGCTGCAGGGGCTGGGCCCGGAACCGCTGGACGACGCCTTCGACGGTGATTACCTGTTCGAACGCAGCCGCGGCCGCAGTGCCCCGGTGAAGACCTTCCTGATGGACCAGGCGGTGGTGGTCGGGGTGGGCAACATCTACGCCGCCGAAAGCCTGTTCAAGGCCGGCATCAGCCCGCTGCGCGAAGCCGGCAAGGTCTCGCGCGAGCGCTACCGCCGGCTGGCCCGCGAAGTGAAGGACACCCTGGGCTATGCCATCACCCGGGGCGGCACCACCCTGCGCGATTTCATCAGCCCCGATGGGGCACCGGGTTACTTCGAACAGGAGCTGCTGGTCTACGGCCGCGACGGCCTGCCGTGCCCGCAGTGCGGCCGCCCGCTCAAGCACGCGATGATCGGCCAGCGCGCCAGTGTCTGGTGCAGCCGCTGCCAGCGCTGAACCACTTCATGCACCACACACCGGCAGCGCTATAGTCCGCACAGCATCCGCTGTGGGGGAGGTTGCGATGGACGAAGGCCCGGACATCACCGTGTGGCTGGACGCCGCGCGCGGCGGCGACCGCGCGGCCCTGGACCGCGTGCTGACCACGCTTTACCAGGAACTGCACGGCATGGCCCGGCGCCAGCTGGCTGGCCAGCAGGGGCGCACCCTGGATGCCACCGCGCTGGTGCACGAGTCCTACCTGAAACTGCTGGGCAGCCGCGGCGCGGCGCGCTTCGAGGACCGGGCGCATTTCTTCGCCTATGCCGCCTCGGCCATGCGCAGCGTGGTGGTGGATTACGCGCGCAACCGGCTGGCCCGCAAGCGCGGCGGCGACCTCAAGCGGGTGGCCGAGATTCCCGAGAACAGCAGCAGCGGCGTGCGCCTGGATGAAGACCTGCTGGCCCTGGACGTGGCGCTGGAGCGCCTGCAGGCGGTCGACGCGCACCTGGCCCGGGTGGTGGAACTGCGCTACTTCGCCGGCCTGTCCGAACAGGAGATCGCCGAACTGAGCCAGCGTTCGGAGCGCAGCATCCGCCGCGACTGGCAGAAGGCGCGGCTGTTCCTGCTGGCCGCGATGCGCAGCGACTGAGCCACGGGCCGACCTGCGATGGACGCCGCCCGCTGGCAGCACCTGTCGGCCTGGCTGGACCAGCTGCTGGAGCTGGCGCCGGAGGCACGGCAGCTGCGCCTGCAGCGGCTGGCCGCGCAGGACCCGACCCTGGGCCGCGACCTGGAACGCCTGCTGGAGCAGGAGGCCGAGAGCCAGGACTTCATGGCCCAGCCGTTGTGGACCGCGCCACCGCCCGGCCGCGCCGGCAGCCAGGTGGGTCCTTACCGGTTGCTGCGCCCGCTGGGCGAGGGCGGCATGGGCGAGGTCTGGCTGGCCGAGCGCTGTGACGGCCTCTATCAGCGCCAGGTGGCCCTGAAGCTGCTACGCAGCGGCGTGGCCGACCCGGGCCTGCGCCAGCGCTTCGGCCGTGAGCGGCAGATCCTGGCCCGCCTGCAGCACCCGCACCTTGCCCAGCTGCTGGACGCCGGCGTGGACCAGCATGGTCAGCCCTACCTGGCCCTGGACTATGTCGAGGGCGAACCCATCAGCGATTACTGCCGGCGGCTGCAACCCACGCTGGAAACACGCCTGCAGCTGATGCTGCAGGTCTGCGCCGTGGTCAGCCACGCGCATGCCAACCTGGTGGTGCACCGCGACCTGAAGCCCTCCAACATCCTCGTGCGCGCCGATGGCACGGTGAAGCTGCTCGATTTCGGCATCGCCACCCTGCTGGACAACGACGACCCCGACGTCGCCCACCCGCCCACCGAAGTGCGCGCGTTCACCCTGCACTACGCCGCACCGGAACAGGTGCGCGGCGAGGCGATGACCACCCTGACCGATGTCTATTCGCTGGGCGTGGTGCTGTTCGAGGTGGTCACCGGGCACAAGCCCTACCGCCTGCGCCGGCACAGCGATGCCGAGTGGGAACGCTCGATCCTGGACGTGCAGGCGCCGCGTGCCTCGGCCCTGCTGCAGCGGCTGGCCGACGAACCCGGCGCACCGCGGCGCGCGCTGCAGCGCCAGGCCCGGCGCCTGCGCGGCGACCTGGACGTGCTGCTGGAAAAGGCACTGCAGAAGGACCCGGCGCAGCGCTATGCCTCGGCCGAGGCATTGGCCGGCGACCTGCGCCGCTACCTGCAGGGCCAGCCGATCCACGCACGGCCACCGGGCGTGGGCTATCGCATGCGCAAGTACATCGGCCGCCACCGCTGGGGCGTGGCGCTGGCCTCGCTGGCAGTGCTGGGCCTGCTGGGTACCACCTCCATCGCCCTGTGGCAGGCGCGCCAGGCACGCCTGGAGATGGCGCGCGCGCAG
This sequence comes from Stenotrophomonas maltophilia, assembly GCF_047782825.1. Lineage (GTDB taxonomy): Bacteria > Pseudomonadota > Gammaproteobacteria > Xanthomonadales > Xanthomonadaceae > Stenotrophomonas. The sequence goes on along the minus strand of NZ_CP180589.1, from coordinate 3,178,442 downwards.
GCCATGCAGGATTTCACCGTGGGCCTGTTCGACAAGGCGGCCAGCCAGCGCCACGGCCACTTCGACGTACCGCAGCTGCTGGCCACCGGGCAGCAGCGCGGCGAGGCCGAACTGGCCGACCAGCCGCTGGCGCTGGCCGAACTGGAGGGGGTGATCGGCCGCCTGCGGATCGGCCTGGGCGATTACCAGCTGGCCCTGCAGACCCTGGACCAGCAGCGCCACCTGCTGCAGCAGGTGGGCGAGGTACCGCCAGGCCTGCAGCTGGAGGCGGTGACCCAGCGCGGGCGCGCGCTGCGCATGCTGGGCCGCGACCGTGACTGCCTGGCCCACCTGCTGCCGCTGCAGTCGCTGGCGGCCGCGCAGGCGTCGACCCTGCCGGCCGGCGTGGCCGAATTCCACAGCCAGCTGGGCCGCTGCCAGGCGCAGCTGGGTGACGCGGTGGCTGCGCGGCGATCCTTCGAACAGGCGCTGGCGCTGCGCCGGCAGGGCATTGCCGAACGCTTCGGCCGCGCCGGGTCGCTGGCCGACCTGGCCGGGCTGGATGCCGCCGCCGGCCGTCTGCCCGATGCCCTGGCCGGTTACCAGCAGGCGCTGGCACTGCTGGACCAGCCGTCCGATGCCAGCAGCCCGCAGGTGATCGGCCTGCACCGGCAGCTGGGCGAAGTGCTGGCCCGGCAGGGCCAGCTGCAGGCGGCCGCGACCGAGCTGGAGCTGGCCTGGCAGGCCGCGCAGGATGCCTGGGGGCCGCGCCACCCAGAGGCGCTGGTCGTGCGCCGGGCGCGCGCGCTGCTGGCCCTGCAGCGCGGGCAACGCGATCTGGCCGGGCAGGAACTGCGCCAGGTGCAGGCGCAGCTGCTGGGGGCGCTGGGGCCGGACCACCGGGAAATCGGCCATGGCGAGTTCGCGCTGGGGCAATGGGCCAGCGCCAACGGCGATGCATCGTTGGCAGCGGCGCACTACGCGCGGGCGGCGGGCCTGTGGCGCCAGCCCGACCACACCGCCCTGCTGCCGCAGGCGCTGCTGGCCGAGGGTCATGCCCTGCAGCAGGCCGGCCAGGCCACGCAGGCGCGTGCCGTGCTGGCCGAAGCGCGGCAGCTGCTGCTGGCCCAGCGCGGGCCGCAGGCCCCGGCCCTGCGCGATCTGGACGCAGAGCTGGCCGCACCGGCGCAGGCTGAACCGGGCGTACAGCCCTCCGCTGCCCGTTAACGTTTGTCTGCCTATGATGGCCGACCTTCCCCTTGCTTCCGCGCCTGCATGCAACGACGCGACTTCCTCCGCAATGCCTCCCTGGCCCTGGCCGCCTTTGGCCTGCCGTCCCTTCCGGCCTGTGCGGCCGGGAAAAGCGGACAGCTCGGCCTGCGCCGGCTGGGCCAGCCGCAACCGTTCGATTTCGCCACCCTGAAGGGCCAGGCCCGCGCGCTGGCGCAGGCGCCCTACCAGAGCCACAAGCGCGTGCTGCCCGGCCGCCTGGAAGCGCTGGACTGGGACCAGTACCAGTCCATCGGCTACCGCCAGGACCATGCCCTGTGGGCCGACCAGCCGGGAAAATTCCAGGCCAAGTTCTTCCACCTGGGCCTGTACTTCCATTCCCCGGTGCGCATGTTCGACGTGGTCGACGGCAAGGCGCAGGAACTGGCCTATGACGGCGCGGCCTTCAACTACGGCAAGAGCGGCATCAAGAACGGCGAACTGCCGGCCGACCTCGGTTTCGCCGGGTTCCGCCTGAACACCCGCAAGGACACCGACCGCGACTTCGCCGCGTTCCTGGGCGCCAGCTATTTCCGCGCCGTGGGCAAGGAGGGCCAGTACGGCCAGTCCGCACGCGGCCTGGCGATCGACACCGGCATGGGCAAGCCGGAGGAATTCCCCGATTTCATCGCCTATTACCTGGAACAGCCGGCCGCCGACTCGGACACCCTCATCGTCTACGCGCTGCTGGATTCGCCAAGCGTGGCCGGTGCCTACCGCTTCGCGGTGACCAACGGCGATGTGCTGCTGATGGACATCGACAGCGCGCTTTACCCGCGCAAGGCCATTGAACGCCTGGGTATCGCCCCGTGCACCAGCATGTACCAGGTGGGCGAGAACGACCGCCGCATGGGCTGGGACTGGCGCCCGGAAATCCACGACACCGATGGCCTGTCGCTGTGGACCGGTGCCGGCGAATGGATCTGGCGCCCGCTGGTGAACCCGCGCAACCTGCGCTTCAACATGTTCGTCGACCGCAACCCGCGCGGTTTCGGCCTGCTGCAGCGTGACCGCAACTTCGACCATTACCAGGATGACGGCGTGTTCTACGAGAAGCGCCCGTGCCTGTGGGTGGAACCGAAGGGTGACTGGGGCGAGGGCTCAGTGCAGCTGGTGGAGATTCCCACCGTGGACGAGACTTTCGACAACATCGTGGCGTTCTGGAACCCGAAGGAAAAGCCGCAGCCGGGCCAGGAACTGCTGGTGGGCTACCGCCTGTACTGGGGCGCCGAACCGCCGGCACGGCCGCCGCTGGCGCACTGCGTGGCCAGCCGTACCGGCCTGGGTGGCGTGGTGGGCAAGAAGCGCGAGTACTTCAGCTGGCGCTTCGCGGTGGATTTCGCAGGGGGCGAGCTGGCCAGGCTGATCGACAAGGCCGAGGTGGAAGCGGTGGTGGAGACCAGCCGTGGCCGGGTGGAGATCGTATCGGCGCGCCCGCTGCGCGAGATCGACGGCTACCGCGCGATGTTCGACCTGGTGCCGCCGGAGGGCAGCACGGAGCAGATCGATATCCGTCTGTACCTGCGCAGTGGTGGCAAGACCCTCACCGAGACGTGGCTGTACCAGTACACCCCGCCGCCGGCCGGCGCTCCCGAGCGCACGCTTTACTGAGGGGGTTGGGATTGCAGGGCTTGCAGCCCTGCACCCGCCGAATCAACGGCAACGTCAAAAGCTGGTTTCCTGTGGGTAGGCGGGGTGGGTCCGGTTGAGGGGGACGGCGTAAATACGTCCCTGTAGCCTCGGTCGCGCCATCCATGGCGCTCACGCCCCCTCAACCGGACCCACCCCGCCTTCGACAGTTTCCCGCGAGCTGTCGGAACGGCGTTCTGCTCTGGTGGGTTCGACACAGTAGATCCACGCCATGCGTGGATGAATTCGTTCGATTTCTGACAGATGTGTCGACCAAGGTCGACACCTACCAACAGCCGCGTGAACCTGTCGAAGGCGGGGCACTGTGGGTGTGCGGGGTGTGAGCCGCATGGATGCGGCGACCAAGGCTACATGGATGTACTTGCGCCGTCCCCGCACACCCACAGTGCCCCGCCATCCCACGGAATGCCCGCTCTGGCTCTGGCTCTGGCTGTTGCCGTTGCCGTTGCATTGAGCAGGTGCAGGGCTGCAAGCCCTGCAAAAAAGCCTCCCCCCCTTACAACGGCAGCGGCGCCTGCGCGGGGTCGATCCGCCCTTCACCCCGGGTGATCTTCTTGAACTCCGCCCGGCTGACCGACACGTAGCGTTCGTTGCCGCCAATCTCCACCTGCGGGCCGTCCTGCACCGCATGGCCATGCTCGTCCACACGCACGGTCATCGTGGCCTTCTTGCCGCTGTGGCAGATCGTCTTGATCTCCTGCATCTCGTCGGCCCAGGCCAGCAGGTACTGGCTGCCTTCGAACAGCTCGCCGCGGAAATCGGTGCGCAGGCCGTAACACAGCACCGGAATGCGCAGCTGGTCCACCACCTCGCTCAACTGCCACACCTGGGCGCGGGTCAGGAACTGCGCCTCGTCCACCAGCACGCAGCCCATCGGCCCGTTGTCGGCCAGGTCCTGCGCCACCCAGCGCTGCAGGTCGCTGTCGCGGTCGAAGGCCATGCCCTCGGCGCGCAGGCCGATGCGCGAGGCCACCACGCCGGCGCCGGCACGGTCGTCCAGGCGCGGGGTCAGGATCGCCACCCGCATGCCGCGCTCGCGGTAGTTGTGCGCGCTCTGCAGCAGGGTGGTGGTCTTGCCGGCGTTCATCGCCGAATAGTAGAAATAGAGCTTGGCCATCGGCCGATTGTACGCCGCCGCCCCGGCCGGCCGAAGCCGTTCAGCAAGCCCACCGGCCGGCGGCTGTGGCCGTCACCCGCGCCCGCTACAATCCCCTCCCAATGCACGGTCTCAATCCCCCCCAAGCCGCCGCCGTCCTGCACATCGAAGGCCCCCTGCTGGTGCTCGCCGGTGCGGGCAGCGGCAAGACGCGCGTGATCGTGGAAAAGATCGCCCACCTGATCGGCTGCGGGCGCTATCCCGCGCGCCGCATCGCGGCCATCACCTTCACCAACAAGTCGGCCAAGGAAATGCGCGAGCGTGTGGCCAAGCGCCTGCGCGAGCAGGATGCCGACGAGGTGACGATCTGCACCTTCCACGCCCTGGGCCTGAAGTTCCTGCAGATCGAGCACGCGGCAGTGGGCCTGAAGCGCGGCTTCTCGATCTTCGATGCCGATGATGCCGCCGCGCAGATCAAGGACCTGATGTCCGGCGCCAAGCCTGATGACATCGAGGACATGAAGAACCTGGTGTCGCGCGCGAAGAATGCCGGCCTGTCGCCCGAACAGGCGATGGCCGCCGCGCGCAGCAACCGCGAGAAGGAAGCGGCCAGCGTCTACGAGCGCTACCAGCTGCGCCTGACCGCATTCAATGCGGTGGACTTCGACGACCTGATCCGCCTGCCGGTGCAGGTGCTGGAAGAGAACCCGGACATCGCCGTGGCCTGGCGCGAACGCATCGGCTACCTGCTGGTGGACGAATGCCAGGACACCAACGATGCGCAGTACCGGCTGCTCAAGCAGCTGGCCGGCGACAAGGGCAACTTCACCTGCGTGGGCGACGATGATCAGTCGATCTATGCCTGGCGCGGTGCCAACCCGGAAAACCTGCAGCAGATGGGGCGTGACTACCCCGCGCTGGAGATCATCAAGCTGGAGCAGAACTACCGCTGCTCCAACCGGGTGCTGCGCGCGGCCAACGCGCTCATCGCCAACAACCCGCACGAGCATCTGAAGAAGCTGTGGAGCGACCAGGCCGATGGCGAGCGCATCCGCGTGTGGGAATGCCGCAACAGCGAACACGAAGCAGAAAAGGTCGCCGCCGAGATCGCCTTCGTGGCGCAGTCGCGCAACGTGCCGTGGAGCGATTTCTGCATCCTGTTCCGCGGCAACTTCCAGTCGCGCCCGCTGGAAAAGGCGATGCAGCTGCTGCGTATTCCCTACCACCTGACCGGCGGCACCATGTTCCTGGAACGCCAGGAAGTGAAGGACACGCTGGCCTGGCTGCGGCTGCTGGTGAACCCGGACGATGACACTGCGTTCATGCGCGCGGTGCAGTCGCCCAAGCGCGATGTGGGCGCCGGCACGCTGGCCAAGCTGGCCGAGCTGGCGCAGGAAAAGGACATCCCGATGGCGCATGCCGCCGAGTCGATCGGCGCGCTGCAGCAGCTGTCGCCGCGGGCGGCCAACAGCCTGGCGCGCTTCACCGACATCCTGCGTGACCTGCGCGCGCAGACCCGGCAGATCAGCTCCGGCGACATGATCCGCAAGGTCGCCAAGGAGTCGGGCCTGCTCAGCGAGCTGCGCCAGCAGGCCAAGGAAGAGGCCAGCTACCAGCGCCGGGCGAACAACATCGAGGAACTGGCGCAGTGGTTCGAGGGCGGCCCGCGCGGTGCCACCGCGGCCGACCTGGCCGGCCAGCTGGCGCTGCTCTCGCGCAGCGACAAGGACGAGGGCGGCAACCAGGTGCGCATGATGACCATGCACGCGTCCAAGGGCCTGGAATTCCCCTATGTGTTCATCGTCGGCTGCGAGGACGGCGTGCTGCCGCACCAGGTCAGCCTGGACGAAGGCAACCTGCAGGAAGAGCGGCGCCTGCTGTACGTGGGCATCACCCGCGCGAAGATCCAGCTGTGGATGAGCTACAGCAAGCTGACGCGCAAGTTCGGCGAGCATGTGCGGTTGAAGCCGAGCCGGTTCTTCGAGGAGATTCCGGCGGAGGAGATCCAGCGCGATGGCGCGGACCCGGTGGCGGATGCGGCGCGGAAGAAGGAGCGCGCGACGGCGGGGTTGGCGGCGATCGAGGCGCTGTTCGATTGACCGGCGAACGGCGCAGCCCCTCGTGGTTGGCGCCGTTCGCGATGTAGTCGTGATTGGCCGGGTAGATGGGCTGCGCAGGGGACGCTGCAAGTACGTCCCTGTAAGCTCGGTCGCCGCATCCATGCGGCTCACGCCCCTGCGCAACCCATCTACCCGGCCCTGGACAGGTTCCGTGCGCGCCAGCCACGGAAAAGAAAAAAACAAAATCAAAATCAACAGCCGGGCGTTGAGGCAGAATCGGGGTTTCGGCTGGAGGTCTGCGCGTGCATCCCATCGAAAGCGAACGCCTGCGGCTGCGCCGCATCGAGCCCGACCGCGACGCGGCGCCGATGCTGGCGCTGCTCAATGATCCTGGCTTCGTGCGCTTCATCGGCGATCGCAACGTGCGCAGCGAGGAGCAGGCGCGGGAATACATCGCGCTGCGGGTGCTGCACAGCTATGCGTTGAACGGTTTCGGCATGTACGCCATCGAGCGGCTGGCCGATGGCGCGTGGCTGGGCAATGCCGGGCTGGTGCGGCGTGATGGCCTGCCGGGGCCGGATATCGGCTATGCGGTGCTGTCGGAATTCGCAGGGCAGGGCTACGCGAGCGAGGCGGCGCGGGCGGTGTTCACGCATGCGCGCTCGCAGCTGGACATCGAGCATCTGTACGGCATCACCGACCTGGACAACATCGCCTCCGGGCGGATCCTGCTGGGGCTGGGCATGCACGAACGCGGGGTGATCCAGCTGCCGGGCGTGGACAGCCCCAGCCGCCTGTACGCCACGCCGGGGGCGGCCGAGGTCCGGTAGTGCCGGCCGCTGGCCGGCAACCTGATCATGCCTGGATGCCGGCCAGCGGCCGGCACTACCGGGTGCACCCGCGGTAGCGCCGGGCCATGCCCGGCCGATGCCCTTCAGCCGCGCAGTTCCGCCAGCTGCGCCTGCAGCTCGGCCACGGCCGCTTCCAGCTGGGCCACACGCTCGGCCAGGCCGGGGTCGGCCGCTTCGCTGCTGCCACCGCCACTGCTGGCGTACTTCGCCGCCAGCGCGGCACCGTCCACTTCACCGCACAGCAGGTGCATGTAGCGGTCTTCGCGCTGGCCGCTGGCGCGCGGCAGCACCACCAGCAGGGCGCGCTGCTGCAGGCGCTCGATGGCGTGGCGGGCTTCGTCCACATCGGCGAAGCGATGCAGGCGCTCGCTGCGCGTGACCAGCTCACCCAGGGTCTGCGGGCCGCGCAGCAGCAGCAGCGCCAGCAGCACGGTCTGCTGCCGGGTCAGGTCCAGCGCGGCCTGCAGGCGGTGCTCGTAGCGGTCGGCGCGCGAGGAGAAGTGCTGGCGGGCCAGGCCCAGCGTGTCCAGCTGGCGCAGGGCGTGCTGCACGCTGCCGGCATCGACGTTCATCACTGGCTCGCGCGCGGTCTTCTGGTTGGCGGCCGATTGGGCGGCATTGACCGTCAGCGGGTAGGTGTCCGGGGTGGTCGCCTCCTTTTCCACCAGGCAGCCCAGCAGGCGGGCCTGGACGGGGTCGAGCAGGGGGACCTCGGGGGTCTGGACGGGATCGGTCATGGCGGCCTCCGCAAGGCAACGGGTCGACCCGGAAGCATAGCCGTGCCACGGTCATCTTTGCCGGTAAAATGGGCGGGTATATCTGATTGCCGGTGAATCCTGATGCGTCGTCCTGTTTCCCTGTCCCTGACCCTGCTCGCCACTGCGGCGATCGGCCTGTCGGCCTGCAAGCGCGTTGAAGCGCCTGCCGCCGATGCCCCCGCCGCGCAAGCCCCGGCCGCCGCCAAGGCCGATGGTGCGCTCGATGCCACCGCCAACGACAACCTCAACGCCGTGCTGTGGATGCAGCGGGCGCAGGAATACAAGGCGATCACCGAGCAGACCTACCGCGCCGCCGCCGACCACCTGGATGCCGCGCTGAAGGAAGCCCACTGGGATGCGCTGGTGCCCGAAGAACGCGGCAACGATGCCAAGGGCCTGAAGCCGGCCGTGGTGCTGGACGTGGACGAAACGGTGCTGGACAACTCGCCTTACCAGGCGCGCCTGGTGCGCGACGGCAAGGAATACGATGAGCTGACCTGGGACCAGTGGGTGGCTGAAAAGAAGGCCAAGGCCATCCCCGGCGTGGTCGACTTCGCCAAGGCGGCCAATGCCAAGGGCGTGACCCTGCTGTACATCTCCAACCGCGCCGTGCACCTGAAGGACGCGACCCTGGCCAACCTGCGCGAGCAGGGCCTGCCGGTGGCCGATGACAGCGTGTTCCTGGGCCTGGGCACCGTGGTGCCGGGCTGCGAGCAGAACGGCAGCGAGAAGAACTGCCGCCGCCGCCTGGCCGGGCAGAAGTACCGCGTGCTGATGCAGTTCGGCGACCAGATGGGTGACTTCGTGGAAGTGACCGCCAACACCAACGAAGGCCGTGACGCGCTGCTGCAGCAGTACCACGACTGGTTCGGTGATCGCTGGTGGATGCTGCCCAACCCGACCTACGGCGGCTTCGAGCCGGCCCAGTTCAACAACGACTACACCCAGTCGCGCCAGGCCCGCCACGATGCCAAGCGCGCGGCGCTGGACTACGCACCGTGAGCCGCGCGCCGCTGCCGCTGCGTGATGACGAACGGCTGATCTTCGCCCTGGACGTGCCTGACCGCGTGCAGGCGCTGCAGTGGGTCGATCGCCTGGGCGACAGCGTGGCGTTCTACAAGATCGGCATGGAACTGCTCGCCTCCGGCGAGTACTTCCAGGTGCTGGACGAGCTGGCCCGCCGCGACAAGCGCGTATTCGTCGACCTGAAGTTCTTCGACATTCCCGCCACCGCCGCTGCGGTGATCAAGCGCCTGTCGCAGTGGCCGGTCAGCTACGCCACCATCCACGGCTGGCACCCGGCCATGATGGAAGCCTGCGCGGCCGCCAACAGCAGCGACATGCGCCTGCTGGCAGTGACCGTGCTGACCTCGATGGGCCGCCTGGACCTGGCGCAGATGGGCATCGACCGCGAGCCGGTGGACGTGGTGGTCGAGCGCGCGCTGGCCGCCCAGGCGGCCGGCGTCGATGGCGTGATCGCCTCGGGCCAGGAAGCCGGTCCGATCCGTGCTGCCACTGGTGCCGGGTTCTCGATCGTCTGCCCGGGCATCCGCCCCGGCGGCCCGGTCGGCGATGACCAGAAGCGCACCGTAGGCGTGGCCCAGGCCTTCGCCGATGGCGCCGATGCCATCGTGGTCGGCCGTCCGATCCGCCTGGCGGCCGATCCGCAGGCCGCAGCACGGGCGATCCAGCTGGAAATCGCCTCGGCACTGGCCGCGCGCTGAGCCGGACGCCACCCCGCTTCGAACGGGGTGGCGTTTCTGCAGGCGCCGGGGTTGTGCCTGAATCGCCGCGATTCCTGCCGTAGACAGAAAAAAACATTCCATCCGCATGCATTGATTCAACAAAATCAATAGCTTGAATGGTGTTACATGAAGTGTTGCCTTAACTGTGGCGCCCGCGTAGGATCGCCGCCATCCGGTCCTGCACCGGAGATGTGCCGCAACACTGTCCTCCGGCCCTGCGCCGGCTTGAAGAGCCTGTGATCCCCGTGATCCGGGCTCTTTTTTTTCGCGTGGGGGGCCGTGCTCCGCTGTCGCGGGCGGCGGGATCTGACCCCTCTGCTGACGGAACCGTGACCGCACGGCTTGCCGCTGTCACCTTGCAGGCCGCAAGATGCGGGCCGGTCCGGGGAGTCCGATTGCATGAGCGTGGCGGTGCGAGGAAGGTCTGCGCGTGGGTGGGGGCTGGCGGCCATGCTGCTGCTGGCGATGGCCGCGTGCCGCGAATCCGGCAATGACCCGGCCAAGCCGGCGGCCGAGCCGGTGGCGGCGGTGCAGGCCATGGCCCAGCGCCTGGCCGAGGATGATCTGCTGGGCTACGCCCGGCTGTCGGTACCGCCGGGCCAGTACCAGCGCCTGCAGCAGGCCTGGGCTGAAGGACACAGCCAGTGGCCGGTGACCGAACTGCCGTTGGGCGACCAGCTGTTGCCGATGCTGGCTGCGCTGCGGCAGCCCGATGCCAGTGCCCAGCTGCAGCGCAGCTTCGACCGCCAGCTGGCCGGGCAGGCCAGCGCCGTGCGCCAGGCGGCGCAGTCGATGGGCAACTTCGGTGTGCAGTACCTGCGCCACCAGAAGGGCTACACCCCCAGCCAGCAGACCCACTACATCGCCCTGGTGGAAACCCTGGCCGGCTGGGCGCAGGGCGCGCCGATCAGCGACCGTGCCCGCGCCCGCAGCAGCATTGCGGCCCTGGTCGAGGCCGCCGCCAAGGTCGGCTTCCACGACGAGGACGGCCTGCGTGCGGCCGGCATGGAAGGCAGCCTGCAGCAGCTGGCGCCCTTCCTGCATTCGGTCAAGGCGGTGCTGGCCAGCTACGGCCTGGGCGTGGATGACGCCCTGCGCAGCCTGCGTGGCGAACTGTTGTCGGTGGAAGGGGACAACGCGCTGGTGCGCATGCAGTACGAGCTGGGCGGCCGCACCCTGACCCTGCAGCTGCCGCTCAGCCGCCGCGAGGGCCACTGGTACCTGACCCGTACCCTGGCCGACACCGATGCCCTGCTGCGCAAGGCCGATGCCGCCCGCGCCGCTGCCGCGCCGGCACCGGCTGAAGCCCCTGCCGGGGGTGGGGAAGCGGCAACGGCACCGCCTAAGCCATAATGGCGCCGATGTCGAAACAGAACCCGCTGCCGTTCCCCGGCGAAGAATCCCAGCCGACGCCCGCCGACACCGGTGCGGCGTCCCCCTCGACCGGCACCGGCCCGAACCCGGTGCCGCCGCCCGCGCATGCGCGCCCGGTCGGCCGCCGCCCGCTGTGGGCGCGCCTGCTGGGCCGCCTGGTCGAGCCCTGGCTGTCGCTGAAGATCGAGCCGGAGGACCCGGGCCAGTACAACGATGGCCGCCCGGTCATGTACGTGCTGGAAGACTACGGCCTGTCCAACGCCCTGATCCTGGACAAGGCCTGCCGCCAGGCCGGCCTGCCCTCGCCGCTGGTGCCGCTGGCCGGTGACCCGACCGGCCGCAAGCGCGCCTACCTGGCGCTGTCGCGGCGCAGCTCCAGCAATTCGCTGATTCCCGAGCAGCGCGGCGCCAAGACCCATTCCGATTCGCTGGCCAAGGTCCTGCAGGCGCACCGCGTGCGCGAGGACCTGGACGTGCACCTGGTGCCGGTGTCGATCTTCGTCGGCCGTGCACCGGACAAGCAGAGCGGCTGGTTCGCCGTGCTGTTCTCGGAAAACTGGGCGCTGGTCGGCCGCTTCCGCCGTCTGCTGGGCCTGCTGCTGAACGGCCGCAGCACCATCGTGCGCTTCGCCCCGCCGATCTCGCTGCGCAGCACCGTGGACGAGGGCCTGGAGCCCGAGCGCACCGTGCGCAAGCTGCAGCGCGTGCTGCGTACCCATTTCCGCCGCATCCGTGAATCGGTGATCGGCCCCGACCTGTCCACCCGCCGCCTGCTGGTGGACCAGGTGCTGGCCGCCGAACCGGTGCGCGAAGCAATCGCTGCCCAGGCCAAGCGCGACAATTCCAAGCCGGCCGATGCCTGGAAGAAGGCGCATGCCTACGCCTGGGAAATCGCCGCGGACTATTCCAGCCCGGTGGTGCGCTCGGCCAGCTTCATGCTCAGCCACGTGTGGAACCGCATCTACGCCGGCGTGCTGGTGCACCACCTGGACAAATTCAAGGCGGCCGCGCCGGGCCACGAAGTGGTCTACGTGCCCAGCCACCGCAGCCACATGGACTACCTGCTGCTGTCCTACCTGCTGTACGACCGTGGCATCGTGCCGCCGCACATCGTGGCCGGCATCAACCTGAACCTGCCGGTGGTCGGCACCCTGCTGCGCAAGGGCGGCGCGTTCTTCATCCGCCGCTCGATCCGCGGCAACGCGCTGTATTCGGCGGTGCTCAGCGAATATGTCGCGCAGCTGGTGGCCGGTGGCTATTCCATCGAGTACTTTGTCGAAGGGGGCCGCTCGCGTACCGGCCGCCTGCTGCAGCCCAAGGGCGGCATGATCTCGATGACCCTGCGTGCCTTCCTGCGCCAGCCGCGCAAACCGGTGCTGTTCCAGCCCATCTACATCGGCTACGAGAAGCTGATGGAAGGCGGCAGCTACCTGGACGAACTGTCCGGGCGGCCGAAGGAAAAGGAATCGATCTGGTCGCTGCTGTGGGGCATCCCCAAGGTGCTCAAGCAGAACTACGGCCAAGTGGTGGTGAACTTCGGCGAACCGATCCCGCTGAACGATGTGCTGGCCGAAAAGGCGCCGGAGTGGAACGGCGAGGCAGTGTCCGAGGACGAGAAGCCGTCCTGGCTGTCGACCACCGTGGACACCCTGGCCGAGCGCATCCAGGTGCGCATCAACGGCGCCGCCGACGTCAACCCGATCAACCTGCTGGCGCTGGCCCTGCTGTCCACGCCCAAGCACGCCATGGGCGAGGCCGACCTCATCGCGCAGATCGAGCTGTGCAAGACCTTGCTGGTGGAAATGCCGTATTCGGACCGGGTGACGGTGACCCCGCACCCGCCGGAGCGGATCATCGCCCACGCCGAGGAAATCAACGTCCTCACCCGCGTCAAGCATCCGCTGGGCGACGTGCTCAGCGTCAGCGGCGACACCGCGGTGCTGCTCAGCTACTTCCGCAACAACGTGGTGCACCTGTTCACCGCTTCCTCGTGGGTGGCCTGCTGCTTCCAGAACAACCGCCGCATGAGCCGCACCGGCCTGGTCCGGCTGGGCCGCACCGTGTACCCGTTCCTGCAGGCCGAGCTCTTCCTGCCGTGGAGCGAGGACGAGTTCGCCCAGCGCATCGAGCAGACCATCGACGTGTTCATCCGCGAAGGGCTGCTGCAGCAGGTCAACGACGACGACGGCGGCATGCTGACCCGTAACACCGGGCAGACCGACGAAGTGTTCCGCCTGCGCGCCATCGGCCATTCGCTGCAGCAGGCGTTCGAGCGCTACTACATCGCCATTTCGGTGCTGGTGAAGAATGGCCCGGGCACGCTGGGTGCAGCTGAACTGGAAAGCCTGTGCCAGCAGGCCGCGCAGCGCCTGAGCCTGCTCTACGCGCCGGCCGCACCGGAGTTCTTCGACAAGTCGTTGTTCCGTGGCTTCATCCAGAAGCTGCGCGAGCTGCGCCTGGTCTGGCCGGATGAGAACAGCAAGCTGCTGTTCGACGACCGCCTGGACAGCTGGGCCAAGGACGCCAAGTTCATCCTCGGCCGCGAGCTGCGCCACACCATCGAGCGCGTCAGCCCCGAAGCGGCGCGCCCGGACGAGCCGACCCCGCAAGCCTGACGGTAGCGCCGGGGCATGCCCGGCGAATGGAAACCTCATGGGTACTGTGCCAACCAAGGTTGGCACCTACCAGGGCAGGAAGCCAACCAAGGCTGGCACCTACCCGAACCGGCATTACGCCGGTTCGTCGGGAATCTGCAGGCTTTCCAGCTTGGCGATGCAGTCCTTCAACTGCAGCTTGCGTCGCTTCAGGCGCTTGGATTCCAGTTCGTCCTCGCCATTGGCCGCCATGCGGGTGATCTGTTCATCCAGCACGCGGTGTTCGGCGCGCAGAGCGACCAGGCGTTCGACGATCTCGGCGGGGCTGTAGGTGTCCACAGTCTGCGAGCATACACAGCGACGATGACGACCGGGAGAGGGGAATTCCGACCCCCGGTCGGGGCGGCCGCAAGCCGTTAGAATGGAGCGCATGAGTGCTGTGATCTCCCTTCCCGACCCGGTGCCGCGCGCGGTGCGCGATGCGCGCGCGGGCGGGCATGACGTACTGGAACGGCGCCTGCGCCGCCAGGTCGGCCAGGCCATCGCCGATTTCGGCATGATCGGCGCCGGCGACAAGGTCATGGTCTGCCTGTCCGGCGGCAAGGACAGCTACACCCTGCTGCACCTGCTGCTGCAGCTGCAGAAGAAGGCACCGGTGCCGTTCGAACTGGTGGCGGTGAACCTGGACCAGAAGCAGCCAGGCTTCCCCGAACACGTGCTGCCGCAGTACCTGGCCAGCCTGGGCGTGGCGTACCAGATCATCGAACAGGACACCTATTCGGTGGTCAGCCGGGTCATTCCCGAAGGCCGCACGATGTGTTCGCTGTGCTCGCGCCTGCGCCGTGGCGCGCTGTACGCCCATGCCGAACGGCACGGCTTCACCCGCATCGCGCTGGGCCACCACCGCGACGACATGGTGGCCACCTTCTTCATGAACCTGTTCCACCACGCCAAGCTGTCCGGCATGCCGCCGAAACTGCGCAGCGACGACGGCCGCCACGTGGTGATCCGCCCGCTGGCCTACGTGCGCGAGCACGACATCGCCGCCTACGCACAGGCACGACAGTTCCCGATCATTCCCTGCAATCTGTGCGGCAGCCAGGAAAACCTGCAGCGCCGCCAGGTGGGCCTGATGCTGAAGCAGTGGGACATCGACCACCCCGGCCGCGTGGACCAGATCGCACGGGCCATGGGCCAGGTGCATCCCTCGCAGCTGGCCGACCCCGCATTGTTTGATTTCATGGCGTTGGACCGTGGCAGTGAACCGCCACCGCCCGACGACCACGCACCCGCACAGATATCCGCTGCCTGAGCGGAATCGTCCTTCTTTCCTCTTCGCCATCCGGAATTCCATGTTCTTTCGCAACCTGACGTTCTTCCGTTTCCCGACCACCACCGATTTCTCCGAAGTGGACACCCTGCTGCCGCACGCCATGCTCAAGCCGGTGGGTGCGCTGGAAATGAATTCGCGCGGTTTCATCTCGCCCTTTGGCCGCGAGGAAAAGGAGCTGCTGTCGCACCGCATCGCCGAACACCTGTGGCTGACCGTGGGCGGCGAGGACAAGATCCTGCCGGCGGCGGTGGTCAACGACCTGCTCGAGCGCAAGCTGGAGGAGATCGAGGAGAAGGAAGGTCGCCGCCCCGGTGGCCGCGAGCGCAAGCGCATGAAGGACGACCTGCTGCATGAACTGCTGCCGCGCGCCTTCGTGAAGTCCTCGCGCAACGACGCCTTCATCGACCTGCAGCACGGCTACGTCGCGGTGGACACGTCCAGCCGCAAGACCGGCGAGTACTTCATGTCCGACATCCGTGGCCTGCTGGGCAGCTTCCCGGCCATGCCGCTGAACGCCGAAGTCGCGCCGCGCTCGATCCTGACCGGCTGGATTGCCGGCGAGCCGCTGCCGACCGGGTTGAGCCTGGGCGAAGAGTGCGAGATGAAGGACCCGGTGGAAGGCGGCGCGGTGGTCAAGTGCCAGCACCAGGAACTGCGCTGCGACGAGATCGACAAGCATCTGGATGCCGGCAAGCAGGTGACCAAGCTGGCGCTGATCTTCGAGGACAACCTGTCCTTCGTCATCGGCGACGACCTGATCGTGCGCAAGCTGAAGTTCCTTGACGGCGCCCTGGACCAGCTGGAGCATGCCGACGAAGACGGCCGCCGCGCCGAGTTCGACGCCCGCTTCGCCCTGCAGAGCGCCGAGATCCGCCGCCTGTTCCTGTTGCTGGAAGAAGCGTTCAAGCTCAGCAAGGCTGACTGAACAGGCACCGCGCGGGCCGCCGGTCATCCGGCGTCGCCCAGCGGCGCTATGCTGGGCACATGAGCCGTCTGCTGCGCCGCCTGATCAGCCCGACCCCGCCCGCCACCGTGCAGCGCGACACCGTTCGCCTGCGCCTGGACGATGCCGAGATCGAGGTGCTGCGCGTGCGCGATCCGCGCGCGCGGCGGATCAAGCTGAGCGTGGACGAGCGCGGCGCGCGGCTGACCTTGCCGCCGCGCGCCAGCCTGGTGATGGGCGAACGTTTCCTGGAACAGCACCGCGACTGGCTGGCCCTGCAGTTGCGCCACTACCAGGACGACGGCCTGCCCGCACCGCTGCAGCCGGGCGAAGCCGGCATGCTGCCCCTGCGCGGTGAACTGTTGCCGGTGCGTTGGCAGGAAGGCCGCTATGCGCGCCTGGAGATCGACGACCAGGGCGCCTGCGTGCAGTGGCCGACCCGTGCCGGCGACGCGACGCTGCGCCGCCTGCTGCGCGAATTCTACGAAGCCCAGACCCGCGCCGAC
The DNA here is from genome assembly GCF_047782825.1 of Stenotrophomonas maltophilia. Classification (GTDB taxonomy): domain Bacteria; phylum Pseudomonadota; class Gammaproteobacteria; order Xanthomonadales; family Xanthomonadaceae; genus Stenotrophomonas. The sequence continues at coordinate 3,162,284 of NZ_CP180589.1, read as the reverse complement.
GTCGGCCGCTGGCTGCCGAAGTACCTGCCCAGCCTGCCGCGCGCGCCCAGCCGCCTGCGCCTGAAGGTGATGTCCTCGCAATGGGGCTCACTGGCCCCCGACGGCAGCATGGCGCTGGACCTGGCCTTGGTGCTGGGCCGCCCGGACGCCTTCGAGTACGTGCTGGTGCACGAACTCTGCCACCTGATCCAGCCCAACCATTCACCCGCGTTCTGGCACGAAGTGGAACAACGCTTCCCCGCCTGGCGCGAGCAGCGCGATTACTTCCAGCTGGAAGGCCGGCGCCTGAAGGCGATGCTGCGCCAGCTTCTGTAACGGTAGAGCCGAGCCCACGCTCGGCTGCCGTTGAATGCAGCCGAGCATGGGCTCGGCTCTACATAAGCGTGCGCAGCACGCGACCCGCTCTTGCTCTTCCTTCTTTCTTCCGTGGTGGGCACACCGGAAACTGTCCGTGGCCGGGCGGGGTGGGTTGCGCAGGACCGCAGGCGCCATGGATGGCGCCTACGAGCCCCCATGGAAGGGTTTACGGCGTGTCCTGCGCAGCCCACCCCGCCCGGCCAAGCCCAGCAGCCCGCCGACCCGACCCACCACGAGGGGCTCAGCCGTTGGCCGAAACCCACCCCGCCCGCAACGTCGCCGCCGCCGCCCACCGCGCGGCCACCCGCGGTGCCGTAATGCACACCGCCTGGTCGGTCACCGTCGTCACCGCCCGCTCCAGCAGCTGGATATCCGCCTCATGCTGGCGCGCCACATGCGGATCCTCGAAGAAGATCGCGCGCTGGCAACGCCCCTCCAGCACCCGGTCGGCAATCTGCGCATCACCCCCCATCGGGCCGCTCTGGTAGCGCGTCACCCACGCGGTATCGCTGGGCCAGCCACGGCTCCAGGCCAGCTCGTTCAAGCGCTGGCCGGTGGTACCGGTGGCCACGCGTTCACCGAAGCGGGCCAACACGTCGAAGTGTTCATCGGCGAAGGCCAGCATGGCCGGCTTCATTGCATCGTGCGCGATCAGCGCCAGCGTCTGCCCTTCGAAGGCATGCAGGTCGTTGGCACCGGCATCGGCGGCCAGCCCGGCATGCACACGCTCGACCTCGATCCAGTCGCGTGCGGTGGCCACCGTTGAAATGAACGGCTTGCCGTGGATCACGCACTGCCGCTTCAGCGCGGTCGCCTCGGGAAACACCGACGACGGATCGACCGGATCGATCAGGTAGATCGCGCCATCAAGCGTGCGCTCCGGGCCCATGCCGACCACTTCGGCTACCAGCTTCATCAGGCCGCCCTGGCGGCCGTAGGGATAGCGCTGCAGGCCCGCGTAGCCAGCCAGGAAACCGTGCCGCTCGATCGCATCGTGGGTACGCCCCACTGCGTGCAGGGACACCCCCAGCTCGCGCAGGCCGGGTTCGCTGGCGCGCAGCCAACGGAACAATGCGGCGCGCGCATCGTGGTGGTGGAGACGGTTGGCGGCCAGGCCGATGCGCATCACATGCTCCGCTGAACGGGTAGAAGCGGCAGTGTATGTCGCTATCGGCACGGCAGACGCGTTTTGCAAATTTCCTCATTGTCGCGGCCGGACGCGTCGCTAGCGTGTCAGGTGGCCGCAGGGTGCGGCTGCGCGCTCCGCGGGAGCGCCTCGACCGGAGGAGTCCATCGTGAGTGTCGCCGGTCGTTCCGATACTACGTGCCGCCGCAGCGTGCATGCCGGCCTGCTGCTGGCACTGCTGCCAGCGCTGCCCGCACAGGCTGGCGCCTGCGACAGCCCGCTGCAGCTGGTCTTTCCGGCTGATCGCCCACCGCTGTCATCCAGTGCGCAGGGCCACCCACGGGGCCGGGTAGTGGACCTGTTGGAAGCGCTGCAGGATCTGCAGCCTGCGCTGCAGATCCGCCCGGTCACTGCGGATGTCCTGGCCGATGGCCGCCTGCCCGCCGGCACGCAGGCGGTGCTGGGCTGGTCACAACGGCAGCTGCCGCCGCGCTGGCTGGCCAGCGATCCCTACCTGCAGGTGCCGCAGGTGATCGTGCGCCGCCGCGATGCCCCGCCTTTGATCGACCTGGGCGGGCTGCGCGGGCAGAGCGTAGCCAGCCCCGATCCGTCGCCGCTGGCCGAGCTGCTGCAGGAGCAGGCGCCAGGTGCGGTGCTGCTGCCGCCCACGCCGCTGGACCAGGCGCTGCACCTGCTGGCATCGGCGCAGATCGACGCGGTGGTGGCCAACCTGGCCGAAGCCGACCACCTGCTGCGCCAGGCCTACGCCGGGCAACTGCAGGTCGCCGCACCGGCTGGCTTCAGCGATGCCCTGGTACTGGCCACCGTACCGGCCTGCCGGCCGTGGTTGCAGGCCTTCAACCAGCACCTGGCCTCGCGCGCGCTGCCGGGAACGCCGGCACCAGACGGGCGGGCGCCGCCCGTTGCCGTGGCGGCCGATGCCGCGCCGCGGCCATGGCTGCGCTGGCTGGTGGCCGCCCTGCTGGCCCTGCTCAGCCTGGGGCTGGTGTACGCGCTGGGCTACTGGCGGCTGCATCGCGAAGGCGAGCGCCGGCGCACGGCAATGCAGCGCCTGCAGGACGTCACCGCCAGCCTGCCGGCGGTGGTCTATCGCACCCGGCGCAGCAGCAGCGGCAAATACAGCGTGCTGCAGATCGATGGCGACGTGAATGCCCTGTTCGGGGTCAGCGTGGATACCGCCCGCATCGACCACAGCCGTCTGTTGGCCGCCGTGCATCCGGATGACCGCGCACCGGTGCTGGCCCAGGTCGATGCGGCCGCGCTGGTGCGCGGCCCGATCGATGTGACCTTCCGCGCCCGCGCCCGCGAGGGTTGGCGTTGGCTGCGTTCGCAGGGGCGCCCGATCGCCTGCCGTGACAGCGGCATGGAATGGACCGGCTACTGGATCGATGTGACCGAATCGCAGATGCGCGCCGATGCGCTGAACGATGCGCGCCGCGAGGCCGAACAGGCGGCCGCCGCCAAGGCTCATTTCCTGGCCACGATGAGCCACGAGATCCGCACCCCGATGAGCACCCTGCTGGGCATGCTGGAACGCTTGGGCGGCACTGCGCTGGAGCCGCGGCAGCGGCAGCTGCTGGTCACCATCGAAGACGCTTCCACCGTGCTGCGGACCATCCTGGACGAAGTGCTGGACAGCCAGCTGCTGCAACCGGGTGCGGCCGCCTCGTCGCCGGTGCCCACCGATCTGGCCGCGCTGCTGGGTGGCGTACAGCGCCTGCTGGCGCCGATGGCCTCGAGCAAGGGCCTGTACCTGCGCTGCGTGATCGATCCGGCGCTGCAGGCGGGTACGCGGGTGGATGGCCTGCGGCTGCGGCAGATCCTGTTCAACCTGGTGGGCAACGCGCTCAAGTTCACCCTGCACGGCGGCGTGGAACTGCGCCTGCAGGTGATGGGCCAGCCGCCCGGCGGGCAGCAGCTGCGGCTGCAGGTGGTCGACACCGGCGTCGGCATCAGCCAGGCCCGGCAGCGTGCGGTGTTCGCGCCCTATACCCAGGCCGAAGCGTCCACCAGCCGCCGTTTCGGTGGCAGTGGCCTGGGCCTGGCGATCTGCCGCGATCTGGCCATCACCCTGGGCGGGGAACTGCAGCTGCACAGCACCCTGGGCAAGGGCACCACCGTCTGCCTGGACCTGTTCCTGCCGGCCTGCGAAGCGCCGCCCGCAGCGCCGCCACGGCCGGTGGCGGCCAGCGCATCCTTGCCGCCAGTGCACGTGCTGGTGGCCGAAGACCACCCCACCAACCGCGAACTGCTGGTGGGCCGCCTGCGCGACCTTGGCCTGCAGGTGCATGCGGCCGATGACGGCGCCCAGGCGTTGCAGGCCTGGCAGCAGCAGCGCTTCGCTCTGGTGATCACCGATTGCCAGATGCCGGGCATGGATGGGCCAGCACTGGCACGCGCGATCCGCGCCGATCCGCGCGCGGACGCGGCACGGGTGCCGATCATCGCCCTGACCGCCAGCGCGCTGGACAGCACCCGCGAAGCCTGCCGTGCGGCCGGCATCGACCGCTTCCTGGCCAAGCCGGTCGAACGCGACGTCCTGCGCGAGACGATCGCCGCGCTGCTGGCGTCGTCGCGCTAGGCCTCAGTGCGCCAGCAGGCGCACGATGCTGGCGGCGGCGTCGCGGCCTTCGGCCACGGCGGTCACCACCAGGTCGGCACCGCGCACGGCGTCGCCACCGGCGAACAGGCGGGGGTGCGCGGTCTGGAACGGCAGGCGGTCCTTGCCGCCGGCCACGATGCGGCCATTGGACTGCCCTTCCACGCCATGTTCGGCCAGCCAGGCCGGCACGGTTGGCGAGAAGCCGAAGGCGATGATCACCACGTCGGCTTCCAGCAGCGATTCGCTGCCTTCGATCGGCACCGCGTTCTGGCGGCCATTGGCATCGGGCTCGCCCAAGCGGGTCTCGACCACGGTCACGCCGATCACTTCATCATCGGCACCGGCCTCGATCGACAGCGGCTGGCGGTTGAACAGGAAACGCACGCCTTCCTCGCGCGCATTGGCCACTTCGCGCGCGCTGCCGGGCATGTTGGCCTCGTCGCGGCGGTAGGCACAGGTGACCTTGGCCGCGCCCAGGCGCACCGCGCTGCGCACGCAGTCCATACCGGTGTCGCCGCCGCCGAGCACGACCACGCGCTTGCCGTTGAGGTCGGGCAGGGCGATGGTGTCTTCCCAGCCGGCAATCGGCCGGCCCTTCGGATCATCACCGCCCACAATGCGGCTGTTCTGCACCAGGAACGGCAACGCCGGCAGCACGCCCTTCAGATCCTGGCCGTCCAGGCCGCCATCGGTGTAGCGGTAGGCACCGGTGCCGACGAACACCGCATCGTGGCTGTCCAGCAGCTGCTGCACGCTGACATCGCGGCCGATCTCCACGCCCAGGCGGAACTGCACGCCCATGCCCTCCAGCACTTCGCGGCGGCGGTGGATCACATCCTTGTCCAGCTTGAAGCTGGGAATGCCGAACTGCAGCAGGCCGCCGATCTGCTCGTAGCGGTCGTAGACCACGGCGGTGATGCCAGCGCGGGCCAGGCGGTCGGCACAGGCCAGGCCGGCCGGGCCGGCGCCGATCACCGCCACGCTCTGGCCGGTGGGCTGCACCGCAGCCAGATCCGGGCGCCAGCCGCTGGCCAGCGCGGTATCGACGATGTACTTCTCCACCGCACCGATGGTCACCGCGCCGAACTCTTCCAGCGTGCAGCTGCCTTCGCACAGGCGGTCCTGCGGGCACACGCGGCCGCAGACTTCCGGCAGCGGGTTGGTGCTGTGGCACAGCGTGGCCGCTTCGTGGATGCGGTTTTCCTGTACCAGCTGCAGCCACTGCGGAATGGCGTTGTGCACCGGGCACTTCCAGCTGCAGTACGGGTTGCCGCAATCCAGGCAGCGACCGGCCTGATACTGGGCGTCTTCCTTGCCGAACTTGCCGTACAGCTCACCCCAGTCGCCGGAGGTGCGCAGTTCGACCGGGATGCGCTGGGGCATGGTCCGGGGCAGATCGAGAAACTGGAATGCTTGCTTGCGGCTCATGGCGGGCTCTGTGGTTTTCTGCGGTTGCCGGCCAGCGGCCGGCACTACGTGTTCCTGGGTTGCCGGCCAGCGGCCGGCACTACCGTTACGCGGCGCGTCGCAGGGTTTCGGTCAGCGACTCGATGCTGGCGGCCTTGGGTTTGACCAGCCAGAACTTGCCGATGTAATCGCGGAACTCGTCCATGATCTGCTGCGCCCAGATGCTGCCGGTCAGCTCGCGGTGGCGGCCGATCAGGCGGTGCAGATGCTGGCGGTAGTTCTCGAAGCCCTCGGCCGATACGCGGTGGATGTCGATCAGCTCGTGGTTGTAGCGGTCGACGAAATCGCGGTCGACGTCCAGCACGTAGGCCAGGCCACCGGTGAAGCCGGCGCCGAAGTTCAGGCCGACCTTGCCCAGCACCAGCACCACGCCATCAGTCATGTACTCGCAGCAGTGATCGCCGGCGCCTTCCACCACCGCCAGCGCGCCGGAGTTGCGCACCGCGAAGCGTTCGCCCGCGCGGCCGGCGGCAAACAGCTCGCCACCGGTGGCACCGTACAGGCAGGTGTTGCCGATGATGGCCGTGCTGCGGGCCTCGAAGCGCGCGCCACGCGGCGGGCGCACCACCAGGCGGCCGCCGGCCATGCCCTTGCCGACGTAGTCGTTGGCTTCGCCTTCCACCTCCAGGTGCAGGCCACCGACGTTGAACGCACCAAAGCTCTGCCCGGCACTGCCGCGGAAGCGCAGTTCCAGCGGTGCTTCGGCCATGCCCTGGTTGCCGTGCGCGCGCGCCACCGCGCCTGCCAGGCGGGTGCCGATGCTGCGGTCGGTGTTGTGGATCAGGAAGCGGTGCTCGCCACCCTGCCTGTGTTCGATGGCCGGGGCCAGCAGGCCATCCATCTGCGTGGCCAGGCTGTCCGGCGATTCGTACAGGCGCTGCGCCGCACAGTGGCTGCCCTCGTAGCGGCTGTCGGCCAGCAGGCGCGACAGGTCCACGCGCACGCCCTCGCGCGGTGCCGCTTCGATCTGCCGCAGCAGGTCGGTGCGGCCCACGATTTCTTCCAGCGAACGCGCGCCCAGGTAGGACAGCCAGCCACGCACTTCCTCGGCCAGCAAGCGGAAGAAGGTCTCCACGCGCTCGGGCTGGCCGGTGAAGTGGTTCTCGCGCAGGCGCTCGTCCTGGGTAGCCACGCCGGTGGCGCAGTTGTTGAGGTGGCAGATGCGCAGGTACTTGCAGCCCAGCACGATCATCGGCGCGGTGCCGAAGCCGAAGCTGTCCGCACCCAGCAGCGCCGCCTTGACCACGTCCAGGCCGGTCTTCAGGCCGCCATCGGTCTGCAGCAGGGTGCGCCCGCGCAGGTCGTTGGCCAGCAGTGCCTGGTGCGCTTCGGCCACGCCCAGTTCCCACGGCACGCCGGCATAGCGGATCGAGCTGACCGGCGATGCGCCGGTGCCGCCGTCATGGCCGGAAATGGTGATCAGGTCCGCACCGGCCTTGACCACGCCGGCGGCAATCGTGCCCACGCCGGCGTGGCTGACCAGCTTCACCGACACCAGCGCGGTGGGGTTCACCTGCTTCAGGTCGTAGATCAGCTGGGCCAGGTCTTCGATGGAATAGATGTCGTGGTGCGGCGGCGGCGAGATCAGGCCGATGCCCGGCTTGGCGTAGCGCAGCCGCGCGATCAGCTCGTTGACCTTGTGGCCGGGCAGCTGGCCGCCTTCGCCGGGCTTGGCACCCTGGGCGACCTTGATCTGCAGCACCTCGGCATTGACCAGGTATTCGGCGGTGACGCCGAAGCGGCCCGAGGCCACCTGCTTGATCTTGCTGCGACGCTGCGTGCCGTAGCGCGCGGGATCTTCGCCACCTTCGCCGGAATTGCTGCGGCCGCCGAGGCGGTTCATGGCGATGGCCAGCGCTTCGTGCGCCTCGGGCGAGAGTGCACCCAGGCTGATGGCAGCGGTATCGAAGCGCGGGAACAGTTCGCTGGCCGCGGCCACCTCGTCCAGCGGCGTCGGCGCAGCGGCCGGTACCAGTTCCAGCAGGTCGCGCAGCGCCGACGGCGGCCGTGCGTGCACCGCATCGCAGTACTGCTGCCAGGCACGCGGGTCACCGCTGCGCGCCGCGCGCTGCAGGGTGGTCACCACGTCCGGGTTGTACATGTGGTACTCGCCGCCGTGTACGTACTTCAGCAGGCCGCCTACATCCACGCCCTGCTGTGCATCCCAGGCCTGCGCGCACAGTTCGCGGGCGTCGGCGTCCAGGCGCGCGAAGCCGGCGCCACCGATGCGCGAGGCGGTATCGGGGAAGCACAGGTCGACCACTTCCGGTTCCAGGCCGATGATCTCGAACAGCTGCGCACCGCGGTAGCTGGCCACGGTACAGATGCCCATCTTCGAGATGATCTTCGACAGGCCCTTGTAGACGCCCTTGCGGTAGCGGCGGCCGATCTGCGACTGCTCGCCGCCCTTGCTGAGCTTGAGGATGCCGCGGCGGCCCAGGTCGAACAGAGTCTGGTAGGCCAGGTACGGGTACACCGCGGTGGCGCCAAAGCCGAGCAGGCAGGCCATGTGGTGCGGATCGCGTGCGGTGCCGGTTTCGACGATCAGATTGACGTCGCAGCGCAGGCCCAGGTGCGAGAGATGGTGGTGGATGGCGCTGGTGGCCAGCAGGGCATGCACCATCGGCCGCCCGGCCACCGGGTAGCGGTCGGACAGCAGCAGCATCACCATGCCCTCGCGGGCGGCCTGTTCGGCCTCGCTGCAGATGCGCTCGATGCCGGCGCGCAGGCCTTCGTCCTCGCTGTAGGACAGGTCCAGCAGGCGGTTGGCCTGCACGTACTGGTCCATCTTCAGCAGCTGGCGCAGCTTGCGCTGGCTCAGCACCGGCGAATTCAGGATGACGTGGTTCACCGTCTCCGGGCCGGCATGGAAGATGTTGGTCTCCTTGCCCAGCTGGGTGGACAGGGACATCGCGCAGTCTTCGCGCAGCGGGTCGATGGGCGGGTTGGTGACCTGCGCGAACGCCTGGCGGAAGTAGTCGTACAGCGGGCGGCTGCGCTGGCTCAGCACCGCCATCGGCGTGTCATCGCCCATCGAACCGGTGGCTTCCTGTTCGGTCTCGGCCAGCGGCCGCAGCACCTGCTCCACTTCCTCGCTGCTGAGCTGGTACAGCTTGTGGTAGCTGCGCAGGGTTCCCTCGTCGAAGGGTTCCTCCACCAGCGACGGGTCGATCAGCTCGGTCTGCAGGTAGGTCACGCCCTGCTGCAGCCACTGCTTGTACGGCGCGCGGCCACGGTTGATGCGGTCGATGGCTTCCGAATCGAGCAGGTCGCCGCGCTTGAGGTCGATGGCGATCATCTCGCCCGGGCCGAGCTTGCCCTTGCGCACCACGCGCTCGGTCGGTACTTCCCACACACCCGCTTCGGAGGCGACCAGGAAGTGGCGGTCGGCGGTCAGCATCCAGCGTGCCGGGCGCAGGCCGTTGCGGTCCAGCGTACACACCGCATAGCGGCTGTCGCAGGCGACGATGCCGGCCGGGCCGTCCCACGGCTCGCTGTTCAGGCCATGGAATTCGTAGAACGCGGCCAGGTCGGGATCCTTGAACTCCAGCGACTGGGTGGCCGGCGGCACCAGGATGCGCAGCGCCTGGATCAGCTCCATGCCACCGGACACCATCAGCTCCAGCATGTTGTCCAGGCTCTGCGAATCCGAGCCGTGCATGGAGATGACCGGATCGAACTCGGCGATGTCGAAGCGCGGCGTCTTCCATACCTTGCTGCGCGCCTGCGCCCAGCGCCGGTTGCCTTCGATGGTGTTGATCTCGCCGTTGTGGGCAAGCATGCGGAAGGGGTGTGCCAGCGGCCAGCGCGGCAGCGTGTTGGTGGAGAAGCGCTGGTGGAACACGATGGCACTGGAGGCCAGTTCGCGGCGCTGCAGGTCCGGGAAGAAGCGGCTCAGCTTGTCCGGCAGCACCATGCCCTTGTAGCTGATCGCATTCGGGCTGAGGGTGGTGACGTAGTAATCGGCGTGTTCGCGCAGCTGCTGTTCGCTGCGGCGGCGGGCCAGGAACAGGGCGAGCGCGAAGCCGCCGTCGTCCTGGCCGACACCGGCGTCGACGAACACCTGTTCGATGCGCGGCAGCGTATCGCGGGCCAGCTGGCCGCAGACGCTGTCATCGGTGGGCACCTCGCGCCAGCCGGCCACCTTGCAGCCCACTGCTTCCACCTGCGCCTGCAGCTGCGTGCGGCAGGCCTGGGCGGCGTCGGCATCGTGCGGCAGGAACACCAGGCCGGCGGCGAAGCGCGCGCCCACGGTGATGTCCGCCTCGGCGGCCAGCAGTTTCAGGAAGGCATCGGGACGGCGCAGCAGAAGGCCGCAGCCATCGCCGGTCAGGCCATCGGCAGCGACACCGCCGCGGTGGGTCATGCGCGAAAGCGCGGCGATGGCGGTGTCGACCAGCAGGCGTGAGGGCTGGTCATCAAGCTGCGCGACCATGCCGAATCCACAGGCGTCGCGCTCGGAGCGCGGGTCGTAAAGCCCTTGGCGGTTGCGGGGGGCCATCTCTACCTCGATGCGAAATGAAATGAGCAGGGACACTCGTGCCCGCTCATTCCCTGGAGCGCATCATGAGGCCACCGGATGCCTCGACTAGAGCATAGTTGTTGCAACGCCGCAATACACGGTTGCGCGTGCAACCAAAACGCCGGCAAACCCTTGCCGGCGCTGGGTTTTCCTCAGCCGCAGCGGACCCCGCTGACCAGGTCCTTTTCGTCCACTTCGATGTTCAGGCGATCACCCAGGAATTCCATGGTGGCCATGTCGTTGGGGCGCAGCACGCGCACCTGCTTGGCGGCGGCATCTTCCTGGGCCTGCTTGCCCACTGCGTCGGTGTAGGTCTGGCCGACCAGGCTCTGCACCTGGCTGGCGTCGCACGCGCCGGCCGGTGGTGCTTCGGTGGCCTTGCCCGCTTCGTCGGCCGGGGCCTTGGCGGCTTCGGCAGCCTGCTGTGCATGGGCGGTGGCCGAATCCTGCTCATCCAGCGCGGGCGCCTGGCAGGCGGACAGTGCCAGCACGGCCGGCAGCAACAGGGCGGAGAGCGAACGGGCGCGAATCGGGAACGACATCGTGACTCCAAAACGGAAGGGACTTTGAAGCCCCGAGCATAGCCGCGAACCCACCCTCACGTGTTTGTCTTGCGTTATTGACGTGGCCGCCTCACGTCCATCGCCAGACTGGCTGCATGCCAGCCGCCCCCACACCCGAACGACAGGCCGCGCGCGCCGCAGGCCTGCGCTATGTCGACGACACCCAACCCGGCATCAGCCGCCGCCGTGCAGGCAAGGGATTTGCCTACCGCGATGCCGACGGCCATGCCGTGCGCGACGCTGCCACCCTGCAGCGCATCCGCGCACTGGCCATTCCGCCGGCCTACACCGCCGTGTGGATCTGCGCCCATGCCAACGGCCACCTGCAGGCCACCGGCCGCGACGCGCGTGGCCGCAAGCAGTACCGTTACCACGCCGACTGGGCCGCCGTGCGCGATTCAGGCAAGTTCGACCGCACCATCGCCTTCGGCGAAGCGCTGCCCGCTCTGCGCCGCAGGCTCAGCCGCGATCTCAAGCCGCGCGGCTTCCCGCGCGAAAAAGTGCTGGCGGTGGTGGTCGCGCTGCTGGCCGACACCCTGGTGCGGGTGGGCAATGAAACCTACGCGAGGGAAAACAAGTCCTTTGGCCTGACGACCCTGCGCAACCGCCACCTGGACCTGCTGCGCGGCGGCCGCGTGCGCATGCGCTTCCGTGGCAAATCCGGGCAGCTGCATGAAGTGACCGTCGGTGACCGCCGGCTGGGCACCCTGGTGCGCGGCGTGCAGCAGCTGCCGGGGCAGGCGCTGTTCCAGTACCGCGACGACGACGGTGTCGTCCAGCCGGTCGATTCCGGTGCGGTGAATGACTACCTGCGCGAGGTGATGGGCGAAGACTTCACCGCCAAGGATTTCCGTACCTGGGGCGGCACCCTGGCGGCGGTGCAGACCTTTGCCGCCACCGAGCTGCCTGAACCGGCCAGCCAGCGTGCGCTGGCCAAGGCGCAGCGCGAGGTGGTGTGCCAGGTGGCCGCGCGGCTGGGCAACACGCCGGCGGTCTGCCGCAAGGCCTATATCGACCCCTGCGTGTTTGCCGGTTGGGAGCGCGGCGAGCTTGCCTCGCTGGCGGGCCTGCGCGGCCCGCGGCAGTGGGAGCAGGCCACGCTGAAAGTACTGCGGCGGGCGCGGCGGTTGGCCAGGCGCAGCGCCTGAGATCCTCGTAGCAGTCGAACTGCTCGGCGGCGATCAACCGCAATAAATGGCGGTGATGTTGTTGGTGCGGCCGGTTTCAATCGTCAGGCGATCACCGCCCTCCTGTGCCGCACCCGCCGCCGGATCTGCCGTGCCACTGGCGGTGTTGCCACTGTGCTCGCGGCTGCCGCGGGTGACCTGCACGTGCAGGCTGTCGCTGTCCACGCGCGCACGCTCAACGGTCATGTCCGAAGCAGCCAGGCCGACCGCGCCGCGCACCATGTTGGTATGGCACTGGCCGGAAATCACTCCATCGATCGGCTGGATCTGGGCAACCGGACTGCTGCTGCAGGCGGCGAGGGCGAAGCAGACGGCGGCGGTGGCGATTGCATGTTTCATCTGGGCATTCCTCGTGTCGTGGCCTGAAGAGTGCGACGACACGCGTGGTGGCGGAATGAATGCCGTGCACGCGATGGACACGGCGCGCTCACTGCCGCCGACAGGGTGGTTGGAGAGACTGCACGAGCGGCGCACGCCGCCCCCCGGTAGTGCCGGCCGCTGGCCGGCAACCCCATCCCCCTCCCGAGGAGACCTGCATGGCCACCAGCAAAAAGACTCCCGCCCGCCGCAAGGCCTCGCCCAAGGTGCGCAAAGGCAGCACCGCCGCGAAGACCGTTGCCGAAACCGACCGCCCACGCGTAGTGAAAACCGCCACCCGCAAGGCCGCCGCCAGCGATCCGCGCGCGGCACGCGTGGCCTCGCGGCAGCGGCGCCTGCAGGACCAGGAGAAAGCCAAGGACGCGCGCGCAACGAAGAAGGCGATCAAGAAGACCGCCACCCAGGCCGGCGCACGCCGGCAGCCGGAAACCATGCCGGCCCAGCACCTGGCCAAGCCCGGCCATGAACACGCGCTGGAACTGGCGCCGCGCTTCCTCGCCCCGGATTACGTCGGCAGCGGCAAGCTGCAGGGCATGCGCGCGATCATCACCGGCGGTGATTCCGGTATCGGCCGTGCGGTGGCGGTGCTGTTCGCCCGCGAAGGCGCCGATGTCGCCGTGCTGCACCTGGATGAAGCCGAAGATGCGGACATCACCCGCCAGCACGTGGAACGCGAAGGTGGCCGCTGCGTGGTGATCGCCGGTGACGTGCGCGATCCGCGCTTCTGCAACAAGGCGGTGAAGCAGGTGGCCAAGGCCTTCGGTGGCATCGACATCCTGGTCAACAACGCGGCCTTCCAGCTGCATTGCGAGCGCCTGGAAGACCTGGAAGACGCGCACCTGCAGGAGACCCTGCAGACCAACATCGGCGGTTACATCCAGATGGCGCGGGCGGTACTGCCGCACTTGGGCGAGGGCGCCAGCATCATCAACACCGGCTCGGAAACCGGCCTGTTCGGCAGCAAGGCACTCATCGACTACTCGGCCACCAAGGGCGCCATCCATGCCTTCACCAAGGCACTGGCCAGCCAGCTGCTGCCGCGTGGCATCCGGGTCAACTGCGTGGCGCCGGGACCGGTGTGGACGCCGCTGAACCCGGCCGACAAGCAAGCGCAGGACGTGGCCGAGTTCGGCAAGGACAGCGACATGGGCCGCCCCGCGCAGCCGGAAGAGCTGTCGCCGGCTTATGTGTTCCTGGCTTCGCCGGCCTGCGCCAGCTATATCAGCGGCGCGATCCTGCCAGTGATGGGCGGCCCGCGCGGCTGACGCGGCGGTAGTGCCGGCCGCTGGCCGGCAGCTATCCTCGGCGCACGCGAACAGAGGATGGGGTGGGCATGGACGGCACCGTTGAATACCTGTGGCTGCCGCCGGGCGCGATACCGCCCGAACGGGCCTGCTCCCCTTACCGCGCCATTGTGGCTGTCGAAGCCGCCGTGGAGGCGGACTGGCAGGCGCGGGTGAGCGACTGGCTGGTGCGCAGCGGTTGCCGCTACATGATGGCCTGGGGCATCGAGTGCAGCGGTTGGGATGATGCGGTGGACCTGGCATCGCTGGAGGGCGAGGGCGCGGACTTCGTGATGACCACCTGGCATGACCGCGACACCCTGGCGGAGGTGTTCGCGTTCTGCGCCATTGCCCAGCACCCTACGCTGGAGCTACCGCACACAGTGGTGCTGCATGTGGCTGGGGTGGCCGACGAGACGCGCGTGCTTGCAGGTGTTCAGGGCCCTGTCGCAGCAGGCGCATAAAGATCGGCAATGCGCGGAATGAACCGCTGCGGGTTGGCGCCCACCAGGTTGGTCAGCACCACCACCGCCACGCCGCGGTCGGGGTAGACGATGAAGGCCGAGCGCGCACCACCGATGCCGGCGACCTGACGGTCCGGCGCCGCCTGCAGCACCGGCCAGCCCGCAGACCACGGGCCGGGTGAGCCATTGGCCAGCGGCTCGGCAGCCCACATGTGTGCACGCGCGGCGTCACCCAGCAGGCGGCCATCGCCCAGCGCGGCCAGCCAGTGCGCGGTGTCATCGGCGGTGGTGAGGATGCCGCCGCCGGCCCACAAGCTGGGCGGCATGTCGTAGAACCAGTGCGACAGGCGTTGCGGTGCATCGGCGGCATCGGTCGCGCGCGGGGCCAGGCTGTACATCGTGGCCGCGTCGGGGATCAGGTCATAGCTGTCGCCGAAGGTGGTGCGCGCCATGCGTGCCGGTGCGAACTGGGCGGTGGTCAGGTAGCGCTCGTAGGGCATGCCGGACTGCTGGGCGATGATCCGTGCCAGCAGCACGTAGTTGGTCTGGTTGTAGGCGAAGCGCTGGCCCGGCGCCGCATCCATCGGCCGCGCGGTCACTGCCTGCCAGGCCTGGTCTTCGCTGCCACCACCCAGGAGGCCATGCTCGTCCAGGATGTCCGGCAGCCCCGACGTATGGGCCAGCAGCTGGCGCACGCGCACGTCCTGCCACGCCTGCGGCAGCGCGGGCAGATACCGCGCTACGGGCGCGTCCAGTTCCAGCCGGCCCTGCTGCGCCAGCTGCGCGGCGGCCACCCCGGTGAAGGCCTTGGTGGCCGAGTTCAACGGGAACCGCGTGCTGCGCGTGGCGATCACCCCGTTTTCCACATTGGCCAGTCCGTAGGCTTCCGACAGCACGATCTGGCCATCCTTGACCACGGCGACCTGCAGCCCCGGGATGCGCTGTTCCAGCATGGTCTGGCGGATCAGTCGGCGGGTCTGGTCGTTGGCCTGGTCCTGGTTGGCGGACACGGCGGACAGGGGAACGGCGGTGAGGGGCAGGGCGCTGATGAGCATGAGCACGACTCGGAACGTAGGGCGGAACATGCGGATTCCCGGCAGGGTGTCGAGGGTCGGATGCGCGGGATGGGGAAAAGGTTTAACCGCCCCAGCCACGCCTACCGTTCGTCGGCCCATGACTTCCGGGGGGTTGACTACAGTTGTCGTCACGCTGACAGTGACGACACGTGTAGTCAAGGGAGTGGTGTCATGCGTGGCAAGACCATCGGGGACCAGGAGCTGGCCCTGCTGCAGTACATCGATGAACATGCGCCGGCCAGCGTCGGCGAAGTCGCCAGTGGCTATGGCGAGACCCGCGGGCTGGCCCGGTCCACGGTGCTGACGATGATGGAGCGGCTGCGCGCCAAGGGCTATCTTCAGCGCAGGCAGCAGGACGGGGTGTTCCGCTACCAGGCCACCCGTGGCCCGGAAAGCGTGCTGCAGGGTGCGGTGGCCCAGTTTGTCGACAACACCCTGCAGGGGTCGGTGTCGCCGTTCGTGGCCTATCTGTCGCAGCGCCAGGAGGTCAGCGACAACGAGCTGGCCGAGCTGGAGGCGCTGGTGGCCCAACTTCAATCGCGTCGCCACGAGGGCTGAGCCATGGACACCACGATGCTGATTCCGATGCTGGAACGCCTGGGCTGGACCAGCCTGCAGACCGTGCTGCTGGTGGGCCTGGTGTACGCCCTGTGCCGCGTGCTGCCGTCGCTGTCGGCCAGCACCCGCTGCCGCCTGTGGTGGCTGGTGTCGCTGCAGGCGGTGCTGGGCCTGTTCTGGAGCCAGCCGCTGCAGCTGGCCTGGCTGCCGGCGCCGCAGGCCGTGGCGATGAGCGCCACCGATCTGGCCGCCGATGTGATCCATCCGATGGCGCCGGAACTGTCGGCGAACCTGTTGGCCACCGCGCCGATTGACCACACCCCTGACATCGCTGCGTCGATCGGCAGCGGCGTATCGCCGGTGGCCTGGTGGGCGCTCGCGCTGGCCGCGCTGTGGCTGTCCGGCGTGCTGGTGATGGCATGGCGTACCTTCGGCGAATGGCGGCAGTGCCGCGCGCTGCTGGCCGCCTCGCACCCCTGCCAGGACGCTGCCCTGGTGCAGGCCCTGCAGTTGGCCGCCGATGCCCATGGCCTGCGCCGCGCGCCGCGCCTGTGGATGAGCGAACAGGTGGACGCGCCGCAGCTGGTGGGCCCGTTGCGCCCGGTGCTGCTGCTGCCGGCCGGCGCCAATGCCCTGCAGGGCGATGCGCTGGACCTGGCGTTGACCCATGAACTGCAGCACATGCAGCGCCGTGACCTGCAGTGGGGCCTGTTGCCCGCGCTGGCCCAGCACCTGTTCTTCTTCCACCCGCTGCTGCGCCTGGCCGTGCGCGAATACGCGCAGTCCCGCGAAGAAGCCGTGGATGCGGCCGTGGTCGGCCAGCATGGTGCCAGCCGCCACGCCTATGGCCGCCTGCTGTTGCAGCTGGGCGTGGCACCGCAGCCGCACCTGGGCGTGGCCAGTGCGGCCCCCAGCACCACCAGCCTGAAGCGCCGCCTGCTGTGCCTGCAGCCGCGCCGTGCCTGCCCGCGCATCCTTGCCTTCGGCCTGACCGCCGTGGTGCTGGCGGTGGGCGTGGCGCCGATGCGCCTGGTGGCTGCACCGGTTCCCCCGGCACCGCCTGCACCGCCGCATGCGGTTCCGGCCACGCCGCCGGCGCCCCCGGCCCCGCCCGCGCCGCCGGCTGCACGCGTCCCGCCGGTGCCGGTTGAACCGGCCGAGCCGGCTGAACCCGTCGTGCCGGCCGAGCCCGCCGAGCCCGCCGACATGACCGGTCCCGATGATGCCGATGTCGGTGATATCGACGATGCCGCCGGCATCGACGAGGAAACCCACGGCACCACGTCCATCACCACCTACGGCCGACTGGATCTGGGCAAGGCCCCGGCACGGGCCTATGTGCTGGTCGATGGCGATTCGACCTTCGCCAACGGCGGGATCGATGATGTGACGCTGGCCCGCAAGCAGCTCGGCAAGGGCCCGGCGCTGTGGTTCCGCGAAGGCGACAAGCGCTATGTGGTGCGTGACCCGATGCTGATCCAGAGCCTGCAGCGCACCTACAGCGGTGCGGTGGAACTGAGCCGCCAGCAGAGCGAACTGGGCCGCAGGCAGAGTGCCTTGGGCCGCGAACAGAGCGCGCTGGGGCGGCAGTTGGGTGAGCTGGGTCGCCTGCAGGGCGACATGGCACGCCGCATTGCACTGCAGGCCGCCGAAAGTGCGCGCCGTGCGGTGGCGGCGACCGGCGATATCAACCGCCAGGCTGCGGCCGAAGCGGCGCAGGCCACGCGCGGTGCGGTCGATGAAGCTGCCATTGCACGCCAGGCCGCCGCCGCCGCGCGCAGCGCCTCGGAAGAAGCCCGCAGCGAGGCGCAGTCCGAGCGCAGCCGCGAAATGAGCCGCCTGGCCGCTCAGCAGGCCACGCTGGGCAGCCGCCAGGCCGCACTGGGCAGCCAGCAGGCCGCCCTGGGTGAGCGTCAGGCGCGCCTGCAGGAGCAGGCCACGCAGCACGTGAAGCAGGTCATCGCCCAGGCGATGGCCAGCGGCAAGGCACAGCAGCTCTGACGGGTAAAGCCGGCCAGCGGCCGGCACTACCTCCTCAACCGCAGCTGGCGCGCTCGATCCGGTTCTGCGCGTCCACCTGCACGGTCACCCGGTCCTGGCGGAAATCCATGGTCACCGCCATGCCCGGCTTGACCACCCGCGCATTGCGGGCGCCGCTGTCGGCCACCAGCTTCTTGATCGTCGCCTCGTCGGCGGTCTTGCCGGTGAAGGCGTCCAGCGCTTCCGGACGGCATTCCTGCGGGCCATCGGACACCTTGGCCGGCAGGCTGCCATCGCCCGCCGTGCTGCGGGGCGAGCTGCTGCCACCGGCATGGCTGCAGGCGGCCAAGGGCAGGATGGCGGCCAGCAGCAACAGGGATGAATGACGCATGGGCACGGCTCCGTGTGAAGGGTGAGCGGGCAGTGTCGCCGCAGCGCGTGTCAGTGGTGTCAACGCCGCCTGAACCCGCGCCCGGCTACGGCTGCACCAGCGCCAGCGTTTCCCGCTCGCGCTGCTGCTCGCGCACCAGCCGCTGCAGCAGCAGGGCCAGGGTCACCACGTCCTGGTGGTTGTGGTCGGCCACCCGGCGCAGGTTCACCGCATCGCCGCCGCGCAGGTAACGCAGCCACGCAGCGGGTGCTTCCGAACCGGGCAGGTCGTCCTCGCGCACCACGCGCAGCAGCTGGCGCTCGATGGTGGACAGCTTGCAGTTTTCCCACGTGCCGCGATACCGGCGGCGGGTGGGGTAGAGCAGGTCCACATGGTCCAGCGCACTGATCGGGTCGCGCTGCCGGGCCAGCCGGTAGCGGGCCTTCAGCAGCGGCGCGTCGTAGCTGCGGCCGTTGTAGCTGCAGAACACCGTTGACGGCTGCAACCAGCCCGCAAACGCAGCCAGCATCGCGTCCTCGGCCGCCATGGTGGACATCAGCAGCTGGCGGATGCGCAGGCCTTCGCCGCGCTGCGGGCAGGCATGCCAGTCCGCAGCGCCGATCATGAAGGCGCGGGTGCCGGTGCCACCGGCCAGGCCGGTGGTTTCGGTATCGAAGAACAACAGATCGCGCGCGGCCACGTGTTCGCCATCGCGGCGGGCGAAATCGAGCGACAGTGGCTGCGCCGGGATCGGCTGCGGCTGCAGCGATTCGATCAGGAACAGGCCCGGCCCGATTTCCTCGCCGGGCAGCTGGCGGTCCTGTGCGCTGGCCCGCGCAGGCGCAGCATTGCCGCGTGTGCGCAGGCCCAGCAGGCGATGCAGGCTGCCCACCTGCGGCCGCCGCAACGGTGCCGGTGGCGACGCAGGTGCGGCCGCGCCGGTTGGCTTGTGGCGGATCTCCTGCTCGACCCAGGCAAACACCGAGCGCTCGGCCGCGGGCTGCCGTGCATCGTTGGCGGCGACCGGGGTCGGTGCTGCCGGCGGCAGCCCAGGCGCGGCCGGCGTACCCGCCTTCGGGTCGCCGGCCTGTTTCCGCAGCAGGCGCAGCTTGTCCAGGCTCAGGCTCACGGTGCCAGCAGCTCCATCGGCTCGCGCGGGGTCACCAGCACATCCGGTACGTGCTGGCATGCTTCGGCATCGAACAGGTCGAGCACGCGCAGTGCCAGCGCGCGCGGTGAGGTCTCATCCTCTTCCTGCGCCGCCAGCACCGGGCCGACGCAGGCCGGGCAGCCGGCCTTGCAGTCGCAGCGCTGCACCAGTTCGCGCGCGCGCTGCACCAGTTCGGCCTGGCGCTGCCACAGCGGTTCGCTGAGGCCGACGCCGCCGGGGAAGTTGTCGTACAGGTACACCGTCGGCACGAACTCCTGCAGCAGCTCGACGATGCCGGGATCACCCTCGCCGCCGCGCAGCTGGCCACGGCCAGTCTGGTCGGCGATCGCGAACCAGGAACCATCGCCGTTGCCGACCGACTTCTGCAGGTCGCGCGCATCGGCCATCACCGCCACCGTGGCAACGATATGCAGCGCATAGGCCGCGCCGAGGAAACCATCCAGCGCATCCTGCTTGCTGGCGAAGGCGCGCAGCAGCAGCGCCTGCGGCAGCTGCCACCAGACTGCGGTGGTGTGCAGTTCCTGGTCGGGCAGGTTCACCGGGCCGTAGCCGATGTTTTCGTGGGTGTAGTAACGGATCTTCTTGTAGCCGGCCACGCGACGTACCACGTGCACTTCGCCATGGTGTGAATCACCACGGCCGGCCACGCCTCCGTCGAAACGGTCCAGGACCTTGAGCTTGGTGAAGTCGATGCTGTCGGTGTAGTAATCCACGTGGGTGCGCGTGACGTAGGCCTTGCGGCCTTCCCAGTCCAGCGTTTCCACCTGGTACGGGGTGGACTGCACCATGTGGATGGCGCCTTCATACAGAGTGAGCGCAGCCGCAGAATAATCCACTTCGGCGATGATCTGCTGGCGGCCATCGCTGCGGTCGACCACCACGAAGTTGCCATCGGCCACCGAACGCAGGCTGACCGCGTTGGCCGGATAGCTGTCGGCGATCCATTCCCAGCGCTCGCCTTCGCGGTGGATGACTTCGGTCTCGGCCAGCGCTTCCAGGAACACTTCCGGATCGATCGGGCCGAAGCCATCGCCGACCCGGAACGGCAGCTCAAAGGCTGCGCAGCGGATGTGGTCGAACAGGATCAGCGGCTGGTCCGGTGCGATGCGCGCGTGTTCGGGTGAGGCCTCGGCGAAGAAATCCGGATGCCGCACCACGTACTGGTCCAGCGGCTGCGAGCTGGCCACCATCACCCCCAGCGCGGGTTGCTGGCGGCGACCGGCACGGCCGAAGCGCTGCCAGGTGGCGGCCACGCTGCCGGGGTAGCCGTTGAGGATGACCACGTCCAGGCTGCCGATATCCACGCCCAGTTCCAGCGCCGAGGTGCTGACGATGCCGTCGATGTTGCCCGCGCGCATCGCCCGTTCGGTCTCGCGGCGTTCGGTGGGCAGGTAGCCACCGCGGTAGGCACGGATACGTGGCGGCTTGCGCGGGTCGTGGTCGAAGATGTCCTTCAGGTACTTGGTCAGTACTTCCACCATCAGCCGCGTCTGCGCGAACACCAGGGTCTTCAGTCCAGACTTGATCGCGATGCGGGCGATGCGGTTGCTCTGCGAGCGTGCCGATGCACGCAGGCCCAGGTCCGGGTTGATCACCGGCGGGTTCCACAGCAGCACCTGCTTGGGCCCGCTGGGCGCGCCGGATTCGGTGATGGCGGTGACCGGGGCTTCGATGAGGGCTTCGGCATGCGCCTGCGGGTTGCCGATGGTGGCCGAGCACAGGATGAACTGCGGTTGCACGCCATAGAACGCGCAGATGCGCTTGAGCCGGCGCAGCACGTTGGTGACGTGGCTGCCGAACACGCCGCGGTAGGTATGCACCTCGTCGATGACGATGTAGCGCAGGTTCTCGAAGAACTGCGCCCACTTGGTGTGGTGCGGCAGGATGGCCTGGTGCAGCATGTCCGGGTTGGACACCACGATGTCGCCGTGCAGGCGGATGGCCTGGCGCGCATCGCCGGGGGTGTCGCCATCGAAGGTGAAGGCCTTCACCCCCAGGTCGCCGGCGCGGTTGAGCTCCAGCAGCTCGGCCACCTGGTCCTGGGCCAGCGCCTTGGTGGGGAACAGGTACAGCGCCTTGGCTTTGTCCTGCATGGCCGCACTGACCACCGGCAGGGTGTAGCACAGCGACTTGCCGCTGGCGGTGGGGGTGACGATGGCCACGTGCTCGCCACGCTGGCTGGCCTGCCACGCTTCGGCCTGGTGGCTGTAGAGCTGCTCGATGCCACGGGCCTTCAGCGCGGCAGCCAGGGCCGGCGGCACTGAATCGGGAAGGGGCGCGTAGCGGCCCTCGCGGCCGGGAATGGCGAAGCTGCCGGTGATGCGGTCGTGGTAGCGGCGCTGCAGGCGCGCACTGAGCAGGGCGCCGTCGCGGGCGGGCAGGCCGTCGCGGGTGGCGAGCTTCTGCTCGGCGTCGGCGGTGCGCTTGGCGAGTTCGTAAGCCATGAAAGATGGAGCCGGGACGGATTGCGAGGGGTCACATGGCACCACAGATGGGTCTCAGGATGTGAGACACCGGGGTGGAATGGAGTGAATCGTTCACAGCGAACAGTGCTGCGACAGGCTGCAGGCCAAGGCATCAGTGGCTGAACGTGTGTGCACGCCCCCAACGAAATCTGAAGCTGCGGTGCGTATCCTCGAACGCTGGACGCAACAGACAGGGCAAGGGCTGTGGCACGACGTGGAATGCAGGGAGCACTCCTGGCTGGCATGCTGCTGGCGGGCATCGCGCAGGCGCAGCAGGCCGCGCCGGTGGTCGAACCCGCCCCTGGGGCGGCGCTCGACGAGCGGGTGCCGGCGGCGGCTGATCCCACTCCGGCGACGCCCACCTTGCCGCAGGAAAACGTGACCACCCTGGGCGAGGTCCGTGCGCTCAAGCCCGAAGATGACCAGCCGGTGGACCTGTACCGCTTCAAGAATCCGCTGCGGCCGGAGAACAACCGCTTCAGCCGCGACTGGAGCGAACCGCCTTCACCCGAACAGGTCAGCATTGATGGTGGCTACCTCATGCAGGGCGTCGCCAAGGGCGTGATGGCGGCGGCCAAAGGGCTGAACAAGCTGACCGGGGGCCCGGACCAGGTCCAGGCGGCCATCGCCCGTCCGCCGCCGGAGCTGACGCCCGAGCAGCGGCGGCGCATACTGCAGTTCTGCCAGCAGCAGGAAGGCTGCGACACACCGCCGGTGAAGTAGGCGTATCCTGCCGCGTTTCAGATCGAGGCCGCCCGGATGCTGCTGCGTTCCCTGTTCCTGTTTGCCACGCTGAGCCCGCTGGCGGCATCCGCCAGTGAGCTGGCTGACGGCGGCTCCTGCCGCAATGGCGCGTTTCCTTCCCTGCAGCACGGCTTCGCGCTGGCCAAGGTGACCGGCACGCCACGGTTGTACCTGCTGGGCGACATGGATGGCTGCCCGGCCAAGGGCGAACCCGCCTGCCGCCAGCGCAGCTATGTGGTCAGCGGCGATACGGTGGTGACCGGCGGTGATCTGGGGGGCTACCGCTGCGCGTTCTTCCCGAACAAGGTGGGCGGCAGTGCCGGCTGGGTGGACCGCAGCAAGCTGCAGCCGCTGCCGGTGGCAACGCCATCGCTGAAAGACTGGGCCGGCGACTGGAAGGATGGCGACAACGGCTTGAGCATCTCGGTGCGCGGCGGTCAGCTGCATGTCGAAGGCGATGCCTACTGGCCGTCGGCCAATCCCACCCCGGAACAGCGCCCGTATGGGCCGAACCTGGGCCAGGTGGAAGCCTTGGCCACGCCGCGCGGCGCGGATGTGGAATTCGTCGACGACTCATGCCGGATGACGGTGCACTCGCTGGGCAGTGTGCTGATCGTGGCCGACAACAGCGAGTGTGGCGGCATGAACGTGCGCTTCAATGGCGTGTACCGGCGCACCGGGGCGCGCTGAGCGATGGGGTCAGCGCCCTTTCGCGCGCGAACGGGATCCGACCCGGTTGATCCGCGCAGGGCAGTCGATCCACGGCATGCGTGGATGCTCTGTGGGTGGGGATCAGCGACGCCGCTCCAGCCACCAGAGCAGTGATGCGCACAGCACGAAAGCCAGCCACCACGGCCAGCGTGAGCCGGGCACGGACTGGATTGCCGGGCGCGTGACCGGCGCGGCGGCTGCCAGCGCCTGCGTGGTTGCATCGATCATCGCCTGGCGGTGCAGGGACGGCGCGTCCCCGGCATCGAATACATAGCGCCAGACCGTGCGTTCGCCGTGCTGCAGGCGCTGCCAGCCTGCCTCGCGCGGCCACCATCCTGCACAGCGTGCGCCTGCGGCCCCGCCATCGACGATCAGCGGCACAGCCTCGCCATTCGGATTGAAGGCCTGCAACGGCGCCTGCACGCCACACAGCGCCTGGCGCTCGCCCTTCCACGTGATGGCCTGCGGTGACCACAGTGCATCGCCGCCGGCCTGCGCGCGCGCCAGCGTGGCCACCACGCCGCTCCACAGTTCGCCATGGCGATCATCGCGGCCGGCCAGCACCCAGCGCCAGCTGTCGGTTACCGGCACCTGGCCGATGCGCCCCTTGCCGATGCCACGCCATCCGCCCACGGCGCTGCCGCTGCGGTCGTGCAGCAGTGCGCTGCCTGCGGACACCTGCAGCGCCAGCGCTTCCAGCGTGGGCAGGCTTGCACTGTGCGAACTGCGGTCGGCATCTTCCCCATCCCGGGTGGGCAGGGTGCCGGAGGCGAGCGGGCCGCGCCGTGCGGCAAGCATCGTGCTTTCGCCATCGCCCGGCAGATCGATGGCGTGGCTGCTGCCATCGCCCTGCAGCGGCAGGCCCAGCTCGCGCAGGCGCTGGCGTGCGCTGGCCGACGGTGCCCCGGCACTGCGCACCAGTACACCCAGGCCCTCGCGCAGCGCCTGGCGCACGGCGGCAAACTGCGCGCCGCTGAGCGCGGCCAGGCTGCGTTCGTCCAGTACCAGCAGATCGCTGCGCGCCAGCGCGGTTGAATCCAGTGGCACCGCGCCATCGCCCACGCTCAGCCCGGCACCGATATCGGCCTGCAGCTGCATGGTGATACCCGCATCGGTGGCCCAGCGGCGCAGGTACTTCAGCTCCGGCGCGGGCGCGCTGGCCCGCACCTGCAGGCGCAGCGGTGTGGCGGCCAGCGTCTGCTGCGGTACCGGAACGGTGTCCACCACGTGGCCTTCAGTATCCAGCAGGCGCAGGCGGAACACGCTGCGGCCCGCTGCGCGCGCGACGCCGCTGAGCTGTACGCGGCCGTCGTCGCCCAGTGTGGCGCGGTCGACCACGCTGTCGGCCGGGTCCAGCAGCTCGGCCCTCGCCTTGGCCACGCCACGCGCCTGTGCCAGCACCTCGAAGCGGGCACCGGGGGCGACATCGGCCGGTGCCTGCAGCGCCATCCAGCCGCGTGGCGCGGGGGGGGATTGCCAACGTACATCCGGCGGCAGCACGGCGTCGCGGTCACGCGCGGCCAGACCGGCACCGACCAGGGTCAATGTGGACGCCGGGTGCTGGCGCAGCGCGGTGGCCAGGTCGGGAACGCGTTGTGCACCCGGCACGGCGGCGGCTTCCGGCAACAGCAGCAGCGGGCCTTCGCTGGCCGGGAGCGTGCCCGCCTTGTCGGCATCGATGCCCAGCACGACCAGGCCGGCCGCGGGTTGCTGGCGGCTGGGCGGTGCCAGGCAGAAATACAGCAGGAGGGCGGCGATGATCTGCAGCGTGATCACTCCCCACGCGCGGCCACGGCGCATGCCGCCACCGCGCAGCTGGCGCGCGCTGGCGATCACCACCACCAGGGTCAGGGCAAGGGCCACCCACAGGTTCAACGCGGTGGCAGTCATGGCTGTGCCTCCAGTGCATCCAGGTAGCGCTGGCCCATGGCATCGGTGGCCGTGCGCCGCATCACCTGCGGCAGTGGACGCTGCAGGGCGCGCCAGAGTTGTGCACGCAGGCGCTGGCGGCAGTCCGCGCAATCGGGCGCGATGCGCAGCTGTTCGATGGCGGCGGCCAGATCCAGCGCATCGGGCAGGAAGGCGGCGTTGCGTTGCTGCCAGCCCGCCAGTGCATCCAGATCGGGTATGCCGGTGCCATCGCCCAGCCGTTGCCACGCCTCGACGATGGCCGGATCGGGCGGCGTGCGTGCGGTCAACGGCAGTTCAGGGCTGGCCAGCCCCGCGCGGTCGCCACCCAGGCGGCGGCCTTCGTCGATGGGTGGTAGTTCCGGGCCTACCCGCGCCAGATAGATGCGCTCGGCCTGCTGCACCTGCTTGATGAAGGCCAGCGCCTTGTAGGCGAACGGCAACGCCTGTTCCGGGCGGCCCTGACGCAGCTCGCCTTCGGCCGACCACATCTGGTCCAGCGCGGCCTTCAGCGTGGCACGGGTCTGCGGGTCGAGCAGGGTGGCCGCCTCGGCATGGTCGTGGGTGTGTCCGTACTCGGAAAGCACGTCGGTCGCGCTGCCGAACACCGGCGGAGTATCTGCGTTGGCTGTACCGCCATGATCATGGCCATGGTCGTCGTGCGCACCGGCCTGCGCGCCATGGCCGTGATCGTCGTCGTGGTCATCTGCGGTGGGAGCATCGCTGGTGGGCAGATCACTGGTCGGCGGCGGCTTCGGTGCGCCTTCGCTTTCCTCGCCCAGGAACTGGCCGTAGCGCAGGCGCAGGATGCGCTGGTCGACACCGATCGCATCGCTGCGCTTGATGAAGTCATCGGCACCCACGCTGCGCCGCTGCCGGATCAGTGCTTCGGCGTCGATGATGATCTGCCGCTGGCTGCGGAAGTAGGCGGGCAGGGTCTTCTTGATGCGGCCTTCCAGTTCCGCTGTCAGGGCGACTTCGGTGCTCGGCAGGCGCAGGATCACGCTGCTGCTGCGCCCGGTCTGCGGCGTGGGCGCGTGGTTGTCGCGCACTTCCAGCTGGGCGATCACATCGTTGCCGGGCTGCGCGCCCAGCGCGGCCAGGTCGAGCGTGTGGGCGAAGCGGCGTGCGCTGGCGTCGCCGCTGCCGGCAAGCGTGACGCTGCGCTGGACGAAGGTGATGTTCTCGCCGCTGCCCTGGGTGGTGGTGATGGACAGCTTCGCCTGCGCGGCCACGCCATGATCATCGGTGGCCTCGAAGCGCAGCGTCCATTGGCGTTGCCCGGGCGTGCCCAGCACCAGGTTGGCGGCGGGTTCCAGCACGCGCACGCTGGGCGCGCGGTCGGCCACCACGTCCAGCCGATGCAGGCGGGTTTCGGCCAGCGCCGGTTCGCTCACCACGCGGTACAGCACCGGCGCGCGCGCCACATCCTGCGCCAGCCACTGGCCATCCTGTTCGCGCAGCGGCAGCCGGCGCCCATCGTGGAACTGCAGCCAGGCACTGTCCGGTGCGCGGTCGAAGCGCAGCGACCAGGCCAGGCGGCTGTCAGCGGCAACCTTGGCGTCCAGTGCGTTCTGGGTGACGGTTGGCTGGCCGGTATAGGCCGGCGCGTCGATGCGCAGGCGGCTGGACTGCAGGTGCGGCGGTCCTGCCGCTGCGGCACCCGGCGCTGTGCGCGCAGGGGCCGCGGAAGGCCCTGCCGCGCTGCGCGGCCAGCCCAGCGCCAGCAGGGCGATGGTCACGCCAGCGATCCAGCACAGTGCCAGCGCACCGCGCGGCCAGCGCGGCCGCAGCTCCGGCATCGTGCGTTCCAGCGTGGTCAGCACATGCGCGCGCTGGCGCTGCTGCAGCGGGTTGAGCGCGGCGGGATCGGCAAACAGCAGGTCTGCGCTGTCTTCGCTGGCACCGCTGCCATCGAGCTGGCGCTGCAACCAACGCCGGTCCAGCCGGCGCACGTGTGCGGTGCCGATGGCCGCGCTGGCAAGCAGGGTGAGCGTAGCGACCACGCAGGCGATGTCGAAGCCGCCCAGCCGAAGTGCGAGCACGGTCGCGGCCAGCGCCCACGGCAGGCCGAGCAGCAGGGTGATGGCGGCGCGGTGGCGGCGCGCGCGCTGCCAGGCGTGCTGCAGCGTCTTCATGCGCTGGCCCTGCGCCGGGCGCTGCTGGCCATCCAGCGTTCCAGCGCGAACAGCAGCACGATGACCAGCAGCAGCCACGGCGTGGTTTCGCGCAGCGGCGGCGTCGGCGCGGGCAGGGCCGTGGTCTGCGGAGTGTGATCGCGCGCGTGCGCCAGCTGCGGTGGCAGCGGGGCCCGCACGGCCAGCAGCAGGGCACGCGGCAGCCCGGCATCGCGCAGCGCCGGGTTGCTGGCATTCCATTCGGCCGGCAGCGACAACAGGCGGCCTTGGCCGACGCGCTGCTGCCACAGCAGGGGCGTGCCGTCGGCGCTGCGCAGGGTAATGCGGGCGCCGGCAGCGGGCTGGGCGGCGGTCAACACGCTGCCGCCCTCTGCCAGCCAGGCCTGCCAGTGGGCCGGCAGGGCGTCGGTGCGGCTCCACACGCCCACCTCACCACGTTCGGGCAGCGCGCCCGCTCCCAGCGCTGCGACTGGCGCCTGTACGCCCCACGCGCGCTGGACCGCGCCCAGCCAGTGCTGGGCAGTGCGGGATGCCTCGCCGTGAACACGCAGCCGCGGTAGTGCCCCTGCGGTCTGCGCTGGGGCGGCCGGCAACGGCTGCGGCCGCCATTGCACCTCGCGTGACAGCTGCAGGCGTGCACCGTCCAGGCCGGGCAGCGGATCGGGCACATGGACGGTCAGTGCGGTGCCGGCCGGCAGCTGCGCATCCAGTTCGCGCAGCAGGCTGGGCAGGGCTGCCTCGCTGGCCGCGGGCGCCTGTTCAATGGGCGGGAAGCCGGGCGCCAGCCAGTGCCAGTTGCCGTCGGCGCGTGTACCGCGCAGCGCCATCGCATCCAGCCCAGGCGCGACCACGGTCCACGCGCTGGCGACCGGGGCGGGGCCGGTCAGCGCGGGCCGCGCCAGCAACAGCGCCAAGGCTGCCAGCAGTAACAGCCGCACCAGCAGCAACGGCCAGTCATCGAAACGGATGCGCTGGCGCGGGCGGATCTGCGCGCGCAACCAGCGCAGCGCAGCGAAATCCAGCGGCGTGTACGGATGGCGCCGGGCCAGGTGGATCAGCAGTGGCAGCAGCCATGCGGCAAGCGCGGCCAGGCCCAGCGGGAGCAGCAGGGTCATGCGCCGCCCCCTCGGCCGAACAGCACCTGCAGCGGCTGGTCCAAGGGCTGGTCGAGCCAACCGGTGGCACAGGCGATGCCGCTGGCCTGCAGCCGTGCGTGCAAGGCCGTGTGTGCGGCGGCGAAGCGCTGCAGGTAATCGCTGCGGATCGCCGCACCATCGCCCAGCAGTTCCTCGCCGGTTTCCGGATCGCGGAAGCGGTGGCCGGCATCGAACGGGAAGTCGCGTTCGTCGGCGGTCAGCACCTGCAGCAGCACCACCTCGCGGCGCGCGCTGGCCAGCTGTTCCAGCAGTACGCTGTTGGCTTCATCGAAGCCATCGCCGATGGCCAGCAGCAGATCGCCCGGCCGCACGCGCTCCCACAACGGGCGCAGGCGTTCGGCTGCGGGCCATGCACCGCGGGCCTGCAGGGCGTGCAGTTGCAGGTGCACGCGGTCACGCTGGCGCGCTCCGTGGCCGGCCGGTACCAGTTGCAGGCCATCGCCATTGACTGCCAGCAGGCCGAAGCGGTCGCCCTGCTGCAGGGCCAGTTCGACCAGGCAGGCGGCCACGCCGCGCATATGGTCCAGGCGTGTGCGCTGTTGTGCCGCGCGGTCGGCCTGGCCGGCCGAGGCGGTGGCATCGAGCAGCAGCCAGACGGTGATCGGGCTTTCGCGTTCGGACTCGCGCACGAAGAAACGGTCCGAGCGCGCGTACAGCTTCCAGTCGATCTGGCGCAGTTCGTCACCCGGCTCGTAGGCACGGTACTGCGCGAACTCCAGGCCGGCACCGCGGCTGCGGCTGGCATGCTGGCCGATACCACTTGCACCGCTGGCCAGGCGCGGCCACAAGCGCAGCGTGCGCAGGCGCGCGCGCAGTTCCGGT
Organism: Stenotrophomonas maltophilia; assembly: GCF_047782825.1. Classification (GTDB taxonomy): domain Bacteria; phylum Pseudomonadota; class Gammaproteobacteria; order Xanthomonadales; family Xanthomonadaceae; genus Stenotrophomonas. The sequence continues at coordinate 3,133,214 of NZ_CP180589.1, read as the reverse complement.
GGCAATGTCAGCGGGGTACCGGCGTTCACGCGTGGCTCAACCCGGGAACGGCACGGCCTGCAGCAGCGCAGCGACCACGTCGTCGGCACGCTTCTGCTCGGCTTCGGCGGCGAACGACAGCAGCAGGCGATGGCGCATCACCGGTGCGGCCAGCGCCTGCACGTCCTCGCGGGTGGCGGCGAAACGGCCCTGCAGCAGTGCGCGTGCTTTCGCCGCCAGCACCAGCGACTGCCCGGCACGCGGGCCGGCGCCCCACTTCACCCATTGGTTGATGGCCGCCGGTGCGCTGTCGCCGGGGCGGCTGGCGCGCACCAGGCGGGTGATCCAGGCCAGCACATCCGGGCTGACATGCACTTGGCGCACCGCGGCCTGCAGTGCAATCACCGCTTCGGCATCCATCACCTTCGGCACCGCGTCGGTGGCACCGCCGGTGGTCTGTTCCAGGATCTGCCGTTCCTCGTCTTCGCTGGGGTAATCCACCAGCACGTGCAGCAGGAAGCGGTCCAGCTGTGCCTCCGGCAGCGGGTAGGTACCGGCCTGCTCGATCGGGTTCTGCGTGGCCAGCACGAAGAACGGCGCCGGCAACGTGTAGGTCGTGCCGGCGTAGCTGACCGTGCGTTCCTGCATGGCTTCCAGCAGTGCGGCCTGGGTCTTGGGCGGGGTGCGGTTGAGTTCGTCGGCCAGCAGCAGGTTGGTGAAGATCGGGCCCTGCTGGAAGCGGAAATGGCGATGGCCGGTGCCGTGGTCTTCCTCCAGCAGCTCGGTGCCGAGGATGTCGCTGGGCATCAGGTCGGGGGTGAACTGCACGCGCCGGAACTGCAGTTCCAGGGCCTGGCCGAGCGAGCGCACCAGCAGGGTCTTGCCCAGGCCAGGCGCACCTTCCAGCAGACAGTGGCCACCGGCCAGCAGGCCGATCAGCAGCTGCTCGACCACGCTGTGCTGGCCCACCACGGCGTGGGCCAGGGCGCTGCGCAGCTCTTCCAGGCGCGGCAGCAGGGAATCGAGGTCGGGGCGGGTCATGGGCGTGCAGGTCCTATCAGTTGTTCAACGCGTACATCACGATGTTGACGCCGAAGCGGGTGTTGTCTTCGGCCAGGAAACGCTTGTTGCGCCAGTCGTAGTCCCACTCGCAACCGTAATCCTTGTTGCTGTAGAGCACGCCCAGGCGGCCATCGACCTCGATGCCCTTCAGGTAGTCGTGCACGAGGTCATCACCCCAGCCATTGAGCTCGAAGCCGGTGGCCGGCGGGCCATCGGGGAAGCGGAAGAAGCTGCGGTACAGCGCATGGCTGTTGGGCAGCTTCTGCAGCGCCTTCGGCCCGAACAGGCGGGCCATCTGTGCTTCGAACGAGGTGGCGAACAGGCCGTCGATGTCATGGTTGCAGTCGTCGACAAAGACGAAGCCGCCGTTGCGCACATAGCGCACGAAGTTCTGCCGCTCGGCGGCGTTGAACTCCACCAGCGTGTGCCCGGCCAGGTAGCAGAACGGGGCTTCCAGCATGCGCGGGTCGGCCAGGGCCACCACGTGTTCCTGCGGGTCCACCCGCAGCGAGGTGTAGTCGATCAGCGAGGTGATCAGGTTGGACGGCATGCGTGCGTCCACGTCCCAGTCGCCGGAGTCGTACTGCAGGCGGGTGAACCAGAAGTCGTAGCGCGAACTGCGCGGGCCTGCCTGCGCGAAGGCCGGCAGCGCCGCCGCCGAAGCGGCAGCGGCCAACCAGCGCAGGCAGGCCCGGCGGTCCATCAGACCGCGTCGGACAGTGAGGTGAAGGTGAAATCGCGCAGCTTCATCGGCGGGATCATCATCACGTAGCTGGATTCATCACCGGCCACGCGCACCGGCTTGCCCAGCTCTTCGATGTTGTTGAGCATGATCACCGGCGACTCGTTGAAGCGGAAGTTCTTCACCGGGTGCTTGATCTGGCCGTTTTCGATGTAGAAGGTGCCATCGCGGGTCAGGCCGGTCAGCAGCACGGTCTGCGGGTCGACCATGCGGATGTACCACGTACGGGTGACCAGGATGCCCTTCTGGGTGCCGCGCACCAGATCGGCCGTGCTCTTGTCGCCGCCGCTCATCAGCAGGTTGCCCGGCGTGGCCTTGGCGGTCTTGCCCTGCTTCTGCGCCCAGAAGCGCGAGTAGTCCAGGTTGGCGACCTTGCCGTTCTCGATGATGGCCATGCGCTCGCGCGGCATGCCCTCGCCATCCCACGGCAGCACGGGCGCGTCGGCATGCCAGGGGTCGGCATACATGGTCACGCGCGGGTCGTAGACCTGCTCGCCCAGCTTGTTGCCGCCGCCCTTCTTCGACAGGAAGCTGCGGCCTTCATCGGCCGAGCGGGCGCTGAAGAAGTTCATCATGAAGCTGATCAGGCCCGCGGCCGCGGCCGGTTCCAGGATGACCGTGTACTTGCCCGGTTCCAGCGCCTTGGCCTCGGCCGATTCGGTGGCCTTGCGCATGGCGATGCGGATGTCCTGGTCGGCCTTGAAGTCTGCCGCGTCCTTGAGGTTGCGGCCCACCCAGCCCGAACCGCGACCGTCTTCGGTGCGCACCGTGCAGGTGTAGTCGAAGTTGGTGGTGCGCTGGTAGCCGAAATTGCCGTTGCTGTTGGCGGTGGCGTAGAAGCCCTGGCCGTCTTCCAGGAAGCCGGCGGCAATCAGGCCGTTGCCGCGGCACGGCGCGATGGAATCGGCGGCGACCTTGGCGCGGAAGGCGGGGTCGATGGCAGCGGTGGATTCACTGAAGGTGGGGCTGGCGCGGTAGGCCTGCTTGCCGATGGCCGGCATGAACTCCGGGTTCTCCGGGGCCAGCCGGGCCAGGTCTTCGGCGCGGCGCACCACGCGTTCCAGCGCGGCATCGTCGAACTCGTTGATCGAGGCGGTGCCCACGCGCTTGCCGAAGGCCACGGTCACGGCCAGTTCGGTGTTGTCGACAATGCCGCTGGTGGACACGTTGTTCAGCGCGAAACGGATGTTGCCGGCAATCGAGCCGGCCAGCACGGCGGTGCACTCATCGGCCTTGGACAGGGCGATGACCTTGTCGAGGATGGCCTTGGCCTGGGCTTCGGTGAAGATACTCATGGTGTAAGGGCTCCTGACCGGTCAGCCGAGGCTGCGTGCGGTGTTGATGACGTTGATGCCGTTGAAGCGCGCGGTGGACGAACCATGCGAGACCGCCGAAACCTGGCCCGGCTGGCCCTTGCCGTCGAAGAACGAACCGCCCAGGCGGTAGTCGCGCTCGTCGGCCACGGCGGTGCAGGCATTCCAGAATTCCGGCGTACGGATCTGGTAGGCCACGTCCTCCAGCATGCGGGTGATCCTGCCGTTCTTGATCTCGTAGAACAGCTGGCCACCGAACTGCGCGTTGTAGCGCTGCTGGTCGATGGAGAACGAGCCGTCACCGATGATGTAGATGCCGTTTTCCACGTCCTTGATCATGTCCGACACGCTCAGCGGGGTCTTGCCCGGCGCCATCGACACGTTGGCCATGCGCTGGAACTGCACGCTGGACCAGGAATCGGCATAGCAGCAGCCATCCGATTCGGTCTTGCCCAGGATGTGGGCCTGGTCGCGGATGGTCTGGTAGTCGACCAGCTTGCCATTGCTGATCAGATCCCAGCGCTTGCACTTCACGCCTTCATCGTCGTACGCCACCGCACCGAGGCTGCCCGGCTGGGTCTTGTCGGCGAAGATGTTCACGTGCTCGCTGCCGTACTGGAAGTGCTGCTCGCGCTTGTCCAGGGTGGCGAAGCTGGTGCCGGCGTAGTTGGCCTCGTAGCCCAGCACGCGGTCCAGTTCCAGCGGGTGGCCGATCGATTCGTGGATGGTCAGCCAGGTGTGCGACGGGTCCAGCACCAGATCGTACTTGCCCGGCTTCACCGACGGCGCCTTCAGCTTCTCCTGCGCCTGCTTCGCTGCGGCAATGGCGTCTTCCTTCATGTCGTAGGACGAGCCGTAGTTCACCACGCCATTGGGGGTGAGCACCTTGCCGGCGGCGGCGCCGTCCAGGTATTCGTAGCCCAGGCCCATCGGCGCGGACAAGCCTTCGCGGGTGCGGAACTTGCCGCTGGCCTTGTCGATGGCGGTGATCGTCATCGGTGCCCAGATGCGGTGCACGTCCTGGTCGATGTACGAGCCGTCGGTGGAGGCGAAGTACTTCTGCTCGTTGACCAGGAACAGCATCGAATTGACGAAGCTGGCGCCGGCACCCATCGCCGCAGCGTTGACGTCCAGCAGCAGGTCGACCTTCTCCTTGATTGGCACCTCCATCGCATTCTTGCGGATCGGCGTCTTCCAGCTGACCTCGCCCACGCCCGGCGCCTTGGCCAGCTGTACCGGCGCGGTCTGCACGCCCGCATTGGCCTTGGCGATGGCGGCGGCCTGCTGCGCGGCACGGGCCACGTCGGCGGTGCTGAGCGCATTGGTGGCGGCAAAGCCCCAGGCGCCATTGACGATCACGCGGATGCCCACACCGGTGGACTCGGTGTTCACCACGTTCTGCACCTTGTCCTCGCGGGTGATCACGAACTGCCGCAGGTAGCGGCCGATGCGCACATCGCAGTAGGTGGCACCGGCAGCGCGCGCAGCCTGCAGCGCAGCGTCGGCCAGGCGCTTCTTCAGCCCCAGGTCCAGGCTGGACTGCAGCTGCTCGGCGGCGATTGCCTTGCCGAAGAAGGAGGGCACGATCAGCCCGCCCGCGGTAAGCCCGGTCAGGGCCAGGAAGTCACGTCTTTGCAAGGCTGCTCTCCATGTCGAAGGATGGGTGGCTCAAGCGCCGAGACTGCGCGCGGTGTTGATGATGTTGATGCCGTTGAAGCGGGTGGTGGACGACCCGTGCGAGACCGCCGAGACCTGGCCGGGCTGCCCCTTGCCGTCGAAGAAGGAACCGCCGAGGCGGAAGTCGCGCTCGTCGCAGATGGCGGTGCAGGCGTTCCAGAACTCCGGCGTGCGGATCTGGTAGGCCGCGTCCTCGACCATGCCGGCGATCTTTCCGTCCTTGATCTGGTAGTAGAGCTGGCCGCCGAACTGCGCGTTGTAGCGCTGCTGGTCGATGGAATAGGAGCCGCGGCCGTGGATCCAGATGCCGTTCTCGACGTCCTTGATCATGTCGTCCACGCTCAGCGGCGCCTTGCCCGGCGCCAGCGAGACATTGGCCATGCGCTGGAACTGCACGCTGGACCAGGAATCGGCGTAGCTGCAGCCATGCGAGGCCTCGCGGCCCAGAATGTGGGCTTCGTCGCGGGTGGCCTGGTAGTCGACCAGCACGCCATCGCGCACCAGGTCCCAGCGCTGGGTCTTCACCCCTTCATCGTCGTAGCCCACCGCACCCAGGCTGCCCGGCTGCGTCTTGTCGGCGAAGAAGGTGACGAGGTCGCTGCCCCAGCGGAAACCAGCATCGCGCTTGTCCAGTGTGGCGAAGCTTGTGCCGGCGTAGTTGGCCTCGTAGCCCAGCACGCGGTCCAGTTCCAGCGGGTGGCCGACGTTTTCGTGGATGGTCAGGAACAGGTTGGACGGGTCCAGCACCAGATCGTACTTGCCGGGCTTCACCGAGGGCGCCTTCAGCTTCTCGCGGGCGTGGCGGGCGGCGGCGATGGCGTCCTCGACCGGGTCGTAGGAGTCGCGGTAGGCGGTGATCCCACCCGGCAGCTGCACCTTGCCGCGTGCATCGCCATCCAGGAATTCGTAGCCCATGCCCATCGGCGAGGACAGGCCGGCACGGGTGCGGAACTTGCCGCTGGCCTTGTCGATGGCCGTGGCGGTGAACGGCAGCCAGATGCGATGGATGTCCTGATCGATGAACGAGCCATCGCTGGAGGCGAAGTACTTCTGCTCGTTGACCAGGAACAGGGTGGAATTGATGTAGTCGGCACCCGCATTCAGCGCGGCTGCATTGAGCGACAGCAGCAGCTCGACCTTGTCCTGGATCGGCACTTCCATCGCGTTGCGGCGAATCGGTGTCTGCCAACGCACTTCGCCCACCGACGGGGTGGGCGCCAGCTGCACCGGCCGGGTCTGGATGCTGGCATTGGCCCGGGCAATGGCCGCGGCCTGCTCGACGGCGCCGCGCACGGCCGCCTCGGTCTGCTGGTGGGTGGCGGCGAAGCCCCAGGCGCCATTGACGATGACCCGCACGCCCACGCCGGACGACTCGCGGTTGGTCACGTTGCCGACCTGGTGTTCGCGGGTGATGACCGACTGGTTGAGGTAGCGGCCGATGCGCACATCGCAGTAGCTGGCCTTGGCGATGCGCGCGGTATCGAGCGCGACCCCGGCCAGGCGGCGGCGCAGGGCGGTGTCCACCGGGGCGAGCAGCTGCTCGGCCGCGATCAGCCGCGACTGCGGCAGCACCAGGCCCGCCAGGCCCAGACCGGAAAAAGCCAGGAACTCACGTCGTTGCACAGCGTCTCTCTCTCACTTCCGTGCGGCTGGCAACGGGCCAGGCCGATCACTTCAACTCCCTGACTTTCGCCAGCGCGGGGCATGGCGGCAAGTGACTGCAGTCATGGGTGGGGAGGGTTTGGGCAGGGCTTGCAGCCCTGCACTTGCTCAATGCAACGGCCAAAGCCAGAGCCAGAGCCAGAGCGGCATTGCGTGGGTGGGCGGGGCGGTGTCGGATTGCGGGGACGCCGTGAATCCGTCCATGGAGGCTTGGCAGCCGCATCCATGCGGCTGACACCCCGCAATCCGACACCGCCCCACCTCTGACAGATTCCTGCAGCTGTTGGGAACTGCGATGGTTGTCCGCGCGGCTGTTGGTAGGTGTCGACCTTGGTCGACACGATTTTTCTGCCAGATATCGAAATAAATCTGGGGTCAGATCCCGTTGCGTAGCAACGGGATCTGACCCCGTGCCGTTCCGACAGATCGCGTTCAACTGTCGAAGGCGGGGTGGGTCCGGTTGAGGGGGCGTGAGCCGCATGGATGCGGCGACCGAGCTTACATGGACGTACTTGCAGCGTCCCCCTCAACCGGACCCACCCCGCCAACCCAAGGAATGCAGGCTGTTGCTGTTGCTGTTGCTGTTGCATTGAGCAGGTGCAGGGCTGCAAGCCCTGCCCAACAATCCCCCCTCGTGCACAATGGGCCGACTCCGCCTGGATCCCGCCCCGATGCCGAGCAAGCCCTATTCCGAAGCCTGCGAACGCAACCGCGACCCGATCGCGGCCGCGCTCGACCCGTGGATGGGCGACCGCCATCGGGTGCTGGAAATCGGTAGCGGCACCGGCCAGCACGCGGCCTTCTTCGCCGAACGCTGGCCATGGCTGCGCTGGCAGCCCAGCGACCACCCGGACCATCTGCCCGGCATCGAGGCCTGGCGCGCCGAGGCGGCGCTGCTCAATTTGCTGCCGCCGGTGGCGCTGCAGGTGGAACTGCCGCCGGCACCGGGCCTGACCCTGCCCGAGGGCAGCTCATTCGATGCGGCGTTCACTGCCAATACCCTGCACATCATGGGCTGGGAGCACGTGCAGGCGCTGTTCGCCGCGCTGCCACCGCTGCTGCGCCACGGTGCGGTGCTGGCGGTCTACGGCCCGTTCAACTACGGCGGCCGCTACACCAGCGACAGCAACGCGCAGTTCGATGCCTGGCTGCAGACGCGTGACCCGCGCAGCGGCATCCGCGATGTGGAAGCCGTGCAGGCGCTGGCCGAGGACAACGGCTTCACCCGCCTGCGCGATGTGGCCATGCCGGCCAACAACCGACTGCTGCTGTGGCGGTTGGGGTGATCAGGTAGCGGATTGTTCGAATTGACGCAGGCAACGCTGGCAGCTTGCACTGATGCCTTCCACCAGACGTTCCAGAACCGGGTGGCGCATGCCCTCTGCCTGCAGCCCCGCAAGCAATGCCCGGGCGATGCCGGGTAGCTGTGTTGCCATGTCGAACAGGCCCGACAGTGCTTTCTGCGGGTCCAGCTTCATTCCATCAGCAGTGGCCTCCCAATCCGCCAGGCGGACATCCCACCAGCAGTAGTGACTGCCGATCTTCATGGCCATCTTGATCTTGCGTTGCTGCAGATGTGCATAGGGCAGTGCACTTGAGATGTCATACAGCGGGGCAAGGCGAACGTTTCCTTGTGCGCCGATCAGCAGCGAATAGTTCTTGCCATGCGCGTCAGTGCCGCCAATGAGATAGTTGAACTGCAGTGCCTGCAGCAGTCTTTCGACATCCGCTCTCGGCTTGCTGGAATGTTCCCAAAGCACGCGCGCCAGATCGGCCGGCCCCGGTCCGCCCTGATTCTGGTACTTGATGTGTGGCATGACACCCAGCGCCTGGCAGAAGTCTTCCTGGTGAACGCGTTGCCAACCCTGCGCTGTTCGTACGCGGTCGAAGCGCGTTACCGCAATGGCCTGTGCATCCTCCATGCAGATCATTTCAGTGGACGCAGCCGACATGCCGAGTTGACTGGCCAGGCGCAGACAGAAGACCTCGTTCTCCACGAATCCGTCGTAGTCGCCACTGGGAGGTTTGAGGATATGTGTGGTGGGGATGCGACCGGCCGGAATTGCCCAACCTCCATCGTCGCGTTGCATCAGGGCGATCTTCGGTTGCGTCCCGGCGAGGCTGAACTGGCCGACATCATCGGGTTGCCGCGCTGCAACCTGGTCCACTCGGATCCGCTGAAGGCGCTGGGCGACCTCATGGAAGGACAGCGGCTCCTGCCGATCGTCCTCACCGGCAAGTACGGCGGCGAGCCGTTCGCCTCGTACGAACTGGACCGCGCCGGCACAGTCTTCGCCGACATGTGACAGCAACGCGACCGGGTTGCGGGACGAAACATGGAACCGGGAAGCCCATCGCTGCAGAAGGGCCTCGTTGTCGGGAAGCAGCCCCCACAGGACCGCAGATAGCGTGGCGGCGGGCGCGCTGTTCTCTGTCAATGGAAGTGCAAGTGACAAGGGATAGGCGCCCGGCGTCTGGCGCCAGCTGTCTGCGTACTGGAATGTCGGATGGCCATGTGCATCCTGTCCCAGGTATCCAGCCAGTCTGTTGGAAAGGAGTACGTTGAGGTCCATGCGGGAGGCACGATGTCCGGGAGGAAGGGGCTGTCAGTCGGCCTTGTGGGGCTTTCTACGCCCCAACGTCATGGCAGTCGCGCGGTGCTCATCCGGGCGCAGCCCGTTGCCATCCACGATAGTGTCGATATCAGGCAGTTCCAGAGGCATTTCCGACGATGCAGCGGAGGAGGCCATTCCCTCGACGGTGCCCGCGGCCAGTATCAGGCCGAGGACGTTGAGCGTCCGCAGCACCAGTTGCAGCTCCACCCGTGGCTTGCCCTTCTCCATTTCGATGACCCATTGCCGACTGACGCCTACGCGTTCGGCCAGCTGGGCCTGATCCCAACGGAGTGCTTTGCGACGCTGGCGGATGACCACGCCCAAGTCTCGGGAAGTTCGCAGGACGTCCATACGTGGAATGTATGCGCTCGGCAACATTTAATCAAAAGTCGACGTTCGACAACATCTGAAGAATGTCATTGAACGTCGACATTTCCTGAAATGTCGACGTTCGCTGGCATTGATCGCCAGCGTCTCCGGCGCGAAACCCTTCCGGGAAGTCGGCCAAGGGCCGGTAGGATTCTGCTGCCGGTTACGCCACCTGCACGATATGCAGCGCCTTCGGGTTGCGCCATTGCGCCAGCAGCGCGGCCTCGCGTGCCTTGGCCTGCTCGAAATGCGCTTCCTTGACGTGTCCGAAGCCGCGGATGTGCTCAGGCACGCTGGCGATCTCCACCGCCAGGGCCAGGCGACCGTCTTCCAGGCCATCCAGCAACAGCTGCACGGTGGCTTCGTAATCGGCGATCAGCTGGCGCTCCATGCGCCGTTCTCCGGTACGGCCGAACACATCGAAACGGCCGCCGCGCAGGAACTTCAGCTTCGCCAGCAGGCCGAAGGCCTTGAACATCCACGGGCCGTATTCCTTCTTCAGCAACCGGCCCTGCTCATCCTTCTTCGCGAACAGCGGCGGCGCCAGGTGGAAGCGCAGCTGGTAGTCGCCCTCGAACTGCTGCTGCAGGCGGCGCTGGAAGTCGCCGCTGGTGTACAGGCGGGCCACTTCGTACTCGTCCTTGTAGGCCATCAGCTTGAACAGGTAGCGGGCCACGGTCTCGGTCAGCGCAGTGGAGCCGCCGATGCGGTCGGCTTCGGCGGCGCGCACGCGTTCGACCAGGCTGCGATAGCGGTTGGCGTAGGCGGTGTCCTGGTACTCGACCAGGAAGGCGGCACGGCGCTCGATCATTTCATCCAGCGAGCGCGACAGGCGCGCGTCATCCAGCGGCAGGAACGCCACGTCGCCACCGTGCGAGGGCAGGCCGCGCAGTTCGCGTTCGTCGCCGGTGTTGCGCGGTGCGGCGGTGGCGCCCCATTCGTTGCCTTCCCATTCGCCCGGCGGCAGCGGGTGCAGCGGGCCCGGGGTGGATTCGGTATCGGTGTGTCGGTTGCGCACCAGGCCGGCCGCCTGCTGCACGGCCTGCGGGTCGACCACGGCCAGGCGGCCCCAGGCGAAGGCCTGCTGGTTCATCGCCACGGCCGCGCCGTTCAGTTCAATGGCCCGCATCAGCGAGTCGAACGACAGCGGCACCAGGCCCTGCTGCCAGGCGTAGCCGAGGATGAACAGGTTGGCGGCGATCGCATCGCCGAGCAACGCGGTGGCCAGCTGGGTCGCGTCCAGCAGCAGCGGCTCCTGGCCGCCCAGCGCCACGCGCACGCCGGCCACGATGTCGGCGGCCGGGAACTGCATGTCCGGGCGGGTGGTGAAGGTGCCCGGCATTGCTTCATAGGTGTTGAGCACCACCTGCGAACGGCCGGCGCGCACCTTCGACAGCGCCCAGTAGTCGTTCACCACCACCATGTCGCAGCCCAGCACCAGGTCGGCCTCGCCGGCGGCGATGCGCACGGCGTGGATGTCCTCAGGGCGGCGGGCGATGCGGATGTGCGTGGTCACCGCGCCACCCTTCTGTGCCAGGCCGGTCTGGTCGAGCACGCTCGCGCCCTTGCCTTCCAGGTGGCCGGCCATCCCCAGCAGCGCGCCGATGGTCACCACGCCGGTACCGCCCACGCCGGTGATCAGGATGTTCCAGGGCTGTTCCAGCGTGCCGCGGAGGGTCGGCGCCGGCAGGTTGTCCAGCAGGGTGGACGCATCGCGCTTGCTGCCCTTGCGCGGCTGGCCACCGTGCACGGTGACGAAGCTCGGGCAGAAACCATTCACGCAGGAATAGTCCTTGTTGCAGTTGGACTGGTCGATCTCGCGCTTGCGCCCGAACTCGGTTTCCTTCGGCAGCACCGACACACAGAAGCTCTTCTTGCCGCAGTCGCCGCAGCCTTCGCAGACCAGCGAATTGATCAGCACCCGCTTCTGCGGGTCTTCCAGCTTGCCGCGCTTGCGGCGGCGGCGCTTTTCGGTGGCGCAGGTCTGTTCGTAGATCAGGATCGAAACACCCTTCACTTCGCGCAGGCGCTTCTGCACCTCGTCCAGTTCGCTGCGGTCATGGAACTCCACGTCGCTGGGGAAGTGCTCGCGCTGGCCAGTCCACCTGCCGATGTTGTCCGACAGCACCACGATGGTGTGGATGCCTTCGGCGCGCATCTGCTTCGCAATGTCCGGCACGCTCAGCGGGCCGTCCACCGGCTGGCCGCCGGTCATCGCCACCGCATCGTTGTAGAGGATCTTGTAGGTGATGTTGACGCCGGCCGCGACCGCCTGGCGGATCGCCAGCGAGCCGCTGTGGAAATAGGTGCCGTCGCCCAGGTTCTGGAACACGTGCGGGGTATCGGTGAACGGTGCCTGCCCGGCCCAGGTCACGCCTTCGCCGCCCATGTGGGTGAAGGTGTCGGTGCTGCGGTCCATCCAGGTCACCATGTAATGGCAACCGATGCCGGCCAGCGCACGCGAGCCTTCCGGCACGGTGGTGGAGGTGTTGTGCGGGCAGCCCGAGCAGTAGTGCGGCACGCGCGGGAAGCTGGCGCGCGGCAACGCAAGCTCGGCTTCCTTTTCCTGCATCCACTGCAGGCGCTGCTCGATCGATTCGTTGTTGAAGAACTTCTGGATGCGGCGACCGATCACGCCGGCGATGGTGGCCGGGGTCAGTTCGCCGGTGGACGGCAGGATCCACTCGCCACTCTCGTCGTACTTGCCGACGATGGACGGGCGCTGGCCCCAGCTGGCCGGCCAGTTGAAGAACTGCTCCTTCATCTGGCGCTCGATGAAGGCACGCTTTTCCTCCACCACGATGATGTCTTCCAGGCCCTGCGCGAAGCGGGCGATGCCCTGCGGCTCCAGCGGCCAGGTCATGCCGACCTTGTACACGCGGATGCCGATGTCGGCGCAGGCGGCTTCGTCCAGGCCCAGATATTCCAGTGCCTGCAGCACGTCCAGATAACTCTTGCCGGTGGTGACGATGCCCAGTCGCGCACGCGGAGCGTCCATCACCACCTTGTCGATGCCGTTGGCACGGGCGAACGCCTGCGCGGCTTTCACCGCGTAGCGGTGCAGCCGCATTTCCTGGTCCAACGGCGGATCGGGCCAGCGGATGTTGAGGCCACCGACAGGCATGTCGAAGTCTTCCGGCAGCACGATGCGCCGGGCCAGCGGATCGACCTCCACCGAGGCCGACGATTCCACCGTCTCGGCAATGGTCTTGAAGCCGACCCAGCGCCCGGTGTAACGGCTCATCGCCCAGCCCAGCAGGCCCATGTCCAGGATGTCCTGCACGCCGGCCGGGTTCAGCACCGGCATCATCGCGCTGACGAATTCGTCCTCGCTGCCGTGCGGCAGGGTCGAGCTGCGGCAGGCATGGTCATCGGCGGCCAGCGCCAGCACGCCACCGTAACGCGAAGTGCCGGCCGCATTGGCGTGCTTGAACACGTCGCCGCAGCGGTCCACGCCCGGGCCCTTGCCGTACCACATGCCGAACACGCCCTGCACGTTGGCGCCGGGGAACAGGTTGGTCTGCTGCGTGCCCCAGACCATGGTGGCACCCAGATCTTCGTTCAGGCCGGGGGTGAACTTCACCTTGGCGGCGTCCAGATGCTTGCGCGCGCGCCACAGTTCCAGATCGAAGCCACCCAGCGGGCTGCCGCGGTAGCCACTGACGAAGCCCGCGCTGTCGATGCCCTCGGCCGCATCGCGCAGGCGCTGCATCAGCGGCAGCCGCACCAGTGCCTGTACGCCACTCAGGTAGATCCGCCCCTCGTTGCGGCTGTACTTGTGGTCGAGCGTGTAATCACGGTCGATCAGGTCGGCGGAGGAGGGCGAAGTGAGTTGCGCGGTACTGGTCATGGCTGGCCCGGTAGGATCGGCTGGCACCGGCCGCGTGCGGGCACGCGGCGGGAAAGGCGCGAATTGTAACAGTGGGGCCCCGGAGCCCCGGCACTCGCATCGGCGGCCATGCTGCGGTTAGGATCGGGGGGAGAGAGGGGAGGTTGTTGTTTCAACCTGGGGGATTTTGGATGTCAGTTGCAGGACAGTTCCTGGCCGGCGTGCTGCTGGTCTCGGGGGCGGCCGCTGCGTGGGCCGCGCCGGCGTTGCCGGTACCGCAGGAGTTCTATTTCGACAGTGACGCCACGGCCGCACCGATTGTCGTGGTGCAGGGCGAGGGCGAGGACCTGGTGCAGCAGCTGCTGAAGCAGCGCGAGCGCGGCCGCAAGGCGCTGGAAGCCACGGCCCAGCTGGCCTCGGTTGCCATTGCCCAAGGGCGTGCGGAGCTGGGCGACAAGCTCTACCGCGAAGCCCTGGCCGAAGCACCGGTGCAGAGCAGCATGGGCCGCAGCGTACGCTGGAATTACGGCTGGGACCTGCTGCGGCAAGGCCAGGCGCTGGCGGCGCTGGAGCAGTGGCAGTCCGCTGCCAGCACGCTGCGCAGCAACCCGGTGTGGATACCGCCCACCTATGCACTGGCGCTGTGGCGCGCCGGCCAGCAGCAGGAAGCGGTGAAGTGGTATGCCGCCGCCGTGCGCACCGAACCGGGCCAGTGGAGCGACAGCAGCCGCTATGCGCAGATCCTGCCAGCCTGGCGCGACGACGAACGGGCCAGCCTGGCCGAAGTGCAGCAGGCCTGGGCCGCCGCCCCCCCTACCTGGCCGTGAGGCATGACCGCAGGCGCTTGCCGCCTGCGGTGCTGCAACGCACAATCGAACTGATCGCGGGCGTGTGCCTGCCGGGGAGCCGCCCATGGCCTTCGATGCCTTCGCCCTGATCCTGGCCATGCTGGGGCTGGGCATGCTGTTCGCGCGCCTGCGCGCCCTGCCGGACACCGCCGCCGAGACGCTGAACAAGGTGGTGCTGTACGTCTGCCTGCCCGCGGCAGTGCTGACCTATGTGCCGCGCCTGCAGCTGGACGCCAGCCTGCTCGGCCTGATGGCCACGCCCTGGCTGCTCATGCTGGCGACGTGGGCCCTGGTCAGCCTGGCCACCCGCGTATTTGGCTTTGCGCGCGATGTGCACGCGGTGCTGCTGATCTGCGTGGCCCTGGCCAACTCCAGTTTCATCGGCTACCCGATGGTGCGCGCGCTGCTGGGCGATGCCGCGCTGCCCTATGCCGTGGTCTACGACCAGTTCGGCACCTTCCTGCTGCTGTCCACCTTCGGCCTGCTGGTACTGGCCCGCTACAGCGGTGATCGCCCGCCCACGGCGCTGCAGGTGCTGTGCCGCATCGCCCGGTTCCCACCGCTGTGGGCGCTGCTGTTCGCCCTGATGCTGATGCCGGCGCAGCCGCCGGCGTGGATCGGCACGGCATTGAAGCAGCTGGCCGACGCGATGCTGCCGCTGGTGATGCTGGCGGTGGGCCTGTCGATCCAGCTGCGCCTGCGCCGCGAGGAACTGCGGCCGCTGGCCGTGGGCCTGTTGTTGAAGCTGCTGGTGCTGCCCGCACTGGCGCTGCCGTTATCGTGGGCGCTGGGCATGCAGGGCCTGATGTTGAAGGTGAACGTACTGGAATCGGCGATGCCGACGATGATCACCGCTGCGGCGCTGGCGATATCGCACCGGCTGGCGCCGAGGCTGGCGGCCGCGCTGGTGGGGTATGGGATCGTGCTGTCGCTGGTCACGCTGCCGGCATGGATGTGGGTGCTGGGGTGATGGTTGTCTGCAGGGCTTGCAGCCCTGCACCCGCCTCAGATCAACGTCAACGTCAACTTCAGAAGCTGGCTTTCCGTGGGATGGCGGGGTGGGTCCGGTTGCGGGGGACGCTGCAAGTACGTCCATGTAAGCTCGGTCGCCGCATCCATGCGGCTCACGCCCCCGCAACCGGACCCACCCCGCCTTCGACAGACTTCCGCGATCTGTCGGAAAGGCAAGGGGTCGGATCCCGTTGCGCAGCAACGGGCTCTGACCCGCTTCTGCTCTTGCTCTTGATCTTCTTTTATCTCTTCCGTGGATGACCGCGCACGGAAACTGTCGGGGGTCGGGCGGGTTGGGTTCGCGGGACCGCAGGCGCCATGGATGGCGCCTACGAGCCCCCAGGGATGGGTTTACGGCGTGTCCCGCGAACCCAGCCCGCCCGGCCCAACTCACAATGCCAGTCGACCAGCAGTCGGCTCGACCAACCCACAGCCACGAGGGGCTCCGCCGTTGGCCGAAAACCCCCTCAGTCGTCCGCGGAAACCGTCCGCCCCGACGCCCACTCGCGCAATGCCGCCACCTGCTCGGCCATCAACACCGACAGCGGCCGCGTCGCGCGGATCTCGGTCATCAGCAGCTCGGTATCCAGCGGCCGCCCCTCGGCATGCGCCGAATACAGCCCCGCGACGATCGCCTGCTCGATCTCCGCGCCGGAGAAACCGTTCGCCGCCGCCGCCAGCGCCGGCAGTGCGAAATCATCGGCATTGAGCTGGCGCCGGCCCAGGTGCAGCCGCAGCAGCTCCACCCGGACCTCCGGCGAGGGCAGGTCGACGAAGAAGATTTCGTCGAAGCGCCCCTTGCGAAGCAGTTCAGCCGGCAGTTCATGCACCTGGTTGGCGGTGGCCACGATGAACACCGGCGCCCTGCGCTCGGCCATCCAGGTCAGCAGGTAGCCCAGCACGCGCCGCGATACGCCGCCGTCCTCGCCACCACTGGCCAGGCCCTTTTCGATCTCGTCCATCCACAGCACGCACGGGGCCAGCTGCTCGGCCGAGGCCAGGGCCTGGCGCAGGTTGGCCTCGGTTTCGCCGTGGTACTTGTTGTACAGCGCGCCCACGTCTAGGCGCAGCAGCGGGACGCCGAAGCCCGCGGCAGTGGCCTTGGCCAGCATCGACTTGCCACAGCCCTGCACGCCCAGCAGCAGCATGCCGCGTGGCGGGTCCAGCCCGGCCGGGGCCGAGCCGGCAATGAAGGCCACCCGGCGCTGGTTGATCCAGCGCTTGAGCCGGTTGGCACCGGCCACGTCGCCGAAGCGCGCGCTGTCATGTTCGAAGAACAGGTGCCCGCTGCGGTTGAGCAGCTCGAACTTCAGCCGTGCCAGCTGCGGCAGGTCGTCGTCGCGCAGCGCGCCATCGGCGTAGATCAGCTGCCGGGCAATGCGCCGGGCGTCCACCAGGCTCAGGCCCTGCAGGTTCTTCAGGATCTTCTTGACCGCTTCGCTGTCCACTTCCACGCGGCGGCCGCCGTGCTCGCGGGCATAGGCGTCGGCTTCTTCGCGCAGCATCTTCAGCAGGGCATTGGCATCGGGCAGGCGCGGGTTGAAACGCACCGCCAGCGCTTCCAGTTCGGCCGGCAGTTCGACCTTGGCGCCGATCAGCACCAGCACGTGCGGCAGGCTGTGGCGGCGCTGGATCAGGTCGCGCAGGGCGCGCTGGTGGCTGGCGTAGCCCAGGTAGGGGTGGAAATCGAGCAGCAGGTAGATGCCGCGCTGTTCGGCCTGGCGGATCATCTGCAGGGCGGCGCTGGCATCGGGCGGGCCGACGGGATCGTCCTCGCGTTCCAGGTCGATGCGGCGCAGGCCCTCGGTGATGGACCAGCGGTGCAGCGCACGCCAGACGTGCATGAGCGTCTGCCGGAACAGTTCGACGATGCGACCCTCATCCTGGGTCTCGATCACGATCAGGGGGGTATCGGCGCGGATCAGTGCGCTCAGGTCCTGCAGTTCGCTCATGCCGGTTCGATCCTTCGGGGGCGCCACGATAGCAAAGCCGGGGCGGGTTGATTCAGGCCCTCTCTACCTACCGTCACCATCACCGGTGTACGCTCGGGGCACGTACCCGGAAGCGAGGCTGGCATGAAGACGATCCTGGTGGCCGGTTCCAAGGGCGGGGTGGGCAAGACCACCGTCGCCACCCACCTGGCCGCATACGCGGCATTGCAGGGCAAGGCCACGGTGATCGCCGATGCCGACCCGCAGGGCTCCAGCACCCGCTGGGCACAGCGCCGGGCCGGGCTGGACAGCGCGGTGCTGCCCATCGACGTGTACCGCAAGAAGCAGTGGGCGCAGAAGCTGCCCGACGGTACCGATACCGTCATCATCGATGCACCGGCCGGCGCACTGGCCGACGATATCCCCCATTTCCTCGACGCCGCCGATGCCGTGGTGGTGCCGGTGCTGCCCTCGGCGCTGGACATCGAAGCCATCGTCGGCTTCCTCAACAGCCTGGCGCAGAACCCGCGCGTGCACAGCCGCAAGCTGCCGGTGGGGCTGGTCCTCAACCGCACCAAACCCTGGACCCAGACCTCGCAGCAGGCCCTGCAGATGCTGGGCGAATGGCCCTACCCGGTGGTCGCCCAGCTGCGCGACAGCCAGAGCTACGTGGTCATGACCGGCCTGGGCCGCAGCCTGTTCGACTACCGTTCGGCCCAGGTGCGCGAGCACCAGGCCGACTGGGAACCGCTGCTGGCCTGGTTGAAGCTGTGACGCGTACGTCACCCTTTCTGCTGCACCCTCTCATCATGGAAACCCGCGATGCGTGAACTGATCCTGCTGCGTCATGCCCACGCCGAACCGGCCACTCCCGGCCAGGCCGACCTTGACCGCCCGCTGTCGCCGGTGGGCCTTGCCGAAGCCGAAGCGGCCGGCAAGTGGCTGAAGGAAAACAACCTGTTGCCCGACTGCGTGCTGTGCTCGCCGTCGCGGCGTACCCGCGAAACCCTGGAAGCCGTGCTGGCGACCATCGGCTATGTCGAAAAGCGCCTGGAAGACCGCATCTACGAAGCCACCCCGGGCACCCTGGCCGCGCTGGTGGATGAACGCCGCGACCTGGACCAGGTGATGATCGTCGGCCACAACCCCGGCCTGGAACGGCTGGTGGCGCTGATGACCGAAGGCACCAGCAGCGACTACCGCGGCATGCCGCCGGCCGGCGTGGCCGTGCTCGGGTTCCCGCGCGAGGCGGCCATCGAGCCGGGCGTGGCCAGCCTGAACGCCTTCTGGTGGCCGTGAGCCGATGATCCTGGCACGGCCCGGCCGCTGCCTGCTGCCGGTGCTGCTGGCCTGCGGCCCGGCCTGGGCCGCCCCGCCACCGCCCACGTCGCTGCCGCCGGTAGCGGCGCTGGCGGCGGCTGACTCGCCCCGCACGCTGTCGCTGGATCTGCAGCGTTCGCAGATCGGCTTCGAAGTGCGCACCCGCCTGGGCCAGCGCATCGAAGGGGTGTTCCCGCATTTCGAGGGGCGCATCGAGCTGCTGTCCGATGGCCGCCACCAGGTGCACCTGAAGATGTTCACCGGTACGGTGGAGATTCCCGGCAAGGAGCGCTACACCGGCTGGATGCGCGGGCCGGAATTCTTCGACGCCGGGCGCTACCCGTCGGTCGAGTTCGACTCGCTGCCCTATTGGCCGGATACCGTCAGCAACGGCGGCGATATCCATGGCCGGCTGACCCTGCGCGGGGTCAGCCACCCCGAAAGCCTGCGGGTGGAGAAAGCGGAATGCCACCGACCCGGCTATGATTGCGATGTCGTCAGCCGCGGTACCGTGCAACGAAGCCGGTACGGCATGGACAGCTGGCAGCTTGCCTTGAGTGACCGAGTGACCTTCGTACTGCGAGCGCGCCTGAGCGAGGCGCCGAAACCGTGAACCTTCTGCTGCGTGTACTTGCGCTGGCAACCGTGTTGCTGGGCAGTGGCTGTGCCTCGTTGTCGCACGCCGAGCGTGACCGTGCCCAGGCCATCGCCGTGCAGGCGCGTTCGACCGCAGTGGACTGCCAGCGCGCCGACCGCTGCGCGCAGGATTCGCCGCTGCGGGCCTTGGCTGGCCGCGCATTCAGCGAATCCACCGAGGCGCAGCCGCGCCACTACGCCACCCTGCTGGATGAGGGCGAAGGCGCCCTGGTCGCGCGCCTGAACCTGCTGCGCAGCGCCACCCGCAGCATCGACCTGCAGACCTACATCTTCGACAAGGATGACAGCGCCCGGCTGGTCATCGATGAACTGCTGGCCGCGTCGCGCCGCGGGGTGAAGGTGCGGGTGCTGATCGACCAGCTGTCGGCCATTTCCGATCTGGAGATCCTCGGTGCCCTGTCCGGCGCCCACCAGAACTTCGAACTGCGGGTCTACAACCCCACCTTCGGCAAGGCCCGGCTGAACTACTTCGATTATGCCGGCAGCGTGCTGTGCTGCTTCCGCCGCTTCAACCAGCGCATGCACAACAAGCTGCTGGTCATCGACGATGCGATCGGCGTGGTCGGCGGCCGCAACTACCAGGACGACTATTACGACTGGGACCGCGAGTACAACTTCCGCGACCGCGACGTGCTGATCGCCGGGCCGGAAGCGCGGGCGATGGCCGCCAACTTCGATGCCTTCTGGCGCGCGCAGCGCAGCGTGCCGGCCGAGCGCTTGAACGACGTCGGCCGCACCCTGCTCAGGCAGGGCGTACCGGCGCTGCCGCCGGCGCAGTTCCGCCGCCCCGAACGGGTGCAGCGGGTCAGCGAGGAGGCCAACGACATGGACTTCGTCACCCGCGCGTTCGTCGACACCGCCCTGCCGGTGGCCTCGGTGCGCTACGTGGCCGACCTGCCGCGCAAGCACCGCCGCGAGCGTGCCGATGCACCGCTGGCCGGCCAGCACGTGACTGAGCCGCAGCTGGACGCACTCATTTCCGGCGCGCAGAAGGAAGTGATCCTGCAGACGCCCTACCTGGTGCTGTCCAAGCCGGCGCAGAAGCTGTTCCGCGAACTGCGCAAGCGGCCGCAGCCGCCGCGCGTGGTGGTGTCCAGCAACAGCCTGGCAGCCACCGACAACCCCATCGTGTATGCGCTGTCCTACAAGTACAAGCGGCGCAACATGCGCGAACTGGGCTTCAACATCTTCGAATACAAGCCGTTCCCGCTGGATGCGCCGGTGGACTACCGCAACCTGCTGCCCGACCCGCTGGCCGCCACCGGCAGCACGGACGGCAGCGAGGGCGCGCGCAGTTCGTTGATTGGCGGCAGTGCGGCCGGCAGCAACGCCGGCGGCGGGAAGGACGATGCGCCGGCCACCGTGGCCAGCAGCGAGGGCGCAGGCACCGCTGCGGGTGAAGCGCAGGGCAGCCGCCCGCGCGTGCAGCCGCGCATGGGCAGTGCCTACGAAAACGGCCGGGCACGCCGCCGTGCCGCCGGCAGCGAAGTGGAAACGCGCCTGCTGCGTACCGAAACCCGCCCCTCGTTCCTGGGCAGCAAGGCGGTCAACAAGCCGCTGCCGGTCACCCGCAAGGGTGCGCGCATGGGCCTGCATGCCAAATCGCTGGTGGTCGACCGCCGCATCGGCGTGGTCGGCACCCACAACTTCGATCCGCGCAGCGAGAACTACAACACCGAAGGCGCGGTGATCATCGAGGATCCGGTCTTCGCCGAGCAGCTGGCGCAGAGCATCCTGCGCGACACCCACCCGCAGAACTCCTGGACGGTGGCGCCGCGCGCCAAGCCGCCGGTGCTGTCGGGGCTGAACTACAGCGTGGGCAAGGCTTCCGAAGCGCTGCCCATCCTCGATTTCTGGCCGTGGCGCTATGCCACCGATTACGAATTCCAGCCCGGCGTGGACTGCCCGCAGCCGCTGCCGCGGCAGAGCCCGGATTTCCACCACTGCTACGTGCCTGTCGGTGATTTCCCCGAAGTGAACGTTGGCCCGAAGTGGTTGCTGGTGCGCATGCTGACCGCATTCGGCGCCGGCCTCGTCCCCATCCTCTGAAGGTGCTTGCATGACCCAGGTGTTCCGCGAAGCCGTTTCCATCGACCAGCTCAACACGCTCAGCCGTGGCACGGCCATCGATACCCTGGGCATCGTCTTCAGCGCGGCAGGCGAGGACTGGCTGCAGGCCACCATGCCGGTGGATGAGCGCACTCGCCAGCCGTACGGCATCCTGCATGGCGGTGCCTCGGTGGTGTTGGCCGAGACCCTGGGCAGCAGCGCCGGCAACCTGTGCGTGGATACCGGCAAGCAGATCTGCGTGGGCCTGGAAATCAACGCCAACCATGTGCGCGCCGTGCGCAGCGGCACCGTGACCGGTACCGCGCGCGCGCTGCACGTGGGCCGCAGCACCCAGCTGTGGGAAATCCGCATCGAAGACGAACAGGGCCGGCTGGTGTGCATTTCGCGGCTGACCCTGGCGGTGGTGGCTGCAGGCCACGGCTGAGGCCGATGCCCGGCCTTCCCGCCCCCACCGCGCTGCCGCTGCGGATCATCGCCAGCGGCGCCTACCTGCCGCGGCGGCGCGTGCCGTCGCAGCAGTTCGACCAGCGCTGGAACAAGCCGGCCGGCTGGGTCGAACGGCACAGCGGCGTAGCCAACCGTGGCCATGCCGGCCCCGACGAACGCGCCTCGTGGATGGGCGCGCAGGCCGCGCAGCAGGCCCTGCAGCGCGCCGGCCTGGCCACCGCCGATATCGACTGCATCGTCTCCGCCTGCGGGGTGATGGAACAGGCCATTCCCTGCCAGGCGGTGCTGGTGCAGCGCGCCCTGGGCCTGGGCGACAGCGGTGTGCCGTCCTTCGACGTCAATGCCACCTGCCTGGGCTTCGTGGTGGCGCTGGAAATGGCCGGCAGCCTGCTGGCGCTGGGCCGCTACCGGCGCGTGCTGATCGTCTGCAGCGACATTCCCAGTGCCGGGCTGGACCCGGATGACCCGCTTACCGCACCGCTGTTCGGCGATGGTGCAGTGG
Source organism: Stenotrophomonas maltophilia (assembly GCF_047782825.1). Lineage (GTDB taxonomy): Bacteria > Pseudomonadota > Gammaproteobacteria > Xanthomonadales > Xanthomonadaceae > Stenotrophomonas. The sequence goes on along the minus strand of NZ_CP180589.1, from coordinate 3,111,180 downwards.
CGATGCTGGTCGAGCGTTCGGCCGACGGCGCGGATTCGGCGCTGCTGGCCACCCGCCTGCGCACCTATGGCGATGGCGCCGAGCTGTGCCAGGTGCCGACCTGCGGCACCGGCATGCGTCTGTTCGATGATGTGGATGCCTACCGCGCCGCCCATCATTTCCAGATGCAGGGCAGGGCGCTGTACCGCGAAGCCGCACGGCGCCTGCCCGGTTTCCTGCAGGATCTGCTGGACAGCGCCGGCACCGCCCTGGCTGATTGCGATGTGATCGTGCCGCACCAGGCCAGCGGGCAGGCCCTGGACCATCTGCAGCGCGTACTGGGCCTGCCGCCGCAGCGGCTGGTGCGCATCCTGCGCGAGCAGGGCAACCAACTGGCGGCGTCCTTGCCGATGGCCCTGCACCAGGCGCTGCTTGATGGCCGCCTGCAGCGGGGTGGCCGGGCCCTGCTGATCGGCACCGGCGCCGGCCTGGCGCTGGGCGGCGCGGTGCTGCGCTACTGATGGCCACGGTCCTGGTCACCGGCGCCAGCGGCTTCATCGGCCGGCACGTGGCATTGGCATTGGCGGCGCAGGGCTGGCAGGTACGCGGCAGCGGGCGTGATGCGCTTCGGCTGCAGGCGTTGGCGGCGCATGGCATCCAGACCGTTGCCGCCGATCTGGCAAGCGATGCGCTGGCCCCTCTGCTGCGCGGCTGCGATGCCGTCGTGCACTGCGCGGCCATGTCGCAGCCGTGGGGAACGGCGGCGGACTTCCAGCGCGCCAACGTGCTGGCTACCACCCGCCTGCTGCAGGCCGCACAGGCGGCCGGTGTTCCGCGCGTGGTCCACCTGGGCTCGCCCAGCATCTATTTCCGCTTTGCCGACCAGTACGGGCTGGATGAACGCTTCCAGCCGCCACGGGGCTGGATCACCGAATACGCGCGCAGCAAATGGGAATCGGAAGTGGCCGTGGCCCTTGCTGCGCAGCAGGGGCTGCACACCGTGGTGCTGCGCCCGCGCGCGGTGTTCGGGCCGGGCGACCGCGCGATTCTGCCGCGCCTGCTGGCGGTGGCCGCGCGTGGCCGTTTCCCGCTGATCCACGGCGGCCGCGCGCTGATCGACGTCACCCCCATCGACGACGCCGTGCAGGCGGTGTGCCTGGCCCTGCAGGCCGATGCGCGCTGCAGTGGCCGCGCCTACAACATCAGCGCCGGCACGCCTGTGCCTGTGCAGGCCCTCGTCACCGGCCTGTTCGAGGCCATGGGTCTTCAGGTGCGCCTGCGCAGCGTGCCACGCACGCTCGCGCTGGCTGCCGCCGGCATGGCTGAAACCGTGGCCCGGCTGCGCCCCGGCCGCCCGGAACCGCGCCTGACCCGCTATGGCGTGGGCGTGCTGGGCTATTCGCAGACCCTGGATATCAGCGCCGCCCGCCGCGATCTGGGCTACGACCCGCGCACCGGCGTGCAGGCAGCCCTGCAGGCCTTCGCCACACACTGGAAGCAGCACGAGGGCCGCGATGGCACGCCTTGAGTGGGAACTGCTGGAAGCCGGCCATTGCGTGCATCCGCAGCGCGCGGTGCGCCAGGGCGGTGGTTGGCACCGCTGCGAATTCCCCGCGCTGGTGGCCCTGCTGCACCACCCGCAGCGCGGCTACCTGCTGTTCGACACCGGCTATTCGGAGGCCTTCCTGCAGGCCACCGCGCATTTCCCCGAACGCCTGTACCGCTGGGTCACGCCGGTGCACCTGGGGCCGGGGCAGAGCGTGCGTGCGCAGTTGCAGCGGCGTGGCATCGCCGCCGCCGATATCGGCCTGGTGGTGCTTTCGCACCTGCATGGCGACCACGTGGGCGGGGTGCTGGATTTCCCCGAGGTACCGCTGCTGTGCTCGCGCGCGGCGTGGCAGGACCAGGCCGCGCGTGGCCGCCTGCGTGCGCTCAGCGTGGGCCTGCTGCCGGCGCTGACCCGCGATGCCGCAGGGCGAATGGGCTGGCTGGAAAGCCTGCCGGAGGTCGACCTGCCGCGTCCGTTCGATGCCTTCGGCCGTGGCCGCGACGTGCTGGGTGACCGCAGCCTGCTGGCCGTGCCGCTGCCCGGGCATGCCGTGGGCCAACATGGCCTGCTGTTCGAAGGGGCCGATGGCCGCCCGGTGTTCCTGGTGGCCGATGCCGCCTGGTCCAGCGACGCCATCGCCGATGGGGTGCCGCCGCCGCGGCTGGTCACCGCCCTGCTGGGCCACACCGCCACCTACCGGCAGACCCTGCAGCGCCTGCAGCACACCCAGCGCCAGGTGGACGACCTGCAGCTGGTCCCGGCCCACTGCGGGCGCTGGCGGCCGGCCGCGACCCTGTAGAGTCGAGCCATGCTCGACGGCTGTTGATGTGGCGCCAAGAGCAGTCGAGCGTGGCTCGACTCTACAAAATGCCAGGACAAGCTCGACGCTACGCCCCCCAGCAGCCCCGCCAACAGGACACCGTGTTCCCGCCGATGGCCCCGGTCAATAGGACTTATGGCCAGAATCGGCTGGCAGCGATTGTCACCCTCCGGTATCGTGCGCGGATGACTTCCCCCACTCCGGCCCCCCGTGGCGGCGTGGCGCGTGTGTGCCGTTACCTGTACCGCGTACCGCTGCTGTTGGTCCACATCTCCGTGTTCCTGCCGCTCATCCTGATCGGCATGCTTCCGCCGTGGGGCGAACTTCGCGTGGGCGACGACACCTTCGGCGCCAAGGTCGTGAACTGGTGGCAGGGGGGCCTGATGTGGATCTTCGGCTTCCGCCTGGCGCAGATCGGCGCGCCGCTGCCGGGTGCCGTGCTGTTCGTCGCCAACCACGTCAGCTGGGTGGATATCTCCATCCTGCACAGCCAGCGCATGATGGGCTTCGTCGCCAAGCGCGAAATCGCCAGCTGGCCGGTGGTGGGTTGGCTGGCCGCGCGCGGGCAGACCATCTTCCACCAGCGTGGCAACACCGAATCGCTCGGTGGGGTGATGCAGGTGATGGCCGACCGGCTGCGCAGCGGCAAGGCCGTGGGCGTGTTCCCCGAAGGCCGCACCCGTGGCGGCCACGAAGTGGGTCCGTTCCATGCACGCATCTTCCAGGCCGCAGTCGAAACCGGCGTGCCGGTGCAGCCGGTGGCCCTGGTCTATGGCCTGAAGGGCGACGCACAGACCATCGTGGCCTTCGGCCCGGGCGAGAGTTTCTTCGCCAATTTCCTGCGCCTGCTCGGTGAGCCGGCGCGCCGTGCGGAAGTGCACTTCCTGGCGCCGATCGGTGCACAGGACCTGGAAGGCCGTCGACGCATCGCGGAAACCTCGCGCGCGCGCATCGTGGCGGCCATGAGCGGGCAGTGAGGGTGCGGTGGCACTGATCCCGCCACCCGTCCTGGACGCCGGTACGCCGACGCTGCACGCGTCTGACTACCAGCCACCGCGCTGGCTGCGCAATCCGCACCTGCAATCCATGCTCAGCTCCAGCCGCATGCGCCTGCAGCGTGGCCTGCTGCTGCTGGCCGCCACCGGTGCGGTCAGCGAAGAACTGATACTCGATGGGGGTGATGGTGTGCGCCTGCAGGGCTGGCACAGCCACATCGAAGGCCGCGAGCCCAAGGGCATGGCCCTGCTGCTGCACGGCTGGGAAGGCAGTGCTGAATCCAGCTACATGCGCATGGCGGCCGCGCGCATGATCGAACAGGGCTTCGACGTGGTGCGGCTGAACTTCCGCGACCACGGCAACACCCACCACCTCAATCCCGGCATCTTCCACTCCAACCGCATCGACGAAGTGGTGCAGGCCGCCGGTGATATCGCCCGCCGCTGGCCGGACCTGCCGCTGGTGGCGGCCGGCTATTCGCTGGGTGGCAACTTCGTGCTGCGCCTGGCCCTGCGCGCACCGGCCGCCGGCGTACCGCTGCAACGGGTGGCCTCGGTGTGCCCGGTGCTGGATCCGGCGCTGACCATGGACAGCATCCAGAGTGGTCCGGCGATGTACGACTGGTACTTCCGCCGCAAGTGGGCCGGCTCGCTGCGCCGCAAGCGCGACCTGTTCCCGGAACTGAGCGACTGCGACGACCGCGTGCTGAAGCTGGACATCCGCGCGCTGACCACCTGGCTGGTCGAACGGCACACCGACTTCGGCACGCTGCAGGCGTATTTCGATGGCTACTCCATTGCCGGCGACCGCCTGTCCACCCTGAAGGTGCCGGCCGACATCCTGATGGCCCAGGATGATCCGGTCATTCCCTACGCCACCTTCAGCGACTGGCAGCTGCCGCAGCAGGCACGCCTGGAAACCGCCTGCTGGGGTGGCCACTGCGGCTTCCTGGAAAACTGGCGCGGCGATGGTTTCTCCGAACGCTGGGTCGCCCAGCGCCTGCAGCGGGTGCTGGGGGCCTGAACCGGCGCCGGCGCGCAGGCCGCTACAATGCGGGTTTGCACTTGAACCGGACCGCCATGCAAGACCAGATTCTCCAGGCATTGCGCCAGAACGACGCTGACCAGGCCGTGCAGCTGGCACAGGCGTGGACCCACGACGAACCCGGCCTGGCCGAGGCCCACCGCTGGCTGGCGCTTGCGCTGCAGCAGCAGGGCCAGGCACAGGCGGCGCTGGAGGCCCTGCAGCAGGCGCTGCAGCTGGCCCCCGATGATGCCCAGCTGCACCTGCAGCAGGCCGGCCTGCTGCTGGCCCTGCGCCAGTACGAAGGCGCCGACCAGGCCCTGCTGCGCACCACCGATCTGAACCCCAACGCCTTCGACGCGTACGTGATGCAGGCGCACCTGGCAGTGGGCCGCAACGAGTTCGACGAGGCCCAGCGCCTGTCCACGCTGGCCGCGCGGCTGGAACCGGACCACCCGGAACTGCTGACCATCGATGGCATGCTGGCCCTGCGCCGCGATGATGCCGACCGCGCGCTGGCCCTGCTGTCGGCGGCCGCCAGGGCCCTGCCCGATGATGCCCGCGTGCTCTACGCGCTGGGCTTTGCCTACCTGGGCAAGGACATGCTGGCCTTTGCCGAACAGGCCTTCCGCCGTGTGCTGCTGCTGAACCCGGCCCTCACCTCGCTGCATGGCCTGGTGGTGCAGCTGGCGCTGCGCCAGGGCAACGTGGGCGCGGCCGCCGAGGCCCTGCAGCTGGCCCTGCAGCAGCCGTCGCTGGATGTGCCGCCGATGCGCCGCCTGGCCGGCGAGCTGGCACTGCGCAGCGGCGAGCCGCTGCAGGCGCTGGAACACCTGCTGCCGCTGCTGGAAACCCTGCCGGGCGACCGCCAGGTGCTGCAGCTGCTGCTGATGTCCTGGCAGCGCCTGGGCCGCGAAGACGAAGCCCGCGCGCGCCTGGATGGCGCACTGGAACAGGATGACACGCTGCACGATCTGTGGCTGGCCCGCCTGGCCGTGGAAGAAGTGGGCAGCGACGCGGCCGTGGCCGTGGTCGAACGCTGGATGGCGGCCATGCCCGCGCACCTGCCGGCACTGGAAGCGCGCATGCGCCTGCACGACATGGCCGGCCAGCACGAACAGGCCGAAGCGGTGGCCGAACGCATCGTGGCCGTGGAGCCCGGCCGCGTCAGTGCCGAAACCCGCCTGATCGATGGCCTGATGCAGCGTGACCCGGACGCGGCCATCGCCCGCGTGCAGGCACTGATCGACCAGGCCGGCGAAGGCGCGCGCGCCGATCTGCGCACCTGGCTGGGTGAAGTGCAGGACCGCGCCGGCAAGCCGGGCGACGCCCTGCGCACCTGGCTGGCGCTGCAGACCGAACAGGCTTCGCAGCGCCTGCCGCTGCCGCCGCAGGCCAAGGCACCGCCCAGCTGGCCGGACCTGGGCAGCATCGACGGCGAAATCGCTTCGGCACCGATCTTCCTGTGGGGTGCGCCGGGTTCGGGCGTAGAGCGTGTGGCGACCGGCCTGGCCGCCGCCAGCCCGGTACTGCGCAGCGACCGCTTCGCGCAGACGCCGCCGGACGACGCCTTCCAGAACTACAACACGCTGCAGGACCTGGCCTCGGGCGTGCTGACCCCGGAACGCCTGGTGCAGCGCTGGCGCGAACAGCTGCCGGCGCGCGGCCTGCAGGGCGATTCGGTGATCGACTGGCTGCTGTGGTGGGACAACGCGCTGCTGTGGGCGCTGCGCCCGCAGCTGCCGCAAGGCCGCCTGCTGGTGGTGCTGCGCGACCCGCGCGACATGCTGCTGGACTGGGTGGCCTACGGCGCACCCGCACCACTGGCGATGAACTCGCTGGCCGAAGCCAGCGAATGGCTGGCGCGCGGCCTGGCCCAGGTCGCCAGCCTGCACGAGGAAGACCTGTACCCGCACGTGCTGCTGCGCATCGACGACATCGGCAACAACCCGCAGGCCATGGCCGAACTGCTGGGCCGCCTGTTCGAACGCCCGATGCCGGCCGCCGCCCAGCTGGGTGCCCCGCGCTTCCCGCCGGGCCACTGGCGCAACTACCGCGACGTCATGGGCGCTGCCCTGGCCCAGCTCACCCCGGTCGCCGTGCGCCTGGGTTACCCGGAAGAATAAGGAGAGCCTGATGCAACTGAGCAGCACCAGCCTGGTCAATGGCGCCCCGATCAACCGCGAATTCGCCGCCGGTGATGCCGCGGGTTTCGCGCCCAACCGCAACCCGCAGCTGGCCTGGAGCGGTGCCCCCGAGGGCACCCGTTCCTATCTGCTGGTGTGCGTGGACCCGGACGTGCCGACCGTGCCGGAAACGGTCGGCCGCACCGACGTGAGCGTGCCGCGCGACCAGCCGCGCTGTGATTTCGTGCACTGGGTGATGGCCGATATTCCCGCAACGGTGCAGGACATCGCCGCCGGCAGCTGCAGCGATGGCTTCGTGGCCAAGGGCAAGCCCGCACCGGCTGGCCCGGCCGGCAGCCGCCAGGGCCTGAACGATTTCACCGGCTGGTTCGCGGGCAACCCGGACATGGCCGGCGATTACCTGGGCTACGACGGCCCGTATCCGCCGTTCAACGATGAGCGCGTGCATCGCTATTTCTTCCGAGTGTTCGCGCTGGACATAGCGACGCTGGAACTGCCGCAGCGCTTCACCGCCGCCGATGCGTACCGCGCCATGCACGGCCACGTGCTGGCCGAAGCCACGCTGCACGGCACCTACACGCTGAACCCCGCGCTGTAACCGCAACGCCGGTAGCGCCGGTGTTTGTAGAGTCGAGCCATGCTCGACTGCCTTCCGCTCGACTGCTTTCCGCACAGTCGAGCATGGCTCGACTCTACAGAATGAAGCAGGGCGGCCTTGCGGCCGCCCTTCCATCGTCTTAGTTCTTCTCGGTGGCCGACTCCACCACCATGTCCAGCACGTACGCCTGCGACGGCGCATCGGCCGGCGGGTTCTTCACTTCGTAGCGCTTCACCCGCACCACGTTGCGCACGCCGTCTTCGTGGGTGTAGCCCTCGATGTTGCCGTAGAAGTTCTCGAACGTGCCGGGCTCGCCCTGCTTGAGGCCCTTGTCGTCGAACTTCACTTCACGCACCTGCAGGCACTGGTAGTCCGGAATCAGCGGGTGCGAGCACTTGGCGGTCTTGGCCGCCACTTCCAGGAACACCGTTTCGCCAGCACCGCCGTAGCGGGTTTCAGCAGTCGGTTCCGGCGCGAACACCAGCACGTCGCCCTTGGCGTTGGTCAGGGTCAGCGTGCCATCGGCAGCCTGTTCGGCCTTCAGCTCGCCCTGCAGGCGGTTGGAGACGGCCTCGTCCAGCGCCATCAGCGCCTTGTCAGTGCAGGCCATCATGGTCGATGCCATGGCGCTGACGCTCAGCTTGCCGTCGGCCAGCGTGTAACCACCGCCCATGCGGTTGCAGGTGTTGCTGACCGACAGGCGGCCATCGGCGAAGTCCAGGGTGACCGGCTTGTCGTCGCGGGCGAACAGCGCATCGATGCGCTTGCCGTCGGCCGCGGTGGCCTGCCGCAGCAGCCAGTGCTGGCTCTGCAGGCGCTGCGCATCCAGGTGCGCCAGCGTCTGCTGGTCGGCTGCCTTCGCCGCGGCCGGGGCCACGTCGTCGCCGCCGGTACCGGCGGGGGCCGGGGTCTGGCTGCAGGCGGCCATCAGGGCCAGCGGGAGGAGCAGGGTGAGCTTGCGGTTCATGGTGATTCTCCTTGGGGAACCGAGGGGGAAACGGGTCGGGGCCGGCAACGGGGTTGCCGGGCCACGGCGCTGTTCAGCTGCCGGACGGCAGCCACAGCAGCAGTGCAGCGCCCAAGGCGATGCGGTAGACGGCAAAGGCGGTGAAACGGTGCGACTTGATGTAGCCCATCAGCCACTTCACTACGACGAAGCCCGTGATGGCGGCGGCAACGAAGGCCACGCCCACCTCGGTCCAGTTCTCGCTGGCAAGGTTTCCTTCCTTGGCCAGTTCCAGGAAGGTGTAGGCGCTGGCGGCGAACATGGTGGGAATGCCGACCAGGAACACGAACTCGGCCGCAGCCGCGCGTCGGCTCAGGCCCAGCAGCATGGCCAGGAAGATGGCCGACGCCGAGCGCGAGGTGCCGGGAAACACGCCGGCCACCACCTGCGCCAGGCCCACGCCCACCGCCACCGTCCAGGTCACCTGGTCGCGGTCGGGCAGGCGCGCGGTGTAGGCCTCCACCAGCAGCATCCAGATGCCGCCGATGATCAGCGCCCAGGCCACCGGGCTGACCGTTTCCGGCAGCGACCAGCCGGCCTTGCGCACTACCAGGCCGACCACGGCGGTCACCAGGAAGGCCGCGCCCAGCTTGAACACGTAGTCGCGGTTCTCGCGCTGGCCGAAGCCGGTGGCCAGCTGCAGCAGGCGCTGGCGGAACACCAGCACCACCGCGATGATCGCGCCGGCCTGGATGATGATGTTGAAGAAATCCGAACGCGCGCCCAGCCAGTGCTGGGCAATCAGCAGGTGGCCGGTGCTGGAGATCGGCAGGAATTCGGTGAGGCCTTCGAGGATGCCCAGCAGCAGGGCGGAGAGCAGGTCGGACATGGGCGGCGCGGGCGCGGGCAGCGGAAGGAAGAAGGTCGAGAGGATAGACGATCCCTGCCGCACCAAAGGGGTGCGCACGCAGGCAGGCGCACCCCTTTGGTGCGCACCGGGCTGCACCGTGGCGGGGCAGGGTGTTTGCAATCAACAACTTGCGTGATCGAAAAAGTTGGCACGGTCATTGCTGTACCTCAGCAGGCATTCATCCCCATCCGAGGTCGTACCGATGTCCGTGGAAAACGTTGAGAAGCTGATCAAGGACAACCAGATCGAGTTCGTCGATCTGCGTTTCGTGGATATGCGTGGCGTCGAACAGCACGTCACCTTCCCGGTCAGCATCGTCGAACCGTCGCTGTTCGAAGAAGGCAAGATGTTCGACGGCAGCTCGATCGCCGGCTGGAAGGGCATCAACGAATCGGACATGGTCCTGCTGCCCGACACCGCCAGCGCCTATGTCGACCCGTTCTACGCCGATCCGACCATCGTGATCAGCTGCGACATCCTCGACCCGGCCACCATGCAGCCGTACGGCCGCTGCCCGCGCGGCATCGCCAAGCGCGCCGAGGCCTACCTGAAGTCCTCCGGCATCGCCGAAACCGCGTTCTTCGGCCCGGAACCGGAATTCTTCATCTTCGATTCGGTCCGTTTCGCCAATGAAATGGGCCACACCTTCTTCCAGGTCGATTCGGAAGAAGCCGCCTGGAACAGCGGCGCCAAGTACGACGGCGCCAACAGCGGCTACCGCCCGGGCGTGAAGGGCGGCTACTTCCCCGTTCCGCCGACCGACACCCTGCACGACCTGCGCGCCGAAATGTGCAAGACCCTGGAACAGGTCGGCATCGAAGTGGAAGTGCAGCACCACGAAGTGGCCACCGCCGGCCAGTGCGAAATCGGCACCAAGTTCAGCACCCTGGTGCAGAAGGCCGACGAACTGCTGCGCATGAAGTACGTCATCAAGAACGTGGCGCACCGCAACGGCAAGACCGTCACCTTCATGCCCAAGCCGATCGTCGGCGACAACGGCAGCGGCATGCACGTGCACCAGTCGCTGTCCAAGGGCGGCGCCAACCTGTTCTCCGGTGATGGCTACGGCGGTCTGAGCCAGATGGCGCTGTGGTACATCGGCGGCATCTTCAAGCACGCCAAGGCCATCAACGCCTTCGCCAACTCGGGCACCAACAGCTACAAGCGCCTGGTGCCGGGCTTCGAAGCGCCGGTCATGCTGGCCTACTCGGCCCGCAACCGCTCGGCCTCCTGCCGCATTCCGTGGGTGTCCAACCCGAAGGCACGCCGCATCGAAATGCGCTTCCCCGATCCGATCCAGTCGGGTTACCTGACCTTCACTGCGCTGATGATGGCCGGCCTGGACGGCATCAAGAACCAGATCGACCCGGGCGCACCGAGCGACAAGGATCTGTACGACCTGCCGCCGGAAGAAGAGAAGCTGATCCCGCAGGTCTGCTCCTCGCTGGACCAGGCCCTGGAAGCGCTGGACAAGGACCGCGAGTTCCTCAAGGCCGGCGGCGTGATGAGCGATGACTTCATCGACGGCTACATCGCGCTGAAGATGCAGGAAGTGACCAAGTTCCGCGCGGCCACCCACCCGCTGGAATACCAGCTGTACTACGCCAGCTGACCGGATGGCGGTGGCGGTGGGACCTCCCTCCCACCCGCCGCCATCGCCTCCGTTTTTCGCGGCTGGGGAGCCGCGGTTGCTGCACGGGGTCGGATCCCTTTCATGCATGAAAGGGCTCTGACCCCACGCCAGCGGCCCTGATCCAGGGGCAAAGAGAGACCGGATACGCGACATGGGCCGCCCTCCCTCCCGCGTCGGCCGTGCAAGGAGAGAGGCACGGCTGTCCCGGCCCGGTTCGTGTCCGGTGCAACAGCCACGGCCATCACCACGATGGCCCGTGGTTGCCTGATGCCACCGCGCGTTGGCGCGTTGGCCCCATCCACCCTCGGGACATGCGCATGAAACTGATCTCCGCCATCATCCGACCGTTCAAGCTCGACGAGGTCCGCGAGGCCCTTTCCGATGCAGGCGTGTCGGGCATCACCGTGACCGAAGTGAAAGGTTTCGGTCGCCAGAAGGGCCACACCGAGCTGTACCGCGGCGCCGAGTACGTCGTCGATTTCCTGCCCAAGATCAAGATCGAAACCGTGGTCACCGACGAGCGTGCCGACGCGGTGATCGAAGCGATCCAATCATCCGCAGGCACCGGCAAGATCGGCGACGGCAAGATCTTCGTCACTGCCGTCGAGCAGGTCATCCGTATCCGCACCGGCGAAATCGGTGCCGACGCGCTGTAACCCCCTTCCGGAGACTCCCCCATGAAGATGCGCCTTCTTACCGGGTGGCAAGCCCGGTTCCATTTCGTGTGCCTGTTGATGCTGCTCAGCGCGCTGGCCGCCGGTGCCTGGCCGGGCAGCGCCCACGCCCAGGCCCAGGTGTCGCCGCTGCCCAGCGAAACCGTGGCGGTCGAGCCGTTGCAGGCTCCGGTAGCCGCGGCACCCGTTGCCGCTGAAGCTGCCGCCCCGGCCTTCGACCACGGCGACGTGGCCTGGATGCTCACCTCCACCCTGCTGGTGCTGCTGATGGTGGTGCCGGGCCTGGCCCTGTTCTACGGCGGCCTGGTGCGTTCGAAGAACGTGCTGTCGGTGCTCAGCCAGATCCTGGTGGTGTTTTCGCTGGTGCTGCTGCTGTGGGTGTCCTACGGCTACAGCGCGGTGTTCAGCGCGGGCAATCCGTTCTTCGGCTCGTTCACCGAATTCGCCTTCCTCAAGGGCTTCACCCCCGATTCGGTCGGCAACACGCCCATCAAGGGCCTGCCGGATTATCTGTTCGTCGCCTTCCAGTCGACCTTCGCCGGCATCACCACCGCACTGATCGTCGGCGCCTTCGCCGAACGCATCAAGTTCCGCGCGGTGCTGCTGTTCTCGGCGCTGTGGTTCACCCTCAGCTACATCCCGATGGCACACATCGTCTGGGGTGGCGGCTACCTGGGTGAGATGGGCGCGATCGACTTCGCCGGTGGCACCGTGGTGCACATCAACGCGGGCGTGGCCGGCCTGGTCGGTGCCTGGTTCCTGGGCAAGCGCCTGGGCTATGGCCAGACCGCGCTGAAGCCGCACAACGTGCCGTTCACCTATATCGGCGCGATGCTGCTGTGGGTGGGCTGGTTCGGCTTCAACGCGGGTTCGGCCGCAGCCGCCGACACCGTCGCCTCGCTGGCCTTCCTCAACACTGTGCTGGCCACCGCCGCGGCGGTGCTGGGCTGGACCCTGACCGAAGCGATCACCAAGGGCAAGCCGTCGGCACTGGGTGCCGCCTCGGGTGCGGTGGCCGGCCTGGTCGGCATCACCCCGGCCTGCGGCACCGTGGGCCCGCTGGGTGCCATCGTGATCGGCCTGGTCGCCGGTGTGGTCTGCGTGTGGGGCGTGACCGGTCTGAAGCGCCTGCTGAAGGTGGACGACACCGCCGACGTGTTCGGTGTGCATGGCGTGGGCGGTATCGTCGGCGCCATCCTCACCGGCGTGTTCAGTGCACAGTCGCTGGGCGGCACCAAGGCCGATCTGGATATCGGCCACCAGGTGTGGGTGCAGGTGGTCAGCGTCGGCCTCACCGTGGTGTGGTCGGCGGTGGTGACCGCGGCCATCCTGCTGCTGGTGAAGGTGGTGGTCGGCCTGCGCGTGACCGAAGAGGCCGAACGTACCGGCCTGGACGTCACCTCGCACGGCGAATCGGCCTACGAGGCCTGAGGTAACAGCGGGCAGCCTTCTGCCCGGGTGGGTGCCGACCGTGGGTCGGCACTCCCCTTGCCCTGGTGGGTACCGACCGTTGGTCGGTACCGCGTCATGCATCGTCGCGCGCGATCGCGCACAATCGAACGCATGCACCCGATCCGCACCCCCCTGATGCTCTCGGCCTGTCTGCTGCTGGCCGCCTGTGCTTCCGCGCCGCAGGAAAGCCGCAATCCGCTGGCCACCTGGGTGCCTTCGCCAAACCAGAACGCGCGCGATCCGGTCGTCATCGTCATCCACCACACCGAACAGGATTCGGTGCAGCAGAGCCTGCACACTCTACGCACCGCCAACAGCGGCGGCCGGGTCAGTGCGCATTACCTCATCGGTGCCGATGGCCACCGCTACCAGCTGGTCAGCGATGAACGCCGCGCCTGGCATGCGGGCTCTGGCCGCTGGGGCACCATCACCGATCTCAACTCGGCCTCCATCGGCATCGAGCTGGACAACAACGGCAGCACGCTGTTCACGCCGGCGCAGATCGCATCGCTGATCCTGCTGCTGCGTGACCTCACCGAGCGCCTGAACATCCCGCCGCGGCAGGTGATCGGCCACGCCGATCTCGCGCCGACGCGCAAGGCCGACCCCAGCCGCTTTTTCCCGTGGCAGCAGCTGGCCGAGGCCGGCTTCGGCGTGTGGCCGCGTGCCAGCGATGGCCCCGCACCGGACGGTTTCGATGCGTGGAATGCGATGGCCCGTTTCGGTTACCCGATGGAGGATCGCGAAGCGGCCGTCGCCGCCTTCCATCGCCGCTTCCGCGGCAGCGACGACCTGCCGAAGACGCTGGACGCCGAAGACGCGCGCATCCTGCATTCGCTGCTGCTGCAGACGCCGTAGCGCATAAACGCTACGAAACCAAACCGGCCGTAAATTAATACCTATTTTTGGGGCAACTATGAAGCAGGAGACCGTGCATGCACTCATTACGGCAAAGACAATCCTTGATGACGCTAGGCGGCTGATCGGTCTATCCAGCCAACACGGATGCTCTGCGGGTCTAATTCTTCTTCAGGATGCTCTAGAAATTGTTTTTCTTTGTTGCCTGAAGGAGCTTGGTTCAGATCAGGGCAAGAGCCTAGAATCTTTTTCTTTCGATCAGCTAATAGGCGAGCTCGGTGCTAGTGGATTCAAAGTTCCGAGGTCAGGAACGCTCAAGGCGCTGAATAAGCAGCGGGTAATTGTCAAGCATTACGGGCAGTTGACCGATGTAAAGTCGACTGAGGTTTACCTGTTGGCGGCTGAAGAGGCCATAGCAACTGTGTTGAAGGCAGTGATAGGAAAAGACACTAGCGAAGTATTCCTATCTGACCTGCTGCCTCACAATCACGCTCTTCAGCCGTACCTTCAGTCGGCAGCGACTTTCATTCGATCTGGGAATTTCCTTGAGGCCCTTAAGGAAGTACGAAAAGCATATTTTATTGAATTTGAGCGTGACTACTGTGTCTATCAGTGGCGTGACAAGGAATCAAAGAATGCTCTATATAGCTTCTTCCTAATGGCGAATTTTGGAAGCAAAGCTCCGGCACACTGTAGGGATAAGGTTTGGATATCTTCCAACGTCAGGGAGCCTGTCGACTACGTACGTATTGACCATGATCGGTTGCGAAGTGATGCCGCAGAGTGGGGTGTGAGCACCTCTGATTTGCACAATATTTCTCAGCTCACGCCACAGGCTGTCCAGTTAGGAGATGGCGGTGATTGGCATTTCAAATTAGAAACAGGGTATGTCGAAAATAATGCCAATTATGAAAATGCCAGTTATTGCCTTGATCTGATAATAAATGTTGCTCTTAGGAAATATCAACATCAGTCAGCAAAGCGCTGGAGGAGGAAAGAGTTTCCGTCACTCGCTCATCCAGTCTACTTGGATAGTTTGGTTTATGAGCGTCCTGACACGGCGTCCAAAGTTATTCATGTGGTGCAGGCTGGGTACACTTACTCAATACGAGCTCAATTGGATGGATTTGATGCGGGCGTCGCGTTCCTAAGTGTTGCCATATATTCTCCAGCTCCAGAGGGGGAGGGTGATCTAGGTTTTGGTTCTATGCCAGAGTTCGGCTATGTGGTTGATCAAGCCGCGTTGATGGCTTAATGGCCAAAAAGGGTAGAGGTGTATCCGTGAGAAATGTGGTTATTTTTTATAGAAATCGCGGTAAGTTTTTAAGGCGCTTTATGGTGACATCGCATGCCTTTCTTCGAGAGAGGCGTTGGTTGGCGAAGTTTGTATTTTTTTCGTGGATGATCCTGCTCGCCGGCTGCGCCACCACCGGCACCCGTCCGGGCGCACCGGCCGCCAAGCCCGCCGCCGCCACCTACGCCAAGGTCGACTGGAAGGCGCTGCCGGCGGTGACCGATGCCGACCTGCAGGCGGGCTTCGTGGCCTGGCGCAGCAGCTGCACCCGCCTGAAGAACGATGCGGTCTGGGCCAGGCCCTGCGCCACCGCTGCCACGGTGTCCGACAAGGACCCGGCGGCCATCCGCCAGTTCCTGCAACGCGATCTGGACGTCTACGCCCTGCGCGCCGGCGGCCACCAGGCCGATGGCCTCATCACTGGCTACTACGAACCCATCTATCCCGGCAGCCTGACACGTACCGACAAGGCGACGGTGCCGGTGTATGGCACGCCCGACGATCTGATCGTGGTGCAGCTGGACAGCCTCTATCCCGAATTGAAGGGCAAGCGCCTGCGCGGCCGTCTGGACGGCAAGGTGCTCAAGCCCTATGACGATGCCGGCACCATCGCCAGCAAGGGCGCCAAGGCCCCGGTGCTGGCCTGGCTGACCGACCCGATGGACCTGCAGCTGCTGCAGATCCAGGGCTCGGGCCGGGTTCGCCTGGCCGATGGCAGCCAGGTGCGGCTGGCCTATGCCGAGCAGAACGGCCACCCCTACCGCGCCATTGGCCGCTGGCTGGTGGACCAGGGCCAGCTGAAGAAGGAAGACGTCACCATGGACGCGATCCGCGCTTGGGCGAAGGCGAACCCCGCGCGCGTGCCGGAGCTGCTGCGCAGCAACCCCAGCTACGTGTTCTTCGTGCGCAGCCCTGACAGCCCGGAAGGCCCGCGCGGCTCGTTGAACGTACCGCTCAACGCCGGCTACAGCGTGGCGGTGGACCGCAGGGTGGTGCCGCTGGGCAGCCTGCTGTGGCTGTCCACCACGCGGCCCGATGGCAGCCCGGTGGTGCGCCCGGTGGCCGCGCAGGACACCGGCGGCGCCATTGCCGGCGAAGTGCGTGCCGACCTGTACTGGGGCAGCGGCGACGCCGCCGGCAAGCTGGCCGGCGACATGAAGCAGAAGGGCAACCTCTGGATGCTGTGGCCAAAGGGCGCGCCGCTGCCGAACTGAACCGGCAGGGGTCAAATCCCTTGCCGCAGGAAAGGGCTCTGACCCCGTATGCCTGATAATGGCGCCATTCCGAACTCTCCGGCCGCCGCTGCGGCCAGGACCCCTGCAATGAAGAACGTCAAAAGCAACAACGCGAAGAAGTACTACAAGCACTGGGCCGAATCGGGCCTGGGCAAGGGCAACGTGCTGATGGAAGCCCGCGGCGAGAAGATCGTCCGCCAGGTGGAAATCTACGGCACCAAGCTGGTCTGGGCCGACGAGCACGGCCAGAGCGACGACCGTTTCCTGCTGGCCGACCAGCCGGTGTCGTTCCTCGATTTCGACGAAGACGACGAAATCTCCGCGCGCGAGTTTGAAAGCGCCTGGAAGAAGGCCAGGGAAGCCACCGGCTACCCGGTGTAAGCCGCACCGGCTTCTGTAGAGTCGAGCCATGCTCGACTGCCTCACCGCCCTTTGTAGAGTCGAGCCATGCTCGACTGCTTCACCGCCCTTGTAGAGTCGAGCCATGCTCGACTGCTTCACCGCCCTTCGTAGAGTCGAGCCATGCTCGACTGCTTCACCGCCCTTCGTAGAGTCGAGCCATGCTCGACTGCCTCACCGCCCTTGTAGAGTCGAGCCATGCTCGACTGCTTCACCGCCCTTCGTAGAGTCGAGCCATGCTCGACTGCCGTTGGCGGGGAGCAGTCGAGCATGGCTCGACGCTACAAAGCAGTCGCGTGAAATGTTATATAATTACATTTCATCCGTATTCCCCCCATCCCCATGAAGACCTCCACGCTGGTGGCCGCCCTCGCGGCCGCCCCGTTCGCCCCTGAAGCCTTCGCACAATCCGCCGATGCCGCCCTCACCCTCGGCAAGGTCCAGGTGCACCAGCACGGCGAAGGCCAGCTGAGCGCACACCAGGTGCTGACCTCGGTGGACGTGCTGGGTGCGGACCAGATCGAGGACCGCAATGTCTCGCACAGCTGGGAACTGCTGGGGCAGATGCCCGGCATCCAGCTCACCGAAACGCGGCAGGGTGCGGAGTCGGGCAAGGTCAGCTTCCGCGCCTTCAACGGCGAGGGCTACCTCAACGCCATCAAGACCCTCATCGACGGCATCCCCAGCAACGTCAACAGCGGCAACCAGCGCTTCATCGACATGCTGTTCCCGCTGGAAATCAGCTACATCGAAGTGGTGCGCGGGACCAACGACCCGCGCTACGGCCTGCACAACATCGGCGGCAACGTGAACTTCGGCACGCGCCAGGGCGGCAACTACACCGATGCGCGGCTGGCCTATGGCAGCTACAACACCCGCGACGCGCAGCTGGCGGTGGGCCGCGAAGCGGATGGCTTCGCGCAGAACTATTTCGTCGGCACCCAGGCCAGCGATGGCTACCGCGACCACGACACCTCGAAGAAGTATTCGCTGGGCGGCAAGTGGTTCTTCGGCTCGCTGGACGAAGGGATGCGCGTGGGCCTGACCGCGCGCGCCTATCACCATGAGGCCGACGAACCCGGCTTCATGACCGCCGACGAACTGCGCACGCACCGCCGTGGCAGCGACCTGCGCAACGGCCATGATGGTGATGACCGCGACATGCGGCAGATCGCCGCGCACCTGGACATGAAGCTGTCCGACGCGCTCACCTTCGGCACGCGGCTGTACTACAACCGCTATGAAGACGATCGCCGGGTGACCTTCAGCGATCTGCCCACCGGCAACCTGCCGCGCCAGCGCCGCGAGTGGGATGAGCGGCAGACCGGCCTGCTCAGCACGCTCACCTGGCAGGCCAGCCCCGCGCTGACCGTGGAAGGTGGCCTGAACTACGAACAGCAGGACAACGGCTACATCCGCGAGCGCTACGCCTACGCCGAACCCACTGATTTCAGCCAGGCCCCGGCGCGCGTGCAGAACAACGACCGGCACAGCTTCGACAACTGGGGCGCCTACGTGCAGGCCATCTACCAGCCCGCCGATGCCTGGAAGATCGTGCCCGCCTACCGCGTGGACCGGTTCAGCGGGCGCACCCACCTCATGAACGGCGTCAGCGGCCGCCTGCAGGACTACGGCAGCATCGGCCAGCCCAAGCTGAGCGTCATCCACAGCCTGGGCGAGCACACCCACGTCTATGCCAACTGGGGCCGCACATTCCAGGTGCTGACCGGCTCCACCGCACCGGCCTACCTCACCCCGGGGCAGGCACCGATGCAGCCGTCCACCAACACCGGCATGGAGCTGGGCCTGAAATTCCAGCCGTTCCAGGGCGCCCAGGCGCGGCTGGCGGTGTGGCAGCAGGATGCCGAAAACGAGGTATCCAACATGCCGGCCACCGGCACCACGGTCACCCTGGGCAAGACCCGGCGGCGGGGCGTGGACGCGCAGATCAGCGCGCAGCTGGGTGCTGACTGGACCGTATGGCTCTCACACGCCTACCAGGAAGCGAAGATCACCCGCGACGATCGCGATGCCAGCGTTTCCCTGCAGGGCCGCGAAGTGGCCGCCACCCCGCGCCACATCAGCAACCTGGGCGTGGACTACCAGGCCAGTGATGCACTGCGGCTGGGCCTGCAGGCACGCGCACAGGGCGACTACTACCTGGAAGAGCGCAACGTGGCCGGCAAGTTCGGTGGCTTCGCCGTGCTCGACCTCAGCGCCGCCTACCAGATCAACCCGCGCTTCAGCGTGGACCTGCAGCTGAAGAACGTCACCGGCCGCGAGTACGCCTACGCCTGGTACGACAGCTTCTTCTGGGACAGCGCCCGCCCGATGTTCTCGCCGGCCCCGGGCCGCAGCGTGTTCGTCGGCCTGAACATGAAGCTGTAACCCGAATGGGGTCGGACCCCGCAGCGCAAGGGGTCAGATCCCTTTCCGCGAGGAAAGGGCTCTGACCCCAACCCCCCGTTTTGCACTACATTGGTGCAATGTCCGACCCCGCACCCCCGCCGTCCCTTGATGCCCTCGGCACGCCGCTGGCCTGGGCCGGGGCCGATGGCCGCATCGTCGGCTGCAACCCCGCCTTCGCCCGCTGGCTGGGCGTCAGCGTCCGCCGTTTGCTGGGCCAACCGCTGGCCGCGCTGGAAGTGCAGGGCGAGGCACTGGCCCATTTCCTGGCCCGCGACGAGCGCGACAGCCTGCGCCTGAACCGGCTGGCGCTGGCCGTACCGGGCGAAGGCGCGCGCTTTGCCGAAGGCTGGATGAGCCGCCGCGATGACGGCGGCTGGCTGCTGGAAGCGCACCCGGTGGATGAATTCCCCGGCCTTGACCCGACCCAGGCCCTGCCCAGCGCGCTCAGCGCCGCCTTGAAGGGCCTGGCCCACGAACTGCGCAATCCGCTGGCCGGGCTGAAGGGCGCCGCCCAGCTGCTGGCGCGCCGCGCGGCCCAGCGCGATGCCAGCGAACGCGAACTGATCGAACTGATCGGCTCGGAAATCGAACGCCTCAACGGCCTGCTCGACCAGCTGCTGTCGCCGGCCCCGGCCGCGCCGCACGCACCGCTGAACATCCATGCCGCGCTGGAACGCGTGCTGCGCCTGGCCGAAAACGAGGCCGGCTGGGCCGTGCGCCTGCAGCGCGACTACGACCCCAGCATTCCCGAGTTCCATGGCGATGCCGACCGTCTCACCCAGGCGGTGTGGAACCTGGTGCGCAACGCCATCCAGGCCGGCGCCGGGGTGATCACCCTGCGCACCCGGGTTGAACATGGCGTGCGCATTGCCGAACAGCTGCACACCCTGGCGCTGCGCCTGGAAATTGCCGATGACGGCCGCGGCGTGCCGGAAGAACTGGCCGAGCACCTGTTCCTGCCGCTGGTCAGTGGCCGCGCCGAAGGAACCGGCCTGGGCCTGGCGCTGGCCCAGCAGGTGGCGCGCGAACACCGTGGCACGCTCACCTACCGCTCGCGCCCGGGCCATACCGTATTCACCCTGCTGCTGCCGATCGGCAACGGCGCCGCCCCGGCCGAGGAGGCCCTGCGCGATGTCTGACTCGTCCCCTTCCGCGCAGCGCATCTGGGTGGTCGACGATGACCGCGCGGTGCGCTTCGTGCTGTGCACCGCACTGCGTGAAGCCGGCTACCAGGTCGACGATTTCGACAGCGCGGCAGCGGCGCTGAAAGCGCTGGCCGAAAACCCGCCGCCGGCACTGCTGTTCACCGATGTGCGCATGCCTGGCGACGATGGCCTGGTGCTGCTGGACAAGCTGAAGGCCGCGCTGCCGCAGCTGCCGGTGGTGGTGATGTCGGCCTACACCGATGTGGCCAGCACCGCCGGTGCGTTCCGCGGCGGCGCCCACGAGTTCCTGTCCAAGCCCTTCGATCTGGACGATGCCGTAGCGCTGGCCCAGCGCGTGCTGCCGGCCGTGGCCCCGGCCATGGCTGCGGCGGCGCCGCCGGCCGAACCACCCAGCGACCAGCCGCCGCAGCTGGTGGGCGACACGCCGCCGATGCGCGCGCTGTTCCGCGCCATCGGCCGCCTGGCGCAGGCGCCGCTGGCGGTGCTGATCATTGGCGAAACCGGCACCGGCAAGGAGCTGGTGGCCAACGCGCTGCACCGCGAATCGCCGCGTGCGCAGGGCCCGTTCGTGGCGCTCAACACCGCCGCCATTCCCGCCGAGCTGCTGGAAAGCGAATTGTTCGGCCACGAAGCTGGCGCCTTCACCGGCGCGCAGCGCCGCCATATCGGCCGCTTCGAACAGGCCAACGGCGGCACCCTGTTCCTCGATGAAATCGGCGACATGCCGTTGCCGCTGCAGACCCGCCTGCTGCGCGTGCTGGCCCAGGGCGAATTCTTCCGCGTCGGTGGCCGCGAGTTGATCCACGTGGATGTGCGTGTGGTCGCTGCCACCCACCAGGACCTGGAAGGCCTGGTCGCGCAGGGGAAATTCCGTGCCGACCTGCTGCACCGCCTGGACGTGGTGCGCCTGCAGCTGCCGCCGCTGCGCGAGCGCCGCGAGGATATCGCGCAGCTGGCCAGTACCTTCCTGGCCGCTGCCGCGCACAAGCTGGATACGCCGCCGAAGCGGCTCACCGCCGCCGCCCTGCAGGCGCTGCGCGAGCATGACTGGCCGGGCAACGTGCGTGAACTGGAAAACGTCTGCTGGCGCATGGCCGCACTCGCCGCCGCCGAGACCATCGGCGTGGCCGACGTGGATACCGCGCTGAACCGCACCCGCACCCGCCGTGGCAGCGCCGCCGGTGCCGACCCGGGGCAGTGGGAAGCGCTGCTGTCCGAATGGGCGCGGCGGCAGCTGGCCGAAGGCACCGAAGGCCTGCACGCGCAGGTGCGCGAACGGGTGGACCACGCCCTGCTGGAGGCCGCGCTGCAGATCACCCACGGCCGCCGCGCCGAAGCCGCCGCGCGGCTGGGGCTGGGCCGCAATACCCTTACCCGCAAGCTGGGCGCCGGGCGCCGCCGCGGGGGCCATTGAACGGCATCTGCACGCGGTCCTCGCACCCGCTTGCCGAACTGTTGATCGTTCATGGACGATGCAATGCTTAGTGTCACCTGCAAGGAGTCTTCGATGCGTCTGCCCCATGCCATCCTGCCGCTGTCCGCCGCCATGCTGCTCTCTGCCTGTGGCAGCGCGCCGAAGAAGCCGCAGCCCACGCCGCCGCCGCCGGTGCTGACCAGCGCCGCGCAACAGGCCGAAGCCAACCTGGCGCCGGCCTCGGCCAGCATCGTCAGTGGCCGGCTGGTGCTGAAGGTGGAAAGCGGTGGCCTGCACCTGACCGGCCTGGTCGGTGGCCTGCAGCCGATGCAGCAGGCCGGCTTCCATATCCACGAGCGCGGCGACTGCAGCGCGGTGGATGCCAGCAGCGCCGGCAACCACTTCAATCCCGCTGGCAGCGCGCATGGCCGCGCCGGCAGCGGCAAGCACCACCTGGGTGACATCGACAACCTGCAGGCTGACGCCCAGGGCCGCGCCAACGTCGATGTGCACCTGAAGGGCGTTACCCTTGGGGGAGGCGCCGCCACCGATGTCGCCGGTCGTGCACTGGTCGTGCATGCCAACGCCGATGACTATCGCAGCCAGCCCGCCGGCAATGCCGGCGTCCGCATCGCCTGTGGTGTGATCCGGGTCATCCGCTGATCGCCACCGGCATCATTCCAAGGAGAGTTCCATGCGTCTGATCCATACCTCGCTGTTCGCGGCCATCGCCGCCCTGGGCCTGGCGGCCTGCAACCAGCAGCCGGCCGCCGCGCCGGAAGCCGAAGCCCCGGCCACCACCCCGGCCGAAGGCTCGGCCGCCCCGGCTGATCCGGCCGCTGCCCCGGCCCCCGCAGCCGCCCCGGCCGCCGATGCGTCGGCCAGCGCCGAACTGGCACCGACCCAGGGCAATGAGACCAAGGGCAGCGTCACCTTCAAGGTGGTGGACGGCAAGGTGCACGTCACCGGCCAGATCACCGGCCTGAAGCCGGGCAGCGAACACGGCTTCCACATCCATGAGAAGGGCGACTGCAGCGCGCCGGACGGCATGAGCGCCGGCGGCCACTTCAACCCTGGCAAGCAGGACCACGGCAACGTCTCGGCCGACCCGCACCACGGCGGCGACATGCCCAACATCAAGGCCGACGACAAGGGCGTGGCCACCATCGATGGCCCGGTCTCCAGCAACGTCAACATCGGCAAGGGTGATGACTTCGACATCATCGGCCGCGGCCTGATCGTCCACGCCGACGCCGACGACTACAAGACCCAGCCGACCGGCAACGCCGGTGCGCGCCTGGCCTGCGCGGTCATCCAGAAGGCCCCGTAAGGCAGAACGGAAAACGCCGGCGCATGCCGGCGTTTTTCTGTGGGGTCGCATCGCAACTGTAGAGCCGAGCCCATGCTCGGCTGCTCTGCAGGCGGCCTGAGCCGAGCATGGGCTCGGCTCTACAACGACGTGCACGGGTGCTGCCGGCCAGCGGCCGGCACCACCCATCAGCGTGCCAGCAGCTCGCGTGCGTCCTGCCCGGCCTCGCAGTGCACGAACAGCACCGGCACGCCGTGCGCTTCCAGCACTGCGGCCATCTGCCGCTGGCGCATCAGGAACTGCTCGTAGATGCCCTGCAGGCGGTCGCAGTCGTTCTTGCTGTGGCTGTAGTACGCACACCAGCCGGCCGGGTCGAACAAGGCCATGCGCGCTTCGCCCTGCGTATAGCGCAGCAGCGGCTCGGGCGCGTTTTCCAGCCACTCGTCCTGGCTCGGGGCCATCAGTGCGGTCTCGATCAGCGGCCACAGCGCAGCCAGGCCCTGGTTGTCGTACTGCATCGACATCATCGCGGCCAGATCGTTCACGGTGAAGTAGCGCGCGTGCTCGATGCGCGCCCCGAACGTGTTCTGCGCCATCAGCGCGGTATCGGCATGGGCCATGCCGTTGGCCAGCAGCACCTCTTCCAGCGCATCGGCCACCGCCGTGGTGGTGGCCACGTCGCTGCCGGTCAGCAGGAACGGCACCACGCGCAGGCCACCGCCCACCAGGGTGGCATCGGCCTGGAACGGCAACGGCACTTCGCCGTCGGCACCGGCACCGAAGGCCAGCAGGCGCGGGCCCTGGCTGCGGCCCGGTGCGCGCATCTGCAGTTCTTCCAGGCGGCGGTGGATCGGCCAGCCCGGCCGCAGTACTTCGGCCGGGTCGAAATGGGCGGCGGCGAACACCAGGTCCAGCTCGGCCACCTGCGGCACCAGCTTGGCCAGGTCACGGCCGACGCGTTCGGCCAGTTCGCCTGCCTGGTCGGCGCTGAGCACCGCCTGGCGGGGGATTTCACCGCCGGCCAGTTCCAGGGCCAGCACGCCAAGGGCATTCATCGCGGGGTCGGGTTTGCTCATGGTTCCACGGTTGGCCCATCACAGGGCGGCAGCTACACTTGGCTCCATTATGCCTGCTCTGTCGTGCAGGCCATGTTGCAGACACCCTCATCCATGCCAGGTATCTCCATGCCCAACGCTCGTCCCGTCGCCATCCTCGGTGGCGTCCGCATTCCGTTCTGCCGCCAGAACACCGCGTATTCGGATGTCGGCAACCTCGGCATGTCGGTGCGGACACTGGGTGCACTGGTCGAGCGCTTCGGCCTGCACGGCCAGCAGCTGGGTGAAGTGGCGATGGGCGCGGTCATCAAGCATTCCAGCGACTGGAACCTGGGCCGCGAAGCCACGCTGTCCTCCGGCCTGTCGCCGCTGACGCCGGGCATCACCCTGCAGCGCGCCTGCGGCACCTCGCTGGACAGCATCATCACCGTGGCCAACAAGATCGCCCTGGGCCAGATCGAATCGGGCATCGGCGGCGGTTCGGACACCACCTCCGATGTGCCGATCGTCTACGGCAAGAAGCTGCGCGCGCGCCTGCTGGCGGCCAACCGCGCCAAGAGCACCGGCGACAAGATCCGCGCGCTCACCGCCGGTTTCAAGCTGTCCGAACTGAAGCCCGAATTCCCCGGCGTGGCCGAGCCGCGCACCGGCAAGAGCATGGGCGACCACTGCGAGGACATGGCCAAGGAATGGAACATCTCCCGCGATTCGCAGGACGAATGGGCGGTGTCCTCGCACAAGAAGCTGGCTGCCGCCTACGAGCGCGGTTTCTTCAACGACCTGATCGCCCCGTTCCGCGGCGTCGAGCGTGACAACATCCTGCGCGCCGATACCTCGCTGGAAAAGCTCGCCACGCTGAAGCCGGCCTTCGACAAGGTATCCGGCCGCGGCACCCTCACCGCCGCCAATTCCACCCCGCTCACCGACGGCGCCGCTGCGGTGCTGCTGGCCAGCGAAGAGTGGGCGCGCGCGCACGGCCACGAACCGCAGGCCTACCTGCGCGATGCGCATGTGTCGGCGGTGGATTTCGTGCACGGCGAAGGCCTGCTGATGGCGCCCACCGTGGCCGTGCCGGAAATGCTCAAGCGCAACGGCCTGACCCTGCAGGACTTCGATATCTACGAGATCCACGAAGCCTTTGCCGCGCAGGTGCTGTGCACCCTGCGTGCCTGGGAAAGCGAGGATTACTGCCGCAACCGCCTGGGCCTGGATGCACCGATGGGCCGCATCGACCCGGACAAGATCAACCTGCTGGGTTCGTCGCTGGCCACCGGCCACCCGTTCGCCGCCACCGGCGCACGCGTGATCGCCACGGCGGCCAAGCAGCTGGCCGAACGCGGCGGTGGCCGCGCGCTGGTGTCGATCTGCACCGCCGGCGGCATGGGCGTGGTGGCGATCGTCGAACGCTGAGTGCATCCACGCACGGCGTGGATCTACCCAGCAAAACGCCGCCCATCGGGCGGCGTTTTTTTATGGACCGGTGTGGCCTCGTCCGCTTACGGCACCCGCGGGTTGCCGAACTCGTCGCGCACCTCGTTGGCGTCGTACACCGGCGGCTGCACCGTTAGCGGCTGCTCTTCCACCGTGGCGCGCAACGGTGCGTCGGTGCCGTGCACCAGCGCCACGCTGTCCTCGCCACGCTGCAGGCGCAGCGCATTGGCCAGGCACTGCGCGGCCAGCGCGTGTTCGCCGCGCTGCGCAAACGCTTCACCCAGAGCCTCCCACGCCGGCGCACCGGCACCGGCGGCAATGGCTTCGTGCAGGAACGCATCGGCGGCGTCCCATTGCTGCTGGGCCAGGGCGATGCGGCCCTGGGCCAGGCGCAGGGCCGCCGAATCGTCATGCACGTTGCGCCAGCGCGCCAGGTTGGCCTGGCGGGTGGCCAGGCGCTCGGTGGGCACGCGGCCGTACAGCGCCACCAGTTCGTCGTCCCAGCGGTGGTCCAGCGCCTGCTCCAGGGCCAGCAGGGCCGGCTCGTCCCATTCCAGGGCCACGGCGCGGCTGGCATAGGCGGCCACCACATCCGGGGTCGGGCGCAGCGCCTTCGGTGTGGCCTCCCATTGCGCGGCCAGCGCGTTCACATCGCCGGCTTCCAGCAGGGCCTGGGCGGCCAGGCGTGCTTCCAGTTCGCTGGCCGCTTCGGCCGGCAGCACCTTGCTCTGCCGCAGTGCGCCCAGCTGGCCGTAGGCCTCATGCGCACGCCCGGCCTGGGCCAGCGCTTCGGTACGCAGCCACAGGCCGCGCGGCGGCAGCGGCTGGATGGCCGCCACGTCCAGTGCGTTGATCGCATCCACCGGCAGGTCGCGCGCCAGCAGCTGTTCGGCGCGCAGCAGGGCCTGCAGCGTGGCATCGCTTTCGCCCAGGCGCTGCAGCAGGGCTTCGCCGGCGGCGGCATCGGCACGCGACTGCGCGCTGCGCACGGCATTGGCCAGGGCCACACCGCGCACTTCCGGGTCGCCGGCGGCGCCGTCCAGCAGCTTCTCCGCGCGCTGCCACTGGCCGTGTTCGTAGGCCTGCAGGCCGTCGATCAGGCGCACGCGGCCCTGCTTGCGGCGGTAGCGGCCCCAGGCGCGGAACGGTGCGGCCACCAGGCTCCACAGCAGCCACAGCACCAGCAGGCCGATCACCGCCAGCAGCGCCACCTTGGGCAGGTTGCTGTGGTAGTCGTAGCCGCCGTAGCGCAGGATCACTTCGCCGTAGCGGTTCAGGTCGTCGGTGCCCAGCCATTGGGCAGCCACCACGCCGATGGCCACGGCCAACAGCAGTACGACCAGGGATTGCAGGGGTTTCATCGGGCATTACCTCCGGTCGGTCTGGGAGCGCAGTTGTTGCAGGGTGCTGCCGAGCACGCTGTTCTCGGCCTGCAGCGGCAACTGGCGCAGGGCCTGGAGTTCAGCATGTTGTGCGCGCAGGCCCGGTGAATCCGGCCAGCGGCGTTGTGCCCACTGGGCCACGCGAGCCAGTGCGGCATCGCGGCCAGAACGGTCGCCGCGCTCGATCGCTGCGCGCGCCAGGGTCAGTTCCACCTGCAGGGCGTCATCGGCGGCGCCGCGCTCGGCCTGGGTCAGCGGGCCGTTCAAGCGGCTGGGGGTGATATCCACGAAGGGCGCCAGCGCCGATTGCCACCACGGCCGTGCGGCGGCCTCGGCCGGCGAAGGCGGCAGTTCCGAAGGCAGCCCCTGCAGGGCCTGCGCGACCGCATCCAGGCGCTGCAGGGCCTGCACGCGTGGGCCGTGGCCCAGCGTGTCCAGTGCATCGCGTTCCTGCACCAGCGCCTGGCGCAGGTTCAGGCCTTCGTTGTCGGGCAGGTCGGCCAGCGCGGTGGCGGCCTGGGCATACAGGCGGCGTGCGCCGTCCACATCATCGGCAAAGGCCAGCCGCTGCGCGGCCTGGGTCAGCAGCAGCTCGGCCTCGTCGCGCTGCACGGCCTGGCGGCCCTGGTTGGCGCTCTCGGTCAGCTTGGTCAGGTTCTCTTCCAGCAGGGCACTGCGCTGGGACAGGCCCAGCATTTCATCGCGCAGCACGCGGTTGGTGGCCGCCGCATCCTGCAGGCGCTGGCTGGTCGCGCGCTGGTCGCGGCGCAGCGCCTCCACGGTGGCTTCCAGGCCCTTCAGCTGCACGGCGGTGGTCTGTGCCTGCGCCTGCCGGTCGTGCTGTGCCTGCTGCCAGTAGTGCCAGCCGGCATAGCCAGCGGCCGCCAGCACCACCACCCCGGCAAGCGGCAGCAGCCAGCGCGCAGGGCGGCGGGGCGGGGCAGGTGGCAGGGTGTCGTTCATCGGGCTTCCTTGTCGGCGGCGTCGCCGGATCGGTTCCGGCAGGCAGCGTTGCGCACAGCATCACCGCTGGCGATGACCCCGGCAAGCGTGCGCCGGGCGCCTGTTCAGGTCGCTGCCGGGGCAGTGAGCGCGGCGTGTGCAGCGGCGGTCAGGTGGGCGACAGTGGGGCCTTCGCTGCGCACCACGCGCTGCAGCCCCAGCGCCTGTGCCTGTTCGGCCAGACGGTCGCTGGCGGCCAGCACGATGGCGTGCGCGCGCAGCTGCTGCTGCCAACCGGGGGACAACGACTGCCAGAAGCGCTGCAGCGCCTCGCCACTGCTGACGGCCAGCAGCCAGGGTGTCGCCGAGTGGGCCAATCGCGCCAAATTGCGACGTGACAGGCGCAGCGGCACACGCTGGTAGACGTCTGCACGCACGATGCGCGCACCAGCGTCCTGCAGTTGCGCCGCGATCAGCCCGCGGCCGCCGGGGGCGGTCACCAGACCGATGTCCATGCCGCGCACGTCGGCCAGCACCGGCAGCCCCAGCAGGCCCTCGCTGTCCATCCGCTGCGGGGCATGCACGTCGGCGATGCCCTGTGCGTGCAGGGCGCGCGCGGTGCCTTCGCCCACGGTCAGCCACGGCCCTTGCTGGGTACCGGCCAGCGGGCGCAGCGCCGCGGCGGCGTCCACTGCGGCCGGGCTGGTGAACACCACCCGCGCACAGGCCAGTGCCTGGTTCAGCCGCTGTTCGACCGCCACGCCCTGCAGGCGCTGCAGCCGCCAAGGTGACAATCCCAGCACAGCCCCGCCCAACGGGGCGATGGCGCGGCGCAGCACGGCGTGCTGGCCCTGCGGCCGCAGCGAGATCAGGGTCCAGCCAGTGGGTATCGTATGGTTGGCCATTGACGTCATTATGCGGGCCCTTCGTTGTCGTGGTTGCTGCTCGATGTCCGTTGATGCCCTGACTTCCTCGTTGGCCTCCCTGCAGGACGTGCTGGACTGCATGCCGGCGGTACGTGCGATGCAGATCCGCCTGGATGGCTACGCCGATGGCGTGCTGCGCATCACCGCGCCGCTGGCCGCCAACGTCAACGACAAGGGCAACGCTTTCGGCGGCAGCCTGGCCTCGGTGCTGACCCTGTCCGGCTGGGCGCTGGTCAGCCTGCGCCTGCGCCTGGCCGGCCACGACGCCGAGGTCTACGTGGCCGACAGCAACCTGCGCTACCTGGCCCCGGTCTATGAAGACCTGCACGCCCACGCCGAAACCGCCGAAGCCAGCAGCTGGGATACGTTCCTGTCCACCTTCCGCCAGCGTGGCAAGGCCCGCATCAGCATCGTCGCCCGCCAGCCGGGCGCCGACGGCCGTTCGGCCGCCGAACTGAGCGGTCGTTTCGTTGCCTTCGCCAAAGGGTAGGATGGCAGGCTGACGTCCTGGGGAAACCACCGATGCGCCGCCTCATCCAGATCCTGATGTGCTCCCTGCTGCTGGTCAGCGCCGTGGCCAGCGCGGCCGCCGACGATCTCACCCGCAAGCAGCGCAAACTGCTGGAAGAGACCCAGATCGCCTACGGGGCGACCATCCGCTGGGGCAGCATGGACGATGCCATTGCCTACCTGGACCCCCAGCTGCGCAAGGAAAAGCCCCCCACCGAGTTCGAGTTGGGCCGTTACGCGCAGCTGCGCGTGTCCTCCTACCGCGAGCGCAGCAGCGCCTCGCTGGACGGTGGCCAGGTCGAGCGCCGGGTGGAAATCGGGGTGATCAACCAGAACACCCAGGCCGAGCGCACCGTGGTGGTGGTCGAGCGCTGGCGCTGGGATCCGGAAGCCAAGCGCTGGTGGCAGGCCGCCGGCCTGCCGGACCTGTGGAAGGGGCAGTGACGGCCCGCAGCCGGCTTGTGCGACAATCGGCGCCCGCTTAATCGACCCGTGACCTGAGTGAATTACGAAGAGTTGCTGGCCTTCGCAGGCCGAAACCCGATGCTGTCCGCGGCCCTGGTCGGCTTGACCGTGGCCCTCATCGTCACCGAAATCCGCCGCCTGTTCCGGGGCTACAAGGGCATCAAGCCCGCCGAGCTGACCCAGCTGATGAACGCCGGTGGCGCCGTCGTGGTCGATCTGTCGGCCAGTGGTGACTTCGAAAAGGGCCACATCGCCGGCAGCCGCAACGCCCAGGCCAGTGCCTTCGGCCCCGAGCACAAGCTGGTGGCCAACGCCAAGCAGAGCCCGGTCGTGCTGGTGTGCCGCAGCGGCAACGCTTCGGAAACCGCCGCCAAGGCGCTGAAGAAGGCCGGCTTCGAGAAGGTATCGGTGCTGGAAGGCGGCATTCCCGCCTGGCAGCAGGCCGACCTGCCGCTGGTCAAGGGCCGCAACTGATCGCAGGGGGTGACGGCTGCGGCCTTGTATGGGCCTGCCGCCGCCCCCATCGCAGTAGTTCGACCATCGTTTTCATTGCATTCATTGGAGTTACTGGAAATGTCCGAAGAGACCACCAACGGCGCCGTTGCGCCGGTCGATGCCGCCACCGGCCCCGCGTTCACCGTCGAGAAGATCTACGTCAAGGACGTTTCCTTCGAATCGCCGAATGCCCCGACCATCTTCAATGACCAGGTGCAGCCGGAACTGCAGCTCAACCTGAACCAGCAGGTGCAGCGCCTGGGCGAAAACGCCTTCGAAGTCGTGCTGGCTGTCACCCTGACCTGCCAGGCCGGCGAGCGCACCGCCTACGTGGCCGAAGTGAAGCAGGCTGGCGTGTTCGGCCTGGTCGGCCTGGACCCGCAGTCCATCGACGTGCTGCTGGGCACCCAGTGCCCGAACATCCTGTTCCCGTACGTGCGCCAGCTGGTCAGCGACCTGATCCAGGCCGGCGGCTTCCCGCCGTTCTTCCTGCAGCCGATCAACTTCGAAGGCCTGTACGCAGAAACCCTGCGCCAGCGCCAGGAGCAGGGCGACGCACCGTCGCTGGCTGACTCCGAGCCGGCCGGCAACGCCTGATCACTGCCGCGACGTCACGGATGAGCACTACCGCTGACAAGATCGCCGTGCTGGGCGCCGGTTCCTGGGGAACCGCGCTGGCCACCCTGCTTGCCCGGCACGGTCACCCGACCGTGCTGTGGGGGCGCGATGCCGCCGTGGTCGAAGCCATCGACCAGCGCCACGAGAACCCGCGTTACCTGCCGGGCATCCCGTTGCCGGACAGCCTGCGTGCGACCACCGACATGGCGGCCGCCCTGCAGGATGCCGCCTGGGTGCTGGTGGTGACCCCGTCGCACGCGTTCAACGAAACCGTGCGTGCGCTGGCACCGCTGCGCCCGGCCGGTGCCGGCGTGGCGTGGGCCACCAAGGGTTTTGAACCCGGTTCGGGCCGCTTCCTGCATGAAGTGGCGCGCGAGATCCTGGGTGACGACGTGCCGCTGGCCGTGGTCACCGGTCCCTCGTTCGCCAAGGAAGTCACCCTGGGGCTGCCCACCGCCATCACCGTGCACGGCGACGTACCGGAATTCGCACAGACCGTGGCCGAAGCCATGCATGGCCCGGCGTTCCGCGCCTATACGGGCGATGACATGGTGGGTGCCGAGCTGGGCGGCGCGATGAAGAACGTGCTGGCCGTGGCTACCGGTGTGGCCGACGGCATGCAGCTGGGCCTGAACGCCCGTGCCGGCCTGATCACCCGTGGTCTGAACGAGATGCTGCGCCTGGCCGCCGCCATCGGCGCCAAGCCGGAAACCCTGATGGGTCTGGCCGGCCTGGGCGACCTGGTGCTGACCTGCACCGGCGATCTGTCGCGCAACCGTCGCCTGGGCCTCGCCCTGGGCCGCGGCCAGACGCTGCAGGATGCCGTGCGCGAAATCGGCCAGGTGGTGGAATCGGTACAGACCGCCGACGAAGTGATGCGACAGGCACGCCGCCACGGCATCGACCTGCCCATTTCCGACCGCGTGCGGGCCGTGCTGCACGGCGAACAGACGCCTGCAGAAGGCCTGCGCGCCCTGCTGGCGCGGGAACAGAAACCGGAATACCCGGACACGCTGTTCAAGTGAACCGAAAAGCCCCGGCCACGCGCCGGGGTTTTTTTATGTGGATGAAACCCAACGGTAGCGCCGGGCCATGCCCGGCCGACGGCATCACTTCGCCCGTGGCGAGGCGTTGAAAAACGTACCCGTTTCGGGTATGTTTTGGACGCCCAGATGACGAATATCCTCAAACGGAAAGACATTGCGCGATGGCAAACGGCCCAGAAGCTGCCTGATGCCGCCTTGTGCAGAGCGGTCAAGGAGATGGAGGCGGGTCTGATCGACGCCGATCTCGGCGGCTGCCTCTACAAGAAGCGGGTGGCTCGCCCCGGTGCTGGCAAGAGCGCTGGCTATCGCACGCTGCTGTCGGCCAGGATCGATGATCGCTACGTGTTCCTCCACGGGTTCCCGAAGAGTGACAAGGCGAACATCACGCGGGATGAAAAGAAGGCGCTTCAGTTCGCCGGCAAGGTGTTCCTGGAATTGACCGGCGAAGCGCTGTCGCAGGCAGTGATATCGGGTGTTTTAGTGGAGGTGCATTGTGAGCAAGATCATTGAATCGCTGCGCGGCGATCTGGCCGCACTCGTTGAAGCGGGTGCGATCAACAAGGTGACGATGCGCGAGTTCGACGCGATATGTCCGCCGCCCGTACGGGAGTTCGGCGCTGCCGATATCAAGCGCCTGCGCGAAGCGTTGAAATTCAGCCAGCCGATATTTGCGCTTCATCTGCATACGTCGGCATCGACCGTGCGCAAGTGGGAGCAAGGGGAAACCCATCCCACCGGCCCGGCACTCAAGCTGCTGAACATCATCGCCGACAAGGGCCTGCAGGCCATCATCTGATGCCCGCCAAGGCAGGCGCGCGTTGGCTGCGCGCATCGACCCGATCAGATGGGCACCGCTGGGCCATGCCCGGCCAACGGCATTACTTCGCCCGTGGCGGCGCGCTGGTGTTGTCCATGTCCGAAAAGATCATCCACGGGCCATCACCCACCCGCTTCAACGTGAGCGTGAACTTGCCGGTATCGCCCACGTTGCTGCCGTAGGTGTACGCACCCAGGATGTAGCCGGTGCTGCCGTCCACCGCATGCGCCAACGCCCGCAACCGCAATGGGCTGCTGCCCTGGCCGGCATACGCCGCCTCGATCGCCGCGCGCCCGCGCACCGGTGCATGCTGGCTCTGCAGTACGAATCCATCTTCGGTGAACAACGCCGCCAGCGCCTTCGCATCGCCGCTGCGCCAGGCCTGTTCGTAATCGCGCAGTACCCGGTCCAGGGCCGGGGGCAGGGCATCGTCGGGAAGTGGTGCAGCGGGCGTGGCCTGTGCAGGCGCCTGCGCAGCCGCGGGCCAGGGCGCGGCCACCCACAACGCGCCCAGCAACATCACGGCAAACCTTGAACGATGCATGTGGTCGCGTCCCGGCGTGGATGGCAGTGGCCACCGCCAGCCTAACCGCATGGCGGGATAGAATCACACGCGATTGCAGCACCACCCACGCAAGGACAGGGAATGAAGTCTCGAAGCATTGGCATGTCATGGATGATCGCGCTGCTGGCTGCGTGCTCGCAGGCCCCCGCGCCGCAGGCGGCACCCGAACCGGCAGCCGCGCCGGCCGCACCTGCCGCCGAAGCGGCGGCCACGGCCACGGTGGTGGAACCCGAACCGAATATCGAAGACGGTGTGGACCCTTCGGTGTGGGACAACGAAGGCGAGCCGGAAGAACAAACCCCCGGTGCGGACCTCACCTGCAAGGACAACCCGCTGGCCACCCACTTCTTCACCCTGGTGGGCGGCAACACCGTGGACGACTGCGGCCGCAAGGACGCCAAGGTGCTGGCCGCGTTCAACGCCCTGATGCAGAACACCGCCGCAGCCGAAGCCAGCGACAAGGACATCCCCTCGCTGCGCAAGCGCCTGCTGAGCGGCCCCAGCGGCCCGGGTCAGCTGGTGCCGCTGCAGGGCGAGCCGTGGTGGTTCTACACCGCCTGTCAGGCCCACGATTGCCCGGGCACCGCGCTGGCGATGCTGTACTCGCCCGAGCAGTCGAAGATGGTCGGCCGCCTGACCGCGCGCTGCCGGGTGTGGTGGCTGGGCGAGCCCGCCGCGGAACAGCGTGAGCAGATCGCGCAGTTGCAACCGCTGGATGACGCCGCGTTGACGGAAGACAGCGCGCTCTGCGAGTGATGCAGCAGTCGCGCCGGGCCAACGCCGGCCGCGCGCGCTACTCCTGCGGCCGCATGCGTACGCTGGCCTGCGCATTCAGTGCCAGGCACGCCATCATCAATCCCTCCATCACCCGGTCACCGGGGTAATCCTCGTCGGGCCCGTTCTGGCGGATGCGTTCGCCGGCCAGCAGCATTTCCAGTGCGATGGTCAGGCCGGCCTGCGCGCAATCCGCGTCTGCCAGGGCGATGCGGCGGCCAGCGCGCAGCTGCGGTTCGGGCCAGGGCTGGCCATCTGCGGCGGCGCCGTGGCCAATGTCCTTCAGGGCGCAGATGAAGGCGCTGGCGTCGCCGGTGGCGGGCGGTGCGTCGTGTTCGGTGTTGGCGGGGGTGTGGCCGGAAAACTTCGGTGTGGTCATGGCGTGTGCTCCGTGCAGGACAGTCGGTCGCCGCCACACGAAGGTGGCGGGCGGAGACGTGGCTCGAAAACCGGGAGATTGAGTACAAGACCGGCAGGCACAAGGCCTCCACGCTCCGCCCGCCATAGCCGGCAGACGGATTGCCGGCCGGCGCCACGCGCAGTGACGCCGGCCGGCAAGCGTAAACAACTCACTCAATCTACGGGTTTTCGATGCCCGGCCACCCGTTTTCGGTGGCACGTCATCTGTACTCGCTTGGCTGGGCAGTGCCCATCAGACAAGTTGCAAACCGCATTCGATGTAAGACGCTTTCAGCATTCTTGCATGCTGTTAAGCCGCCTCAGAGGCATACGCCGCAAGGCGCGCCGCCGTTCGGGCAATATGCGACATGTGTCGAAGTTGTAGGTGCAGCACAGCAGGTCGTTGCGCGCCGATGGCGACAGACGCCGATCCTCAGCGCGTATCCGGTCTGCAGGCAATGCCGAACGCATAGGCTTCGATGGGAAATTCCTCGCCCGGCGTGTAGAAGAGCACGCCGCCCTTGTCCCTGAATCCCTGCAGCAGGTCGAGCGCCAGCGACATTGCCAGGCACAGCGCATGCAGCGAACTGCCGCCGTGTGCATCGTGCAGCGTGTTGAACAGCGGGTATACCGCCACCGGGCAGCCCCACTCCTGCGGGCTGTCGCCGACCGGGTAGGGCGTGCCGATCTCGATGCGGATCTCGAAGGCGTCCTCGCCAGGGCGTTGGCCCCAGATCACCTCAGTTGCGGTCACTGCGTCCATCCACCATGCGTCCCATCCCTGCGGGTGGGGCAGGTATCGGTCATGGCGGCTGCCGCGTCAAGGCGCGCGGTGCGCGCGCCGAGGCTGTGGCGGGCCGGCGGCCCTGCCACGGTGCCTGCGGTGTTCAAGCGCGCGTGCGGCCGGTCACTTGCCGGCAGAACGCGTGCCCTCGTCACCCTTGATGTGCGCCCCGGCGCGGCTCTGCGCGAATGCGGGGAAGGTCTCTTCCAGCGAGTCCTTGTCCGGCAGCACGTAGAACACGCCGCCCTTCTCGAACGTGGACTGGACCACCTGCTCGTAGAAGCTGGGGCTGACATTGATGCAGCCGTGGGTGACGCGGTTGTCATCCGGCGTCGGCGTTGCCAGGCGCTGCGCGCGCTTTTCCTTCGGGGTACCCGGCGGCAGCGGGTGCATGGACACTGCGGAATCGTAATCCACCCACAGCACGCGGCCGGCGTCGTCGGACGGGCCATAGCCACCAATGAAGCGGCCGGCCGGGGTCGTGCGGTCGTGGCCGGGAATCGCGCTGAGCGCGAGCTTGGCCACGTTTGGCGCGGAGTGGTCGCCCTTGGCCGATCCAAACAACGCTGGCGCTGCACCGCGCAGCTTGCCGTCACTGCCGAAGATCAGGACCTGCGCTGCGGCCTTGTCCATGATCGCGAACGGATAGCCTTCGCTGTCCTTGCTGGCCACCACCCAACCGGCCAGTTCAATCACCGTGTCGGACACTTCCTGGCCCTGCGGAAGTTCATCGAGGGCGGTGGTGGGTTGCGTAGCGGCATCCTTGGCGCCCTTGGCGCTGGCCACGCCGGTACCTGCCAGTGCCAGCGCAAGGGTCAGCGCGGCGCAGGCGGTGCGGATTGCGGGGGATGTGTACGTACGGATGGCGCGGTACCTCTGGTCAAGGCGGTAACGAGGGAGCCAGTGGCGGTAAGGCCACTGGCTCCCCGTGCAGCGTTAGCCGCGCGGCGTGCGGCGGGGAGCGGTTTCGAGCCTCTGCACGCGACCTTCGATCTGGTCCAGGCGCTGGTTGGCCTGCTGTGCGGACTGGTTGGCGGACTCGGCGCTCTGCGCCGCGCCCTGTACCTTCACGTCAAGCGCGTCGAGGCGCGAGTTGACCTTCGCGAAGTCTTCTTTGTAGCTGGCGCAGGCGCCAAGGCTGAGGGCCAGGATTGCCACGCCAAGCGGACGTGCCATCTTCAGGTGCTGCATGGAAAGGGTCATTGCACTCCCTCCTTCGTCTGGGGAGTCCGGAATATAGCGGCGTTTTGGTCGAAGCTACGTCACGGCTTTCAGCTGGAATTCGCCTACGTGGAGAGAACGTGAAAAAGCTGCAATCAGGGCGAATTCAGCTTCATTTATTCGCATTGCGCGAAGCCTGAAAGCAGCTGAACAGCCATCACGCAGCCGTAAGATCCTTCCTGTTGTGCTTGCCAGACGAGCGTCTTCTGTTCGCCAATGGATGGCTGGGCCTGCCGCCAATCAAGCGCCGTGCCGATAGCTGTGTTCGACAATTTCGCTGGCCACGTCGTCTTCTTCCAGACTGAATTCCATGTAGCCGTCGTGCTCGCTGAAGACGGCCACGCCCCTGTTGGCGTCGATGACGCAGAACGAAAGGGGAATGGAGATCGTGAAGCCCGTGGGCCTTCGCAGTTCGACCCGCGTGTCGACCGAAAAGTCATAGGCGGACAACCCATTGTCGACCAGGGTCTCTACCGGCCGCCCCAGCTTCTGCGAAAGCTCGTTGGCCCAATCACGGACAACGCCGAGCGGCTCGCGCGGTGGCTTCATCTGCATGCAAGTACCTTCCCTGTGCTTCGATCAAGGCACGTATCGTAGCCGTGCGCGTTTTCCTTGCGCAGGGCGGGCTGCGAATCAAGCGCCTGTGCGCGCGCGATATTGCTCCACCCAGGCCATGGACGGCGCGATGCCGCCGAACGGAAACAGGTGCGGGCTGACCGGGCCATGCGACTCGGTCAGTCCTTCCACCAGCCGATCCACGAATACATCCGGCCCGGCCGTGCCCAGCAGCCGGCCGATCGAAATGCCGTAGCGGGCCAGCATCGACGCGCTGGCGCCCACGCCGCACATGGCCGCGTAGCGCACCAGGCGCGCGATGCTGGCCGGCCCGGGAACGCCCACCAGTACCGGGTGGGTGATGCCATTGCCGCGCAGCGTGTCCAGCCAGGCCAGCACGATGTCGGCGTCGAAGGCGAACTGGGTGATGATCACCGGCGCCATGCCGCGTGCTTCAATGCTGCGGCACTTGCGCTCCAGCACCTGCCAGCGCTCGGCAGCGTTCATCGCAGGATGGCCTTCCGGATGCCCGCCCACCGCGACTACCTTGATGCCGGCGCGCTCCAGCATGCCGGTGTCGAGGATGGCCGCACTGTCGGCGAACGGCCCGGCAGGCGTGGGCGGATCCCCTGCGATCAGCAGGCACTGCGCCACGCCGGCTTCCGTGACCGCACGATCGATGAAGCGCTGCAATGCCGCCTGCGAGCCGATGCGCCGCGCGGAAACATGCGGCATCGGCTCGAAGCCCAGCTCGCGCACCGTGCGTGCTGCAGCCAGCCGCGCGTCGTCATCCTCGCTGGGCAGGTAGGGAATGGAAATGGTGGTACCGCGCGCGATGCGTGCCGCTTCCGCGCGCAGCGCGGGCATGGCCTTGGCGCTGACTTCCAGCGAGCAGGTGGTGATGAAATCACGCGCCACCCCAGCGTTGCCTGCGGACATCAGCCCGCCCCGCGCACGCTGCTGGCGATCGAGCTGGCACGCGCCAGTTCGACGAAGGCCTGAAGGTAATCGATGCCGGTATCGGCTTCGCGCGCACCCAGGTAGATCTGCTTGGGAATGCCCTTGGCACCAAGGCGCACCGGCACCACGTCCATCCGCGCGGCGTACTCTTCCACCAGCCAGCGCGGCATGGCCGCCACGCCGCGGCCGCTGGCCACCATCTGCATCATGATGTCGGTGGTTTCGATGGCCTTGTGGCGGCGCGGGGTGACCCCGGCCGGCAGCAGGAACTGGTTGTAGATGTCCAGCCGCTCGAACGGCACCGGGTAGCTGATCAGCACTTCCTGGGTCAGCTGGCGTGGCTTCACATGATCCACCTTGGCCAGCGGGTGGTTGCTGGCCACCACCAGCACCTGTTCGTAGTCGAACACCGGCACGAACTTCAGGCCCGGCTTCAGCAGCGGATCGGGCGTGACCAGCAGGTCGATCTCATAGCCGAACAGGGCACCGATGCCGCCGAACTGGAATTTCTGCTTCACGTCCACATCCACGTCGGGCCAGGCGGCCAGGTAGGGCGAGACGATCTTCAGCAGCCACTGGTAGCACGGGTGGCATTCCATGCCGATGCGCAGCGACCCGCGCTCGCCCTGGGCGAACTGGCCCAACCGTTCCTCGGCCAGGTCCAGCTGCGGCAGCACGCGGTTGGCCACGGCCAGCAGGTACTGGCCGGCCTGGGTCAGGCGCAGGCTGCGGCCCTCGCGCAGCCAGACATCCGTGCCCAGCTGCTGTTCCAGCTTCTTCATGCTGTGGCTCAGGGCCGACTGGGTCAGGTTCAGCACGCCGGCGGCGGCGGTCAGCGAGCCCTGCTGCTCGACATGCTGGACGATGCTCAGGTGGATGCGTTCCAGCATGTCGATGAATCCCGCTCATGGATGTGTGAAGTAAAACCATTTTACGTCATGGAAGGCCCTGACTAGGATCGGGTCATGCTTTCTCCCCACCGCCCCCTCCGTATCGTCGCCGTCTCCGGCGGCCTGCAGCGCCCCTCACGGGCCGCCACCCTGTGCGAGCACCTGCTGGAGCTGGTTGGCGAACACGTGCCCTGCCAGCCGCATCTGGTCGAACTGGGCCAGCTGGCCCCGCAGCTGGCCGGTGCGCTGTGGCGTTCGCAGCTGCCGGCCGCCGCCGAACAGGCCCTGGCCGCCGTCGAGCAGGCCGATGTGCTGGTCGTTGCCACCCCGGTCTACCGCGGCTCCTATACCGGCCTGTTCAAGCACTTCTTCGACTTCATCCACCAGGACGCCCTGGTCGACACGCCCATCCTGCTGGCCGCCACCGGCGGCAGCGAGCGCCATGCGCTGATGATCGACCACCAGCTGCGGCCGCTTTTCAGCTTCTTCCAGGCCCGCACCCTGCCGCTGGGCGTGTACGCCACCGACAAGGATTTCGCCGACGGCCGCGTGCACGACGAGGCCCTGCTGCAGCGGGCGCACCTGGCCGTGCAGCGGGCACTGCCGCTGCTGGCACTGTCCCAGCGCACCGCGCCGCTCGCGGCCGAAACCGCCGACGCTCTTTAAGCAACCGGAACACCGCCCATGACCGCCGACAATTTCACCTTCCAGATCACGCGCATCCCGTTCAACGAGGATTACCAGCCCGCTGACGGCACGCGCATCACCACCAACTTCGCCAACCTGGCCCGTGGTGAATCGCGCAGGGAAAACCTGCGCAATACGATCAGCATGATCAACAACCGCTTCAACGACCTGGCGCACTGGGACAACCCCAGCGCCGATCGCTATGCGGTGGAACTGGACATCATCTCGGTGGAGATGCACATCGATGGCCGCGACGGCCGCGATCCGTTCCCGCTGATCGAGGTGCTGCGGCCCACCATTGTCGATACGCACACCGGTGCGCGCACCGACGGCATCGTCGGCAACAATTTCTCCTCCTATGTGCGCGACTACGATTTCAGTGTCGTGCTGCCGGCCAGCAACGAGGGCAAGGCCACCTTCGGCATTCCCGAAGGCTTTGGTGATCTGCACGGCAAGCTGTTCAAGCACTTCCTGGAATCGGATGCCTACCACGCCAACTTCAACAAGGCGCCGGTGATCTGCATCAGCGTGTCCAGCAGCAAGACCTACCACCGCACCGAGAACCACCACCCCATCCTGGGCGTGGAATACCGCCAGGGCGAGTTCTCGCCCACCGACCAGTACTTCGACAAGATGGGCCTGCAGGCGCGCTACTTCATGCCGCCGGGCAGCGTCGCGCCGCTGGCGTTCTACTTCCAGGGCGACCTGCTG
The DNA here is from genome assembly GCF_047782825.1 of Stenotrophomonas maltophilia. GTDB lineage: Bacteria > Pseudomonadota > Gammaproteobacteria > Xanthomonadales > Xanthomonadaceae > Stenotrophomonas. The sequence goes on along the minus strand of NZ_CP180589.1, from coordinate 3,071,136 downwards.
GGCGACTATTCGAATCTGGAACTGATCGGCACCATCAGCACCATGGAAGCGTTCCAGAAGATCTACCGCCCGGAGATCTACAACGCCAATTCCGTGGCCGGCAAGGTCTACCAGCCCAGCCTGAAGCACCAGGACTATTCGTCCACCCGCATCGTCTACGACCGCGAAGAGCGCAGCCAGCTGGCGGTCAAGCAGGGCCGGTTCACCGAAGAACACTTCATCAAGCCCTACCGCAGCGTGCTTGAGCAGTGGGCCGCCCGCTGATCCATCGCTTTCCCTCCCCAGGACACAAGACCCCGATCACGATGAAGAAACTACTACTGCCCACGTCCACCGCCGGTAGCCTGCCCAAGCCTTCGTGGCTGGCACAGCCTGAAAAGCTCTGGTCGCCCTGGAAACTGCAGGACGAGGAACTGGCCGAAGGCAAGCAGGATGCGTTGCGCCTGTCCCTGCAGGAACAGCAGCACGCCGGCATCGACATCGTCAGCGATGGCGAACAGACGCGGCAGCATTTCGTCACCACCTTCATCGAGCACTTGAGCGGGGTCGATTTCGAGAAGCGCGAGACCGTCCGCATCCGCAACCGCTACGACGCCAGCGTGCCCACCGTGGTGGGCGCGGTCAGCCGCCCGAAGCCGGTGTTCGTGGAAGACGCGAAGTTCCTGCGCGGGCAGACCGCGCAGCCGATCAAGTGGGCGCTGCCGGGCCCGATGACCATGATCGACACGCTGTATGACGCGCACTACAAGAGCCGCGAAAAGCTGGCCTGGGAATTCGCGAAGATCCTCAACGAGGAGGCGAAGGAACTGGAAGCGGCCGGCGTGGACATCATCCAGTTCGACGAACCGGCCTTCAATGTGTTCTTCGATGAAGTGAACGACTGGGGCGTGGCGGCGCTGGAGCGTGCGGTGGAAGGCCTGAAGTGCGAAACGGCGGTGCACATCTGCTACGGATACGGTATCAAGGCCAACACCGACTGGAAGCAGACGCTGGGGTCGGAATGGCGCCAGTACGAGGAATCCTTCCCGAAGCTGCAGGCCTCCAGCCTCGACATCATTTCGCTGGAATGCCACAACTCGCACGTGCCCATCGACCTGATCGAACTGGTGCGCGGCAAGAAGGTGATGGTGGGTGCCATCGACGTGGCCTCCAACACGGTCGAGACGCCGGAGGAGGTGGCCAACACACTGCGCAATGCCCTGCAGTTCGTGGATGCCGACAAGCTGTACCCGAGCACCAACTGCGGCATGGCGCCGCTGCCGCGCGAGGTGGCCCGTGGCAAGCTGCGCGCGCTCAGTGCCGGTGCCCGGATCATCCGTGATGAACTGACGGCCTGACGCCAGGTGGATGGAGCCCGCCGGCGGCCTGGTCCGTTCAGGCCCGGCGGGCACATTTGGTATCATTACGTTGATGGCCTGCTGCCGGGTGCCGATCGTGCGCCGGCGTACGCTGCCTTTCCGGTCGAATGCGCTGCTGCACAGCCCTTCGCACCGAGACACTGCCCGGCCAGGCGCCGCCTGCCGCATGGGCTCCGTATTGATCCAAGTGTACTGATCCAAGAAGGAAGGCCGGCCGCATCCCTGCGGCCGTAAGACATGAAATCACCTGCAACTTCGCGTCCCGGGCTGATCCCGGTGCTGGCCCTCCTGCTGGTCGGCCTGAACCTGCGCCCGGTGCTGGCCGTGGTCAGCCTGCTGACCGATTCCATCCGCGCCAGCAATGGCATGAGCTTCGAGCAGATCGGCTGGCTTACCAGCCTGCCGATGATGGCCATGGGCCTGATCGCGATGGCCGGCGGCCTGGTCTATCGCCTGGGCTACCGGCGGGGCGTGGCCATCGGCCTGGCGCTCACTGCGGCCTCGGCGCTGGCCAAGCTGGCCTCGCATGAACCGCTGTGGCTGATGGGCTCCAGCGTGGCCGCAGGCTTGGGCATCGGCATCGTGCAGTCGCTCATTCCCGGCTACATCAAGACCCGCTTCCCGCACCGCGTCGACCTGTTGATGGGCCTGTACGTGAGCATGATCATGGGCGGCGCCGCACTTGCGGCGGCCAGCGCATCGGCGCTGCTGCACTGGCTGGACTGGCAGGGCACGATGGCCTTCTGGGCGGTGCTGGCCATGGCCGGCATCGCGCTGTGGCTGCCCAACAGCGGGCATGCCGACGCACCGGCCGCCAGCGCGTCTGCCACCGCCGGCAGGCCCGCCGCTTTCCGGCCCTGGCAGCATGGACGCACCTGGTTGCTGGTTGCGCTGTTCTGCGTGTCCAGCAGCTGCTACACGCTGTGCCTGGCGTGGATCGCGCCGTACATGATGGAGGCGGGCGTACGCGCGAACGAGGCCGGCTTCATGCTGGCGGCGCTGAGCCTGTCCGAGGTGGCCGGTGGCTTCCTCGTGTCCTGGCTGGCCCCGCGCTTCGGCGACCGCCGCGGGATGCTGGCGCTGTTCCTGGCCGCCACCGCGCTGACCTATGTGCTGATCGGCGTGGCCCCGATGTATGCGCCGTGGCTGATGATGTGCCTGCTGGGCCTGTCGATCGGTGGCCTGTTCCCGATGACCCTGATACTGGTGATGGACCACTGCAGCCAGCCGGCCAAGGCAGGCATCCTGGTGTCCTTCGTGCAGGGCGTGGGCTATCTGGTAGGCGGCGTGCTGCCCTTCGTGGCCGGTTCGATCCGCGACACCGTGGGTGACCTCAGTGTCGCGTGGGTGGCGATGGCCTGCGTGACCGGTGCGGCACTGGTGCTCGCGGCACGGGCAAGCCCGGCCAGCGCGGAGCGCTTTGACGCGCGCTGAGTGAGCGTGGGTAAGGGGCGAGTCATGCCCGGATCGGGTTGAAGCATGGGCATGTGCCTGCAGGCGGCGGTCGCCGTCTGCAGGATCGGCGCGATCTGCTCGCAGCACGCAGCGTTCAGTCCGCGAAGGTCACCGTTTCCATGATTTTCCGAATGCCAGTTTCCGCGGCCGCGCGGTTCGCATCCAACGTCCAGGTGGACGCATAGCAGTTCCACTGCGCGCCGCACCGTTTGGCGGCCAGCACGTGCAGGCGCCGGGAATAGGGCGCATCGTCCTCAAAAACGTTGTGCCGGAACTGGGTGGAATGGGCTTTCACCTCTGGCGACAGCTGATAGGCCGTGTAGCTGGGTGGTCCATAGTTTTCGCTGTCGCCCACTTCCTCTGAGTACAAGTGCGCGGCCCATTCCGGCAATGTCAGGACGTGGCTCGCAGGGACGAGATGGACAGTGACCTCCAGGGTCAACACTTCGAAGCGGGTCTTGTTGGCTTCGATGAAAACACGCCGCTCATTGGCTCCATCACTGGGATGGTCCTCCACGACGTTCCAGTTGCCGGGCACCTGCATCTTCAACCCGTCCTTCGTGTAAGTGGTGGTGGAAGCAACGTCTGGCGCGGCCGCTGGCTCGGCGACGAAGTCCCGCGAAACAGCCATGACAGGGAGAAGGCACGCGACGCAGACGAGGCTTTGCAGCAGGAAGGGTTTCACGCGCAATCACAGGTAGAAGGTGGCCGCGAATGGTAGAGAGCGCATGACCGAACCGCTATGGGAAAAGTTGCAGATCTTCTCCGGCGCCCTCGCCTACGTTGCGCGCCCGCACAGCACGGCCCATCCAACGGAGTTCCCTGAACAGCAACTTCATTCATGTACTGGTCAGTTCAATATTCAGGGGCGATTTCATCAACAAACGGATAATTCACACCTGTCGACCACCCCTTCTCTCTCCCCCTCCCGGGGGGCGGCCGACGAAACCAAAATAATTAAAGGTGTGTCCCGATGATCAAGAATTCGCTGCTCGCCCTGGGTCTGCTGGCTGCCCTGCCGTTCGCTGCATCGGCTGCCGATGGCCTGTCGTACAACTACGTTGAAGGCGGTTACGTGAACACCGATGCCAAGGGCGGCGACGCCGATGGCTGGGGCGTGAAGGGCTCGGTTGCCGTGCACCCGAACTTCTCGGTCTTCGGTGATTACAGCAAGCAGGAAACCGACACCTTCAAGAACGATGTCGCCCAGTGGCGCATCGGTGCTGGCTACAACTACGGCATCGCACCGAACACCGATCTGGTGGCTCGTGTTGCGTACCAGAAGTTCGACCTGAAGCATGGCCTGGACTTCAACGGCTATTCCACCGAAGTGGGCGTGCGCACCGCGTTCAACCCGTACCTGGAAGGCTATGCGCTGGCCGGTTACGAGGATTACAGCAAGAAGCACGGCATCAACCCGGACGGCGAGTTCTACGGCCGCGTCGGCGCCACCGCCAAGTTCACCCCGAACTGGGGCCTGAGCGGCGAAGTGAAGCTGGCTAAGGCCGGCGACCGCGAGTGGTTCGTGGGCCCGCGCTTCACCTGGTAACAAGCAGTACTGCAGTAGAAAAGCGTTACCGGCGTGTGCTCTCTCTCTCCCGCACGCCACCCGAAGCCCGGCCTCGCGCCGGGCTTCTTTTTTTTGCCTGGACTGGCCTCGCTGCCCGGCCGTAGATCCATGCCAACGCTTCAAATAGAGCCATGCCATGCATGGCTGAGCAGATCATCCACGCATGGCGTGGCTCTACTGCAGCTCCACCACCAGCAGGGGTGGTTCCGCTAGAATCGCCCGCACTTCGCCGCGCGCGATGCGCCCGCCCCACGCCAGCAGGATGTACCGTGAATTCCCAGCCCGCACCGATTACCGCCCTCAACCACACGCTCGACAACGAGCCGCAGCAGATCACTGCGCCGCTGACCCACTCGGCCGCGTTCCTGGTGCTGAAGGTGAAGGACGATGGGGACGCCATCGCCAAGGTGCGCGAGGTGCTGGGCAGCACCGATGACCTGATCAAGAACACTGCCATCCGCGATATCGAGCGCACCTTCACCTGCAACGTGGCCATCGGCCACCGCGTGTGGGAAGCGGTGGTGGGCGGCACGCCGCCGCGCGAGCTGAAGCCGTTCCGCGAGATCAAGGGCGCCACCCATACCGCGGTGTCGACCCCGGGCGACCTGCTGTACCACGTGCGTGCGCGCACCATGGATCTGATCGTGGCCTTCGAGCGCAATCTGCTGATGGCCTTCGGCGATGCGGTGGAAACGGTGGATGACGTGGCCGGTTTCCGTTACTTCGATGGCCGCGACCTGCTGGACTTCGTCGACGGCACGGCCAACCCGGAAGGGCTGTCGCTGCCGGAAGCCACCATCGTCGGCGACGAAGACCCCGATCACGCCGGTGGCAGCTACGTGGTGGTGCAGAAGTACCTGCACAACCTGGAGGCCTGGCGTGCACAGAAGACCGAGGCGCAGGAAGCGATCATCGGCCGCACCAAGCACGACAACATCGAGCTGGACGATGCGCCGGCCGATGCACAGAAATCGCACAAGACGCTGTGCACCATCGAGGATGCCGACGGCGAGCATGAGATCCTGCGCGACAACATGCCCTTCGCCAACCCGGGCCGCGGCGAGTACGGCACCTACTTCATCGGCTATACGCGCCGCCTGTGGGTGATCGAGCAGATGCTCGAGCGCATGTTCATCGGCAACCCCGCGCCGCTGCACGACCGCATCCTGGATTTCTCCACCGCCACCACCGGCGTGACCTTCTTCGCCCCGTCGCGCAAGGTGCTGGCCGACCTGGCCGAGTAACGCACCGGCGCCGCCATCTGTCTGTCATCTGCCGCGCCGACCATGCTGGGCTGGATGGAATGGCGAGGCAGGCATGGCTTCTTCAGGCAAACGACCGGGAATGCGCCGCTGGTGGCGGCCGCTGGCATCACTGCTGGGGCTGCTGGCGCTGGGCAGCGGCCCAGTGGCGGCACAGGAAGCGCCGGCACACTGGATGGCCTATGCGGCGTCGGTGGGTGGGCAGTTGCAGCAGCGCCTGCAGCAGCCCGAGGATCCCCATGTGCAGCGCGTGCTGGCATGGATGCAGGCGCAGCCGGCGACGCCCGCGCCTGCGCCGCTGGTGGTCAGCGTGTGGATCGCGGCGGACGGCCGCATCTCGAAGCTGGAGTTCGACAGCCTGGGCGATGCCGGGGTCGATGCGGACCTGCGCGCCACCCTGCAGGCCGCGCCGCTGACCGAAGCCCCCCCGGCCGACATGCGCCAACCGCTGCGGCTGGGCCTGGCCCTCACCCAGTAGATCCACGCCACGCGTGGATGCACAGTGCGAAATAGATCCACGCCATGCGTGGATGCACCGTGTCCAGTAGATCCACGCCACGCGTGGATGACCGTGTCCAGTAGATCCACGCCATGCGTGGATGAAGCGCGCAAGGCACTCGAGCGAGCTCGACGCTACCGCTGCTCGCGCGCGGCAGCGCTCCACGCACGCAGGCCGAACACCGCCAGGCCCAGGAAGAACACGTACAGTGCCGCCGTAACGTGCAGCGACTTGAACAGGTACGCGCCCACGTAGACCACGTCCACTGCGATCCACACCCACCAGCACGCCACGTGGCGGCGTGCCTGCCACCACTGGCCGACCAGGCTCAGCGCGGTCAGCATCGCATCCAGCCACGGCAGCGCCGCATCGGTGAAGCTGTGCATGGCCGTGCCGAGCGCCACGCCGCCACACAGGCCGATGGCCAGGTCGCTCAGCAGCTTGCCGCGCGCCAGCGGCACGATGCGGATGCTGCCTTCGTCGGCCGCGTGCTGGCGCCAGTTGATCCAGCCGTAGACCAGGAAACCACCGAAGGCGACCTGCAGCAGCGTGTCCGAATACAGCTTGGCCTCGGCGAACACCAGTCCGTACAGCGTGACCGACAGCAGGCCCACCGGCCACGCCGCCAGCCGGCGCCGGGCCATCAGCCAGACGCCGAGCACGCTGCACAGTGCAGCGGTCCACTCGAGCAGGACGCCGCTCACAGCGCGAACGTCACCGACAGGCGTGCCTGCCGCGGCGCGCCGGGGAACAGGTAGTAGTCACCGCCGCTGCTGCCGGTATCGCGCCAGTAGAAGCGGTTGAACACGTTGTCCACAGACAGGTTCCAAGTCACCGCACGTTCGTGCAAACGGTGCTGGAAACGCAGGCCGGCATCGAACACCGAGTAGTCCGGTGCGCGCACGCTGCCATCGGCGCGGGCCACGTTGGACGAGGCATAACGCCAGCCGCCGGTCACCTCCAGGCCCTGCACGAACGGCAGCGCGTACGCCAGGTGCACGCTGGCGCGTACCTTGGGCACGTTCACCAGTTGGTGGCCTTCATAGGCGGGCGTGCCGGCATCGCGTGCGCGCGCCTGCAGCACGCTGGCGCTGGCGACGATCTGCAGCGCGTCGGTCAGCTGGCCGTTGGCGGTCAGCTCCAGGCCGGTATGGGTCTGCGTGCCCTGCTGCACGAAGGTGTAGCCGGCCTCGCTGTCGTCAGGCTGGGCGTACTGGTAGGGCTGGGAGATGCGGAACAGCGCCGCGCCCACGGTCAGCGCCTGCACCGGTGCGTACTTCACGCCCACTTCCAGCTGGCGCGACTGCACCGCCGGCAGGAATTCATCGGCATTGGCGGTCCAGAACGGCGCCTCCTGGCCCAGCGAAATGCCGCGCACGTAGCTGCCGTAGACGTTCAGCTGGTCGTTGGCCTTCCACACCAGCGCGGTCTGCGGCAGGAAGCGCGACAGGCGGCTCTGCCGCTGCGGGGCGCCGCGCTTGTCGTAGGCGCGCTCATCCAGGTGCACGAAGCGGCCACCGGCCAGCCACTGCCAGTCATCGTTGAAGCGGATGCGGTCCAGCGCGAACACCGCGGTCTGGCGGCTGTCCAGGCGCCGTGCGGACGGCCCCGCCTGCAGCGGCGAGGGTTCGTACAGCGGCACCTGTGCATCGTGGATGTTGGCGCTGCCCACGTACTCGTTCACGCTGGGGCGACGGTCCACGGTGCGGCGGAAGTAGTCGGCGCCCACGGTCAGCTCGTGGCCGATGCTGCCGGTGTCGAAGCGGCCCCGCAGTTCGGCGCGCGCCTGCTGGTTGCGGCGGGTGTCGTCCGGGCTGCGGTAGTCGTAGATGTCGTAGTCGCCATTGGGCGCGAAATAGTTGCCCGGCGTGCTGCCATCGGCGCATTGCGCGGTGTAGTAGCAGCCATAGGCGAAGGCCGCGTTGTCATCGATGACCGAACGGCTGTAGCCCACCGATACGCGCGACTGCCACCGTTCGTTGAAATCGTAGGTGTGCAGGGCGGTGATGTTGGTGCTGGCGATATCCACCGGGCGCTGCCACGGCTGGTAGCCCAGCAGGTGCTTGCGGTCGACGCCGCGCGGCAGTTCGCGGGCGCCCAGCAGCTGGTAGCCGGACACCGAGCGCTGCGAACTGGTCTGGTAGTTGGCATCCACTTCCAGCTTGCCGCGTTCGCCGATCAGCCAGTCGGCGGCCAGCGAATAGAAGTTGCGGCGGCCTTCTGCGTGTTCGACGTAGGAATCGCTGGCATCCCAGGCAGCATTGAGGCGCACGCCAAACCGCGGGGTGATCCAGTGGCCGACATCGGCAGCCACATAGCGCGAGCCCTCCGAATCGGTGCCCAGGGTGACGTTGCGCACTTCGGCCGGGCGCTTGCCCACGTAGTTGATGATGCCGCCTGGCGCGATCACGCCCGCCGCCAGGCCGGCTTCACCCTTGAGTATCTGCACCTCCTGCACGTTCTCCAGCGCCAGGCGCTGTTCGCCGGCAATGGCCAGGCCATTGAAGCGGTAGCCGGTGGCGGCATCCAGCGCGAAGCCGCGGATGGCGATGTTCTGGTAGTAGCCCACCGGCGCGTAGGCATCGCCCAGCGAGGCATCGTTGCTGGCCAGCTCGGACAGTGAACGCACCTGGCGGCGATCCAGATAATCACGGCCGAGCACGTTCACCGAGGCCGGCGTCTCCTTCCAGCTGCCGCTGCCGAAGGCATTGGCGCGCGAGGTATCGGTGGCCGGCCTGCCGGCCTGCACGCGCACGGCGGCCAGTTCGGTGGGCGAGCGCTCGGCGCCATCAGCGGCCACATCGGGGGATGCCTCCGCTTCGCTGGCATGCAGTGGCAGGGCGGCGCAGAGGGCAAGGGCGAGCAGGGTGGGGCGCAGGCAGCGATTCATTCGATTCGTCTTCAGACAACAAGGGAGACGAAGCGACGGCGCGCGGACGCACCTGCCCGGACTGGGGGTGCGACTGCTGCTCAAAGCTCCCTACGCCGGTGCAAACCGGATCAGGTTCCAAGGGACTCTCTCAGCCTGGCAGATCCAGGCACCCCCGCTTCAGGTGACCATTTCACTACAAACGGTACGGATTTGCGAGCCAGGGGGCGAATCACGGGTCAGAGCCCTTTCCTGCGGAAAGGGCTCTGACCCCGCCCGGCCTTACGCTGCCGCGCGCAGCGCCTGCAGCAGGCCCTGCCCGGCTTCGCTGTGGAACCAGGCCGGATGCCCCAGCATGAAGGGCTGCCAGGCCACATCAGCATTGGCGGTGGAGCCGGTGATCCCCTCGAAGTACTCCACTTCGGACAGTGCGAAGTCGAAATGCACCATCGGCAGCAGGTCGGCCAGCAGCTGCACGCGTGCAGCCGACAGCGGCAGCACCTCGCGGTACCCCTGCAGCAGGGCCAGGGCGATGTCGATGCGCACGGCGCCGGCCCCGCGCTCCAGCTCCAGCCAGGCCACCGCGTTGCGTTCGATGGCGGTGGCCAGGTCGAACAGGGCACTGGTGGGCGAGGCCAGGCCGAAATCCAGCACCGTGGCCACCGTGCCGTCGGCCTGCCAGAGCAGGTTCGATACGTGCCAGTCGTTGTGCGCCCACAGCCGCGGTTCGTCACGCAGGCGCGCGGCCAGGCCGGCATGCCAGGGCAGCACCTGGGCGCGCAGCTGCGCCTGCCAGGGAATGCGCGCCAGGTAACGGGCCAGCCCGGGCCGGTTCGGTAGATCGGCCTGCAGCGCGGCGATGGGATCGTCGGCGCGGATCAGGTCATCGCGCGCCACCAGGATGTGGGTGCTACGCTGGGGCGCCACGTAACCGGCGGCCGCGCGGTGCAGCCGGGCCAGCGTGCGCCCGGCCTGGCGCGCCTGCGCGGGGTCGGTCAGCAGCGACCACGACACCGCGTCGCGGTAAAGGTCGGCGCCGGCGCCGACCGCATGCAGTTCATAGGTCCACGGCCCGTGCGCCACGGCGGTGGCACCGTCGTACGCAGCCAGCACCTGCACCACCGGCACGCCATGGGTGGCCAGATGCGCGATGAAGCGGTGTTCCTCTTCCAGGCCGGCGGCACTGCGCACGCTGTGGTGGTGGCGCTTGATGAAGACCGGGCCGGCCGCGCCCTGCACGATCGCCGCGGCCGACAACGGGCGCGGGCTGTGCCAGTGCACGCTGCTGTCCGCGGACAGGGCCGGGTACCGGGTGCGCAGCCACGCGACTTCGTCGGCGCTGATCGCCGGCCAGTCGGCAGCGACCTCGTCGTTGTTGAGGCCCTGCACGCGATGGGGGGAAGAAGTCATGCCGCAGCCGCTGCCCATGAAGGAATCACCAAGGCTGCGCATTCAACGCCATGGTCGCCACGGACGCAACACACCCGACGCAGACGAAAACAGGCGGGTCAAGGACCCGCCTGTTGCCGGTGCCATCGGGGGCGGCAAGCGCTTACCAGCCGCGGTGGCGACCACGATCGTGGTAGTAGCGGCGGTCATGGCCACGGTCGTGGTAGCCGCGGTTGTAACCCCGGTTGTAGCCACGATCGTAGCGACGGTCGTAACCACGGTCGTAGCGGCGGTCGTAACGGCCATCGTAGCGGCGGTCATGGCGGTCGGACGTGGTCAGGTTGCCGATCGCACCGCCGGCCACGGCGCCGCCTACGGTCGCGGCCGGGTCGCCGTTGGAGATCAGGTGGCCGGCCACGCCGCCCACCACCGCGCCGACCACGGTGCGCTTGTCCTTCCTCGACATGGCGCTGGCATCGCTGACCACGGCCACGCCGGCCAGCAGGGCCAGGGCCATTGCCAGGCCACGGAAGCTGATTGCGGACGTACTGATCATGTTCGGTTCTCCTGTCAGGGGCATGCCACGGTGGGCAGGGAGGGCGCGGGGCGCCCCGGCTGCCGTGGCTACCACGCTGGCGTTCCAACATTGTCGGAACATTGCGCGGGGCAGGGTGCGGCGTGCGTATTCATCTAGCGTCAGGCGGCATGAAGCCTGCCTGAAAGTTCAACCGCCGGATGGACAGGGTTCAGATTTTGCCGTCGCGCAGGTAGTCGAACAGTTCGGCGTCGCCCTTCAGCCCCAGCTTCAGCATGGCATCGCCCTTCTGCCGGCTGATGGTGCTGACGCTTTTGTGCAGCTGCAGGGAGATTTCCTTGACCGTCATCCCGGTGCCGAGCAGGCGCAGCACTTCCACCTCGCGCGGGGACAGCGGCTTGCCATCGCCCTCGCGCATGCGCCAGCCACCGGCCTCTTCCACCCGGTCGCGCAGGCTGCGGCTGATGTAGGGCTGGCCGCGGTACACCGACTGGATGGCCTGCGGCAGTTCATCCATGGACGAGCTCTTGTCGACCAGGCCCAGCACGCCGCTGTCGAGCACCATGCGCAGGATGGCCAGATTGTTGGACACGCTGAGCATCAGTACCGGCAGGTCGGGGTAGCGGCGGCGGATCATCCCGATCATGGCGAAGCCATCGGCCTGCGGGCTGCCCGGCATGGAGTAGTCGGTCACCAGCAGGTCGCAGGGGTGGCCGGCCAGCAGCGTCATCAGTGCCTGGGCGCTGTCGGCTTCGCCGACCACCCGGCCGACCCCGCTCGACTCGATCACGGCGCGGGTACCGATGCGGACCACGGGGTGGTCGTCTGCGATGATGATGCGCAAGGTCATGTTCTAGTATGGCCACTCGGGCAAGCCGGGCCGCGACCATCGCGGTCCCTGGCAGGATTCTAGGAGATCGACGCAGATGCGTAGCGAGGCGGTTTGCCGGTGGAGCCTGCTGATGGCGGCCCTGTGCCTGCCCGTACTGGCCTGGGCAGCGCCAGGGGCGTTGCCGCTCAGTGCACAGCAGCGCGCGTACCTGGCCGCGAATCCGGTCATCGTTGTGGGGCAGTATGACAGCGGCTGGCCTCCCTTCGAGTCGATGCGGCAGGGCCAGCTGGTGGGCCTGGGCCCAGATTACCTGTCGCTTCTCGCCCGTCAACTGGGCCTGAAAGTCGAGACCCGACGCTACCCGGACTGGACCGCCGTGCTGGATGCGGCCTGCCGTGGCGAGATCGATGTGGTGATGAACGTCGCACTGAATGCGGAGCGCACCCGTTGCATGGTCTATACCGATGCCTACGGCGAATCGCCGCTGGCCATGGTAGGGCGGCCGGACGATCTGCGTGCATCCGAGGCCCCGGATCTGGAAGGTCTGCGGGTGGTGATCGAGCAGGATTTCATCACCGGTTCGCAGGTCCGCGCGCGTTTCCCACGGGCCCGCCAGCTTGTCGCGGACAACACGTCCACCGCCCTTCGCATGGTCAATGACGACAAGGCTGACATCTTCATCGGCAATGCCTATGTTGCAACCGAACTGATCGCCCGCGACAAGCTGCCCAATGTTTCCCTGCTGCGGCCCAGCGACCTGGCACCGGAGCGGCTGCACTTCGGCGTACCCAACGGCAAGCAGCCGCTGGCCGAAGCGCTGGACCTGGCGCTGGCCGCCACCAGCCAGGCCCAGCGCGATGCGCTGGAGCAACGCTGGTTGCCCGTGCCGAAGTGGTCGGCATCGGCCCAGCTGGCCCTGAGCCAGGCCGAGAAGCGCGTGCTGCAGCAGACGCTGAAGATCGGCTTCGCACCCAATGCCGCGCCGCTGTCCTTCGCCGATGCCCAGGGCCAGCCCAGCGGCCTGGCCAGCGAGTACCTGCGCCGCCTGATGCAGGCCGGCGCACATCTGCAGGTGGAACAGAGCCACGACTGGTTCGACCTGCGGGAAAAGGCGCGCCGCGGTGAAATGCAGGCGGTGATGGGCATACCTGTCGATTCGCAGTACCTGGGGCCGGACTGGGTGTTCAGCCAGCCCTTCATTTCCGTACCCAACGTGATCGTGTCCAGCACCGACAGCCCGGCGGTGCTGGGCATTGCCGATCTGCAGGGCAAGCGCGTGCTGCTGTCCGACCCGGAACGGGTGCGGGGTTATGTGCTGCAGGAGGCGCCGCAGGCCAGGATCATCGCCGCGCGCAGCGCCGAACAGGCGCTGCAGCGACTGCAGGCCGGCGAGGCCGATGCCTACATCGGCAACCTGGCACTGGTCGACCACCTGCTGCGCGAACGTTACCCGGGCCGCCTGCAGATTGCTGCACCGGCCGGTTTCAGTGACCAGCTGGCACTGGCCGTGAACCGCCGCCACGCGGCGCTGGCCACCACGTTCGACCGCCTGATGCTGCAGATGTCCCCCCGTGAACGCGAGGCGATGCGCAATGACTGGCTGGCGGTGGAGTACAGCCCGGGCATGGACTGGGGCCGGGTCCTGCGCTGGACCTTGCCGCTGCTGCTGGTACTGCTGACCGCCGCGGTGGTGCACGCGCTCAGCCACTGGCGCCTGCGTCGCGAGGTGTCCGACCGGCGCAGGGTGGAACAGCGCCTGGCCGAGGTGACCGACAACCTGCCGGCCACGGTCTACCAGGCCCGCCGCGAGGCCGACGGCACGCTCAGTTTCCCGTTCATTGCCGGCGATGTGCAGTCACTGTTCGGTGTCAGCCGCGACCAGGCCATGGCCGATGCCGGCCTGCTGCTGTCGCGCATCGAAGAAGACGACCGCGCGGTGGTGCTGCGCGCGGTGGAGGTGGCCGCGCGCAACTTCGCGCCGCTGGCCTTCGAATTCCGCGTGAGCACTGAAGGTGTCACCCGTTGGGTGCGCAGCCAGGCCCATCCCTATTCCACCGAAGCCGGCGCGGTGACCTGGAGCGGCTACTGGGTGGACGTGAGCGAAGCGCGCGCCCAGGCCGATGCCCTGGCCACCGCCAAGCTCGAGGCCGAACAGGCAGCCGATGCAAAATCGCGCTTCCTGGCCACCATGAGCCATGAAATCCGCACGCCGATGAGCGGCGTGCTGGGCATGCTGGAAGTGCTGGCCCATTCGCCGCTGGATGCCGAGCAGAAGCGCATCATCGCGGTGGTCGAGGATTCGGCGCAGATGCTGCGGCAGATCATCGATGACATCCTGGATTACTCGCGCATGGAAGCCGGTGCGCTGCGCCTGGAACCGGTGCCGTTGCCGGTGCGGCCGTTGCTGGAAAGCGTATGCAGGCTGCTGGCGCCGCAGGCCAGCGCGCGGGGGCTGGACCTGCAGGTGGACATCGATCCGCGGCTGGCATCGGCCCATGAAGTGGATGGCGTGCGCCTGCGCCAGATTGTGTTCAACCTGCTCAGCAATGCCATCAAGTTCACCCATGAAGGCAGCGTGCGCCTGCAGCTGGAGGTGATGGGCGAGACCACCGCCGAGGGCAGCCAGCCGCTGCGGCTGAGCGTGAGCGATACCGGCATCGGCATCGCCCCGGAACAGATCCCGACGCTGTTCGAACCCTTTACCCAGGCCGGCGCCTACATCCAGCGTGACCATGGCGGCACCGGGCTGGGCCTGAGCATCTGCCGGCGGCTGGTGCACAAGATGGGGGGCAAGCTGATCCTGGAAAGTACCTTGGGCGAGGGCACCCGCGTAGAGGTGCTGCTGTCGCTGGTGGAAGCCGGCAGCGAGGACGTGGCTGCCCTGTTGGCCGAACAGGAGCAGGTATTGCTGCTGCCGCCGCCGCTGCGCCAGGCACGGGTGCTGGTGGTGGAGGATCACCCGACCAACCAGGCGATGATGGCCTGGCGCCTGCAGCAGCTGGGTGTGCCACACGTGCTGGTGGAAGATGGCCAGCAGGCATTGGACCGGGTGGCGCAGGAACCGTTCGACCTGGTCATCACCGATTGCCGCATGCCGGTGATGGATGGCTTCGCCTTTGCGCGCCTGCTGCGCGAGCGCGAGGGCCGCACCGGGCAGCCGCGCCTGCCGGTGCTGGCCCTGACCGCCAGCGTGCTGGACGACGACACCCGGCGCTGCCGCGAGGCCGGCATGGACGATGTGCTGCCCAAGCCGTTGTCGCTGGCCACGCTGCGCCAGGCCCTGCTGCGCTGGCTGCCGCAGGGGGGGCACAGCGTGCTGGAAGCGGCCGATGCATCGCCTGCCGAGGCGCGCCCTGCCGAATCAGCAGCGCCACCTGTGGCCGAACAGGAGGGCCTGCCCAACCTGGCGGCCCTGCAGCAGCGCTTCGGTTCGCGCGATGTGGCCACGCAGCTACGCGACAGCCTGCTGGCGGCCAGCCAGGACGATCTGCGGATCCTGCAGCAGGGCCTGCGCGACGGTGACCGCGCGCTGCTGGCGCAGCACCTGCATCGCCAGGCCGGTGCGCTGGGTGCGGTGGGTGCACGCGGCCTGGCCGACCGCGCCAACGCGCTGGTCGAACGCCTGCAGCAGAACGAAGGCACGGCCGCAGAGTCAGCCCTGGCCGATACCGCTGCATTCGTGGACCACCTGCAGCAGCAGCTGCAACGACTGGCGTACTGAGCCGCCGGTCAGTGGCTGGCCTGCTCCTGCAGGTAGGCGATGACCTGCGCGCGCCGTTCCGCGCTGGGGAAGGCGTTGTACATGCGGGTGCCTGGCACCACATGGGTGGGCGATTGCAGGAAGGTGTCCAGGGTCTGCGCGCTCCACACGAAGCCGGCACGGCGCATGCCGTCCGAATAGGCGTAATCGGGCAGGCTGCCGGCGCGGCGGCCGATCACCCCGTGCAGGTTGGGACCGAAGCGATGGATGCCACCGGCCTTGACCGTGTGGCAGCCCGCGCAGATCTCGAAGGCCTGCTGCTGGGCCTGTTGCCGCGCCTGTTCGGGCGTGGCCGGTGCTGTCGGCGCGCGCTGGCAGGCGCTGGCCACCAGGGCGAGGGTCAGCAGCAGGGGCAGGCGAAGGGCGCGCATGGGCGGGCAGGATAGCGGCGGGCCTGCGGCAACGGGCTGCGACATGCGGTCGCAGCCCGGCACGATCACATGCCCGAGTAGTTCGGGCCGCCGCCGCCCTGCGGGGTCACCCAGACGATGTTCTGGGTGGGGTCCTTGATGTCGCAGGTCTTGCAGTGCACGCAGTTCTGCGCGTTGATCTGCAGCCGCGCGCTGTCGCCTTCGCCGACGAATTCGTACACGCCGGCCGGGCAGTAGCGCGCTTCCGGGCCCGCATACTCGGCCAGGTTCACTTTCACCGGAATGCTGGCGTCCTTCAGCGTCAGGTGGCTGGGCTGGTTCTCGTCGTGGTTGGTACTGCTCAGGAACACCGAGCTGAGACGATCGAAGGTCAGTACGCCGTCGGGTTTGGGATAGGCAATGCGGGAGTGCTTCGACGCCGGTTCCAGGCAGGCGTGGTCAGGGGTGCTGTGGCGCAGGGTCCACGGCGGGTTGCGCACGCCCAGCTTGGGCAGCAGCCACTGCTCGATGCCGGTCATCAGCGTGGCCACGGTCTGGCCCTTCTTGAACCACTGCTTGAAGTTCTTGGACTGCTGCAGTTCGGCGTGCAGCCAGCTGGCTTCGAAGGCCTTGGGGTAGGCGTCCAGTTCATCATGCTGGCGGCCGGCGGCCAGGGCATCGAAGGCTGCATCGGCGCACAGCATGCCGGTCTTGATCGCGGCATGGCTGCCCTTGATGCGGCTGACGTTGAGATAGCCGGCTTCGCAGCCGACCAGGGCGCCGCCGGGAAACACCGTCTTCGGCAGCGACATCAGGCCACCGGCCGTGATCGCACGCGCGCCGTAGCCGATGCGGGTACCGCCTTCCAGATGCTTGCGGATGGACGGATGGGTCTTGAAGCGCTGGAATTCCTCGAACGGGCTCAGCCACGGGTTTTTGTAGTCCAGGCCAACCACGTAACCCACCGCCACCTTGCCGCCATCGGCGTGGTACAGGAACGCGCCGCCGTAGGTGTCGTTGTCCAGCGGCCAGCCGGCTGCGTGCACCACCAGGCCCGGTTCGTGCTTGGCCGGATCGATCTGCCACAGCTCCTTGATGCCGATGCCGTAGGCCTGCGGATCCTTGCCTTCATCAAGCTTGTAGCGAGCGATCAGCTGGCGGCCCAGATGGCCGCGCGCGCCTTCACCGAAGATCGTGTACTTCGCATGCAGGGCCATGCCGCGTTCGAAGGCCGGACCGATGGTGCCGTCCTTTTCGATGCCCATGTCGCCGGTGGCCACGCCGATCACTTCCCCGTTGTCGCCGTACAGCACCTCGGCGGCGGCGAAGCCGGGGAAGATCGCCACTTCCAGCGCCTCGGCCTGCTGCGCCAGCCAGCGGGTCACTTCACCCAGGCTGATGATGTAGTTGCCTTCGTTGTGGAAGCACTCCGGCAGCAGCGCGTTGGGCGTGCTGCGCGCGCCGGCTTCGCTGAGGAACAGGAACTCGTCGCGGGTGACCTTCTGCTTCAGCGGTGCGCCGCGCTCGGCCCAGTCCGGGAACAGTTCGGTCAGCGCGCGCGGGTCCATCACTGCGCCGGACAGCACGTGCGCGCCCGGCTCGGAGCCTTTTTCCAGCACGCACACCGACAGCTCGCGGCCGGCTTCCACCGCGCGCTGGCGCAGGCGGATCGCGGTGGCCAGGCCGGCCGGGCCGGCACCGACGATCACCACGTCGAATTCCATAACTTCACGCGGGGGCAGGGCGTTGGCTTCAGCGCTCATCGATTGCATGACTCGTGGGTAGGGCCGGCATCGGGGCCACCGGCGGTGCCTGGGAATCGCGCGTGCGGCCACGAGCGAAACGGTTGTTTGAATGTGTCAGGGTACCGGGCCGCGCGTGATCGAGCTAGATAGACGCCGTTCACCGCACGATTGCTGCAGCGCAGCGTAATGTCCCACCCCCGAATGACCGACAATGGCCCGGTCCTGACTGCGCGTGAGTGCCATGGCTTTGCATCCGTACGATCTGTTCGATGTCCGTTCCCTGCTCAGCGAGGAAGAGCGCGCGGTGCAGGACAGCGTGGCCCGCTTCACCAACGAGCGGGTGCTGCCGATCATCGGCGATGCCTTCGACCAGGCCCGCTTCCCCGAGGAACTGGTGCCGGAAATCGCAGCGCTGGGCCTGCTCGGTGCGACCCTGCCGGCCGAGTACGGTGGCGGCGAGCTGGGCGCGGTCAGCTACGGCCTGATCTGCCAGGAGCTGGAACGCGGCGATTCGGGCCTGCGCAGCTTCGTGTCGGTGCAGAGCTCGCTGTGCATGTACCCCATCTACGCCTACGGCAGCGAGGAACAGCGCCGCCAGTGGCTGCCGGCGATGGCCCGCGGTGAACTGATCGGCTGCTTCGGCCTGACCGAAGCACACGGCGGCTCCGACCCGGCCAGCATGAAGACCCGCGCCGTGCGCGACGGCAGCGACTGGCGCATCACCGGCAGCAAGATGTGGATCACCAGCGGCCCGGTGGCCGACCTGGCCATCGTCTGGGCGCAGACCGAGGACGGCATCCAGGGCTTCGTGCTGGAAAAGGGCATGGCCGGTTTCACCACGCAGGAAATCAAGCACAAGATGAGCCTGCGCGCCTCGCTGACCGGTGCGCTGTATTTCGATGACGTGCGCGTGCCCGACAGCCACCGCCTGCCGAACGTGAAGGGGCTGAAGGGCCCGCTGGGTTGCCTGACCCAGGCCCGTTTCGGCATCAGCTGGGGCCCGATCGGCTCGGCCATTGCCTGTCTGGATGAAGCGCTGGGCTATGCCAAGGAACGCGTGCTGTTCGGCCGCCCGCTGGCCGCCACCCAGAGCGCGCAGATCAAGCTGGCCGAAATGGCCCGCCGGATCACCACCGCGCAGCTGCTGGCCCTGCAGCTGGGCCGCCTGAAGGAAGCGGGCCAGCTGCAGCCGCAGCAGGTCAGCCTGGCCAAGTGGAACAACTGCCGCATGGCCATTGATATCGCCCGCGAGTGTCGCGATCTGCTCGGTGGGGCTGGCATCACCACCGAACACGTGGCGATCCGGCATGCGCTGAACCTGGAATCGGTGATCACCTATGAGGGCACCGAGACCGTGCACCAGCTGGTGATCGGCCGCGAACTGACCGGCATCAACGCGTTCTGAGTGCACCGGTAGTGCCGGCCGCTGGCCGGCGTTGCCGAGTAGGGTGGGCAACATGGGACGCCTATCCGGAGATGCAAGCTGAATGAAGAACAATCCCGTTGTAAGGCTGCTGTGTCTCCCGTTGCTCTTCCAAGCCTCCGTGCTGCAGATGGCGTGGGCAGGCGACGGAGATGATGGGGCATGGGCAGGCAGCTATTCGCAGGCGAGCGATCTGTGTACCGAACCAGGCAACGGACGTAGTTGCCGCGATGGGTTCAGGGACAGCCTGTCGATCGTCGAAGAATCACTGGGCTATAGGGTTGAGCTGCACAGTACCCAGGCGATGCAGCACGTCTGCTCCTTCGTGCTGCATATGAAGCCAGAAGGCGGAAAACTGATTCATCAGTCCGAACTAGGCACAGTGGCTATCGAGAAACATGCAGGTGCGCTGAAAGTCTCATCCGGCGGGATCGACCCGACGGCAACGGGATTGGGGTCGTGCGGCACGCATGCTGATATTGATGGTCTGGAGTTTTCTTCTATGGGCAATCGCACGCGTTCCAGGCAACGCGATGGCGCCCGCTCCTGATTGATCCAGGCGGAAGACATCCACGCATGGCGTGGATCTACTGCGCGGCTGTTGGGTCCGCCTTGAAGCGAGCCGAGCACCGCAGGTCCCGCGGGGGCGAAGAGGCGCGGGTGTCTGAGCGCAGCGAGTTCCGCGCCGTCCCCCGGTGGACCGAGGAGCGCAGGGTACCGGTGCGCAGCACCGGCTCGCGGGCGGCGGCGCGTTTCTTTGGTTACTTTCTTTGCGCGAGCAAAGAAAGTGACACACGCAAATTACGCGCCGCCGGCAAACCCGTGCTGGCGCCAGGCCTCGTACATCACCACGGCCACGGTGTTGGACAGATTGAGGCTGCGGTTGTCCGGCCGCATCGGCAGGCGCAGGCGCCGCCCATCGGGCAGGGCATCAAGCAGGTCCTGCGGCAGGCCGCGGCTTTCCGGCCCGAACAGGAAGGCATCGCCTTCTTCGAACGCCACGCTGTCATAGCGCACGCTGGCCCGCGTACTCAGGGCGAACACCCGCTTGGGCGCAATGCGCGCCAGCGCGGTATCCAGGTCGGGGTGCACCTGCAGGCGCGAATACTCGTGGTAGTCCAGGCCGGCGCGCTTGAGCTGCTTGTCTTCCAGTGCGAAGCCCAGGGGCTCGACCAGGTGCAGCTGCGCGCCGGTGTTGGCGCAGAGCCGGATCACATTGCCCGTGTTGGGCGGGATTTCCGGTTGGAACAGGATCACGTGGAACAGGGGCGCGGCATTCATCGGCGCAGTGTACCTGCGACGGCCGCCGCCTTTACGGCGCACGCCCTGCACGGGGCAGGGCGGCACCGGTTACGGGCGCAGCAGGACCTGGGCGGTTTCGCTGGCCAGGGCCTGCAGATCGGCGGCGCTGGGGCGGACCTGCAGGGTCGGCAGGTTGGTGATCACCTGGTTGGCGACCGACGTGGCGGCGGCAGCCAGGGTGGCGGCGTAGCGCTGGGCTTCCTGTTCGGCGGCCAGGGCGACGCGCTGTTCCAGGCTCGGGCGCACTTCGACGGCGGCCAGGGTGGTGATCGGCATCGCGGCGGCGACCGGGGCGGCGATGAAGCCGCCGCGCTCGGCCAGCTGGTCGGCGCTGGGACGTACTTCCACGGTGGCCAGGGTGGGGATGCCGCTGGCCTGTTCCCAGGCCTGCTGGGCCAGCTGGTCGGCGGCCGGGCGGACCTGCACGGTGGACAGGGTCTTGATGGATTCGGAGGCCTGCACCGACGAAACAACCGCGGTGCCGGCGATCAGGGCGATAGCGATGGCAATGGTCTTGGCGTTCATGACGGGGCCTGTTTAGTGTTGGTGAGAAGTGGTGTGGTAGTAAGGTAGTACACCGATTCTGGGCATGCAAGGAAAATTTTCAATTCCCTGCTTTTGTTCAGCGTTCAGTCATCTTTCGTCTGAAGCCCTTCTTGGTGCAGGAAAGACAAAGCAATCCGCGTGCCAACTTTTAATCGTTGATTTGAAAGACTTTTTCATGAGTCCTGGAGTGTCCGCAGGGCGGACACCTGTCCGCTCCGGCTGCCGTGGACACTGTCCGGACGCTGCAACCGGCACGAAGTGACTGGTGCAATGGGCCGCGATGAAGGTCCTGGACGGCAAACACCCCCAGTGACTGGTGGCCGATACCGGCACCGGCGCGCGCACGCTAGGATCGCGGTTCACCAACGTGACCAAGGATCCGGAAATGTCTCTCGCCCTGCGCCCGCGCACCGCGCTGCTTGCCGTCGCCCTCAGCACCGCCCTCGGCACGCTTGCGCCGACGGCTGCGATGGCGGCCAAGCCGGCTGCTGCCACCAAGGTCGATATCCCGTATGAGCAGTTCACCCTGCCCAACGGCCTGCGCGTGATCGTGCACACCGACCGCAAGGCGCCGATCGTGGCGGTCAACATCTGGTACCACGTGGGCAGCAAGGACGAGCCCGCCGGCCGTACCGGCTTCGCCCATCTGTTCGAACACCTGATGTTCCAGAGCAGCGAAAACCACGACGGCGAGTACTTCGAGCCCTTCAAGCAGGTCGGTGCCACCGGCCAGAACGGCACCACCAATACCGACCGCACCAACTACTTCGAAAACGTGCCGACCACCGCGCTGGACATGGCGCTGTTCATGGAATCGGACCGCATGGGCCACCTGGTGGGTGCGATCGACCAGGCCGCGCTGGACGAGCAGCGCGGCGTGGTGCAGAACGAAAAGCGCCAGGGCGAGAACCAGCCCTATGGCCAGGTGTGGGACAAGCTCAACCGCGCGCTGTACCCGGTGGGCCACCCGTACCACCACAGCGTCATCGGTTCGATGAACGACCTCAACGCCGCCTCGCTGGATGACGTCAAGACCTGGTTCCGCACCTGGTATGGCCCGAACAACGCGGTGCTGGTGCTGGCCGGCGACATCGACCTGGCCACCGCCAAGGAAAAGGCCGCCAAGTACTTCGGCAGCATCCCGGCCGGCCCGACCATGGCGCAGCCGAAGGTGGACGTGGCCAAGCGTGAGGCCGACAGCCGTGAGGTGATGACCGACAAGGTGCCGCAGGCACGCATCTACCGCGCCTGGAACGTGGCCCAGGTCGGCACCACCGACATCGACCAGCTGCAGCTGCTGGCGCAGGTCCTGGGCGGCGCGAAATCCTCGCGCCTGAGCCAGCGCCTGCAGCACCAGGACAAGCTGGTGGACAACATCAGCGCCGGTGCCTACGCCTCGCAGCTGGGCTCCAACTTCATCGTCATGGCCACCGTGAAGCAGGGCCAGGACCCGGCCAAGGTCGAGAAGATCATCGATGAAGAAATCGAGCGCCTGATCAAGGACGGCCCGACCGCCGAGGAACTGGCGCGCGCCAAGACCGGCTTCCGTGCCGGCTTCATCCGCGGCATCGAACGCATCGGTGGTTTCGGCGGCAAGGCCGACGCGCTGGCCGAGTGCGCGGTCTACACCGGCGACCCGGGCTGCTTCCGCACCTCGCTGGCCAACATCGACAAGGCCACCGCCGCCGACCTCAAGCGCCTGGGCGCGCAGTGGCTGGACAAGGGCAGCCATACCCTGGTGGTGGAACCGGGTGAGCGCGTGGCATTGAAGGAAGAGGCCTCGGCCACGCCGAAGCCGTTCAACGTGCCGGCCGTGGACAAGAAGTACAGCACCCTGCCCGAGCAGGTCGACCGCAAGGCCGGCGTGCCGCAGACCCGCGAGTTCCCGCAGCTGAAATTCCCGGCACTGCAGCGCGCCACCCTGAAGAACGGCACCACGGTGGTGCTGGCCGAACGCCATGAGATTCCGGTGGTGCAGTTCAGCTACCAGTTCCCGGGCGGCTTCACCGCCGACCAGGGCCGCAAGCCGGGTACCGCCAACTTCACCATGAACCTGATGACCGAAGGTGCCGGCAAGCTGGGTTCGCTGGCCTTCGCCGATGCCGCCGACGCGCTGGGTGCCAACCTGGACGCCGGTGCCGGCCTGGACGCGGTCACCGTGGAACTGTCGGCGCTGAAGGAAAACCTGGTGCCGTCGCTGGCGCTGTACCGCGACCTGCTGCGCGAACCGCGCTTCGAGCAGGGCGAGATCGACCGGGTGAAGGCCTCGTGGATCGCCGGCATCCAGCAGGAGAAGGTCAACCCGGGTGCGGTGGCCATGCGCGTGCTGCCGCCGCTGCTGTACGGCAAGGGCCACCCGTATGCCATCCCGTTCACCGGCAGCGGTGACGAGGCGGCCATCACCAGCCTGACCCGCGAAGACCTGGTCGACTTCCACCGCGACTGGCTGCGCCCGCAGGACGGCACCCTGATCGTGGTCGGTGACACCACCCTGGCCGAGATCGTGCCGCTGCTGGAGAAGCAGCTGGGCGACTGGAAGGCCACCGGCGATGCGCCCACGGTCAAGGCCACCACCGCTGTTGCCCTGCCCAAGGGGCCGCGCGTGTTCCTGATCGACCAGCCCGGCGCGGTGCAGGCCAACCTGTTCGCCGGCCAGGTCGTGCCGCCGTCCAGCGACGCCAGCTCGACCCGCTTCGACATCGCCAATGGCGTGATCGGCGGTGACTTCACCTCGCGCCTGAACATGAACCTGCGTGAGGACAAGCACTGGTCCTACGGTGCCCGTACCAGCGCCAGCAACACCGTGGGCCAGCGCCCGTGGATGGCGATGGCGCCGGTGCAGATCGACAAGACCGGCCCGGCCATGGCGGAAATGCGCAAGGAAATCGCCGAATTCGCCGATGGCAGCAAGCCGGCCACCGAAGCGGAGGTCAACCGCATCCGCAACATCCAGACCCTGAGCCTGCCGGGTGCCTACGAGACCGCCGCTGCGGTGGCCTCGACCATCGGCAACATCGTGCAGTTCAAGCGCCCGGATGATTACGTGCTGCGCCGCAAGGCTGAAATCGAAGCGATGACCCCGGCGCAGGTGCAGCAGGCCGCCGCCGAGATCAAGCCGCAGGCCCTGACCTGGGTGGTGGTGGGTGACCTCAAGCAGACCGAAGCGGCCGTGCGTGCGCTGAACCTGGGCGAGGTGACCGTGATCGATTCGGAAGGCAATCCGGTCAAGAAATAAGGGAAGCGCCTGCCCGCCCCGGCGGGCAGGCTCCCTGTGGTAGCGCCGGGCCATGCCCGGCGGTTTTTCGGCGGCCAGCGAGGCCGCGCTGCGCGCTCGCCGGGCATGGCCCGGCGCTGCCGGGGGATCCGACCCCACCCCCGGCTACCCCCGATTCAGGCTGTTCAGGCAGAATCGCCCCATACCCTTCCAGGATCTGCCCATGCGCCTTCTGCTGCTGTCGTCCCTGCTGCTCACCGTCACGGCCTGCACCTGGGTGCCGATGGAACCGGCCGGAAAGACGGTGCGGGTGCTCCCGGCCGGTCCGCTGCCTGCCGGCTGCATCACCAAGGGTGAGGTCGTGGTCACCGTGAAGAGCAAGGTCGGCTTCTACAACCGCAACCCCCTGCGCGTGCAGGAAGAGCTGGAAACCCTGGCCCGCAACGAGGCCCCCAGTGCCGGCGCCAATGCCGTCCAGGCCGCCGCAGCCCCGGCTGATGGCAGCCAGCGCTTCGCCGCCTTCCAGTGCCCGCCGCGCTGAACGGGACCATACGGCCAAGGCTGAATTCGTAAAGATGCGGTGAAGGCCCGGGGGTTATAGAATAGCGCCCCCTTTGCCTGAGCCTTGGCGCTAACCTCGATGCTCTTCAAGAATGTCTCGATTGCCGGCCTGGCTCACGTTGATGCGCCGCACACGCTGACGACCAAGGAAATCAACGAACGGCTGCAGCCGACGCTGGATCGCCTTGGTATCCGTACCGATGTCCTCGGTGACATCGCCGGCATCCACGCACGCCGCCTGTGGGACAACGGTGTGCTGGCGTCCGACGCGGCCACCATGGCCGGCCGCAAGGCACTGGAAGACGCAGGCATCGATGCGACGCAGGTCGGCCTGCTGGTCAACACCTCGGTCAGCCGCGACTACCTGGAGCCGTCCACGGCGTCCATCGTGTCCGGCAACCTCGGCGTCAGCGACGAGTGCATGACCTTCGACGTCGCCAACGCCTGCCTGGCCTTCATCAACGGCATGGACATCGCCGCGCGCATGCTTGAGCGCGGTGACATCGACTACGCGCTGGTGGTCGATGGCGAGACCGCCAACCTGGTGTACGAAAAGACCCTGGAGCGGATGACCGCCCCGGACGTCACCGCCGACGACTTCCGCAACGAGCTGGCGGCCCTGACCACCGGTTCGGGTGCCGCCGCCATGGTGATGGCGCGCTCGGAACTGGTGCCCGACGCCCCGCGCTACAAGGGGGGCGTGACCCGCTCGGCCACCGAGTGGAACCAGCTGTGCCTGGGCAACCTGGACCGCATGGTCACCGACACCCGCCTGCTGCTGATCGAAGGCATCAAGCTGGCGCAGAAGACCTTTGCCGCCGCCAAGATCGCCCTGGGCTGGGCCGTGGAGGAACTGGACCAGTTCGTCATCCACCAGGTCAGCCAGCCGCACACTGCCGCGTTCATCAAGAACTTCGGCATCGACCCGAAGAAGGTCATGACCATCTTTGGCGAGCACGGCAACATCGGCCCGGCCTCGGTGCCGATCGTGCTGAGCAAGCTCAAGCAGCTGGGCAAGCTGAAGAAGGGCGATCGCATCGCGCTTCTGGGCATTGGCTCGGGCTTGAACTGTTCGATGGCTGAAGTGGTCTGGTAAGCCTTTCCGGATCCGCTGGATGGCGGATCTGGACCGGATCCGACGCGATGACCGTTGGTAACCGGGGCGAACAGGTCCCTTTCTGGCGGTTCATGCGCGAAGAACGTTACTTTTTCGACATATGAGCGGCATCATGTCGATTCCATCGACATGAGCCGGCCGTATGGATGCCCAGACGCCCTGAAGAACTGCCCATGAATTTCCCCGGTTACCCCGCCCACCCGCAGCGTTTCGAGGTCCGTCCCGGCCTGTCGATGAGCTATCTCGACGAAGGCCCGCGCGATGGCGAGGTGGTGGTAATGGTGCACGGCAACCCGTCGTGGAGCTACTACTGGCGCACGCTGGTGGCCGGCCTGTCGGACAAGTACCGCTGCGTCGTGCCCGACCACATCGGCATGGGCCTGTCGGACAAGCCCGACGACCAGCGCTACGAGTACACCCTGCAGTCGCGCGTGGATGACCTGGACGCGCTGCTGAAGCACCTGGGCATCACCGGCCCGGTCACCCTGGCCGTGCACGACTGGGGCGGCATGATCGGCTTCGGCTGGGCGCTGTCGCACCACGCACAGGTGAAGCGCCTGGTGGTGCTCAACACCGCCGCCTTCCCGATGCCGGCCGCCAAGAAGATGCCGTGGCAGATCGGGCTGGGCCGCCACTGGAAGATCGGCGAGTGGATCATCCGCACCTTCAATGCGTTCTCGTCCGGTGCCTCGTGGCTGGGCGTGGAACGGAAGATGCCAGCCGACGTGCGCCGCGCCTACGTGTCGCCGTACAACAGCTACGCCAACCGCATCAGCACCATCCGCTTCATGCAGGACATCCCGCTGTCGCCGGCCGACAAGGCCTGGTCGCTGCTGGAGCGCGCCGGCCAGGCGCTGCCGTCCTTTGCCGACCGCCCGGCCTTCATCGGCTGGGGCCTGCGTGATTTCGTGTTCGACCACCACTTCCTGGAAGGCTTCCAGGCCGCGCTGCCGAAGGCCCAGGTGCATGCCTTCGAGGATGCCGGGCATTACGTGCTGGAAGACAAGCACGAAGTGCTGGTGCCGGAAATCCGCGCCTTCCTGGACGCGAACCCGCTGTAAGCAGACCTGCTTCCGGTAGTGCCGGCCGCTGGCCGGCAAGCGCGCAACGCGCGCCGGGTTCATTCGGAGTGCGGGGTAGGATCCCTCTCGCAGAGAGGGCTCTGACCCCATCCGGGCAATCCGGGGTCAGAGCCGTTTCTGCGAAACGGATCCGACCCCGTGGCTCAGGCCGCGATCGGGTTGTTGTCGCCGCCTTCCCAGTCCGCTGCCGTCAGCGGATCCAGGCCATAGGCGATGCGGGCCTTGTCGCACTGCGGGCTGGCCTTGCCGTATTCCCACGACGCATCCACCTCGCGGCACACGCTGGGCCGGTTGGGGTGGATGGTGCAGCGTGAATACACGCCGATCTGCGCATCCAGCGCCACGCAGCGCACCGGCTTGGAGTGCGTGCCGCGCATGCACAGGCGGTGCGGGTCCAGGGTTTCGGTCAGCTGGTGCGGCACGCCGCCGGGGGTGACCTCGTCCGATTCCATCCAGTGGAAGGCCACGCGGTATTGGGTGCAGCAGGCGCCGCAGGTCATGCAGGGATGTTGCATGGGCAAGCCGCCTCGGGCGGCAGTGGGAATCGGGGACGAGGCTGCGGATTTTCCACGAAGCAGGCGGCCGCGCAAGAAATTCCGTAAGCGGCGACAATGAACGGATGAACGGACCCTGCAATATCGCGGCGCGGCTGCCTGAACTGGCCCGCGAACGCCCTGACCAGATCGCCATCCGTTGCCCCGGCCGCCGTGGTGCCGGCAACGGCATGGCCGCCTACGACGTGACCCTGGACTACCGCCAGCTGGACGCCCGCAGCGACGCGATGGCCGCCGGCCTGGCCGGCTACGGCATCGGCCGCGGCGTGCGCACGGTGGTGATGGTGCGGCCCTCGCCGGAGTTCTTCCTGCTGATGTTCGCCCTGTTCAAGCTGGGCGCGGTGCCTGTGCTGGTCGACCCGGGCATCGACAAGCGCGCGCTGAAGCAGTGCCTGGACGAAGCGCAGCCGGAGGCCTTCATCGGCATCCCGCTGGCCCACGTGGCGCGCCTGGCCCTGCGCTGGGCGCCGTCGGCCACCCGCCTGGTCACCGTCGGCCGCCGCCTGGGCTGGGGCGGGACCACCCTGGCCGCGCTGGAACGCGCCGGTGCCAGCAGCGGCCCGATGCTGGCCGCCACCGATGGCGAGGACATGGCCGCCATCCTGTTCACCAGCGGCTCCACCGGCGTGCCCAAGGGCGTGGTCTACCGCCACCGCCACTTCGTCGGCCAGATCCAGCTGCTGGGCAGCGCCTTCGGCATGGAGGCCGGCGGCGTCGACCTGCCGACTTTCCCGCCGTTCGCCCTGTTCGACCCGGCACTGGGGTTGACCTCGGTCATTCCGGACATGGACCCGACCCGGCCGGCACAGGCCGACCCGGCGCGCCTGCACGATGCCATCCAGCGCTTCGGGGTGACCCAGCTGTTCGGTTCGCCAGCCCTGATGCGGGTGCTCGCCAGACACGGCCGGCCGCTGCCGACGGTGCGCCGGGTGACCTCGGCCGGTGCGCCGGTGCCGCCGGACGTGGTGGCCACCATCCGCCGCCTGCTGCCCGACGACGCGCAGTTCTGGACGCC
Source organism: Stenotrophomonas maltophilia (assembly GCF_047782825.1). Classification (GTDB taxonomy): domain Bacteria; phylum Pseudomonadota; class Gammaproteobacteria; order Xanthomonadales; family Xanthomonadaceae; genus Stenotrophomonas. The sequence continues at coordinate 3,042,698 of NZ_CP180589.1, read as the reverse complement.
CTACGGCGCCACCGAATGCCTGCCAGTGGCCGTGGTCGAAGGCCGCGAGCTGGAGCGCACCCGCGCCGCCACCGAGGCCGGCGCCGGCACCTGCGTGGGCAGCGTGGTGGCGCCCAATGAAGTGCGCATCATCGCCATTGATGATTCGCCGTTGCCGGACTGGTCGCAGGTGCGTGTGCTGGCCACCGGTGAGGTGGGCGAGATTACCGTGGCCGGCCCGACCGCGACCGATACCTATTTCAACCGCCCCCAGGCCACGGCTGCGGCGAAGATCCGCGAAACGCTGGCCGATGGCAGCAGCCGCGTGGTCCATCGCATGGGCGATGTGGGGTACTTCGATGCGCAGGGCCGCCTGTGGTTCTGCGGGCGCAAGACCCAGCGCGTGGAAACCGCGCGCGGCCCGCTGTACACCGAACAGGTCGAGCCGGTGTTCAACACCGTGCCGGGCGTGGCCCGCACCGCCCTGGTGGGCGTCGGCGCTGCCGGTGCGCAGCAGCCGGTGCTGTGCGTGGAACTGCAGCGCGGCCAGTCCGACAGTCCGGCGCTGCAGGAGGCCCTGCGCGCGCATGCGGCCGCGCACGTCGCCGAATCCGGCCTGCAGCACTTCCTGGTGCACCCCGCGTTCCCCGTCGATATCCGTCACAACGCCAAGATCGGCCGCGAGAAGCTCGCCGTCTGGGCCAGCGCCCAACTGGAGAAGCGCGCATGAAGATCCTGGTCACCGGTGGTGGTGGTTTCCTTGGCCAGGCCCTGTGCCGCGGCCTGCTTGCGCGGGGCCACCAGGTGCTGGCCTTCAACCGCAGCCACTACCCGGAACTGCAGGCCATGGGCGTGGGCCAGATCCGGGGTGACCTGGCCGACGCACAGGCGGTGCTGCACGCCGTGGCCGGCGTGGACGCGGTGCTGCACAACGGCGCCAAGGCCGGTGCCTGGGGCAGCTATGACAGCTACCACCAGGCCAACGTTGTCGGCACCGACAACGTCATCGCCGCCTGCCGCGCGCATGGCATCGGCAGGCTGGTGTACACCTCCACGCCCAGCGTGACCCACCGTGCTACCCATCCGGTGGAAGGGCTGGGTGCCGATGAAGTGCCTTATGGCGAGAATTTCCAGGCACCGTATGCGGCGACCAAGGCAATTGCCGAACAGCGCGTGCTGGCCGCCAACGATGCCACGCTGGCCACCGTGGCCCTGCGCCCGCGGCTGATCTGGGGCCCGGGCGACCAGCAGCTGGTGCCGCGCCTGGCCCAGCGCGCCCGCCAGGGCCGCCTGCGCCTGGTGGGTGATGGCAGCAACAAGGTCGACACCACCTACATCGACAATGCCGCGCTGGCGCATTTCCTCGCGCTGGATGCACTGGCACCCGGCGCGGCGTGCGCTGGCAAGGCCTACTTCATTTCCAACGGCGAACCGCTGCCGATGCGCGAGCTGCTCAACAAGCTGCTCGCCGCCGTGGGTGCACCGGCAGTGGAAAAGACCCTCAGCTTCAAGACCGCCTATCGCATCGGCGCGATCTGCGAGCGCGTGTGGCCGCTGCTGCGCCTGCCCGGCGAACCGCCGCTGACCCGTTTCCTGGCCGAACAACTGTGCACCCCGCACTGGTACAGCATGGAACCGGCACGCCGCGATTTCGGCTACGTGCCGCAGGTGAGCATCGAAGAAGGACTGCGCCGGTTGAAGGCGGCGTCGTGACGGCCGCGTCACGGCGCTGAAGGCTTCATCAGCCGCAGAGGTTACCGTCACCGGTTGCACACCGGCCAATGCGCAGGATGGTCCCAACGCCGAACCGGCCGAACCACCCGCGAGGAACGCCATGCTGCATTACGCCATCATCTTCTTTGTCATCGCCATCATTGCCGCCGTGCTCGGCTTCTCCGGCATCGCCGGTGCCGCCACGAACATCGCCTGGATCCTGTTCGTCGTGTTCCTGATCCTGGCGGTGATCTCGATGTTCCGTAAGCGCGGCTAGCCGATACCGCTTTCTGTAGCGTCGAGCCGTGCTCGACTGCTTGTTGTAGAGTCGAGCCATGCTCGACTGGCCACAACGCAGTCGAGCGCGGCTCGACGCTACAGAAGCGCGTTACACCAGGGAAGCGCGTTAAACCAGCGCCCGATCGGCCTCATGCCGTTCCAGCGCCAGTTCAATCAACCGCGTGATCAGCGCGGTATAGCCCAGGCCACTGGCACCCCACAGCTTCGGATACATGCTGATGCGGGTGAACCCCGGCAGCGTGTTGATCTCGTTGATCACGATCTGCCCCTCGGCGGTGAGGAACACATCCACCCGCGACATGCCCGCGCATTCCAGCGCCTGGTAGGCCTTCAGCGCAATCTGCTGGATGCGCGCCTGGGTATCGGCATCGATCGCCGCGGGCACTACCACCTCGGCGCCATCGGCGTTGATGTACTTGGTGTCGTAGGCATAGAACTCATCGTGCACCACCACCTCGCCGCAGACGCTGGCCTGCGGATGCTCGTTGCCCAGCACGGCACACTCGATCTCGCGGCCGATCACCGCTGATTCCACCAGCACCTTGTGGTCATGCCGCAGCGCCAGCTGCAACGCCGCGGCGAAGCCTGCCGCGTCCTTGACCTTGCTGACCCCCACCGAAGATCCCTGGTTGGCCGGCTTCACGAACAGCGGCAGGCCCAGCTGGTCGATCAGCGCCTGCACATCCACTTCCGCCGCCTGGTGGCGGCGGATGCACACCCACGGCGCCACCTGCAGGCCGGCATCGCGCAGCAGGCGCTTGGCCACGTCCTTGTCCATGGCCGCCGCCGACCCCAGCACCGGCGAACCGGCGAAGGGCAGGTTGGCCATGCGCAGCAGCCCCTGCAGCGCACCGTCCTCGCCCAGCGGCCCATGCACGATGGGCAGCACCACATCGATCTGGCCCAGTGCCGTGGACGCATCCACCGGCTGCAGCTGCGCCTGCTCCGCACCCGGCCGCAGCACCAGCGCGTTGCCCGAGCGGTGCAGGGCGATGCGTGCCGGATCATCCGCATTGACTAGGAACGTCTCGGGCTGGCTCAGGTGCCACTGCCCCTGTTTGTCGATACCGACCAGCACCGGCTCGAACCGCTCGCGGTCGAGCGCATCGAGGATGTTCTTGGCCGACTGCAGCGAAACTTCGTGCTCGGAAGACCTGCCCCCGAAAATGATCCCGACCCGGGTCCGTGCCATGCGTGTTGTCCTGTGTAACAAGGCTGCACAGCATGAACCTTCCACGGCCCACCAGGTGAGGCACGCATGAACCACCGGTGGGGTCAGAGCCCGTAGCGCAGCAACGGGATCCGACCCCGACAGCTCGCGGAAATGTGTCAGAGGCGGGGTGGGATGGGCAGGCGGGACCGCAGGCGCCATGGATGGCGCCTACGAGCCCCCATGGACGGGTTTACGGCGTGTCCTGCCTGCCCATCCCACCCCGACTCACCCAGCAGGCTGCTTCGGAAGTTGACCTTGACGTTGACGTTGCCTCTGCAGGTGCCGGGCGGCAGCCCGGCCCAAGCCCCCCACCCACGCAGGTAGAATGCACACATGGCTCTCTCCCTGCTCTCGTCCCTCAAGCCGGTCGCCGGCCGCGCCCTGCAGACCGCCCTGAACCGCGCCCTGGCGCTGGATCCGGATACCCGCCATGCACTGGCCAGCCTCGACGGCCGGCATATCGACCTGAGCCTGGACGCGCCATCGCTGGCGATGCGCATCAGCGTCGACGGTGACCAGCTGCGGGTCGGCCCGGTGGATGCACAGGAAGCCGACCTGGCCGTGCGCAGCAGCCTGGCCGGCGTGCTGGCCCAGCTGCCGCTGCTGGCCAACGCCCGCCGCGGCAACGACAACGGCAAGGGCCGCGTGCGCGTGGCCGGCGATGCCGAGCTGGCGCGCCGCCTGCAGCAGCTGGCCAAGGGCTTCGACCCCGACTGGCAGCAGCCCTTCGTCAGCGTGTTCGGCGAAGTGCTGGGCGTGCAGGTGGCCAACACCCTGCGCGGCGCGTTGCAGCACGCACGCCAGGGCGCCATCGACCTGGCCCACAGCGCCGCCGAATTCATCACCGAAGAATCGCGGGATGTGGTGCCGCGGGCCGAACTGGACGCCTTCCACGACGATGTGGATGTGCTGCGCGATGATGTCGAGCGCCTGGGCGCGCGCGTGCAGCGCCTGCGGGGTGCCGCATGAAGGCGCTGCTGCGGGCCCAGCGCATCGGCCGGGTGATCCTGCGTTACCGCCTTGACGACCTGCTGCAGGGCACGGCAGCCGAACGCTGGCTGCGCCTGGCCAAGCCCTTCGTGCCGCGTGCCTCGGCCAGCATCGCCTCGCAGTCGCGTGGCGCACGCCTGCGCCTGGCGCTGCAGGACCTCGGCCCGATCTTCGTCAAGTTCGGGCAGATCCTGTCCACCCGCCGCGACCTGGTGCCGCCGGACGTGGCCAATGAACTGACCCTGCTGCAGGACCGGGTCAAGCCCTTCGATGGCGACACCGCACGCCGCATCGTCGAAGAGGCGCTGGGCCTGCCGGTCAGCGAGGCCTTTGCCAGCTTCGACACTGAGCCGCTGGCCTCGGCCTCGATCGCGCAGGTGCATGCCGCCACCCTGGCCGATGGCCGCCAGGTGGTGGTGAAGGTGCTGCGCCCGGGCATCGAGAAGCAGATCGATGCTGACATCGCCCTGCTCAATTCGCTGGCCGCGCTGGTCGAGCGTACCCATCCGCGTGCCGACAAGATCCGCCCGCGCGAAGTGGTGGCCGAGGTCGAGAACACCCTGGCCGCCGAGCTGGACCTGCAGCGCGAAGGTGCCAACGCCAGCGTGCTGCGCCGCTTCTGGGAAAACAGCGACGATCTGTACGTGCCGGAAGTGATCTGGAGCCACACCGCCGAGCGTGCACTGACCCTCGAACGGGTGTGGGGCATTCCCTCCGATGACATCGTCGCGCTGGACCAGGCCGGCATCGACCGCAAGGCGCTGGCTGCCAAGGGCGTGCGGGTGTTCTACACCCAGGTGTTCCGCGACAACTTCTTCCACGCCGATGCGCACGCCGGCAACATCTGGGTCGACACCGATCCGGCGCGCCGCGACAACCCGCGCTTCATCGCGCTGGATTTCGGCATCATGGGCCAGCTTTCGCAGGAAGATCAGTACTACCTGGCCGAGAACTTCATGGCCATCTTCAACCGCGATTACCGCCGCATCGCCGAGCTGCACGTGCAGGCGCGCTGGATGCCGGACAACGTGCGCATCGACGATCTGGAAGCGGCGGTGCGTTCGGTGTGCGAGCCGTACTTCACCCGCCCGCTGTCGCAGATCTCGCTGGCCGAAGTGCTGTTGAAACTGTTCCGGGTGGCCCAGCGCTACCAGCTGACCCTGCAGCCGCAGTTGATCCTGCTGCAGAAGACCCTGCTGAACATCGAAGGCGTGGGCCGCCAGCTCGATCCGCAGATCGACATCTGGGCGGTGGCCAAGCCGGTGCTGGCGAAGATCCTGCGCGAGCGTTACAGCCCGCGCCGGGTCGTGCGCGAGATCGGCAAGCGCCTGCCGGAAATCATGACCCATGCGCCGGACATGCCGCGCCTGGTGCATGCCTGGCTGACCCAGCAGGTGGAAGGCCGCCACGAACTGGCGATGCGATCGCGCGACCTGGTCACCCTCGATGCCAGCCTGCAGCGCCTGCAGAAGCGCGCGGTGGGTGCCATCACCGGCGTCGGCCTGCTGGCCATCGCCACGCTGATGTACGTGCTGCAGCCGCCCGGCTGGTACTGGGGCGACCTGCCGGTGCTGAGCCTGGGCGCGGCGGCGGTAGGGGCCTTCGCCCTGGCCCGCGCGTGGTGGCGATGAACGCCGCACTGCAGGCACTGAAGGAGGAACTGGCCCGCCACGGCGCGGCCAACGATGCGCGCGAAACCGAGCGTGGCCGGCGCATGCTGAACATTACCGCTGGCACCGGCGAGCTGCTGTCGGTGCTGGTGCGCTTCGGCCAGGCACGGCGGGTACTGGAAATCGGCACCTCCAATGGTTACTCCACGCTGTGGCTGGCTGAAGCTGCTGCGGCCATCGATGGTCACGTGACCACGCTGGAGTACGCCGCTGACAAGGTCGCATTGGCGCAGGCGAATTTCGAACGCAGCGGTCTGGCCGGGCGCATCCGCCTGGTGCACGGCGATGCCGGGCAATGGCTGGCCAGCGCCGCCGATGCCAGCATCGACCTGCTGTTCCTCGACTCGGACCGCGAACAGTACGCCGGCTGGTGGCCGCAGCTGCGCCGCGTGCTGCGCCCCGGTGGTCTGCTGGTGGTGGACAACGCCACCTCGCACGCGGAACAGATGGCGCCGCTGCGCGCGTTGCTGGATGCCGATGCGGACTTCAGTACCAGCCTGGTACCGGTGGGCAATGGCGAACTGCTGGCCGTGCGCAACGGCTGAACCCCCTCTGTGTAGAGTCGAGCCCATGCTCGGCTGCTTCGGACCTCACGTAGCGTCGAGCTTGCTCGACTGCTCTACGCAAGGCACCAGCCGAGCATGGGCTCGGCTCTACCGGGAAGGGGCACCCGTATAATCCCGCGGTGAGTACCGAACCTGACACCCTCGCCGCGGTCGAGACCGAAACCGCCCCCCTGCAGCTGCTGCACCTGGACGAGCGCCTGGCCGTGGTCAACAAGCCGGCCGGGCTGATGGTCCACGACAGCAAGCTGGCCCGTGGCGAAGACGATTTCCTGGCCGACCGCCTGCGCGAGCAGCTGGGCCGCCCGATCTTCCTGGTCCATCGCCTGGACCGCGCCACCAGCGGTTGCCTGCTGCTGGCCTTCGACCGCGATTCGGCCAGCGTGCTGGGCAAGGCCCTGATGGGTGGGGAGGTGGCCAAGGATTACCTGGCGATCTGCCGCGGCTGGCCGGCCGAGGAGGCCTGGCAGGTCGACCACGATCTGGACGGCGGCCCCGGCAAGCCGGTGAAGAAGCCGGCGGTCACCGATTTCCAGCGCCTGGCCACCGGCGAACTGTCGGTGCCGGTGGGCGAGTTCGCCAGTTCGCGCTACGCGCTGCTGCGCTGCCAGCCGCAGACCGGCCGCTTCCGGCAGATCCGCCGGCATCTGAAGCATCTGTCGCATCACCTGATCGGCGATACCAGCCATGGCGATGGCCGCCACAACCGCAACTTCCGCATGCAGGGCGTGCACCGCATGCTGCTGCACGCCGAACGCCTGCGTTTCCCGCACCCGGACGGTGGCACGGTGGATGTGCGCGCGCCGCTGGACCGCGAATTCCAGAAGGCGCTGGATCTGTTTGGCTGGCAGGTCGTCTGACGATTCCGGGGTTGCCGGCCAGCGGCCGGCACGACCTCACTTCTTTTCCGGCTCGTTCACGATCGCTTCCAGGTCCTTCTGCAGGTCCGCGATCAGCGGCTGCATGCGGGCCTGGATGGCCACCATCACGTTCTGCATCAGCGCCGGGGTCTTGTCCAGCAGGCTCTGCCCGGCCGAGCTCTCGTAGAACTCGGCCATCGCCAGCACGTCTTCCTTGCTGAAGGTCTTCTTGTACAGATCCACGTACATCGGCCGCAGCTGCTGCCACGACAGCGCCTGGCGCAGGGTCTGGTTGGTCCGTTCCTGGATGCGCTGCAGCTGTTCCTGCTGCTGCGGGGTGAGCTGGCGCTGGGCGGTGGCCTGCTGGAACTGCTGGCGCTGCATGGCTTCGATCTGCGGCAGCGCGGCGTCCAGCATGCTCTGCGCGCGCGAGGCGGCCAGCAGGCGGTTGATGTCGCTGTCCGAAGGCGGTGCTGCCACGGCGGGGGCGCTGGCCACGGCCAGGGTCAGCAGCAGGACGGCACGGCGCAGGCCGGCGGGCAGGGCGGGAATGAAGCGGGTCATGCGAAGCTTCCTGCGGTACATGGGACGGCCAGCATACCTGCTGCCAAGGCGAAGGCGACGTGTTCGGCGCCTGATCGGCGGCATACGGTACGTGATGACAGCCACGGCAGCGCGGCTGCCGCTACAATGCGCGGATGGGCAGTGGACCGGTCACCATCAGCGCGCAGCTTGAAATCCCCGACGGCGAGATCGTCGAGCGGTTCGTGCGTGCCAGTGGCGCCGGCGGGCAGAACGTCAACAAGGTTTCCACCGCGGTGGAACTGCGTTTCGACATCGCCAACTCGCCCTCGTTGCCCGAACCGTTGCGCACCCGCCTGCTGGCGCGGCGCGACCGGCGGATGACCGGCGAAGGCGTGCTGGTCATCGACGCGCAACGGTTCAGGACCCAGGATCGCAATCGCGAGGATGCGCGCGATCGGCTGGCGGCCTTCATCCAGGCCGGGTTGAGCGTGCCCAAGCCGCGCAAGGCCACCAAGCCGACCCTCGGGTCGAAACTGCGTCGTCTGGACGCCAAACGCGGGCGCGCGCAGATCAAGCGCGGGCGCTCATCACGTGACTGGGAGTGATTGCTTGAACAAGCCGACTTCGTTGCTGCCGGCGGTGCCGCCGCAGATGCCACAGGTCAAACCCAACGCCTTCCTGCGCTGGCTGGCACGTTGCACCCTGCGGATGGGGGGCTGGAAAGTGACCGGCACCCTGCCTGACATCCCCAGGCTGGTCTTCATCATCGCCCCGCATTCGTCCAACTGGGACGGCCTGTGGGGCATGGCGGCCAAGATCGCGCTGGGCATGAAGGTGAAGGTGCTGGGCAAGGCATCGCTGTTCTGGTGGCCGCTGGGCCCGCTGCTGCACAAGCTGGGCGTGATCCCGCTCGATCGCAGCTCGCCGCAGGGTACGGTGGGCCAGGCGGTGGACCTGCTGCGCAACAACGAGAAGATGTGGTTCGCCATCACCCCCGAAGGCACCCGCAAGGCCGTGAAGGACTGGAAGGCCGGCTTCCTGAAGATCGCCCGGATGGCCGACGTGCCGATCCTGGCGGCGTACTTCCACTACCCGGAAAAGACTATCGGCATCGGCCCGCTGTTCACGCCCACCGGCGATGATGCCGCCGACATGGCCGCCATCCGCGAGTTCTACCGGCCCTGGATCGGCAAGACCCGCGGCACGGTCTGAGCCGGCTTCCGCCGCCAGCGCACACGCCACGTCCGGCACATGCCGGGCGAGCGCGACAGGAGTAGGGTGGAGGGCTGGTATCCCATACCGTCCGCCCAAGGAGCGTTTTACATGTCGCGTACCGTAGTCCTGGCCGCCGCCATCAGCCTGGCGCTGGCGGCCTGTTCCGGCAAGGAGTCCACCCCCGTGTCCGAAGCCCAGAAAGCCCCGGCCCAGCAGCCGGCCGAAGCGTCCACCAATCCGCTGCTGGGCGCCAGCACGCTGCCGTTCCAGGCGCCGCAGTTCGACAAGATCAAGGACAGCGATTACCTGCCGGCCTTCGAAGAAGGCATGCGCCAGCACTTGGCCGATGTCCGCAAGATCGCCGACAACCCCGAGCCGGCCACCTTCGACAACACCCTGGTGGCCATGGAGCGCAGCGGCGAAACGCTGACCCGCGTGTCGCGCATCTTCTTCGGCCTGGTCCAGGCCGACGGTACCGAAGCGCGCCAGAAGATCCAGGAAGAGATCGCCCCGAAGCTGGCCGCGCACCAGGACGAGATCAACCTCGACCCGAAGCTGTTCGCCCGCGTGAAGTCGCTGTACGACCAGCGTGACACGCTGGAGCTGGACCCGGTGCAGAAGCGCCTGGTCGAGCACTACTACGACGGCCTGGTGCGTGCTGGTGCACAGCTGTCCGATGCGGACAAGGCCAGCCTGCGCAAGCTCAACGTGGAAGAGACCACCCTGTCCACGCAGTTCCACACCCGTCTGGTCGCGGCCACCGCCGCTGCCGCCGTCGTCGTGGACGACAAGGCCAAGCTGGCTGGCCTGGACGACAACGCGATCAACAACGCCGCCACTGCCGCCAAGGAGCGCAAGCTGGACGGCAAGTTCGTGCTGCCGCTGCAGAACACCACCCAGCAGCCGGTGCTCGGCTCGCTCAGCGACCGCGACCAGCGTGCCGCCGTGCTGAAGGCTTCGGAAACCCGCGCCGAGCGTGGCGATGCCAACGACACCCGGCAGACCGTGCAGCGCCTGGCCCAGCTGCGTGCGCAGAAGGCCAAGCTGCTCGGCTTCGATACCTTCGCCGACTACCAGCTGGGCGACCAGATGGCCAAGACCCCGGCCGCTGCGCTGAAGCTGCTGACCGACACCGTGCCGGCGGCCACCGCCAAGGCCCGTGCCGAAGCCGGTGAGATCCAGAAGGTGATCGATGCGCAGAAGGGCGGCTTCCAGGTTGCCGCGTCCGATTGGGACTTCTACGCCGAACAGGTCCGCAAGGCCAAGTACGATCTGGACGAGTCGCAGATCAAGCCGTACTTCGAACTGGACAACGTGCTGCAGAACGGCGTCTTCTACGCCGCCACCCAGCTGTACGGCATCACCTTCAAGCCGCGCACCGACATTCCGACCTACAACCCGGACATGAAGGTGTACGAAGTGTTCGACAAGGACGGCACCTCGCTGGCCCTGTTCTACACCGACTACTTCAAGCGTGACACCAAGTCCGGTGGCGCCTGGATGGACGTGTTCGTCGAGCAGGACGGCCTGACCGGTGCCAAGCCGGTGGTCTACAACGTCTGCAACTTCACCAAGCCGGCCGATGGCCAGCCTGCGCTGATCAGCTTCGACGACGTCACCACCATGTTCCATGAGTTCGGCCACGCCCTGCATGGCATGTTCTCGAACGTGAAGTACCCGTCGATCGCCGGCACTGCCACCTCGCGCGATTTCGTCGAGTTCCCCTCGCAGTTCAACGAGCACTGGGCGCTGGACCCGAAGGTGTTCGCCAACTACGCCAAGCACTACAAGACCGGCGAAGCGATGCCGCAGGACCTGGTCGACAAGATCCTGAAGGCACGCAGCTTCAACCAGGGCTATGCGACCACCGAATACCTGTCGGCCGCACTGCTTGACCTGGCCTGGCACACGCAGAAGGCCGATGCCCCGCTGCAGGATGTGGGCGCCTTCGAAGCCAGCGCGCTGAAGAAGTTCAAGGTCGACCTGCCGCAGGTGCCGCCGCGCTACCGCACCACCTACTTCGACCACATCTGGGGTGGCGGCTACTCGGCCGGCTACTACGCCTACTTCTGGGCCGAAGTGCTGGACCACGATGCCTTCCAGTGGTTCACCGAACACGGTGGCCTGACGGCGGCCAACGGCCAGGAGTTCCGCGATAAGATCCTCTCGCGCGGCAACAGCGTGGAACTGTCGACCCTGTACCGCGATTTCCGCGGCAAGGACCCGTCGGTGGAACCGCTGCTGAAGTTCCGCGGGCTGAAATAAGAAAGCGAAAACGGCGGGGGAAACCCCGCCGTTTTTCTTTCTGTAGAGCCGAGCCCATGCTCGGCTGATGTTTCCTGGAAAGGCAGCCGAGCATGGGCTCGGCTCTACAAAGGCGGACAAGCCCGTCGAGCATGGCTCGACTCTACAGAAGCGCGTTACGTCCCCACATGCACCCGGTTCGCCTGCTCGGCCAGGCCCAGGTGATCCAGCGCGATGTCCAGCGCCAGCACGTAGCTCTGCGCGCCATAGCCGGCGGCGATGCCCAGGCGCTGGCCGGCACCGGCCGGCAGGCAAGGCTCGGCCACCGCGCCATCGTCATGCACTTCCACGTAGGGGTTGTGCAGGTACGGCAGCAGGCGCTGCAGGCGCAGGCTGTTGGCACACGCGCCCGGGTCGAGCAGTGTCACCTCGCCGCGGCTGTGGTCGGCCACGCGCAGGGCATCGAGCAGTTCCTGTTCCGAGCCACAGGCACGGATCGCCACGCTGGTCCCGGCGTCGATCGCCCGATGCACCAGCGTCTTCAGTACCGGCGCCGGCAGCGGCATCGCCGTGCGGATCAGCGCGCCGGAGGCTTCCGGGCCACGAATGATGAAGATCGACATGGCTCAGCCCTCCTGCGCCAGGCGGCGGCCGACGATGGCCAGCGACAACGGGTAACCGGCCTGCTGGCTGCGCTGGTCGACCACCACCGCGGCCGGACCGTGCTGCAGGCGCAGGCGCGCATCCAGGCCGGGTTCGCTCGGCGCCTGCAGTTCGATGTACTGCGCCGGCAGCCGTTCCAGCGCCGCCTGCAACGCATCGCCCTCGGCCTGCCATTGCGCTTCGTCGGCGGTACCGACATCCAGCAGTACCCAGTCGGCCGAGCGCGCCTGCGGCTGGCACAGGCACTGGCGTACCTCGGACAGGCTGGTGCAGTCGCTGCACAGCACGCGATGGCCAGCCAGCTGCGCCGGCAGATGCGGGCGCGGCGCCGACGAAGCTGCGTGGCGGATCACCAGGAGGGTCATACAACACCTTGCGGAATGCGCCCAGTGGCGCGGTGGGCACACGATGCGCGTGGCGGCCGTAAAGGTGCGATGCCCGTTGCCGGGGGCGCGCGTAAAACCTGCGTAACCCTTCCTTCGGTAGCGCCGGGCCATGCCCGGCGGATGGCTGGGACGCGACCGCGCTGCGCGCTCGCCGGGCTTGGCCCGGCGCTACCGGGAACCTCGCGCACCTGCCTGTGGTCTGATCCAGCTTCCACCCACCGGAACCTGTCATGGACGCTGTCGCCCGCCCCCCGTTCGCCGAACGCGCGCTCACCTGGCTGAAGAAGGAAGCGCTGCCCCTGCTGGTCATGCTCGGCCTGCTGGCCGCCGCCCGCGATACCCTGGCCAACCATTACGTGGTGCCCAGCGGCTCGATGCAGCCGACCCTGCAACCTGGCGACCGCGTGGTGGTGGACATGCGCGCCTACGGCCTGCGCCTGCCGTTCACCAACCAGCAGCTGCTGGCCACCGGCACCCCGCAGCGCGGCGAAGTGGCCGTGTTCGATTCCCCGGCCGATGGCACCCGGCTGATCAAGCGCGTGGTGGCCGTGGCCGGTGACCACGTACAGCTGCACGGTGGTCACCTGGCCATCAACGGCCACCCGCTGCAGATCGCCGATCTGCGCGATACCGAAGCCTTCGGCCAGCGCCAGGCCCAGCTCGACCTGGACATGGGCGGCGGCCCGGACATCGCCGACATGCAAGTGCCGGCCGGCAAGGTGCTGGTGCTGGGCGACCACCGCGGCAACAGCTTCGACGGCCGCTTCTTCGGTTTCGTCGATGCCGACAAGGTCTACGGCCGCGCCGTGGCGGTGTATTACCGCAGTGGCGATGGCTTCGAGTGGCGGCACCTGTAAGCGCCATCGATATGCAGTAAGTATCAATCCTGACCTATCAGGTTATGGATCGACTGGATGGAGGGGCCTACGCTGGTCCCCGTACCCCCACGTCGGCCGCCCCCACGGCCCTTCGATCCCATGACTGGCGAAACTGCGGCGGCCGCCCCCGGCCGCCCCCGCATCCTCGATTCCGGCGCTGATACCCGCATCCAGCAGGGCACGCCGGCCTTCCGCCGCACCGCGGTCGCGCTGTTCCTGGCTGGCTTTTCCACCTTCGGCCTGCTGTACACCGTGCAGCCGTTGCTGCCCGAGTTCAGCCGCCACTTCGGTGTATCTGCCGCCGGCAGCGCCATGTCGCTGTCGTTGAGCACCGGTACCCTGGCCGTGGCCATGCTGCTGGCCGGCCTGCTGTCCGATGCGATCGGCCGCCGGCCGATGATGATCGCCGCCTTGATGGCCTCGGCGCTGCTGTCGCTGTGCACCGCGCTGGTCGATGACTGGACCACGATGCTGGTGCTGCGCACCCTGCTGGGCCTGGCCCTGAGCGGCGTGCCGGCGGTGGCCATGACCTACCTGGTGGAGGAAATGGACAGCCGCGCGCTGGGCCTGGCGATGGGCCTGTACATCGGTGGCAACGCCATTGGTGGCATGAGCGGGCGCCTGCTGGCCGGCATCATTGCCGACCACTGGGGCTGGCGCTGGGGCATCGGCGCGGTCTCGATCATCGCCCTGGCCAGCACCGTGCTGCTGTGGCTGCAGCTGCCGCCCTCGCGCCATTTCCAGGCGCGCCGTGGCGGCCTGCGGCAGCTGCCCTCGCGCTGGCGCACCCTGTTCGCCGACCCGGGGCTGCCGTGGCTGTTTGCCACCTCGTTCGTGCTGATGGGCGTGTTCGTCACCCTCTACAACTACCTGGGCTACCACCTGCTGGCGCCGCCGTATCACCTGAGCCAGACCGTGGTCGGGCTGATCTTCAGCGTGTACGTGGTCGGCACCTTCAGTTCGGCATGGATGGGCCAGCAGGCCACCCGCTACGGCCGCGGCCGCATCCTGACCATCTCCTTCGGCCTGATCGGCGCCGGCATCGCGCTGCTGGCCATGCCCTGGCTGACCACCATGGCGCTGGGCATCGCCCTGGTCACCTTTGGTTTCTTCGGCGGCCATTCGGTGGCCAGCAGCTGGGTCGGCAGCCGCGCCGGTTCGATGCGTGCCGAAGCCTCGGCGCTGTACCTGTTCGCCTATTACCTGGGCAGCAGCGTGCTGGGCGCCGTGGGCGGCCTGGCCTACGCCGCCTGGGATTGGCTGGGCGTGTGCGCGTTCACCGCCGTACTGACCCTGTTTGGCGCCGGCATCATCTGGGCCCTGCAGCAGCGCGCCCCGCAGCCGGTGACCGCCTGACCCGACGCGCGGTCGTGCCGGCCGCTGGCCGGCAACACGGCCTGTGTTGATGGGTCGGCGGTAGCGCCGGGCCATGCCCGGCGAGCGCGCAGCGCGGCGCATCACCCCTCCGCGAATGCCCCGCGCAACAAGCCGGCGAAGTTGCGGATCAACGGCGTCACCCCTTCGCGCCGCCACGCCAGCTGCACTTCCGAATGTGCACCGGCATCGGCCAGCGCCACGAAGCGCGCACCTTCCACCCGGATGTGGTCACAGGACGACGGCAGGATCGCCGCACCCAGGCCGGCAGCAGCAAGACTGATCAGCGTGGAGGCTTCACCGGCCTCCTGCACGATGCGTGGGGTGAAGCCAGCCGCCGCGCACAGCGCGATCATGTGGTCGTGGATGCCGGCCCCGGCACTGCGCCGGAACGCCACGAACGGCTCCTGCGCGAAATCACGCAGCGACAGCGTGCCGTGCTTCGACAACCGTCGCAGGGCAGGGTGGTCGGCATGCACGATCAGCGCCAGCGGGTCCACGAACAGGCTGTGCGCGACCAGTTCCGGCGGCAACGCACGCTTGCGGATGATGCCCACGTCCAGCCGGCCATCGAGCAGCGCATCGATCTGCTGCAGGGTGTTCAACTCGCTCAACTGCAGCCGCACCTGCGGGTACTGCTGCCGGTACTGCAGGATGGAACGTGGAATCTGCGGAGACAGCGGCGTGGCCCGGGTGAGGCCGATGTGCAGCTCGCCCTGCTCACCGCGCTGCGCGCGCTGCACCTCATCGACCGCTGTTTCCACCTGCTGCACGATGGCCCGCGCCCGCTCCTGCAGCAGCTCACCGGCCGCAGTGAGCTGCACCCGCCGATGGCTGCGCACGAACAGGCGCGCCCCGATCAGTTCTTCCAGCTGCCGGATCTGCTGGCTGAGCGGCGGCTGCGACATGCCCAAGCGTTCGGCCGCCTGGCCGAAGTGCAGCGTATCGGCAACGGCGAGGAAGTAGCGCAGGTGGCGGAGTTCGATGGACATATCTGCAGTCTAGCCAGACCGACGACGGGCGGGTCGGCTTGTTCGATCGTTTTCCCGTCAGTCGAGCATGGCTCGACTCTACAAAAGCATCCACGCATGACGTGGCTCTACTGGCTACCGGCCAACCGTCCCGGAAATGGGGTCAGAGCCCGTTGCGCAGCAACGGGATCCGACCCCGCCATCCCACGAAATGCCCACTGTTGCTGTTGCCGGCCAGCGGCCGGCACTACCGCAGGTGCACCCTCAGCGCTCGGAATGCCCGCTCTGGTCGTAATCCCGCGGACTGAACAGCTCCGGCTGGATCAGCTCCACAAACGCCCGCGCCTGCGCCGACAACGCCTTGCCCCGCCGCACGATCACCCCGTAACTGCGCTCCGGGAACCAGCGCTTCATCGACCGCGCCGCCAGCCGCTCGCGGTCGGCATCGTTCAGGCACAGCGCCGGCACGATGGAAATACCCATGCCCATCGCCACGTACTGCTTGATCACCTCCCAGCCGCCCACCTCCAGCGCAACGGAGTACGCGATGCGGTGGCGCTGGAACACCTGGTCCACCAGCCGGTAGGTGATCTGCCGCTTCGGCGGCAGCACCAGCGGGTAGCGCGCGATGTCGGCCAGTTCCAGCTCACCGCCACTGGCCAGCGGATGGTCGCGTGGCGCGATCAGCACCTGCTCGAAGCGGTAAGCCGGTGCGTAGCTCAGGTCGGCCGGCACATCGGTCATCGAACCGATGGCCAGGTCGGCCGCGTCCTCGCGCAGCAGGTCGGTGCCATCGGCGCTGATCGCGTTGTGCAGGGTCAGCCGCACATCCGGGTGGTGCAGGCGGAAGCGTTCGACGATCTTCGGCAGCAGGTAGAGGATGGTCGAGCTGTTGGCGGCGATGTTCAGTTCACCCGCATCCAGCCCGCGCACCTTGTCGCGGAAGCGCGCTTCCAGCCCGTCCAGGCTTTCCACCAGCGGCTGCGCCATCTCATACAGCACCTGGCCCTCGCGGCTGGGCACCAGGCGCCGCCCGCTGCGCTCGAACAGCGGCACCCCCAGCTCCCGCTCCAGTGCCTGCAGCTGCAGGCTGATGGCCGGCTGGCTGACGAAAAGCGCCTCAGCCGCCCGTGAGACCGAGCCCAGACGCACCGTCTGGCAGAACGCGCGCAGCGGTTTCAGCCGGTCGGATTTGTAGGAAAAACGGGGGCTTGGCGGGCTGCGTGTGGTCATGGCGTAACAAGTATTAGCACAAGTTATGTAGAACATTGCAAAAACTGTTTTGCCAAATACTCTGGCCCGGCGGCACCGTGGAGGCGTCCCCCACCGCTGGAGTCGCCCCATGTCCGCCGTCGCTTCCGCTGTTCCCACCCCTGCCAGCAAGGCCACCCCCGGCATCGCCCTGGCGACCCGCGTGGCCGGCCAGGACACCGTGCTGCCGGCGCCGCTGCTGGCCCTGCTGGTGTCGCTGCACCGTGCGGTGGAACCGGGCCGGCAGGCACGGCTGCAGGCGCGCCGCGAGCGCCAGGCGTTCTTCGACCAGGGCGGCCTGCCGGACTTCCGTGAAGACACCGCCGCCATCCGCAGCGGCGATTGGACCGTCGCGCCGCTGCCGGCCGCACTGCAGGACCGCCGCGTCGAGATCACCGGCCCGACCGACCCGAAGATGGTCATCAACGCGCTGAACTCGGGCGCCAAGGTGTTCATGGCCGACTTCGAGGACTCGACCTCGCCCACCTGGCGCAACCTGCTGGCCGGGCAGCAGTCGCTGGCCGCTGCGGTGCGTGGCGATCTGGAATTCACTGCGCCGGCGGCCAATGGCAAGCCGGGCAGGCACTACACCCTGCGGCCCTACGACGAGCAGGCGGTGCTGATCGTGCGGCCGCGTGGCTGGCACCTGGATGAAAAGCATGTGCGCATCGACGGCCAGTTCATCGCCGGTGGCCTGTTCGATGCGGCGGTGTTTGCCTTCCACAACGCCCGCACCCTGCAGGCCAAGGATCGCGGCCCCTACTTCTACCTGCCCAAGCTGCAGAGCATGGAAGAGGCCACGCTGTGGGAGACCGCGCTGTCGCACATCGAAGGCATGCTCGGCCTGCCGCACGGCCAGATCAAGGTGACGGTGCTGATCGAAACGCTGCCGGCGGTGTTCGAGATGGACGAGATCCTGCACGCCCTGCGCGAGCGCATCGTCGGCCTGAACTGCGGCCGCTGGGATTACATCTTTTCCTACCTGAAGACCTTCCGCCGCCACGCCGACCGGGTGCTGCCCGAGCGTGGCCAGGTAACCATGACCCAGCCGTTCCTGAAGGCCTATTCGGAACTGCTGATCCAGACCTGCCACCGCCGCGGTGCGCACGCGATGGGCGGCATGGCCGCGCAGATTCCGATCAACAACGATGCCGCTGCCAACGAACAGGCCATGGCCCGCGTGCGCGCCGACAAGCTTCGCGAAGTGAGCGCGGGCCACGACGGCACCTGGGTCGCGCACCCGGCGCTGATTCCGGTGGCGATGGCCATCTTCGACGAACACATGCCCACCCCGAACCAGCACCAGGTGCTGCGCCAGGACGTGCGGGTGGGCCGCGATGAACTGACCGCGCGGCCGCCGGGCAGCATCACCCGCGCCGGGTTCGAGGGCAACGTGGAAGTCTGCGTGCGCTACCTGGCGGCGTGGCTGGACGGCAACGGCTGCGTGCCGATCCACCACCTGATGGAAGACGCGGCCACCGCCGAGATCAGCCGCAGCCAGCTGTGGCAGTGGCTGCATACCCCGGGCCAGCAGCTGGACGACGGCACCGCCATCGACCTGGCCCTGCTCGATACCGCCCTGGCCCAGCTGCCGGCGCGGCTGGGCGATACCCGCGCATTGCCCGGCGGCGCCCGCATCGGCGAGGCCATCGCCCTGCTGGGCGAACTGAGCCGCAACGACGAATTGACCGATTTCCTGACCCTGCCGGCCTACGCGCGTATCGACTGACCGACCCGCGTCGCCACGGCAATCCCTCCCCGCTGCATCCGCTGCACGAACCGAACTGGAGAAAGACATGAGCAAGCTGCCCACTGCCGAACAGATCCAGCACGACTGGGATACCAACCCGCGTTGGGAAGGCATCCAGCGCAACTACAGCGCCGCCGACGTGGTGCGCCTGCGCGGCACCGTGCACATCGAGCATTCGCTGGCCCGGCTGGGTGCGGAGAAGCTGTGGGCGTCGCTGCACGAGCGCGAGTTCGTCAATGCGCTGGGTGCGCTGACCGGCAACCAGGCCATGCAGCAGGTCAAGGCCGGGCTGAAGGCGATCTACCTGTCCGGCTGGCAGGTGGCCGCCGATGCCAACCTGGCCGGGCAGATGTACCCGGACCAGTCGCTGTACCCGGCCGATTCGGTCCCGGCGGTGGTCAAGCGCATCAACAACACCCTGCTGCGCGCCGACCAGCTGCATCACGCCGAAGGCAAGGATGACATCGACTTCCTGCAGCCGATCGTGGCCGATGCCGAAGCCGGTTTCGGCGGCGTGCTCAATGCCTTCGAGCTGATGAAGGCGATGATCGAAGCCGGTGCCGCCGGCGTGCACTTCGAGGACCAGCTGGCCTCGGTGAAGAAGTGCGGCCACATGGGCGGCAAGGTGCTGGTGCCGACCCGTGAGGCCATCGAGAAGCTCAACGCCGCGCGCTTGGCCGCCGACGTGCTGGGCGTGCCGACCCTGCTGGTGGCCCGCACCGATGCCGAAGCCGCCGACCTGCTGACCAGTGACATCGACGGCAACGACAAGCCCTTCGCCACCGGCGAGCGCACCGTGGAAGGCTTCTACAAGACCCGCAACGGCCTGGACCAGGCGATCAGCCGTGGCCTGGCCTATGCGCCCTACGCCGACCTGGTGTGGTGCGAGACCGGCAAGCCGGACCTGGAGTTCGCGCGGAAATTCGCCGAGGCGATCCATGCGAAGTTCCCTGGCAAACTGCTGGCCTACAACTGCTCGCCCAGCTTCAACTGGAAGAAGAACCTGGACGACGCCACCATTGCCAGGTTCCAGCGCGAGCTGGGCAGCTACGGCTACAAGTTCCAGTTCATCACCCTGGCCGGCTTCCATGCACTGAACTACGGCATGTTCAACCTGGCCCACGGTTATGCCCGCCGGCAGATGAGCGCCTTCGTGGAACTGCAGGAAGCCGAGTTCGAAGCGGCCGAGCGCGGCTTCACCGCGGTCAAGCACCAGCGCGAGGTCGGTACCGGCTACTTCGATGCGGTCACCCAGGCCATCCAGCAGGGCCAGTCCTCGACCACGGCGCTGACCGGCTCGACCGAGGAAGAGCAGTTCCATGGCGGCCGCAGTGAGCGCGCCGCCTGACCCGGCCTCGACCCCGTAGAGTCGAGCTTGCTCGACTGACGTGACCGCACCCGAAGCCAGGGCAGTCGAGCAAGCTCGACTCTACCCGGGCCTTCGGACCCATCAGGGTGGCCAGGGAAGGGCCAGACAGCGCCGGCAGGTCGGGGGACCTGCCGGCGTTGTTGTGTCCGGCGTCTGCCCCGCCACGGAGCCGATCGCCAACCTTTCACCTGAATGCGGCTTGCCCGCCTGTTCGGGGCAGATCGTGGCGTCTTCATGAAAAATGAGAAGGGGCGCACAGTTTGATTCACTGCTATGCTCCGCATCTCACCAGGGGACGCTGGCGGCGGGGAATGACCGGCAGGGGTGCGGCCGAGAACATCGACATGACGACCGGTATCGCTCAGGTGGCGATGGCCGAGATCGTGCACGCGCTGCTGTCGGACGAAGAAATCGCCCTGTTCGCGCGTTTCGCGCGGCCATCGCGCATCGAGGCGGGCCAGTGGCTTTTCCAGCGCGGCCATCGCGGCGAATGCATGTTTGTGATCCTGGAAGGCCGGATCGAACTGGACTTCGGCGAAGACCTGGTGGTCAAGACGCTGGGGCGCCACGAGTTCTTCGGCGAACTGGGCCTGCTGGTAGGCGACCACCCGCGCAGTGCCGGCGCCCGCGTGGTCGAAGACTGCCACCTGCTGGAGCTGGGCCCGGCCGATTTCCATTGCCTGGTCGAGTCCGATCCGGGCATGGTGGCGTACTTCCTGCGGCGCACGATCATGCGTGTGCTGACCAACGAACAGGCCCTGATCAGCCAGCTGCGACGTCGCAACCACGACCTGGAAACCGCGCTGGACAACCTGTACATCACCACCCACCAGCTCACCCACACGCGCGAGCTGGTGCGGACCGATGAACTGACCGGCCTGCACAACCGCCGCGGCCTGACCCTGTACCTGCAGGAATGCCGCAGCCGGCCCGACGGCGCGCCGCAGGCGCTGCTGCTGATCGACTGCGACCGCTTCAAGCAGGTGAACGACCGCCATGGCCACCAGGCCGGTGACCGCGTGCTGCAGAGCATGGGCAACATCCTGCGTTCGATGGCGGGTGAGCACGACCTGGCGTGCCGGCTGGGCGGCGACGAGTTTTGCCTGATCCTGCGCCGCGCCAACCATGAGATCGTGCAGCACGCCGCCGAGTTCATTCTCAGCGCGGTGCACGGTCTGCTCGAGCGCAGCCACGGCACTCCGCACGTTACCCCGGCCAGCATCGGCGCGAGCCTGCTGGACCCGGAGGCCGACTGGAGCGAGTGGTACGCGCGTGCCGACCGGGCGCTTTACCGGGCAAAGCGCGCCGGCGGCAACTGCCTGCACTGGACCGATGGCCCGGACGGCCAATAGCGGAGAACCTGGCGATGAATGGCGACACCGGAACGTCGAATACGCATAGCCCTCAGCTGCGCGCGTTGCTCTTCACCGATCTCTGCGACTCACTTACCCTGGTCGAACGCATCGGTGACAGCGCAGCGGCAGGACTTTTCCAAGACCATGACCGCTTGGTGCTGCGGCTTCAGCAAGCCTGGAACGGACGCCTGATCGACCGGTCCGATGGCCTGTTCCTGCTGTTCGAACGCCCGATCGACGCACTGGGGTTCGCACTTGATTACCAGAGTGAGCTGGCTGTGCTCGGCACCGCGCGCAACGTCAGCGTCCGTGCCCGCGCGGGCTTGAACGTGGGCGAAGTCATTCTCTGGAACAACAGTGCCGAGGCCGTGGCCCACGGTGCCAAACCGGTCGAGGTCGAGGGGCTGGCCAAGCCCATGGCCGCGCGGCTGATGCAGCTCGCCCGCCCTGGGCAGATCCTGGTTTCGGCGTCGGCCGAATCCACGGTCCGGCGCAGCACCGGCGAACTGGGCAGTCGTGGTCAGATGCTGCAGTGGAAATCACATGGTCGCTGGCGCTTCAAGGGCATCGCCAGTGAACAGGAAGTGTTTGAGGTCGGCGTGCCGGGTGAGGCCGAATTCCGTAGACCACGCAGCCACGGCAAGGCACGCCGCTCCGTTGCCTGGTGGCGCAGACCCCTGCCGATGGCGATGAATGCCATAGCGGCGCTGGTGGTGGCGGTCATCGGCTGGTCGCTGATGCGACCCGCGCCTGCGATCGCGTTCGCTGAACGCGAATGGATCGTGCTGGCGGACGTACAGAACCTGTCCGGCAATACGCTGCTGGATGATGGCTTCGAGCAGGCCTTCCGCATCAGCCTGGAGCAGTCCCGGTACGTCAACGTGCTCAGCAACATCAAGGTGCAGGACACGCTGGAGCGGATGCGCCAGGAGCGTGGTCTGCTGGACACCCAGGCCGCGGTGGAAGTCGCGCTGCGTGAGGGCGCACGTGCGGTCGTGGTGCCGCGTGTGGAAGAGCTGCATGGTCGCCTGCGGGTGACCGCGCAGCTGATCGATCCCACTACCCGCAAGGTGGTGTGGACCACGCACGCCGAGCAGCGCGGGATGGAATCGCTGTTTGCCTCCACCGATGCGGTTACGGTGGCCCTGCGCAACGAGCTGGGCGAGGCCATGCAGCAGGTTTCGCAGACGTCGTTGCCGCTGCCGCAGGTGGCCACCAGTGATCTGGATGCACTGCATGCCTACGCGATAGGCCTGCAGGCGTACGGCGATGGCCACTACAACGAAGCGCTGCGCTTCTTCGAGCAGGCATCGCGCTTCGATCCCCTGTTCGCTTTCGCATACCTGGGGCAGATGCGGGTCTATGTTGCGCGCGGTGACCTGGACAATGCCCGGCGCATGCTGGGGCGTGCCGGTGGCATCCGTGCCCGCCTTCCCGGCCGTGATCGCCTGTATCTGGATGCATGGCGTACCGAGCTGGAAGATGGCCGCCTCGAGGAGGTGTCCGCCAAATGGAAGCTGCTGGCTGATCTGTATCCTGATTATCACGGTGCCCACGCGAACTACGCCTGGGCCATGCAGACCCTGGGGCGCTATCCCGAATCCGAAGCATCGGCCAGGAAGGCTACCGTTGCCGCCAATCCCCTGCAGTCCATCGCATGGCAGGATGTCGGCCGCGCGCAGCTTGCCCAGAACAACTATGCCGGCGCATTGGAAAGCTACCGCGTATCGGCCAGGTTGGGCCGATGGACCAGCAACCGCCACCTCGTTGCGGCAACTGCAGCGTCGGGTGACCTCGCCGGCGCACAGCGAATGATCGACGCCGAACCCGATCGTGGGTTTGGCAACGGCCTGGAGGGCGTTGCCGTGGCGGTCGATGCCGGCGACACGGTGCGTGCCGCGGCCGCCAACAAGCGCGCGCTGCAGGGCTGCGGAGAAAGCGTGCTGGCCTGCCAGATGTTCGAGCTGCAGGCGCTGCTGCTGGCTACCGAAAGCGGTCGACCCGTGGGGGCTTCGGCCTTTGATCGCGTCACTCGCGCACTGCTGGCCCGCGTCAAGGCGACCAAGGGACAGGATCGCGCCGAATGGATGTTCCTGGCCGCGGCGGCGGCCTATGGCGCGCAGCGGGCAGAGCATGCACAGGTGGCGAGCGATCTATTGCCGACCCTGAAGGAACTGTCCGATTCGGTCGACGACCTGCGGAGTCGGCAGATGGTGACATTGGTCGAGGCCAACGCCGACCGTCTGCAGGGGCGAGCGGCAGAAGCCATTGCCCGGCTGCAGCCACTGTTGGATGGTACTGAACTATTCCAGGTGCGCGTTGTGCGGTGGCAAGCACTGGCGGCCACGCATGACCCGGGCGAGCCAGAAGCACGCCAGTGGCTGTTGTCCAATGCAGGTCGTGCCTATGCGGAAAGTGCGGGGTCCTACGTGATGCAGCTGGTCAATACCAGCGAACTGCGCCAGGCCCGGACCCGGGCTCCGGCGCAGCAGAGCGCATCCCTTACGGTGCCGGCGGGTGCCGCAGCTGCGCGTCAATCTCGCCACTGACGAAGCAATGGGGCACGCGGAACACTGCATCGGCGGTGAGGCGTTCC
This sequence comes from Stenotrophomonas maltophilia, assembly GCF_047782825.1. GTDB lineage: Bacteria > Pseudomonadota > Gammaproteobacteria > Xanthomonadales > Xanthomonadaceae > Stenotrophomonas. The sequence continues at coordinate 3,018,833 of NZ_CP180589.1, read as the reverse complement.
ACCAGGCGGTCGCGCGCCTGGGCAAACTCTTCCTTGCTGGCCAGTGGGCCCTGGGTGCTGCAGTCCCTGCACGCCTCGGCGACATCGGGTGCAATCGTGCCCAGCGCCTTGGCCGGGGTTTCATGGAAAACAGCACGGAACGCGTCGTCGCTGGACAGCCGGTCGAGCAGCTGCAGCGCTTGCTCGGGGGAGAGCAGGGGAAGATCGGGGGTCATTCTACGGCCTCTGGTTTTGGGAAAAAGCGCGATGGCAGTTGCATGTGCCAATGCAGGTAGCGGCGGCGGCCGCGATGGCTTGAGCCGACAGTTCCAGCCGCTGCGGCCGAAAACCTCTCTGTCGACTTCCTGGACCACCGCCATGCCCGTACCCCGCTTCCGCCGCTGCCAGCAGCTGATGATCGAACTGCGCACGGTCGAACACTACGCTGTGGCCGACCTGCTGGCAGGCGGAACCTCGGTCGTCAGCAGCACGCAGTGGGTGGCCGTTGCACCGCATCTGGACGCAGCGGTCGTGCTGGACGAGGACATGCTGCTGGCATTGGGGCGGATGCCCGCGGCGCAATGGACGGAAGACGGTCCGCAGTTTGCGCGTGGCGTCATCCCGCGTCTGTGCCAAGCCGGCCTCGTGTTCGGCCATGGCGATGAGGATGACGCGTGGCAGGAGGCCGAGCGAGCCTTGTCAGCCACCTCCTGGTGGACGCCTGCGGCGGTCATGCATCGGCTTGTGCGCTGGCAGAACCAGGACAGTGTGACAGCACTGCGCGAAGCGGGACTGGAGACGGCGGCGGGCCTGTGCAGGCAACTCGGTCCGCCACCGCCGGCATGTGCTGAACCTGGGGAGCGCGCCATCACTCTGATGGCACCTGCTGAAGTCCCCTTCGATGCCTGGCTCAAACAACGCGCCACCTGCCGCAACTTCGATCGCACACGTCTTCTCGACCTTCCCACGCTCTCGCAGCTGCTGTGGCGGGTGTTGGCCAGTCATGGAGAGCAGCGGGAAGGTGATGAAGCGATCTTCCTGAAAAAGAACGTGCCCTCTGCGGGGGGCTTGCATCCCACCGAGGCATTCCTGCTGGTCCAATCAGTACTGGGCCTGGAGCCCGGGCTGTATCGCTACCATCCCATCGACCACAGCCTCAGCCCTGTCGCTGGGCAGGTTGACGATGCCGCAGCGTTGGCCCGGCGGTTTGTTGCCGGGCAGCAGTGGTTCGCCGATGCCCATGTGCAGGTGATTCTTGCACCCCGCTTTGCACGCACCTTCTGGAAGTATCGCCACCATCCGAAGGCCTACCGTGCGGTGATCCTGGACGTTGGTCACGCCTCGCAGCTGCTGCTTTCGTGTGCGACCGAGGCCCGGCTGGGCGCCTTCGTCACCGCCGCGATCAACGAGCAGGACATCGAGCAGGCGCTCGGGCTGGATCCGATGCAGCAGAGCCCAATGGCCATCTGTGGGATTGGCTGGCGTAGTGAGCTGATGACAACCAGTGAGTTCGATCCCGGCCGCCAGGTCTGGCAGCCGGAAATCTGAGACCCTCACCCCGCCTCGAAATCCACCAGCACCGCACCATCCCCCACCTGGTCACCCGCCTTGGCGCGGTAGCCCTTCACCGTGCCATCGGCTGGCGCCTGCAGGGTGTGCTCCATCTTCATCGCCTCCAGCACCACCAGCGGCGTGCCACGCTTCACCTGCGTGCCGGCCTCCACCAGGGTAGCGACGATCTTCCCTGGCATCGGTGCCAGCAGGCTTCCCGCGTCGGCCACCGCAGTGTCCGATTCGCCCACCGGATCGTGCAGGGTGAAGTGGTGCTGGCCATCGGCACCGAAGAGGAACACCTGGTCGCCTTCGCGCAGCAGCTGCAGCTGCCAGCGGCGGCCGTCCAGCTGCACGTTCATGCGGTCGCCGTTGGCGCTGCCGATCACCGTGGCCGGGGCAGCATCATCATGCTGCACGCGCCAGCCATCGGCCTGCTCCCACACTTTCAGCGTGTGCCTGTGCTCGCCCTGCTGCAGCGGCAGCACACGCGGTGCCGAAGCACCCAGGCGCCAGCCATCCTGTGCCTGCCACGGCGAATGCGGATCGCGCGCATCGCTGCCCGCCCGCGCAGTGCTGGCCACGGCGGCGATGGCCGCCAGCTGCCACAGCGCATCGTCGCTGTCGCCCACGACATTCAGCGCGGCCTGTTCGCGCTCGATCAGCGCGGTGTCGAGCTTCGCGTTCGCGAACGAATCGGTGTTGACCAGCCGGCGCAGGAAACCGGCATTGGTGGTCACGCCCACCACCTGGCAGTCGGCCAGGGCCTGGCTCATGCGGCGCAGGGCGGCATCGCGGTCCACGTCCCAGACGATCAGCTTGGCGATCATCGGGTCGTAGTACGGGGTGATGCTGTCGCCTTCCTCCACGCCGGTATCCACGCGCACATTCGCCGACGGCGTCGGCAGGCGCAGGCGGCGCAGGGTGCCGGTGGACGGCAGGAAGCCACGGTCGGCGTCTTCGGCATACAGGCGCGCTTCGATGGCGTGGCCGTGGATGGCCAGTTGGTCCTGGCGCAGCGGCATCGGCTGCCCAGCGGCCACGCGCAGCTGCCATTCCACCAGATCGGTGCCGGTGATGTACTCGGTCACCGGATGTTCGACCTGCAGGCGGGTGTTCATTTCCATGAAGTAGAAATCGCCATCCGGGCCGGCGATGAACTCCACCGTACCCGCACCCACGTAGCCCACCGCGCGCGCGGCATCGACCGCGGCCTGGCCCATGGCCGCACGGCGCTCGGCGCTCATGCCCGGCGCCGGTGCTTCTTCCAGCACCTTCTGGTGGCGGCGCTGCACCGAGCAGTCGCGCTCGAACAGGTAGACCGCATCCCCGTGGGAATCGCCGAACACCTGGATCTCGATGTGGCGCGGGCGCTCCACGTACTTTTCCACCAGCACGTGGTCGTTGCCGAAGGCGGAGGCGGCCTCGCGCTGGCAGCTGGCCAGCGCATCGACGAAGTCCTCGCTGCGTTCGACCTTGCGCATGCCCTTGCCACCGCCACCGGCGCTGGCTTTGATCAGCACCGGGTAGCCGATGGCATCGGCCTGCGCGCGCAGGAATGCCGGGTCCTGCTGGTCGCCGTGGTAGCCGGGGGTCAGCGGCACGCCGGCCTTGGCCATCAGCGCCTTGGCCGCGCTCTTGTCACCCATCGCACGGATGGCGCTGGCCGGCGGGCCGATGAAGGTGATTCCAGCGGCGGCACAGGCATCGGCGAAATCGGCGTTCTCGGAGAGGAAGCCGTAGCCGGGGTGGATGGCCTGCGCACCGCTGCGGCGTGCGGCGTCCAGCAGCACGTCGCCGCGCAGGTAGCTTTCGCGCGCGGGGGCGGCACCGATGTGGATGGCCTCATCGGCCAGACGCACGTGGCGCGCGTTGCGGTCGGCATCGGAATAGACCGCAACGGTGGCGATACCCAGGCGACGGCAGGTGGCGATGACGCGGCAGGCGATCTCGCCACGGTTGGCGATGAGGATTTTGCTGAACATGGCGACGGGCTTCATGGGAGCTTGCTCGGTCATGGCACGGGTCACATGCGGAACACGCCGAAGCGCGTCTGCTGCGGGGCGGCGTTGAGGCTGGCCGACAGGGCCAGGGCCAGGACACGGCGGGTGTCGACCGGATCGATCACACCGTCATCCCACAGGCGCGCGCTGGCGTAGTAGGGGTGGCCCTGCTGTTCGAACTGGTCGCGGATGGGCGCCTTGAAGGCGTCTTCTTCCGCCGCCGGCCACTGCCCACCCTTGGCTTCGATGCCATCGCGCTTGACCGTGGCCAGCACGCTGGCGGCCTGCTCGCCACCCATCACGCCGATGCGCGCGTTCGGCCACATCCACAGGAAGTTGGGCGAGTAGGCGCGGCCGCACATGCCGTAGTTGCCGGCACCGAACGAGCCGCCGATGACCACGGTGAACTTGGGCACCTTGGCGCAGGCCACGGCCATCACCAGCTTGGCCCCGTCCTTGGCGATGCCGCCCTGTTCGTACTTGCGGCCAACCATGAAGCCGGTGATGTTCTGCAGGAACACCAGCGGGATGTTGCGCTGGGTGCACAGTTCGATGAAATGCGCGCCCTTCAGTGCCGATTCGGAGAACAGGATGCCGTTGTTGGCGATGATGCCAATCGGGTAGCCGTTCAGATGCGCGAAGCCGGTGATCAGCGTGGCGCCATAGCGCGGCTTGAACTCATCGAAACGCGAGCCATCGACCAGGCGTGCGATTACTTCGCGCACGTCGTAGGGCTTGCGCGTATCGGCCGGAATCACGCCGTACAGTTCGTGTGCCGGCAGCAGCGGCTCCTCGTTTGCCTGCACCGCCATCGCCGGTTCCGGCTTGCGCCAGTTCAACTGGGCGATGATCGCTCGCACCCGTGCCAGTGCCTGCAGATCGTTGTCGGCCATGTGGTCGGCCACGCCGGAAATGCGCGTATGCACGTCGGCGCCGCCCAGTTCCTCGGCCGTCACCACTTCACCGGTGGCGGCCTTCACCAGCGGCGGGCCGCCGAGGAAGATCGTGCCCTGTTCGCGCACGATCACCGTCTCATCGCTCATCGCCGGCACGTAGGCACCACCGGCGGTGCAGCTGCCCATCACGCAGGCGATCTGCGGGATGCCCTGCGCCGACAGGTTGGCCTGGTTGTAGAAGATGCGGCCGAAATGATCGCGGTCGGGGAATACCTCGTCCTGCAGCGGCAGGAAGGCGCCACCGGAATCGACCAGGTAGATGCAGGGCAGGTGGTTCTGCTCGGCGATCTCCTGCGCGCGCAGGTGCTTCTTCACCGTCATCGGGTAGTAGGTGCCGCCCTTGACCGTGGCATCGTTGGCCACGATCACGCATTCCACGCCGCTGACCCGGCCGATGCCGGCCACCACGCCCGCCGCTGGCACGGCGTCTTCGTACATGCCGTGCGCGGCCAGCGGCGCGATTTCCAGGAAGGCGCTGCCGGGGTCGAGCAGGGCGTCGATGCGGTCGCGCACCAGCAGCTTGCCGCGTGCGGTGTGCTTGGCGCGCGCGGCCTCGTTGCCGCCCAGCGCGGTGCGCGCCAGCGTGGCGTGCAGGTCATCAACCACGGCCTGCATGGCCGCGCGGTTGCTTTCGAAGGTGTCGCTGCCCGGTTGCAGCTGGCTGTTGAGGACGGTCATCGCGGTGCCTTACAGGGTGCGCTGGAACAGTTCGCGGCCGATCAGCATGCGGCGGATCTCCGAGGTGCCGGCGCCGATTTCATACAGCTTGGCGTCGCGCCACAAGCGGCCGGTCGGGTATTCGTTGATGTAGCCGTTGCCGCCCAGGATCTGGATCGCCTGGCCGGTCAGCCAGGTGGCCTTCTCGGCGGCATAGAGGATGGCGCCGGCGGCGTCCTGGCGGGTGGTGCGGCCCTGGTCGCAGGCGCGCGCCACGGCGTAGACATAGGCGCGGCAGGCACCCAGGCCCACGTACATGTCGGCGATCTTGGCCTGGATCAGCTGGAAGCTGCCGATGGCTTCACCAAACTGGTGGCGTTCGTGCACGTACGGCATCACCACGTCCATGGCCGCGGCCATCAGGCCCAGCGGGCCACCGGACAGCACCACGCGCTCGTAGTCCAGGCCGGACATCAGCACGCGCACGCCGCCGCCGACCTGGCCCAGCACGTTCTCTTCCGGCACTTCGCAGTCCTGGAACACCAGCTCGCAGGTGGGCGAGGAGCGCATGCCCAGCTTGTCCAGCTTCTGCGCGGTGCTGAAGCCCTTCATGCCCTTTTCGACCAGGAAGGCGGTGATGCCCTTGGCACCGGCCGCCATGTCGGTCTTGGCGTAGACCACCAGTACGTCGGCATCGGGGCCGTTGGTGATCCACATCTTGTTGCCGTTGAGCACGTAGCGGTCGCCGCGCTTGTCCGCGCGCAGCTTCATCGACACCACGTCCGAACCGGCGCCGGGTTCGCTCATTGCCAGTGCGCCGACCAGGGTGCCGCTGCACAGGCCGGGCAGGAAGCGCTGCTTCTGTTCCTCGTTGCCGTTCTTGCGCAGCTGGTTCACGCACAGGTTGGAGTGCGCGCCATAGGACAGGCCGATGCCGCCGGAGGCACGCGAGATTTCTTCCATCGCCACCACATGGGCCAGATAGCCCATGCCGGTGCCGCCGTATTCTTCTTCCACGGTCAGGCCCAGCAGGCCCTGTTCGCCCAGCTTCGGCCACAGGGCCAGCGGGAACTGATTGGTGGCATCGGCCTCGGCGGCCAGCGGAGCGACCTCGGCAGCGGCAAAATGGGCCACGCTCTGGCGCAGCAGGTCGATATCTTCGCCAAGATCGAAGTTCAGGGATGGCACGTGCATTGCGGCGGCTCCACGAGGAAGGTGGGGGAATGGACGCACCCGTCAGGGGGAGGCTGGTGGCTGTTGAAGGCAGCGGCCAGCACGGGCGATGGGCCCAGCGTAGCGGGGTTCGGGAAAGAAGTGAATACAAATTCAAAAATTGAAACTAGAATCAGAATATGGCCTACAAACGCTCTGCATTGATGGAAGAACGGCTGGCCGGGGCCCGTGAACGGATCCTGCTGGCGACCCGCGAGCTGGTCGCGGCCGGCGGCTGGCGCAATGCCCCGGTGACCGCCGTGGCGACCCAGGCCGGGGTGTCCACCGGCTTGATCTACCGGCACTTCCCGTCCAAGGCCGAGCTGTTCGTGGAGGTGCTCAACGCCGCCGTGGCCCACGAGGTGGAGATCATGGAGCGCATCGCCAGCGGCCCCGAGGTGGCCAGCGAGCGCCTGCGGCTGGCGATCACCGCCTTCGTCCGCCGCGCCCTGGCCGGGCCGGGGCTGGCCCATGCCTTCATCGTCGAACCGGTGGACCCGGACGTGGAGGCCGAGCGCATGCGCGGGCGCCGCGCCTTCGGCGATGTGTTCCTGCGCCTTGTGGAAGAGGGCGTGGCCGCCGGCGAACTGCCCGCGCAGGACGCCCACGCCACCGCCGCCTGCCTGGTCGGTGCCTTCACCGAGGCGATGGTTGGCCCGACCGCGCCCAGCCGCGAAGCGCACCGCGACGAAGATGCCCTGGTGGATGCGATCTGCAGCTTCTGCCTGCGCGCGATCGGCGCCGCCGCAAAACGGTAGCGCCGGGCCATGCCCGGCGGCTGTTGCCGCGCTTGCGCTGTCGGGGTCGTTGTCGGGGTCAGATCCCTTTTGCATCGCAAAAGGGCTCTGACCCCATCGCCCAGGCATGTTGCGCCGCACCAGCATCGACGCCTGTTGTCGCACGCAAAGCGCGTTCTATACTCGCCCCATCACGCAGTCGCTCAGCCGTGGTCCAACGACTATCAGCCAGGGGTAACGAAGAGTGCGGAATTACGATCTGGAGTTCCTGAAACGCTTCTCGATGGTGATCGCGCTGCTGGCGGCCATCACCCTCGGCCTCATCCTCCTGGCTGCCTACATCCACACCCGGATTCCGCCCGAGGTGTCGCCCACCGCGGCCAAACGCACCGAACAGCGCATCTCGCCCACCGGCGCGGTGTATGCCGGCAGCACCGGCGCCGCTGCGCAGGCTGCAGCCAAGGCCGCCGCGCTGGCCAAGGCCGCCTCGCAGGTCGCCTACGGCGGCACCAAGGACGGCAAGGTCATCTTCGACAACCTGTGCACCGCCTGCCACACCACCGGCGTCGGCCAGGCGCCCACGCTCGACCACGCGCACTGGGACCAGCGCCTGGCGCAGGGCAAGGACACCCTCTACAAGCACGCCATCGAGGGCTACACCGGCCCGGATGGCGGCATCATGCCGCCCAAGGGCGGCAACCCGGCGCTGACCGAAGAACAGATCCACGCCACCGTGGACTGGATGCTGGGCAACCTTAAATAACCGTCGCAACACGCCGCCTTCTGTAGAGCCGAGCCCACGCTCGGCTGCTCTGCGCGCGGGCTGGCCAAGCGCAGCCGAGCATGGCTCGGCTCTACGACACCCCCTGCCACCACCCCGGCTTTGCCCACCGAGGCCTGATCGCCCATCGTGCCCCGGCCTGCAAGCGGGGCTGCACATTTCGGGGTTAGTCTGTGCGCCCATTTCGTGGAGTCGCCCGTCGATGCGCCGCCGTTCCCTCGTCCTAGCCCTGTCCCTGCTGCTGCCGGCCAGCGCCTTTGCCCAGGCCCAGCCGCAGGCCGCGCCGATCCCGACCTCCACCACCGCACGCAGCAATGCCCCGGTCGTGCTGACCGCGGCCCCGGCCGACTGGCGCGCGCTGGACGGCCAGCACGTGCGCATCGCTGCGCCGCTCACCCTGGCCGGCACCGATGGCCTGGAACGCTTCGGCCAGCTCACCGTGGCCTTCGACGGCCGCCTCTGGCAGCCCACCGAAGTGGCCGCCCCCGGCACCGCCGGCATCGAACAGGTGATGGCCGACAACCAGCGCCGCCGCCTGGTGCTCGATGACGGCAGCGACGCGCGCGACCCCGGCAGCGTGCCCTACCTGGCCGGCAACCCGGTGCTGCGCACCGGCATGCAGCTGCGCAACGTGGAAGGCACCGTGCGCGTGGACGCGCAGGGCCGCCCCAGCCTGCAGGTGGATGGCACGCTGAAGCTGCCGGACCTGCAGCGCCCGGCCGTGCCGAAGGTGCCGGGCAGCCTGCACATTGCCGCCTTCAACCTGGAAAACTACTTCAATGGCGACGGCCAGGGTGGCGGGTTCCCGACCCTGCGCGGCGCGCGCACGCTGGAAGAGCACAAGGCCCAGGTGGCCAAGCTGGTGGCCACCATCAGCGCGCTGGATGCCCACATCGCCGCGCTGATGGAACTGGAAAACGATGGCTATGGCCCGCAGTCGGCCATTGCCGAACTGCTGGCCGCGCTCAACGCCACCCTGGAACCGGCCCAGCAGTGGGCGATGGTCGATGCGGGCGAAGGCCCGGGCACCAATCCGATCCGGGTGGGCATCATCTACCGCAAGGGCCTGTTCAAGCCGCTGGGCGCACCGCTGACCAAGCTGGACGGCCCGTTCGCCGAACACAGCCGTGCGCCGCTGGCCCAGGCTTTCCAGGGCAAGGGCGCGCCCTTCATGGTGGTCGCCAACCACTTCAAGTCCAAGGGCTGCCGCGATGCAGCCGGTGCCGATGCCGACCGCAATGATGGCCAGAGCTGCTGGAATGCCACCCGCGTGGAATCGGCGCGGCAGTTGAACCAGTGGGTGGGCGCCGAGGCGGCGCGCCTGAAGGTGAAGGACATCGTGTTGCTGGGCGATTTCAACGCCTACGCCCAGGAAGACCCGATCCGCACCCTGCATGACCTGGGCTGGCAGGACGCCTTCAAGGTGGCCAAGGTCGAGCACCCCTACAGCTACGTCTACAACGGCTACACCGGCCGCCTCGACCACGCCCTGCTCAGCCCGGGCATGGCCAAGCGCCTGCGCGGTGCCGCCGAATGGCACAGCAACGCCGACGAGCAGGATGCCAGCGGTTACCAGGGCCGCAACGTGCCGGGCCCGTGGCGCAGCTCCGACCACGACCCGCTGCTGCTGGGTTTCGATAAATAACCCTACGCCGGGCACGCCCGGCGGCTTTCTGTAGAGTCGAGCCATGCTCGACTGCTTTTGGGAGACGCAGGGGTCAGAGCCCATTCCGTTGGAATGGGATCCGACCCCGGGCGCCACTCACCCCCAGGCGATCAACCCGATCGCCAGCACCGCCAGCGCCAGGCCGGCGCGGTTCCACTTCGTGGTGGCCTCGCCGAAGGCGAACACGCCCACCAGCGCGCCCAGCACCACCACGCCGATGTTCATGCCGGCGAACACGGTGGCCGGGCTGTCCGGCATCGACTGGTGCGCGTGCACATAGAAGAGAATGTTGCCGCCGTTGAGCAGGCCCAGCAGTGCGCCGGCCCCCAGGTTGCGCCAGGCCAGCCGGCTGCGGCCGCTGGCATGCCGCCACAGCTGCAGCGCCAGCATCAGCACGAAGGCCACGCTGAAGCTGGCCAGCACCGCCGCCATCGACGGCGTGCCCGACAGCGCCACCTGCTTCAGCAGCACGTCGACCACCGCAAAGCCGGCCCACACGCCCAGCAGCCAGCCCCAGCCACCGGCCGAGGCTGCCACCGCCTGGCCACGCGGGCGCAGGCTGATGGCCACCATCGCCAGCACGCCAAGGCCCAGCCCGGCCAGCTTCCACGGCGTGGCGGTCTGGCCGAAGAACAGGAAGGCCGCCGCCAGTGACAGCAGCAGCGACAGGCGCTGGGCCACGTCGCTGCGCACGATGCCGGCCACTGCCACCGCGCGGCCCAGCACCAGGAAGATCGAGGGCAGCACCACCGCCAGCGCCAGCAGCGACGCCCACGGCGCATGCGGCGCGCGCAGCGCGTCCAGCGGCGGCTGCAGCACCACGGCGGTCAGGGTGGCGGCCACCAGGTAGTTCCAGGTCACCATCTGCGGCACGTCCAGCGCGCGGCGGTTGGCCAGCTTCAACAACACCGAAACCAGCACACTGCAGATCACGGCCAGGGACAGGTAGAGCATGGGGCAGGCACAGGGCAGGGGCGGGGGACGCTATCATGTTGCCATGCACAAGCCCTCGTTCCCCGTCGCCCCCGGCGAAACCGCCTGCCTCGTACTGGATGGCCCGGCCGGCCCGCTGGAAGTGGTCGTCGACCTGCCCAAGGCCGATGCGCCGGTGCAGCCGATCGTGGCCATCATCTGCCACCCGCTGTCCACCGAAGGCGGCACCCTGCACAACAAGGTGGTCACCATGACCGCCACCACCCTGCGCGAGCTGGGCATCGCCACGGTGCGCTTCAACTTCCGCAGCGTGGGCGGTTCGGCCGGCAGCTTCGACCACGGCGTGGGCGAACAGGACGACCTCAAGGCCGTCACCGCCTGGGTGCGCAGCCAGCGCCCGGACGACCGCCTGTGGCTGGCCGGCTTCAGCTTCGGCTCCTTCGTTTCGCTGAAGGCCGCCGCCGAGCTGCAGCCCGAAGCGCTGATCTCGATCGCGCCGCCGGCCGGCCGCTGGGATTTCAGCGGCGTGCAGCCGCCGGCCCGCTGGCTGGTCATCCAGGGCGAGCAGGACGAGATCGTCGACCCGCAGGCGGTCTACCAGTGGCTGGAAACGCTCGACTTCCCGCATGAGCTGGTGCGCATGCCCGAAACCAGCCACTTCTTCCACCGCAAGCTGATCGACCTGCGCGGCGCGCTTACCCACGGCGTCAAGCACTGGCTGGGCGCGGCGGCATGAGCGAGCAGGCCTTGACCCCGTCGCAGCGGTACGCGGCCGGGGTTGCCAGCGGCGACTGGCAGGACGACCCGGCCCAGCACGCGGCCCTGGCCGAGCTGGACCGCATCCACCTGGGCCTGGTCGACAGCGCCGAGGATGGCTGGCTGGACCGCCTGTCCTCGTTCTGGAAGAAGCCCGAGCCGGTCAAGGGCCTGTACTTCTGGGGCGGCGTAGGCCGTGGCAAGACCTTCCTGGTGGACCTGTTCTACGACGGCCTGCCGATCAAGCAGAAGTACCGCACCCACTTCCACCGCTTCATGCGCAGCGTCCATGAGCGCCTGCGCGAGCACCAGGGGCAGAGCGACCCGCTGGCGAAGATCGCCCAGGAATGGCGCAGCAACCTGCGCGTGCTGGTGCTGGACGAGTTCTTCGTCACCGACATCGGCGATGCCATGCTGCTGGCGCGCCTGCTCGAACGCCTGTTCGCCGAGGGCGTGACCCTGGTCACCACCTCCAACACGGCGGTGGAGAACCTGTATTTGAACGGCCTGCAGCGCGAGAGCTTCATGCCGGCCATCGGCCTGCTGCAGCGCTTCTGCGTCGAGCTGTATGCCGAAGGCACCGAGGATTACCGCATGCGCGCGTTGACCCGCTCACCGGTGTACCGCGCGCCGCTGGCTGCCGACAGCGACGACTGGCTGGCCAACCGCTGGGGCGAACTCAGTGGCGGCCAGCCGGCCAAGGCCGGCAACATCGAGATCGAGGGCCGCAAGATTCCGGTGCGGGGCCGCGGCAAGAGCATCGCCTGGTTCGATTTCGCCGCCCTGTGCGAAGGCCCGCGCGGCCCGTCGGATTACATCGAGATCGCGCACGAGTTCAATACGGTGCTGCTGGGCGGCATTCCCGCCTTCGACCGCCTGAACGAAGATGCCGCGCGTCGCTTCGTCAACCTGATCGACGAGCTGTACGACCGCCACGTCAACCTGGTCTGCACCGCCAGCACCTCGCCGGTGGAGCTGTATGCCGGCGAGCGCCTGCAGGGCGCCTTCGAGCGCACCGCCTCGCGCCTGATTGAAATGCAGAGCGCCGAGTACCTGGGGACCCCGCACCGCGCGTGAGAGGGCCGCCGGTTGTAGAGCCGAGCCCATGCTCGGCTGCTTCTGAATGACGTGCCGAAAGGCAGCCGAGCATGGGCTCGGCTCTACAAAGGCGCCCCGCGGCTATCGGCTCGGCGCCACCGCATCATCCTGCGGTTGCTCGCGCACGCTGGCTGCCACCTGCACGCCCTCACTGCGCTGGATCAGCCGCAGCGGCTGCCCCTGGTAGCGCACCTCCAGCGCGTCGTGGGCCTCGGCCACCGCGGCCACCAGCGGGCACAGCGCCTGTGCGCGGGCCTCGATGCGCTCGGCGCGGCCTTCCAGCTGCTGTTCCATCTGCGCGTCCAAGCGGTCGGCGCGCTCCTCCATCGCATCGCTGCGGCCGGTGACCATCTGCCACAGCATGCTGCGGGCGATGGACGCGGACAGCGACTCGGCCATGTCCTGCACCTTGGCCTCGAAGCCTGGCCCGAACACCGCCTGTTCCCAGTAGCCCTTGCCCAACGTGCCGCCGATCCAGTCATCGGCCTGCCGGCGCAGGCGCCGGACCTTGCGGCTGTTGGCGGTGCCGGTGAGGCTCTCATAGACCCCATCGAGTACGTCGAAGCTCAGTCCGCTCACTTCATGGGCCAGCGCCGTGGCCGCCGGCATCAGCTGCCGCGCCCCGGCCTCCATCTGCCGCAGGCGCGCGGCGTCGGCCTCGCTGACCGGCACGACCGTGTCGTCCAGGCTCAGCACGCCATCGTGGAACACCACTTCGTGCGGCGCCTGCGGGCCATGCCGCAGCCAGATGCCGCCGCTGTCCACCAGCACGTCGTAGTCGGTGCGCATGCCGCAGTGGTCCGAGCGCAGCTTCGGGGCGTCGCCGGCCAGCACCGGGGCGGCGGCCAGGCAGGCCAGCAGGGCCAGGGCGGGCAGGGGCAGGCGCATGGTGGAATCCTTTCCGGTCAGTGCAGGGCCCCAGCATCCCGCGCCCGCACGGTGCCGTCACCGGCCGGAAGTCACTGCCCGATGGCCATTGCTCCGGCCATACCGGCTTTCCCACTGGCTGCCCACCACCTATCCACAGGGTTGTCCCTAGCCAGCTTCATCACTGTCATGTGAAGCTGTCATTGTTCCGTTTCCGCAGCGCGTTGTACCGCCGCTGTGACGCCTTCCGGGCTTGACTGCGCAGCCCGTTCCGGCAGGTCCAAAGCGTCCAGACGCGGCGTTGATGGCATGATCCTTGCGCCGCAAGGGATTACCAAATTTCACTACATTTGGCGTTGACGGCCCCCATCACCCCCACTATCTTGTGGCCGTCGGTCGCAACGACCCCATGTCTTGGGGTCCGCAGCGGGGGCCACCGCGGTACCCGCCAGCGATCGTCAACCGGCAGTGGAAGGCGCAGGTCTCATCTCCTGCGACGCCGTCCTGCCACCCTGGGCTGTCATGTCCCGGGTCGAGCAACCCTGATGCATACAGCACCCCCAATCACGCCAAGAGGACACACGCCGTGACCACCGAATCCAGCGCCACCATCGAGAAGGAAAGCGAGTTCCTGCTGACGTCGCCGCCGACGGCCAACGCGATGAGCGTGACCAAGCGCAACGGCACGACCGAGCTGGTGGATCTGAACAAGATCGTGCGCGCGGTGCAGCGTTCGTCCGAAGGCCTGCACGCCGTCGATCCGATGCGTGTGGCCACCCGTACCATTTCCGGCCTGTACAACGGCGCCACCACCCGCGAGCTGGACGAACTGTCCATCCGCACCGCCGCCCTGCTGATCGGTGAAGAGCCCGAGTACGGCCGCCTTGCGGCGCGCCTGCTGGCCAACTACATCGCCAAGGAAGTGTCGGGCCAGGAAATCTACGCCTTCTCGCAGTCGGTCAGCCGTGGCCACGAAGTGGGCCTGATCAACGACCGCCTGCTGAACTTCGTGCAGACCAACGCACGCAAGCTCAACGATGCCATCGACATCTCGCTGGACCTGAACTTCGATTACTTCGGCCTGCGTACCCTGTACGACCGCTACCTGCTGCGCCACCCGCACACCCGCAAGGTGATCGAGACCCCGCAGCAGTTCTTCCTGCGCATCGCCAGCGCGCTGAGCGAGGACGTGCCGGAAACCCTGGCGCTGTACAAGCGCATGGGCAACCTGGACTACCTGCCGTCCAGCCCGACCCTGTTCAATTCCGGTACCACCCACGAGCAGCTGTCCTCGTGCTTCCTGCTGGATTCGCCGCAGGATTCGCTGGAATCGATCTACTCCAAGTACGGCGACATCGCCCAGCTGTCCAAGTTCTCCGGCGGCATCGGCGTCAGCTACACCCGCGTGCGTTCGCGTGGTTCGCTCATCAAGTCCACCAACGGCCACTCCAACGGCATCGTGCCGTGGCTGAAGACCATGGATTCGTCCGTGGCCGCGGTGAACCAGGGCGGCAAGCGCAAGGGCGCGGCCTGCGTCTACCTGGAAACCTGGCACGCCGACGTCGAGGACTTCCTCGAGCTGCGTGACAACACCGGTGACGAAGCCCGCCGTACCCACAACCTGAACCTGGCCAACTGGGTGCCGGACCTGTTCATGAAGCGCGTCGAGGCCGACCAGGAATGGTCGCTGTTCGATCCGCGCGTCGTGCCGGAGTTCACCGACCTGTTCGGCGAAGCCTTCGAAGCCGCTTACCTGCAGGCCGAAGCACAGGGCAAGGCCAACCGCACCATCTCCGCCCGCAAGCTGTACGCCCGCATGATGCGTACCCTGGCCGAGACCGGTAACGGCTGGATGACCTTCAAGGACAAGTGCAACCGCGCCAGCAACCAGACCCTGCGTCCGGGCAACGTGATCCACCTGTCCAACCTGTGCACGGAAATCCTGGAAGTCACGTCCAACGATGAAACCGCAGTGTGCAACCTGGGTTCGATCAACCTGGGCAACCACTTCGACGAGCACAACGAGTTCGACTTCGAGAAGCTGGCCGAGACCGTGCGCCTGGCCGTGCGCCAGCTCGACCGCGTCATCGACCTGAACTTCTACCCGATCGAAACCGCCCGCCGCGCCAACCTGCGCTGGCGTCCGGTCGGCCTGGGCTGCATGGGCCTGCAGGACGTGTTCTTCCGCAAGCGCCTGCCGTTCGACAGCGCCGAAGCCCGCGCCCTGTCGAAGAAGATCGCCGAAACGATCTACTTCCACGCGCTGGAAACCTCGGCCGAACTGGCCCAGGAACGCGGCAAGCACCCGTCGTTCAACGACACCCGTGCGGCCAGCGGCGAACTGCAGTTCGACGCCTGGAACGTGGTGCCCGAAGACACTGCACGCTGGGATGCCCTGCGCGCCCGCATCAAGGAACACGGCCTGCGCAACTCGCTGATGATCGCGATCGCCCCGACCGCGACCATCGCTTCGATCGCCGGTTGCTACGAGTGCGTCGAACCGCAGGTGTCCAACCTGTTCAAGCGCGAAACCCTGTCCGGTGACTTCCTGCAGGTCAACCGCTACCTGGTGAACGAGCTGAAGAAGCTGGGCCTGTGGACCGCCGACATGCGCGACGCCATCAAGCTGGCCGAAGGCTCCATCGCCGGCATCGCGCAGATTCCGGAAACCCTGCGCGAGGTCTACCGCACCGCATGGGAACTGCCGATGCGTGCACTGATCGACATGGCCGCCGAGCGTGGCGCCTTCATCGACCAGTCGGCCTCGCTCAACCTGTTCATGGAAAGCCCGAACATCGGCGCGATGTCTTCCATGTACATGTACGCCTGGAAGCAGGGCATCAAGACCACCTACTACCTGCGTTCGCGTCCGGCCACCAAGATCGCCAAGACCACGGTGAGCAGCGCGGCCCCGGCCAAGGTGTTCAGCCCGGACGAAGCCATCGCCTGCTCGCTGGAGAACCCGGAAGCCTGCGAGGCCTGCCAGTAAGACACCGCGCGGTGGGTGCCGACCGTTGGTCGGCACTCGAACACCTCGCACCTGTAGAGCCGAGCCATGCTCGGCTGCGGAAAAACACCCACGGTAGCGCCGGGCCAAGCCCGGCGGCTCACCCAGGAATTCAAGGAAACACCCATGGCCGACAAGCCCAAGCAGATGCTGCTCGATCCCGGTTTTGAACTGACCCTGCGCCCGATGCGCTACCCGCAGTTCTATGACATGTACCGGAACGCGATCAAGAACACCTGGACGGTGGAAGAGATCAACTTCCAGATCGACATCACCGACCTGCACAGCAAGATGTCGCCGGGTGAGCGCCACCTGATCCACCGCCTGGTCGCGTTCTTCGCCACCGGCGATTCGATCGTGTCCAACAACCTGGTGCTGAACCTGTACCAGCACTTGAACGCGCCCGAAGCGCGCATGTACCTGTCGCGCCAGCTGTACGAAGAAGCGCTGCACGTGCAGTTCTACCTGACCCTGCTCGACAACTACCTGCCGGACCCGGAAGAGCGCGTCAAAGCCTTCGCCGCGGTGGAGAACATCGACTCGATCAAGAAGAAGGCCGACTTCTGCTTCAAGTGGATCGACTCGATCCAGGATCTGAAGCGCATCGAGACCCGTGCCGAGCGTCGCCAGTTCCTGCTGAACCAGATCTGCTTCGCTGCGTGCATCGAAGGCCTGTTCTTCTTCGCTGCCTTCGCCTACGTGTACTACTTCCGTTCGCGCGGCCTGCTGCCGGGCCTGGCCTCGGGCACCAACTGGGTGTTCCGCGACGAGAGCGCGCACATGGACTTCGCGTTCGAGTCGGTGCGCGTGGTGCGTGAGGAAGAGCCGGACCTGTTCGACGATGAAATGAAGCAGCAGGTCTATGACATGCTGGCTGAAGCCATCGAATGTGAAGTGCAGTTCGCCGAGGACGTGCTGTCCGGTGGCGTGGCCGGCATTTCCACCCGCGACATGCGCCAGTACCTGCAGCACTGCGCCGACCAGCACTTCGCCAAGCTGGGCATGGAAAAGAAGTACAACGTGCGCAACCCGCTGCCGTTCATGGAACTGCAGGACGTGCAGGAACTGACCAACTTCTTCGAACGCCGCGTCTCGGCCTACCAGGTCGGCGTGCAGGGCGAAGTCGCCTTCGACATGAACTTCTGATCGAACCAGTCAGGTCTGTCACAACGGAAACCCCCGGCAATGCCGGGGGTTTTTGTTTTTGTAGAGTCGAGCCATGCTCGACTGCTCTTCGCGAACAGCAGTCGAGCATGGCTCGACTCTACAAAGAACGGCTACCGCCGGCCTTCGACCGCCATGCGCGGATGTCGGACTTCCATACCCGAGCCGTTGCCAGCAGGCGCATGGTTGATGGATACACCTACCACTTTCGCCAATGGTAGAGACTGTGGGCCCATTTTACCGAGCCTGCTTGCCGTATCGGCGACTGAGTGCCAACGGCCGGCGACCTGTTTGACTGAGGACGTTGTGCTAGATTCGCGAACGTGGGACTCCCGCGAGAGGTACTTCGATGGAAGCATGGGTCGATAAATCCGCTTCTTCATCAAAAGGTGGACTTCGGGGCCGCCCCTGGAGAGCGGTGCGTGGCTGCCTCACAACAGCTGTCGCAGTGTTGGTACTGTCAGCGTGTTCGAGCGGTGCGCCCCCAAGCCCCTCATATCATTTGGATCAACGACAGTCCGTCAGATCAGGGAGTGACACTGCTATGGAGCGATTCAAGAACGACATCGAGCGATTGATCAGCGTGCGTTTTGATGATGTCGATGCATTGAATGAACAGCTTCACACACACTTCGGAGAGCCGACTCGACAGGGGTTGAGGGACGAGCGAATCGCAGAACGCGGAATGCTGGGTGACCTTGAGGTCCGGAGCATCAAGCTGAGAAGTGCTGCCGACGATCCTGCGCATGCGAACCTGATCTTTGAGGTCGCGCCACCGAGCATTGCACTCGAGGAAATCATCTGGGAGGACTCCATCGCAAATCCACCTCACCCCGATGCGTCTGGCTCCCGCGCTTACTGGTCTGCGCAGGTGAACGGTGCCGAGGTCGTGCTCGGGCTCGCCGCTGACAACGTGACGCTGACCTACGTATCGATCAGGCAGCACTAACGCCCTGTCATTGCGAAGGAGCCGCACCATGGAGCGTACTGAAGACGCTGGACTGCCACAGCAGCAGGAGGGGGGACGCCCAGGAGCCGCACGTCGTCCTGCATCACCATTGGCCGATCCGTCATTTGCGCCGATCCTGGCGAAATCCACAACACTTCAAGCGGGTCTCGCCCAAGCAGGTCGCGACGGTCTGGATGTTGTCTGGGGGCAAGCCGGTGGTGGCACCTATCTTGTTCCTGGTGTGAAGATCGTTATTGACGAGAACGCGATCGGGCAAGGCCCCAGAATCGCACGTTCTCTTTCTCACGAAGTTGGGCACGATCTCTTTACCGAACGCCCAGATCTTACTTCCAGGCAAGCCTATGTAAACAGCATGTTGCGAGGGGAAGCCGCCGCCACGCTCAGCAATGTGCAGGTCCAGCGCGAAATTGTCGCGGCTGGTGGACCGGACATTGGCGTGTCAGGCACGGGTACTCGGCCACAGCAATATGGAGCCATTGCGGTGGAACTCCAGGCGGGACGGATCAATCGAAGCCAAGCGCTTGGGCAGATCGCTGAGGTGTTCAAGACCGAGGCTCCGTCTGTTGGTCCCCATGCGAATTACGAGCTCTACTACGGCGCGTTCTATGACCAGCACATAGCGCCCTCGCAGCGGCGTCGCAGGCCCGAGCCACAACTTGACGCCGAACGCACTGCGGTTGCAGAGAAATCTGCCACATCCATCGACGACTCGCCGTCGGTGCATCGAGTTGCTTCTTCAACAGCTGAACTCAGTGATGCAGACCGTTCTCTCCATATGCAGATAAGGGCTGGTGTGGAACGCCTGGACGCTGAGCGTGGGAAGCCGTGGGACGAGTCGAGCCAGCGGATGACCGCGAGCCTGTTGGTACTGGCGAAGGAGCAGGGGCTTTCGCGGGTCGACCATGTTGTGCTCAACAACCCGACGGAAAGCTTGGCTCGCGGGGAGAGGGTTTTCATAGTGGAAGGGGCAATGGATGATCCCGCCCATCGCCGAGGACACATGAACACGATGGATGCGCTTCGTACACCTGAGGCGGAGTCGCTTCATCGTGCTGATGCGTTGAGTCAATCGCTGGCACAGGGCCTTGAACAACAGCCGGCACCGCATGTTCATACGCAGGACGGTCCATCGTTCTTGAGATAGGAATATCGCAGCGGCGGCGGAGGCGCACATGTCGCGGCGCACAGTGCAGACCTCATGAACAAGCCTGTCATGCAACCATGGAGCGTGATGGGTGGGGCGGCGATACCGGTTGCTCCCTTCCACCAAGTCTGCAGGGGGGGCAGGTGGAAAAGGCCAGGCTGTACAGGGTCGCTACCGCCGCCCTTCCACCGCCATCCGCACTGCCAGCCCGGCCAGCACCGTGCCCATCAACCAGCGCTGTACCGCCTGCCAGCTCGGTCGCGCGGCCAGGAACGCCGCAATGCTGCCGGCCATCAGCACGATCACCGTATTCACCGCCAGGCTGACCGCGATCTGGGTGAAGCCCAGCACCACCGACTGTGCCAGCACGCTGCCGTGGCCGTCCGGGTGCAGGAACTGCGGCAGCAGGGACAGGTACATCACCGCGATCTTCGGATTCAGCAGGTTGGTCAAAAATCCCGTCGCGAACAGCCGGCGTGGGCTGTCCACGGGCAACGCATGCACCGCGAACGGCGAACGGCCGCCCGGCTTCACCGCCTGCCAGGCCAGGTACAGCAGGTACAGCGCGCCGCCGATGCGCAGCGTGTCGTAGGCGAAGGGCACGGTCATCAGCAGGGCGGTGATGCCCAGT
This sequence comes from Stenotrophomonas maltophilia, assembly GCF_047782825.1. Lineage (GTDB taxonomy): Bacteria > Pseudomonadota > Gammaproteobacteria > Xanthomonadales > Xanthomonadaceae > Stenotrophomonas. Next base: position 2,998,721 of record NZ_CP180589.1, on the reverse strand, counting down.
GCCGCGCACAGCATGTAGAACAGAAAGCCCAGCGCCACCCCGCCCAGCGACACCAGCCCGGCACGGCGGCCCTGGCAGATCGAGCGCGAGACCAGGTAGACCATGTTCGGCCCAGGCGTGAGCACCATGCCCAGTGACAGCAGGGCGAAGGCCAGCAGATCGGCGGCGGCGGGCATGGCGACGTTCCGTGCGGTGGGCGTGGCGCAGTGTAGCGCCGCCTGCACCGGGCCTGGCTTAAAATCGCCGCACCCCACACCAATGGCCCCGCCATGACCCCCATCCCCGAAACCGTGCCGCCCATCGAAGTGCGCATGGCCGAAATCGTCTTCCCCAACCACACCAACCACATGGGCACCCTGTTCGGTGGCCAGGCGCTGGCGTGGATGGACAAGGCCGCCTTCCTGGCCGCCGCCCGCTATTCGCGCCGCACGGTGGTGACCGCGCGCAGCGACCAGGTCGATTTCAAGCTGCCCATCCGCATCGGCCAGATGGTGGAGACCATCGGCCGCATCGTCGAAGTGGGCCGCAGCTCGATGAAGGTCGAGGTGGAACTGATTGCCGAAGACCTGCACAGCGGCGAGCGCAAGCTGTGCACCCGCGGCCACTTCGTGATGATCGCGCTGGGCGAGGATGGCCAGCCGACCGCCGTGCCGCGCCTGCCGGGCACGCCGGCTGCCGCCCCGGCCAGCTGACCACGCGCTTGCGGGGGCGCCCACGCGCCCCCATCTCGCTGCCATGACCCCGCCGCTGACCGACTTCATCGACCGCGCCCAGCGCCTGTTCGTGCTGACCGGCGCCGGTTGCAGTACCGCCTCGGGCATCCCCGATTACCGCGATACCGACGGCCAGTGGAAACGCACGCAGCCAGTGACCTACCAGGCCTTCATGGGCGAGGCGGCCACCCGCCAGCGTTACTGGGCGCGCAGCCTGCTAGGCTGGCCACGCTTCGGCCTGGCCCTGCCCAACGGCACCCACCAGGCGCTGGCGGCGCTGGAAGCGCGCGGCACACTGCAGGTGCTGCTGACCCAGAACGTGGACGGCCTGCACCAGCGTGCCGGCAGCCAGAACGTGATCGACCTGCACGGGCGGCTGGATCGGGTGCGCTGCATGGGCTGCGAACGCCGCAGCGGGCGCGGGGATTTCCAGCAGCGCCTGCTCGATGCCAACCTGGGCTGGGAGGCGCTGGAAGCGGGTATCGCCCCCGATGGCGACGCCGACCTGGAAACCGACTTCTCTGCCTTCGTGGTGCCGGATTGCCCGTACTGCGGTGGCCTGTTGAAGCCGGACGTGGTGTTCTTCGGCGAAAACGTGCCGCGCGAGCGCGTGGCCGCCGTGCATGAGCATCTGCAGCAGGCCGATGCCGTGCTGGTGGTGGGCTCCTCGCTGATGGTCTATTCCGGCTTCCGCTTCGTGCAGGCTGCGGCCAGGGCCGGGCTGCCGGTGGCGGCGCTGAACCGCGGCCGCACCCGCGCCGATGACCTGCTGCAGTTCAAGGATGAACGGGACTGCGCAGAGGCATTGGCAGGCTGGGCCATGCCCTGAGCCGAGCGTGGGCTCGGCTCTACAAGGGATGCCGGCTTCTGTAGAGCCGAGCCCACGCTCGGCTGCAGCAGGTCGCGCGAAACAGCGATCCATCCAGACGGTTGATCCGCAGGCCGTGCAGCGGTGCAATACGCACCCCCTCCGCATGTCCTTACCGTCTTGAGCCAGCTGTTCTCGCCGATGTCCCTCGGCCCCCTGACCCTGCCCAACCGCATCGTGATCGCGCCGATGTGCCAGTACTCCGCCGAAGACGGCCGCGCCAGCGACTGGCACGCCATGCACCTGGGCAACCTGGCGCAGTCCGGCGCGGGCCTGCTGATCCTGGAAGCCACCGCGGTCGAACCGCGCGGGCGCATCAGCTGGGCCGACCTGGGTCTGTGGGATGACGGTACCGAGGCGGCCCTGGCGCAGGTGCTGACCAGCGTGCGCCGCTGGTCGTCCATGCCGCTGGGCATCCAGCTGGCCCATGCCGGCCGCAAGGCCTCCACCGCCCGCCCGTGGGACGGTGGCCGTCAGCTGCCGGCCGACGATGCACGCGGCTGGGCGACCGTGGCGCCCTCGCCGCTGCCCTTCCATGCCGCCGATCCGGCGCCGCAGGAACTGGACGAGGCCGGCATCGCCGAGGTCATCGCCGCCTTCGCCGCCAGCGCGGTGCGCGCCGAGCGCCTGGGTTTCGACCTGATCGAGATCCACGCCGCGCACGGTTACCTGCTGCACCAGTTCCTGTCCCCGCTCAGCAACCGCCGCACCGACGGCTACGGTGGCTCGCTGCCGAACCGCCTGCGCTTGCTGGTGGAAGTGTTCGATGCAGTGCGCGCCGCGGTGTCGGACAAGGTGTCGGTGGGCGTGCGCATTTCCGCCACCGACTGGGTCGACGGCGGCTGGGACCTGGTGCAGAGCGAAGCGCTGGCGCAGATCCTGGACGCACGCGGCTGCAACTTCCTGCACGTCTCCAGCGGTGGCCTTGACGAGCGCCAGAAGATCAGCGTCGCACCCGGCTACCAGGTGCCGTTCGCGGCGGCCATCAAGGCCAAGAAGCTGCGCATGCCGGTCATCGCGGTCGGCCTGATCACCGAGCCGGAACAGGCCGAATCGATCCTGCGCCACAACCAGGCCGATGCCATCGCCCTGGCCCGCGGCATCCTGTACGACCCGCGCTGGCCGTGGCACGCCGCTGCCGCGCTGGGCGACAGCGTGGTGCCGTCGCCGCAGTATCTGCGCTGCGAGCCGCGCGAAGCGCGCAGCGTGTTCCGCCCGCGCTGAGTCTCAGACCTGCCAGGCCGGCGCGATGCCGGCCTGCAGGTGCTCGAACAGGGCGCGGATCTTCGCGGTGAAATCGCGGCGGTCGCTCACGCAGAAGAACACCTCCATCGGCTCCGGCTGCCAGTCGCTGGCCGCGCCGAACACCGCCTGCAGGCGGCCATCGCGCAGGTAGGGCTCGGCCACGAATGCGGCCAGGCGGGTGATGCCCGCGCCTGCAGCGGCCAGTTCGGCCAGCGCGTCGATGTCATCGCAGACCATGCTCGCCGGCAGCGCCGCGTCCACCCGCAGGCCATCCTTCAGCAGGCCCCAGCGCAGCGGCCGGCCATCGGTGGGGAAACGGTGCAGCAGCCCGCGATGGCCGTTCAGCGCGGCCGGATCGGCCGGCGTGCCGTGCGCCTTCAGATACGCCGGCGACGCACAGAACACGAACGGGATGCGCGCCAGTGGCCGCGCCACCAGCCCGTCTTCCAGCTGCGCGCCGATGCGGATGCTGGCATCCACCGCTTCCGGCCCGTGCTGCACGGCGCGATCGCTCAGCCGCAGTTCCAGCTGCAGCTGCGGGTAGCGCTGCTGCAGGCTGGGCAGCAGTGGAGCCAGCACGTGGCGGCCGAACGCGCTGCTGCTGGCGATGCGCAGCGGCCCGGACGGTTCGATATCGCCGGCGGTGACCATCGCCTGCGCGCGCGCCAGGTCGGCCTCGATGTGCCGCACCTGCGCCAGGTACACCGCACCGGCCTCGCTCAGCGCCAGCTGCCGCGTGCTGCGGTTGAGCAGGCGCACGCCCAGGTGGGCCTCCAGCCGGTTGATGTTCTGGCCCACGGCGGTGGCGCTGATGCCAAGGTGGCGGGCCGCCGCGGCAATGCTGCCGGTCTCTGCGGTACGGGTGAAGCTGCGGATGAGCTGCAACAGGTTCATGACCGACCAGCTTGCCACGGAAGCCGGCAAGTGTGGCTTGGGTCTGCACCAAGCGCGACAGGGCTGTGCGCGGGCCGCCGCACCGCTAGCCTGCCGGCCCACTTCATTCGATGCGATGTGCCATGGCCCAACCCCGATCGCCCCGCTGGAAGCTGCACGCCCGCAGCACGCCGTTTGTGTTCGCCTTCTTCATGGCCAGCCTGATGGCGCTGCTGATGTGCCTGGTCATCACCGCCGCCAACGCCGGGCTGGGCAGCGGCTACCTGGCGCGGGTGCTGGCGGCCTACCAGATGGCCATGCCGGTCGCGTTCTGTGGCGTTCTGCTGGTGCGTCCGCTGGTGGTGCGTCTGGTGGCGCTGACCGTACATCCGCACTGACGATCGGTTGCATCTGACAGCATTGTGCATCGCGGCAGGATGCTGCCCTACACTCAAGCGATGCGCCCCGATTCCATTCTTACCCTGTCCTGCCCCGACCGCACCGGTATCGTCTACCGCGTGTCCGGGCTGTTGTTCGACCACGGCTGCAACATCCTCGACGCCCAGCAGTTCGGCGATGAGGAGAGCGGCCGCTTCTTCCTGCGCGTGCATTTCGACCGCGATGCCAGCCTGCCGCTGGACACCGTGCATGCAGCGATGGTCGCACTGGCCGCCGGCTACGGGATGGACTGGCAGCTGCACGACGGCCGCCGCCGCGCGCGCCTGCTGGTGCTGGTCAGCAAGCAGGGCCATTGCCTGAACGACCTGCTGTTCCGCGCCCATAGTGGCCAGCTGAAAGTGGATATCGCCGCGGTGGCGTCCAACCACGCCGATTTCGCGCCGCTGGCAGCGTCCTACCAGGTGCCGTTCCACCATCTGCCGGTGAACGCGGACACGCGCGCCGTGCAGGAACAGCAGATCATCGATCTGGTCGAACGCGAGCGCATCGACCTGGTGGTGCTGGCGCGTTACATGCAGATCCTCTCGCCCACGCTGTGCCGCGCACTCGCGGGCCGCGCGATCAACATCCACCACAGCTTCCTGCCCAGTTTCAAGGGCGCGCAGCCGTACCACCAGGCGCACGCGCGCGGGGTCAAGATCATCGGCGCCACCGCGCACTACGTCACCGAAGACCTGGACGAAGGCCCGATCATCGAACAGGACGTGGCCCGCGTGGACCACGCGATGGCGCCGCGCGAACTGGTGCGGCTGGGCAGCGATACCGAATCGCAGGTGTTGGCCCGCGCGGTGCGCCGGCATGTGGAGCACCGCATCCTGCTCAACGGGCACCGCACGGTGGTGTTCCGGTAACCAACCATCGCTCGCCACCACGGGTGCTATCCGGTAGTGCCGGCCGCTGGCCGGCAACTGCAGGGATCCCGAGGTTGCCGGCCAGCGGCCGGCACTACCGTTCCGGGTCAGGCGATCGCAATGTTCGCCTTGCCCAGCGCCTCGCGCACCATCGCGTCGTTGGCCTCGGTCACCGGCCGGGTCAGCTCCCACAGAAACTTCACCCGGAAGCCGGATTTCACCGCGTCCTGGGCGCTCCACAGCACGCAGTAATCGCGCGCAAGGCCGCACACATGCACCTCGCGGATGCGGCGCTCATGCAGCCAGCCGGCCAGGCCGGTCGGCGGGCGTTCGCCCTCCGGGCCATGGTTCTCGCGGAACGCGCTGTACGAATCCACCTGCGGGCGGGTGCCCTTGCGCAGGATCAGGTCGGCCACGGTCCAGTCCACGCCCGGGTGCAGCGCGGCGCCGTCGCTGCCCTGCACGCAGTGGTCTGGCCACAGGGTCTGCGGCTGCGCGTGCAGCAGGATGCTCTCGAACGGTCGCTTGCCGGGGTGCTGGCTGGCGAAGGAGGCGTGGTCGGCCGGGTGCCAGTCCTGGGTGGCCACCACTGTGCGGTAGTGGCGCTGCGCCAGAAGCTCGGCAATCGGCGCTACCAGCGCATCGCCCTGGTCGCAGGCCAATGCGCCACCGGGCATGAAGTCCGGCTGCAGGTCGATCACCAGCAGGGCGACATCGGCGGGCAGGGCGGTCATGGCAGGGTCCAGCGCAGCAGAGGGGGCGACCAGCGTGGCCGCCCCCTGCGCGCACGTCAATCGCCCTGCGGCGTTTCATTGTCCTGGCCGTAATACAGCAGGCCGATCTTGATGCGCTCGCGGCCGGTTTCGCGGCGGTGGCGGTTGGCATCGCGCAGCGAGTACACGCAGCCGCAGTATTCCTGCTGGTAGAACTGCTCGCGCTTGCTGATCTCCACCATGCGGCTGGCACCGCCACCCTTGCGCCAGTTGTAATCCCAGTACTGCAGGCCTTCGTAGCGCGACGCGGCGCGGATGCCGCAGTCGTTGATCTGCGCCATGTTCTTCCAGCGCGAAATGCCCAGCGACGAACTGATGGTGTCGTAGCCGTGCTCATGCGCGTACAGCGCGGTGCGCTCGAAACGCATGTCGAAGCACATCGTGCAGCGGATGCCGCGCTCGGGCTCGTTTTCCATGCCGCGCGCACGGCTGAACCAGTTGTCGGTGTCGTAGTCGCAATCGATGAAGGGAATGCCGTGCTGCTCGGCGAAGCGGATGTTCTCCTGCTTGCGCAGCTCGTACTCCTTCACCGGGTGGATGTTGGGGTTGTAGAAGAAGATCGCGTAGTCGATCCCGGAGGCAGTGATCGCCTCCATCACTTCACCCGAGCAGGGCGCGCAGCACGAATGCAGCAGCAGGCGCTTGCCGTCGGCGGGCAGGGACAGGTCGGGGCGTTGGAACTCGGTCATCGTCGGGTGCATCTGGGCGTGGGCAACGGGTCTGGCCGGAAACCGTGAACAGGACGCGCGCGGCCACCCCGCCTGCACGCGCAGGACGAAGACAGCCCCGGCAACCTCCCCGCGGAGATTCCAGGTCGAATCAGGGGACGGTCGTGTCCCCCGGCCGGGGCCGGTATTCGGGCTGATGGACACGGGCCGCAGCCCACCTACTACCTGCCGCTTCCCAGGCGCGAGCCCAGTGCTGTTGGCAGGATTCGTTTCCATTCACCGCTGCGGGGCAGCTCCGGAATGGGCGCGCGAGGCGCCTTCACCGGATTCCCGTTTAAATCCCTGCCACCATCCAGCCACGGCAGGGATACCTTCGGCGTGCCCACGGTGGACGCGTTGTCGGCCAGGGTCAAGGGGGCGCTGCAGTAGATCCACGCCATGCGTGGATGCGCCCTTATCGCTGACCCGCAGCCCGCGCGCGGATCTCATCCAGCCGCTGGTCATACAGCAACCGGCCGTTCTCCCACACGGTCACCATCGCATCCTCGAAACCGGCCGGCAGGGCGTCGTCACCGCCGGCCGGCAGCGGCACCGTATGCAGACTGCCATCGTCCAAGCGGCGCAGCAGGCGCATGCGGCCGCGCTTGCTGGTCTTGCCCGCGTCGGTGATCGGGTCCTTGTAGACGTCGATCCATGCACCGTCCACCCGCGCGGCCGAGCACTTCAGCGCGAACTTTTGCGTATCGCGGTCCAGACGCTGCAGCAGCGCGCCGCCCATGCCGAACGCCACGTTGTCCGCCGCGTAACCCTCCTCGGTAATGCGCTGCAGGATGGCGCGGATCGTGTCCGGGTTGATGCCATCGCCCTGGATCACCCGCACGTGGTTGAGCACGCGGTAGCCCTTGCCGTTGATCGTGTGGCCGAAGGCCTCGTCCAGCCGGCGCAGGCTTTCGGCCACCACCTCCACCGGGTCGCCGGAATCGGGGCGGATGACCAGGGTCGCGCCCGAGGCGATCACTTCATCGCGCAGGGTGGTGCCCCAGTGTTCGCTGATGGCGCGGTAGATGTCATAGCTGTCCGACACCACCGCGACGATCGCACCGGGTTTGCCGAACTGGCGCAGCATGTTGCGGTATGCATCCACTTCGCGCTCGCGGCCCCAGCTGGTGATGGTGCTGTGCTCGGCGGCGGGAATCGAATAGCCGGCCATCGGTGCGTGGTAGTGCGCGCGGGCCAGGCACAGCGCCGAGACGGTGTCGGTACCAAGGAAATTGACCAGGTGCGCGGCACCGCCCAGCGCGGCCGACTGCAGGCTCGACGCGCCGCGTGCGCCGAAGTCGTGCAGCTTGAACGGCAGCTGCCCCTGCGGGTCGTCGCTTGTCTGCTGCAGGAAGCTGGCGATGGTCTGCCGCGCATGCCAGCTGATGGTGGCCACGGTGACCGGGTACCACACGCGCAGCAGCAGGGTTTCCAGGTACGAGGGCACCCAGAACGCGGCCGGGTCGGTCGATTCGATGGTCATCAGCGCCTGGTGCGTGGGCACCACGCTGCCCTCGGGCACGGCGCGGATACGCACCGGCAGGTAGCCGCCGAGGCGGTCGACGATATCGCGCCAGCCCGCTTCATTGAACGGTTCGCCATGCGCGGCGAACACTGCGGCGGCGTCGTCGATGTCGGCGTGGGTGATGGGCCGTGCCAGCGCGTCCTTGAGGATGGCCTGCAGGCCGAAGAACACCGTGCGGTCATGCAGGCCGCCGCGCGACTCCACGTAGAAGAACGTGGCATCGGTACCCGGCGGGTACTGCAGCCAGTGGCTGGCCTTGTAGCTGTCGGTGTTGAGGAGAAGGTTATCGAGGTAGTGCATGACGGAAGCTCCTTCGCGTCGAGTGACACCGGCGGTCTATCCGCCGGTGTGGGGCAGGTCGGGTCAGCCCCGGCCCAGGAAATACTCCAGGATGTGCAGGTGGTCTTCGAACAGCTGCGGACCCATGTCCAGCGCTTCGCTTACCGGGATCCAGCGCGCCTTGTCGGCATCATCGCCGCCGCGCACCGACGGCAGTTCACCTGCCGGGAATTCGAAGTGGAAACCATGGGTGATGGTGCGGCCGCGCTGGCTGCGGTCGGGGTGATCGAACACCTGCTGGCCCTTCAGCGAGCCCTTCAACACCGGCAGCGGAATCTTCAGCCGGGTCTCTTCGCGCAGTTCGCGCAGGCAGCTGTCGAGCAGGCTCTGGTCCGGGCCGACGAAGCCACCGGGCAGCGCCCACAGGCCCTTGCCGGGTTCCGAACGGCGGCGCACCAGCAGCACGTGGCCCGAATGCACCACCACCGCGTCGGTGGTGACGAAGGTAGGCGCGTAGGGCGCGTCCTTCCAGGCGGCCTTGTACTGTTCGATGAAGCGGTATTCGGCCACCAGCTGGCCGTAGGCCGGCGCGCTCTTGCGGAAGGCTTCGAGCATGTCGTACACCGGCGCCGGCACATTGCCACGCAGCATCAGCAGCGCACCGTGGAAGTCGACGTCGCCGGCTTCGAACAGGTAACGGCGCAGCTCGGTGGCCGACAGGGTGGCGGTGTGCCGCACGTCCACCAGCGGCCACTGCGGGAATTCGCGCAGGTAGTAGCTGGAGGCATCCTTGTCCATGCCGATCAGGCCGACCTTGGCATCGGTGGCGGCGCCATCGTTGCGCAGGGCTTCGGCCACCTGGCGCTGCACGTTGGCGATCCACTGCGCCTCGTTGTAGAGGTGGTCGCGCAGCGGGCGGATCAGCAGGCGGTCGGTGTGGCCATCGAGGGCGGCCTGGATCATCACGGCGCGTTCGGCCACGGTCCAGGGGTTGCGCAGGCTGCGGGGGGTATCGGCAGAGCCGACCAGGAAGATCAGCTTGCGGGCCCGGCTCAGGGCCAGGCGGGCAACGGCGGCGTGGCCGTTGTGGAAGGGCTCGAAACGCCCGATGAAGACGAGATAGTCGAATTCCATGAGAATCCCTCATGTCGTTATGGCAGCCGCGGGTCTGTCCCTTGGCTTGGTGCAGATGCTACGCCGATGGTTGCGGGGGTCAAGTGTGGGCACCTGCGGTAGTGCCGGCCGCCGGCCGGCACGGGGTCGGATCCCGTTGCATCGCAACGGGCTCTGACCCATTGCTAGGGCGCTGCGATGTAGCGATGCCAGAGGTGGTTCACCAGCTGCATTTCCGGGTCGAACTGGCGTTTGCGTTCAACGAACGCGTTCCACTGCGGGTACGCGCGCTGGAACTGCTCGCGTGTGGCGTGCGGGCGGTAGGGCAGGTAGTAACGGCCTGCACAGGCCAGGGCGGCATCGATCAGGGCGCGGGTCCAGCGCGTGGACATCGTGTCGCCCCAGGGGTGGCGGCGCTGCTTGTGGTACAGCACGAAACAGAACATCTCTTCATTCGCCCACTTCATCAATGCGGTGGTGTCGGCTGGGGCGTGGCGGATGGATACGTTCAATGCATCGACGCGGTGGTGCTGCAGGATCGCGGCCATGCGTGTGGCGAAGGCGTGGAAGTTGCGAACGGGAATGAAGTATTCCTGCAGCAGGTAGGTCGACATCGCGCGGGTGCGGGGTTCCAGTGCGGCAACATCCAGGCTGGCTTCCAGGTTGCGGTGGATCACGCGCGGTTCGGCAATCTGCCGCTTCACCACCGAGCTTTCACGCAGCTGCGGGCCGCCGGGCAGTTCGCTGACGGCCCAGATCATGTTCTGCTCGTGGGCGTAGTCCGCACCCACCGGTATCAGCCGCCGGCTGTCGGTCAACGGCGCGCTGCTGCGCCGCCAGGTCACGGTCACCGGTGCATCGAAACGCGGTGGAATGAGGTCGGCGTTGTGCATCAACGCGTCCTTGCGTGAGGCCACGTTTTCACGGAACCAGTGGGGGTAGTCGGCCAGCGCTACCCGCTCCATGTGCCGCGCCATGCGGTCGTTGTCGGCCAGGTCCAGCTCGACTTCGCTGACTACGCCGATCAGGCCATAGCCGCCGATGACTGCAGCGAACAGCTCCGGATGCAGCGTGCGCGAGGTCTCCACCACTTCGCCCGAACGCAGCACCACCTGCAGCGCGCGCACGGTGGTGGCGATGCTGCCGCTGCCGACGTAACGGCCATGGCAGTTCACCGACACCGAACCGCCCACGGAGAAGTTGCTGAAGCTCTGCATGACCTTCACTGCCAGGCCGTGCGGGTCCAGCCATTCCTGCAGCGCACGCCAGCGCATGCCGGCCTGCACGCGCACCACCTTGCGCGACACGTCCAGCCACAGCAGGCGGTTGTACTGGCCCATGTCCAACTGCAGGGCACCTGTGGCGCTGGTCTGTCCGCCCATGCTGTAGCGCGCGCCCGCCACGCAGACCGTGCCGGTGTGGCGCTGCAGTGCGTCCTGCAGGTCCGACGGCGAGCCGATGGCCTGCACCCGGGCGATGGCAGTGGGCTCCAGCTGGCTGATGTCGTTGGCCAGGGGCGTGCTGCGCCGGCTGCATGCCGCAGCAGCGACGGCGGTTCCACAGCCGGCGATGAAGCTGCGTCGGGTGGTCATGGCGATCCTTGCATGAATGTCCTGCCGGCCAGTGTGCCCGGCCTTGCCGGAGGCAGCCAGTGGCCCTTCTGCGCGCGGGTTCTCAGGCTGTGAGAAGCCTTCGGGTCATACTGCATCGGTAGCGTGGGATGGCATCGTCTCAAGCGCAATCAGCGAGGGCAGGGCTGTGGCAGACAAGTACTGCGATCTGGTCATGAAGGGCGGCATCACCAGCGGCATCGTGTACCCCAATGCGGTACTGGCGCTGGCGCGTGACTACCGGTTCAAGAGCATCGGTGGCACCTCGGCCGGTGCCATTGCCGCGGCGGTGGCCGCTGCGGCAGCCTACGGCGACCGCCGACAGCATGCTGGCCAGAACCTGCCCGGCGACGCCGGTTACGGTGGTCTGTCGGCGGTGTCGGCGCAGCTGTCGCGGCGCGGATTCATCTACAGCCTGTTCCAGCCGGCGCGCGGTGCGCGCGCGGCCTATCGGCTGCTGGTGGCGCTGACCGGCAGTTATCGCTGGCCGCGCAAGCTGCTGTGCCTGGCCATTGCGGTGTTCGAGATCGCACCGCTGGAAGTGCTGGTCTCACTGGCCCTGCTGCTCGGCCTGGGCTGGTGGGGTGGCGGCTGGAGCGGTGTGGCGGCCACCTTGCTGCCATCGCTGCTGTGCGCCTATGGGGCCGGCGTGGCCGGTGCCGCGCTGCGGGTGGCGCGGGTGGCGCGGCGCAACCTGCTGGGCCTGTGCAGCGGCCTGGGTCGTGATGCACGCACGCCGGCGCTGACCGAATGGCTGCACCAGAGCCTGCAGCAGCTGTCCGGCAAGCCGATGGACGCGCCGCTTACCTTCGCCGATCTGCACGATGCGCCCCGCTATGCGGGCGAACCGGTGAGTCCGCATGCGATCAGCCTGCAGATGATCACCACCTGCGTGTCGCACAACGAACCGCGCACGCTGCCGCTGGGCGGCGCGCAGTTCTGGTTCCTGCGCGAGGAGTTCGCGCAGCTGTTCCCGGCCAGCGTGGTGCAGTGGCTGGTCGACCATGCCGGTGCGCCGGTCGATGTGGAAGGCCGGCAGTACTACCACCTGCCGCAGGGGCCGCAACTGCCGGTGCTGGTGGCGACGCGCATGAGCCTGAGTTTCCCGCTGCTGATCAGTGCGGTGCCGCTGCACGAACCCTCGCGCCGCGAGCGTCGTTGCGAACCTTCGCCAGCGGCTGCCGATGCAGAACACAACGTGGCCGACAGCATGGAAGGGCTGACCAGTGCCGGCCAGTCCTGCGGCCCGGTCATCACCGCATTCCGCATCTGCTGGTTCTCCGACGGTGGCATCAGCAGCAACTTCCCCATCCACCTGTTCGACGCGGCGATGCCGCGTTGGCCGACCTTCGCCATCAACCTGGTGTACCCGCAGCACGCCGAGGATGTCAGCCACGGCACCACCGGCCAGCAGGCACTGGAGCGCGCCGTGGTGCTGCCCACCGAAAACCGTCATGGCTGGCAGCGGCACTACCAGTCCATCGCCACGCCGTTGGCCGCAGCCGAGCTGGGTCGCTTCCTGTTCGCCGTGGTGGCCACCATGCAGAACTGGCGCGACCTGCTGCAGGCGCGCGCGCCGGGCTACCGCGACCGCATCGTGCATGTGAGCCTGCAGGGCGACGAAGGTGGCATGAACCTGGACATGCCGCAGGATGTCCTGAGCCGCATTGCCGACAAGGGCAGTCTGGCGGGTGCGCGTTTCTGCACGTTCTCGTTCGACAACCACTACTGGATCCGCTGGCGCAACCTGGCCTCGGCCTACCAGCGCTACACGCTGGAGGTGGCGCGCACGGATGACCCCGCGCAGCAGGTGCTGGCCTACCGCGCCGCCTATGCGATGGTGGCCGGCGGCGAACCGCCACCGCCGTCGTACAAGCTGGGATCGGAAGACAAGCGACTGGCCTCGCAGCAGCTGTGGGGCTTGATGGTGGAACAGGGCCGCAGCTGGGATGACCTGGGTCCCGACCTGACCGACGGCGCGCCGCGGCCACTGCCGCAGATGAAGGTGACACCGATCTACTGATCGCGCCCGACGCAATCGCCGCCCCCATTGCAAGGAACGCCCCATGTTCCCCCGGCAGGCACTGCTGGACCTGCTTGAGCGTCTCGACGCCCGTGACCCCGATCACCTGCCGGTGGTTCCGTTGGCCGCTTACTTCGAAGGCAACGACTTCGAGGAATGCATCGCTGTACGCACGCTTCGCCGCCATTGCTGCAAGGCCTGAAGTGGAAGGTGTGTACGTGGGCCTGCACCAGGACTGGGGCAGCGCCCTGGAAGACGACAGCGAATGGCCTGCGGCGGAGAACGTGCACCTGCTGACCCACGCTGACGCAGCAACCGTGGAAGGCTGGCTGCAGGGTCTGGAATGCGACGGCGTTGGCGAAGGCTGGCCATACGGACAGCACATCGACGCCCCCGTGCCCTCGCAGGGCCACCGCGTACTGACCGTGTTCTGGGACTAGAACGTGCCAACCAAGGTTGGCACCTACCAGATCAGAAATCCGGATGGGGTCAGAGCCCGTTGCATCGCAACGGGATCTGACCCCGTGCGGTTCCGACAGCTCGCGGCAGTCTGTCGAAGGCGGGGTGGGTCCGGTTGCAGGGGCGTGAGCCGCATGGATGCGGCGACCGAGCTTACATGGACGTACTTGCAGCGTCCCCTGCAACCGGCCCCCCCCCCGCCAACCCACGGATAGCCAGCTTTTGACGTTGACGTTGACGTTGACGTTGCCTCGGCAGGTGCAGGGCGCAGCCCTGCAAAACCCCTACCTCCCCGGCAACTGCGCAAACGCACGCTGCATGCAATCCTCCCGCGGGCACACCCGGCACCCCGGCCCGATCGACACCGAATTGCCCGGGCTCTGCACATCCAGCCCCAGGGAATACACCAGCCGCTCGGCATGCTGCAGGTCGCAGCCCAGCGCCACCGCGAAGGTTTTGCGCGGCTGGCCATGCCCCACCGGCCCGCTGCTGACCTGCCGTGCCAGCCAGAAATGGCGACGCCCATCGGGCATGCGCGCGGTCTGCGTCAGGATGCGCCCGGGCTGGTTGAACGCCTCGTAGACGATCCACAGCGGGCACGAACCGCCTACCTGCGAGAAGTGGAAATCGGTGGCCGAATGGCGCTTGGACACATTGCCGGCACGGTCCACGCGGATGAAGAAGAACGGCAGCCCGGGCGCACTGCGCCGCGCCAGCGTGCTCAGCCGGTGGCATACCGCTTCAAAGCCCACACCGAACTGGTGCGCCAGCAGTTCGATGTCGTAGCTGCTGGCCTCGGCCGCACGCAGGAAACGCATGTAGGGCATCACCAGCGCACCGGCAAAGTAGTTCGACAAACCGATCCGCGCCTGCGCGATGCGCGCCTCATCGTGGAAGCCCGCGCGGGCGATCACCGCGTCGATCTGCGGCAGGTAGCCATGCAGGGCCAGTTCGGCCGCCATCTGGAACGCCTGCTGGCCCGGCTCCAGGTAATCGGGCAGCCACAGCGTGCGGCTGCCGGCGTCGTACTGGCGCTTCTCGCGCCCGGCCTGCAGCGCGGCCACTTCCACCAGCACGCCGTGGCGGTCGGCCAGCAGCTGGCGCAGGCGCGGCGCCACGTGGCCCGGTGCCAGCCCCCATTCGGCGAACAGGCGTTCGGCCAGTTCGTCCAGTTCGGGAATGTGGTTGTGCATGCGGTTGAAGAACTCGCGCACCTGGTCACCGGCCGGCAGGGTGCTGCCGGCGCCGGGCTCACCCAGCTGGAACTCCAGTGCGGCGGCATGCTCGCGCAGGGCCAGATGGCGGCGGTGCAGGTCCAGCAGGGCGCGGCTGACCTGCGGCAGGTTGCCGGCCAGTGCCCGCAGTTCGGTGGCACTCACCTCCGCCAGACCCAGGTCACGCAGGGTCTCGCCCAGTGCCTCCTGCAGCGCGGCGGGCTCATCGTCGTCGAACAAGGCGGAAACATCGCCCAAGACCTCGCCCAGCTTCTTCTGCACGGCCGGCGTCAGCGGGCGCTTGTTGCGCTCGATCTGGTTCAGGTAGCTGGCCGACAGGCCCAGGGCGCGGGCCAGGTCCACCTGACTGTAGCCGCGCTGCTCGCGCAGGCGCAGCAGGCGCAGGCCCAGCTGGCGTTGGGATGGCTGGAAATTCACAGAATTAACATGAATCGTCTGGCGTGTTGGCCAGATTAAGCGGATTCAGGCCGGAAATCGAGGAGGGTGCTGTGAATAATGCCAAGCATCTTTCGAGCCAGTGGGATTGTCGTCATGACTGTTGCAGCGCCCCGTATCCGCATGCTGATCGATGGCCAGTTCGTCGAATCGGCCACCTCCCACTGGCAGGACGTGATCAATCCGGCCACCCAGGACGTGCTGGCCCAGGTGCCGTTCGCCACCACCAGTGAAGTGGACGCGGCCGTTGCCGCCGCCAAGGAAGCCTTCAAGACCTGGCGCAAGACCCCGATCGGCACCCGCGCGCGCATTTTCCTGAAGTACCAGCAGCTGATCCGCGAGAACATGAGCGAGCTGGCCCACATCCTCACCGCCGAACAGGGCAAGACCCTGCCCGACGCCGAAGGTGATGTGTTCCGCGGCCTGGAAGTGGTCGAGCACGCCGCCGCCATCGGCAACCTGCAGCTGGGCGAACTGGCCAACAACGTGGCCAACGGCGTGGACACCTACAGCATCATGCAGCCGCTGGGCGTGTGCGCCGGCATCACCCCGTTCAATTTCCCGGCGATGATCCCGCTGTGGATGTTCCCGATGGCCATTGCCACGGGCAACACCTTCATCCTCAAGCCGTCCGAGCAGGACCCGATGGTGACCATGCGCCTGGTGGAACTGGCGCTGGAAGCGGGCATCCCGAAGGGCGTGCTGAACGTCGTCCACGGTGGCGAGGAAGTGGTCAACGCGATCTGCGACCACCCGGACATCAAGGCCGTGTCGTTCGTGGGTTCCACCCGCGTCGGCACCCACGTCTACAACCGTGCCTCGCTGGCCGGCAAGCGCGTGCAGTGCATGATGGGCGCCAAGAACCACGCCGTGGTGCTGCCGGACGCCAACAAGGAACAGACCCTCAACGCGATGGTCGGCGCCGCCTTCGGTGCGGCGGGCCAGCGCTGCATGGCCGCCTCCACCCTGGTGCTGGTGGGTGAAGCACGCAACTGGGTGCAGGACCTGGTGGCCAAGGCCAAGACCCTCAAGGTCAGCGGCGGCACCGTGTCCGGCACCGACGTCGGCCCGGTCATTTCCTGCAGCGCCCGCGAGCGCGTGGAAGGCCTGATCGCTTCGGGCGTGGAGCAGGGCGCCAAGCTGGTGCTGGACGGCCGCAACCCGCAGGTGGATGGCTTTGAGAAGGGCAACTTCGTCGGCCCCACCATCTTTGCCGGTGTCACCACCGACATGCGCATCTACCAGGAAGAAATCTTCGGGCCGGTGCTGGTCATCCTCGAGGCGGAAACGCTGGACGAGGCCATCGCCATGGTCAACAGCAACCCCAACGGCAACGGCACCGCACTGTTCACCCAGTCCGGCGCCGCCGCGCGCAGGTTCCAGGAAGACATCGACGTCGGCCAGGTCGGCATCAACGTGCCGATTCCGGTGCCGGTGCCGCTGTTCTCGTTCACCGGTTCGCGCGCCTCCAAGCTGGGCGACCTGGGCCCGTACGGCAAGCAGGTCGTGCTGTTCTACACCCAGACCAAGACCGTCACCGCACGTTGGTTCGATGACGAGACGCTGAGCCACGGCGTCAACACCACCATCAGCCTGAAGTAAGGGCAGGAAGCAGCCATGAGCCACTCGATGACGACGGAGCAGGAAGAAGCGCAGCAGGCCTATCGCGAGGCTGCGCGCGACTTCGCACAGGCAGAACTGGCGCCGCACGCCGCGCGATGGGATGCGGAGGGCATCTTTCCGCGCGAGGCGATCGCCAAGGCCGGTGAACTGGGCTTCTGCGGTCTGTACATGGACCCGGAAGTCGGCGGCAGCGGCCTGAGCCGTCTGGACGCCGCCGTCGTCATCGAGGAGCTCGCCAACGTCGATCCGTCGACTGCGGCGTACATCAGCATCCACAACATGGCTTCGTGGATGGTGTCCAAGTGGGGCCAGGCCGCACTGCGCGATGCATGGGGCACCGATCTGTCCTCCGGCAGCAAGCTGGCCAGCTATTGCCTGACCGAGCCGGGCGCCGGTTCCGATGCGGCCTCGCTGAAGACCACCGCCGTGCGCGATGGCGACGTCTATGTGCTGAACGGCTCCAAGGCCTTCATTTCCGGCGCCGGCGCCACCGAGCTGCTGGTGGTGATGGCGCGTACCGGCGGTGCCGGTGCGGGCGGTGTCAGTGCGATCGCGGTGCCGGCCGACCTGCCGGGCATCAGCTATGGCCGCAAGGAAGAGAAGATGGGCTGGAACAGCCAGCCCACCCGTGGCATCACCTTCGAAAACGTCCGTGTGCCGGTCAGCCACCTTCTGGGAGAGGAAGGCGGCGGCTTCAAACTGGCGATGAAGGGGCTGGACGGCGGCCGCATCAACATCGCCGCCTGCTCGCTGGGCGCCGCGCAGGGCGCGCTGGACGCCGCGCGCCGCTACATGGGCGAGCGCCGCCAGTTCGGCAAGGCGCTGGCCGATTTCCAGGCGCTGCAGTTCAAGCTGGCCGACATGGCCATCGAACTGGTGGCCGCACGGCAGATGGTGCATTCGGCCGCGCGCAAGCTCGACGCCGGTGCCAGTGATGCCAACGTGTGGTGCGCGATGGCCAAGCGCTTCGCCACCGATGCGGGCTTCAAGATCTGCAACGAAGCACTGCAGATCCACGGGGGCTACGGCTACATCCGCGAATACCCGATCGAGCGCCTGCTGCGCGACAGCCGCGTGCACCAGATCCTGGAAGGCACCAACGAGATCATGCGGGTGATCGTTGCCCGCCACCTGCTCAACACCGAAGAGGAACTGCGATGAAGGATTGGCGTACCCAGGAGCACGTGGGCCTGAAGGTCGAGGCCGATGGCCACACCGCCGTGGTCACCCTGCACAACCCGCCGGCGCACACCTGGACCGTGCACAGCCTGGCCGCGCTGCGCGACCTGGTGGGCGCGCTCAACGCAGACCGCGACATCTACGCGCTGGTGATCACCGGTGACGGCGAGAAGTTCTTCTCCGCCGGCGCCGACCTCAACCAGTTCGCCTCGGGCGACAAGGCCGCCGCACGCGAAGCCGCACGCCGTTTCGGTGAAGCCTTCGAAGCGCTGTCCGCCTTCCGTGGCGTGTCCATCGCCGCCATCAACGGCTACGCCATGGGCGGTGGCCTGGAATGCGCGCTGGCCTGCGACCTGCGCATCATCGAAGACCACGCCCAGGTGGCGCTGCCGGAGGCCACCGTCGGCCTGCTACCGTGCGCCGGTGGCACCCAGAATCTTCCCCGCCTGGTCGGCGAGGGCTGGGCCAAGCGGATGATCCTGCTGGGCGAGCGCATCAATGCTGAAACCGCCGTGCGCATTGGCCTGGCCGAAGAGAAGGTCGGCAAGGGCGAGGCCAAGGCGCTGGCACTGGAATGGGCGAAGAAGGCTGGCAAGCAGAGCCCGACCAGCATCGCTGCATGCAAGACCCTGGTGCAGTCCACCCGCACCGGTACCCATGCCTCGGCGCTGGTGGCCGAGCGCGAGGCCTTCGTCGATCTGTTCGACACCGCCGACCAGGTCGAGGGCGTGAGCGCCTTCCTTGAAAAGCGCGCTGCGCAGTGGAAGAACGCATGACCACCGACACCGCTGCCAACGACGCACCGGTGCTGTTCGAAGAGCGCGTGGCCGGCAACGGCACGCGCATCGGCATCGCCACGCTCAACGCGCCGCGTACGCTCAATGGTTTCTCTCTGCCGATGGCGCACCTGCTGCTGAAGCAGTTGAACGCCTGGGCCGACGACGACGGCATTGCCATGGTGGTGCTGCAGGGTGCCGGTGAGAAGGCGTTCTGCGCCGGCGGCGACCTGCACAGCCTGTACCAGAGCATGGTCGCCTTCCGCGAGGCGGGCCGCAGCGACATCCGCGAAAACGACTACGCCGCCGAATTCTTCGACGTCGAATACCGCGTCGATTACCTCATCCACACCTACGCCAAGCCGATCCTGTGCTGGGGCCACGGCATCGTGATGGGGGGGGGCATCGGCCTGATGTCCGGTGCCAGCCACCGTGTGGTCAGCGAACGTTCCAAGCTGGCCTTCCCGGAAATCACCGTTGGCCTGTTCCCCGATGTGGGTGGCAGCTGGCTGCTGCCGCGCGTGCCGGGCAAGGGTGGCCTGTTCCTGGCCCTGACCGGTGCACTGCTGAATCCGGGCGATGCCATCTACGCCGGCCTGGCCGACGTGCACGTGGCCGAAGACCGCCGCAGCGCGGTGATCGATGACCTGCTGCAGGTGGCTTGGTCGGCCGATGCCGCACACAACCACGAACGCCTCAGCCATCTGCTGCAGTCACATGCCAGCGATGCAGCCACCGGCCCGCTGCTGGCCAACGCCGCGCAGGTCGATGCGCTGTGCGAAGGCGATGATCTGCCCGCGATCATCAACCGCATCAGCGCGCTGCAGACCGACGATGCCTGGCTGCAGGCCGCACAGAAGACCCTTGCCGCCGGTGCACCCGGTTCGGCACGGCTGGCCTTCGAACTGCAGCGCCGCAGCGCCGGCCAGGATCTGGCCAGCGTTTACCGCCTGGAGTACGTCACTGCGCTGCACTGCGCCGCCCATGGCGATTTCGCCGAAGGCATCCGCGCGCTGCTGATCGACAAGGACCGCAACCCGCAGTGGAACCCGGCCACCCTGGCCGAGGCCACCGCCGCGTGGGCGGACACCTTCTTTGTTTCCCCCTGGGCCGATGCCGCGCACCCGCTGGCCGACCTGGGCACTCCCCTTGCTGAAAGGAGCCTTGCATGAGCCGCATTGCATTCATCGGGTTGGGCAACATGGGTGGCCCGATGGCCGCCAACCTGGTCAAGAACGGCCACACCGTGCGCGTGTTCGACCTGGTGCCGGCTGCCGTCCAGGCCGCCGTCGACGCCGGTGCCAGCGCCGCCCCGTCCGCGCGTGACACCCTGGCCGACGCCGAGGTGGTGATCTCGATGCTGCCCGCCAGCCGCCATGTCGAAGGCGTGTACCTGGGCGAGGACGGCATCCTCGCCGCCATTCCCGCCGGTGCGCTGGTCATCGACTGCAGCACGATCGCCCCGGCCAGTGCCCGCAAGGTCTCTGAAGCGGCCGCCGCGCGTGGCCTGCAGATGATCGACGCGCCGGTGTCCGGCGGTACCGCCGGCGCACAGGCCGGCACCCTCACCTTCATCGTTGGTGGCGAAGAGGACGCGCTGGAACGTGCGCGCCCGGTGCTGCAGGCGATGGGCAAGAACATCTTCCATGTCGGTGCCAGCGGCGCCGGCCAGGTCGCCAAGCTGTGCAACAACATGGCGCTGGGCGTGATCATGGCCGTCACCGGCGAAGCCATCGCCCTGGGCGTGGCGCACGGGCTGGACCCGAAGGTGCTGTCGCACATGATGGCGGTCAGCACCGGCCGCAGCTGGGCGACCGAAGTGTGCAACCCCTGGCCGGGCGTGCTGGAAAACGCCCCGGCGTCGCGTGGCTACAGCGGCGGCTTCGGCAGCGATCTGATGCTGAAGGACATGGGCCTGGCGGTGGAAGCGGCGATGAGTGTCGGCGCCTCGATTCCGCTGGGCGAAGTGGCCCGCAACCTGTACTCAATGAACCACCAGGCCGGCCGCGGCAAGCTGGATTTCTCCAGCGTCGTGCAGCTCATCACGAGCGATAAATAAGGCTTGAACGTGTAGAGCCGAGCCTACGCTCGGCTGCATGGATCAGCCGAGCATGGGCTCGGCTCTACGCAAGCAAATGCGCCCCCGGCCAGGTGCCGGGGCCCACCCGAGGTGGGATGGGCGGATGCCCGGTTTCGACCGGCATCCGCCCATTTTTTTGGGGTCGGATCCCTTTCGCAGCGCGAAAGGGCTCTGACCCCGAAGACGCCGCGATGGGGTCAGAGCCCTTTGCCGTTGGCAAAGGGATCCGACCCCGCAGCGACCCTGACCGCATCAGGCAACGATTAGCGTCACGTCGATGTTGCCGCGGGTGGCGTTGGAGTACGGGCAGACGATGTGCGCCTTCTGCACCAGTTCTTCCAGCTGCTCGCGCGGCACGCCCGGGGCGTTGATGGTCAGTTCGGCTTCGATGCCGAAACCGGTCGGGATCTGGCCGATGCCGACCTTGCCGGTGACGGTGGTCTCGGCCGGCAGCGCGACCTTGGCCTGGCCGGCGACGAACTTCAGCGCGCCGAGGAAGCAGGCCGAGTAACCGGCAGCGAACAGCTGTTCCGGGTTGGTGCCCGGGCCGCCGGCGCCGCCCAGCTCGCGCGGGGTCGACAGCTGGATGTCCAGCACGTTGTCGGAGGAGACCGAACGGCCTTCACGGCCGCCGGTGGAGGTGGCCTGGGCGGTGTACAGAACCTTTTCGATGGACATGGGATGCTCCTGGTCAGTGGGTGGGTGTTTCGATGGGTTTACTTTGCCCGGTACCGCGGGACGATGGGTGATAGTTCGTCCTGAATATTTGATACATCGTCCTGAGGGCCTAGATCGTCCACTCGCGGTCCGTGGTGAACATGATGGTCAGCCAGCGGTCCGGCGAGGCCTCGCCCAGCGCATCGCCTATCTCATCGCGCAGCTGGTCCCATTCCACCAGCGGCCGTGGCGGGTCATCCTCGCGCACCACGAAGAACAGCTCGATCTGCTCGCCACGCCCCACCTGGGCCACGTAGCTGCGGTGTTCAACGAACCCATGCCGGGCCACGATTTCCCGCGCCACGGCGTCCACGTGCGCCTGCAGATCCGGCGGGGTGACCAGCAGGATGCCGGCCAGGGCCCGGCGCACCGTGCCCAGCGGCGCCACCATCACGAACAGGCAGACCACCGCCAGGATGGCCGGATCGATATAGGGCCCGACCCAGGCCAGTGACGTGCCCTGCACCAGCACGCCGCCCACGAACGCGACCACGTAACAGGCCGACATGCTGGCGGCGATCACCCAGTTCTTCGCATCCAGCGCGATGAAATCCGAGCCGATGCGGCGGTTGGCGCGCCACACGAAGATGCCGAACGCACTTTCGGCCAGCAGTGAGACCACGCCGAACACAATCGCCGGCCCCAGCGCGATGTGGCGCCCGCCGGACATCAGCGCATCCACCGCATTGACCAGGGCGTACAGCGCCGCGCCGATCATCAGGATGCCGCTCACCCCCAGCACGATGGGCTCCAGGTGCCAGAAGCCCATGGTGAAACGCTGGTTGAGCCGCGACTGCAGCGCATCGGTCTGGGTGGACAGGGCGATCAGGCGCGCCACCAGCAGCGACAGCCAGGTCATCACCACGTCGATCAGGCCGTAGATGCCGTCGAAGATGATCAGCGAGGAATTGGCCAGCAGGCCGAATACCACGCCGGCCAGCGCAACCGCCAGCGAGAAGGCGATGGACAGGCGCAGCACGCCCTGTTCGGTGGCGGGGTCGAAGAAGCGGGGAGAGGGCAGGGCCATGCCCCGATTGTAGGGCGCTGCCATGTCACGCTGCGTTCAATCCGCGCTCGCGCTACCGCCGCCGGGTCGCTTCCCGTAGACTGCGCCCCTCCCACGTACCGACACCTGCCTGCAGTGATCACGCCACCCTGACCCTTGCCGCCCATCGGCAGCCGGCCCGCCCGGCTCAGGAACCCGTGTCTTTCCACTGCAGCGCCACGTGGCCCCACGCCCGTGCGCGCGGAGTTTTCCCATGCAAACGTCCTACCCCCTGCGCCAGCAATGGCTCGGCAACATCCGTAATGATCTGCTGTCCGGCATGGTCGTCGCCCTGGCCTTGATTCCCGAGGCCATCGCTTTCTCGCTCATTGCTGGTGTCGATCCCAAGGTCGGCCTGTACGCCGCGTTCTCCATCGCCGTGGTCACCGCCATCGCCGGCGGCCGCCCCGGCATGATCTCCGCCGCGACCGGTGCGATGGCGCTGGTGATGGTCGACCTGGTCAAGGACCACGGTCTGCAGTACCTGTTCGCCGCCAGCATCCTGGCCGGCCTGCTGCAGGTGCTGGCCGGCGTGTTCAAGCTCGGCGCGCTGATGCGCTTCGTCTCGCGCTCGGTCATCACCGGCTTCGTCAACGCGCTCGCGATCCTCATCTTCCTGGCGCAGATGCCGGAACTGATCGGCCGCGGCCCCACCGTCTACGTGCTGTGCGCCGCCGCGCTTGCCATCATTTACCTGCTGCCGCGCATCACCCGTGCGGTGCCGTCGCCGCTGGTCGCCATCGTCGTGCTTACCGCCGTGGTCATCGGCTTCGGCGTGGACGTGCGCAGCGTGGGTGACATGGGCCAGCTGCCCGACAGCCTGCCGCACTTCCTCATTCCCGATGTGCCCTTTACCTGGGACACCCTGCGCATCCTGCTGCCGGTGTCGGCCACGCTGGCCGTGGTCGGCCTGCTCGAATCAATGATGACCCTGCAGATCGTCGAGGACATCACCGAGACGCCCAGCGAGCGCAACCGCGAATGCGTCGGCCAGGGTGTGGCCAACACGGTCACCGGCTTCCTCGGCGGCATGGCAGGCTGCGCGATGATCGGCCAGTCGGTCATCAATGTGACCTCCGGTGGCCGCGGCCGCCTGTCCTGCCTGGTGGCCGGCGTGCTGCTGCTGGTGCTGGTGGTGTACGGCAGCGACCTGGTGCGGCAGATTCCGATGGCCGCGCTGGTGGCGGTGATGATCATGGTCAGCATCGGCACCTTCAGCTGGCGATCGCTGCGCGACCTGCGCACGCATCCGCGCAGTTCCTCGGCGGTGATGCTGCTGACCGTGGTGGTGACCGTGGCCACCCACGACCTGGCCAAGGGCGTGCTGAGTGGCGTGCTGCTGTCGGCCCTGTTCTTCGCCCGCAAGGTTGGCCACATGCTGGATGTGCAGCGCGAAGACGTGGCCGATACCCAGGTCTACCGTGTACACGGGCAGGTGTTCTTCGCCTCGGCCGGCCAGCTCGGTGCGGCGTTCGATTACCAGCACGTGGCGCCGAAGGTGCAGATCGACCTGCGCGACGCGCACCTGTGGGATCTGACCGCCGTGGCGGCGCTGGAGCGTGCGCAGGAGAAGCTCGCCGCACATGGCGCACAGGTCACGGTGGTCGGACTCAATGTCGCCAGCCAGACCTTGATCGAACAGGTGGGTGGACGCGGCGGCGGGCATTGACCCGCACACCCGATGCCACGCATCGCCTGGCTGGGGCTCCCGCCCTCTGCGACGGCGTCCACGCAATCTGAATCCAGTCAGGCACCTGAAACCCGGGCTGCCGTAGGATTGCCTGGCGATGGGGCCGATGGACGGCCCCGCCTGGGCCAGCTCCCGCTGGCCCCACGCCAGGGAGACGCACGCGATGCAGGCAGGGCCCCCGCACAAGGGCAGCGAGAAGACGAACCTCGGCCGCCGGCATTGGGCGGCGCTGCTGCTGTGCACCGCAGTGAGCGCCGGTCCGGCGCCGTCTTCCACGCCATCGACTGAAGCGGCGGCAACCCGCCCGCGCAGGCGGGCGCCCCACATTCCGTGATCCCGCTTCCAAGGAGAGATGAGCAATGCAGGCAATGACGCGCTTTACGTGCAACCGTCGCCTTCTGTCGGCCAACTCAGGTGCGCTCGTCCTTGCCCTGGCCATCGGTCTCGGCCTGGCCGCCTGCAAGGACACGACGGCGGATGCGATCACGCCCGCTGCCCCTGCGGCCTCGGCTCAGGCAGGCACGGCTCCCGCCACGGACGCGCAGGTAGCGCCCGCGGCGCCGGGCGCGTCCAGTACTGCAACGTCGGCCGACGCCGATGATGAGGATTTCCCGGCCCCGCGTCCGGATGACTCGTACAACAAGGCGACGCTGCGTCCGCAGTACACGGCCTGCGTGAATGCTTCCGGCGGCGCGACGCCCGCCCTGCAGACCTGTGGCGATGAAGAGCTGCGCTACCAGGAAGACCGGTTGGCGGAGATCGTGGCAAAGAAGGTGGCCAGCCCGGACAGCAAGGCCAAGGATGACTGGATGGAAGCACAGGCCGCCTGGTGGTCCGACACCGACCGCTACTGCACGTGGGACCCGCGTACCGAAGGCCAGGGCCAGATGCTGGACGCTCAATCCTGCCGCATCAACCGCGTGGCCAACCGCGTGGACCAGTTGAACGCTTCGACCGATCAACCCTGAGCATCCCCATCGAACCGCCAGACGCAAGGAGACCTGCAGCATGGATGTGGTGACCGACGCAAAGAAGGCGATGGACGGCTGGCATCGCGGCCAGACCTCTGCAAGCTATGAAACCGGCAATCGCGGCCCCGGCTGGATTTCCTCCGGCAAGGGCGACCATGGCGGCGTGTCCTATGGCACCTACCAGTTCGCCAGCGCCGTGGGCGGGGTGGACGAATACCTGGCGGGCTCGCGCTACGGCGCTGAATTCCGTGGCCTGACACCGGCCACCCCGGCCTTCAACGATCGCTGGAAGGAGGTCGCCGACCGGGACAAGGGTGCCTTCGGTCGCGACCAGCACGACTTCATCCAGCACCAGTACTACGACAAGCAGCTTGCGCGCCTGAAGGACGTCGGGGTGGATCTGCAGGGCCGGGGCCCGGCCGTGCAGGACGCGCTGTGGAGCACCTCGGTGCAGTACCGCAACATGACCCGCGGTGTCTTCGTCAACGGCCTGAAGCAGGCCTATGGCGATGATTACAAGCTGTCTGAACTGAGTGATGAACAGATCGTGCGTGCGGTGCAGGACTACAAGCACGACAACGTGCAAAGGCACTTCGAGAGTTCACCCACGCAGTGGAATGCGCTGCGCGAACGCACGCTCAACGAGAAGGCCGATCTGGTCGGGCTGGCGCGTTACGAGCAGGTCAACCGCCATCCGCAGCACTACCAGGGCAAGACCTACGAACAGGCGTTCGGCGAACCGCTGCACCGCGCGCGGGGCAGCCATGCCGCGCGCGCAGCGATGGCCGATGGTGTACTGGTGCAGGGCGAGCGGGGTGCCGAAGTGCAGGCCCTGCAGCAGAAGCTGGCGCAGGCCGGTTACACCGGCAAGGACGGCAAGGCGCTGAATCCCGATGGTGATTTCGGCGGCAATACCGAACACGCGGTGCGGCAGTTCCAGAAGGCCCATGGACTTGAGGAAGACGGCAAGGCCGGTCGCGATACGCTGGCCGCGCTTGGCGCGGGTACCCCGGCGCGAGCGCCGGCAGCCGAGCGCAGCCACGCGCCGACGCCGAGCCCTGCCGCCACCGCCCCCGTGGCGGCTGCACCCGGTGGGGGCCGCATCACCGTGGTCGAGCCGTATGGCAACGTCACCAGCAATCGCACGCTGGACCATGGCATGACCGGGGAAGCGGCCTATCGCCTGTTGAAGATCCACCACCCCAACACCAACGCCGAAGCGGTACGCACCGGCGATGCCAGCAAGGCCGACCGCCAGTCGGGCGTGGTGGAAGGCGAGATGGAGAACATCCGCACCACGGGCGACAAGAACGGCATTCCGCTGGTGCGCAAGGACCTGATCCTGACCGACCGCCTGGCCAACCGCGATGTGATGATCCCCAACCCGGTGGCGGGCTATGTGGAGTTCCTCAAGGACCCCACCAACGGCATCCGCATCTACAGCCACCCGGCCGGCGACCCGCGTCGCGAGCTGGTCGGACAGGTCATGCACGGTGCGGCGGGATCCTCGCCATACAAGAACGGTGACTTCGTTGAGTACGGTGCGCCGCTGGTCAAGCAGTCGAACGCAGGCACCAAGGCCGTGCACGCCCACATCGAAGTGGAACCCGAGCAGTTCCGCCGCTATCTGGGCGACATGCTCAATGACCGCATCACCCTGGGCGGCAAGGTGCACGCGCAGGGCCCCGAAGCCGCGCAGGCCGCGCGCAGCGCGCAGCAGGCACCGATGGCCGACGGCATGCTGGTGAAGGGCGAGCGCGGTGATGAGGTCAAGGCGCTGCAGGGCAAGCTGGCCGCGCTGGGGTACACCGCCGCCGACGGCAGGGCGCTGGGCACCGATGGCATCTTCGGCAAGGACACCCTGGCCGCGGTCAAGCAGTTCCAGGCCAACAACGGCCTGGAGGATGACGGCAAGGCCGGCCGCCTGACCCTGGCGCGCCTGGACGACCCGGCCGCAGTGAAGGCCGGCGCGCAGACCGCCTCCGAGCCGGCCCGTACCGAGCCGGCCGCGCCGCCAGCAACGGCCACCATGCGCGACGCCGGGCACGCCGAGAACCCGCGTTTCAACCAGGCCCTGGAAAAACTGCAGGCACTGCAGCAGCAGCGCGTGCAGGCCGGGCTCTGCCCGCTGTTCGCCAACGCACAGGAAACCGAACGTGCCGCCGGCCAGCTGGCCTACGAGAGCAAGGTGGCTGGCATGCGCCAGATCGACCATGTGGTCGCGCGCCCGGATGGCAGCGGTCTGTTCGCGGTGCAGGGCAATGTTGGCGACCCCGCCGCACAGCGCGCCTTCGTCGACCGCCAGCAGGCGGTTTCGCAGTCGGTGGAGGCCAGCACCCGGCAGAGCGCCGAACTGGATACCCAGTTCAACCAGCGCGTGCAGGACCAGCAGCAGGAGCAGGAGCAGGTGAAGGGGCGCGCGCTGTAAGGCGCGCCTCGCATCATCTCCGGCGGCATCGAATCCTGGGCGCAGTCGGGTAGCGCCGGCCGATTGCCGGCATCGGCGTCTACCGCATGCGCTCAATCCGGTACGGCAGACCGCACGTCGGCTTGTACCGTCAGATGGACGCCCATGGCCAGCAGCACGCGCTGCACCGTTTCGAAGCGCGGGTGTGCGTTCGGTCGCAGCGCCTTGTACAGGCTCTCGCGACCCAGGCCGGATGTCTCTGCAATGCCGCCCATGCCGCGGGCCCGCGCAACCGTGCCAAGCGCTTCCTGGAAGTGCCCGGCATCACCGGCCGCCAGCGCTTCGGTCAGATAGGCGGCAATCGCAACATCGTCCTGCAGGTAGAGAGCCGGATCGAAAGGGAGTGTTTTGAGCTTGCTCATGGGTCCTGAACGCCTGATGCGGAATACAGTGGGCTACACCATCCGGGCCATGGCGATGGCTCGCCTGATGTCGCGAGGCTGCGTCGATTTGTCGCCACCGATCAGCAGCACGACGATGACCCCCTCCCGGCGAGTGAAGTAAACCCGGTACCCGGGGCCATAACCGATCCGCAGTTCGCTCACGCCGCTGCCGATGGATCGAACGTCCCCCTGCAGACCGCGCGCCACGCGTTGCAGCCGCTCGACAATCACTGCTCGAGCCCTCAGATCTTCGAGATTCTCAAGCCACCGCGTAAATGCCGCTGTTGCGTGCAGGGATGCCATCGGTCGATCGTATCCAGAAGGATACATCGTTCAATTGGCAGACGCGTCAAGGTTCGCCGCACTCGCCCAAATCCGCCCCTCGCCATTCAGCCGTCCGGTGTAAACTATTGATCTCACTGGCAATGCCAGTCTCCACGATCAACACCCCGATGACGTCCGCCACCGCCCGTTACGCCGATTCCCTGCGCCTGTCCGTTGCCCCCATGATGGATTGGACCGACCGCCACTGCCGCGTGTTCCATCGCGTGCTGGCGCCGGGCGCGCGGCTGTATACGGAAATGGTGCACGCCAATGCGGTCATCCACGGCGGCCGTGAGCGCCTGCTCGGCTTCGATGCCAGCGAACAGCCGCTGGCCCTGCAGTTGGGCGGCAGCGATCCGGCCCTGCTGGCGCAGGCCGCGCGCATCGCCGCCAACTGGGGCTACGACGAGGTCAACCTCAACTGCGGCTGCCCGTCCGACCGGGTGCAGGCCGGGCGCTTCGGTGCCTGCCTGATGCGCGAACCGGCCCTGGTGGCCGAGTGCGTCGCGGCCATGGTCGCCGCGGTCGACATTCCGGTCACGGTGAAGTGCCGCCTGGGCGTGGACGAGGACAACGACTACGACGTGTTCGCCGGCTTCGTCGACCGCCAGGTCCAGGCCGGTGCCGCCATGGTGGTGGTGCACGCGCGCAATGCGTGGTTGAAGGGCCTCTCGCCCAAGGAAAACCGCGAAGTGCCGCCGCTCAAGTACGACTGGGCCTACCGCCTCAAGCAGGAGCGCCCGGCACTGCCGGTGGTGATCAACGGTGGCCTGGCTACGGTGGAGGCCGTGCAGGCCCAGGGCGCCCACGTTGACGGCGTGATGCTGGGCCGCGCGGCCTACCACGACCCCTACCTGCTGCATCAGCTGGAAGCGCTGCAGACCGGCGCCGCACTGCGCCCGCGCGCCGAACTGCTGCGCGCGCTGCGTCCCTACATCGAGGCCCGCCTGGGCGAGGGCCTGGCCCTGAAGCACATCACCCGCCACCTGCTGGGCCTGTTCCATGGCCAGCCCGGTGGCCGCGCCTTCCGCCAGGTGCTGAGCGAGGGCGCGCACCGCCCCGGCGCCGACTGGGCGCTGATCGAACAGGCCCTGGCGGTCACCGAGCGCGGGTCAGATCGCGCCGCAGCGTGATCCCAGTCACGTTCCTGACTTGACAAGGCGCCTGGATTCGTCCCGAATGTTCACTTAGATGAACGACGCCGGAGAGCACCCGGAAAAGTTCAGATCGGATTCACCGCCGCAAACCAATCATTTGCAAAGGAAATGTAAAGACCGGGTCCCGTATCCGGTTCCCCGGATTTACGACTTTTGAACGAATCGCCGTGCTCGGCTAGGATCGCATCGATGTCTTCCGCTCCCATCCACCGCCGCATTGCCCTGGCCACCTGCGTGGTCCTGGCGGCTGCCCCCCTTTCTGCAGCGCTGGCACAGCAGCCACCGCGCGGCGAGCAGGGGCGCGCGGAAATGATGGACCGGGGCGAGCGCAGCGGTCGTGGCGACGAGCGCTCGCTGTCCGATGCGGTCCGCCGGGTGCAGCGCACCACCGGTGGCCACATCCTGGGCGCCGAGCGGGTGCCGTTCGATGGTCGGGACATCAACCGGGTCAAATACATGGATGACCGGGGCCGGGTCCGCTACATGGATGATCCCGCCCCGGCACGTTCACAGCCGCGCACGCCGCGGTCGGATATGTCATCACTACGCGGCGATAACCCCTGAACAGGGATAGTTGTCGCTATCAACCGTACCCACAGGCCTCCGGGCCACACCCAGGACACTAGGGAGAGTTCATGCGTATCCTTCTGGTCGAAGACGAAGCCCCGCTGCGTGAGACCCTGGCAGCCCGGCTCAAGCGCGAAGGTTTTGCCGTCGATGCCGCACAGGACGGCGAGGAAGGCCTGTACATGGGCCGCGAAGTGCCGTTCGACGTCGGCATCATCG
The DNA here is from genome assembly GCF_047782825.1 of Stenotrophomonas maltophilia. Lineage (GTDB taxonomy): Bacteria > Pseudomonadota > Gammaproteobacteria > Xanthomonadales > Xanthomonadaceae > Stenotrophomonas. The sequence continues at coordinate 2,968,355 of NZ_CP180589.1, read as the reverse complement.
ACCTGGGCCTGCCCAAGATGTCGGGCATGGAGCTGATCAAGGCCCTGCGCGATGAAGGCAAGAAGTTCCCGGTGCTGATCCTGACCGCGCGCTCGAGCTGGCAGGACAAGGTCGAAGGCCTCAAGCAGGGCGCCGACGATTACCTGGTCAAGCCGTTCCATGTGGAAGAGCTACTGGCCCGCGTCAACGCGCTGCTGCGCCGTGCCGCCGGCTGGAGCAAGCCCACCCTGGAATGCGGCCCGGTCGCCCTGGATCTGGCAGCACAGACGGTCAGCGTCACCGGCAGCAATGTCGACCTGACCAGCTACGAGTACAAGGTGCTGGAATACCTGATGATGCATGCCGGTGAACTGGTCTCCAAGGCCGACCTCACCGAGCACATCTACCAGCAGGATTTCGACCGCGACTCGAACGTGCTGGAAGTGTTCATCGGCCGCCTGCGCAAGAAGCTGGACCCGGACGGCGAATTGAAGCCGATCGAGACCGTGCGTGGCCGCGGCTACCGTTTCGCGATCCCGCGCAACGAGGGCTGAGCCTTCCTCAAGGCGATAAACGATGTCCGGCCGTCTGTGGTTCTTCCGACGCTGGCGGCCGCGCTCACTGCAGGCGCGCCAGCTGTTCGCCGCCTCCGTGGGTCTGGTCGCGTTCCTGGCCCTGGCCGGTTACGCGCTCGATGCCGCCTTCGCCGATACGGCGAAGGCGAACCTGCGTGAGCGCCTGAAGAACTACGCCACCGCCTACGCGGCCGGCATCGACTTCACCCGCGACCGCTCGCTGTACATCCGCGAGCAGCCACCGGATCCACGTTTCGACGTGCCAGGCAGTGGCCTGTACCTGCAGGTGGTGATGCCGGACGGCAAGGGCAATTCCATGTCCGCCGAAGGCCCCATGCTGCCCACCGTGGGCGGCGGCCTGCTGGCCCCGCGCCAGGAAGTGTTCGAAGGCCCGCTGCCGATGATCCAGATCGACGGCAGCCAGGGCTCGGTGTACCGCTATGGCCTGGGCCTGGTGTGGGACGCCGACGCCGACCCGGCCACCGAATTCCCGTACACCATCTACGTGATGGAAGACTCGCGCGCGCTGGGTGCGCAGCTGCGCGTGTTCCGCAGCCGCGTCTGGTTCTACCTGGGCGGCATCGGCCTGATCCTGCTGCTGCTGCAGACGGTCATCCTGCAGTGGAGCCTGCGCCCGCTGCGGCGGGTGATCACCGAGCTGACCAAGGTCCAGCGCGGTGAAACCGAGCGCATGAGCGAACGCCACCCGCGCGAGCTGGAGCCGCTGACCGACAGCATCAATGCCTTCATTGAGAGCGAGCGCGAAAACCTGGAGCGCCAGCGCAATACCCTGGCCGACCTGGCGCACAGCCTGAAGACCCCTATCGCCGTGCTGCGCACGCAGATGGACAGCGGCGCCGGCGATGGCGCCCTGCGCGAGGAACTGGACGTACAGCTGCAGCGCATGAACAACCTGGTGTCCTACCAGCTGGCGCGCGCCGCCTCGTCGGGCCACAAGCTGTTCTCCGCGCCGCTGCCGGTGGAATCCAACGCCGAGGAAATCGTGCGCGGCCTGGAAAAGGTCTACGCATCGAAGGGCGTGCTGTGCGAGTTCGATATCGACCCGGCCGCGCGCTTCCACGGCGAACCGGGCGATCTGCAGGAACTGCTGGGCAACCTGCTGGAAAACGCCTTCAAGTGGGCCAAGCGCCGGGTGCTGCTGACCGCACAGCCGCTGCCGGCACCGAACGCACGCCGCGCAGGCCTGCTGCTGGCGGTGGATGACGATGGGCCGGGCATTGCCCCGGACGACATCGGCAAGGTGCTGCAGCGTGGCGTACGCGGCGACGAGCGCGTGCAGGGCCACGGCATCGGGCTGTCGATCGTGCAGGACCTGATCAAGGATTACCGCGGCGAACTGCTGGTGGCCCGTTCCAGCGAACTGGGCGGCGCCCGATTCGAAGTGCGCCTGCCGCCGGGCCCGTAACGATCCGGCAATCCGATCCGCCGGGCACGGCCCGGCGCTACCGCTTCTCTGTAGAGTCGAGCCATGCTCGACTGCTTTCAGCCGGCGGCTCACCATAGAACCGCCGCAGATGCGCAGCCACCTCCGGCAGCGCCTGCGCCAGCAGCTCCGGTGCGGAGAAGTGGTACTCACTGGCTACCGCGAAGAACTCTTCCGGCGCCTCGGCCGCGTACGGGTCGATCAGCGTTTCCACACCGGCATCCACCTGCGCACAGAACGCATCGTAGGACGCCTGGAAGACCGCGGCCCACTCGCGCTGCCACGCGCGCGGCAACGGCGGCGTGCCGTCCATCGCACCATCCAGCGCATCCAGCTTGTGCACCATCTCGTGCACCGCCACGCAGTAGCCCTCGTGCGGCGCAGCCAGGTCGGCCTGCACATCGGCCCAAGACAGGATCAACGGCCCGCTGTCCCACGATTCGCCAATCAGCTCGTCATCCCATTCGTGCAGCACGCCGGCCGCATCCATGTGGCTGCGGTGCACGCGGAACGCATCGGGGTAGACGATCAGCTGCGACCAGCCTTCCAGGCCCACCTCGCCGAATTCCAACAGCGGCAGGCAGCACAGTGCGGCCAACAGCACGCCGTCGGCCACCTGCAGCTGCAGGTCGCCAATGGGGGTGATGGTCTTCTCATGCAGGAAGCGCGTGGCCAGCACGCGAAGGCGGGCACGGCGTTCATCGCCCAGGCCCCGCAGCCACGCGGCGCGGCCGCAGGCCTGGTCCCACACAGCATCTTCAATCGGCCGCGGCGCAGGCCGCAGCCACTGCAGCAACGACTTGATCAGCGGAACATACCCGGCAGGTAGCTGTGCCACTTCGGTGCGCGGATGCGCTGCAGCACATCGTCGTCGCTGCCGCCGCCCCCGCTGCTGGTGGCGCTGCTGGCCGCCGGACGCACCGGTGCCGGCTTGGCCGTGGCGGTCGAAGCGGTTGCCGACGGTGCGCGTTGCGAAGCGGCATCGCCATTGGAATACACGCAGGCCCCGCGGCTGTCGTCCAGCGCTGCCGTTGCAGACGCCGCGAAGGGCATCGTCAGCAGGATCAGGCAATGGGCATAACGGCGCATTGACGACATCCACGTTAAGGGAAGGTGAGTTCCCGATTCTAGCCCGAACCCGCGCCCGGAATGGAAGCCCGTCCCGCACCCCCCCGGCGGGCGTCGCTGGCGGCTTTCCCGCATAATTCCGTCCTGACCTTGTGGAAGCTGCCGTGGACGATCGCCAATTGCTGGCCAAACTCGCTGCCGGTCGCCTGTCCGGCGACGCCCTGGCCCGTGAGCTGGGCCAGACCCGGGCGGCCATTTGGAAGCGTATTCAAGGGCTTAGAGCGGCCGGTGTGGATATCCAGGGCCGCGCCGGCGAGGGCTACGGCCTGACCCGCCCGGTGGATCTGCTGGACCCCGCGGCCATCCGCGCGCACCTGCCTGCCGACGCCACCGCCCTGCTGCACGACCTGCAGGTGGCCTGGACGATCGATTCCACCAACGCCGAATTGCTGCGTTGCAGCGCGCCCCAGCGCGGCGTCTGCGTCCTGCTGGCCGAGCGCCAGACTGGCGGCCGTGGCCGCCGCGGCCGCAGCTGGGCCTCGCCGCTGGCCGCCCATGTCTACCTGTCGGTGCTGCGCCTGTTCGCCGGTGGCCTGGGCCGCCTGGCGGGTCTGAGCCTGGTGGCCGGCGTCGCCGTGGCCGAAGCGCTGCACGACCTGGGTTACACCCAGACGCAGCTGAAGTGGCCCAACGACGTGCTGGTCGATGGCCGCAAACTGGTCGGCCTGCTGGCCGAAGGCGGCGGCGAGTACGCCGGCCCGGCACGCGCGGTCATCGGCATCGGCATCAACGTGCACATGCCGCCGGCCTTCGCCGAACAGATCACCCAGCCGTGGGTGGACCTGGACACCCTGGCCGGTACCCACGTGGACCGCAACGTGGTGGTGGCCGCCGTGCTGGCGCGCCTGCTGCCGGCGCTGGACGTATTCGACCGCGAGGGCCTGGCCCCGTTCCTGCCGCGCTACGCCGCGTTCGACATGCTGGCCGGCCGCGAGGTGCGCGTGGAGCTGGAGGGCCAATGGCAGCACGGCACCGCACTGGGCCTGGCCGATGATGGCGCCCTGCGCGTGCGCATTGATGGCCACGAGCGCCTGCTGCATGCCGGCGAAGTGAGCGTGAGGAAGGCATGAGCGATTGGTTGTTCGACCTCGGCAATTCGCGCTTCAAGTTCGCGCCGTTGCAGGGTGACCGCGCCGGCGATGTGCAGGCCTGGGCGCATGGCGCCGAAGGCATGGCCGCGCAGCCGCCGCACAGCCTGCCCAGCGGCGGCACCGCGTTTGTCGCCAGCGTGGCCGCACCGTCGCTGACCACCGCCATGCTGCAGCAGCTGCAGGCCCGCTTCAGCGATGTGCGCGTGGTGCGCACCAGTGCCGAATGCGCGGGCGTGCGCATTGCCTACGCCAAGCCGGAAAAGTTCGGCGTCGATCGTTTCCTGGCCCTGCTGGCGGCCGCCACCGCGCGCCGCCCGGTGCTGGTGGTGGGCGTGGGTACCGCGCTGACCATCGATCTGCTCGATGCCGACGGCCAGCACCACGGCGGCCGTATTTCCGCATCGCCCACCACCATGCGCGAAGCGCTGCACGCGCGTGCGGTGCAGCTACCGGCCAGCGGTGGCGATTACAGCGAATTCGCCAACGATACCGCCGATGCGCTGGCCTCCGGCTGCGACGGTGCCGCCGTGGCCCTGGTGGAACGCAGTGCGCGCCAGGCGCAGGCGCTGCTGGGCGTGGCCCCCGCGCTGCTGGTGCACGGCGGCGGCGCACCGGCGTTGATGCCGTTGCTGGACGGCGCCGATTACCACCCGTCGCTGGTGCTGGACGGCCTCGCCCGCTGGGCGGTGCACCAGCCCGCAGGCTAGTATCGGCAGCATGCTGACCCGTGCCCTGATCGTCGTCCTGGCCATCCTCAACCTTGGCGTTGCCAGCTGGTGGCTGCTGCGCAGCGAGCCTGCCCCTGCCGCAGCGGCGAAGCCTGCCACCGGCGTGGCCGAGCTGCGCTGGCTGCCCGGCGGCACCGATGCCGCTGCCGTGGCGCAGACCGTCGCCGCCGCACCGACCGCAGCGCTGGTGGAACGCGAAGTCGCGCCGACCGCCGCCGTGGCCGCTGCCGAAGCGCCTGCACCGGCAGCCGCGACGCTGGCGCCGCCGGCGGACGCACCAAAGCCGGCTGAAGCTGCACCCGCTGTCGCCGCCGCCAAGCCGACCGAGCCGGTGGTGGAAAAGCCGGCGCCGGAAAAGCCCGCCGCACCGCCGCGCTGTGTCGCGCTGGGCCCGTTCGCCGACCGCGCTGCCGCCACTGCCGCCCAAGGCCGGGCCGGCAGCCTGCTGGCTCCGGCACGCCTGCGCGAGCAGCCGGCCGCCAGTGGCAGTGCCCGCTACCGCGTCCTGCTGCCCGCCGCCGCCAGCCGCGAAGACGCCCAGGCCACGGTCAAGCGCATCGTCGCCGCCGGCCTGAGCGACTACTACATCATCAGCCAGGGCGAAGAGAGCAACGCCATTGCCCTGGGCCAGTACCGCAACCGCGAGGGTGCCGAGCGCCGCATCGCCGCCGTGCAGGCCGCTGGCTTCCAGCCGCGCCTGGTGGCCAGTGGCGATGCCGGCCAGTGGTGGCTGGAAGGGCAGCTGGCCGCCGGCAGCGAGCCGGCGCAGGCCCAGCAGCGCAGCGGTGCTGCACAGCTGCGGTCGCTGGAATGTACGCGGTTGCGCTAGAATCCCCCCACCGCGGCTGCGCCGCTGGTGAAGCACCCATGCCGCTTTAGCTCAGTTGGTAGAGCAACTGTCTTGTAAACAGTAGGTCATCCGTTCGATTCGGATAAGCGGCACCACTCCGCCCCACAAGGCGAGCAGGACCACCGGCAGGAACACGACGTCAGTCGCCGGTAGCTAACGCAATGGATGCTGGAACGTTTCCTGTTTCAATCGGGAAAATACCGTGAAAACACCGCCGTCCAGTCGTGAACTGGCGAAGAACTCACGTCGATCCAGATAGCCGGGCGTGTCGCCCATCGGTACCTCGACGCGGTTCCCGTTGTTGCGGTCGGTAACCTCGCAGTACCAGGATTCGCCGCATGCGCGGCCCAGTTCGCGATACACGCACACCGGGTGAGCGGCGGAGCGCTGGCTCAGCTTTTCTTGACCAGCGCCCGGTTGGCGAACCCGCTTTCCAGAGTCCGCACGCGCGCCGCTTCAATCTGCGCTCTGGCTGTATCGCTGCCCGGCAAGTTGAGTAGTACGCCAGTGAGCGCGTCCAACAGTGCCTCGTCCTTGCACCGCGCGTCCAAGGCTTCGAATCGTGCGAAGTCGAAATCCTCGATATAACGCGAGGTCACTCCCAGCGTACCGTCGAAAATCTCCTCGTCGCCACGAGGTCCGAAGCCGATCACAATCTTGCTGCTGCGATTCAACTCAATGCCGGGCAGCCATGCCATGAACACCTCGGCCACATGGTGCGCGGTATGCCGGAAGGGCACTGCACCGCGCGGCTGTACGGCGAAACGGGTCATGCTCAGATCAAGGTGGCGGAGCTTCATTGATTGCGTCCGATGCAATGAGCCTGTGATTGTAGGACGCTGGGTCAGGTGCAGCGCGCACCAGCCCAGCCGCCGCGCGGTCTTTGCGAGCGTTGGCGATACCGACGCATCCATCCGTGCACACAATCAACGCGGCACCAAGCACCACCCCTCAGCGCTGCCCCGTATCCCCCGGCACCAGATGCCGCCACGGGAATACGTTCTTCTCGAAATGGCTGACATAGCCGCCCATGCCCGCCTGGATGACCATGAACTGCAGTCCCGGCCGCATGGCCTGCAGCGCCTGCAGCTGTTCCAGCGACAGCGCGCTGTTGCGCAGGCGGAAGCTGTGCACCGGGCCGAATGCATCGCTGGCGAACAGCCGCTCGTAGGCGGCCAATGGTGTCACCGCCTCGGCCTCACGCACATCGGCCCAGGTGAACTGCAGTTCGGTGGACTCGGTGAAATCCAGCAGGCCCAGCGCGGGCAGGTTGCGCGATGCGGCCAGGTGTTCGATGAAGTGCTGGGTGTCGCAGCCGCCGCCAATCTGCAGGATGTTCAGGTGCGGCAGCGCTACCTCGAAGAAGCTGGCATCGGGTGCATTGGGCACCACCAGTTCGGTCAGGTAGGGCGCGCGGCTGGCAAAGCGGGCAATCTCGCTACCTTCTTCCATGATCGTGCCCGCGCGTTGCACCAGCGACGCGTTGTGGTGCTCCGGCGCGGTGGGCGTGATCACCAGCGAGCGCAGGCGCGGGAACTGCACCTGGCTGTCCAGCAAGGCGGTGAACTCCCACTCGCGGGTGCCGTTGGCGCCTTCATCGCCGCCGGTGAAGCACAGCGACATCACCCCGGCGGCCACCTCCGGGTCGGACAGGCAGGCCAGCGTCCAGGCGAACGGCTCGTCCCATGGGTTGCCGAAAAACTCCACATGCAGGCCGCCGTACAGCGGCGCCACCGTCAGCCGGGTCCGCAGTGCCGACCACAACGGCCCGGCCGGGTCTTCGATATCCAGCTCGTACTCGCCGGCGGTGTCCAGGCCGAAGGCGTGGATGCGCTGCTGCAGATCCAGCAGTGCCTGCTGGGCGTGGGTGGGGGCAGGTAGGGCCATGTGTGGTCCGATCATCCTTGGGGTGTGGGGATGATAGCGGCCGCGCGTGACGTCATCGCTGGCGGGCCGGGTGCGGGATTCTTGATATTCCTCACGACCGGCCCGGTTCGTCGCGCCGCATACTGTCGCCATCCGCCCCTATGGGCCGCTCCGGGAACCGATCATGCGTCGCCACGCTGTTTCCCTTGCCGCTGCACTGCTGTGCACCGTATTCGCCGCCCCGGCCATGGCCGCGGTGCCGTTCTTCAACGCCACCTGCCCGGGCGGGCTGGATATCCACGCCGACGAGGGCGGGCCGGTCTACGTACAGGGGCGCGAAGCGGCCTTGAAGCGCTTCAACGATCGATACGTTGAAGCACGCGATGCGCAGAGCGGAGTGACCCTGTCGATCAGCACCGGTGACGATGGCACACCACAGATCAGCTACACCGGCCGCGGTGGTGCCAACGGCATCTGCCAGGTCAGTAGCAGCGGCACCCCGGCAGCTGCAGCGCGGCACGACCGCCGCCACCGCGATGATGACGAGGGCGCTGCGCTGCCCAGCGAAGTCACCTGCGAATCCACCGACCAGCGCCAGGTGTCGTGTGACATGGATACCCGTGGCAACGTGGAAATCGTGCGCCAGCTCAGCCACACCCGCTGCGAGCAGGGCCAGAACTGGGGGCTTTCGCGGCATTCAGTGTGGGTGATTGGCGGCTGCCGCGCGGTGTTCCGCAATGTGTCCACGGCGGCCAACCGCGCGCCGGCGGGCGATACGGCGCTGGGTTCCTGCAACATGCGCAAGGGTGCGCAGGGCACGCTGGTGACCCAGGTGCCGGTGGGCAGCGATTACCAGGAGCTCATCATCGATTACCCCGACGGTCGCTTCCTGTGCATGATGCGCAACAACGGCCAGGTGCAGAGCGTAACGCCGGTTCGCCGCCGCGGAAGCTGAGCGTGCAGCGGGCTTGGGGCCGGCGTCAGCCGCAGGACCTATACAGCAGCACCCACGCCAGGATCAGGGCGAACATGCCAACGAAGGTCAGGCCGAACCATAGCGCCGCCACCTTCACGTTGCCGATCAACGCTGTCAGCACACGGAGCAGCTCGCTTTTCAGAATCGGGTGTTCGGCGTGTACCTTGCGCACACGCTGCCACCCCAATCCGAGGAATACCAGGGTCGAGAACGGCACCAGCAGCAGCGTCGCTTGCATCAGCCAGCCGTTTGGCGACGCATCGATTGAGCTGCTCAGAAAAACCGCAAGCAGGGCGATGGGCAGTGCCCCGATGAAAAAGCGCGGCCAGGCGGTGTTGATGAAGGGCGACATCGCAATCTTCCATGAGGGACGGTCGGGTCCGAGCGGCATCATGCCATGCCAATGTCCTGCTGCACCGCCGCGAGTGGTGTCACATCCCTCTGGCTAGACTGTGCTTCTTTTTCGTTCGCAGGAGGCACCCATGGCCCATCCCATTTCCGTATCCCTCATCGGCGTACCCACCGATGTGGGCGCGGGCCATCGCGGTGCACGGCTGGGGCCGGAAGCGCTGCGCGTGGCCGGCCTGCCCGAGGCGCTGGAGGCGCGCGGTGTGGACGTGCGCGACCTGGGCAACCTGGACGGCCCGCGCAACCCGTGGACCACGCCGGTGCAGGGCTACCGCCACCTGGATGAAGTGGTGGCCTGGAACCGTGCGCTGATGGACGCCAGCTATGCCGAGCTGCAGGCCGGGCGCATGCCGATCATGCTGGGCGGCGACCACTGCCTGGGCATCGGCTCGATCACCGCCGTTGCCCGCTGGTGCCGCGAACAGGGCAAGATCCTGCGCGTGCTGTGGCTGGATGCGCACTCGGATTTCAACACCAGCGATGTCACCCCCTCGGGCAACATCCACGGCATGCCGGTAGCCTGCCTGTGCGGCCTTGGCCCGGACGCGCTGACCCAGCTGGGTGGCAGCAGCCCGGCCATCACCCCGGCGCAGATGCACCAGATCGGCATCCGTTCGGTGGACCCGGAAGAGAAGCGCCTGATCAAGACCCACAAGGTCGATGTGTACGACATGCGCTACATCGACGAGAACGGCATGAAGCGCACCGTGGAAGCCGCGCTGGCCGGCATCGATGAGAACACCCACCTGCACGTCAGCTTCGATGTGGATTTCCTGGACCCCAGCATCGCCCCGGGCGTGGGCACCACGGTGCCGGGCGGGGTGAACTACCGCGAGGCGCAGCTGGTGATGGAAATGATCGCCGACAGCGGCCGCATGGGCTCGCTGGACATCGTTGAACTGAACCCGCTGCTGGACAAGCAGAACGCCACCGCGGAACTGGCGGTGGATCTGGTCGAGAGCCTGTTCGGCAAGTCCACCCTGATGCGCGATTGACGGCCTTCGGGCATTCGCCTGAATGGCTCCCGCTCCTGTTCACACTCGCTGCACGCGGCAGACGCCAGATTGCACTTCACGCGAGGCCTTCCCACTGCGGGATGGCCCAGCGCGATGGAAAACCATGTAGTGGCGAACCCCAGGAGAAGACCATGAAGCGTGTAGTTGCCCTGATGCTGTTGTCGATGTTCTCGGTGGCCATGCTGGCTGGCTGCAACACCGTTGCCGGTGCCGGCAAGGATGTGCAGAAGGCTGGTGAGAAGGTCGAGGATGCCGCCAAGGGCAACTGAGCCCGGGGTGGTGCCGAACACGGAAAAGGCCGGGATCTCTCCCCGGCCTTTTTCTTGCCCGCGTGTTTGTCCGGCGCACGCGCTGTACGGTGCAGGCGGAGTGAACCATTCAAGCACGTGAGCATGCATTTCATTGCAGGTTGACCGTCGATCAACAGCCGGTGCGCGAAGCTGGAACCACGGTAAGAACGCCGTTGCAACCAAGGGTTCCAGCAATGAACAAAGACATCATTTCCGGCAAGTGGTCGCAGCTCAAGGGCAAGGCACAGGCCAAGTGGGGCGATCTGACCAACGACGATTTCGATGTGGCCGAGGGCAACGCCGAGTACCTGGCGGGCCGTCTGCAGGAACGCTATGGCTGGGCCAAGGACCGTGCCGAGAAGGAAGTGCACGAGTTCTCCGACAGTGTCCGCAAGGACTATCCGGACTTCAAGTAAGTCCGGGGCGCGCCCCCACGGCACCCGCCTCTACCCGGTATGCCCCCACAGCCCGGCGCCCGCACCTTGATGGTGTGGGCGTCGTGCTGTCCGCCTCAGCGTACCGGCGGGTCGGGCACGTAGCGGTTGGGGAAGGCCTGCGGTTCGCCAGGCCGGCGTGACGGGCCATCCAGCACGATGCCGCGCGCGCGCAGGTTGCGTGCGCTGTCGTAGCGCAGCTCAACCACGTAGGCCGGGCGGGGGCTGGCGCGCTGGAACTGGGTATCGCGCACCTGCGAGGTCTCGCGGTCGCCGTGGCCGGTTCCCAGCGCTGGGGCCTGCGATTTACTGGCGTAGCCCTCCATGCGGCTGCGGCTGGCGCTGCTGTCGGCGCTGGCCGCTGCCGACGCCTCGGCCATCGGCTCGGGCGAGGCCGGGCGGCGCAGGATGGGGCTGGGTTGCGGCCGCCAGAGCGTGCGTTCGTTGAATACGGCAATGCCGATCACACCCATGTTGTCCGGCCGCCCGGTGCGACTGGCATAGCTGCCTCCGGGGCTGCTGAAGACAAACTGGGCCACTTCGTCCTGGCTCTTGCGCCAGCCGGTGATGTCCGCGCTCTGGCCCGGGTTGAGCACGTAGCCGGTCTGCGAGGGGTTGGCATCCTCGCCGGAAATGGCATTGATGCCGTCCACCGACAGCACCACCAGCACCCGCCGCGGGCTGTCGTTGTACAGGCGCACCGCATAGCGGTGGCCGCGCTCGCCGGCCACCCAGCGCTGGCCGTCGGCCGGGTAGCTGCGCAGTTCGGTACCGCGGTCGCGGTCGACCAGGGTCATCCGCACCGGCCCGTCCGGGGCGACCGGCGGCGGCAGCGGGGCCGGGCGGAAGCCGGCCAGGGGCAGGATCAGCAGCAGGGGCAGTAAGCGTTTCATCGGGCGTCTCCAGCGGGGTTGGGTGAATGAACGCGCCGCAGGCCCTGACGGGGTTGGCCGTGTGCACGGTAAACTGGCCCCGTTCATTGAAGGTTACCCCACGCAGTCATGACGACCCGAGTCCTTACCGGCATCACCCCCTCCGGCACGCCCCACCTGGGCAACTACGTTGGCGCCATCCGTCCGGCCATCGCCGCCAGCCGCGCGCCGGACATCGAGAGTTTCTTCTTCCTGGCCGACCTGCACAGCCTGATCAAATCGCAGGATCCGCAGCGCACCCAGCGCGCGACCCTGGAGATCGCGGCCAGCTGGCTGGCCTGCGGCCTGGACCCGGAACACGTGTGGTTCTACCGCCAGAGCGACATCCGCGAGACCACCGAGCTGATGTGGTTCCTGACCGCCATCGCCAGCAAGGGCATCCTCAACCGTGCCCACGCCTACAAGGCGGCGGTGGACAAGAACCGCGAAGAGGGCGTGGACGAAGATGCCGGCATCAGCGCTGGCCTGTTCATGTACCCGGTGCTGATGGCCGCCGACATCCTCATCTTCAAGGCCAACCAGGTGCCGGTGGGCCGCGATCAGATCCAGCACATCGAAATGGCGCGCGATTTCGCCCAGCGCTTCAACCACGTGTACGGCAAGGAGTACTTCCCGCTGCCGGACGTGGTGATCGACGAACAGGTGGCCACCCTGGCCGGCCTGGACGGCCGCAAGATGAGCAAGAGCTACCACAACACCATTCCGCTGTTCGTGCCGCGCGAAGAGCTGAAGAAGCTGGTGTTCTCGATCCTGACCGACTCGCGTGCACCGGGCGAGCCGAAGGACACCGATGGTTCGGCGCTGTTCCAGATGTACCAGGCCTTTGCCACCCCGGAACAGACCGCCGCCTTCGCCAAGGCCTTCGCCGAGGGCATCAGCTGGGGCGATGCCAAGCAGCAGCTGTTCGAGCGCATCGACAGCGAGCTGTCGCCGCTGCGCGAGCGCTACAACGCGCTGATGGCCGAGCCGGAAAAGATCGAAGCGCTGCTCAAGCGCCGTGGCCAGCAGCTGCGCGAGCAGCTGGCGGCCCCGCTGCTGGAAGAACTGCGCCACGCGGTGGGCCTGCGTGACCTGTCCAGTGCGGGCGACATCGCCAGCGAGGACGCCGGCGTGGCCCGCGCCGCGCCGCCGCTGTTCAAGCAGTACCGTGAAAAGGACGGCCGCTTCTACTTCAAGCTGACCGCCGGCGATGGCACCCTGCTGATCCAGAGCGAAGGCTTCGATTCGCCGCGTGATGCCGGCCAGCTGATCGCCGTGATCAAGCAGGCCGAGCAGGGCGACCAGCTGCAGAGCGAGCTGTTCAAGCTGGAAGCCGAGGTGCACGCCGTGCTGGCCGCCCTGGCGGTGCTGCGCGAAGCGGCCTGACCTGCTACGCCCTTGTAGAGCCGAGCCCACGCTCGGCTGGGCGGAAAAGCAGCCGAGCATGGGCTCGGCTCTACCCGACCACACCGCCCATGGCATGATGCCCACGCGCCCCCGGCGCGATGACATGGAGTCTGCGATGGCCTGGTTGTCGCTGCTGCTGTTCCTGCCCTGGTTCCTGCTGCTGGGCAGCCTGTACTGGCTGTTCCCGCGCCAGCCGCGCACCCTGCGGCGGCGCCTGTTCGACAGCACCAGCCTGGCGCTGGCCTTCGTCCTGAGCATCGCCGCCATGCTGTGGGGCTACCACATCGGCCGCGTGCAGCCCGGCGCCGGGCCGATCTGGCCGCAGGTGCTGGCCGTGCTGTACGCCTATGGTGCCTTCCTGGCGGTGCTGGTGCTGGCCCTGCTGCTGCGGCCGCGGTACCTGGCCCGGTAAACCATGCTTGACTGCACGCGCCCCCGTAGAGCCGAGCCCATGCTCGGCTGATGTCTGGCAGAAAGGCAGCCGAGCGTGGGCTCGGCTCTACAGAATCGCCCCCTCCGACCAAAGCCGCATCGAACCGCCCCTGCGCAGGCGCCTACCATGGGCATCTGTTCCTGATCCTGCCAGGTGCGTGCCGATGACCGCCGATCCCAGCATCCACACCATCGATACCGGCTTCCAGCGGCCCGATTTCGATGCTGCCTACCTCATCGTCGAAAACGGCCGTGCTGCCTTCGTCGACTGCGGCACCGGCCTTTCCGTGCCCGCCATGCTGCAGGCGCTGGCCCATGCCGGGCTGGGCGTGGATGCGGTGGATTGGCTGTTGCTGACCCATGTGCACCTGGACCACGCCGGTGGCGCCGGCCTGCTGATGCAGCAGCTGCCCAATGCCAAGGCCGTACTGCATCCGCGCGGCGCACCGCACATGATCGACCCCACCCGGTTGATTGCCGGTGCCACCGCCGTCTACGGGGCCGAGGAAATCGCGCGCAGCTACGGCCGCATCGAGGCCATTCCCGAACACCGCGTGGTGGTGGCCGAGGATGGCCACCGCATCGACCTGGCCGGCCGCGAGCTGCTGTTGCTGCACACACCGGGCCACGCTCTGCACCATTACTGCGTGTGGGACGCACGCAGCCGCAGCTGGTTCACCGGCGACACATTCGGCATTTCCTACCGCGAACTGGACAGTACGCAGGGCGCCTTCATCTTCCCCACCTCATCGCCGGTGCAGTTCGATCCGGAGGCGATGAAGGCCTCGATCCAGCGCATGCTGGGCTACGGGCCGCAGGCGATGTACCTGACCCACTACGGTCGCGTGCAGCAGGTGCAGAAGCTGGCGGCGGACCTGCTCGAGCAGATCGATGCGATGGCGGCGATCGGCCGCCAGTGCGATGAGCGCGCCGACCGCCACCGCTGCCTGCTGGCTGCATTGCAGGCGCTGTACCTGGAGCGTGCGCAGCAGCATGGCTGCGCGCTGGACCAGGCCGCGGTGACTGCCGTGCTGGCGATGGACATCGAACTCAACGCGCAGGGCCTGGCGTGCTGGCTGGACCGCGCACGCCGCTGACCGGCACGGCTGCGCCGTGGTGTCACGACCACGTTACACTCTGGTGACTCCCCTTCCTGCCGTGGTATTGCCGTGAACCCGATGCGCGTGTTGCTGCTGTCGTCCTGCCTGTTCGTCGGGGGCCTGGCCCATGCGGCCAACGACCTGCCCGGTGGCGGCATCGATCCGCAGGCACTGTCGCGGCACGTGCGGGTGCTGGCCTCGGACGAGTTCGAGGGCCGCGCACCGGCCAGCGCAGGCGAAGAACGCACCGTGCAGTACCTGATCGAGCAGTTCCGCAGCTACGGCCTGCAGCCCGGCGGCGCCGATGGCAGCTGGGTGCAGCCGGTGCCGCTGGTGCGTGCGCAGCTGGATGGCCCGGCCAAGGCCAGCCTGCAGCTGAAGAAGGGCAAGCGCACGCTGGCCAACGGCGTGGACGTGACCCTGCAGAGCCTGCAGCCGCGCAAGCGCGTGCAGATCAAGAGCGCGCCGCTGGTGTTCGTCGGCTACGGCATCGACGCACCGGAGCGCCAGTGGAACGATTACAAGGACGTGGACCTGCACGGCAAGATTGCCGTGGTACTGATCAACGACGCCGATTTCGAGGCCGAGGCGCCGGGCGCGTTCGATGGCAAGGCGGTGACCTACTACGGCCGCTGGACCTACAAGTTCGAAGAAGCCGCACGCCGTGGCGCCGAGGGCGTGCTGATCGTGCACGAGACCGCGCCGGCCGCCTACGGCTGGGCCACGGTGAAGAGCTCGGGTACCTCGCCGCTGTTCGACATCGAGCGCGGCCAGGCCGAAGCGAT
The DNA here is from genome assembly GCF_047782825.1 of Stenotrophomonas maltophilia. Lineage (GTDB taxonomy): Bacteria > Pseudomonadota > Gammaproteobacteria > Xanthomonadales > Xanthomonadaceae > Stenotrophomonas. Next base: position 2,952,935 of record NZ_CP180589.1, on the reverse strand, counting down.
GGCCCAGCACACGCCGCTGCGCGGCTGGATGCAGCGCGAACTGGCCGAGGCGATCTTTGCCGACGCCGGCCTGGATTTCGATGCCGAAAAGCGCAAGGCCATGCGAGCCGACTTCCGCCCGGTGGAGCTGGACAACGCGAAGCTGAGCGTGGATTTCGCGTTGAAGCGCGAGCAGGTGGTGACCCGCAACGTGGTAGCCAAGCTGCCCGGTGGCGAGCACGGCGATGAGGCAGTGATCTTCTCCGCGCACTGGGATGCCTTCGGCATCGGCCAGCCCGATGCCAAGGGTGACCGCATCCGCCATGGCGCCATCGACAACGCCACCGGCGTGGCCACCGTGCTGGAACTGGGCCGCGTGTTCGCCGCCGGCCCGCAGCCGCAGCGCAGCCTGTACTTCGTTGCGCTGACCGCCGAAGAGAAGGGCCTGCTGGGCGCCAGCTACTACGCTGCGCATCCGCTGGCGCCGCTGGAAAAGACCGCGGCGGTGCTGAACATCGAAATGTTCAGCCCGGATGGCGCGACCCGTGACATCGCCTCGTGGGGCAAGGGCCGGGTATCGCTGGAAGGTGACCTGGAACGGGTGGCCAAGGCCCGCGGCCGCAGCTACAGCCCGGACCCGAACCTGGAAGCCGGCTTCTTCTACCGCGCCGATCACTTCGCCTTCGCCCGCCTGGGCGTGCCGGCCATCACTATCGGCCCAGGCCTGGACAAGCTGGACGGCGGCGTTGAAGCCGGTCGCGCACTGCGCGAGAAGTACTTCGCCGACTGCTACCACCAGGCCTGCGATGCCTGGACCCCGAGCTGGGACCCGGCCGGCCACGCTGCCGACACCCTGCTGGTCTACGACCTGGGTGCCGAGCTGGCCAACAGCCGCCGCTGGCCGACGTGGGAAAAGGATTCGGAATTCCACGGCGCCCGCGAGCAGAGCGAAGCCGCCCGCCGCTGAAGGTAATGCCGGCCGCTGGCCGGCAACCTCATGAACCTTCGGAAGGAATACGGCGTTGCCGGCCAGCGGCCGGCACTACCGCGCGTTCACCGGCGCCGGCGCAGCAGCGTCCACGCGCCCCAGCCGCTGGCAGCAAGCGCCGCCAGATAGCACGCCGCCATCGTGCGCATGCCCATCGGGTGCAGTTGCCCGCCGCGCGGGTGGGTACTCATTGCCAGGGAGCTGTGGCCGCTGCCCAGGTCCACCGCCAGCTGCAGCGCCAGCGCGGCGCAGAACACCAGCAGCGCCACCCCGAAGCCGATACGCGGCCATGAGACCTGCGCGCTGGGGCGGCGCAGCAGCCAGGCCAGCGCCGTGGCTGCGGCCAGCACCACCGCGATCCACATCAGCGGCGATGCCGGAGACGCAGCAGCCACCGGCATTGCACCGATGGCTGCGATCACGACGCCCTTACTTGCGGGTGCCGTCGAGCCAGTTCGGGCCCTTGTTGGTGAGGAAGAAGACATAGACCACCAACGATACCGCGATCGTGGCGGTCACGTAGATTGCGAACCAGTCCACGTGGCCGGTCTTCAGCGCGCCCTGGTACAGCAGCGGCGCGGTACCACCGAACAGCGAGTTGGCCAGCGCATAGCCCAGGCCCACGCCCAGTGCACGGATGTGGGTCGGGAACAGTTCGGCCTTCACCACCGCGTTGATGGACGTGTAGCCGGTGAGGATGACAAAGCCCAGCGCCAGGGTGAGGAAGGCGAGGGTGGCATCATGCTGGTGCGGCAGCTGGGTGATCAGGTACCAGCTGTACAGCACGCCGCCCACGCCGAAGAACACCAGCAGGCTCTTGCGGCCGATGATGTCCGACAACCAGCCGCCCACCGGCTGCAGCACCATCAGGAAGGTCAGCACGCCCAGGTTGACCAGGGTAGCGGTCATCGGATCATCCGCGGCAAACGCGCTCTGGATCATCTTCGGGCCGTTCACCGAATAGGTGTAGAAGGCAATGGTGCCGCCGGCGGTGATCAGGAAGCACAGCAGCAGCGGGCGCCACTGGTGCACGATCAGTTCGTACATCGAACCGGACTTCTTCGCCTTGCCTTCGCGCGCGGCTTCGATTGACGATTCTTCCATCGTCTCGTCCATGCCTCGGCGCAGCCAGAACACCACGACGGCAGCGATACCGCCGATGCCGAAGGCGATGCGCCAGCCGAACTCGGAGATTTCCGGCTTGCCCCAGAAGTTCAGCATCAGGAACAGGGTCAGCTGCGCCAGCACATGGCCGCCGACCAGGGTGACGTAGTGGAACGAGGACAGGAAGCCACGGCGGCCGGGAATGGCGGCCTCGGACATGTAGGTGGCGCTGGCGCCGTATTCGCCACCGGTGGCGAAGCCCTGCAGCAGACGGGCGAACAGCAGGATGATCGCCGCCCAGATGCCGATGCTGGCCGCGGTGGGGGTGATGGCGATGAGGAAGGAGCAGACGGCCATCAGCGTGACCGACACCGTCAGCGCCAGGCGGCGGCCGTGGCGGTCGGCGAAGCGGCCGAAGAACCAGGCACCGATGGGGCGCATCAGGAAGGTCGCGGCGAAGATCGCCCACACGTACATGGTGGAGTTCTTGTCTTCGGGCGAGAAGAACTGCGATTCGAAGTACACGGCAAACACCGAGTACACGTAGACGTCATACCACTCCACCAGGTTGCCGGCGGAGCCTTTGAGGGTATTGGAGATCGACCGGCGCAGCGCGGCGCCGTCGGTGCGGGTGACAGCGGATTGGGACGTGGTGCTCATCCGGGTGGGAATCCTCGATGCGGCGCTTCCGTGCGGGAAAGATCGGTGCCGGCCATGCGCGGGGCGCTGACGGCCAGCCTCCTAGGTACTGCATCCCACGTCAACGCCGGGTGCCGGAGGGGCGGGGCAGGGCATGGGACCGCACAGGGTGACAGCGCAGGGGGACAGGGACCATAGCTAGATCGTCGTACGCGCTTTCGCTTTCGGCCCGCTGGGCCAGGGCCGGAAGCGGCGTGCCGCGGTCTGGAACCGGGGTTACTCCGTCAGCCGAACGCTCTAGAATCCGTTTTCCCCCGCCCGCTGGTGCGTCATGTCGGCTTCCCCTGTTCCCTCTGCGGCTGCCCCCCGGGGTGGCCTTGTCGCGCTGGCACTGCTGCTGGTCTACGTGGTCTGGGGCTCGACCTACCTGGGCATCGCCAAGGCCCTGCACGGCGGTGCGCTGCCGCTGACCATGGTGTCCGGCAGCCGGTTCATCATCGCCGGTGGCCTGATGTACCTGGCCCTGCGCCTGTTCTGGAAGCTGCCCCGGCCGACCCTGCGGCAATGGCGCAACCTGGTGATCATGGGCGTGACCATGCTGGTGCTGGGCAATGGCATGGTGGTGCTGGCCGAACGCGAGGTGTCCTCGGGCCTGGCCGCGACCGCGGTGGCCTCGGTGCCGCTGTGGATGGCGCTGTTTTCGGCGTTCCGCGGCCAGCACGCCAGCCGCGGTGAGTGGCTGGGCATCGCGGTGGGCTTCGTCGGCGTGGTCTGGCTCAACGCCGGCAGCAGCCTGACCGCCTCGCCCACCGGGCTGGTGCTGCTGCTGATCGCGCCCATCGGCTGGGCCTTCGGATCGGTCTGGGCGCGCGGCCTGGACCTGCCCGGCCCGTTCATGACGGCGGCCGGGCAGATGGTCTGCGGCGGCGTGCTGCTGGTGCTGATCGGCCTGGCGGTGGGCGAACGCCCGACCACGCTGCCCGATACCAGCGGCCTGCTGGCCATGGCCTACCTGTGCGTGTTCGGCTCCATCGTCGCCTTCACCGCCTATGTCTGGCTGCTGCACAACGTGCGCCCGGCGCTGGCCGGCAGCTATGCCTACGTCAACCCGGTCATCGCCGTGCTGCTGGGGGCGGCACTGAACGGCGAGCGCTTCGGCTGGCGCGATTTCCTGGCGATGGCGGTGATCCTGCTGGGCGTGGTGGTACTGACCATGGCAAGGACGTGGAAGAAGTGAGCACGAAGAAATGAGCACGAAGAAATGAGCATGGACGAGAAGGAACAACGCCGCGGGCTGCTGGTTACCGCATCCACCTTCGTGCTGTGGGGGCTGGTGCCGGTGTACTGGCATCTGCTCAATGAAGTGCCTTCGTTCCAGATCATCGCCCACCGCATCATCTGGTCCACGGTGCTGGTGGTGGCCTGGCTGCTGCTGAGCGCGCGCCTGGGCTGGTGGCGGAAGATCGCCGCGCAGCCGCGCGCACTGCCGATCCTGGCGGTATCCAGCCTGACCATCGCCTTCAACTGGGGCCTGTACATCTGGGCGGTGAACGCCGGGCATGTGATCGAAACCAGCCTGGGTTACTTCATCAACCCGCTGGTGAACGTGCTGCTGGGCGTGCTGGTGCTGAAGGAGCGCCTGCGCCGCGTGCAGTGGATCGCCGTGGGCATGGCTGCGGTGGGCGTGGCCTGGCTGACCATCGACGCCGGCACGCCGCCGTGGATCGCGCTGGGGCTGGCCTGCTCGTTCGGTCTGTATGGCCTGCTGCGCAAGCTGGTGTCGGTGGATCCGGTGGCCGGGCTGGGCGTGGAAAGCCTGTACCTGTTCCTGCCGGCGCTGGCATTTGCGGTGTGGGCCGAGAACGGCCATGGCGGCGCGTTCTTCCACGGCTGGGGCTGGCGCAACGACCTGCTGCTGGTCTTCGGCGGCGTGGTCACCGCGGTACCGCTGATCGGCTTCGCCTACGGGGTGAAGCGCATTCCGCTGTCGCTGGTCGGCATCCTGCAGTACATCGCACCCAGCCTGCAGTTGCTGCTGGGTGTGTTCTTCTTCCACGAAGCCTTCGACACCGGCAAGGCGATTGGCTTTGCGGTGATCTGGGCCGGCCTGGTGCTGTTCGTGGGTGAGAACGTGCGGGCAATGCGGGCGGCGAGGGGTCGGATCCCTCCGCAACGCGGAGGGCTCTGACCCCGGTTCCTGAAAAAAAGAACGGCGCCCCGAGGGGCGCCGTTCTGCTTCCATTCCCGGCCAGGAGAGAGATGGCCGGGACGGGAACGCGGTTGCAGGCTTAGAAGCGCTGCTGGTACTTCATGTACATGAAACGACCGATGTCGAAGCCGCCGTAGTAGACGAAGCTGCTGTTCGGCTGGCTGTACATGATGGGACCCTGGTGGTCGAACACGTTGTTCAGGCCCAGCGAAACGGTGCCATCCCACGGCAGGGCGTAACGCACCTGCAGGTCGTGGAAGGTGTTCGAACCCACCTTGTTGGTCGGCGAGGCATCGGTGTAGGCCGAGCTGAAGCCCGGCATGTTGCACTCGTCCATGTAGGAGCACTTCTCCTTCATGCTGGAGTAGTAGCGCGCGGTCCAACCGATGCCCAGGTTGCCGTACTGCCAGTCCAGGTTGAAGGTCGAACGCACGCGGAAGTTGCCGCCCCAGCTGGTCAGCTGTTCCACCGGGGTGGTCGCGGCGTTGTCGTTGCGCTGCTCCAGGTAGTCGGTGTAGGTGGTGTTCCAGGTGACGGCGAACTTGCCGAACGCGGTTTCCGGCAGGCGGTAGCGCGCGCTGATGTCATAGCCGGCGGTTTCGCGGTAGCCGGCGTTGACCAGCGAGCGGTCCAGACCGTTCACCTGGCCGTTGCTGCCACGGGTGAAGCGGCCGCAGGCAGCGTCCGAACCCTGCACGTAGCACTGTTCCAGGATGTTGGTGGCCGACTCGCCCACGATGGCGTTGTCGATGCGGATCTTCCACCAGTCCAGGCTCAGGTCCAGGCCCTGCACGAAGTCGGGGCTGTAGACCAGGCCGACGGTCCAGGTCTTGGCGGTTTCCGGCTTCAGGTTCGGGTTGGAACCCGAGTTGAAATCGGTGGTGGCCTGCTGGCCCGGCTTGGTGGCCACGCTGCCGTCGCTGTTGAGCTGGCGGAAGTTGGCCGGCACGTTCAGGGCCTTGCAGCGTGCAGCAACCGCGGCGCTGGTGGCGGCGGTGCCGAACGAGGTATCGCACGGGTCGGTGAACGAGTCACGGCTGCTGACGGTGCCGCCGTACAGGTCATCCACGGTCGGTGCACGGAAGCCGGTGCCGTAGGTGGCGCGCACCAGCAGGCTGTCGATCGGCTTCCACTTCACGCCGAACTTGCTGTTGGTGGTCGAACCGAAGTTGTTGTAGTCCGAATAGCGGCCGGCAACATCCAGCGACAGTTCGCGGGCGAAGGCCAGGTCGGCCAGCAGCGGCACCTGCAGTTCCAGGTAGACCTCGTTGAGCGAGTAGTCGCCCTGGGTCGGCTTGCCGCTGGTGCCGGCGATCTGGCCGTTCTGCACCATCAGGTCGGGGGTGTAGCGTGCTTCTTCGCTACGGTGCTCGAAGCCCATCGCGGCCATGATGTCGCCGGCTGGCAGCGAGAACAGCGAACCGGAGATGTTGGCGCTGGCCACCTTGGTGGTGGTCTGGCTCTTGTCCACGAAGCGGGCGAACAGGTAGTCCTGCACGTCCTGGTTGCTCAGCGAACCCGGGCCGGTGTAACCCATCGGTGCAGCCGGGTTCCACGGCACGCAGCCGGCGATCACTGCATCGCGGGTGCCGCAGTACGCCACGCCGTTTTCGATGAAGGACGGGCCGACGGCCAGGTTGACGTTCGGCTGGTACATGCTGCCGGTGCCGACGCGCTCGCCTTCATTGCGGTTGTAGGTGTAGCTGACGTTCCAGTCCCAGTAGCGCGAACCGGTTTCGAAGCTGCCTTCCAGGCCCAGGCTGCCGCGCTTGGTTTCCAGGGTGTTCTCGGTGCCACGCAGCATTTCTTCGGTGCGGTGCGAGAACAGCACATCCTGCTGCCACAGGTTGAACGCGCTGTCCTTGGACAGGGCGGCGCGGCTGCCGTTGCGCGCCTGTGCGGCGGTGACCGAGTACGGGTAGCCGGCCAGGTGCTTGGTCGATTCGCGCTTGCTGTACAGCGCATCGGCAACGATGCGCAGGTTGTCGGTGATCGAGAAGCCGCCGTTGGCGAACACCGAAGTGCGCTCCAGGCCGGTCAGCAGGCTCATGTTGGTCTTGGTGTTGGCACCATCGGCCGGGTTCGGCGCATGGAAATTGGCTGCATCGGTCGGGTCGCCGCCCGGGCCGACGGTCAGCGGCTTGCCGCCCACGGTGACCGAGCCCCACGGCGTGGTGCCGTTCAGGCCATCGTTCGGGTGGCGCGGGCCGTTGACGTAGCGGCTGAACTCGCGCGCGCCGCCCATCACTTCGTCTTCCTTGGTGCGCTCGGCACCCACGCTGAACCAGCCGCGGTCGAAGGTCTTGCCGAAGGTGGCGCTGTAGGAGCGCTTCTGGCCGTCGCCTTCACCGTACTGGCCGACGTAGACGCTGGCTTCGCCACCGTCGAAGTTCTTGCGGGTGATGATGTTGACCACGCCGGCGATGGCGTCCGAGCCGTACAGTGCGGAAGCACCGTCGGTCAGCACTTCCACGCGCTCGACGATGGCCGAGGGAATCGAAGCCAGGTCGGAGTAACCGCCGGCGCTGACGCCCATGCGGCGGCCGTCGATCAGCACCAGGCTGCGTTCCGGGCCCAGGTTGCGCAGGCTGACATACATGCCGCCGAAGTCGCGCGAGGAGGTCAGCGAGGACGCGCGGCTCATGCTCGGCGAACCGGCAGCGGTCACGTCCTGCAGGATGTCGGCAACGTTGACGTAGCCCTTCTTCTCGATCTCGGCGCGGTTGAGCGCAACCACCGGCTGGGCGGTTTCGACACTGGCCTGGCGGATGCGCGAGCCGGTGATCTCGATGCGGTCGAGGTTGGTGGTGTTGTCGCCTGCATCCTGTGCAAAGGCGGGGGTGGTGCAGCTGGCGGCCAGCGCGATGACGATCGCGTTGCGCAGCGGGGTGGTCTTCAGGGACATCCGTGAAATCTCGTGTTTCAGAAAAAAACAAGCGCCCTTTCTGTGGACGCGTGGGGTACTGCAAACCAACGTGGGGGGCGGATTCTAGAGTGTTTTCATACGTAACTGTTTGTCTGCGCGTGGTTGATGGGCGCGAACATGAATCGCAACCAACAATCCACAGGCACGCTGTGCGCAGCGTCACGCGGGCCTTGTTTTCAATGCGCAGAGGCATCGATAACGGCAGTGGTGGCGCAATCTGTAATCGCCGCGGTGTGCATGCGTTCATCCACGCATGGCGTGGATCTACTGCAACGCGAACATCCTCACAATCGGCGGGCGCATCGCCTTGGCTCCACGCCATGCGTGGATGACGCCCCACCAGTAGATTCACGCCATGCGTGGATGACGCCCCGCAGAAAAAAGGGGCGAAGCTCTCGCTTCGCCCCCTGCAGGATGCGCACACCACCGCTGCGCGGTGATCAGGTTTCGCGCAGTGCCGTGGTGATCGGCAGCCGCGCCGCGCGCAGCGCCGGGAACAGACCGCCCACCAGGCCGATGCCCAGCGCCCACTTCAAGCCATTCCACAGCAGTTCCGGCGACACATGGAACTTGAATACCACCGCGCTGAAATTGCTGCCGATGGTGGACACGCTGTAACCGTTGAACAGCAGCCAGGCCACGGCACAGCCCAGCAGCCCGCCCAGCAATGCCAGCAGCATGGTTTCCAGCATCACCGCGGTCACCACCGGCAGGCCGCGGAAGCCGATCGCGCGCATGGTGGCGATCTCGCGTGCACGCGTCGCAACCGCGGCATACATGGTGTTGAGCGCGCCGAACACCGCACCGACGGCCATGATCGTGCCGATCACCTTTCCCAGAATGTCGATCAACTTGGTCAGACCGCCACCCTGCTTGCTGTAATACGCACGCGTGGTTTCCACATCCAGCTTCAGCCGCGGATCGGCCGCCACGGCCGCCTTGAACTGTTCGAAGCCGGCCTTGCCATCGGTGCGCACGCTGATCGACTGCCACGCACTGCGCTGGTAGGTGGTGGCCAGCGTATCGGCATCGGTCCACATTTCCGAATCGTGCGCATCACCCGAGGCGAACACCCCGACCACGGTCCAGGCCTGGTTGCCCAGGGTCAGTGTCTTGCCCACCTCAAGATCGCGGAACTGGCCCTGTGCGCCCTGGCCGACCACGATCTCGCGCAGGCCGGTGCCGAACTTGCGGCCCTGCACGATCTTCACCTTGTCATGCACCGCCCACGCCTGCGGGCCGACACCGCGGAACTGCGCATTGACGTCGGTGCCATCGGCCTTGGACACCAGGTTCACCACCTGGGAGAGCTCTGGCGACAGCAGCGGCCGGCCTTCGCCATCACGGGTGATACCGGGCAGGGTGGACAGCATGGGCACCTGTTCGCGGGTGATGACCGAATTGGTCTCGGCCTGCGAACCGCCGCGCAGCACGATGGCGGTGGTGTCATCGCCGGTGTTGCTGAGTGTGGCCTGGAAGCCTTCGCCCATGGCCAGCATCGCCACCAGTACGCCGACCACACCGGCAATGCCGACCACGATCACCGAGGAGGCACCCCAGCGCTGCGGCAGGCTGGCGATGCCGATGCGGGTGGCCGCCAGGGCCAGGCGGCCGCTGCGGGTCAGCAGCAGCCACAGCGCCACCAGCACGGCCACGGCCAGCACGCCAAACCATGGCAGGCCGATCCACAGCACCAGGCCCACCGCCAGCAGCAGCACGGTCAACGCATTGCCCAACCACTTCTTGATCCTGTTCATGGGGACTCCTCCTCAGCGGCCGGCCAGTGCATCGACGATCTTCAGGCGCTTGGCGCGCAGCGCGGGCAGCAGCCCGACCACGATGCCGATCACCACGATCAGGCCTACACCCACCAGCCAGGTGGGCGTGGGTACGTGCGGCGGCAGCATGCCCATGCTCTTCGGCGCGATGGCCGGCAGTACCAGCGCGGCCAGGCCCATGCCGATCAGGCCACCGAGGCCGATCAGCAACACCGACTCGACCATCACCAGCGTCAGCACGGTGCCGTCCTTGAAGCCCAGCGTCTTCAGCGTGGCCAGCTCGGGAATGCGCTCGCGCACGGCCTGGGCCATGGTGTTGCCGGTCAACAGCAGCAGGGTGAAGAACACCGCGCCCATGATCGAGGTGACGATCATGCCGATGTCGGCAAACTGCTTGACGAAGGCCTGCTGGAACGCCGACTCGGTCTGGGTCTTGGTCTCGTGGTCGGAGTTGGCCGAGATCGCATCGATGGCCTGGGCCACGCGGGAGGCATGGTCGGGGTTGTCCAGGGTGATCGTGTACCAGCTCACCTGGTTCTTGATGTAGTCGTTGGACTCGTCGAAGTACTTCCAGTTCATCATCAGCTGGCGTTCTTCGTTGCTTGCCTGCGCGCGGTCCTTGGAGCGGAAGATGCCCTTCAGTTCCAACGGCCAGTCATTGCTGCCGCCGCGCGGGAAGATGGTCGCCTGCAGCGGGATGGTGTCGCCGACCTTCCAGCCGAACTGCTTGGCCAGGGTTTCGCCAACGATGGCACCGGTGCGGGTCTGCTTCCAGTCTTCCAGCTGCGCCGGGTCGATCTGCAGTTCGCGGTAGACCTCGAAGTAGTTGGGCGACACCGAGAAATTCGGGAAGAAGTTCTTAGGGTCCTGGTAGATGCCACCGAACCACATGCCATAGGCCACGTCGCGCACGCCATCGACCTGGCGGATCTGGGTTTCCAGGCGGATCGGCAGCGACTGGGTGATCGACAGGCGCGAGGCAGTGACCAGGCGGTTGGCGCCTTCCACGCTGCCGCCGGAATTGAATGCCACGCGCACCGAATCGAGCATGCCGAACAGCAGGAACGCCGCGACCACCGAGAGCAGGGTCAGCAGGGTCCGGGTGCGGCTGCGGAACAGCTGCGCCCAGACCAGGGAAAAGTATTTCATCGCCGGGGCCTCCGTCAGTGGGCCAGCGGGGCGTCGGCCAGCTCGCCCTTGTCCAGGTGCACCGTGTGGGTGGCGTACTCGGCAGCCTTCGGGTCATGGGTGACCATGATGATGGTCTTGCCGTGTTCGCGGTTGAGCTGCTGCAGCAGGCCAAGGATTTCCTCGGCCGACTGCCGGTCCAGATCGCCGGTGGGTTCGTCGCAGATCAGGAAGGTCGGGTCGGAGACGATCGCGCGGGCAATCGCCACGCGCTGCTGCTGGCCACCGGACAGTTCATTCGGGCGGTGGCTGCGGCGGTCGGCCAGGCCGACCAGGGTCAGCGCGATCTCGGCGTTGCGCTTGCGCTGGGCGGCGCTGAGGTGGGTCAGCAGCAGCGGCAGTTCCACGTTCTTCTGCGCGGTCAGCATCGGCATCAGGTTGTAGAACTGGAACACGAAGCCCACGTGGTGGCTGCGCCAGGTCGACAGCTGGCCGCCGCTCATCTGGTCGATGCGCTCGCCTTCGATGCTGATCTCGCCGCCACTGGGGGAATCCAGGCCGCCGATCAGGTTCAGCAGGGTGGTCTTGCCCGAACCGGATGGCCCCATCAGTGCGACGAAGTCGCCGCTGGCGATGTCCAGGTCGATGCCGTGCAGCACCTGCACTTTTTCCGGGCCGCGTTGGTAGGTCTTGGTGATGTTGCGCAGTGAAACCAGGGTCGACATCGGGAGTTCTCCACGGAAGGCGGGAAACGGGGAAGCGCACCGGCCGCGGGCCGGGGCATGCGTCGAGCGGTGTTGCCGGCGGCGCCACGCGGGCGCCAGGCCGTTACTGCGCTTGCTTCAATGTGACCTTGGCGCCATCGCGCAGGGTGTCGGGCGGGCTGACCACCACGCTCTCACCGGCGCTCACGCCCTTCTGCAGCTGGCGGTCCTTGCCCATCGCCTGGCCGGCCTGCACGGTGCGCTGCTGTACGCGGTCGGCATCACCCAGCACGAAGGCCACGGTGGCACCCTCGCGTTCGACCACCGCGCTGGCCGGTACGCGTACGCCCTGCGGCCTGGCAGCAGCCTGCGGCTGCGCCTGTTCCAGGAAGCTGACCCGCACGCCCATTTCCGGCACGATGCGCGGGTCCTTCACCTTCAGCGCCACGCGCACCTTCACCGTGGCCTTGCCGCGGTCGGCCGTGGGGATGATGGCGATCACCTCGGCCGGGATCTTCCATTCGGGATACGCGTTGAGCGTGGCTTCCACCGGCATCTTCGGCTGCACGCGGCCGATGAAGGCTTCGCCCACTTCCACTTCGATTTCCAGCGACTCCATATCGACGATGGTGCCGATACCGGTACGGGTGAAGCCACCGCCGGCCGACAGCGGCGAAACGATTTCGCCCGGCTGCGCGGCCTTGGCGGTGACCACACCGGAGAACGGTGCGCGCACGATGTTGTTGTCCACGCCCAGATCGGCAATGGCCAACTGGTCGCTGGCGACCTTGACGTTGCGCTGGGCGGTATCCAGCTGCGCACGCAGGCTGTCACGCTGGGCCACGGCCTGGTCGTACTGCGAACGCGAGACCAGCTGCTGGCCGACCAGGGCCTGCAGGCGGCTGGCTTCGGCCGCGGCCTGGCGCTGCTGGGCCTGCAGCCCGGCCACCTGCGCACGTGCCGCCTGCACCTGCGACGCGGACAGGCTGCGCTGCGCATCGGCATCGATCGGGTCCAGCGTGGCCATGATCTGCCCGGCCTCGACCCGCATGCCCTCCTCGATCATCACCTCGCGCACCTTGCCGGTGATCTTGGCCGACACCGTGGCCATGCGCCGGGCCACCACATAGCCGCTGGCATCGAGCACCGAGGCGCTGGCGCTGCCCTGCTGGATGGCCACCGCCGGTGCGGTTTCCACCTCCGGTGCCGGCGCGCGGCCGAACAGCAGGAAGGCGCCTGCGCCCAGCAGCAGGACGACGACCGCCACGGCGATCCACAGCCAGCGCCGGCCGCCCTGGCCACCGGAAGACGGCGGCGGCGGACTCTTGCGGTCGATACGGAGTTCCTTCAACAGCTCGGCAGAAGCGTTCATTGCGTTCCATCACAGGCGTTCGGGCGGGTGTGACCGGAAGGGCAGGAGCGGCGGTTCCGGCGGTGAAGCGTGCGGCACAGCATGCAGGCGGGCAGGGTGATGACGGCAGTGACAGCTGTCATCCGATGTCCTTGACGGCGGCCACTGCGGAACGTGACCGGGCCGGCACAGGATGGCAACGTCCCCGCTACCGGTACCGACTTCATGGACCCGACCGCCGATCCCACCGCAGACCTGACCGCCGCGCCGCTGGCCCGCCTGCAGCAGGTGCAGGTGCACTACGCGGGCCATGCCGCCCTGCAGGGCATCGACCTGCAGGTTCGTGCGGGCCAGGTGCTGGCACTGCTGGGCCGCAACGGTGCCGGCAAGAGTACCGCGATCAGCGTGCTGTTGGGCCTGCGCCGCGCCGATGCGGGCCAGGTTGAACTGCTCGGTGGCGACCCGCAGCAGCGCGCCAGCCGGCTCGGCCTGGGCGTGATGCTGCAGAGCACCAGCCTGCCGCCCATGCTGCAGGTGGATGAACTGGTGGCGCAGGCCAGCGCCTGCTACGCCGACCCGATGCCGCTGGCCGAAGTGCTGCAGCGCACCGGCCTGCAGGACCTCGCACGCCGCCGCTACGGGCAGTTGTCCGGTGGCCAGCAGCGCACGGTGCAGTTCGCCATCGCGCTGTGCGGCCGCCCACGCGTGCTGTTCCTGGACGAACCGACCACCGGCCTGGACATCCAGGCCCGCCAGGCGATGTGGCAGGCGATCCGCCAGCTGGTGGCCGAAGGCTGCGGCGTGCTGCTGACCACCCACTACCTGGAAGAAGCCGAAGCGCTGGCGCAGCAGGTGGTGGTGCTGGAGCGGGGCCGGGTGCTGGCCGACGCACCGCTGGCCGAACTGCGCCTGGCCGACCGGCCGCGGCGCATCCGCTGCCGCAGCGGCCTGGCGGCCGACGAGGTGCAGCGCTGGCCCGGTGTGCAGCAGGTGCAGCGCGAGGGTGCGCATCTGCAGCTGCTGGCCAGCCCCGCCGAACCGGTGGTGGCACGCCTGCTGGCTGCCGATGCGCAGCTGCAGGAACTGGAAGTACAGGGCGCGGCACTGGCCGACGCCTTCCTCGACATGACCCGGGAGGCCGCATGAATACTCTGACCCGCACCCTGGCTGCACCTCGCCCGGGGTGGCGCACGGCCCTGCGCCCTTACCGGGCTGAACTGCAGGCCGAACTGCGCCGCGCCTGGCGCACGCCGGCGTTCGCCGTGCCATCGCTGCTGTTCCCGGTGCTGTTCTACCTGTTGTTCGGCGTGCTGCTGGGGCGCGGCCACGCACCGCTGTACCTGCTGGCCACCTACTGCGTGTTCGGCGCGATGGCCCCGGCGCTGTTCGGCTTCGGCGTGCAGCTGGCGCTGGACCGCGAAGGCGGCCTGCTGACGCTCAAGCGCGCGCTGCCGATGCCGCCCGCGGCGCCCCTGCTGGCGCGGCTGGCGATGGCGGTGCTGTTCGCGTTGCTGGTGGCCGGCCTGCTGGTCACCGTGGCCTGCACCCTGGGCGGCGTACAGCTGCAGCTGCCGCAGATCCTGCAGCTGCTGGCGGTGGCTGCACTGGCCGCGCTGCCGCTGGGGGCCATCGGCCTGCTGATCGGCAGCCATGCCAGCGCCAGTGCGGCGCCGGCCATGGTCAACCTGGTCTATCTGCCGTTGGCCCTGCTGTCGGGCCTGTGGTTGCCGCTGTCGGCGTTGCCGACGCTGTTTTCCACGATGGCACCGCTGTGGCCGACCTGGCATCTGGCCCAGCTGGCGCTGCCGGTGGTGGGGCAGCCGGCGGTGGGCAGCCTCGCCGGGCATCTGCTGGTGCTGCTGGCGGTGACCGTGGTCGCGCTGCTGCTGGCGCGCCGCCGCCTGCGCCGGATCGGCTGAACTGGCATGATCGGCAGCGATCGCCCCCGCCTGGATCCCCCTGTGTCGTCGAGCTGGCTTGCGTCCCTGCTGCGCCCTGCGCCGGATTCGTCGATGTCCGACACCGTGCGCCGTGGCAAATCGCCGTGGACCAATGCGATCCACCTGCTGTGGTCGGTGTGGATCGTACTGACCCCACTGCTGGGGCGGGGTTTCACCCTGCGCTGGGCGGTGATCACCCTGGTGTCCTATCCGCTGTTCCTGTTCCTGTATGCCCGCGTGCTGCTGGCGCCCCGCCACCATGGCCCGCGCTACGCACTGTGCATGGTGGCCATGGCGCTGGTGCTGGTGCCCTGGTACCCGGCGGGCCTGACCTACTTCGTCTTTGGCTGCGTGCTGCTGCGTGTCAGCTGCCGCGACGGCTGGCGCCGCTACCTGCTGCAGCTGGCGGGCCTGAACGTGCTGTTCTGCGCGGTTGCACTGCTGTGCGACTACCCCTGGCAGAGTCTGGTGTGGATTCCCGCGCTGTCCTTCATCGTCGGCATGGTGATGAACGTGGAGAGCATCAACCAGCAGAAGGACGCTGCCCTGCAGCTGTCGCAGGACGAGGTGCGGCGCCTGGCCACCACCGCCGAGCGCGAGCGCATCGGCCGCGACCTGCACGACCTGCTGGGCCACACGCTGTCGCTGATCACGCTGAAGCTGGAGCTGGCGCGCAAGCTGTACGACCGCGATGACGCACGCGCGCGGCAGGAGATCGGTGAGGCCGAGGCCATCGCCCGTGAAGCACTGGCGCAGGTGCGCAGTGCGGTCACCGGCATCCGTGCCAGTGATCTGGCCGGCGAACTGGCCTCGGCCCGGCTGCTGCTGGAATGCCAGCAGGTGCACCTGCAGTACGCGGTGCCGCCGCCGATGCCGGTGGACGTGGAACGCGGCCTGGCGTTGGTGCTGCGCGAAGCGGCCACCAACATCGTGCGCCATGCGCAGGCGACCCAGGCGCAGGTCGAGTTCACGCAGGAAGGACGGCAGCTGGTGATGCAGATACGCGATGACGGACGGGGCGGCCTGCATGCCGAAGGCAACGGGGTCTGTGGCATGCGCGAGCGCGCCGCCGCGCTGGGCGGGCAGCTGCAGGTGCAGTCGCCGCGCGGCGCAGGCACCGTGCTGACCGTGCGCGTGCCGCTGACAGCGGCCACCGCACCGGTGCCGCCGCCATCGCTGGCGCAGGGCGGTGCAGCGTGATCCGCATCCTGCTGGCTGAAGACCAGGCGATGGTGCGCGGCGCGCTGTCCGCATTGCTGGGCCTGGAACCGGATATCGAGGTACTGGGCAGTGCCGCCGACGGCGAAGCCGCCTGGCGCATGCTGCAGCAGCTGCAGCCGGACATCCTGGTGACCGATATCGAGATGCCCGGCCTGTCCGGCCTGGAGCTGGCCCAGCGCATCGCCCGCCAGGAGCTGCCGATCAAGGTGGTGATCGTGACCACGTTCGCCCGTGCGGGCTTCCTGCGCCGCGCGCTGGAGGCTGGCGTGCTGGGCTACCTGCTGAAGGATGCGCCGGCCGAGAACCTGGCCGACGCGCTGCGCAAGGTGAAGCAGGGCATCCGTGCAATCGACCCGCAGCTGGCGCTGGACGCATGGTCGCAGGCCGACCCGCTGACCGACCGCGAACGCCGCGTGCTGCGGTTGGCCGGCGAAGGCCGCACCGCCAGCGAGATTGCCGAGCAGCTGGGCTTGTCGCACGGCACGGTGCGCAACTACCTGTCCGAGTGCATCGGCAAGCTGGGCGTGGCCAACCGGATCGAGGCGTATCGGCTGGCGCGGCAGAAGGGGTGGTTGTAGAGCCGAGCCCACGCTCGGCTGCTGTTCGCCGCTGTTCGCTTTGGCCTTGTAGAGCCGAGCCCATGCTCGGCTGCCCTTCGGCGCTGCGCGCCGCCGCCCGAGCATGGGCTCGGGCGCTACAGATGGAGCGGCATTGGCCCGGCGCTACCGCATGCCGGCGCTGCTCAATCCTTGCCGCGCGCCATTGCCTGGAACACGCCATCGCGACGCACCCACAGGTGGAACAGCGCCGCACCCACATGCATCAGCACCGTAGCGAACAGCACATAGGCCAGCAGGCTGTGCGCATTGCGCAGGGCTGCATACAGGGCAGGGGTGTGCGGCACGATGGCCGGCAGGTGTACGCCGCCCCACAGGGGGATCGGGTAGCCGCCGGCCGACAGCATCGCCCAGCCGATCAGTGGCATCGCCAGCATCAGCCCGTACAGCATCCAGTGCGACGCCTTGGCCGCCAGCACCTGCCACACCGGCAGGTCGGCCGGCAGCGGTGGCGGCCGGTGGCGCAGGCGGTTGTACAGGCGCAGCAGCACCAGCACCAGGATGGCGATGCCCAGCGGGCGGTGCAGGTCGATCAGCATCGGCCGCAGGTGCAGCGAGGCGACCATGGTCACGCCGACGAACAGCATGGCGAGGATCATCACCGCCATGGTCCAGTGCAGCACCCGGGCCAGCAGGTTGAAATGGCCGTTGCTGGTGCTCATCGTGCGGCCTCCTTCTTCGGCGGTTCGACATTGCCGGCGGCGCGTTCGCGTTCGCGGCGGTTGAAGGACTGCGAATACACGGCCGAGCGCGCGGCCAGGATCGGGTCGTCACTGCCGCGCACGCCGCTGGGCAGGATCAACGGATCGAAGTTGATCTGGCCGCAGGCGCCTTCTTCCTGCGATTGCATGCGGTCCAGGCTGAGCACGCCGGCCACCACCTGTTCACGCGATTCCGGCCACGGCACCGACGGGTCGTCGATGGCATCGCCCGGTTCGGCGGTGCTGACCACCAGGTTCCAGCGCGCCGGGCCGCTGGCCAAGCGCTGCTGTAGTTCCTGGCTGAGGAAGTCGACGCTGGCCTGCTTGCGCGTTTCCGCATCCATCTCCACCACCGGCGCCTGCGGCTGCCAGCGCCAGCGCACCGCGCGCTTCTGTCCCTGCGCATTGGTGAACCAGAAGGCATTGACGCTGTTGTAGGTGGTGTCGGCCCAGCTGCTGGTCCACGGCGCGGTCTTGGCCCATTGCTGGAACGCCTGCGCGCTGGGGTACTTGGCCAGCACCGCAGCCATTTTCTGCGGGTCGGGCTTGCCGGTGGCCGGGTCGGGAATGGAGGCGCGGGTCTGTTCGAAGAAGGCTTCGGCGTTGGGCACGGCGAAGAACGGGAAGCTGTTCATCGCCATCCGCCATTCCTGCCCGTCATCGCTGACCATCTGCACGGCCAGGCTGCGCACGCGCGCGGTGTTGTCGGCGCCGTAGGGATCGCCGCCGCCGATCGACAGGCGGCCCATCACCGGTACGCGGGCCTGCGCGAACACGCGTGCGCTGGACAGCGTGGGGGCCTGCGCGCTGGGTTCGAACCAGCCGCTCACGCAGATGCCCTTGCTGTGGGCGCGACGGAAGCCGGGATGGGCCGGGCCAGTGGCTTCGATGGTGTCGGTGAAGCGCTGCGCCGTGAGGCGGTTGCCGACCCAGCCGGCCAGCCAGGCGAACGCCAGGGCCACCACGCCCAGGATCAACGCGATCAGGGCGATCCAGGGCAGGGGCGAGTGCTTGCGTGGCGAGCCCGGCGGTTGGCCGGCGCGGGTGTAGCGGAAGAGCGACATGGTCGGGTTCCTGCCTTCACGGATCGTGTGGGTGGTCGACCCACACATCCTCGCAGAACCCGGCCGGGGCCGACATTCAATTTTTCGTCAGATTTGCCGGCCGCGGCAGGGGCAGCGCCGGGCGATGCCCGGAGGCTTCCTCAGGCGTAACGTGCCTTCAGCATGGCCCAGGCCGAACGCAGCGCCAGCGCTTCGCCACCGGCCGGACGGCCCGGGCGCTCGCCGTCGTTCCAGGCATAGACGTCCAGATGCGCCCAGCGCTGGTCGTTTTCCAGGAAACGTTCCAGGTACAGCGCTGCGGTGACCGAGCCGGCCATGCGCGAACCGGCGTTGGCCAGGTCGGCCACGCCGCTGCTCAGGTAGCGCAGGTAGGGGCGCCACAGCGGCATGCGCCAGACCGGGTCGCGGGTCTCATCGCCGGCGTGCAGCCACTGCTGGGCCACGGTGTCGTCGTTGCTGAACAGCGCCGGCAGGTCCGGGCCCAGGGCGATGCGCGCGGCACCGGTAAGGGTGGCGAAGTCCATCACCAGGTCCGGCTTCTGTTCGCCGGCGAAGGTGAGCGCATCGCACAGGATCACCCGGCCTTCGGCGTCGGTGTTGTCGATCTCGATGCTCAGGCCCTTGCGCGTGGCGATGATCTCGCCGGGGCGGAAGGCATCGGGGCCGATCGCATTTTCCACGGCGGGAATCAGCAGGGTCAGGCGCACCGGCAGCTGCTGGGCCATCACCAGCCCGGCCAGGGCCAGCGCGTGGGCGGCACCGCCCATGTCCTTCTTCATGTTGCGCATGCCGTCGGCCGGCTTGATGTCCAGGCCGCCGGTGTCGAAGCACACACCCTTGCCGACCAGCGCCAGCGCCGGGTCGCTGTCCTTGCCCCAGCGCAGCACGATCAGGCGCGGCGCACGGTGCGAGGCACGGCCCACGGCGTGGATGGCCGGGAAGTTCTGCTTCAGCAGTGCATCGCCGGTGATCGCTTCGATCTGCGCGCCGTGGGTATCGGCCAGCGCACGCGCGGCGTCTTCCAGCTGCTGCGGGCCCATGTCTTCGGTGGGCGTGTTGACCCAGTCACGCACGCGCAGGCTGGCGGCGATCAGGTCGGCCACTTCCGCGCTCGGGCTGGCCAGCAGCTGTGCCGGTGCGCGGTTGCGCTTGCGGTAACGGTCGAAGCGGTAGCTGCCCAGGCCCCAGCCCAGCTGCAGCAGGGCCTGTTCTTCGGCCGGCAGTTCGCTGGCCAGCTGCCACACGCTGCCTTCGGGCAGGGCGTGCGGGGCGTGCGCATAGGCGTAGGCGTCGGCACGGTCGCCCACTCCGATCACGGCACCGGCCAGGCCGTTCTCACCCGGCAGCAGGGCCACGCTGTGGCCGCCGGCGGTGAAGCCCTGCGCGTCCAGCCAGGCCTGCAGGGCCGCCGGCTGGCGGGCCTTCCAGCCGGCGTACTGGTCGCGGTCCAGCACGTGCAGCGGCAGCGCGGTGGTCGCGTTGGCGGTGAAACCAGTGATCTCGCTCATGCGTCAGTTACTCCGGGATTCTTCGGTGGCATCCAGGTTGGCGTCCAACCAGTCGGCCAGGCCGGTAAGGGTGTCGAACTGCAGGTCCGGCTGCAGCTGGGGATGGGTCCAGATGGCGGCGTCGCGGTTGATCCAGCACCCGCGCAGGCCGGCGGCCATCGCCCCGGCCACGTCCATCTCGACATGGTCGCCCACGTGCAGCACCCGCGCCGGGGCGACGCCCAGGCGTTCGCAGGCCGCGTGGAAGATGCTGGCCTCGGGCTTGGCCGCGCCGTGTTCGCGCGCGCCCAGCTGGAAGGCGAAATGGTGCGACAGGCCGATCCGCTCCAGGTCGGCGTTGCCGTTGCTGAGCGCCGCCACCGGCACCCGCGCGGCAATCCGCGCCAGCGCGTCCAGTGCGTCTGGATAGCACTCCACCTGGTTGCGTGCGGCGTAGAACACTTCGTAGGCCGGCTCCAGCAGGTCCAGGCTGGCACCGCTGTTCTGCAGCGCCTCCTGGATCGTCAGCCGGCGCAATGCGCTCAGGTCGAAGTGCAGGTGCGGGTTGTCGCGGAAGGAGCGCTCGCGCAGTTCGCGCATCGCCGCCACCGGGTACAGGGCAGCGGTGGCGGGGCTGTGTTCGCACATCCACTCATGCAGGACCACGTCGATGCGGGCGCCGATCGGCGCGAACGGCCACAGCGTGTCGTCGAGGTCGAGGGTGATGGCTTGGACTGGGAAATTCACCCGGTCATTCTACGCCTGCCCGCCGGGGCTTTCATTCCGGGGGCAGGCGGGGGGCACGGTCAGCGGCTGCGCAGGTCGTAGGCGCAGTACAGGATGGTCTGGCCATCCTGGCGATCCACGTTGAGATTGTGCCGGCCCACTTCGCGCATGTAGCTGCCGGCCACCGGCGCCGGCATTTTCGCCAGCGCGGCGACCGTGGCGATGTCCGCCTTGCCGAAGTGGGCGGTGTAACTGTCCACGCCATCCTCGCCACTGGAGCCGTCATAGGCGGTCAGGTGGGTCACCGGCAGGCCCAGCACCATCAGCGGCGCGGCCAGCGTGTAGCCATCGTCATACGCATCCCTGGCCTTGCTGCCGGCGGGCATCAGCACCTTGGCCATGGCGTCGAACTGTTCGGGGGTGAGATGCCGCTGGCAGGTGATGGCCTCCACCAGCTGGGTGCGGGCTGCCTCCGCGCTGGGCGGGGCAGCGGCAAAGGCGGGCGAGGCCATGCAGGCCAGAACAAGGCATCGGCGGCTGAAAGAGAACATGGGGGAACGTTCCATCCTGGAAAAAAACCGGCACCTATTCTGCCAGCCTTGGCTGTCCGGCGGTCGCTGCGGTCTGCGCGGCCACCGCTGGGCGACGATCATTCCAGCAGGCGCGCCCAGCCCTGCATGCCCTCCAGGCGGGCCAGCACCAGCTTGATGCAGACCAGCAGCGGTACCGACAGCAGCAGGCCGACCATGCCCCAGGCCCAGCCGAACACCATCAGCGCCAGGATCAGCACCAGCGGTGACAGCTTCATCTGCCGGCCGAGCACGATGGGGGTGACCAGCTGGCCTTCCAGCGTGTGCAGGCCCAGATAGGCGGCCGCCGGCAGCAGCGCCTGCACCGGGTCGCGGAATTCGACGAAGCCCATCAGCAGCATCATCGCCACGCCGATCAGCGGGCCCACGTAGGGCGCGAAGTTCAGCAGGGCGGCCACCGTGCCCCACAGCAGGGCTTCCTGCAGGCCGATGCCCAGCAGCATCAGCACGCCTGCAAACACCAACCCGACCAACGTGTTGATCACGCTGATGGTCAGCACATAGCGCGACACCTCGCGCTCAATCGAGCGCAGGATGTCGGTGGTGAACCGCTGCTGCTGCCGGTTGGGGAACAGGGCGATGGCCGCGCGCTGCAGGCTTTCGCCGTAGATCATGAAGAACAGGGTCAGCAGCACCACCGCCAGCACCGACGCGGCCAGCTTGGGTGCGCGGGTCAGCATGCGGTAGGGATCGTCCAGCTGGGTGCGGATGACCTGGATCTTGCGGTTGCTTTCACCACCGGCCACCCGGGCGAAGTTTTCCGCGGCCAGATTGGCCTGCTGCACCGGCTTGGTCAGGTCCTGCACCTGGCGGGCGACTTTGCGCAGCTGCTGCGGTGCTTCCTGCGCCCAGTCCATGGCCGGGCCGATCAGCTGCACGCTCAGCGCGGTGGTCACGCCCAGGCCGGTGCCCAGGATCAGCAGCGCGCCGACCGCGCGCGGGATCCACAACCGACGCAGGAAGCGCAGGATCGGGTTGCCGACCAGGGCGAAGAACATCGCCAGCAGCACCGGCAGGATGATGTCCTGCGCGGCCCACAGCGTGTAGGCCACGGCCAGGGTCGCCAGCACCACCAGCGACATCGGCCCGCGCGGGCGCGACGGCGGCGGCAGGGGCGCGGGTTCGTCCGGTGCGGGGGCCGACGGGGACAACAGGGACTCGCTCATCGACGCACCGACCGGGAAGGGAGGCCCATTATCCGCCCGCCGCGATCAACGCGGCGGGTGCATCGAGTCAACGTTCGGAGACGTCGGTGGCCGCCTCGGCCGGCTGCGGTTCCCGCAGTTCGGGCTCGGCCTGCGGTGCTGCGGTGTGCGCCGCCGCAGGGCGCGCGGCGGCACCGGGGGTCATCTGCTCGGCCGCTTCATCGGCCTGGTCGGCCGCTTCGTCGGCGCTGTCGGCTGCGTGTGCGGCCATCGCCGCAGCAAAGGCCGCCTGGCCGCTGGCGAACAGGTTGGATACCGAACCGATCATCTGCAGCCAGCGTGCGCCGTTGACCTTGCCCGGCACTTCCAGCTTGCCGGCAAGGAAACCGCCGGCCAGGCCGACGGTGATGATGCGCAGCGGCGACCAGCCCTGCCGCCAGACCTGGCTGAGCACGCCCCAGTTGTCCTGGGTTTCGGCCATGCGTACGGCCATCACCTGTTCGCAGCGCTTGACCCGCCGCTGCAGCGCGCCGAACTTCATGGCTTGCCCTCCGGAATCTGCACCTCGGCATCGGGGTCGTCTTCGCTGGGCTCATCAAACAGGCCCAATCGCGACAGTTGGCGCCGGGTGGCGTGCATGCCGGTGTGGTGGAAGAAGTACGACACCCGCCAGATCGCATAGCCGGTCACGGCCAGGCTCAGCAGCGAGGTGATCAGCAGTGCCTGCAGCCAGCTCAGGCCCCAGCTCTGCAGCAGGGCAATGAGGGTGGCGGCCATCAGCAGCCAGGCCGAGGCACCGAACACGATGCCGACCCCGGCCCAGGCCAGGGCACGGCCGAAGGCGCTGCGGGCCAGCGCGAAATCGGCCGAAGCCAACCGGCGCAGCGAGCGCAGCGTGTGCTTGGCCGAATCGGCGGCGGCCTTGCCGGCCGCGCCGACCTGGCGGATGCTCTCGTCCAGCGGCGGGGTCGCCGCCGGATCGGGGGCTTGCGTGGACTCTTCGCTCACGCCGCAGCTTACTTGTCGCTGCCGCGGGCCAGCTTGGCGATGATCCAACCGGTGGCGAAGGCCACACCGAAGGATGCCAGCGGACGCTCACGGATCAGTTCGGCGGCGCTGTCGATCAGGTCCTTGCCCTTGTCCATCAGTGCGTCGACCTGTTCCTTGGCAGCGGCACCACCGAATTCGGCAGCGGCCAGGCCGGACAGCGCGCTGTCGGACAGTTCGGCCTTGACGTTGGCCTTGCCGATGCGCAGTTCATCACCGGCTGCGCCGGTTGCACCCTTGATTGCACCGCCGGCAGCGCTGGCGGCCTGCTTCAGGTGGGAACCGGCTTCACCCAGGTGTTCCTTCAGGTTCTCGGTATTGGTGGGGCTCATCGAATCACTCCTGTTGCGATGGGGGGACGAACGAAGGGTTCGGCCGATGGGACGTATAGCAATAGCATCGGCCGGGTATAGGGGGTGTTACGGCAGAGCGATCAGCGCATCACCAACTGGCCCTGCTGCTGGCCATTGTTGCGCAGGATGCGCAGCACCAGGGTGGCCGGGCGCTGCTGGAAGTTGGCCCGCCAGCTGGCCAGGTCGGCGAATTCGCCCACCGTGGCTTCGGCGATGATGTCGCCCTGCTGCAGGCCGTTGCTGGCCGCGCGGCTGCCGCGCTTGACCTCGCTGACCAGCACGCCGCCCACGCCGGACTGGCGCAGCGATTCGGGCAGGTCGACGAAGGTGGCGCCGGTCAGGCGCGGGTCCAGGCTTTCGCCGGTGACCGCACGCGCCTGTTCCTTCAGCGTTGCCTTGATCTGCACCGGCTTGCCGTCGCGGCGCACGTCCAGGGTCAGCACACTGCCGACCGCCGCCAGCCCTTCCACGTTGTGCAGCGCCTCGGCACTGTCCACGCGCTGGCCATTGGCCGACACCACCACATCACCCGGCTTCAGCCCGGCGCTGGCGGCGGCCGAACCGGCCAGCACGCGGGTGATCAGGGCGCCGCGGGCTTCACCCAGGCCCAGGCCCTGGGCGATCTGCGCACTCAGGTTCTGCGCTTCCACCCCCAGCGTGCCGCGCACCACCACGCCGTGCTTGACCAGCTGGTCGACCACGCTGCGCGCCAGGTTGGAGGGAATGGCCAGGCCCAGGCCGATGTTGCCGGCCATGCTGCCCTGCG
The DNA here is from genome assembly GCF_047782825.1 of Stenotrophomonas maltophilia. Classification (GTDB taxonomy): domain Bacteria; phylum Pseudomonadota; class Gammaproteobacteria; order Xanthomonadales; family Xanthomonadaceae; genus Stenotrophomonas. The sequence continues at coordinate 2,928,472 of NZ_CP180589.1, read as the reverse complement.
GGTTGAAGCTGGCGGTGTTGATGCCCACCAGCTGGCCCTGCAGGTTGACCAGGGCGCCACCGGAATTGCCCGGGTTGATCGACGCATCGGTCTGGATGAAGTTCTGGTAGCCCAAGCCGCGGATACCGCTGCGGCCCACCGCCGAGACGATGCCCGAGGTCACCGTCTGGCTGAAACCGAACGGGTTGCCGATGGCCACCACGAAGTCACCCACCCGCAGCTGGTCGCTGTTGCCCAGCTTGATGTCGGTCAGGTTCTGCGCCGGAATGCGGATCAGGGCGATGTCGGTATCGCGGTCCGACCCGAGGAATTCGGCCTTCACCGTGCGCCCGTCGGCCAGGGTCACCTGCACGTCGTCGGCGTTGTCGATGACGTGGTGGTTGGTCAGCACCAGGCCTTCGCTGGCATCGATGATGACGCCCGAACCGAGCGATTCGTTGATACGTTCCTGCGGCACGTCGGGGAACAGGCGGCGGAAGAACGGGTCGTTGAAGAACGGATTGCGGACCCGCACCACCTGCTTGGTGTTGACGCTGACCACCGCCGGCATGGCCTTTTCCAGCATCGGTGCCAGCGATGGCACGGCCTGCCCGGCCACCGATGCCGGCAATGCGGCGGCAGCGGGCAGCGCGGCCGGCAGCGGCGCCGCGTCAGCGCGGTTGTCCAGGTGGGCATTGATGCCGGTGGCGACAAAGCCGCCGAAGGCAGCAGCGATTGCGAGCGTGAGCAGGGTGGGAAGCGGTCGCATGGGAGGTCGGTTCGCAGGCGGTGGAAGTGGGGCCGTAGGCCTATACGGTAGAACAAGCTGAATGAGTGTGTCGCGATCCGGATAAATGCCCCATGAAAAATCCGTGGCCGATTGCACCGGAGGCGCGTGGCAGGCGGCGGCCGTCGTCGCGATTCTGCCGCCGTGTTACCTCCCGATACTTGCGCAGTTCGGCGTATCCCGGCATGGCGATGGCACTTTGCGTGTGCATTGCGTGCCCCGGAATCAGCAACGGCTGATTGCCTTGGCCGGACCGATGTGCAATGGCGCGCAGTCCTGAAAAGAAGGGGTTTTCTGAATGCAGGGCGGTTCGCTGCGGGGTTCGGCCTACACCAGTGCCGTCGCACCGCATGCGATTGAAGGTGTGCGCCCCGTTCCACGATGGTCAATGTCGGTATAGCATCGCCCCGTTTTGACAATCCAGGCCCCCAGGAGGGCAACATGAGCAACGGTAATGGTGTGTCGGTCGTGACCGACGCCGTCGAGAACGTTAAAGAAACCGCCGCCAACGTTGGCGAGACCATCGCCCACGCCGCCGAAGACGCCGTGAAGTCGGTCAAGAAGACCGTCAAGCGCGCCACCAAGGCTGCCGGTACCCGCGTTGCCAAGGCCAAGAAGGCTGTGGCCAAGGTCGAGAAGACCGTTGCCAAGAAGGCTGAGAAGGCTGCCAAGTCGGTCGGCAAGACCGTTGCCAAGGCCAAGCAGAAGCTGGAAGCGGCCAAGAAGAACGCCAAGGCCGAAGCCGCTGCCCTGAAGAAGGAAGTGGCCAAGAAGAAGGCCGCTGCAGGCAAGGCCGTGACCAAGAAGGCCGCCGCTGCCAAGAAGACCACCAAGGCCGCCACCAAGGCTGCCGGCAAGAAGGTCGCCACCGTGAAGAAGGCCGCCACCAAGAAGGCTGCCGTGGCCAAGAAGACCGTCGCCAAGAAGACCGCCGCTGCCAAGAAGGTTGTCGGCAAGAAGGTCGCCACCGCCAAGAAGGCTGTGGCCAAGAAGACCGTCGCCGCCAAGAAGGTTGCCGGCAAGAAGGCCGTGGCTGCGAAGAAGGCTGTCGGCAAGAAGGTTGCCGCCACCAAGAAGGTCGCCACCAAGAAGACCGCCGCTGCCAAGAAGGTTGTCGGCAAGAAGGTTGCCGCCACGAAGAAGGTTGCTACCAGGAAGACCGCCGCTGCCAAGAAGGTTGTCGGCAAGAAGGTCGCCGTCGCCAAGAAGGCGGTGGCCAAGAAGGCTGCGCCGCTGAAGAAGGTTGCCGCCAAGAAGGCGCCGGCCAAGAAGGTCGTCGCCAAGAAGGCTGCTGCCAAGAAGGCCCCGGCCAAGGCCGTGCGCAAGGTCGCCAAGCGCAAGTAATCGCGCTGTGACAGAAGGCCCTTCCGCCCCCCGGGCGGGAGGGCCTTTCGCGTTTCAGGGGCATGCTTTGCGGCAAGATGCAGATTCTTTCCGCCGGAGCACCTCCCATGCGCGGTATCGACTTCAGTTCCTGGCAGGGCGTGCTGTCCACCCTGGCCGGCCTGGTCCTGATCACCCTGCTGGGCGTGGGTATCCGCCTGCTGGTGATGCAGACCCTGCAGCAGCGCCGCGAGCGCGAGAACCGGCAGATCAACGAACGCCTGCGCACCCTGATGGCGGCCTACAAGACCCTGGGCGGCTCTTTCACCGGCGAACTGGGCGTGGACCCCAGCCACCTGCGTGACCTGCGCCAGCGCGCCCACGAACAGGGCATCACCGAGCCGGGGTCCGACCGCGCCCGGCGCATCCGCGATGCGGTCGAAGCCGCCCTGTCGGACATCCTGCTGCTGGGCACCGACGAACAGGTGCGCCTTGCCGCCCGGGCGGCCAACGAGCTGGCGCAGGGACGGCCCGTGCATACCCATGACCTGGTGGTGTCGCTACGCGATTTCGTGCGCGAAGCGCTGGACCTGGCGCCGGTGCCGGTCGACCTGGACATTCCGCGCCAGGGCCCCACCCGTCCACAGGCGGCGGGCGGCGGCGGCAAGGGCCGCAGCGATGGCGAGCGCGATGGCAAGGGGGGCCGCAACGGAGGTGGTGGAGGCGGTGGCGGCATGGGTGCCGGCGTGGGCGGTCTTGGCCTCGGGGCCGGCGCCGCGTTGGGCGCCGGCCATGCTGCCGAGGAGGATCCCGGCACGCGCTGAACGTGCCGATTGCGTCATGCGGTCAGTTCGTAGATCGGCACGAAGCCGCCATAGATCATGCGTGCGCCGTCGAACGGCATCGGATTCTTCGCCGGATCCAGCCGTGGGTCTTCCATCATCTTCTGCATGCCGGCATCGCGGGTGGCCTTGTCCGGCCACTCGATCCAGGAAAACACCACCGTCTCATCCGGCGTGGCCTTCACCGCGCCGAAGAAATCGGTGGTCTTGCCGTGCGGCACATCATCGCCCCAGCACTCCACCACGCGCAGCGCGCCGTATTCGATGAATACCACGTCGCCGCTGCGGGCGTGGGCGAGGAATTTTTCCTTGTTGGCGGTGGGCACCGCCAGGACGAAACCATCGATGTAACTCATCGCTTGCCTCCGAGGTGGGCCGTGCCACATGCACGGCCTTCAATGACCCGACGAACCGGTGCGCCGCAGATCGACACCGGAATCGTGCCTGTTCAGCGTGGGCCACCGGGCAGCGGCCCCAGTACCGTGTCCGGTGGCTGCTGGCCTGCCAGGTGGCGCACGAAGTAGTCCCACATGCGGTGCGTGTACGTGACGTCATTGCGGAACAGTTCGTGGTCCTGACGCGCCAGGTACAGCAGGTCGTAGTCCCGCTGGGCCTGGTTCAATGCCGCTGCCAGCTGCAGGGTCAGCGCGGGCGGCGCGTTCTCGTCCAGCTCGCCATACACCAGCAGCAGATGGCCGCGCAGGTTACCGGCCAGTGCCGCATTGTCGAGCACGGCAAAGGGCGCCGGCAGCTCTTCGGCGGGGGAGGCAGGCGGCAGCACGCCGCCGAACAGCCGGTCCATGCCATGAATGGCGCCGCCGTACATGCCCTGGAAGCGGTGGCTGCCTGCAGAAGCCACGCCCACCTTGTAGAACGCCGGGTAGCGCAGCAGGGCGCGCGCCGCGCTGTAGCCCCCGAATGAATGCCCGTAGATGCCCACCCGCTGAAGGTCCATGCCCCGGTACCGCTCGCCCAGTTGCTGCAGCGCGGCTACGTGGTCGTCAAGCTGCACGTCGGCGCCGTGCAGGAAGCTGCTGTCATGGAAGGCCGTGTCACGGCCCCCGGTACCGCGGGCATCGATGCTGACCACCACAAAGCCCAGCTCGGCCAGGCTGGCGCGCGAGACCGGGTTCGCTGCCGATACGGCCTCGGCGTAGGTCACCGGTGCATTGCTGATGAAGGAGCCGCCGTACATCGCATCGATCACCGGGGAACGTCCGTCATCGCGGTAGCCAGGCGGCAGGTAGAGCGTGGCGAACACCGGCGTGCGGCCATCGGCGGCCAGCAGCCGTTCGCGGCGGGGCGCACGCCAGCCTGCTGCGGTGACGTCCCGGGTATCTGCTTCTGCCAGCACCATCACTTCGCGGCCGCCATCACTGGCGCGAAGCACCGTGCGTGGCGGTTGGTCCAGGCTGGAAACGGTATCCACCAGATAGCCGCCGCGCGGTGACAGCGCCTGTGGCGGGCGCCCCCCGAAAAGGGCGCCGGTTCCGGCGTCGGCCTGGTGGTCCATTCCATCGGCGGCCAGGGCGTGGATCGCGCCGCCCTGCAGGGATACGCGGTAGAGGCCACGAACGTAGGGATCGCCGGCGTCGACGCCCCCCGCGCTGAAGTAGGCCCAGCCACCGTGGGTGTCCACACCCAGCAGGTCGCGCACGACCCAAGGGCCACGCGCCAACTGGCGCATCACCTTGCCGTCGGACAGCCGTACCCGGTACAGATGGCCCTGGCCATCGCGCTGTGAGAACCATACTGCGGCATCCTGGCCGGGCAGGATCGCCACGGCAGCCCGGTTGTACGCGTACACATTGAGTTGCACGCGGGTACCGCTGGCTTCCTCCAGCACCGTGCGCAGCGCGCCAGTGGCGGCATGGATTTCCACCAGCCGCAGCTGGCGTGGCGTGCCGGCATGCGCGATCGCGGCATACAACCGGTCCCCATCCCAGCCCAGCACGCCGGCTTCGCCCAAGGTGTTCCAGCCATCGGGCAGCGTGATGTCATGCTGCGTCCCGCTGTGGGTATCGACCACATACAGGCTGTCGCGCACCTGCTGCGCATCTGCCAGCAGACCCAGCTTCACCGTGTGCACGCGTGGCCGCGCGCTGCCGACTGGCGCACTTTCCAGATAGGGGTAGTCCAGCAGCGCGCGTTCGTCGTAGCGGATACCGGCTACGTATCGCCCGTCCGCCGACCAGCTGCTGGCGAACGGGCGCGCGGGCATCGAGCCCTGTCGGCGAGGGATGCCACGCAGGCTGAAATCGGGCAGCACACCGTAGCCATGGCTGGCGACTCCCCCCTGGGTCAACGCGCGTGCAGCCGAACCACGACGCTGCAGCCACAGGTTGTTGTCGCGTACCTGCAGCCAGGCATCGCCTGCCGGCGAGGCGAGGGCATCGAGCGGCGCCCATGCTTCTTGCGCCCGCGCACACCCCCACCGTGGCCACTGGCAGGTGATGGCCGCGTCGTTGCTGCGCAGTTGAAGGCGCAGCCCTTCCGCCTCCGCCTGCACGCCAACCACGCGCAGCTGCGGGCCGCTGGCGCCCAGCGGTTCCACCGCACGATCCAGCGCGGCCGGTTCGAACACGGTTTCCCGCGTGCGCCGTTCCGGGTCCACCAGCACCACCTGGCGCCGGCCGTGTGCATCCTCGCGTTCGTACCAGAGGCGGCCATCGGCCAGCCAGTTCGGCACCACGGTGGCGTTGCGCAGTGCATTGCGCAGATGGCTGTCATGCACGCGTTCTGCGCGCTGGTAGTCAGCGGCCTGCAGCGACTGTGCCGATGCGGGCGGGACGAATGCTGCGCATGCGAGCACAACGGCGTGCATGCCTGAAGCCAGGGTACGGGTGATGTGCAAGGCAACCTCCTGTTGCAGACGGTGTTGGCATCCATATGCACGCGCACCGCGCGCGTATGCCAGAAACAGCCTGAATCAAGCCAAAAAATTCAGCAATGCGAAGACTGTCGTTTTCAGGGAGCGTTGTGGCGAATAACGGAGAATTTACATTCCCGATGCGATGGCGCCTTGGCGCTGCTGCACAACATAAGAAAGAGAAGGTGTACCCCCATGAAGAATTCGCTGATTGCCCTGGCTCTGGCCGCCGCCCTGCCGTTCACCGCTTCGGCTGCTGAAAACCTGTCCTACAACTATGCCGAAGCCGACTACGCCAAGACCGACGTCGATGGCGTGAAGGCTGATGGTTGGGGCGTCAAGGGTTCCTACGGCTTCCTGCCGAACTTCCACGCTTTCGGCGAATACAGCCGCCAGGAAATCGACCACACCAACATCAAGGTTGACCAGTGGAAGGTCGGTGCCGGCTACAACGTTGAAATCGCACCGTCCACCGACTTCGTCGCCCGCGTGGCCTACCAGAAGTTCGACCGCAAGCACGGCCTGGATTTCAACGGCTACAGCGCTGAAGCCGGTATCCGCACCGCCTTCGGCCCGCACGCTGAAGTCTACGGCCTGGTCGGCTACGAAGATTATTCGAAGAAGCACGGCGTGGACATCGATGGCCAGTGGTACGGCCGCCTGGGTGGTCAGGTGAAGCTGAACCAGAACTGGGGCCTGAACGGCGAGCTAAAGATGAACCGCCACGGCGACAAGGAATACACCGTCGGCCCGCGCTTCAGCTGGTAATCGCACCCACGGCGCGCCCGCGCGCTGGTTGTGCACCGACAGGCCCGGCTCATGCCGGGCCTGTTGCGTTATGACGAACCGGAACGGAATCTGAGCGCCGGGGTGACGTATTGCTGCATTGCAATAAATTGGATTCCGCTGCTGGCGGCGCGCGCCTACGGTGGGTATCCCACTTCCACGGGGTACCCCACCATGCCGCCTGTGCTTCCACCTCTGCTTCCCGATCGGCCGCGCCGGCTGGCATTGCTGGACCCGCATCCGGTGCTGCGGCTGGGGCTGGAAGTGGTGCTGCGCCAGCACGACGGCGTGCAGGTGCAGGGCAGCCATGCCGAGCAGGGCGAGCTGCTGGCACAGTTGAAGCACGCTCCTTCGTCGGTCGATCTGCTGGTGATCGATGCCTTCCCGCGCGGCGATCTGGGCGATGGCGTGGCCCTGCTGCGTGAACTGTCGCGGTGCTGGCCGACGCTGCCGGTGCTGGTGCTGTCGGCACACTGCAATGCCAGCACGGTGGTCGCGGCCATGCAGGCCGGCGCGCGTGGCTTCCTGTCCAAGGCGACCACGCCGGACACGCTGCTGCGCGCATTGGACGTGGTATCACGCGGTGGCCGCTTCGTGCCGCCGGAACTGCGCACGCAGCTGGGTCGCTCACGCACGCGCCGCACGCCGGCCCTGGCACCGCTCAGCAAGCGCGAATGCGAGGTGCTGCAGCTGGTGCTGCAGGGCTGCAGCACCGGTGAGGTGGCACGGCGGTTCCAGCGTTCAGCCAGCACCATCAGCACGCAGAAGAAGACCGCCTACCAGAAGCTGGGCATCCACAGCGATGGCGATCTGTTCCGCATCCGCCACCTGCTGCAGTGCTGCTGAGCGTGGCGCCGCAGATGCCAGGGCTTACTCGCCCTGGTACTGCTTTTCTTCCACCAGCGCGGAACCCGCCACCCGGTTGATCTCGTTCTTCACCACCATGCGTTCGCCGTTGGTGCCATACACACCGCGCGCCAGCTGGATGAACGCATCGTCGAACACCTGCGCCGCTTCCTTGTCGCGCAGCTGGTCCTGGATGTCCCACATGTGCTCGTTGATGGCCTTCAACTGGCTGCGCAGATCGGCCAGCGCCGGCTGTGCCTGCAGCTGCTGCTGCAGCAGCGGCAGCAGGCCGTCCAGTTCGGTGCGCACGTTGGCCAGCTTGCCGGCATCGTCGATGCGCTCGGCCTTGATCTCGAGGATGGTGATCTTGTCGATCAGCTCGCCGATCGAAACGGGGGTCAGAATGGCGTCCACGCGATGGGCTCCTGGATACAGGCCGCCATGATACCGCGCCCGTCCACTGCCGCCGCCTGCGCGGTTTACGCTGAATTTGCGCAACACGCGCGGTCGCGCCCTCGATCCGTTATGCGTGCCCCGTCGACACTGCCGTCCCGGCGGCACGGCCGCCTTCAACGAGGATGCACCAGAAGTGGACAGCAAGGGGATGATGGCGGCCGCGGTCGCCGCACTGGCCGGCGTGCTCGGCATGGGCAGCGCACAGGCGCAGGTGCAGGCCAGCGGCAACATGGCCGTGACCAGCGACTATGTGTGGCGTGGCAGCTCGCAGAGCGACGGCGATCCGGCGGTGCAGGCCGGCGCGAAGCTGGCGCTGCCCTCGGGCGTGTATGCCAGTGTCTGGGGCTCGAATGTCTCGTTCCGGCCCGACAACGGCGCGCGCAGTGAATTCGACGTGGTCGCCGGCTGGTCCGGCGCGTTGGGGGCGGACTGGACCCTGGATGCCAACGTGACCCGCTACCTGTACCCCGGCACCGGCCGCGCACTGGACTGGACCGAACTGGGCGCCACGGTCAGCTGGAAGCAGCGGGCGTGGCTCCAGCTGGCCCATTCCAGCGATGCCCTGGCCGGCGGCCACCGCGGTACCTATGCACAGCTGGGCGGGCGCCTGCCATTGAACGAGCGTTTCCGACTGGAAGCTGCGGTCGGCCGCTACTGGCTGGCCGACGCACAGGGGCCGGACTACGTGCACGGCCAGCTGAGTGCCATCGCCAGCCTCGCGCCGGCCTGGGAAGTGCGCGCCACCGTGCATGACACCGACACTGCAGCGCGGCAGCTGTTCCCCGGCAACGCCGGGGGGCGCTGGGAACTGGCCCTGCAGGGCAGCTTCTAGCGGGTCGGGGCCGCCTGGCGCGCACGCCACGCGCCGGGCAGCCACAGCAGCAGGGCCAGCACCGCCACCACGCTGCCGGCCACGCATACGCCGGTCCAGCCGAAGTGCTGGTAGACCTGCGCCGACAGCAGCGACCCCAGCGAACCGCCGATGAAGTAGCCGGTCATGTAGCCGGCATTGAGGCGGTTGCGCGCCTCCGGCTGCAGCGCGTAGATCAGGTTCTGGTTGCTGACATGCAGCAGCTGCGCGGCCAGGTCCAGCAGCACAACACCCAGCAGCAGCGCCAGCAGCGAGTGCGCCGACAGTCCCAATGGCAGCCAGGACAGCAGCAGCATCACCAGCGCGATGGCGGTGGCCCGCCCGGTCTGGCCCCGGTCGGACATGCGCCCGGCCAGGCCCGCCGCCAGCGTGCCGGCAGCCCCCACCAGGCCGAACAGGCCGATGGTGGCGTCGCTGTATTCGTACGGGGGCTGTGCCAGCAGGAAGGCCAGCGGCGTCCAGAAGATGGCGAACATGGCGAAGCTGCATGCGCCCAGCAGGGTGCGCTGGCGCAGCACTGGCTCCTGTACGAACAACGTGCCGATCGACCGCAGCAACGCGAAGTAGCCCAGGCCGGCGGTGTGGTGGAAGCGCGGCAGGCCGCGATGCAGGGCCAACGCCGTCAGCACCAGCACCGCTGCGGCGATGGCATAGACCAGGCGCCAATCGCCCAGGCTGGACAGCAGGCCGGCCACGGTACGCGCCAGCAGGATGCCCAGCAGCAGGCCGCTCATCAGCGTGCCGACCACGCGGCCACGGTGTTCCGGCGCGGCCAGGGTGGCGGCGAACGGCACCAGCACCTGCGCCACCACGGAAAACAGGCCGGTGATGGCTGTGCCCACCAGCAGCCAGGGCAGTGAGAGCGCGCAGGCGCTGATCACCAGGCCGCTGGCTGACAGCAGGCTCATCACCACGATCAGGCGGCGGCGTTCGAACAGGTCACCCAGCGGCACCAGCAGGATCAGCCCGGCGGCATAGCTCAGCTGGGCCGCGGTCACCACCATGCCCACCTGGCCGAACGGCACGCCGAAGGCATCGGCGATGGTGTGCAGCAGCGGCTGCGCATAGTAGTTGCTGGCCACCGCCACACCCGTGGCGACCGACATCAGCAGCACCTGCCAGCGGTGCAGAGGGGGAAGGGAAGGGCTCACGGGTAGATCCAGAACGTGGGGAGCACAGTGTCCTCCCGCTGCATTGATGATGGAAATGAATCATCATCATCCGTGCCATCTGAAAACCAGATGCACGAGTGGAGAGACCGGCATGAACCTCAAGCAGCTCGAATTCGCCGTGGCCCTGGCCGAGGAAGGCAATTTCACCCGCGCCGCGGCGCGCTGCCACGTGGTGCAGTCGGCGTTGAGCCACCAGATCGCCCATCTGGAACAGGAACTGGGCGCGCCGCTGTTCGAGCGCCTGCCGCGCCAGGTGCGGACCACCCCGGCCGGCGAGGCCCTGCTGGTGCATGCACGGCAGGTGCTGGCCAGCCTGCGCCACCTGCGCGCCGATGTTGCGGCGGTGACCGGGGAAGTACGGGGCACGCTGGCGATCGGGCAGATCTCCTCGCTCACCGGCATCGACGTGGTGGCCATCCTCGCCACCTTCCGCCAGGCCTACCCGCAGGTGGAATTCCAGCTGCGCGTGGACAAGAGCGAAACCCTGATCGCGCAGGTGCAGGCGCGTGAACTGGATGTGGCCCTGGTCGGGCTGGCGCCCTCGGCCAGCCTGGACGGGGTCTGCCACCAGATGCTGCAGGAAGAGGAGCTGGTGGCGGTGCTGGCGCCGACGCACCGGCTGGCCGGGCAGGCGCGGCTGCCGCTGGCCCTGCTGCAGGACGAGGCGCTGGTGGATTTCGCGCGGGGAACCGGCGCGCGCCGGCAGACCGACGATGCCTTCGCTGCCGCCGGCCTGCCGCACCCGGTGCGCTTCGAGGTCAACCAGATGGAGCTGATCGAGCGCTTCGTGCGCCATGGCCTGGCGGTGGGCATCGTGCCGGTGCTGATTGCCCAGGGCTTTGACGGGCTGGTGCGGATACCGCTGCAACCGACCCCCACCCGGCGCGTGCACCTGGCCTGGCAGCGCCTGCCCACGCCGGCGGCGCGGGCCTTCGTCGATGCCGTGCTCAGCCGCGCAGGCGCAGGCTCAGGCCCTTGAGGAAGTTGCGCAGCATCTGGTCCAGGCAACGCCGGTAGTTGGTGTGGCCGGGCTGGCGGAACAGCGCGCCGACTTCGGATTTGGAGACCTTGAAACCGGCACTGGCGAAGATGTCCATCAGGTCCACGTCGCGCAGCTGGAAGGCCACCCGCAGCTTCTTCAACACCAGGTTGTTGTCGATGCGGGTTTCCACCGCACGCTGCGGCTGGCTTTCGTCGCGGCCGCGCAGGTGCACGATCAGGCCATCCAGGAAGTGCGCCAGCGCACTGTCACTCATCGGCTCGAAGCCGGCCTCTTCATCGCGCCGCAGCCAGGCCTTCACCTGTTCGGTATCGACCGCGAAGGCCGGGTCGGCCAGCTGGCACAGGGTCACCACGTGGTGGTCGCCCAGGTCCAGGGAATAGCGCACGCTGCGCAGTACATCGTTGGTGATCATGGCCCATTGTACCGGCCCGGCGCTTGTCACCGGACTGTCACCCAATTGCAGCATCGTGGCGGCACTTCCGCCGAGACTTCGCCGATGCGCCGGTTCTTCCTGTCCGCCCTGCTGGTCGCCAGCAGCTTTGCCGCCACCGCCCAGGACCGCTTCGTGCCGGTTGAACAACGGCTCAGCGCGGCCCAGCTGGCCGAAGTCGGGCTCAGCCCGGCGCAGCTGCAGGTGTTGAACCGGGTGCTGCGCGAGGCCGAAGCCGCGGCGCCTGCCTCGAACCCCGCGCCGACCCCCGTGGCGGCCAGCGCCGGTGCACCGCTGCCCGCCAATGTGCCGGCCCCGGCCGCCATGCACCTGGGCCTGGAAGAAGGCCCGGTCAGCGCACGGGTCGTGGGCGATGTCGCCGGCTGGGAGCCGGGCACCGTGTTCACCCTCGACAACGGCCAGCAATGGCAGGTGATGAAGGGCCAGATGAAGCTGCGCAAGACCCTGCAGGCGCCGCAGATCGAAGTGATTCCGGGTATTGCCGGGCGCTGGTTCCTGCAGGTGGATGAAGACCTGCCCAAGGCACGGGTGTTCCGCCTGCGCTGAACCGTGCCGGGGTCGAATCCTGCCGGGGTCGGATCCCTTTGCCACCGGCAAAGGGCTCTGACCCCCAAGAGGGCCATCGCGGCCTGATCGGGCAACGCAGGCGCCGGCCGACGGTGCCAGAATGGGGGTCTGGTTACCACGGAGTTGTCTGCATGACCCGCACCGTCCTGATTACCGGCGCCACCTCCGGCTTCGGCGCCGCCGCCGTCCACCGCTTCGCCCAGGCCGGGTGGAAAGTGATCGCCACCGGCCGCCGCGGTGAACGCCTGCAGCCGCTGGTGGACCGCTACGGCAAGGACGTGGTGCATGCGGCGGTGTTCGACATGCGCGACCCGGTGGCGATGGAAGCGGCGCTGCTGGCCCTGCCGCCGGCGTTCGGCGATATCGATCTGCTGGTCAACAACGCCGGGCTGGCCCAGGGCACCGCACCGGCGCAGAGCGCCAAGCTGTCGGACTGGACCACGATGATCGACACCAACATCACCGCGCTGGTGACCCTGACCCACCGCCTGCTGCCGCAGCTGGTCGAGCGCAAGGGCGCGATCATCAACATTTCCTCGGTGGCCGGCGTCTACCCGTACCCGGGCGGCAACGCCTACGGCGGCACCAAGGCCTTCGTCAGCCAGTTCTCGCTGGGCCTGCGTTCGGACCTGCACGGCACCGGTGTGCGCGTGACCACGATCGAGCCGGGCATGGCCGAAACCGAATTCACCGTGGTCCGCACCCACGGCGACCAGGCCGCCTCGGACAAGCTCTATACCGGTGCCAACCCGATGACCGCCGAAGACATCGCCGAGCAGATCTTCTGGGTGGCCACCCTGCCGCCGCACCTGAACATCAATCGCCTGGAACTGATGCCGGTCAGCCAGTCGTTCGCCGGTTTCCAGGTCGCCCGCGAAGGCTGACCGGTGGCATACCTTTTTTGTAGAGTCGAGCCATGCTCGACTGCTCTCGCTCGACTGCATTCAACGGCAGTCGAGCATGGCTCGACTCTACAGAAGCAGAAAAGCCGGGCAATGCCCGGCTTTTTTCATTCATATCCGCAACAACTTACTGCGCCTTGATCGCCATGGCCTGCAGGCCCGTGCCATCCAGCTTCTGCTTGGCCTCGGACAGTTCGCCAGCGGTGCCATACGGCCCCATGCGCACGCGGTACACGGTCTTGCCGTTGATCTGCGCCGATTCCACGCGTGCAGCCAGGCCCATCATCGCCAGCTTGGCCTTGGTCGCCTCGGCATCGCCGGAGGCACCGAAGGCGCCTGCCTGCAGGATGTAACGTGCGTTGTCGGCGGCAGCGGCCGGCGCGGTGGTCGCCGCCGCTGCAGTCTCCGCACGCGCGGCCGGTGCAGGCGCCGCGGTGCCGGTGCTGGTCGGCGCGCTGGCGGTGGCCGGCTGTGCAGCCGCCGTCGCCGCCGGGCGCTCGCTCAGCGGTGCCGGCAGCGGGCGCGCGGTGGCGGTGACCGGCGCGGTGCTGGCCACGCTGGCGGTCGCGGCCGGTGCGGGTGCCGGTGCAGCCGGAACCGGCTTGCCTTCCAGTGCAGCCTGCGCGCGCTGCGCCTCGGCCTTGGACCGGCGCAGTTCCTCGGCGCGCGCGCTGGCGGCCAGTTCGGCGTCGGACATCTCCACTTCCTTGCCCGGCAGCAGGGTATAGAAGTCGTACTGGGTCGCAGCCGGCTTTTCCGGCTCTGCCGGTTTCGGCGTGGCCGCCGGAGCGGCCGGTTGGCTGCCGACATCGCTGTCGGCATCGGCAACCGGGGCCGGCTGCGCGTTCGGGTTCGGCTGTGGACCGGCGCGCAGGAAGCCATCACCTTCGCCCTTGAACAGGTTCGGCGCCGCCAGGAACACCACCGCAGCAATCGCCACGCCCGCGACCAGCCACACCCATCCGGGTGTGCCCTGGCTGCTGCTGTTGCGCCGTGCCTGGCTTTTGCCGCGTCGTGCTGCCATGTGTACTGCGTCTCCTGAAACTTACATTTTTTCCGGGGCGCTGACGCCCAGGAGGTCGAGGCCATTGGCCAGTACCTGGCGCGCGGCGCAGGCCAGGGTCAGCTTGGCATTGCGGTCGGTGGCGTCTTCCACCAGCACCGGCGTCCCGTGATACCACGTGTGGAAGGCGTGCGCCAATTCACGCAGGTACTGCGCCACCAGGTGCGGTTCCAGCGCCACGCCCGCTGCTTCCACCACTTCGGGGTAGCGCGAGATCTCGTTCATCAGCACCAGCGAGGCCTCGTCGGCCAGGCGGCCCAGATTGGCCAGACCGTTGCCCTGTTCGTACACCAGGCCCTTCTCCTGCGCCTGGCGCAGCAGGCTGCACACGCGGGCATGCGCGTACTGCACGTAGAACACCGGATTGTCGTTGCTCTGCTGGCGGGCCAGGTCGATGTCGAAGGTCAGCTGCGAATCGGGCTTGCGCGCGATCAGGAACCAACGGGTGGCATCGCGGCCGGCTTCTTCAATCAGGTCGCGCAGGGTGAAGTAGCTGCCGGCACGCTTGGACAGCTTCACTTCCTCGCCGCCACGCATGACGGTCACCATCTGGTGCAGCACGTATTCCGGCCAGCCCTGCGGGATGCCCACTTCCATGGCCTGCAGGCCGGCGCGCACGCGGGCCAGCGAACCGTGGTGGTCGGCGCCCAGCTCGGTGATCGCGCGCTCGTAGCCACGCTGCCACTTGGACAGGTGGTAGGCCACGTCCGGCACGAAGTAGGTGAAGGTGCCGTCGGACTTGCGCATCACGCGGTCCTTGTCGTCACCGAAGTCGGTGCTGCGCAGCCACAGCGCGCCGCCTTCCTCGTAGGTGTGGCCCGAGGCCTGCAGCTTGGCCACCGCTTCGGCCACCTTGCCGTCGGCGTACAGCGAGCTTTCCAGGAAGTAGATGTCGAAGTCGACACCGAACGCGGCCAGGTCCAGGTTCTGCTCGTTGCGCAGATAGGCCACGGCGAAGCGACGGATCGCCTGCATGTCGGCCGGGTCCTTGGCGCCCACCACCAGGGTGCCTTCCAGGTCGACGCTGGCGCCGGCCATGTAGGCACGGGCCACATCGGCGATGTACTCACCGCGGTAGCCGCCTTCCGGCCAGCCGTCCTGGTCCGGGGCGATGCCCTTCACCCGGGCCTGCACCGACAGTGCCAGGTTTTCGATCTGCACGCCGGCGTCGTTGTAGTAGAACTCGCGCTTGGCGTTCCAGCCGTTGGCATCCAGCACGCGGGCCACGCAGTCGCCGATGGCCGCAGCGCGGCCGTGGCCGACATGCAGCGGGCCGGTCGGGTTGGCCGACACGTATTCCACGCCCACCGTGCGGCCATTGCCGGACAGGTTGCGGCCGTAGTCGTGGGCTTCCTTGATGACCGAGGCGGCTTCGCGCTGGTACGCGGCCGGGGCCAGATGGAAGTTGATGAAGCCGGGGCCGGCGATCTCGACCTTGCTGACGTCCTCGCTGCGCGGCAGCGCTTCGACCAGCGCCTGTGCCAGTGCGCGCGGGTTGCTGCGCGCGGCCTTGGCCAGCAGCATCGCGGCATTGGTGGCGAAGTCGCCATGGTCGCGGGTCTTCGGGCGCTCGACCACGAAGTCCGGCGGCAGGGAGTCGGCGGGCAGGGTGCCATTGGCGCGCAAGGCTTCGATGCCTTGGCTGATCAGGGCGCGGAGGAGATTTTTCACGAGGCCTGCTGTGAGAATGAGCGGCGGAATCGCCCATTTTAGCGCAGATGCCGGCACGCACGCTGACCCTTGCCTGCCCAGGTGAATGCCCATCGCGGCCGCCGGCAGCCCGCCCGGGCCGCGGCCTCAGCCGAACAGGCGGGGCTGGTGCTGTGGCAGCAGGCCCCGTTCAGCAAATGAAACGGGGCGCCCTTCGCCAATCACAAAGTGGTCCAGCAGACGGATGTCGACCAGGGCCAGGGCCTGCTGCAGTTCCTCGGTGATGCGGGCATCGGCGTTGGAGGGTTCGGGGTCGCCGGAGGGGTGGTTATGGCTGAGGATGACCGCCGCCGCATTGTGCAGCAGGGCCCGCCGCACCACCTCGCGGGGGTAGACCGGGGCAGTGTTGATGGTGCCGGCGAACAGCTCTTCGCAGGCGATCAGGCGGTGGCGGTTGTCCAGGAACAGCACCAGGAACAATTCCCGTGCCTGGCCGCGCAGGCGGTGCTGCAGGTAGCGGCCGACCGCCACCGGGTTGTCGCCCACGCTTTCGCCGTGGGTCAGTTCGGCGGCCAGGTAGCGGTGGGCAAGTTCCAGCCCGGCCACCAGGGTGCAGCTGCGCGCTGGCCCCAGGCCCGGCAGGCGCGCCAGCTGCCCGGCCGGGCGGTCCAGCAGCACCCGCAGCGGCCCGTGCGCCTGAAGCAGGTCGCGTGCGGTCTGCACGGCGTCGCGGCCGCTGATGCCCGAGCCCAGGAAAAGCGCCAGCAGTTCGGCATCGGACAGGGCGGTGGGGCCGCGCGCCAGCAGCTTCTCGCGCGGTCGTTCCTCGATGGGCCAGTCGTGGATGGGCATGCAGGCATCGTCGCCGCTGCCGTGGGCGGCCTCCATCGGTGTTTGCCGTCCTGGTCCGTCGGCCAATGCCTCACCCGCGCCAGCTCTTCAGGTAGTCGTACAGTTCCTGGTTGTTTTCCAGGCCCAGCTTGCGCATGGCTTCGGCCTTCTGCCGGCTGATGGTCTTGGCGCTGCGCCCGCTGTGGTCGGCCACCGCGTTCACGCTCAGGCCATCGGCCAGCAGCTGCAGCACTTCCTGTTCGCGGGCCGACAGCGCCGCCATCGGGCGCTGGAACAGCAGGTCACGCGACTGCAGGTGGCGGCGCAGGTGGCCGGATACGAACACCTGGCCGGCCATGACCGCGTGCAGCGCCTGCGGCAGTTCGGCGAAATCGGCGGTCTTGTCCACCAGCCCCTGCACGCCGTCGCGCAGCAGGCCATCCAGCAGCCCCGGGTGGCGGGCCCCGGTCAGCACCACCACCGGCAACTGTGGGTGGCGCTGGCGCAGCACCCCCAGCAGTTCCGGGCCGTCGGGCCCTTCGCCGGGCATCGACAGGTCGGTCAGCACGGCATCGCAGGGCTGGTGCGCGACCAGGTCCAGCAGGCCGGCGCCATCGCTGGCCACGCCGGTCACGTGCATCTGGTGGCGTTCAAGCACGACGCGGACGCCATGCAGGACGACCGGGTGGTCGTCGGCGATGATGATGTGCGGGTGCACGCGGGCTCCTCGGAAAGCAGATGGCGAACCCAAGGGGGCCACCGGTCATTCTGCAAAGGGACGGCGGCGAGGGGTATAGGAAAGTTCCGAATCCGAAGGCGGTTAAGCCCTATATCGATGTGGTGGCAATTCCTATCTGCTGATAGCTGCGCGCTATGTGCGCTGTGCACCGGGACATTACCGCCCTTCGGGTAAGCTAGCGCCCTCGTTTGCACAGGAATTCCAGGTGGCTGATTCCCCCAACGCTTCCCCGGCGCCGAACCGCGCGCTGGAAGGCCAGAAACTGCTGTTGTGCGTCGGCGGCGGGATCGCGGCCTACAAGGCCCTGGAGCTGGTGCGGCGCCTGCGCGATGCCGGGGCCCTGGTGCAGGTGGCGATGACCGCCGGTGCCCAGCAGTTCGTCACCCCCCTCAGTTTCCAGGCCTTGTCCGGCCAGCCCACCCGCACCACGCTGTGGGACAGCGCGGCCGAACAGGCCATGGGCCATATCGAACTGGCGCGCTGGGCCGACCGCATCGTGGTCGCGCCGGGCACCGCCGATCTGCTGGCACGCCTGGCCCAGGGCCACGCCGATGACCTGGTCAGCACCCTCTGTCTGGCCAGCACCGCGCCGCTTACCGTGTGCCCGGCGATGAACCACCGCATGTGGCTGCACCCGGCCACCCAGGCCAATATCGCCCTGCTGCGCCAGCGCGGCGCGCAGGTGATCGGCCCGGTCGACGGTCCGCTGGCCGAGGGCGAATCCGGCCCCGGCCGCCTGGCCGAGCCGACCGACATCGTCGCCGCCCTGGCCGGCAACGCTGCGCCGCCGACGGCCAGCGCCGCCGCGCCCGAAACCCGCGCGCTGCAGGGCCTGCGCCTGCTGATCAGCGCCGGCCCGACGTATGAAGACATCGATCCGGTGCGCTATGTCGGCAACCGCAGCAGCGGCAAGATGGGCTTCGCCCTGGCCGCCGCCGCCGCCGCCATGGGCGCGCAGGTGGTCCTGGTCAGTGGCCCGGTCCAGCTGCCGACCCCGGCCGGCGTGCAGCGCGTGGACGTGCGTTCGGCCGCGCAGATGCGCGATGCCGTGCTGAAGGCGCTGCCGGCCGACATCTATATCGGTGCGGCGGCGGTGTCGGACTACACCCCGCGCCAGGTGGCCGCGCAGAAGCTGAAGAAAACCGCCGACAGCCAGTCGATGGTGATCGAGCTGGTGCGCACGCCGGACATCCTGGCCGAGGTCGCCGCGCAGACCCAGTCGCTGAAGCTGGTGGTCGGCTTCGCCGCCGAAACCCACGACGTGGAGAAATACGCACGTGGCAAGCTGGTCGACAAGCGCCTGGACCTGGTGATCGCCAACCAGGTGGGCATCAGCGGCGGCGGGTTCGAGAGTGACAACAATGCCGCCACCGCCTTCTGGCAGGACGGCGAACAGGTATTCCCGGCCACCTCCAAGCGCGAGCTGGCCGAACAATTGCTGGCGCTGATCGCGCGGAGGCTTCAGGCATGACCCAGGCAGTTCCTTCTTCGGCCGTGGCCGCCCAACCGCTGCAGGTCAAGCTGCTCGACCCGCGTTTCGGTGACAGCTGGCCGCTGCCGGCCTATGCCACCGAGGCCAGCGCAGGCATGGACCTGCGCGCGGCGCTGGAAACCGCGCTGACCCTGCAACCGGGCGATACCGCCCTGGTGCCCAGTGGCCTGGCCATCCATATCGGCGATCCAAACCTGTGCGCGGTGATCCTGCCGCGCTCGGGCCTGGGCCACCGCCACGGCATCGTGCTGGGCAACGGCACTGGCCTGATCGATGCCGATTACCAGGGCCCGCTGCTGATCAGCGTCTGGAATCGCGGCCGCGAAGCCTTCACCATCGAGCCGGGCGACCGCATCGCCCAGCTGATGGTCGTACCGATTGCGCGCGTCAGCCTGCAGGTGGTGGATACTTTCACCGACAGCGTGCGGGGAACGGGTGGATTCGGCCATACCGGGGTGCGTTGACGGGGGACATTGATGAGCGGCATCGGGGAAGGACGGCAGGGTCGGTCATTGGGGCGCAGCGCGCCTGTACTGGGCGTGGTGCTGTTGCTGCTGGCCGGTTGGTTCGGCTGGAGCGCGGTGCAGCAGTGGCGGCAGGGCGCCAGCGGCGATGCCGTGGCACAGGCCCGCGACCAGGCGTTGCAGGGTCTGCAGCAGGCCGCTTCGGGCCAGCTGCAGCAGCTGCAGCAACATCTCAGGAATGACCGCGTGCAGCAGTCGCTGCAGGCCGGTGATGCCGCCGGTGCCGCACAGGCCCTGCGTGAAAGCTGGTCCGGCGTGGAACAGGTGGATGTGCTGCCGGCGGAACTGGCCGCCGCCTACGCCGATGCCGGCACCTTCGGTTATGCCCGCCTGGCCCTGCTGGAATCGGCGATGGCTCAAGGCAAGCCGGCGCTGCGCGTGGTCCGCGATGCCGGTGGCAACCGTCTGGGCCTGGCCGCACCCGTGCAACTGGGCACGCTGGGACCGGCAGTGGTCTATGTGCGGCAGCCGCTGCTGCGCCTGACCGCTCCGCTGGACCAGGTGAGCATCCCCGGCAGCGGCTACCTGGCCCTGCGCCAGGGCGTACATGACATCGTCGCCCAGGGCGACAGCAGCCTGGCCGAGAACGGCGAAGTCATGGCCCGCCCGGTGCCGGGTACGCCGCTGCGGCTGGCGGCCAGCGCACCGGATGTCGAGCAGGGCCCGTTGGGCCTGGGGCCGCTGTTCAGCGCCATCGTCGCCCTGTTGCTGGCCTTCATCGCCGTGCTGCTGGTGGTGGGCCGCGGGCGTCTGTCGAAGTCGCTGCCGATGCCGAGCCGCCGCGGCGCTGCGGCCGAAACCGACCAGGGCCCGACCCTGCGCGAGAGCCTGCAGATGGCTGCACCGGCGCTGCCGGAGACCCCCGAGGGCGCGCCCGCCGCGCCGCCGCCGGTTCCCTCGGCGCCGCCGGTCGACCTGCCGGCCGGCATCTTCCGCGCCTACGACATCCGCGGTGTGGTCGGCACCGAACTGACCGCGCGCAATGCTGCCCTGATCGGCCAGGCCATCGGCACGGTGGCGCTGGAACAGGGCCTGCGCGAAGTGGTGATCGGCCGCGACGGCCGCCTGTCCGGCCCCGAGCTGGCCGCTGGCCTGGCCGAAGGCCTGCGCCGTGCCGGTTGTACGGTCATCGACATCGGCCTGGCGCCGACGCCGCTGGTGTATTTCGCCGCCTTCCACCTGCGCACCGGGACCTGCGTGGCAGTGACCGGCAGCCACAACCCGCCCGAATACAACGGTTTCAAGGTGGTCATCGGCGGCGAAACGCTGTCCGGCGATGCGATCACCGACCTGCACCAGCGCATCAGCGAGGGCCGCCTGGCCCAGGCCGCCGAGCCGGGGGACTACCAGCAGCGCGAGGTGGCCGCCGACTACATCCAGCGCATCGCCGATGACGTGCAGCTGGACCGCCCGCTGAAGGTCGTGGCCGACGCCGGCAACGGCGTGGCCGGTGCGTTCGCCCCGCAGCTGCTGGAAGCGATCGGCGCCGAGGTCATCCCGCTGTACTGCGATGTGGACGGCAGCTTCCCCAACCACCACCCCGACCCCAGCGAGCCGGCCAACCTGGAAGACCTGGTGCAGACGGTCAAGCGCTTCGGCGCCGACCTGGGCGTGGCCTTCGATGGCGATGGCGACCGTCTGGGCGTGGTGACCGGCGAAGGCCGCATCATCTACGCCGACCGCCTGCTGATGCTGTTCGCCGCCGATGTGCTGATGCGCAACCCGGGCGCGATGGTGCTGTACGACGTGAAGTGCACCGGCCAGCTGTCCGACCACGTGCTGCGCAACGGTGGCAGCCCGCTGATGTGGAAGACCGGCCATTCGCTGATGAAGGCGAAGATGCGCGAGACCGATGCGGAACTGGCTGGCGAGATGAGCGGCCACTTCTTCTTCAAGGAACGTTGGTTCGGTTTCGACGATGGCCTGTATGCGGCCGCGCGGCTGCTGGAGATCCTGGCCCAGCGCGAGGAGACCCCGGATGAGGTGCTGGCCGAGCTGCCGGAAATGGTCAGCACACCGGAGCTGAAGGTGCCAGTGGCCGAGGGCACGCCGCACGCGCTGGTGGCAATGCTGGTGGCAGCCGCGCAGTCGCCGGACAACCCGTATGTGGGCGGGCGCCTGTCGACCATCGATGGGTTGCGTGTCGACTTCCCCGATGGCTGGGGCCTGGTGCGTGCCTCCAACACCACGCCGGTGCTGGTGCTGCGCTTCGAGGGCCAGGATGAAGCGGCGCTGGAACGCATCCAGGCGCTGTTCCGCAGCCAGCTGCAGACGGTGCTGGGCGACACCCCGCTGGGGTTCTGATGAGGCAGTGCCGGCCGCTGGCCGGCACGGGGTCGGATCCCGTTGCTTCGCAACGGGCTCTGACCCCAGGTTCCGGACCGACGGCATCCACGCATGGCGTGGATCTACCCCTTGAACCGCAGTCCCACGCCCGGTTCGGTGAACAGGTAGCGCGAATCCAGCGCTGAATCGCCCAGCTTGTGCCGCAGCTTGCCCACCAGGATGCGCAGGTAATGGGTGTCGTGCTGGTGGGTCGGGCCCCAGATTTCCTGCAGGATCTGCGGTTGGGTCACCACCCGGCCGGCGTTGCGCAGCAGCAGCGACAGCAGCGCGTATTCCTTGCGGGTCAGCGCCACCGGTTCGCCATCCAGGGCCACTTCGCGGCGCACCAGATCCACATGCAGGTGGCCATCGTCGAACACCGGTGGCGTGCCGTCGCTGGGCACGCTGCGCGTGCGCAGCAGGGCCCGCACCCGGGCCATCAGCTCCTGCGTGCCGAACGGTTTGGTCACATAGTCGTTCGCGCCGGTATCCAGCGCCCGTACCTTCTCCGCTTCACCGGCACGCACGGTCAGCATGATCACCGGCACCTGGCTCCACTGCCGCAGCTGTTCCAGCACCTCATGGCCTTCCATGTCCGGCAGGCCGATATCCAGGATCACCAGGTCCATGTCTTCGCTGGCGGCCATTTCCAGGCCTTCCTGGCCGGTGGCGGCCTGCCGCACCTGGTAGCCCTGCGCGCGCAGGCTGATGTCCAGGAACCGGCGGATCTGGGTTTCATCGTCGATCACCAGCACGCGCGCTGCCGGCACGCCGGCGTCAATCGGGGTCGGGCTCATCGTGGGTGGCTGGCTTGAGCAAGGGCAGGGTGATGCGGATCAGGGTACCGCGACCGTCGCGTCCGGGCAGCGCCTGCACGCTGCCGCCATGGGCGCCGATCATGCCCTGGCAGATGGTCAGGCCCAATCCGGTGCCGTGGCGGCCGCGGTCGCCGCGTTCCACGCTGTAGAACATGTCGAAGATGCGCGCGCGCTCGTCGTCGGGAATGCCGGGGCCGGCATCGATCACGTCGATGCGCAGCTGCCCGTCCAGCATGCGTGCCTGCACCAGCACCGGCGCATCGGGCGGGGAAAACTTCGCTGCGTTTTCCATCACGTTGAATACCGCCTGTTCGACCAGCGCCGGATGCACCCAGATCGGCGCCAGCGTGGCCGGAATGTCCAGTTCCAGCCGCACCTTGGGCTGGTAGCGCTGCAGCCGCCGCGCCGCCGAGCCGATCAGCTCGTCCACGCCGATCCAGTCGCGGTTGATCTTCAGCCCTTCGTGGCCCAGCCGGGTCATGTCCAGCAGGTTCTGGATGTAGCGGTCCAGCCGCTCGCCCTCCACCACGATGGTATCCAGCAGGGCGCGGCGATCGGTGGCGTCCATCGCCGTGCCGTAGCTGGCCAGGCTGTCGGCCGAACCGATCATCGCCGCCAGCGGCGAGCGCAGATCGTGCGATACCGACGACAGCAGCGCCGAACGCAGGCGCTCGGTCTCGTTGCTCACATGCGCCTTTTCCAGTTCGGCCACCAGGCGGGTGCGCAGCGCGGCCTGGGCGATGTCGTCCACCATGGCTTCGGCCAGTTGGCGCTGTTCGGGCAGCAGGCGGGTGCCGGGCAGGTACAGGCCGGCCACGCCGATCGCGCGGTCTTCGCCATCCAGCAGCGGCAGGAACCACCACTGCGCGCCGGCCAGGGTATCGGTGAAACGGCCGCTGGGCTGGCCGTGGCGCAGGGCCCAGTCGGCGGCAGCCAGATCGGTATCGCCCGGTTGCGAACGGCCGGCGGCGGCGGTATCGGCGCCGATCCGCAGCCACGCCGGCACGTCCATGGCCTGTTCCAGCGCCTGCCGTCCTGCCTGCGCCACCTCGCCATTGCCGGCCGCGCTGGCCAGCTGCCGGCCCAGCTGCTGGCGGGCACGCGCATGGCGGTTGGCCGCGCGCAGGGCGATCACCTGCATGCGCAGGCGCGAGGCCAGGCGCCCGGCCACCAGCGCGGCGGCCAGGAACAGGAACACGGTGATCACGCCCTGCCGCGCCCCGATGGCGAAGGTGAAGCGCGGCGCGATGAACAGGAAGTTGTAGGCCAGGAAGCACAGGATCGCGGCCATCACCGCCACGCTGGCGCGGGTGCGGGCGGCCACCAGTACCACCGCCACGATGAACACCATCGACAGGTCGGCCATGCCCACCCAGCGTTCGCCCAGCCAGGCCACCACGCAGGCCAGCGCGGTGGCCACCAGCGCCTGCAGGGGCTCATGGCTGATGCCACGCATCGGCGGCAGCAGCCCTTCGCGGCGGGCGCGTGCACGCGCCTGCGGCGTGCTGATGATGGTGATCTCGTAGTGCGCACCGCGCTGGATCAGCTGCTGGGTCAGGGTGCGGTTGAACATGCGTGCCAGCGGGCGCTCGCGGGTACGGCCCAGCACCAGGGTCGACACCCCGTTGTGCGCGGCGTGGTCGAGCAGGGCATCGGCAATGCTCGAGCCATGCAGCAGTTCCGCATCGCCGCCCAGGCGGCGGGCCAGCGCGAAGGCGGCATCGATCTCGCGGCGGGTGGCTTCATCCTGGCGCCGGCTCTGCACGGTCACCACGGTCCACGGCGCATCGCGGCGTTCGGCGATGCGCCGCGCCACCCGCACCAGATACTCGCTCTGGCCCCCGCCATCGATGGCCACCAGCACGCCGCGGCGCAGCGGCAGGTTGCCTTCACCGCGCGCGGCGCGGGTTTCGCGCAGGCTGCTGTCGACGCGGTCGGCGGCTTCCTGCATCGCCAGTTCGCGCAGTGCGGTCAGGTTGGCCGGCGAAAAGAACGCCTGCAGCGCCTGCGCCGCCTGCTCGGGCACGTACACCTTGCCCTGCTGCAGGCGTGCGATCAGCTCGCGTGGCGGCAGGTCCACCAGCACGATGTCATGCAGGCGGTCCAGCACACCGTCGGGCACGGTTTCGCTCACGCGCACGCCGGTGATGCGCATCACCACATCGTTGAGGCTTTCCAGATGCTGGATGTTGACCGTGGTCCAGACATCGATGCCGGCATCCAGCAGCTCCATCACATCCTGCCAGCGCCGTTCGTGGCGGCTGCCCGGCGCGTTGCGGTGGGCCAGCTCATCCACCAGCACCAGCGCCGGGTGCCGCGCCAGCACGGCATCCAGGTCCATCTCCTGCAGGGCGTGGCCGTGGTAGGCCACGTCCTTCAGCGGCAGCTGCGGCAGGCCTTCCAGCAGGGCCTGGGTATCGGCGCGGCCGTGGGTTTCCACCAGCCCCACCACCAGGTCCACGCCGCGGCGCAGCTGTTCCTGGGCACGGGTCAGCATGGTGTAGGTTTTGCCCACGCCGGGCGCCGCGCCGAGGAACACGGTCAGCTTGCCGCCGGCTTCGCGCTGCAGGCCTTCCACCAGGGCATCGGCCTGGCGGGTACGCGCGTCATTCATCGCAGCTGCTGTCATGGCCGCCATTGTGCGCGCAGCCGGTGCAGGCCGGCATCACGGTGCCTTGGCCGCGTGGTCCAGTGCGAAGTTCAGGGTCACCACGTTCACCCGCGGCTGCCCGAACAGGCCCCACTGGCGCCCTTCGGTGTGCGCCTGCAGCAGGGCCTGCACGCGTTCCACCGGCAGGCCACGCGCACGCGCCACGCGGGCGACCTGCAGCTGCGCCGCCGCCGGTGACAGCTGCGGGTCCAGGCCGCCGCCGGACTGGGTGACCAGATCGGCGGGCACCTGTGCCGGTGCCACGCCTTCGCGTGCGGCCACCGCCGCGGTGCTGGCGGCCACGCGCTCGGCCAGGGCCGGGTTGCTGCGGGCCAGGTTGGAACCGGCCGCCGCCATCGGATCGTAATTGGCCGCCGACGGCCGTGCCTGGAAGTAGCCATCGCCGGTGAACGGCTGCGCCAGCCACGCCGATCCGCGCACCTGGCCGCTGCCATCGCGCAGCAGGCTGCCCTCGGCCTGGGTGGGGAAGGTCAGGCCGGCAAAGCCGGTGGCGATGCCGGCGTAGACCGCACCGGCCAGCAGCAGGGTGGCCACGCCCAGGCCGATCGCCGGGCGCCAGCGGGCGTCATCCTGCAGGCGCGCCACGCCGGCCTCGGCCGTGTGTTCGCGCGCGTCGCGCGGCAGGGAAGAAGAAGGTGAGACAGAACGGTTCATGCGCCGAATACCAGGACAAGAAGAAGGTCGATCAACTTGATTGCCGCGAACGGCAGCAGCACGCCACCCAGGCCGTACACCAGCATGTTCCGGCGCAGCAGAGCCGTTGCCGTGGCCGGGCGGAAGCGCACGCCACGCAGAGCGAGCGGAATCAGGGCCGGAATCACCAGGGCGTTGAAGATCAGCGCCGCCAGCACCGCGTTGCGCGGGCTGGACAGCTGCATCACGTTCAGCGCGGCCATGGCCGGGACCGCAGCGGCGAACAGCGCCGGCAGGATCGCGAAGTACTTGGACACATCGTTGGCCAGCGAGAAGGTGGTCAGCGCGCCGCGGGTGATCAGCTGCTGCTTGCCCACTTCCACCACCGCCAGCAGCTTGGCCGGATCCGAATCCAGATCGACCATGTTGCCGGCTTCCTTCGCCGCCTGCGTGCCGGAGTTCATCGCCAGGCCGATATCGGCCTGGGCCAGTGCCGGCGCGTCGTTGGTACCGTCGCCCACCATCGCCACCAGGCGGCCACCGGCCTGTTCCTGGCGGATGCGGGCCAGCTTGTCTTCCGGCCGAGCCTCGGCGATGTAGTCGTCCACGCCGGCCTCGGCAGCAATCGCGGCAGCGGTCAGCGGGTTGTCGCCGGTGATCATCACCGTGCGGATGCCCATCGCCCGCAGCTGCGCGAACTTCTCGCGCATGCCGTGCTTGACCACGTCCGACAGCTCGATCACGCCCATCACGTGGCGGCCCTCGGCCACCACCAGCGGGGTGGCGCCGTTGCGTGCCACCTGTTCCACGCGACCGGCCAGTTCAGCCGGGACATTGCCGCCCAGCGCCTGTACGTGGGCACGGATCGCATCGGCGGCGCCCTTGCGGATCTGCCGGCCGGGCTCCTGACCAGGCTGGGTCAGATCCACGCCGGACATGCGGGTCTGCGCGCTGAAGGCCAGGTACTCGGCATGGTCCGGTTCGGCGGTGGCGCAGCCCTGTTCGCGGGCCAGGCGCACGATCGACTTGCCTTCCGGGGTCGGGTCGGCCAGCGACGAAAGCAGTGCTGCTTCGCGCAGCTGGCTGGCATCGATGCCGGCCAATGGGTGGAAGTGGCTGGCCTGGCGGTCGCCGTAGGTGATGGTGCCGGTCTTGTCCAGCAGCAGCACGTCCACGTCGCCGGCCACTTCCACCGCCTTGCCCGACTTGGCCAGCACGTTGGCCGCCAGCGCACGGTTCATGCCCGCAATACCAATCGCCGGCAGCAGGCCGCCGATGGTGGTCGGGATCAGGCAGACCAGCAGGGCGATCAGCAGCAGCGGATCAACCTGCACGCCTACCGCCGCACCGATGGCCGGCAGCGTCGCCACCACCACCAGGAAGGTCAGCGTCATCGCCGCCAGCAGCAGGGTCAGCGCGATCTCGTTCGGCGTCTTCTGCCGGTTGGCGCCTTCCACCAGCGCGATCATCCGGTCCAGGAAGCTGTGGCCCGGCTCGGCGGTCACCCGCACGATGATCTGGTCGGACAGCACCTTGGTGCCGCCGATCACGCCGGAGCGGTCGGTGCCGGCCTCGCGCAGCACCGGTGCCGATTCACCGGTCACCGCCGCTTCGTTGATGGTGGCCAGGCCCTGCACGATCTCGCCATCGGCCGGCACCAGCTCACCGGCGCTGACGATCACATGGTCGCCGGGGCGCAGCTCGGCGGCCGGTACCTGGGCCTCGGCGGCGCCGGGCTGCGGTGCGGCCAGCCTGCGTGCCACCAGATCCTGGCGGGCACGGCGCAGCGATGCCGCCTGGCCCCGGCCGCGCGCTTCGGCCACCGCTTCGGCGAAGTTGCCGAACAGCACGGTCACCAGCAGGATCGCGGTCACCGCCAGGCCGAAGCCCAGCGGCGCGTTGCCGGTCAGGGTCACGATGGCGGCCACGATCGTGCCGGCCATCACCACCGCCATCACCGGGCTGCGCACCAGGTGCATGGGGGAAAGCTTGCGCACCGCCTCGACCAGCGCACGGCGCAGGCCCGCGCCATCAAGCAGGGCAGGGCGCGGTGCAAGGGAACTGCGGGGGGAACTTGCTTGGGTACTCATGAGGGGTCCTTAGTGCAGTCCCAGGCTCAGGTGGTCGGCAATGGGGCCTAGCACCAGCGCCGGCATGAACTGCAGCACGGTCAGGATGACGATCACCGAGACCAGGGTCAGGGCGAAGGTCGGGGTTTCGATCTGCAGGCTGCCGGCCGATTCCGGGGCCTGGCGCTTGGCGGCCAGTTGCGCGGCCACCACCAGCGGAATGATCAGCAGCGGGAAACGGCCCAGCAGCAGCACCAGCGAGCAGCTCAGGTTCCACCACGGCGTGGCGTCACCCAGCCCTTCGAAGCCCGACCCGTTGTTGGCGTAGGCCGACACGTACTCGTAGAACACCTGGCTGATGCCATGGAAGCCGGGGTTGGAGGTACCCGACAGGCCCGGCACGGCCAGGGTGATCGCGGTGAACACCAGCAGGGTGATCGGCTGCAGCAGCACCAGCAGGGCCAGCAGGCGCACCTGCGGGGTTTCCAGCTTGCGGCCGAACAGCTCAGGCGTACGCCCGGTCATCAGCCCGGCCAGGAACACCCCCAGCAGCAGGTACACGATGAACTGCTGCAGGCCACAGCCGATGCCGCCCCAGATCGCGCTGACCAGCATGTTGACCATCGCGATGCCACCGCTCAGCGGCGCCAGCGAATCGTGCATGCCGTTCACCGAGCCATTGGACACCTGGGTGGTCACCGCCGCCCACAGCGCCGTGCCATCGGCGCCGAAGCGCACCTCCTTGCCTTCCATCAGCAGCGGCGTGGCCGCGCTGGCGCTATGGCCTTCGCTCCACATCATCGCGCCGGTGGACAGCAGCGACATGCCCAGCATGCAGCCGAACACCAGGGCACCGAAGCGGCGCCGCCCCGTGAACGCACCGATCATGAAGATCACCGCCATCGGCACCAGCAGGATGCCAAGCACTTCCAGCGCGTTGGACAGCGGCGTCGGGTTCTCCAGCGGGAAACTGCTGTTCGGGCCGTACCAGCCGCCACCATTGGCCCCCAGCTGCTTGGCCGCGACCATCGCCGCCACCGGGCCCAACGGCAGTTTCTGCTCGGCCATGCCGGCGCTGGCGTCGATCGGCGTGGCCTGCGGGCCACCGTCCATGGTCGACGGCACGCCCTGGCTGGTCAGTACCAGCGTCCACACCAGGCACAGCGGCAGCAGGAAGCGCACGCACAGGCGCACCACATCCACGTAGTAGTTGCCCACCGCCACCTGGCGGTCATCGCCGGCCCCGGTGGCCGCCGCAGCCTGCGGCGCACGCGAGAACAACGCGCGCAGCGTGGCCACTGCCAACGCCAGCCCCATCATCGGCGTCACCACCTGCAGGCCGGTGATGCCGGTCATCTGCGAAAGGTAGGACAGCTGCGCCTGGCCCGAGTAGTGCTGCTGGTTGGTGTTGGTCAGGAACGAGATCATCGTGTGCAGCGCCGTGTCCCAGCGCATGTTCGGGATCTGGTCCGGGTTCAACGGCAACCACGCCTGGGTCATGAACACCGCCTGGGTCAGCACGGCCACCACCACGTTGCTCAGCACGAAGGCCAGCACGTAGCCGCGCCAGGACATCGAACGCGCCGGATCAACACCGAACAGCCGGTACAGCGGCGTTTCGATCCAATGAAACAGCACGTCGACCTTCATCGGCGCGCCACGCATCACCCGCGCCAGGTACAGGCCCAGCGGCCACGCCAGCAGCAGGCTGGTGGCAAGAATCACAAGCATCTCGGTCATGGCAGGCTCCGCTCAGAACGACTCGGGCCGCAGCACGACATAAAGAAGGTAGGCGGCGGCGACCAGCACCAGCACGCCACAGAACAACGACAGCCAGGGGGACATTGCAATGCGTCCTGGTGGAACCCCTCCACCTCAGGCCGCCATCGTCGTCCTGCCCCCCATAAACGCACTACGCGCCGGACCGGGCCGACGCGTAAAGAGTGCATAAATTCCATGGCCCGGACCGTAACCGGGCGCCTGTGGTGCCTTTGGCCCGGGGGCCGGCGGGCGGTTGGGCCTCAACCGCCCGGGGTTGCGCCCTTCAGCTCGCGGTAGCGCTGCAGGCTGGTTTCGATCTCGGCCTTCAGGGCGACCTGCTGCTGCTCGAAGCTGGTCTGCAGGCGCTCCTGCGCCTGCAGCTGCGCATGCCGCTGGCGGATCGCATTGGCCTGCGGCGCGGCCACCTGGACACCGGCCAGCTCGCGGTCGCCGGCCGCGGCCAGCAGGGTCACCAGCGCATTGCGCAGGCTGGTCACGTTGTAGCGGGCAGTGTTGAGGTTGTTGTCCAGCACGCCCTGGCGCTCGGCGAACACCTTGCGCAGTGCGTCCTCGCTGCCGTAGGTCATCAGCATGGCCTGTTCGGTGCGCTGCTTGGTCTGCGCGGCCATCTGGTCCAGCTGTTCCTGCGCCGCCGCGGTACTGGCGGCGTCGCGTTCCTCGTCGGTCAACGCGCGCTGCACCTGCGCGTTGCGCACGCCGCTGCGGGCATTGAACTCATCACGGGCGTTGTTGACCGCATCGGCCGGCAGCGCATCGCTGCAGATCCGTTCCTTGCCCTCGTTCCAGCAGTACAGCTTCTTGTCCGGCGTGCTGGACTGGGCCAGCACGCTGGCCGGAAGCGCCAGCAGCAGGCCGGCGGCAACGATGGCAGGAACTCGGAACATGCGACCTTCCCCTGGGTCAGCGTGCGGAACGGACGCCGTACTGGGCCCGATAGGCTTCCAGCGGCTGCCGGTAGCCCACAAGTTCCGGGTTTCCGGAGGCGAAATCAAGCAGATCGGCCAGGGTTGCGACGGCGATCACCGGAATGCCAGCCTCTTCGGCCACGGCCTGGGCGGCCGAGCGGTGGTCGGCGTCCGAAGCGATCTCCTGGCGGTCCAGGGCCACCACGATGCCGGCCGGAATGCCGCCTGCGGCACGGATGATGCCCAGAGCTTCACGGATGGCGGTACCGGCGGTGATCACGTCGTCCACGATCAGCACGCGCTTGCCGGTCAGGTCGGCGCCGATCAGCTGGCCGCCTTCACCATGGTCCTTCACTTCCTTGCGGTTGAACGACAGCGGCAGGTCGCGGCCACGCTGGGCCAGCTCGCAGGCCATCGCGGTGGCCAGCGGAATGCCCTTGTACGCCGGGCCGAACACCACGTCGTACTTGATTCCGCTGGCGTCGATCGCATCGGAATAGCAGGCGCCCAGCTGGGACAGCAGCGAGCCGGAGTCGAAACGGCCGGCGTTGAAGAAATAGGGGCTCAGGCGGCCGGACTTCAGGGTGAACTGGCCGAAGCGCAGGGCATCGGCGGTCAGGGCCAGCTGCAGGAAACGGTGGCGGTGGTCGCTCATCAAAACTCGATTCATCTTCATTTGGAGCACAAATCCTAATCCAGCTGGGCGTTCCGCGCTCGTCCGGCCCCCCGTGAAGGCCCTGGCGGGCCCGGCCGGCGGGCTGCGCGGGCCGCCGGGCAACCGGTATGCTTGCCCGGTTTCCCGCCGTAGGTTCTTCCGCATGCGCATCATCAGCTTCAACGCCAATGGCATCCGCTCGGCCGCCACCAAGGGCTTCCTCGACTGGTTCCGTGCCCAGGACGCCGACGTTCTGTGCATCCAGGAAACCAAGGCGCAGGAGGACCAGCTCACCGATCCCATGTTCCGCCCAGACGGCCACCACTGCTTCTACCGCGATGCCATCACCAAGAAGGGCTACAGCGGCGTGGCCATCTACAGCAAGCGCGAGCCGGACCAGGTCATCACCTCGCTGGGCTGGGCCCCGTTCGACGATGAAGGCCGCTACATAGAGGCCCGCTTCGGCAAACTCAGCGTGGTCTCCTTCTATATCCCGTCCGGCAGCTCCGGCGACCTGCGCCAGGGCTTCAAGTTCGAAGTGATGGAATGGCTGCGGCCGATCCTGGAAGAGTGGGCACGCAGCGGCCGTGACTACGTGCTGTGCGGCGACTGGAACATCGTCCGCTCGGCGCTGGACATCAAGAACTGGAAGTCCAACCAGAAGAATTCCGGCTGCCTGCCCGAAGAGCGCGACTGGCTCAACGGCCTGTGCGCCGACCACGGCCAGGCCACCGACGTG
This sequence comes from Stenotrophomonas maltophilia, assembly GCF_047782825.1. Classification (GTDB taxonomy): domain Bacteria; phylum Pseudomonadota; class Gammaproteobacteria; order Xanthomonadales; family Xanthomonadaceae; genus Stenotrophomonas. Next base: position 2,896,722 of record NZ_CP180589.1, on the reverse strand, counting down.
GCCACCGGCCGCGGCTGGGCTGACGCCTACCGCCTGCTGCACCCCACCGGCGAGGACTACACCTGGTGGAGCAACCGCGGCGCCGCCCGCGCCAACAACGTCGGTTGGCGTATCGATTACCAGTTCATCACCCCCGGCCTGCGTGAGCGCCTGCGCAGCTGCGCGATCTACCGCGACCAGCGCTTCTCCGACCACGCCCCGTTCACCGTGGACTACGACCTGTGAGCGAAGCCGCTGCAAAGCCCAGCTACAAGGGCTGGGCCGGGATCAAGCGCGCCTTCGGCACGCCCTCGGCCCTGACCATGGCCCTGCTGGGCTTCGGCAGCGGCCTGCCGTTCCTGCTGATCGCCTCGCAGACCCTGTCCACCCGCCTGCGTGATGTCGGCCTGGACCTGGGCAGCATCGGCCTGATCAGCCTGGCCAGCTTCTTCTACCTGCTGAAGTTCGTCTGGGCACCGCTGCTGGACCGCTATGCCTTCCCGCTGCTGGCCTTCATGGGACGCCGCCGCTCCTGGCTGCTGCTGTCGCAGGTGGCCGTGCTGATCGGCCTGGTCGCGCTGGCCTTCGTCCGCCCCGAACAGGGCGTCTGGCCGCTGGTGGCCTGGGTGCTGGTGGCGTCCTTCGCCGGTGCCACCCAGGATTCGGTGGTCGATGCCTACCGCATCGAGATCGCCCCGGAAACCGCGCAGGCCGCATTGGCGGCCACCTACACCCTGGGCTACCGCATCGGCCTGATCCTGGCCGGCGCCGGCGCCCTGTACCTGGCCCAGTTCGAAGGCTGGATCGTCGCCTACCTGGCCATGGCCGGGCTGATGCTGCTGCCGATCATCACCACCCTGCTGTGCCGTGAGCCGGACCGCCCCGCGCAGGCCGTGCAGCGCCGCATCGATGTGGCCGAAGCCTTCGTGCAGCCCATCACCAGCTTCTTCACCCGCAACGGCATCGCCCTGGCGCTGGGCCTGCTCGCCTTCGTCGGCCTGTTCAAGTTCCCCGACCAGGTCATCGGCGTGATGGCCGGTCCGTTCTACCTGGATTCGGGCTTCGACAAGGCCGACATCGCCACCGTCTCCAAGCTGTTCGGCGTGTGGATGGGCATCGGCGGCGCCTTCCTGGGCGGCATTGCGGTGGCGGCGTTCGGCTTCCGCCGCATGCTGCTGGTGGCCGCCCTGGGCGTGGCCCTGTCCAATCTGGCCTTCCTGCTGATGGCGCACAACCCCGGCCAGCTGTGGGCGTTCTACGCCGCGCTCAGCGCCGACAACCTGTTCCAGGGCTTCGCCGGCACCGTGCTGGTGGCCTTCATGTCCTCGCTGACCGACCGCAACTTCACCGCCACCCAGTACGCCCTGCTGGTGTCGCTGGCCAACCTGCCGGGCAAGTTCGTCGGCGGCGTGTCGGGGTATATCGTCGAAGCCACGTCCTACAGCACCTTCTTCATGCTCAGCGCGGTCACCGTGGTGCCCACCCTGCTGCTGCTGGCCTGGCTGTGGCGGCGCATCCACGATCGCGGCGAACCCCCGGCCCCCTGATTGCCTGGCACCCCGGACTGCGGGATGATCGCCCCGGACGCGCCGAGGGGGCGGTGCCTTGCGAACGGGGAAGGGAGCATGGCCGATGTCGTGGTGCGGGACGTGGACCCGCTGCTGTTTGAACGTATCCGAAGGGTGGCCGTGGCGCGCGGCTGGACCCATGAACAGACCTGCGCGGTCCTGCTCGAGCAGGGCCTGCTGAGCAGCGAACTGGAAGTGCGCTCCGGCTTCATCGATCCCGAAGTGGACGCCCTGTCAGCGGCGATCGCCGCCCTGCAGGCCATGCCGGCGGGGCAGGGTTTCGATTGATCTGACACCGCATCGCCGGGCCTGGCCCGGCGCTACACGCACCCCGCGATTCTGCGTCGCCGCGCGCCTTTGTAGATCCACGCCATGCGTGGATGGCGCGACCTCACGCCAGGTGGATCGCCCCGAGAATCCGCGGCCCCTTCGCTCCGGTCACGCTCGGCAGATTGCCGGCCAGCCCATCCATCGTCCGCTGCGCCAGCCAGGCGAAACCCATCGCCTCCACATATTCGGGGTCCAGCCCGTGCGCCGCACTGGACTCCACCACCATCCCGGGCAGCCGCGCCGCCAGCCGGCGCATCAGCTGCCGGTTGTGCACGCCGCCACCGCAGACCAGCACCCGGCGGGTATCCGGCTGCTGGGCCAGCAGCGCATCAGCCACGGTCAGCGCGGTCAGTTCCAGCAGGGTGGCCTGCACATCAGCGGCCGCGTACTCGCCTTCAATCATGCAGGCCTCGGCCCAGGCCAGGTGGAACTGCTCGCGCCCGGTGCTCTTGGGCGGTGGCAGGTCGAACCACGGGTCCGAGCGCCAGCCGGCCAGCAGCGCCGTATCCACCGCACCGCTGGCGGCATAGGCGCCGTCGGCATCGAAGCTGCGGCCGGTATGGCGCTGGCACCAGGCATCCATCAGCGCATTGGCCGGGCCGGTATCGAAGCCGCGCGGCACGCCGTTCTGTGGGATCAGGGTCAGGTTGCCGATCCCGCCCAGGTTGAGCACCGCGCGGTCCTCGCCGGCGGTGCCCAGCATGGCCAGGTGGAAGGCCGGCATCAGCGGCGCGCCATGGCCGCCCGCCGCCACGTCACGCCGGCGGAAATCACCCACCGTGGTGATGCCGGTCAGTTCGGCAATGCGGTTGCCATCGCCCAGCTGCACGGTGAAGGCCGGATCGGCCAGCGGCCGGTGGCGCACGGTCTGCCCGTGCGAGCCGATCGCCCGCACCTGGCGGCGATCCACCCCGGCCTCGTCCAGCAGCTGGTTGGCGGCCGCGGCGAAGTTGATCGCGATGCGCGCATCCAGCTCGCCCAGCTCCTCCAGCGACTCCAGCGGCCCGCCTTCGCCCAGCGCCACCAGCCGCGCGCGCAGCACCGGCTCCCAGCGGGCGGTCAGGCCGCGCACGAAGCGGCAGCCACCGCTGGCGGGGAACTGCACCAGCGCAGCATCGATGCCGTCGGCGCTGGTGCCGGACATCAGGCCAAGGTAGAGCGGGGCATCGGCGTCGGCAGTCGTGATCATGGCGGGCATAAAAAAAGGACGCGGCAAGCTTGTGCTGCTGCGTCCTTCTTCGTCAACGCAGGGCCGGTCAGCCGCGCTTGTGGCCGTTGGCTGGCTTGGTCTTGGCGCTGGCCACCTCGGTCGAAGCGGCGGCCTCGCGGCTGCTCGGGGCCGGGCTTGCCTCGGCGTAGATCAGCTTCTCCATGCCCTGGATGCGGGCCATGGCCGGCGCGGTCTGCGCGCGGAACGCCACCAGCTCGGCGCCCTTCAGCGGTTCCGGCGGCGGCATGGTCACGGTCAGCGGATTGCGGTGCTCGCCGTTCACGCGGAATTCGTAGTGCAGGTGCGGGCCGGTGGCCAGGCCGGTCGAACCGACGTAGCCGATCACCGTGCCCTGCGCCACGCGCTGGCCGGTCTTGATGTTCGCAAAGCGCGACATGTGCCCGTACAGCGTGGTGTGGCCGCGGCCGTGGTCGAGGATCACCACGTTGCCGTAGCCGCGCTGCACGCCGGCGAACTGCACGCGCGCATCGCCGGCGGCCATGATCGGCGTACCGGTACGCGCGGCGTAGTCCACGCCCTTGTGCATGCGCATCTTGCCCAGCACCGGGTGCTTGCGTGCGCCGAAGGTCGAGCTCAGGCGTGCGAACGGGATCGGCATGCGGATGAAGCTCTTCTTCAGCGAACGGCCGTTGAGGTCGTAGTACTCGGATTTGCCGCCGCGCTCGAAGCGGAAGCCCGAATAGGTCTTGCCACCGGTGGTGAAGGTCGCCGCCAGGATCTTGCTGGTGTCCACCTTCTCGCCTTCGCGCCAGGTCTCGTCCATCACCACGCTGAAGCGGTCGCCCGGCTGCAGGTCCTTGGAGAAGTCGATGTCGTACTTGAAGATGTCGTCGGTCATCGTCGCGATCGCCGACGGCGACAGCCCGGCGCGGCGGGCCGCGGCATACAGCGAACTGGTGATCTCGCCGCTGGTGACCACCGTGCGCGTGGAGGTCTCGCGCTTGGTCACCTTTTCCTTGATGTCATCGCCGGCCAGGCTCAGTTCCACCCGGTTGTCGCCATCGCGGTCGAAGCGGATGCTGCGCAGGTCGCCGGACAGCGGCATGTCGAAGGCGATCTCGGCACCGGGGCGCAGCTTGGTCAGCGATTCGCGCGCACCGGGGTGGTCAAGCAC
>NZ_CP180589.1:2885000-2887500 GCF_047782825.1 Stenotrophomonas maltophilia | reverse complement strand
CGGGGATGAGCTGTGATTAGGAGTGAAAAGCTAATCGAACCCGGAGATAGCTGGTTCTCCTCGAAAGCTATTTAGGTAGCGCCTCATATGTATCCTCTCGGGGGTAGAGCACTGTTATGGCTAGGGGGTCATCGCGACTTACCAAACCATTGCAAACTCCGAATACCGAGACGGACTGTATGGGAGACACACGGCGGGTGCTAACGTCCGTCGTGAAAAGGGAAACAACCCAGACCCACAGCTAAGGTCCCAAATTCACTGCTAAGTGGAAAACCATGTGGAAAGGCACAGACAGCCAGGAGGTTGGCTTAGAAGCAGCCACCCTTTAAAGAAAGCGTAATAGCTCACTGGTCGAGTCGGTCTGCGGGGAAGATTTAACGGGGCTAAGCAGTGAACCGAAGCTTGGGGTGCATACTTTGTATGCGCGGTAGAGGAGCGTTCCGTAAGCCGTTGAAGGTGGATTGAGAAGTCTGCTGGAGGTATCGGAAGTGCGAATGCTGACATGAGTAACGATAATGCGGGTGAAAAACCCGCACGCCGAAAGCCCAAGGTTTCCTTGCGCAACGTTAATCGGCGCAGGGTGAGTCGGCCCCTAAGGCGAGGACGAAAGTCGTAGTCGATGGGAAGCAGGTTAATATTCCTGCACCTCGCGTAAGTGCGATGGAGGGACGGAGAAGGTTAGGTGTACCAGGCGTTGGTTGTCCTGGGGAAAGGCGGTAGGTTTGGATCTTTGGCAAATCCGGGATCCTTTAAGACCGAGCACCGAGACGAGCCTTTATGGCGAAGTCACTGATACCACGCTTCCAGGAAAAGCTCCTAAGCTTCAGCTTACGCAGACCGTACCGTAAACCGACACAGGTGGGTAGGATGAGAATTCTCAGGCGCTTGAGAGAACTCGGGTGAAGGAACTAGGCAACATGGCACCGTAACTTCGGGAGAAGGTGCACCCTTTTTGGTGGCTCGTGCGAGCTATAGCTGAAGAGGGTCGCAGTAACCAGGCCGCTGCGACTGTTTATCAAAAACACAGCACTCTGCAAACACGAAAGTGGACGTATAGGGTGTGACGCCTGCCCGGTGCTGGAAGGTTAATTGATGGGGTCAGCCGCAAGGCGAAGCTCTTGATCGAAGCCCCAGTAAACGGCGGCCGTAACTATAACGGTCCTAAGGTAGCGAAATTCCTTGTCGGGTAAGTTCCGACCTGCACGAATGGCGTAACGACAGCGGCGCTGTCTCCACCCGAGACTCAGTGAAATTGAAATCGCTGTGAAGATGCAGCGTTCCCGTGGCAAGACGGAAAGACCCCGTGAACCTTTACTATAGCTTTACACTGAACGTTGAGTTCGTCTGTGTAGGATAGGTGGGAGGCTATGAAACTGTGGCGCTAGCTGCAGCGGAGCCATCCTTGAAATACCACCCTGTCGTGCTTGACGTTCTAACCTGGGCCCATTATCTGGGTCGGGGACCGTGTATGGTGGGTAGTTTGACTGGGGCGGTCTCCTCCTAAAGAGTAACGGAGGAGCTCGAAGGTACGCTCAGCGCGGTCGGACATCGCGCACTGTGTGCAAAGGCATAAGCGTGCTTGACTGCAAGATCGACGGATCAAGCAGGTAGGAAACTAGGACTTAGTGATCCGGTGGTTCTGTATGGAAGGGCCATCGCTCAACGGATAAAAGGTACTCCGGGGATAACAGGCTGATACCGCCCAAGAGTTCATATCGACGGCGGTGTTTGGCACCTCGATGTCGGCTCATCACATCCTGGGGCTGTAGTCGGTCCCAAGGGTATGGCTGTTCGCCATTTAAAGTGGTACGCGAGCTGGGTTCAGAACGTCGTGAGACAGTTCGGTCCCTATCTGCCATGGGCGTTGGAGATTTGAGAGGGGCTGCTCCTAGTACGAGAGGACCGGAGTGGACGAACCTCTGGTGTTCCGGTTGTCACGCCAGTGGCATTGCCGGGTAGCTATGTTCGGAAGCGATAACCGCTGAAAGCATCTAAGCGGGAAGCGCGCCTCAAGATGAGATCTCCCGGGGCACAAGCCCCCTGAAGGAACCATATAGACTATGTGGTTGATAGGTCAGGTGTGTAAGTACAGCAATGTATTGAGCTAACTGATACTAATGATCCGTGTGGCTTGACCATATAACCTCAAGTTGCCTTGGCTTTACGACAACGTCGTAAGGGCATCCAAGTGCAAGCTACGTCACAAGAACTATGCGAGGCTGGCGCCTTGTCCCACTGGGACGAGTGCGACTCTCCAAAAGCCTCCCTGGTGAAATTAGCGCTGTGGAACCACCCGATCCCATCCCGAACTCGGAAGTGAAACGCAGCTGCGCCGATGGTAGTGTGGCTCAAGCCATGCGAGAGTAGGTCATCGCCAGGGTTTATACCCAAAAACCCCGCTGCATGCGCAGCGGGGTTTTCCTTTTTTTGCAGGCACCCGGTTTCGACCTGGACTTGCAGCAACAACTTCACGAAGAGCTTCAAGTTCCTCAAACAAGTT